>JALHNH010000032.1 GCA_022843625.1 Bryobacter sp. | reverse complement strand
AACATGCTCTACAAGATGCGCGACCAGAAGGTAGTCCACAACGTTGGTGTCTCCTGCCACACCGACCCCAAGGTCCTCAAGATGGCCCTCGAGCGGCATGACTTCAACGTCACCCAGTTCGCCCTCAACGCCGCCCGCATCGGCCAGGCCCGCAACGACGGCAATCCAGCTACCGACAGCTTCGAGACTCTCGCGCTGCCCGTGGCTCTACGCAAAAAGATGGGCGTCACGGCCATGAAGATCTTTGCTCAGGAGAAGCTGAACGGCAAGACCTCGGTCGACAATCTGATCCGCTACTCGCTCACCCTGCCCGTAGGAGCCGTCATTCTCGGGATGCCCAAGGTGGAGCACCTCGAGCAGAATGTCGCTATCGCCAAGGCATTCCAGCCCATGTCGCGCACCGAAATGAATGGCCTCAATGGCCAGTTGAGTGAATACAAGGCGTCCATCGACACCTTCTTCCACGACCACGTAGACGCTTAAGCGTCTACTGGAAAAGCCGGCGTTCCCGCTTGAGGAATGCAGGCACGTCGTAGTCGTCGGTCTCTTCTTCCACTACCTGCGGGATCTCAACCGGAATCGGAATGGGTTCTGGCTCAGGTTCAGGTTCCGGCTGATAGTTCGTAAATGCGTTGGTGGTCACCCCGGCGCTGGCTGCCATCACCATCGGGGTCTCGATCACAATCGACTCCGCTTGCCGAACCCGGCGCTCAATCTGTGGCAACGACTCTCGCTCAAAGCCGGTCGCGATAACAGTGATCTTTACCTCTTCGCCCATGTTTTCGTTCATCACAACACCGAAGTTGATCTGAACGTCCTCAAAGCTGGCTGCCTTGCGAATTAGCGAACAAGCCTCGTTCACTTCGTGCAAGCCAAGGCGGCTTGAACCTGTGATGTTGATCAGGATGCCGCGCGCACCGCGCACCCCGCCTTCCTCAAGCAACGGACTGCTGATCGCCTGCTCGGCCGCCAAAAGCGCAGCATTGGCGCCTGTAGCCGAAGCTGTGCCCATCATGGCGTAGCCCATGCCCGTCATAATGCTCTTGATGTCAGAGAAGTCGCGGTTGATCAGTCCTGGCGTAGTGATGATGTCGCTGATACCCTGTACTGCCTGACGAAGCACATCGTCGGCGATGCGAAAGGCTTCAAAGAAGCTTGTACCCTTGGGCACCAGTGAGAGCAGACGGTCGTTCGGGATCGGGATCACTGTATCGACAGCAGCGGCGAGATCGCTCAATCCCCTCTCGCCACACTTCTTGCGGCGCGGGCCTTCAAATTCAAAGGGCTTGGTGACTACCGCAACGGTCAGCGCGTTCAACTCACGGGCCAGTGCTGCGACCACAGGCGCGGCTCCCGTGCCAGTACCGCCGCCGAGGCCAGCCGTGACGAAGACCATGTCTGCGCCTTCGAGAATCTCGATAATCTTGTCTGTGTCTTCGAGGGCCGCGTTGCGGCCAATTGCCGGGTCGGCACCAGCGCCGAGGCCGTTGGTAATCTTCGACCCAATCGCCAGCTTGTTTGGCACCGGAGAGGCCTGCAAAGCCTGCTTGTCGGTGTTGAGAATGTAGAACTCAACGCCTTTGAGGCCAGAATCCATCATCCGGGCTACCGCGTTGCTACCGCCGCCACCCACTCCGATTACCTTGATCTTGGTGTTGAGCGAGAAGTCGTCTTCGAGCGAGAATTTCAGTTCCATCATTGCCTCCTTAGCGCAGCACCAGGTCCAGGAGCCTGGGCGTTCTTCTCTTGCTGTCACGCCGCAGCTTCATACGGCCAGCATACATCGCAAGCCCGGCAACCGTCGTCCAGTCCGGGCTAAGTAGTTCATCCGGCCAATTGTTGATCGCATCGGGTAGTCCGTTGCGAGAGGGGCAGTTCAGCTCACGTTCAGCGATGTCGAGCATGCCGGGAAGCTTTGCGCCGCCGCCGGTCAGTACGACGCCTTCCTGCAGGCTACCGTCCATGCCCAGACGGCCAATCTCTTTGCGGATCACCTGAAAGAGCTGTTCGGCGCGGGCTTCGAGGATCTCGACGATCTGCCAGCGCGAGATCTCGCGGGCTTCGCGGCCTTCAGCGCCTGGCACCTCGATCAGCGTATTGCCGCTGGAGAGGCCAAGCAGTGCACAGCCAAATTCTTCCTTGAGCAACTGCGCGTCTTCGCGGCTGCTGGTGAGGTAGTAGGCAAGGTCCTTTGTAAAGTGGTCGCCGCCAATGCCGACGCTGAAGCTGCCAACCAGAGCTTCGCCTTCGTACAAAGCCACGTCGGTGGAGTGAGCGCCGATGTCGATGATGCCCACACCGTGTTCCCGCTCGCCTTCGCTGGTCGCGCAATAGGCGGCAGCGATCGGTTCAAAGACCGATTCGTCCATAGCGAGGTGGGCCTCATTCACTGCATTCTGGATGACGCTGTGCTCCTGTTCGCTGGCCGTAACCAGGTGGACGTGCGCTTCGAAGCGTGAGGCGGACATGCCCTTGGGGTTGCGGATGTTGGCGCGGCCATCGACGATAAAGTCCTGAGGGCAGACCTGAAGGATCATGCGGTCGTGCTCGAGCTTCACCTCAGCCGCCTGCTTAACGACATAGGTCATGTCGCCGGAGTCGATCTGTCGCGGACGGCCAAACTCGTAGACACCGCGTGAAGTCATGCCGTCGATGCCACTGCCGCCAAGGCCGGCTACGACGCCGCTGACGGATACGAGGGCCTGACACTCGGCCATCTGGACAGCCCAGCGGATGTTCTCACTGATGCAATGCTGGTCGCTGACTCGACCCTTGAGCCAGCCCTTAGATTCGAATTGGCCATGGCCACGGAACTCAAGACCTCCGTCCACCACTTCAGTGATCAGGCAACGCGTCCAGGCGCTGCCGACGTCAAGACCTACTGCATAGTTCTTCTTATCGGCCATTATCTTTCCTCAGTTCGGGAATGCGTTCTTCAGCGGCGGTGACCTGCTCTTCCAGACGCAGGTCAAAGGTGATGGCGTTGGGGAGCTTCTCCATGAGCTGGTCGGCCATGGATAGAAAATTCTCGTAACGCATCCTGAAATTGCGATTGCCGAGGATCAGTGTGACTGCTCGGCCTTTAAAGGGCTGGACGACGCGGAGGTTCTCGCTGTCGGTGCTGTCAATTTCGCCCACTTCCTTGACGTGTTCGCCTAGGTCTTTGATCAGGCGTTCAACACGGCGCATACGCAGACGGCGGGCGTCCTCTTCGACGTCAGGGCCTACTCCGTCTACGACAGGCAGGCTGAAAGTGGCTGAAGGAGGGGCTTCCATTAGTACCCCTTCGGCGTCGACGACAGTTGTCTCAGCCCCGCCTCCGCGCTTGACGAATGCTACCGGCTTTCGCTCTTCGATCCGCACGGTGATCAGATTTGGCCACAACCGTGCGATGGTTGCGTCCTTGATCCAGGGCTTGGACATCAAATCGATACGGCGCTTGTCTAGGGGAAGCATAAAGACGCTTCGCCCGAGGTCTTCTTCAAAGACCTTGAGAATCGTCTCTTTATCGGTGTGCTTGAGACCTTCGATCTTGAGGTTGGGCGGGGGATCACCATATTCGACGGCTCGCTCAAGGGCAAAGCGGGTGTCGCGCATGAAGTAGCGCTCGACTTGACCTTCGAGGAGGACGCCGCCTCCGATAGCCACGATCAGGGCGCAGGCCATGACTCCCCTGCTGAGGATCTTCGAGATGTCTGGCTGGGTTTGTTTCTTCATTTGCGTAGCTCCGCAAGGATCAGTTCGCCGGCCTGGGAAACGGTGCCGGCACCGAGGGTCAAAATCATCTCGCCCTCTTTGGCTTTGCTGGCCAACAACTTTGCTGCTGCTTCGAGGCTTGGGGCGTAGTCTACTTCACGTTGGCCCGAGGCGCGCATTTTCTCAATCAAAGCCGAGGTTGTGACACCTTCAATCGGCGCCTCGCTGGCGGCATAGATGTCAAGTAGAGTGACGCTGTCGGCGTCGAAGAAGCTGCGGGCGAAGTCGTCCATCAGGATTTGGGTTCGTGTATAACGATGGGGCTGAAAGAGGACGTGGATCTTGGCGAACTGGCGCTGGCGGGCGGCGTTGAGCGTAGCGCGGACTTCTGTCGGGTGGTGGCCGTAGTCGTCGATGACGGTGACTCCGGCAGCTTCACCTTTGAACTGGAAGCGGCGGTCAACTCCCTGGAAGGCAGCAAGACCTGAGGCTATCACTGCGGGCTCGAGACCCAGTTCGAGGGAGACGGCAATCGAGGCGGTGGCGTTCAGGATGTTGTGTGCACCCGTGACATGAACTTCGAAGCGACCGAGGTTCTCGTCCCGGCGGTGGATCTCGAACGAGGAGGAAGATCTTCCCATGTCGACATTGCGAATCATGAGGTCAGCTTGTGGGGTAGTGCCGTAGGTGACCACGCGGCGGCGGATGTCGGGCATGATGCGCTGGACATTCTCGTCGTCGATGCAGAGGATCGATGTGCCGTAGAAAGGGACACGATTGACAAAGTCGGTGAAGCTTTGGAGGACACGATCGAAAGTCTTGTAATAGTCGAGGTGCTCACGGTCGATGTTGGTGACCACGGCGATGATCGGGGCTAGCTTCAGGAAGCTGCCGTCGCTTTCGTCGCTTTCCACCACAAGCAGGTCGCTTTGGCCGACGCGGGCATTGGAGCCACCCATGGTGCTGACACGCCCACCGACTACGACGGTGGGGTCGAGGCCGCCGCTTGCGAGGATGGTGGCGGTCATCGAAGTGGTTGTGGTCTTGCCGTGGCTGCCGCCGATGGCGACGCCATATTTGAGGCGCATGAGCTCGGAGAGGAGTTCGCCGCGCGGGATCACCGGAACCTTACGACGGCGGGCTTCCTGGATTTCGGAGTTGGTCTCATTGACTGCCGAGGTGACAACCAGGGCGGTGACGTCTGCTTCGATATTGGATGAGTTGTGCCCGACGAAGATCCTGGCCCCCAGGCCTTCGAGACGCTGGGTGATTGGGGTGAGTTTGAGGTCTGAACCGGAGACACGATGGCCGAGCGTAAGCAGGACCTCGGCGATACCGCTCATGCCGATACCGCCGATGCCTACGAAATGAAAGTGTTGCTTACGAAAAAACATTTTGGCCAGTTTACGTTTTATCTAATTCCAATAGGATATCAGCCGCGCGAGATGCCGCGCCGGGCTGGCGGAGGGCATGTGCCCGGGCGGACATGGCAGCCAATTGATCTGGATGCTGGATGAAGTTGTTGATGATTTCGAGGATTGCTCTGCCTGTGAGTTCCGAATCGCGAAACATGAAGCCCGCACCGGCGTCGACTACCGCCTGGGCGTTTTTGGCCTGGTGATCATCGGCAGCGAAGGGGAAGGGAACCAGAATGGCGGGGCGTCCGGCGGCGGCGAGTTCGCTGACTGTGCCCGCACCTGCGCGGCAAAGCACAAGATCTGCCGTCTGGTAGGCGGAAGGCATGTCCTGAATGAAGGCCTTCACTTCACCCTTGAGGCAGGTTTGGGTGAAGTCCTGTCGGAGTTGTTCTTCCTGGCTGCGGCCACACTGATGGATGAGGCGGACGTTCAGGCCGTGGAGCAATGGCCACAACTCACGTACGGCATTGTTGAGGGTTTGTGAGCCCTGGCTGCCGCCGGTGATTAGTAGTGTCAGCTCTCCTGTAAAAGGCTTGGCTTCGATTGCGAAGAACTCTTCGCGCACCGGAAGACCCGTGATCTCTACAGCGCGTGCAGGAAAGTAGCTGCTGGCCTGGGGGAAGGAGAGCAAGGCCTTGTATGCGAAGCGGCCCATCCATCTGTTGACCACTCCGGGCATGGCGTTTGGTTCCATGACGACGAGTGGGAGGCCACTGAGAAGGCTCGCGACGACAGGTGGCGCGGCTGCATAACCACCGAGGCTGAAGCAGGCGACGGGTTTGTTCTTGCGGATGGAAGCGAGAGAGCGCAGGATAGCCAGCGGCAGTTGATAAAGCAATTTGAGTTTTCGGGCGAGGCCGAGCCCCACGAAGCCGCCGATGTCGATGTACTCGATCGGGAACTTGCGCTCCGGGACGAGGCGGGCTTCAAAGCCCGTTTTGGTGCCGATAAAATAGGGCGAGTTTCCGCGCGTACGCAACTGCTCGGCTACGGCGAGCAAGGGCATGACATGGCCACCGGTTCCTCCGCCTGCCATCAGGAAGCACTTTCCAGCCACTGGGCGTCCTCACTGACACTCATCAAGATACCGAGGGAGATGAGGCTGCTCATCAAGGAACTTCCGCCATAGCTGATGAGTGGCAAGGGGATGCCTTTTGCGGGGCCCATGTCGAGGACTACGCTGATGTTGATGAGTGCCTGGACCAATAAGGAGATGCTGATGCCCAGCGCGAGATAGCGGCCGAAGTCTTCTTTGGCCAACCAGAAAAGTCTGAAGCCTCGCCAGAAGATCAGGAAGTAACCTCCGATGAGAGCGGAGGCTCCCCAGAGGCCGAGTTCTTCGCCGATGACTGCATAAATGCAATCCGTGTGGGCTTCAGGAAGATAGAGCAGTTTTTGCCGGCCTTGCATCATGCCGAGGCCAAGAGCACCGCCGGAGCCAATGGCGATTTTTGCCTGGCGGATTTGATAGCCGGGATCTCGTGTTGTGTTGGAGTTCCCGATGTAGTTCTTTATGTAGCCGTTGGGGTCGACTTTGGAGATGAATTCCCAGTTGGGGTCAGCGAACTGGACCACTCGGGAAAGGCGGTATGGCTTGGCGATGATGCCGCCAACCATTACGAGGATGGCAACGGCGGCTGCAGCGGCGAGATAGGTTTTCTTGATGCCCGCGACGTAGAGCAAAGCAATAACAGGAACCACCAGGGCGATGGCTGTGCCGAGGTCAGAAACAAGAACGACGCCTGAGAGAACAACGAGGGTCATGGCGGCTGGCATCAACGTGTAGCGGCTGTTGAGTGCTGGCATGCGCCGGGTAAGGAAATAGGCGACAAAAACGATAAGGGCGGGTTTGGCAAATTCCGACGGCTGGAGTTGGAAGAACGGAAGGCGGATCCAGCGGTGAGCGCGGCCATCCATAAAGTAGGCAACTGGAAGCAAGGCAATTACAAGGCCAAGGGGGATGAACGCCCAGACGGGGTCTTTGAGCAGCAGGTAGTTTTGGCGCTTGAGGTACATGAGCAGGAAGAAGGAGACCACTGCGGCGGCGAGTTGGCGCAGGAAGGGTTCTTCCATGTTGCCGCCACGAATGGCGGTGGTGATGGAGGTGGCACTGTAGACCATGATGAGGCCGAAGCAGGTCATCATGAGCACGGTGAAGAAGAGTGTCCAGTCGGTCAGTTTGCGAGCCATTAGATTGCCTCTACCAGTTGGCGGAAAACGTCTCCGCGGTGTTCATAACTTTTGAATTGGTCGTAGCTGGCACAGGCCGGGGCGAGCAATACCGTATCGCCGGGTTGTGCCTGATTCACAGCGGAATGGATTGCGGTTTCGAGAGTGCCGCAGATGTCGATGTGGGTGAGATCTTTCAATTCTTTTTCGATGAGGGCCGCTGCGCTTCCGATCAGGAGCGCTGCCTTTGCTTTGAGCTTAAGTTGCGGGGCGAGCGGCAGGTAGCTGCCACCTTTGTCAAGGCCGCCAAGGATGACCCAGAGGGGCCCTGGCAGGGCTTCGAGTGCCTTGAGTGTTGCGTCGACGCTAGTTGCTTTGGAGTCGTTGTAGAACTTGATTCCGCGGACTTCGCGGATGAATTCGAGGCGATGTCTGACGCCTTTGAAGGTGGAAACAGCTTCGGCGATGGACTCGTGCGATGCGCCGGCAAGTGAGGCAAGAGCAGAGGCTGCCATTACGTTTTCGAGGTTATGCCCGCCCGGGAGCGGCACAGCATTTACGGACATCAGCGGTTTGCCAAAGAGTTCGATGTCGCTTCCTGATACAAACGCCGAGTCGCCGCAGAAGCGGGCGATTTGCGCGTTGGTTTTGTAGCTGTTGCTGATGGGGTTTGTCGCATTGAGGACGGCCCAATCGCCAGAACGTTGGTTGCGAAAAATGTTTCCCTTCGCTTTTGCGTATTCCTCGATAGATCCGTGGCGGTCCAGGTGGTTGGGGGTGACGTTGAGGACTGCTGCGATCTGAGGGTGGAATCTATGAATCGTCTCCAATTGGAAGCTGGACAGCTCAAGGACATTCCACTGGAGGAAGTTTGAGGTGGAGATCATGTCGGTGGCAGCAAGCCCGATGTTTCCGCCTACTTGAGAGGGGACACCGGCTGATTTGAGGATGTGGCCTACCAGAGAAGTGGTGGTTGTTTTGCCATTTGAACCGGTGATGGCCAGGGTTGGCCCGGCGAGGAATTCACTGGCGAGTTCGATCTCGCCGATGACGGGGATGCCGCGATGCAAGGCGGCCTGAGTGAGCGGATGGCTGAGTGGCACGCCGGGAGATACAACGAGAGTATCGATGCCTTTGAGGTCTGCTTCGCGGTCTCGACTAAATGAGATTTCCGAATTATCCACAAGGTTTTGCACAATTGGTAATTCGGAGATGTTTCTACTGTCAACACCTGTAACTGTGGCACCCTTCGAACGCAAGAGCTGGATCGCGCCCACGCCGCTTTTGGCGAGGCCGAGAACCATGAAATGTTTTCCGTTGACGTGCATTTGTGTCTATCTGAGCTTGAGTGTGGCGAGGGCGAACAGGGCCATGATGAGGCCCATGATCCAGAAGCGGGCAATGACTTTGGATTCTTTCCAGCCGAGTAATTCGAAATGGTGGTGGATCGGAGCCATCTTGAAGACGCGTTTGCCGCGCAGTTTGTAGCTGCCGACCTGAATTACGACGCTGAGGAGTTCTATGACATAGACCCCGCCAATGAAGGGGAGGAGTAGTTCCTGCTTGATCAGAACAGCCACGGTGCCCATGCTTCCACCGAGGGCGAGGGAGCCGACATCGCCCATGAAGACTTCGGCCGGGTGGGCGTTGTACCAGAGGAAACCAAGAGAAGCGCCGATCATGGTTGCGCAGAAGATGGTGAGCTCGCTTGAGCCGGGGACGCGTTGCAACTCGAGGTAGGTAGCGAATTCACGGTGACCGGCGAGATAGCAGAGGGCCGTCATGGCAGAGGAGGCAATGATCATGAGGCCGATGGCAAGACCGTCAAGACCGTCGGTAAGGTTGACGGCGTTGGTGGAGCCGACCAGAACGAGGACCATGAAGACGTAGAAGGGAGCGAAGGCGATGGCGAAGGTCCAGGGGTTGTGGGCAAAAGCGTCGATGACGAGATCTGGTTTGAAGCCCTTGAAGAAAGGCACATTCATCGCTGTTGTGTACTGACCTTTAGCATTCATCAGAAGAAGGACGAAGCCGATGGCCATGGCGACGAGAACCTGGAGGGCAAACTTTTGACGAGCGGTTAGCCCCAGGTTGCGCATCTTTTTCATCTTGGTGTAGTCGTCGTAGAAGCCGATGGCACCGAAGCCGACGAGGCTGCCCATTGCGATCCAGATGTAGACATTGCGGAGATTTGCCCAAAGCAGAGTAGGGACCAGGATCGAGATAACAATGAGCAGGCCGCCCATGGTGGGTGTGCCTGCTTTGGTTTGGTGAGACTGAGGGCCATCTTCACGGATGAACTGGCCGATGGACATTTCGCGCAATTTGCGGATCATCCAGGGGCCAAGGAGCAAAGAGATCATTAACGCCGTGATGAGGGCAAAGGCCGTACGGAAGGTTACATAGCCAAAAAGGCGCAGGGGGCCAAAGACGGGTTGGAGGGTTTCAAAGAGGAGCCAGTAGAGCATAGTGTCAGGCCAGGAACCTCTCCAGGGCTAACTCCACGCGGGTGCCACGTGAACCTTTAAACAGAATCGTGTCGCCAGGCTGGGCCAGGGACTTCAAGGCAATTCCGGCTTCTTCGGGGCTTTCGAAAAAGCACGCGGCGCGTGCTGACAGACCAGCTTTCATTGCTGACTCGATTGTGAATCGAGCCGCGCCGCGTATCCCAAGTAGCACAGAAAAACCACTCTCCACCGCATAGCAACCTATGTCGGAGTGAAGAGGCTCGGCCCAGTGGCCAAGTTCGAGCATCTCACCCAGCACCGCAATGCGGCGGCCTGGCGCGGTATCGCGCAGCAGATCGAGCATCGCCTTGGTGGCGTCCGGGTTTGAGTTGTAGCAATCGTTCCAGATCGTCATGCCTTGATGTTCCAGTTTTTGGGTTCGCATCTTTGGCACTTCGATCGTGCGAGCGGCCTCGCTGAGTTGGCGCAGGGGAACACCCCAAAGGCGCGCAACCGCGACGCCGGCCGTAATATTCAAGACTCCGATCCGGCCGGGGATCCGGGAGTGGAAGGGCTGAGCGTCGATATGAAAGCTGGCACCTTCAGAGTCAAAAACAATTTCAGTAGCGCGTGTCTTCGCTGCTTCGGACAAGCCGAAAGTTTCTACCCTTGCGCGGGTTGAGGAGGCGAAGGAAGCGACACGCTGGTCGTCGGCATTGAGAATGGCAACGCCGTCTGAGGGCAGCGACTCGATGAGTTCGCGTTTGGCTGCGGCGATGCCATCAATATTCTCAAAGTACTCAATGTGAGCATGGCCGACGTTGGTGACCAAACCAATTTGAGGACGGGCGATTTCGCAGAGGCGGGCGATCTCGCCCGAATGGTTCATACCCATCTCGAGCACAGCGGCTTCCGAAGAATCGGAGATACGCAGAATCGAAAGAGGAAGACCAATGTGGTTGTTGAAGTTGCCAACCGTTTTGCTTGTGGGGATGGCAACGTTCAAGAGGGCGGCAACGTTTTCTTTGGTGGATGTTTTACCAGCGCTGCCGGTGATGCCGACAACTGTTTTGCCCCAAGCTTTACGAGATACAGAGGCCAGTAGTTGAAGTGCCTCAAGAGTGTTGGGCACAACGAGTTGCGGCCCCGTTGCATTTGGGACGTTGTGTTCGACGAGGGCGGCAGCGGCACCGAGTGCGAAGGCTTTTGAGACGAAGTCATGTCCGTCGACCTGTTCGCCAGGGAAGGCAATGAAGAGATCGCCGGGACGAACCTCACGCGAATCGATTGCATAACCTGTGACGCTGGCATCGACGGAGGGCAGAGTGATGGCAAGGATGCGTGCGATTTCGAAAAGGGAGATCGTCATACGAGCTGCTCCTTTGCGTAGCCAAGGGAGGCGAGAGCGCGTAGTGCCACTTTGCGGTCATCAAAAGGATGCTTGGTTTTTCCGATGATCTGGTAGTCTTCGTGCCCCTTGCCAGCCAGGATAACGATATCGCCAGGGCGAGCCATGGAGAGGGCTTTGTTGATGGCCTTTTCGCGGTCTGGCTCGACAGTGAGCGGAGTATCGAAGCGACGCAGGCCGACCATGGCGTCGTTCATGATGTCGAGGGGCTCTTCTGTGCGGGGGTTGTCGCTGGTAAGAACTACATGGTCTGAAGCTTCAGCGGCGGCGGAACCCATGAGTGGGCGCTTTGTGCGGTCCCGGTCTCCACCACAGCCAAAGAGGGTTATTACGCGTGCGGGCTTCAAAGCCCGGGCAACGCGGATCGCATTCCGGATGGCGTCGTCGGTATGACTGTAATCGACGATGGTGAGGAAAGGCTGGCCTGCATCGACGCGTTCAAAGCGACCGGGGACACTGACACAGTTTTCAATGCCTTGCTGAACGGCGGAGAATGGGATACCAACGCCCAGACTCGCGCTGGCTGCGCCGAGGATGTTAGAGACATTGACGTCGCCGAGCATCGGCGAGTGAATCTGTTGTGTGCCGTATGGAGTGACAAGGTCGAAGGTGACACCATCGAAGCCGGTGCGGATATTGAGGGCGCGCACGGTTGTGGGTGGCGATGATTCGCGGAGAGCGAAGCTCCAAAGACTGGTTGCAGGATCGATGGGAACTCGGCGGGCGTATTCGTCATCGAAGTTGAGTGCAGCAATGTTTGGGGGAGGTGCGTCCTGGCCGCGGAAGAGTTCACACTTGGCGGCAAAGTAAGAATCCATGTCGCCGTGAAAATCGAGGTGGTCGCGGGTGAGGTTGGTCCAGATGGCTGCGCGGAAGTGCATTCCCCAAACGCGGCCGAGTGCCAGTGCGTGGGAGGAAACTTCCATTGCTACGGCGTTTTCGGCTGCGCCATGGGCAAGAAGTTCAGCGAAGTGTTCGTAGAGTTCCACGCTTTCAGGCGTGGTGTTGACGCTGGAGAGTATGCGTTTGCCGATGCGGTATTCGATGGTTCCGAAGAGCCCGGCGTTAAAGCCTGCGGCTTCAAGGATCGAATTGAGGATATAGGCGGTAGTGGTTTTGCCGTTGGTGCCGGTAACGCCGAAGAGCGAGAGCTTGTTGCGGGTGGGGTCTTCGAAGAAACGGCGGGCGATCAGGGCTAGAGCCTTGCGGGCTTCTGAGACCTGGATCCAGACAGATTCAAAACCGTGGAGAGCGGGCAATTCGCTGAGGATTGCGATTGCGCCCTTATCGATGGCTGCTTGTGAAAAGCTGCGGCCATCGAAATTAGCCCCAGAGAAGGCGAAGAAGAGATTGCCTGGAAGGAGTTTGCGTGAATCGAAATGAACACCAGTAGAGACACGTGTCGCGAGCTCTGCCGCGCAGGGAGCGGCGAGGGAAATACCCTCGAGGAGTTCAGCGATTGCGAGTGGGGTGGCGTTCAAGTCTGGTTCTTTTCCTGTTTCTTTACCTAGCGTCCGAAGCGCAATTTGATTTTTTGACCGTAAGCGACCGGTTCGCCTGCGGCGGGGATTTGAGATCTCACCAGGCCGCTGCCTGAGGGGTCGATACGGAAGCCGCTCTTGCCAGCAAGCTCAAGCACAGAGCGAAGAGTCATGCCTGAAAAGTTTGGAGTTACTAAGCTGGATTTAGTAAGTGTGACGCCGGAGTTTTCCACTTCTTCCACAGGTTTTTCCTCAGAGAGGATGGCCTCGGGTGCGTCATTTACGGAAACCTCGACGACCGGCTCTGACTTGGGGTCGTCCGGAAGATCTTTGGGGATGCTTAGGATACGCAAAGCAGATTCTGTGACTTTACTGAACACGGGTGCTGCAACTGCACCTCCGTATTTGGTGGACCCGTTGAGGGTAATGATTGTTACCAGTTTTGGATCATTCACTGGCGTGAAGCCCATGAAGGATGCATGATACTTGTGCAGGTAGACTTTGGTCTTGGGGTCGTAGATTTGGGCGGAGCCGGTTTTTCCGCCGACGGAGTAGCCCCGAATTTTTGCACTCTTGCCGGTACCGGCGAGAACAACGTGTTCCATCATCTTGCGCATCTGGACGACGGTATCTGGTGAGAGGATCTGTTGAGAGGGCTCCATCGGGATCTCGAAGCTGGTGCGGCGGAGTTGGTAGCCATTGAGTTGCGGTGGTGAGACCTGGCGGACGAGGCGCGGCTTGATGAGCTTACCGCCGTTTGCAATCACTGAGACCGCCTGGCCAAGCTGAGCGGTGGTAGCCATAATTTCATGGCCCATGGCGACAGAACCGATGGAGCTTTTGCTCCATTTGGAGAGGCGCAGAACGCGACCCGAGGATTCTCCCGGGAGGGGAAGGCCGGTACGCGAGCCAAAGCCAAAGAGCTTGATGTAATCGAAAAATTTCTTCTCACCCAGTTCCTGGCTGACACGGATGGCACCGATATTGCTGGACTTGGCGAGGATGTCTTCTACAGAGAGGTAGCCGTAGGGGTCGTGATCATGAATGACGCGACCAAAGAGGTTGAGCTTGCCATTACCGCAGTGATAGCCGGTGGTGGGTTTGACGAGTTTCTCTTCGAGGGCTCCGGCGATGGTAAAGACTTTAAAGACTGAGCCCGGTTCGATGGGGCTTTGCACTGCCAGGTTTTGGCGAGCCTGCATGTCAATAACTTTGTCGTTTGGGTTGTAGCTGGGGTAGCTGGCCATTGCGAGTACGTCGCCAGAGTGAGGGTCCATGACCATGGCGCGGCCCGTCCAGCAGCTATTCCCGACCACTGCTTCTTCAAGGAGTTTTTCGAGTTCGTACTGAACCCGATAGTCAATTGTGAGGGTGACGTCGTTGCCGGCGACAGGCTCTACTTCGACGACACTTTCGAAGCCGCGGTGGCGGACGTCGGTGACCATGCTGGCGTAGCCGGGGCGACCGGCGAGTTCGTCTTCGTGGCCTTGTTCGATGCCGCCATTGCCACGCTTTTCAAAGTCGACTCCGCCAAGGATGTGGGCGGCGAGTTGATCGTTGGGATAAACGCGAATGGATGAGGACTCAAACTGGATCCATCCGAGCTTGAGGCTCTTGAGGCGTTTCACCTGATCCTGGGTGAGTTGTTCGGCTACCTTGTAGTAGCCACGTTTCTCTTCGACCTTGGCTTTCAGCTCAGTGAGGAGTTTGTTCTGGTCGATGTTGAGGATCTCAGAGAGGAGAGCTGCGGCCACTTCGACGTTCGGAAGCTGTGCCGGGTTGACGACGACGGTTTCGACCGGAACGCTGATGGCGAGGACATGGCCGTTGCGGTCATAAATGGTGCCGCGGTGGGCAGGAATTTCTACGAGACGGGTTTGTTGTTGTTCGGCTAGTTCGGCATAGAAGTCATGCTTGACGATCTGGACGTAGAAGAGTTTGGCGACGACGGCGAGGCCCCATAAAACGAGAAGACGGAGCAGCCAGCGCGCTCGACGTTCGACGGCTGGATGAATTGGACTAACCATTCGCTGCACCTTTCACAATGAGAAAAAATCAAGTAGAAGGCACTCGTTTGCGTGAGCGCCCGAATGCCTTCTACTTGCCGGAGGGGAGGCTGTTCATGGCGTAAGAACCCTTGGGCGTGAGGTGCTGCACCATGTCGGGTGCAGGATCGATCAGGTCCTGATTCTTGGCCACTTGTTCAAGTGTTTTCAAATTCGTGTGACGGGCTTCGAGGGCACGCAGCTCTGCAATTTCGCGTTGGAGTTGGGACTGCTCGTCGCGTAACTGGTGAACTTGCATGCCGGCGACCATGCGGTAAGCGCCGGGGAGGAGAAGTCCAGTAAAAAGCAGAGCGCCGGTGACGACTGCACCTGCAGCACGCCAGGAGCTTTTCTGCTGGCCGGGGTCATTGGCACGGACAACCATGGAATTGTCGATAGCCTTGGCCTCGAAGTAAAGTTCTTCTCCTGGAAAGGCGGGAAGCTTACGAAAGGCATTGGCGGTGGAGCGTGAGCGAGCGTGGGTACGCAAGCGCTGGGGGCGGGCGGTGTGTTGATCTTGTCCGGTAAAAGATTCCTGTGCCAATGCTGACATAAATTTCTCCAAAGTCACTAACTGTCTAAACTGCTAACCATTCGAGAGCCCTTAGCTTTGCGCTACGCGAGGCTGGGTTGATTCTTGTTTCTTCGTCGCTCGGCTTGACTACATGCTTGGTCAGGATTTTGGCCTGACCGGCACGTTGAAATTCCTGGAAGCGTTGCTTTACAATGCGGTCTTCAGAACTATGAAAGGTGAGGGCTACAACTCGAGCGCCAGGCGCCATCAAGGCCGGCAGCGATTCGAGGAGCGCTTTCAATTCTTCAAACTCACGGTTCACAAACAGCCGCAATGCCATAAAGGTCTTAGTTGCCGGCGAAATCTTTGTGTCCCGGGCCCCGGCCCCGTGACCAGCTAGCTGGGCAAGCTGTCTGGTGCTTGTAATGGGCCTGGCCCGGACCACTGCTCTGGCAATTGCCCGCGACCTCCATTCTTCGCCGTACTCATAGATGAGATTGGCGAGTTCTTGTTCGGAAAACGTGTTCACCACGTCCGCCGCAGTAAGATCTGTATCTGAGTCGCGAGACATCCTCATGTCCAATGGGCCATCGAGACGAAAGGAGAAGCCGCGTTCTGGCTCGGTCAGCTGTTTCATGCTGACGCCGAGATCGAAGAGCATTGCATCCAATCGGCCGATTCCCATTTCTTCAAACCTTTTTGGGAAAGTGGAGAAGACCCCCTGGGTAGGCCGGATTCGCGCGGCAAATTCGCGCGTATTCTCGACCGCCTCTGGGAGACTCTCGCCATCCCGATCATTCATCACCAGGACGCCGGCATCGAGGAGGGCAGCTATTTGTTTGGAATGCCCCCCAAGGCCAGCAGTCATATCTGCCACCCGGCTCTCTTTGCGAAGAGCCAGGTACTCGATCACCTCCGCGGACATCACCGGGAAGTGGGCCATATTTTTACTAGCGCAGACCTAGCTGGCGGACCCGTTTTGCGGCTTCCGCAGGGCTGGCCTGACTGGCTTTCTTGCGTCGCGCCTCGTAGCGCTCGGCAGTAATTACAACCAAATGGTCGCGGTCTTTGCCAATGTGACACGCAGCTGGCAGCTCAGTAAGATTGAGCCGCTGCCGAAGAACCGGGGGGAGGAGAATTCGGCCATCGGTGTCGGGCGAGACGTCCGCGCCGAGATCACGCATCCGGAAGAGAGTGTCTTCAGCGTCATCCTGAAATTCCGGCTGTAGGGCCAGGTCTTCGAGGAACGCGCACTGCTTCAAGAAGGAATCTCGGGTGTATATTTGAATTTCGAGTTCGTCGTATGAAGTTAAAAAGAACTGTGCACCTAAAGTGCTCATATATTTCAGGAAATCCGCAGGCACCTTCAGCCGGCCTTTGGCGTCGACAGAGCAGGTGTAATAGCCCAAAGGGGCTTGATCCCCGAGTTGGAGGTGCTCTGCCACGTTATAGTTCCTGAGTGATCTGGGATTTTCAGCCATTTCTGGCCACCGATCACAAATTGAGTGTACGTGTAATCCACTGGGGATTCAATACCCCTGTGATTTTTTTTTGCGTATCCCCAGTGGGTAGAAGTCTTCGTATTTTCTTCGACTTAGCAGAAAGAGCCGCAATGTGGTTCTTGGGTGGGGGTTTGGTACATTGAGAAGGCAATGATAGGCCAGTCTTTATATGACATTCATCCCGGCGACGAAATGCCGGAGATTGTTCGGATGATTGTTGAGATCCCGATGGGGTCGGCCAACAAGTATGAATATGACGGGGAATTTGGGCTGTTTCGCCTGGATCGATCTCTATATGCTTCGGTGCATTACCCGGGGGATTACGGGTTCATCCCTGGGACTCTCGCTGAAGATCATGACCCTTTGGACATTCTGGTGCTGGTGTCAAACCCCAGCATTACAGGCTGCATGATGTATGTGCGGCCGGTAGGGATCTTGAACATGATCGATAGCTCTGAGCGCGACCAGAAGATTTTGGCCGTACCGACGCGGAATCCGCGGTTTGAGCAGATTCATACGATCGATCAGGTGTTTCCGCATACTCGCCGTGAGATCGAGCACTTCTTCACCATCTATAAGGAGCTTGAGGGCAAGCGCACGGTGATGGAAGGCTGGGGCGGGCCCAAGGAAGCGCGCAAAGCGATTCTTGAGTCGCGTCAGAGCTATATGGAAGCGATTGAGTCCAAAGCGGCTAAAGAAGTGAATGGGTAGTTTTAGTGGCAAGGCCGCCCTGGTGACCGGGGCGGCTTCTGGAATTGGGCTGGCTGTGGCGGATGCGCTGGAGGCGGCCGGGGCGGTTGTGTACCGCGCGGACCTGGTTTTGGGGCTGGATGTGCGGGTTGAGGCCGATTGGGAGCGTTTGGTGGCCGGAATTCCCAGATTGGATGTGTTTGTGCATTCGGCGGGGGTGGCCAGCGGGGGAATGATTGAGGGGACGGAGCTTGCGGAGTGGCAGCGGGTGATGGATGTGAACCTGACGGGAGCTTTTTTGGGGTTGAAGCATGTGATGCCGCTGCTGAAGCAGAATCTTGAGGGTGGGAGTGTGGTTCTGATTGGGTCTGCTTCGGGTTCTAAAGCGGTGGCTGGGGCGGCGGCTTATTGTTGCTCGAAGGCTGGGCTTGCGATGCTGGCTAAATGTGCGGCTCTTGAGGGGAAAGACGCGAAGGTGCGTGTGAACTGGATTGCGCCGGCGGGGGTAGTGACGCCGATGTGGAAGGATCTTCCGGAGTTGCCGGACCGGTCGAAGAATCCGCTGGACCGGATGGCGTTTCCGGATGAGGTGGCGGAGGCGATTCTCTTTTTGTGCGGGGAGAGTTCTGGCGGGATGACGGGTTCGGAATTGCGCTTCGACGCCGGGTACACGATTTAGTTCTTGCAATTTATTTTTTGCGGTGCTAGATTTCCAGCATGTGCTAGAAAACTAGCATGTATTTATGACAGAAACGCTGAGCCGCCGCGAGCGGCAAATCATGGATGTGTTGCACCGGCTGGGGCAGGCGAGTGCGGCTGATATTGAGGCGGAGTTGCCGGATGCTCCGAGCTATTCGGCGGTGCGGGCGCATTTGCGGACTCTGGAAGAGAAGGGGCATTTGCGGCATGAGGTAGAGCAGTTGCGGTATGTGTACTTTCCTACCGTGAACCCGGAGCGGGCGCGGAAGTCTGCCGTGCGGCATTTGGTGGATACCTTCTTTGGCGGGTCGCCTGCGGATGCGGTGGCGGCGTTGATTGATCCGAAGTCGGCGAAGCTGAAGAAGGCAGATTTGGATCGCCTGGCGCAGTTGATTGAGGAGGCGCGGCGATGAGCGAATTTGAATCGACGGTGGCGCTGCAGAGTGTGGTGTTGCTGGGGAGTGCGTTTGCGATTTGCTGGTTGTTGCGGCGGCAGAGCGCGGGGTTACGGCATTATGTTTGGACGCTGGGGCTCGCGTTTCTACTGGTGTTGCCGTTGATGCCGTTGTTGCCGGAGGCCAGTGAGGTGGTGCCGATTGCGGTGCCTGTTTCGACTGTGACGCGGATTGTGGTGCGGGGTGGGGATTCGGGTTGGAATTTCGCGGAGTGGGTGACATTCGCCTGGATGGTTGGGGTGGGTGGGTTGTTGTTGCTGGAGGTGGTGCGGCAGGTGCGGGGGGAGTGGTTGCGGCGGCGGAGTCTGGCCGGGGATGGTGGGTATCGGTTGTCGCCCGATCTCGCTGTGCCTGCTGTGTGCGGATTGATCGCGCCTACGGTGTTGTTGCCGCTGGAAGCTGAGAGCTGGAGCGAGGAGCGGCGGGAGGCTGTGCTGGCGCATGAGCGGATGCATGTGTTGCGGCGGGACTTGTGGTGGCATTTGCTGGGGCGGATTGCGTGTGCGGTGTATTGGCCGAACCCTTTGGTGTGGCTGGCGGCGCGAGCGCAGCAGAGGGAATGTGAGCAGGCTTGTGATGACGGGGTGGTGATGAGTGGTGTTGGCGCTGCGGATTATGCAGGGCATCTGGTGGAGATTGCGCGGAGTTTGAATTCGGAACCATTAATAGAAGGAGGCCTTTCCATGGCCAAGCAAAGTACTCTTGAGCAGCGTCTGATGGCGTTGCTGAATCCATTGACATCGCACCGGCCGGTCTCGCGAGGGACGCTGGCGTTGACGGCGGTATTGAGTTTGGGGCTGCTGGCACCGGTGGTGGGGTTGCGGCTGATTGCGCAGGAGAGCGGAGTGAAGGGAGTGGTGCGCGATGCCAGCGGGGCGAATGTCGCGGGAGCCAAAGTGAGTTTGCGGTTCTTGAGTCCGGGAATGAATGAGCGCGTTGAGATCGTCAAGACCAATGCGGCCGGTGAGTTTTCGTTTCCGGCCTTGCCCGATGATCACTATTCGATACTAGTGGAAAAGGAAGGGTTTGCGGCGCTGGCGCACACGATGATCCGGTTGAGATACCCGTTGGTGTTTACGTTGAATGCTGGTGGAATGAAGGAAACGGTGCATGTGAATGGTGGTGCTATTCCGCCGCCACCGCCACCTCCACCGCCTCCTCCCTACGTACCGATTCCAGATGGTCCGAACCGGATTCGCATCGGAGGCAAAGTGCAGGCGGCAAAGCTGGTGAGCCATGTAGCGCCGATTTACCCAGAGGATTGCAAGAAGATGAAGATTGAAGGAGTTGTGTTGCTCGACGCAGTTATCGGTAAGGAAGGAGACGTGATCCACCTGAAGATGTTGAATCAGTTTGTTGATCCACGGCTGATGGCAGCGGCCATGGAAGCCGTGAAGCTTTGGCGCTATGAGCCTACGCTGCTGAACGGGAATCCGGTTGAGGTGACGACGCAGGTGGAAGTAAACTTCACCTTGGCCAAGTAAGCATGAAGTGGTTGGTGTTGGTTGCGCTCTGTTTGGCTGGCTGCCGTCATCGGTCGACAGAGGCGACTGCGTTTCGATTGATTCCGAATGCGGCTGGGGGTAGCTTGTTGCTGCCCCCTGCCGCTGTTTCCGCGCCAGTGGGATGTGAGATCACCGGTGAAGATGTGCCGACTGCGATTGAAGCGTTGGAAGAGAAGAACTGCTTTTCCGTGGATGTGGCAAAGAAGTTGCGGGAAGGTGTGGGGATGCGGCCGGAACAGAGTTTATATGCCGCTTACGGATATCGAGCGGGGAGTGAGGGATTGGATTTGCGGAGCGGGGTGCGGTTGAAGATTGTGCGGGCGCATTTTGACAAGTTGCCGGCGCAGAGGAAGTCGGCGCTTGATGGCTATTTGGGGCTGACTACGGTGAGTTTTGATTCGTTTGAGGATGCGCGGGGGCGGGTTGGTTTTCGATATCAGGGGGTGGAGTCAAAGCCGGAGTCGGTTGGTGCTGTTGGGGAGGACCTGGCCTTTGGGAAGGAGGCGCGGGTGATGCCGGTGTACCGTTTGTTGATGCTGACGCACTATGTGAAGTCTGGCAAGAAGCGGGCGGCGCTGGTGCTTGGGACGAAGAGTGTGGTGGAGATGCGGGGGCTTGAGCTGCGGTTGCGGGAGAATCCGGGGGAGAGTTGTGAGGCGATGGTGGCGCGATCGAAGGGCGTTTGTTTTTCGTTTGAAGGGGAGTTGACGGTTTCGCCGGAGGTGCTGGTGCGGGTGAACGGGGAAGCGAAGGCTTTGGCCTGGGGGACGACGGTAAAGATGATTGCGGGGTCGGCGAAAACAGTTACGCTGCGCAGAGTCTGGGGGAAGAAGCTGCGCAGCGTTGTTGTGGAAGGGGACCCGGCAGCGCTGTTGAATACGGCGCTGGTGGGTGGAGATGAAGTGGAGTTGCGTTAGGACTTGACCTTCATGGCGATCGGGTCCCACTGGACCTGGCGCTTTTCGAAGTAGCTCATGTTGCTGAGCAGGGCCGGGGCTGCGGCTCGGAGGCCGAAGGTGGCGTCTTCCACTACCGGGCGGTTGTTGCGGATGGCGTCGATGAAGTTGGCGTGGTGAGCGTATTGCTCCGTGTAGCCAGCCGGGAGTTTGTAGCTGTAGCTTGTGGAGGGGCGCATTGAGTCGGCGCTGGGCTTCTGGTCGGGATACTTCTTCGAGTATTCGCTCAGGAAGTTGTCGCGGACGTGCTTGGGGAAGGGCTGGAGGTCGTAGCCGGGACGGGCTTCGCGTGGGGTCGAGGTGACGGTGAAGCCGCTGGAGACATCGAGGGTGATGTAGCCTTCAGTTCCTACGAAACGGAAGCTTTGACCGCCACCGGTGCCGGCTTCAAAGTTCACACGCAGGGTGATCTGGTGTGCGCCGTGCTTGTCGGTCTTGGGGTAGTCGTAGAGGCCGATCATGAGATCGGGTACGTCGCGGCCGTCGTTCCAATAGTAAGTACCGCCGGAGGCGAAGACGCGCTCGGGGCCGTTAGAGTCCATGACGTAATGGATGCCGCTGAAGAGGTGGACGAAGAGGTCGCCGGCGATGCCTGTGCCGTAGTCCTGGTAGTTGCGCCAGCGGAAGAGGCGGATGGGTTCGAAGGGGCGCTTCTTGGCCGAGCCGATGAAGGTGTCCCAGTCGACGGTCTTGGGTGAGGCGTCGTAGGGGATGACGTACTGCCATGCGCCCAGGGCGGAGTTGCGATCGTAGAAGGCTTCGATCATGCGGATTTCGCCGATCTTGCCTTCTTTGATAACCTCGCGGAGGCGGCTGTAGAGGATCGAGCTGACGCGCTGGCTGCCGACCTGGAGGATCTTGCCGGAAGCTTTTTCGGCGGCGATGACTTTGTGGCCATCGGCGGGGTCTTGCACCATTGGCTTCTGACAGTAGACGTGCTTGCCGGCCTTGAGGGCGTCGACGGCCTGGGTTGCGTGCCAGTGGTCGGGCGTTGCGATGATGACGGCGTCGATGTCGGGGCGGGCGAGGATTTCGCGGTAGTCGCGCGTCGTGAAGATCTGCTTGCCGAAGAGTTCCTTCGCGTTGGTGAGGCGGCCTTCGTAGATGTCGGCGACGGCGACGAACTCGACACCGGGGACGGTGGAAATGGTTTTGACGTCGCCGAGGCCCATGTTGCCCATACCGATGCAACCGACGCGGATTTTGTCGTTCGGCGATGTTTTCTGAGCTTGGGCCAAATTGGCCACTGCGCCGCCGATTGCGCTGACTTCTAGGAATTCTCTACGGGAAGACATGATTTAATCTTAGGATATGTCAATCTCCCGCCGCGCCGCTATTGGGGCATCCCTTGCGCCATTGTTGATGGGTCAATCCCGACAGAAGATCGCCGTCTCCAGCTACTCTTTCTGGCATTTCAAGGGCGAAAAGTTTCCTCTTGAGAAAGTGATCGACCACGCTCAAACGATGGGCTTTGATGGTGTGGAACTGCTTCACCGCCAGTTTGCTTCTGAAGACAAGAGCTACCTCAATTCGCTCAAGCAGCGCGCCTTTGACAAGGGTCTGGCGATGCCGATGCTGTCCATTCACCAGGATTTCGTTTCGCCTGAAGCGTCAGAACGCAAGAAGGATATCGACCATACCAAGCACTGCATTGATCTTGCCTCGCAATTGGGAATTCCCTGTGTGCGGCTGAATTCTGGACGGTGGAAGACGATCAAGAGCTTTGACGATTTGATGAAGGCCAAGGGTGATGAGCCACCGATTGCCGGCTATAAGGAAGCGGATGCGATCGGATGGTGTGTGGATTCGATTCGCGCGATTCTTCCCCATGCGGAGAGTGCTGGGGTAAAGCTTGCTCTCGAGAACCACTGGGGACTGACGACCAAGATCCCAACTTTGCTGGACATCTGGAAGAAGGTGAATTCGCCGTGGCTTGGGATCAATCTCGACACGGGAAATTACCCAGACAATTACTACGAGGGGATCGCTCAGCTGGCGCCTCATGCGTCGATTGTGCAGGCCAAGACGTATTACGGCGGCGGAGTCTGGTACACGCTGGACCTCGATTATAAGAAGATCGCCGGGATTTTGAAGGCTGCCAAGTTCAATGGCTGGGTGAGTCTTGAGATGGAAGGCAATGAGGATGCTATGACGGCGGTTCCGAAAAGCCTGAAGCTGTTGCGCGAGTCGTTTGCATGATGCTCGGGGTTTTCATGATAAATTTAGAATCATGAAAGCCCCAATTCAGATCCGTCGGGAGGATGTCACCTCTCAGATTCGGCAGCTTTCTGAAGTTACGCAACTTTCTGTGACTGATGCGGTGGCTCTAGCCGTTCGAGGAGAACTGGAACGGCAAAAGCAGAAGAAGCAAATCGAGAAGGAAGAAAAGTGGAAGCAGATCGATGAACTGCTCTTGGAATTGTGGAGCCTGCCACGCATTGGGCCCTTGCTGACCGATGACGATCTGTACGACGAAGATGGGTTGCCAAAATGACCCTGGTGGCAGACTCATCGGCAATTCTTGCAGTTTTGTTCAATGAGCCCGACCGCGAGCACTTTCGCGAAAAATTGAAGCAAGCGGACCGGGTTTTGATTTGCGCATTGAATTGGTGGGAAGTGCAGGTCAAACTGAATTCTGTTCTTGGACTTGAAGGCGAAGAGCTTTTCGACAAACTGCTTGGGAAAGACATGGTGCTAATAGAAGAAGTAAGTTCGGCGCAAGCGAGAATTGCGCTTGAAGCTTCTCTGCGATACAGAGGCCGCCCTGCGCGGTTGAATATGGGGGATTGCTTTGCTTATGCGCTGGCAAAGCAGAAGGATTTGCCTCTTTTGTTTAAGGGCAATGATTTTGCGGCTACCGATGTGAAGGTGGCTTAAGCGGATTCGCCGCGGATCAGGTCTTCCCAGGATTCTCGTTCTCTCACTACCTTGAAGGTGCTGCCGTCTACCAGGACTTCTGCTGCCCGGCCTCTGGAATTGTAGTTGGAGGCCATACCGAAGCCGTATGCCCCGGCGGTCTTTACAGCCAGGAGGTCACCGCTTTCGAGAGTTGGGAGCGTGCGCTTCTTGGCGATCCAGTCGCCGCTTTCGCATACCGGGCCAACCAGGTCGACTTCCATGGTGGGTTGGTCGTTTTCGATTACGGGCACTACGTCGTGGAAGGCTTTGTAGAGAGAGGGGCGAATCAGGTCGTTCATGGCTGCGTCGATGATTGCGAATTCCTTACCGCCGTTGTTTTTGCGGTAGAGGACTTTGGTGAGCAGGACGCCCGATTCAGCGACGATGGAGCGGCCGGGTTCGACCATGGCGATGAGGCCTGAGGCCTCGACCACCTTGCGCATGCTGGCGACAGCGTCGTGGATGGAAGGGGTGTCTTCGGTGGCCTGATATTTGACGCCGAGGCCACCCCCAAGGTCGATGTGGTCGATGGGCAGGCCGCTGGCCTTGAGGCGCAGGGCGAGGGCAAGGAGGCGCTCAACGGCTTCCACCATGGGAGCGGAATCGAGCATCTGTGAGCCGATGTGGCAGGAGACGCCTGTGACCTTGAGATGCTGCTGGCTGGCGGCATGAGCGTAGGCCTGCTCGATGACGCTCATGTCGATGCCGAACTTGTTTTCCTTGAGCCCGGTTGAAATGTATTCGTGTGTGACGGGGTTGACGTCGGGGTTGACGCGCAGTGCGACGCTAGCTGTCTTGCCGGTTTCCCCGGCGACGCGGTTGAGGACTTCGATTTCGGCGTAGCTTTCGCAGTTGAAGCTGTGGACGCCTTGTTCGATCGCGTAGCGGATTTCATCGGCAGTTTTGCCGACTCCGCTGAAGACTGTGTTTGAAGCCTTGCCGCCAGCGCGGAGGACGCGGAAGAGTTCGCCACCGCTGACGATGTCGAAGCCAGCGCCTTCCTTTGCGAGGACGGCGAGAACGGCGAGGTTTGAGTTGGCCTTAACGGCGTAGCAGACGCGGCTGGGCATGCCTGAGAAGGCGTTGGCATAGGCGTGATAACGCTCGCGAATCATGCCAGCGCTATAGACATAAGTTGGGGTGCCGCACTGACTGGCGATTTCGGAAAGTTCTACCCCTTCGACGCAGAGACGCCGGTTGCGATATTCGTAATTCATTCCCTACTTCACTTTCAAAATAAGAGCGCTCTGGTCGTCCTGGATGGGGACGCCAGCGCGGAAGAGATCGAGTTCGGCGAGCATCTTGTTGAAGATGGATGCGGGCGCGATTTTGCGGTATTTGCGGAAGTGGCGGACGAGTTCGGTCTGGCCGTAGACGTCACCGGCGGCGTTGGTCTGATCTTCGAAGCCGTCGCTAAAGAGGCCAATGCGGTCACCCGTTTGGACTTCGTGAGTAATGTCATCGTATTCGCGATGCTCGAGGAGACCGAGGGGAACTCCCTCGAGATGGAGGCGGCTGACCTCGCCGTCGCGCATCAGCAGGGGCAAGCCGCCACCGGCACTGGCGAAGGTGAGTTTTTTCGCTTCAGCATCCCAGCGCACCAGCAGCAAGGTGACGTACTGGCCATCGACACGGCGCTCGCAGAGCCGATCGTTGAGGACCTTCATCATCTTGGCTGGCGTGAGGCGGCGGTAGGCCATGCTGCGAAGCAGGCCGGAGACCATGGCGCCGTAAAGAGCTGCAGCAGCGCCCTTGCCGCTGGAGTCGCCAAAGGCAATCAGTGCGACCTTCTCTTCGATTTCAAAGACGTCGTAAATGTCGCCTGTTACCTCGCGGGCCGGCCGCATACCCATACCAATGTCGAGGCCATGGATTTCGGGGGCTTCCTGCGGAAGCAGGAGGCTCTGGACGCGGCGGGCGGCCGTGAGATCGTCCTCCATGCTCTTTTGGCGGGAGGCGACTTCTTCGTAGAGACGGGCGTTTTCGATGCTGGCGGCGACCTGCGGGGCGAGGAGGCCGAGGGTGCGGGAGTGTTCTTCCGTAAAGAAATTGACGCGTTCGCTTTCGATGTCCATGACGCCGATGACACGGTCGTTGACGATGAGCGGTACAGCGACTTCGCTGCGGATACCGCTGGCGGTTTCGATGTAGCGTTCGTCGGTTGCGGTGTCAGCGACGCGGATGGCGTGGCGAGCTCTAACGGCTGCGCCGGTGACGCCACGGCTCAAGGGGATGTCTTCGGTCTTACGTTCGTCAAAGCGCAGGCTAAAGCGGTTCTTGAGCACCTGTTCGCCGTCATCGACGAGCAGGACGCTGAAGCCGTCATAGTGCACGAGGCTGCGTACGCCACTGGCGATCTTTTCGAGCAGCGAGTCGAGATCCAGAATAGATGAGAACTCTTTGGTGAGTTGAGTGAGGACCTTGAGAGTCTTGTGATTTTGTTCAACGCGCTTGTAGAGGCGGGCGTTGTCTACGGCCGATGCGACGCGGCTGGCAATGAGGGTGAGCAGGGCTTCTTCGCGCTTGCCATAGGCTTCGAGGCGGGTGCTTTCGAGATCGATGACGCCCACCAGGCGGCCACGGGCAACCATCGGAACGGCGAGTTCGCTGCGCACCGGGTCAAGGGCATTGAGGTAGCGGGTATCGACCCGTACGTCTCCGACGTTTACCGGTTTGCGGCTTTCTGCGGCAGCGCCCACCAGGCCTTCGCCGAACTTGATGGCAAGCGTGCGAACGAGTTCGTCGCGGTGGCCGATCGAGTAGCGAACTTTGAGGTTCTTGGAGCGGTCGCTGTAAAGAAGGATCGCGAAGAGGTCGAAGCCGATGACGCGATGGATTACATCGGCGACATGGTCCAGAACCTGGTCGAGATCGAGGGTAGAAGCGGTGGAGTCTGCAACTTCAAGCAGGAAGTCCAGCAGGTCAGCGCGTTCTTCGAAGCGAACGTTTCTTTCGGAGGCTTTGGCCATCAGTAGCTGGATCCTGTTGCGGGTTTTCCGGTAACGATGGCGATGCTTGCGGAAGCGCCAATGCGGGTGGCCCCGGCTTCGATCATGCGGATGGCGTCTTCGTAAGTGCGCACTCCGCCGCTGGCCTTGATCCCCATTTTAGGGCTGACGATACCGCGCATGAGATGAATGTCTTCGACCGTGGCTCCACCTTTGGCAAAGCCGGTTGAGGTCTTGACGAAGTCGGCCCCGGCGGCGGAGCAGATGCGGCAGGCGTTTTCTTTTTCAAGGTTTGTCAGGAGGCCTGTTTCGAGGATGACCTTCAGTTTGCCGCCCGCGAGATGGGTGAGCTCGGCTGTTGATTTGATGTCCGTTTCTACGTCGCTATAGAGCCCACTCTTGAGAGCACCGATGTTGATGACCATGTCGATCTCTGCGGCCCCATGCTGAATTGCGCGGTGAGCTTCAAAGCTTTTGACAGCACCTGAGGTGGCACCCAGGGGAAAACCGACAACAGTGCAGACTTTGACTTCAGAGTCGCCAAGAGCATTAACGGCATAAGCAACCCAATAGGGGTTAACGCAAACACTGAAAAAATTGTACTGCACCGCCTCTTCGCATAACTGGGCGATATCGGCTTCTGTCGCGTCGGGGCGTAAGAGGGTGTGGTCGATCCACTGGGCTAACTGCATCTTCTATAGGATCGCGCAACCGGGCTAGCGAGTGCAGGCACGGATGATTTCGATCATGCTATGGTTGTCGCCGGTTGAGAAGCTCAGGCGGGAAGCGGTGGTCATGGTGTCCCGATCGACGCGCCGCCAATCGAGCGAATATCCAGCCTGGGCGGCAAGTTGGCGGAGGAATTCGCGTTGGGTGCGCCCGTTGCCTTCGCGAAAGGGATGGATGGCGTTGATCTCACCGAAGTACCAGCCACAGCGGCTGGCGAAAGCTTCGCGGTCGAGGCGCTGGAGGAAGTTTTCGCGCGGGAGTTTTTCGAGGATGCCGCCGAGAGCCAATTCAATGAACTGGGCAGAGCCGAAGAGGTTGCGACGGATACTAGTCCCGGGATAAAGATACGGGTCGGAAATTTCGGGCATTTAACAAACGGATTTCCGCACCAAGTTCCATCACGGTGAGTTCGCCGTCAATGTATCGCTGGCCTAAAGATTGGGTCTCAGCGCAGGGCTCAAGGCCTTCAAGCTTCAAGGTCGCAAGGGATTCATCGACATCGGCGCGGCGTGTAGAGCGCTCCTGATCGGTGATGGCCGATTGGCTTCGAATCATGCGAAATCTCCTTCCATAATTATCGCCCATTTAGCGAAACTTCGAGTGCTAGAATCGGGTCCAGCTAAGCCTATGCTTCTGTCTGTCGCGGCCGTCTTTATCGGGAGTCAAATGTGCCGGTCCTGCCATGTTGGGATCTATGATGCCTATGCTCAGACTGCGATGGCGAAATCCAGCGGACGGGTGGAGATGCTGGCTCCCGCTGAATTTAGTGCTGCCGGGCATCGCTACCGGATCGCCAATAACCGCTTGTTTTTCGATGGTGGCTCCTCAGCTATGAACTACTTCATTGGTTCGAATGCGGCAGGGCGCAGCTATGTGCGGGCACACGAAGGCCATCTGTTTGAGTTGCCCGTTACCTGGTACGAGCAGAAGCAGAAGTGGGATGCCTCACCCGGTTATGAGAAGGAGGCAACGATTCATCTTACGCGGGCTGTTGAGCCATCGTGCCTTCAATGCCATAGCAGCCGGGTGAGGCCGGTGCTGGGCACGCAGAACCGCTTTGGCGAACCGCCGTTTCTCGAAAACGGTGTGTCGTGTGAGCGATGCCATGGGCCGGGCAGCGAGCATGTCAAGGATCCTGCTGGGGCAAAGATGGTGAACCCGGCGAAGCTTGAGCCGGAGCGTCGCGATGCGGTGTGCAGCCAGTGCCATTTGACGGGAGAGGCGAGGATCGAGAGGGCGGGCCGCAAAATTTCAGATTACAAGGCCGGCGACTTGTTGTCTGATTACGCATCGTATTTCGTTTCGGCGATCGGAAGGCGCGACCTGAAGGTGACCAGCCATGTGGAGAAGCTGGCAGGGAGTGCGTGCAAGATGGCGACAGGGGATGTGCTTTGGTGCGGGACTTGTCATGAGCCCCATACCAATGCCGATCGTTCTCAGCAAGCCTGCCTCGGTTGTCACGAAAAGGCGCACAACAAGAGCGAGCGATGTGTGACTTGTCACATGCCACGAACAAAAGCTATTGACGCAGGCCACGGAGTGATGACCAATCACAGCATTCCCGGAAGGCGGCGCCCAGATCCCGAGCCGGCTCAGGGCTCGCTCAAAGCGTTTCTTGGGACAGCCGACGATCGTGCGCTGGGGCTTGCTTACGCCGAGATGGGCGACAAGCGCGCTCGGGAATATCTTTTGCGAGCGAGCCCACAGGATTGGCCGGTGCAGCTTCGGCTGGCAGTGCTAGAACCGGATGCGGCAAAGTCTGCGCTGCTTTACGAATCGGTGCTGAAGCAGAATCCGTACGAGACTTCGGCGCTGGTCAATCTGGGGACCTACTTCGCGAAACAAGGCCGCACAGCAGAGGCTGGGCGATTGTGGGAGCGTGCGCTTGCGGCCAACCCAGGCATCGAAGAGGCCGTATTGAATTTGAGCGTGATTCGGCCGGCTAAAGAAGCGCAAGCTCTCCTGCGGCGTTATCTCGAAGTGAACCCGGTATCAGCCAAAGCACGTCAGCGGCTCGCTGAAATGGAACTTCGATAGCATTGGAGCAAAGTGTTTCGCCTAATCGTAATCGTAGTCTTATGCAACAGTGCTGCCTCTTCCGCTATTCGCTTTGAAGAAATTGCGGCCAAGGCTGGCTTACGGTTTGAATTGCAGAATGGTGAGGCTGGGGGCTTTCATCAAATCGAACTAACGCTGGGCGGTGTGGCTGCTTTTGACTACAACAACGATGGTTGCGTGGATGTGTTTTTTACGAATGGGGCTGAGATTCCGAGCCTTCGCAAGACGGGGGCGAATTTTTCGAATCGACTCTTTCGCAATAACTGTGATTTGACGTTTCGCGATGTTACTGCTGAAGCTGGTCTAGCTGGTGAGGGTTATTCGATGGCGGTGGCTGCGGGCGATTTCGACAACGACGGATTCACGGATCTTTTTGTTGCTGGAGTGAAGGGGAATACGCTCTACCGGAATCTGGGTAAGGGCCGCTTTGCGCCGGTATTGCTGCCAAAGGCGGAAACGCGATGGGCTGTTTCTGCAGGCTGGTTTGATTACGACAACGACGGCTGGCTCGACCTTTTTGTGGCCAACTATGTGGAGTGGGATGCGGCAAAAGAACCTCGCTGCGGCAGCCCCGAGCGGCAATATTATTGCCACCCCAATGCGTATCGCGGACTGCCGAATCAACTGCTGCACAACAATCGCGATGGAAGCTTCACTGATGTTTCGCTGGAGTCTGGCATTGGCCGGCAGATCGGGAAAGGTATGGGTGTGGCGTTTGCTGATATGGATGGCGATGGATTTACCGATATCTTCGTTGCCAACGATTCGGTGCGTGGCTTGCTGTTTCGCAATCAGGGCAATGGCAAGTTTGAAGAGATTGGCCTGGAGGCGGGAGTGGCTTTTCGCGATGACGGACATGCCATTGCGGGGATGGGTGCCGATTTTCGGGATCTTGATAACGATGGCCGCCCGGATTTGCTTGTATCCGGGATTTTGAATGATTCCTTTCTGCTCTTTCGTAACCTTGGCGGGCGCAATGGTTTTGAGGATCTTGCGCAACGCAGCGGTTTGCTGATGAGCACACGTCAGCTTACCGGTTGGAGCCTGGGCATCTTTGACTTTGACAACGATGGATGGAAAGATGTTTTCTTTTCACTGGCGCATCTCCTGCAACTGGATCGTTACCTTGGGCGGGAATCGGCATTGCCGAACCGGGTGTATCGCAATGTCGAGGGCAAGCGGTTGGAAGACGTTTCTGCTGGGCAAGCGTTTCAAGGTGCGGCCTTGCATCGTGGCGCTGCCTTTGCCGATTTTGACAATGATGGGCTAGTGGATGTTGTGGTGAGTGCGGTGAACGGCCAAGCAAAGCTTTTTCATAATGTTGGACCCGGTAAGGATCATTGGCTGGGGATTCGGTTGCGTGGCGTGCGATCGAACCGTCAAGGGCTGGGGGCAGTCATTCACGTGCGATTAGCGGATGGCCGGAGCTTGTACAACCACGCGACGACGGCTGTTGGGTATGCGAGCTCGAGCGAAGCGGTGGTGCGGTTTGGGCTTGGGTCGAGTCTGGTCGAGTCTGTTGAGATCCGATGGCCTGGTGGGGGTGTGCAGAGGCTGGACAATGTAGCTGTGGATCGGATCGTTGAGATCACAGAAGATGTGAGGCGATGAGAGTCTTGATTTTGTTGTTGCTCGGGGCTGTTTCTCCAGGGCAGCCGAGCTACGAAAAAGCGAACGATTTCTTTATTGCCAGGAAGTTTCCTGAGGCATTGGCGGCTGTAGAAGAAGCGATAAAACTGGATGCCCGGCTGGTACCTGCGCTGACGCTCAAGGCCAAGTTGGCCATGGCGGCGAATCGATGGGACGTGGCTGGCAAAAGTCTTGAGCAAGCACTGGCGGTAGACCCGAAGGCGGCTTATGCGCAGTTTCTTTACGGCATGGTGGCTTACATGAACAACGAGATGGGCGAGGCCTCGACACGATTTCAGAAGGCACGTGCGCTAGCTCCGAAGGACCCTCGTGCCGCCTTGTATCTGGGGTTGACGATTGAGAGTGTGGGCAAGCCGGGGGATGCGCTTGCACAGTATGAAGAGGCGATCCGGCTGGAACGCGCAAGCGGCCAGGAAGATGCCGGGACGCTCCTGCCCGGGGCCCGGCTGCTGCTCCTGCTGGGCCGACTCGAAGAGAGCGAAGGTTGGGTGCGGCAAGCCTTGAAGTTGTCACCCAAAATGCGGGATGCTCATTTTGAGCTGGCGCGGATTTTGCTCAAGCAAGGCAAGGCAGCCGAGGCGGCCAACGAAGGGGAGCTTGCCCTGAGTCTGCCGGGTGGCAGCCTCGCCGATACCTCGATTCACTATCTGCTGGTAAGGGCGTGGCGACAGGCTGGGAAGCCAGAGCGGGCGGCATATCATGCTGCGGTACTTCGAGCCAAAGAGAATTAGACGACGCGGCGTTTGCGTAGCTCGTCGAAACTGACAGCGAGGATGATGATGGCGCCGATGATGACTTGCTGCCAGTAGGGTGAGATTCCTTTGAGGTCGCTGCCGTTGGAGAGCAGGCCCATGATGAAGGCTCCGACAAGAGTGCCGACCACGCTGCCTTCTCCGCCACGCAAGCTGCCTCCGCCAATGACAACCGCTGCGATGGCCTGCAACTCATAGCCGTTGCCAGCGGTGGGCTGGCCGGTCATCAGGCGGCTGGCTTCGATCATACCGGCCAGACCCGTGAGGGCGCCGCAAATGGCGTAAACGCAAGTAAGGTGGAAGGCCACCGGGATGCCGGCGTAGAAAGCGGCGTCGGGGTTGCTGCCGATGGCAAAGCTGTAGCGGCCGAGCTTGGTGTGTTCGAGCAGGAAGTGTACCAGCAAGGCGCAAATCAGAAGGACCCAGAGGACGAAGGGCACACCGAGGATAATGCCTTCGCCAAGGAAGCTGAAGCCGGGCGGGATCTGGTGGACTGGCAGGCCGTTAGAGATCACCAGCGTAAGGCCGCGGATGATGCCGAGTGTGCCAAGGGTAACGATGAAGGCGTTGATTTTGAGGCGGGTGGTGAGGTAGCCGTTGATGAAGCCGCAGAGGGCTCCGGTAAGGATGCCAACGAGGACGCCGACGAGGATCGGCTGGCCCTGGGCCATGGCCATCGTACCGAGCAGACCGCCCATGGCGAGGATTGAGCCTACGCTTAGATCAATGCCGGCAGTGATAATCACCATTGTCATGCCGAGGGCCATGATGTTGATCACGGCCGTTTGACGGATCACGCTGAAGAGGTTCGTTTCGCTGCGGAAGTTCTGATCGAACAACAGGATGACGAATAGAACGATTAGAGTTGCAAAGGGCAACAGGCGTTGGATCATGATTGAGTCTCTTCTTCAAAGGCGGCAAGCGCCATGATTTCTTCTTGCGTGGTGCGGCCAGGGAGTTCGCCCGAGAGTTTGCCTTGACGCATGACGAGGATCCGGTCTGCGACCTGGATCAGTTCGGTGAGTTCGCTGGAGACCATGAGGATGGCTGCACCGTCGCGGGCCAGGCCGTCCATGACTTCGAAGACTTCGGTCTTGGCCCCGACGTCGATACCCCGGGTTGGTTCATCAAAGAGGAAGATGCGAGCGCCCTGGGCGACCCATTTGGCGATGACGATTTTCTGCTGGTTGCCGCCGCTGAGGCGGACACTTTTTTGCGAGGGGCCGTCGGTTTTAATGCGCAGGCGGTCGATGAATTTCTTTTCGGTGGCGGTGAGCTTTGCGCTTTCGAGGATGCCCAAGCGGGAGTGAGCGCCGAGACTGGTGAGGGTGAGATTCCAGCCGACAGAGAGCTGCGTGGCGAGTCCGGTTTTCTGGCGGTCTTCGGGGATGAGGGCGATGCCCGCGTTTACGGCGTCGCGGGGGCTTGTGAGTGTGACGGGTTTGTTGTCGACCAGGAGTTCGCCGCTATCGACGGCGTCAATGCCGAAGATGGCGCGGCAAAGCTCGGTACGGCCAGCGCCCATGAGCCCCGCGAGGCCGACGATTTCACCTGCCTGGACCGTGAGGTTGATGTTCTTGAGAATGTTGCCGCGGTTTAGGTTCCTGACTTCAAGTAGAGCCCTGCCGGCAGGGTAGGGCTGGCGGCTGTAGAGCGCCCCGAGATCGCGGCCGACCATGTGCTGGATGAGTTGTGCGCGGGAGAGGTCTTTGAGGTCACCCGAGTGCACTGTGGCCCCATCGCGCAGGACGGTGACGCGGTCGCCGATGGTGCGGAGTTCTTCGAGCCGGTGGGTGATGTAGATGACTCCGGCGCCTTTTTCTTTTAGCTTTTTGACGATGGTGAAAACTTCGCGTGTTTCACTCTCGCTGAGGCTTGAGGTAGGTTCGTCGAAGATCAGCAGTGAGGTGCCGTTGGCGATGGCACGGCAGATTTCGACAAGTTGGCGGCCAGCGGGGCTGAGACGGTCTACCCGCCATCGGGCCTGGAGCGGGAAGCCGTGGGCTTCGATTAGCCTGGCGGCGCGGTCCATCATGGCCGATCGGTTCACTATACCGAAGCCGCCCATTTCTTCACGACCGAGGAATATGTTTTCACCGACAGTGAGGTGAGGGGCAAGGAGGCTCTCCTGGTGAACCATGGCGATGCCGCTCGCCGCAGCGGCTTTGGGATTCGTAAAATTGACCGGCTGACCGCGAAAGAGCATTTGGCCGCCATCCAGACCCTGCATGCCTGCTACGATTTTCATGAGGGTGCTCTTGCCGGCTCCGTTTTCGCCCATTAAGAGATGTACTTCACCTTCGCGGACGGCAAGATTGCCGTCGCGAAGGGCGGTGACCCCGCCAAATCGCTTCTGAACCGATTTCAACTCAAGCAGCATCGAAACTACATAGTTTATCGAAGCTTCTAAGGTACAGTGCCAGAATTTACAAGTTCTATCTACATACATGCGCCAATTGAGCGGGTTTGGGCCTTTCATGAAGCCCCGGATGCGCTTGAGAAGCTGACGCCGCCGGGGCAGGGAATCGAAGTGGTTTCGCAGACCGGCGGAATTGAGGTGGGCGGGAAAAAGGTGATCCGGATGCCGGTTTTGGGGCTGTTCAAGACCGAATGGCATGCGGTACACACGGTTTATAAGCCAATTTCAGTATTTATTGATGAACAAGAGCAGGGTCCATTTGCGTATTGGCATCATGAGCACCGATTTACGAGAAGCAACGAAGGGACGCAATTGACCGATTTGATTACGTTTCGCCTGCCTGGCGGGCCGATTGTGAACTTTTTCGGGGCTCCGGTGGTGAAGTTGCAGCTTCGTTCATTATTTAAATATCGTCATGAAATCACCAAGAAGTCTTGCGAGTAATTTGGGTTAAGTCCTGATAGGATGCACTAAGCCCACCTTTTTCGCTCGATCATGCGCCAATCCATCCGCATTGCTGGTCAAATTCGCCGGTCTGTCTTTTATGAAGGCTGGCATGGACCGGCTGTGCTTGAAGTGTTGCATGGCCTCGATGCGGCGAAGGCGGGTGCACTCACGCCAATTGCCAACCATTCCATTTGGGAACTAGTGCAGCACATGCGTTGCTGGCATGAAGCCGGGCTTGATGCAATGTCGGGGAGGCCGCTGCCCCAAGCGGAGGAGGCGGACCGGATCGGGTGGCACCCGATACCCGAATTGTCAGAGAAAAACTGGCAAGTCGAAGTGCAGCGCTTTCGGGATTCGGCTGAGAGGCTGACACAGCGAACGGCTACGCTTGAGGACAAGTCGCTTACCCAGCAGGTGCCTGGCCGGGCATACGATATCGCGCACATGTTACTGGGAATCGCCAGCCACAATACCTACCATTGTGGGCAAATTGTGCTTCTGCACCGGTATTTATATCTGCACCATTAGCTTGCAGTGAGTTCTGTGGGCATTGCTTCGTCAGCCGGTTTGACATTGGCCGGGATTGCATCAAAGAAGCCGTAGAGAGCCGGCACTACCAGAAGCGTGAGGGCGGTGGAGGTAATGAGGCCGCCGATTACTACGATGGCAAGAGGCCGCTGGACCTCTGAGCCTGGGCCGGTTGCAAAGAGGAAAGGCACCAGGCCAAGAGCGGCAACACTGGCCGTCATCATTACGGGGCGGAAGCGGAGGGCTGCACCTTCACGTACCGCCTGTTCGCGCGACATGCCGCCTTCACGCAGACTGCGGATGTAGGAAACCAGTACAACGCCATTCAGTACTGCGATGCCCCAGAGAGCGATGAATCCCACAGAGGCGGGCACCGACAGGTATTCGCCTGTGAAGAAGAGTGCGGCAATGCCGCCGATGGAGGCAAAGGGCAACACGAGGATGATCAGCGAGGACAGCCTTACAGAACCAAAGAGCAGGAAGAGCAGGAAAAAGATGGCCCCGATGGTGATAGGCACGATAAAGGTGAGGTGCTTGAGGGCGCGCTCCATGTTCTGGAACTGGCCGCCCCATTCGAGGTAATAGCCGGGTGGGAAGGTTACCTGGCCTTTTACTTTTTGCTGGAGTTCGGCGACGAAGCTTCCGAGGTCCCGGTCTTTGACGTTGATGCCAACGACGATGCGGCGCTTGCTCATTTCGCGCTTGATTTGTGAGGCACCTTCGAGAAGCTCGATGCGGGCAAGGCTGCCGAGCGGGACTTCAACGCCATCTGGAGCTGTGAGAAGGATGGCGCGGATGCTGGCAATACTGCTGCGCAGTGCTTCAGGGTAGCGGACCACAGCCTGGAAGCGGCGTTCGCCTTCGTAGATTTCGGTTGCGGCGCGTCCTCCGACAGCGGCTTCAATGGCATCGTTGACATCACTTGCGTTCAGGCCATGGCGGGCAATTGCCTGACGATCGATAGTGACTGTGAGATTTTGCTGGCCGAGGATACGGTCGATCTTGACGTCGCCTGTGCCTCGAACGCTGGCTGCGGCTTTGGCAATTTCATTCGCCTTGGCGCTGAGGGTTTCCAGGTCGTCGCCGAAGACTTTGACGGCGACATCGGCCCTGACGCCGGTTACCATTTCGTCCACACGGTCTGAGATGGGCTGGGCGATCACTACGTTGAGACCAGGCAGGCTGGAGATGCGTTTGCGGATCTCTTCTGCGATGGTGTCTTGGGTGAGGCCCTTGCGTTCCTTGATGGGTGTGAGCTGGGCCATCATGTCGTTTTCGTTGTAGCCGGCAGGGTCTACCGGCGATTCGCCGCGGCCCAGGCGTGTGACTACAGACTTGATGCCCGGGATGGTCTTGACCATGTTCTGGGCGGTGAATTCCATCTTGATCGACTCATCAAGTGAGATGTTAGGAGCGCGATCTGCATTGGGGGAGACGATGCCCTCTTTCATTTCGGGGATGAAGGAAGTTCCGAGATAGGGGAAGAGGCTGAGTGTGGCGACGAATAGGGCCAGGGATGCAGCAATCGTTTTCTTTTGGTTGGCTGTGGTCCAGTGGAGCAGCACAAGATAGGGGCGCTTAAGCCAGCGTACGAGGAAGGTGTCGTGTTCGTCCCCGCCCTTGAGCAGCAGGAGCGAAAGGACAGGGGATAGCGTGAGTGATAGCACCAGCGAGATCGCAAGAGCGATGGCGATGGTGATGGCCAGAGGGCCGAACATTTTGCCTTCCATATCCTGCATGGTCATCAGAGGCAGGAAGACGAGGATGATGATACAAATGCCGAAGACAACCGGGGTTGCGACTTCCAGCACGGCTTCGCTGACGATCTTCAACCGGGAAGCCTTGGGATTGTGACCCAGCTGGGCGTATACGTTTTCTACAACAACGACGGAGCCGTCGATCATCAGGCCAACCGCAATGGCCAGACCACCCAGTGACATCAGGTTGGCGGAGAGCCCGTAGTAGTTCATGACGACGAAGGTAAGCACGGGGGTGAGGACCAGCGTTGCGATGACAATGACACTAGAACGGAGATCGCCAAGAAAGAGAAAAAGGATGACAACCACCAGCACGATGCCTTCGATGAGGACATTGCTGACTGTGTTGAGAGCGGCGTCTACGAGTTCTGAGCGGTCGTAATAGGGGACGATTTTCAGACCGTTCGGGAGCATGCCGTTGTTGTTGATTTCGTCGACTCGCGACTTGACGCGAGTGACGATGTCCTTGGCATTGCCCGATGCAATCATCATGACGATGCCACCGACGGATTCGGTGTATCCGCCCTTAACCATAGCCCCGTAGCGAACTTCTTCTCCGATTCTGACTTCTGCAACATCGCGAATGCACACCGGCGTGGAACGAACCTCTTTGAGGACAACGGCGCGGATGTCGTCCAGGTCACTGATCAAACCGACGCCACGGACGAGCAAAATCTCCGGGCCGCGATTGAGAATGCCACCGCTGGAGTTGGCGTTGTTGCGTGCCAGTGCCTGCTGGACATCGTGGATCGTGATGCCGAAATAGCGCAAGCGAATGGGGTCGACGATAACTTGATATTGCTTGACGAAGCCGCCGGTGGAGTTGATTTCTGCAATGCCAGGGATGGAACGTAGAAGCGGCCGGGCGACCCAATCCTGGACGATGCGGCGTTCAATCAGTTCCTGGCGAGTGAGTGGGCGCTGGCCATCGGAGGGACTTTCGATGGTGTATTGATAGACCTCGCTTAAGGCGGAAGAGACGGGGCCAAGAACGGGAAGGATGCCTTCAGGCAGACGGCTGCGGACGTCGCTGAGCCGCTCGGATACAAGCTGCCGCGCGAAGTAAATCGGAGTCTTGTCGTTGAAGACCAGGGTGATGATCGAGAGCCCGGGCTTGTTGAGGGAGCGTAGTTCGACCAAGCCTGGCAGACCGGTCATGCCGATCTCGACCGGGACAGTGACGATCCGCTCTACTTCATCGGGGGAGCGGCCCGGAACTTCTGTGGCCACCTGAACCTGAATGTTGGTGACATCAGGGAAAGCGTCCACTGAAAGCTTGCGTGTGGCATCGACGCCAAAAGCAAGAGCGATAAAGGCCAGAACGATGACGATAATGCGGTGCTCGAGCGAGGCGCGAACCAGAGCGTTTAGCATTGGCTAGGCTCCTTCGCTGCTGCCTACGGCGAGGCGGCGGCGTTCGTTGTTGAGATGAAATGCGCCGTCGAGAACGATTCTCTGCCCGGGCTTGATGCCGTCGAGGAGTATGCGGATGCCTTCGAGTTCTTCGCCGAGGAGCACTGGAATCAGTCGAAAGTTGCCGGGCGAGGTTTCGACGAAAAGACTTTCGGTATTGCCTTCGCGTACCACCGCCGAGAGCGGGACAACCATCCGCTTGTTCGCTTTGTCTTTGAAAATCATGGAAGCGAGCATGGCTGGCTTGAAGCGGCCGCTTGGGTTGGGAAGGTCCATGCGAGCGCGCACAGTTCTTGTTTCCGGGTTTAGAGTGGCTCCGATGAAGGAAAGCTTGCCGAAGAGTTTTCGTTCTGGAAAAGCAGCGAGGTGAGCCTCGACAGGTAAGCCGTTGGCGAGCAGACTAGAGTTGGACTCAGGTACGTCTGCAACCAGCCAGACATGGGAGAGTTCTGCGATATCGAAGACAGTGTCGGAAGGTTGGATCATTTGGCCGAGGGTTACTTTGCGGTCGAGGACCGTGCCGTCCATGGGGGCGATTACGCGAGCGACGGAATTGATGCTGCGGGTTCTGCGGAGGTCTTCGACGGATTCTGCCGTCATGCCGAGGAGGACCAGTTGATCGCGGGCTGCATCGAGTTCGGCTGTAGCTTCGGCGAGTTCGGCTTCGCGGCGTTGCAGTTCTGCCGAGCCGATCACGTCTGCCTTCAGGAGTTGCTGCGCACGGTCTACCGCGCGCTGGGCCAACTGTTTGGAGGAGATTGCCTTGAGGAAGCCGAGTTGCGCGTCGGACAAGCCAGTGCTGTTGAGCAGCGCGAGGACTTGGCCCTTCTGGACTTGCTGGCCTTCGGTTACCAAGATCGAACTGATGCGGCCGAGAACGGGCGAGCCCACGCGGGTGACGCGGGTTTCATCCACTTCTACTCGGGCCGCTACGGTGTGGCTGGTTCCGATATCAGAGGTGGCGGGTTCTCCAATCTTGAGATCCTTGAGCAGAGTGGGATTGGGTTTAATGGCCATGGGATCCGACGGGGCCTTGGCTGCGGGTTGTGTTTTGGCAGATGCCGTTTCGTTGGTTTTAGAGCAACTGGAGACGAATAGACAAGCCAAAAGGGCCAGGCTAAGAGAGGGATGTATGGTCATGGAATGTTTCTCCGGAGATCGCTTGCCCTTAGCTCGTCGAGATCGATGAGGGCAGCCTGACGGTCATATTGTGCGTTGAGGAAGTCAAGGCGGACAGTACGCAGCACGCGCTGTGCGTCGAGTACTTCGAGAATGCCCCGTTCGCCGAGGCGATAGGCGACTTCGGCGGCACGCACTGCTTCTGTGGCTTCGACGAAGAGGCCTTGTTCGAAGGCGGCTAATTGCTGTGTGGCGAGGTTGTAGCGGGCGTAGGCGCTTTCGAGACCCGATACGAATTCAAGTTCGCGGTTCTGGGCTTGTGCGCTCACAGCACGCACCTGGGCGGCGGCTTCGGCGATGGGGCCCTCGCGGCGGTTCCACAAGTTGATTGGGATCGATACACCGACGCGGTAGCTTGGGCTGTCGGGTGGGCGTTCGATTTCTGCAACGAGTTGCGGCTGCGGCCGGCGCTGGGCGACCTCAAAGGAGACGTTGGCTTCGAAGCGCTTAATTTCAGACCGGAGGTAAGCCATGCCCGGGTGCGTGTCAAGGGCTTGTTGCCGAAGAGTGTCAAGCGGGGGGAGCGCGACGAAGGGATCGAGTTTTCCTTCGACAGTCAGGTCAGCATCTAGTGTGGAGCCAACGCTGGTTCTCAGTTGCGTAAGTGAAGAGATGTATTGCAAGCGGGCACTGTTGGCGGCGCTACGGGCGGCTACCAGTTCGGCGTCGGCGCGGACGAGTTCGAGCCGGCCGGCCTCGCCCACTTCAACCCGAACCTGGATGCGCTTGCGCAACTCTTCTACCAGGCGGAGGTTTTCGGTGAGGATGTCAATTTCAGAGCGGCGTCGCAGTACCTGGTAGAAGGCTCTGCGGACCGAAGAGAGTACGCTGATGCGGGTGCCGGCGAGCAGGTATTCGTTGCTTTGGCGGTTGAGTTGCGCCACTTGTTGCCGGGCAGGGCGTAGCGGGCCTAACTCTAGCGGCTGGCTGAAAGTGAAGAATTGGGAGAGGCCTGAGACGTTGCCAGGGACGCGAAAAGTTTGCTGACCTGCGATGGCTCCAACCTGTGGATTGGGATAGGCACGGGAGGTGGTGATGCCAGCCTGTGCGCCCTCAATTCTGGCGATCCCGGCTCGGAGGAGCGGGTGGTAATCCTCAGCTAAAGAAAGAGCTTGTTCCAGGGTGAGCTTGGTCTGAGCTGGTGCTGAAAAGTTGAAGAAAAGGAGGGCCGAGGCAAAGGTTGAGGCCCTCCAAAATTTAGTTCGCCTGGCCCGGTCGGGCAAAAGGCGAGCTTGTCTGTCCATGAGGACTATTATAGTCCAGCATTAACTTAATGCAATGTAGGCGCAGCTTCAGATTCGCTTGATTCCTTCTAAGCCATTTAAACTAAAGGACAGACTGGGAGCATATTTTTTATCATTTCATGTGAAGATGTGACGATTAATGAACTACTTTCTGGCTTGCACCGCAATCCGGGCTGGATTTACTTCAACTGGAACTACGAAATCGACAAAGCCAGCGACCATCTCTTCCCAGCTTTGATCGCCCCAGCGGACCTCAGACTTGGGGTCGGGATTGAATTTGTTGTTGGGAGAATTGTCGAACCAGGCGGTGGCACGGAGTATGGTGCCTTTGGGGAGCAGGACCGGCTTTTCTAGTTGGTAGGTGAGCTGCCAGTTGAAGTCATAGTTGAGGACTTTGAGCAGGGTTTGGGATTCGCCGGTGGGGTATGTGGCGACGTATTCGAAGGCTTTGCCGCGCAGGTGCATGTGGGGCATGAAAGATTGCAACCTGGTGTCGTGCTGGATTTCGACGTTTGCGTCCACGCGGTGGGCGGATTCGCCCGGCGGGATTACGAAACTGTCGTTGCGAATGTAGGCATTGACGACTCGCTCCTTTGGCGGAGCCTTGGCGAAGACGATGCCGATGCTACTGCGGTCGAGCGTTTCTTTGCCGGTTGTAACGTAGTGGATCTGGAAGATTAGATCGCTGCCGGCAGGGATGAGGCGGGCCTGGCCGGGCTTGGTGTCGTAGGCGAAGCCGCCGGGGACATAGACCGAGAGCATTTCAACAAGACCATCGGTGAGACCGACGAAACTACCGTCGCCCGATGCCTTTTTGCCGGAGATGGTTGGCTTGGCGTCTGGAATGTACGCGACGTTAGCCGGTGCGTCCTTCAGATAGGTTGAGCCCTTGGGGCGGTTGAGAGCAATGATGTGATGAACCACGCTCGCGGTGCCTGGGCGGACTTCAATCTTCTCGACCCATTTGTCTTCAGTGAAGCCGGTGGGCACTACGAAGTAGGTGTATTCGATAGTGCCGGTGGCTGGGACTTTGTGTGCGGCTGGCATGTCGATGATAAGGTCCGGCTTGCCGATGGTCCAGCCTTTGGTGAATTCTTTTGGCGCTGGGGCGTCTTGGGGGGCGCCTTCTTTGGCTCCGGTGTCGGCCCAGGTCGTGAGGGTGTCGATCTCTGATTGCGCGAGCGAAGTGTTGTTGGAGAATTTGCCATGCTGGGGGTCGGCGAACCAGGGTGGCATCTTTTTACTTGTGACTGCGGCGCGGATGGCACGGGCGAAGGGGCGGGTGTCTTTGTAGGTGAGTAGCGGCATGGGGGCAGCTTCGCCTGCCCGATGGCAGCCCTGGCAGTGGTTCTGGAGGATGGGGAGAACTTGCTTATGGAAGGTGACCTCAGCGGCCGAGGCTGTGAGGCAGAAAATCAGGGCTGCGATTGTTTTCATGTATGAGGGAGTTTAACAAAAGAAAAGGCGGGCCCGAAGGCCCGCCTTTTTCGATAAGAAACCGCTGTCGACTAGAAGTCGTAGCGGAGACCGAACTGCATAACGCGCGGGCCGCCCAGGGTTCCGGCGTAGCGGCCGAAGGACGAGGGGTTTGCCAGCGAGAGGTTGATGTTGAGCGGGTCAAAGCGAACTGAGTTGGAAATGTTGAAAACTTCCCAACGGAACTGGATCGCGTGACCTTCACGAACCACAAAGCTCTTGGCCAGGTTCATGTCGATGTTGAACAAACCATCGCCGCGTACCGGGTTACGAGTGCCGATTTCACCAGGGTTGGTGAAGCCGAATGATCTAAGGGCTGCAACAGGATCGACGAAGATGTTCGGGCCAGAGCGGCCTCCGGGAGGTGCCGGAGCGTTCTTGTTGGTGCCGTCAGCAAAGTTGTCGATCTGGGTTGCGTTGCCAGTGAGGTTGTAGTTGGTGGGCCAGGTGCGGTTGTGGCCGACAGATACCGGCAAGCCGGAAGTCTGACGCCAGATGCCGCCGAGCTGCCAGCCACCGAGGATGGTGTCGGTGATGCCTCTGGCGTTGGACAGGAACTTCTTGCCCTTGCCGAATGGCAGGCCGTAGACGTAGTTGGCGTTGAAGCTGTGGCGCTGGTCGAAGTCTGAGGAGCCACGCATCTGATAGCGGTTGTAAGGGCTGATGCTGACACCGCGACCGGCAGTGGCGTTGTCTTCAGAGGTGGAGCCAAGGTCGATCGAGTGAGACCAGGTCCAGTTGAAGCCAAACTGGTCTCCGCTGCGGAAGCGCTTCTGCGCCGTTACCTGCATTGAGTTGTAGGTGGAGAAGCCAACCGAGCGGAGTGCACGCAGATAAGAGAACTGACGGCTGTAGTAGGCAAAGGGGCCAAGCTTGGAAGCACTAGGATCGCTGAAACGATCGAAGCTCTCCACAGCGGCCGTGGCATCGGGGAAAAAGTCCCGGAAGAGGTTGAAGGCACCTTGTGTTGCCGTCAGACCACTGCCTGCGAAGCCTGGGGTCATGTTTTCCCAGTAAGGGATACGACCGACCTGGGCGACAGGGACATTGCGACGGATCAGGTCAGTGAGGGCCGTTGCTGCTGAGTAGTAATCCGTGCCGGATTGCGGGTCACGAATGTTCAGCGGGGTGGCCAAGTCTTCACTCATGATGGTGCGCTTGCCTTGGCTTGCGACGTAGCCGACGCTGATGTTCAGGCCGTTGTCGAATTCACGGGCAACGGTAAGGTTGTAGCGCATCGTGTAAGGAGCAGCGATCCTGTCGTCGATGGAATTCGTGATGGCGAAGTTGTTGGGCTGAACCACCGGGAAAACGGCTGGAGGCGGAGCGCTAACGAGCTGCTGCGGGATACCGAAGATACCGGTATAACGAGGAGCGCCCGCGACGGTCTCGCGGCCCGAAGCGTTGTTGATCACAGTGGAGAGACCGAGTGCAGAGGCATCGAAATCACGAACGAGGCCTGAACCCAGTACGTCGTAGTAGATACCGAAGCCAGCACGGATGACGCTCTTGTTGGGGCCGCCGAAGAGGAACTTCGAAAGGCCAGACTTCGCTTCAGGCGCATAGGCCATTGCGAGGCGTGGTGACCAGTTCTTCAGGTTGTCATAGAGCGGACGGCCGCCCTTGTTGGCAAGCTGATAAGAAATTGGCGGCAAGCCGGTGTTGCCAGCGAGACCGTTGCCAGCGTTGGCGACACGAGTGTCGAACCAGTCGCTGAGACGAATGTTGGTGCTTGTCTGGACGCTGTTCTTCTCATAGATGGCAGGCCAGTGCATGTACCGGACACCACCGGTGATGGTGAGGTTACGGGTTGCCTTCCATGTATCAGAGATGTACATTTCAGCCTCTTCACCCTGGAAGTTGCGGTTTACCGCAGTGCCGGGCGCCTGAGCGTTTACAGTGCCGTCCGGGTTGGGGGTGTAGTTGTAACGGCTGGTGACCTGAGTCACAAGACCGAGAATGGCTGCAGTGGCATCGTTGAATGATGTACGTGAACCGGCGTTGATGCGGTTGTTGCCGAGGGCTGCGTCTGTCCAGGGGGCGCTGAGAATTGCACCAGAGGCGGTCATCCAAGAAGAGTTGATTGTGGAACCAAAAAAGCTATTGGCGAAGTTAGAACGATCGTTCTGGAAAACGCGGATGCTTCCACCGAACTGGATGTTGTGCTTGCCCTTGGTCCAGGTGAAGTCCTGAGTGAAGTTATAGGTGGGGGAGAAGCGGCGGAAAGAGCGGACCAGGCCGACCGGATTGTCGAGACCCCGGAAAGTGGTGATGGCATAGTTGCCACCGCCCGATGTTTCCAGACCCTGACGGGTGAGGCCCCAACGGGTGGATGAGATCAACGAACTGTTGACCGTGGAATCCCAGCCGATGGCTATACCCTTTGAGTTGTTGAGGTCGACGAAGTTCGGGGCCAGACCTGGGAATTGCGGTGCCCCGCCTTCGTTGTCATTCTGTAACTGGCCGCGCGCGAAGAGACGGTTTCTGTCGTTGATGACATAGTCGATTTTGGCGACGTAGGTGTTGTAGCGCCGGGCCAGTGGTGAGTTGAAGCGGAAGCCGGCGGTGTTGAGGCCGTCACCAGTGGTGAAGTCGTTGGGAGCCGGGTAGCTTCTCAGTACTGCAAGGGCTGCTGCATTGAGCGAGCCTGCGCCTGCGATTTTGTTCACGAGTTCAGTTCCAGGTACGGAAACGCGTGTGCCACCGAGGCTGAGGTAATCCACCTGGCCGTTGCGCATGTTCTCGCGCGGCACAGTGCGAATGACAGACTGCTCGAGGCTATCGCGCTGGCCTTCCCAATTGGCGAAGTAGAAGAGCTTGTTCTTGATCACCGGGCCACCGAGACGACCGCCAAAGGTGTTGCGGTTGAGCTTGGGGGTGGACAAGCCTCTGCCGCTGGCATCAGTGGTGAGGTTGTTGAAAAAGGTGTTCGCGTTGAACATCTTGTTACGGACAAACCAGTAAGCGGCACCGTGAAGCTCATTGGTGCCCGAGCGAGTGATCAGTGTGATCTGCGCACCGGAGCCACGCGAAGAGTCGGCGTTGGCATTTGAGGTGGTGACACGGAATTCCTGAACTGAGTCGAGGGTGACACGGAGCGCACCATTGAAGGGCTCGCGGGTCTGCTGATTGTTGATGTCGACGCCATCTAGGGTCAGATTCGACTGATCGCTCTTGCCGCCGTTGACAACGCCGCCACGGTCGGTTGCGGTGTTGGAGCCACCATTGACGGTGTCGGAATCGCCGATGTAGGAGATGCCGGGCTGCAGGGAGAGAATACGGTCTGCGCGACGTCCTTCAAAGGGCAGCTGGGTGATCTGTTTGGTGCCAAAGGAATTTCCAACGGTGGCGTCCACTGTATTCAGCTGAATGCCCTCTGCAGAAATTTCGATCGTCTGGGCGACAGCGCCGACGGTTTCAAACGTGAGATTCAGGGTGGCAGGGGTGTTGACGAGCAGGCGAATCTGCTGAACCGAGATGTCCGAGAAGCCCGGCTTTTTCGCGAGCAAACGGTAGGTTCCAGGCGAGAGAGCCGAGAAGCTATATTTGCCTTCCCCGTCGGTTGCGCCTTCGCGTTTGGTGTTGTTATCGACATTGGTAAGCGAAATCGTGGTACCTGGAACCGCAGCTCCGGTAGGATCAACAATTTCACCTGAAAGTGAGGTGAGAGACTGGCTGTAGGCAGGAATGCCCAAGCAGACGGCTAGCGAGAGAGCGACTAGAGTCCTGTTCATTTTTTAATTCCTTTCCCCTGTTTTGGAACGGTGGTTACCGAACCAATCCTTCAGGTTTAACAAAATAGAGGCGGAATCGCAACCGGATCGTAGTACTTTGCCTTATAGAAAAAATGAATAGATTGAAAGGGTTAGGCTGTGGAAATCTCGCTCAGGATGGCTAAAGCTTCATCTTTCGGCGATTTAGCTCGTGTGACTTGGCGGCCAATCACGAGGTAGGAAGCGCCGTCTGAGATCGCCTGGGCCGGTGTGGCGATTCGCTTTTGATCGCCAGCGTCTTTGCCGGGGGAGCGAACTCCGGGGGTGACAAGGACTTTTTCAGGGCCGGAAAGGCTGCGTACGGCCTTGGCTTCCAGAGGCGAGCAGACGAAGCCATCGATTCCGGCGGCGATGCCTTGTTGGACACGCTGCCTTACCAGTGCGCCAACGGAGGTGCCCTCGGGGTAGCCAAGATCGACCAGATCTTCTTCGCTCAGGCTAGTGAGTACCGTTACTCCCAGCAACTGGAGCTCGGATTGCCCCTTGCCAGCGACTGCGGCAGCCATCACCTGGGGATAGGCGTGGACCGTCAAGAGATGAACCCCGAGGTCTGCGGCGCGGCTAACGGCGCGCTTGACAGTTTCCGGGATGTCGTGGAATTTGAGGTCGAGGAAGACTTTTTTGTTCCTCGCCAGGACTTCCTTGACGATGGAGTTGCCTTCGGCAGAGTAAAGCTCCAATCCAATTTTGTAGAAATCGACGCTGTCTTCGAGCTGATCGATCAGTTGGAGGGCTTGCGCGCCTGACTCTACGTCGAGCGCAACAATGATGGGGTTGTAATTCAAAGTACCCAGAGGGCTTTGTCCTTTCTTTCCCTGACTTCGCCAACGATGGTGGCCGGTATCGATTCTACTAGGCGTCTGGCGTCAGATGGCGGGAGCGAGATGAGCAGGCCGCCGCTGGTTTGCGGATCGTAGAGCAGGGTGAGCCGGTTGGGGTCGACTCTAGATTCGGTGTAAACGTCGGTGGAGGCGAAATTTCGATTGTTGTTGAGGCCGCCGGGGATGGCGCCGGCGGCGATGGCTTCGAGCGCGCCTGGCAGGGCCGGTATTGCGCTTGAGTTAATGACAAGAGTGACGTTTGAGGCGAGGGCGAGCTCCCGGGCGTGGCCGAGGAAGCCAAAGCCGGTAATGTCGGTGACGCCGTGGACGTCAAAGGGGTCCATCGCTTCGGCGGCGCTTCTGTTGAGCGTGAGCATCGAGCGGGTGGCTGCTGCGACGTGATCGGGGTGAGCGAGACCGCGTTTGAGTGAAGTAGAGATGACGCCGGTGCCGAGTGGCTTGGTGAGTACAAGAATGTCGCCGGGCTTTGCGTGAGCGTTTGCGCGGAAGCGTGTGGGGTGTACCAGGCCAGTTACGGAATAGCCGAATTTAACGGTATCGTCTGCGACTGAGTGGCCACCGAGCAGGGCGCAGTTGGCCTCCTGCATTTTGGAGGAGCCGCCAGCCAGAATTGCGGCAAGCACTTCGATGTCGTCCTTGGCCGGGTAGCAGAGGATCGACAGTGCAGTGATTGGCTTGCCGCCCATCGCGTAAACATCGCTGAGTGAATTGGCCGCAGCGATGGCACCGAATTCGAATGGGTCATCAACGATAGGCGTGAAGAAGTCGAGGGTTTGCACGAGGGCACAGTCCTCCGAAAGCTTGTAGACTCCAGCATCGTCGGAGGTTTCAAACCCGAGAAGGACGTTCGGATTGTCGGCACGCGGTAGCGTGGCGAGCGCTTGCGCCAGGACCCCTGGAGCGAGTTTGGACGCTCAACCAGCGGCTTTAGCGTGTGCCGTGAGGCGCTTTTCCATGCAAATCCTATGTTAGCGTCGAAGGCATGTGGTACCGCATTTCTCTGCTCTTATTTGTTGCTTCCGGACTTTGGGCTGACCGGGTTCATCGAGTTGCTAAAGCAGCAGATCGGGAGACTTTGCTGGCCAGAGGTTTCACAGTGGTTGAGCCGCTGGGAGATGGGGAGTGGATTGTCTCTGCTGAGAGCAATTCCGCGGCACTGAGTTTTTCCTCGCCCTTGGCAGCAAACAAGAAAATCAGTGAAGTACTGCGTGACGGCAAGGCCCCTTTGTGGGCGCAGGTGAAAGTGCGCGGGGAGGATGCCATTGAGCTGCTCGTTTATTTCCATAAGGACATTTCTGCTGATGAGGCGCAGTGGGAAATAGACCGTATGGGTGCGCAACTGGTAGATCGGAGCGATTACTTTGAACGTCTGACGGTGAAGTTGCGGGCTTCGGATTTGATGGAGATGGCCGCGATGGACTGGGTTCGTTTTGTTGAGCCGGTCTTTCCGCCGTTCGTAAGGAACAGCAATGCCGAGAGCGCCGGGCAGATCAAGGCCAAGGAGTTGCAGGAACAGTTTGGCCTTGATGGCCGTGGCGCAACCGTGGCGATCGTTGACGATCTTGTGGATACACATCCGGAATTTGGCGACCGGCTGAAACAAGTGAGGCCTGGCGCGGGATCCATTCACGGAACGCATGTCGCAGGAACGGTTGCTGCGGCTGGGACGAGCGATGTGAGATTGCGTGGAATGGCTCCAGCTGCCAAGCTCGTGTCATTCGCCTTCAATACGGTGTCTGAAGGCATCACTGCCAACCTGAACGCGAGGCTCAATGAACAGGCTGACCTCGCACAGAATTCATGGACTGCCGTCGTGGAAGAAGATGCCGATAATTGCAGCTTCTTTAGTTCCTACACATCGTTTGAGCGCGACATGGACCGCATCGTCTACGAGCAGAAGTTCCCGATCGTGTTCTCGGTTGGCAACAATCGCGAACAGTACGACTGTGCGATGTTTGCCCGCGCTGGTTTTTACACTCTGCCTCCTCCAACCAATGCCAAGAACCTGATCACGGTGGGTGCAGTGGACCGGGAAAATGCGATCAGCGTGTTTTCCAGCTTTGGCCCGAGCCGGGATGGGCGGGTGAAGCCGGATCTTGTCGCCCTTGGTGTGGATGTGCTTTCTACTTCGACTCGCAATACCACCCGCACGCTATCGGGCACTTCGATGTCGGCACCTGCCATTTCAGGGCTTGCCGCATTGTTGATCGATCGCTATCGAAGCAAACACGGTAAGGCACCGTCGCCGGAATTGTTGCGTGCCTTCCTGCTGAATACGGCCAATGATCTGGGGAATCCAGGGCCTGACTATAGCTATGGCTACGGTGTCCCAGATGGCGTAAAGGCGGTCAAGGCAATAGATGAAGACACCTGGAATGCCGAAAGTCTGAGGGCATCCGAGACCAAAGAGTTCGAGTTTGAAGTTGGAGCTGTTCCTTCACTGCGAGTAATGCTGGCGTGGACAGACCCCCCGGCTGTGGCTGGCCGCACGCAACAGTTAATGAACGACCTCGACTTAAGCCTGGTGGGGCCTGACGGGCAAACGCTGCTGCCCTTTGTGCTTGACCCGTTCATGGCCGAAGCCGATGCGGTTGCCGGGGTGAATACTCGCGACAATGTCGAGCAAGTAGCGGTAGATCAACCGCAGCCCGGCAAATGGAAGATTGTTGTGAAATCGAAGGACCTGGCTGTTTCCCCGCAAGACTATGCGATCACCTGGACGACGGAATCTAATCCGCGCCCACCCTGCACGACGACTGTTTTCCCCTCCACGCTAACGATGCCCGAGAAGGCATCTACTATTTCGATTCAAGTGGCGAGGTCGAGCACGTGCGAGCCATGGAGTGTGGTGGATGCGCCAGGGTGGCTGAGTGCTGGAGAGCCTTCCAACAACAAGGCAAGTGGAGTTGTAAAATTGCGGACTTCGGGCAATGAGTCCGGCCAGCAGCGGAGCGCTTCGCTCCTGGTGGGTGGCAAAAGAATAGTGGTGCGGCAAAACACCAAGTGTGTGTCGCAACGGATTACGCCCGGTACGGAGGTCAGTGCGAGCCTGGTGACGAGTGACTGTTTGCTTGAGGGAGCCTTCCGAACTTATTTTGTCAAAGAGTATACTTTCGACGCAGATGCCGGACAACGGCTTACGATCGAGGCGAGTTCACGAACGATCGATGCTTATGTCTTTCTTTATGGTCCAGGGGATTTGTACCTTGGAGAAGACGACGATAGTGGTGGTGGTTTGAATTCCCGATTGCCGGCGACGGGTAGTCTGGTTCTGCCCCTCAACGGGACGTATCGTATTGTTGTGACAACTGCGGTCGCCAGTCAGGCGGGAAGCTTTACTCTGAGTGTCCGGCTGGAGGCTGGCTCAGGGAATTCCGGATCCTTGCCAAAGCTGATTTCTGCTTGTCCGGCGGAGCAGGAAGGCGAACTGAGCGCCACTTCGAACAGGACCGGCAGGCGGGGTGACCTTCACAATACCGATGTGTATCTGTTTGAAGGGCGACTTGGGCAACGGGTCCGATTGAATGTCGCGGAGTCCAGCTTTGATAGCGTCCTCTATCTGATTGGCCCAAACAGCGAAACTATTGCCTTTGAAGACGATACCGATGGCAAGCAGCCGTTGATTGAAACCAGCCTTAGCGCCAATGGAATCTACCGGCTTGAAGTGAGCAGTTACGCCCCGTTCGTCAACGGTCGATACAAATTGCAGGCCAGCGGCTGTAGCGATTGGAGTGCGCGCTAGTCCGGATCGGACTCGAGAGAATCCTCGTCGATGTTTTCGGCGTGTGTTGAGTAGCGGCGCAAGACCTTCAGTGAGTTGCCGGCAGAGTAGCCTGCCGTGCGAAGCCTGCGAAAGGCAGAGGCAAAGTTCTTCTGTTCGCCAAGAAACTCGTGGAGGTTCTTGCTGCGAAATTTGCGGGCCAGATAGTCCTCGATGAGTGCAATTTCGTCAGTGCCCGAGAAGGTGGTAGTGACTGCTTCTTTGGCCAGCTCGGAGGAGATTCGTTTCTTGTTGAGGTCGCGCAGAACGCGCTGCTGACCGAATCCCTGATTTTCTTTGCGCGCGCTGGCATAGGCTTCGGCAAAACGAGTGTCGTTGAGCGCGCCATACTCGGTTAGCTTTTCAAGCACGGCTTCGATGTCTTCCGGATTGAGTGCTTTCAAGCGAAGCTTTTGACGCATCTCGCCGCTGGACATGGCCCGTTGCGCGACCAGCATCGAAGCATAGTGCTGAAGCGCTTGTCCATCTACACGCTTTGGAGGTTTCCCAAAAGACACGATTGGAGCTTAGCATGTACACTGAAGGCAGTAGTTCCCCTAAGGAGGTATCCGGTAATGGACGACAGAAATAATCTGCCCTATTTTTTGCTTGGAGCAGGAGTTGGCTTGGCTGTGGGGCTGCTCTTTGCACCCAAGTCAGGTGAAGAAACCCGTGCCCTTTTGAAAGGGCGCGCCGATGAAGGCCGCGATTACGTAAAGCGCAAGAGCGGGGAAGTTCGCGAAACTGCAAGTGATTTTGTGGAACGTGGACGCGAGGCCGTACTTCGACAGCGTGAGCAGGTAGCAGCAGCGGTAGAAGCGGGCCGCCAGGCTTATCGCGAAGCACATGGCAACTACCCACCCGAATCTGAAGGTGTATAGAGTCTTTCAGTTATTCAGCCGATAGTTTTTGGAGAGAACCGGAATGGCGGATTCGACAATGCAAACCATCTTGATCGTCCTGATTGTTTTTGTTGCCCTCTGTGCGTTATCGCAGTTGGGGCAATTTCTGACATTGATGCGCCTGTACAAAAAGGTGCGGGAGATCCATGAAGAGGCACGGCCTTTGTTGGGCAAAGCCGAAGCAACGCTCGATTCCGCCAAACTGACTCTTGATGATGGCCGCAGGCAAATGCTCGAGATCTCTAAACGGACCAATGAGATTCTCGATACGACGCAGATGCAGCTGACCAAAATCGATGCCGTCGTTACCGACGCCAGCGACCGGGCCAAAGTGCAGTTGGAGCGAATGGAAATGGTAGTGGGCGACACAGTGGAGAAGGTTCAGAGCCTGGTTCAGACAACTCAGGACGGGTTGCTGAAGCCCTTGCGTGAGGTGAGCGCACTGACTACAGGTGTGAAAAGTGCCTTTGGCTTCTTGTTCAAGAGCCGCCGGCCGGCCGTCGTGCATGCTACGCAAGACGAAGAGATGTTTATTTGAGGAATGATTGACATCCATAGTCACGTCCTTTACGGAATGGACGATGGATCGCCTGATATCGAGGTGAGTCTTGAGATGTTGCGCATGGCTGGACGCCACGGCACAACAGACATTGTGGCCAGCCCACACGCGAACCTTGAATATCACTTTGATCCTGATGTGATTGCAGAGCGTAAGGCGGCCCTTGAGGCGCGCAACGACAGCGGCGTGAGAGTGCATCTAGGGTGCGACTTTCATTTGCAATACGAAAACATTGCCGATGCCCTGAGAAATCCCCGCAAATATACGATTGCCAATGGGCCTTATATCCTGGTCGAATTTTCAGACCTGCTGATCCTGAAGACAACTTCACAGATCTTTGGAGATTTGTTGTCGGCGGGGATGATTCCCGTGATTACGCACCCGGAGCGCAATATGTTGCTTCAGATGCGAATCAAAGAATTGGCCGAGTGGGTTGAGATGGGGTGTTCGATTCAGGTGACCGGGCAGAGCCTCGAAGGGGTATTTGGAAGCAAAGCGCGGGCATTCAGCGAAAAGCTGATGGATGAGGGGATGGTTCAGTTCATTGCCAGTGATGCGCATGACCTGCGGCGCAGGCCGCCTGTAATGGACAGCGCCTTCAAGCTGGTTGCAAAGAAGTGGGGCCAAGAAACAGCCGAGTATCTGTTTATCGAGAATCCGGGTGCAGTACTGCGGGGAGAGAAGCTGATTGGAGCTTCGAGACCTCGCAAAAAGGGTTTCTTTTCTTTCTTTGGATAGAACTTTCAAGAATGCCCTCCCATTGTCGATATGGGCTACGTGGCAGACACCAGTTTTTCGATCCAGGAACTAGAGAAAGTCTTCGCGGAAAGTCCGAAGCTTGGGCACGAACAACTGCAGCATTGGAAAAACGAAGAGCATGCAGAGTTTTTACGTCAGGCAATCGACCTGCTCGAATCCGGACAGGGTAATAGTTTTTCTCAAATTGTCTTGAAGCTTTTGCGGCAGGATGCATCGAGCTTGAAGCAGCTTGTAGCCACTGCAGATCTGTTGAGTCTTGACGATTCGATTCGCATGCTTCGGGTGGCGAGTAAGAACGATGCTGGCTATCAGAACCATCTGGTGTCCAACGTAAAATCCGAGATCGATCATTCGGGAGCCTGGATTGCCAAACAGGAGCTGACGCGGGTGCTGGAGATCTTGTCCAAGGCCGTGGATGCACAACACCTTGAGGGAATACTTGGCTTGTTGAGTGAACATCCAGACCCGAGGTTAAGATCCAAGGTGGCAATGCTTGCGGGCTCGCTGCTGCGCCATCAGCCCAAATGTGCTGCCTTGCTCAAGGATTCAGACCCGAGAGTGAGAGCTAATGCAATCGCTTCTCTCTGGGGGCGCCGGGATCCAGAGTCGATCCAGATCTTTAAAGAAGCAAGTCTCGATTCCTACCACCGAGTGATTGCCAACGGAATTTATGGCCTGTATCAGGCGGGTGAAATATCATCGGTTCGGGGGATTCTCAAACTGGTAAGAGATGCTGATCTCGATCGGCAACTGGCTGGCGGCTGGTTGATTGGTCAGACGGCCGATCCTCGCTTCTCAGCTGTAGTGGATGAATATCTCCTCGTGAAGTCCGGGCGAGTGAAGCTGGGGTTGCTCAATGCATTCCGGAAGATCAAGAAGCGGCTGAAAGATCTCAAAGAAAAGCCCGCTCTAGGCATGGAACTTGTGTGTTTTGACCGTTTGGAGAAAGGCAGGGTGCGGGCTAGTCTATTGCTGCGGCGGGCAGATGGAAGCCCATTAGCCCCCAGTGATTTGATGGCGACGCAGGTGATTCTGAAAGACGGTGATCTGCGTGTCGATCAATTTCACTTTGAGGCTAGAGGCGGGCTAGAAGCGGCTCACAGTGTTTTCCTGATTCCCCAGCGATCCACCGCGGCCAAGAGCTTTCAAACACAGATGGAGCGGGGTATGGAGTTGGCCATCTCCAAGAAACGGAGCTCAGACTACTGGTCGATTCAGAAGTACAACACGCAGCCCAGTAGTGCACAAGCCGAGCCCACTTTGATTGACTTCTCACTGAATGCCGAAAGTTTAGAAAGGGACCAGCTGAAAGACCTGGACGGTGCCTCTGCGAGCCTGGCAGAAGGGGTTGAATTGGCTATTAATTCCTTTCCAGCTTCTTCTGACCGAAGGCACCTCGTGCTGGTGCTCGATCCGGATCTTGGCAAGGAAGTGGAAGTGCCCGAGCATTGGCCTTCACTGCTTGAAAAGCAGGGTGTGGTGCTTTATGTTGTCTGCTGTGGCGAACTGAGCGACGACTCGGCACAATCTCTATGGAAGCTTTGTTCCGCTCGCCGTGGTGCGTATCTGGAATCGAAGGTGGAAGCAAAAATACCAGAAAACCTCGGGCGGTTGGCCTCGGCTCTACCTGGATATTTCTATCTGACTTATCTTCTGGGGCGATCCCTGCCCAACCCGGATCCATTGCAACGCGTCACGATTGAGGTGCTCCCGCCTGAAGGCTATGGTTGTATGGTGATTCAGGAAAACGGCGAGATCGTTGCCGATGAAGGGCCAGGTCTAGCCGACTAGATAGAAACTGAAGGCTAAACTGAGAACGTGAGATGGAATCGCGTTTTCGTGTTTTTGATGCTTCTCTGCGTGGCCCTTATATGCCCGGCCCTTTTCAGCCAGGTATCTGCTCCTGCCTCCCGCCTCAAATTGGGTGATTTGAGCCGGGTTCTTAGGGAGGCCAGTCTTGATCCTGAGGCGTGTTTTCGTGTCCGCGATTTCGCTTATCGCCGCAATGAAGTCCGGCTCTTTTTGACTGAAGGGGTGTTGATTTTCCGTAAGCCCGTGAATGGCATTCGCACGGGTGCCGTGTTCGTTGCCAGCGAAGAGCTTGAGGATGCCGAGATACTTCTGATCCCGCCCAACCGGATGGAGCGGCGTTCTCTGGCGAGTTTTACCGGGGAACCGAATCTTGCCGAACACTTTCATGCAGCGGTCTTTCTGTTCACCGACGGTACTGGCGAGAAGTGGATGGAAGAGCTCAACCGAAGTGAGACGGCAAAACGTAGCCCCGAGCGCGGAGTGCTGGTTGCGGAGAAATGGAACGATGTGGTTCGCAATCTCAGCGATAGCCTTGAAACACGCCTGCTTGAAGACCTCAGCAATGGCGGTGGTCCTGGCAGGGGGTGTTTCTTTGCGGCATTATCGGGACGCAAGCTCGGCAATTTCGATATTTATTTTGATCCTCGAGGCCGGGAAGAATTGCTGGTTGGTCAGCTAGAGAATCTTGAGAGCCGCAATCGCTATAACTTCTGGGCTCATTTTGAACCCAAGAGGAATCAGCCTCGCGTGGTGCCGGGCCCTGTAGCGAAGATTGAGCGATTTGAGGTGAAGGCTGCGATAGCCGAGGATTTGCAATTTAGTGCCACCATTCGCATGACTTTGCGTTCGAACCAAAACGACCTGAGTGTGTTGCCGGTGGACCTTTCCCCGCGGCTGAGAGTCAAGTCTGCGCGGTGGAATGGGGAGCCTGTTGAAGTATTCCAACGCGATGCATTGCGGGCCAACCTGCTGAGGAACGGGGATTCTGAAGGTCTGCTTCTGCAACCGGCTCAGCCGCTGAAGTTGGGTGAGACAGGAGTGCTGGAGATTGAAGAAGAAGGTAATATATTCTTCCGCGCCGGCAATGGAGTTCTATATCTTGCGACACGGGCAAGCTGGTTTCCGCAAATGCAGTTTCAGGCAGCGCCTTTTGAGGCGAGCTTTGAGCACTCCAAACTGCTTACGCTTGTCTGTCCCGGGGAACGCAAGGAAACTACGAAGGGCGACAACAAACTCACCACCTGCAAGGTGGATCAGCCGCTGCGGCTCTTTGGCTTCAATCTCGGTGCCTTTGAATCGACTTCGGTCAAGCGTGGCGGCTTTGAGGTTGAGGTATACGCAAACAAGACACTGGAGAGTGCGTTGACGAGCCGTCCTGCGCAGATCATGGTTTCACCTCCACCTGCGCCGGGGCAGCGGCGGCGGCTTGATTTTCCCGTTGTGATGAACTCGCCTTCTCCTCCGGCTGATCCTCTGTCGCGCATGCCTTCCATGGCGGAAGAGATTGCGGGAGCGATGCAGTTCTTCAGCTCGCTTTTTGGGCCACCGCCTTTGTCTCGTGTAGTGGCTGCGCCCATCCCGGGTGCCTTCGGACAAGGTTTCCCCGGCTTTCTTTATCTGTCGACGCTTGCCTATCTGGAAGACCGGAATCTGCCTGCCGCAGAAAGAGCGGAATGGCAGGGCCGGTACTTCCGCGAGATTCTGGAAGCACACGAGTTGGCGCACCAATGGTGGGGCAACCATGTAGGCTTTGAAAACTATCGTGATGAATGGCTGGGGGAGGCCTTTGCCAACTATTCGGCCCTGCTGTACCTTGAGAAGCGGCGCGGTTTCAAGCCGCTTGAGACCGTGCTTGAAGAGTACAAGCGCCGGCTAATTTTTGAGGGCAAAGACGGCAAGAGTCTGGAATCCGCCGGGCCACTTGTTTTTGGGATGCGCTTGCGTTATTCCGACCCGGCTGCCTGGCATGCGGTCAACTATGGGAAGAGCACCTGGGTCCTGCACATGTTGCGAAACCGACTTGGGGATCCCGCCTTTTTCAAGATGCTGGCACAATTGACGAAAGACTATGCTGGCAAGGCCATGACCTCTGAGGATTTGCGACGGGCTGCTGCGTCAATGCTACCCAAGGATGCGCCTGATCGAGAACTGGTGAATTTCTTTGAGACGTGGGTCTATGGCACCGGAATTCCCCATCTTGAGTTGACGGCTACGGTAAAGGGGGTTGCCCCACGCAAGGTGCTGGAGTTGCGGTTGAAGCAAACGCTGGTGCCTGAAGACTTCGCGCTCGATGTACCGGTGGAGATTCAATTGCCACGCGGGCAGAAGTCGATCCGGTGGATGCGGAGCGGCCCGGAAGACGACATTCTCGAGATTCCCGTGACTGGCGCCGTGCCCCCAAAGGTGCTGCTCGATCCCCGCGGAACAATTCTCAAGCGCTAGTGCGGGGTATCCTTGAATCTGGATGGAATCACCCGTACAGGAATCGCCCGAAGTCCGGGCAACACGCGTTTCGATTATTATTGTTTCCCAGCACCAATGCCAGCTCTTGCGGCCAACGTTGAGTGCTCTTGCGGCCCGCTCTGAGCCGGAGTTGAGTGAGGTGCTGGTTGTCGACTGCGGCAGTCGCGATGGAAGCGCTCGTCTGGATGATGAGTTTGAGGGGATCACGATCCTCAGGTTGCCTCATAACTTTGGTTGGACCAAGGCGGTAAACATCGCCACACGCACTGCCAAGGGAGAGTATCTTTTGCTCCTTCCCAATGGTTGTCAGGTGGGGCCGGATTCCATACAGCAGATGCTGAGTGCGCTTGAGGCCGATCCGCAAGCCGGGCCGTCTGCCCTGCAGGAGACTTCTTTGCGTTGCCCAAGCCAGGCGATAGCACTCTGGTCAAGGGCACTGAATATCCCTTTGATCAGCCGGTGTTATTGCCCAAGCTGGCTCTGGTGAGCATGAACTATCTGCCCGACAAATATGGCCAATACTATGGCGACCTTGAACTGTTCTACAAGATGCGGGAAGCGGGCAAGCGAATTCATGTATTGCAGGATCTGTCGCTGCCAAGGGAACGGGCCCCCCTCGAGATGATCAGTCCCGAAATGGATGAAGCCGACCGGATGAATGGCCTGAGTGCCTTCTATTCAAAAAACTATGGATTCATGGCAGGCTTCGGATTCTGGCTGGCTCAAACGGCCAAAGCATTCTTTTCATTTCGTCTAGGACTTGCGGGAAAACTCTTAGGCGGTTCTAAGGTGGATGGACTATAAAGATTTAGCGCGTTGATCCGATCTTCTCCTTGAGGATCATCATAGATGGACGCAATGCTCTGGTTGTTTTTGCCTTTGTTTGTAGCTGCCGGGTCGGCTTTGCTGGCCTACTTCATCATGCAGTCGAAGCTGGAAGTAGCGATTTCCAAAGAACGTGAGACTATGGCCGAGGCCCGGGCTGCGATTGCAACCCATGCCAAAACTTTAGAAGAAACGATCAAGGCGACGGAAGAACGCGCCCGCCGTCAGGCTCTCGATGACTTTCTGGCCGATTTCCGCGTCGAAGAAAGACACTATTCTCGCGAGAGCAAGAGCCTTTTTCTCAACCGCAAATCGATGGTGCTTCAGGAACGCCTCTTTTTTCGTAACATCCCCCTCAGCAATTGGGTTGAACACGAAATGGTTGTGGAAGACGGTGGCGATCTGCAAAAACTGGCTAAGGCCTGCAGCGTGTTTAGCGCGCGCAGCATGTCTGGCGATGGCCCGGCTTCGGCGATCCCGCAATTGGCCGGCGCAGGTGGTGCAGTCCCGGTTTCTTCCATGCCCAGCGGATCCGCCAAGTTGCTGTCGATGGATTCCCCCCAGCCCCGCCGTAAAGGCATCGCCGGTTAATTCCGGTAGGCTACACTTAAGGCTAGAAAGGCTTTTGTCAGCCTAGTCAGCCATCCATGCCTGCCGTATCCATTCATACTTCTATTGCCGAAGAGATCCTTGCTCTCAAAAAGCAACGTAAAGCGATCATCCTGGCCCATCACTATCAGGAATCTGAGATTCAGGAGCTGGCTGATGTCATCGGTGACAGCCTTGAACTCGCCCGCAAAGCCAAACAATTTGAAGGCGAAGTGATTGTGTTCTGTGGCGTCTGGTTTATGGCTGAAACAGCCAAGCTGCTCAACCCCGAACGCATCGTTGTTGTGCCTGACAAGAATGCAGGATGCAGCCTGGTAGATAGCTGCCCTGCCGATCAGGTGAGAGCATTCAAACAGCGCTACCCTGATCACGTCATCGTTAGCTACATCAATACCTCTGCTGCCGTGAAGTCTGAGAGCGACATTATCTGTACTTCACGCAATGCCGTGCAGGTGGTGAATTCGATTCCCGCCGATAAGCCAATTCTCTTCTGCCCGGACATCAACCTGGGCAATTATGTGAAACAGCAGACGGGTCGGCAAAATATGAAGATTTGGCAGGGTGCCTGTATCGTTCATGCCACCTTCGCCGCCCGGAAATTGACTGCAGCGAGACTTGAGCATCCTACGGCATTGGTGGCGGCTCACCCGGAATGCCCTGCAGAGGTGCTGGCAATGGCCGATTATATTGGCTCCACATCGGCGCTGATCGAGCATTGCGTCAAGAGCGACGTGCCTGAGTGGATCATCATGACCGAGAGTGGTGTGCGACATTCGCTTGAAAAGGGCGCGCCGTCCAAGAAGTTCTACTTTGTCCCGAACGAAAATTGCAATTGCAGCGAGTGTCCTTACATGCGGATGAATACGCTTGAGAAGTTGCGGGACTGCCTCGAAACACTGGAGCCACGCCTGGAATTGCCTGCTTCGATCATGGATCGTGCCAGACTGCCGATCGAGCGCATGCTCGCGCTATAGGGAAAGGACCTCGTGCAAGCACCACTTGTCGATCGCTTCGGTCGTTTGCACGACAATCTCCGGATTAGCGTTACAGACCGTTGCAATATCCGCTGCTTTTACTGCATGCCTGAAGAAGGCGGTCAGTATGCTCCGAAACAGGAGATTCTCAGTTTCGAGGAGATGGCCAGATTTACTCGCGTGGCTGTTGGTCTGGGTGTACGCAAGCTGCGCATCACCGGTGGCGAACCACTGGCACGAAAAGACCTTCACAAGCTGATTGCGATGCTTACTGAAATTGAAGGCATCGAAGACATAGCCCTCACTACCAACGCTGTGCTGCTGGGCGCTCAGGCCAAGGCTCTCTATGATGCGGGCTTGCGCCGTCTGAATGTTCACCTTGACACTCTCGATCGCGAAAGGTTCCGCGAGATCACCCGGCGCGACGAGCTGCCGCGTGTTCTCGAAGGGATTGACATTGCTCAGTCACTAGGCTTTGGGCCGATCAAGCTGAACGCGGTGGCGGTAAAAGGCGTAACTGAAGCCGACATTCTCCCGATGGCCCGCTTTGGTCGCGAGCGAGGAATCGAGGTTCGTTTCATCGAGTTCATGCCGCTCGATAGTCAAGGCCTCTGGGACAAGACTCAGGTGCTGACTATGGACCAGATGCTCGAGCGGTTGCGGGCTGAATTTGGCGAACTCGATGTTGTTCCCGATCAGGATGAACGTGCCCCCGCTACAGAGTTCCGTTATCGTGACGGCAAAGGGAACATCGGCTTCATCGCAAGCGTGAGCAAGCCGTTTTGCCTGAACTGCAACCGCATCCGTCTCACCTCTGACGGCAAGCTGCGGTACTGCCTCTTTGCGGTTGAAGAGATGGACGTGCGTGCGCTGCTCAGGGCTGGAGATGATGCCGGTGTCGCGGCTGCGATCCGCGAAAATCTCATGCGCAAGTGGATTGGCCATGAGATTGGGGCCACACAGTTTGTGCCTCCACCGCGGCCCATGTACGCAATCGGCGGCTAGCCGCGTTTGAGGAAACGGAAGGTGAAGGCATGATCGCTTTCGCCGTTCGTGCGCAAGTATTCGAGACGCTCGACCGCTTCTGGCAGCGCAGGGATCGATCCTTCTTGAATCCACCACAGGACGTAGTGCGAAATCTTCGGAAGTTCAAACCATTCCTTGCGCCGGCTGAGTGTGGACTTGTGGAGCCCTTGATAAACGAAGACTTCCAAATCTGCCGGTGATTCCCAGACCGAGAAATTTACAATCAACATGGGGTCATCGTTCACTTTGACCGCCGTGTTGTCGCCTGCCGGGGTCTGGTCCCGCCACACAAATCCCTTGCTGGCTTCGGCAATCGCGTTTACGGGTGCGAGTAATTCGACGAAGGGACGCATGATCTCGCCATCAATAGGGCCCAGCATGCGGGCGACATTGAGTTGAGCAAGGTGCATATCAGGCGTGTTCGTCAGAGTGTACCAGCCAGACACCGGCGCATGCTACCGTCGCACCGAGAATGCTGATCGCGGCGGGGATTTCGTTGAAGAAAATCCAGGCTACGAGGAAAGTCAGCGGGCCAATCAGCAGCAGCGATGCTGATGCTTTGGCTACGGGCAGTTTACTTAGGGCATGACCCCAGAGGCCATAGGCGAGAGCGCCTGGCCCTGCCGCAAGAAATGCGATTGTGACCAGGTGTCGAAGCGCTACCTGTTGGGTGGAAACGATGAGGTTTGGCGCAAAGGGGATCATCGCGAGTGCCCCGGCTGAAAAACTGATTGCGGTGATGCCGAGTGAGTCATAACGCTTCATCAGGGGCTTTTGAGCGATGGTGCCCATGCTGAAAATCAACGCCGCCATCAGCAGTAGTCCGACGCCGAGATTCCATTCCAGGCGCCCGCCCGATTCACCCATCGCGATTAATGCTGCGCCGCTCAGGGCGACACCGAGGCCGGTCCAGGTGCGCCACTTGGGGCGATGCTTGAGGATAAATACTGAAAGCACTGTGGCAAAGATGGGCATTGTGTCGACCAGCACACTGGCTGGACCCGAACTCACTGTCTTGATCCCGTGAGTCGAGAAAAGCTGGTAACCAGTGACACAGCAGAAGCCGCTAAATGCCGTGAGCCAAAAATCTCGGCCGCGCGGAAGTTCTTTGCCCTTCCACAGCCACATCGCAATCAGGATCATGGCGGCAATGCCAAAGCGTAACGTGAGGATCACTTCCAGTGGGACTGCACCCATCATTGCCCGGATGAGCGGAAAGGTAAGCGACCACAAAACCAGTGCGATCGAAAGCGAGACGAGGGCTCCACGATTGTGCATGATTCAGCATACCAGATTGTATACATGTATACAATATCCAGCAAGCTATGATAGAAGCAATGCCTGAACGAATTGCCACGCCGCAATTGAAGTATCGGACCGCCCCTGAAGTCGTTGCCGAGTACATTAGAGATGCGATTTATCGAAATGAATTGCTGCCGGGGCAGCAATTGCAGCAGGAAGAGCTCGCCATAAAGTTTGGGATCAGCCGCATTCCCGTTCGTGACGCTTTGCGTCAATTGCAGGGGGAGGGTCTGGTCGACCTCTACCCGAATCGTGGTGCATTTGTATCGAATCCGGGTGTTGAAGAATTACGTGAAGTCTTCGAACTCCGAATCCTGCTCGAAACCTATGCCCTGCGACTGGCCGTTCCGAATTTCACAAAGCAGGAATTTGAGTTGTGTTCGAGCCTTCTAACTCACCTGGAGAGCGTCGCAAACCGGGCGGATTGGTCACGAATCGATCAAGCATTTCATGCCGCACTTTATGCTCCCTGCAAACAGTCGCGCACGCTCACCTTGATCGATAATCTCCGCGGCAGTGTGAATCGCTTTTACTTCCTCTATCTTTCACCGGAGAGCTACGGGCCAGACTGCCTGCGAGAGCACAGGCAGATTCTCAAGGCCTGCCAGAGGCGTGATGCAGAAGCTGCCGCAGGCTTTCTTGAAGCCCACCTGAGGCGGTCTCTCGCTGAAGTTGAAAGTGTCAGTGCTTCGGGTAAGTGATGGCCTGATAGGCAAAAAGATCAAAAGGATAAGCCCCCGGCAGCCGCTTGATCAATCGATAGTGGGAACGAATCATATCCATATGACTCTTGGGCAGGCGCGGGAATTCAGGGTCTGAGTTTTCCGGTCCGAAGGCATCTTCGAAGAGAAGGATCGATTGGAATTTGCCATCTCGAATGTCTTCAAGCACCCGTTTGTCACTCAACTGTCCAGCATCCACCAGCCAGCGGTAGATCAGAGGCTCTACTTCGATTCTGCGCTGGAAGTGGACGAGCGAATTTGAGTCGGCTGAAAGCACCTGACCTGGCTTGGCAAAGAAGGGTTCCAGCTCTTTGAGCTGCATCCGGAATTTCTGTTCTCCCTCGATTCGTTCCAGTAGTGCTGTGGTGGAGATTCTCAGATTTTGCACCGCAAATACAGCCAGTGGAAGAATCAGCATCGTAACCCAGCTCTTGCTCCCCCTGGAGTAAAGGTCAAAGAAGTTGAGACTGTGTAAGGAAAGGCAACTGCAAACGATGAGCAGAATCGCCGTCTCAATCTGATAGTTAAAGTCGGAGCCAAGTTTACAAGCCGTTGCCAGAAGGATGGCAAAAGCCGCCAATAGATAAACAAGCGAGTCTCTGCCGCGGGTTGCAAAAACATGCCTGGCCCCCAGTGCTGAAATCACAACTAGCGGTGAAAGTGTTGCCAGCATGTACTCGAAGTGGAGTTGAAGCTTGAAGAGAGCAAAGGGATTGAGGTTGGAACTAACCGTATTGAAGAAGAAGCGACCATTGAGCATCGCGTTAAAGCCCAATACGATGGCGCCTCCTACTCCACCTACCAGCAGACCGAAGCGCAGTGCTCTTTTGGGGCTTGAAAACGCCAGAAGCAGAAAGATAGCTGCAGGAGCTGCCAGCGCAGTTTGTTTAAACAGAAGCCCAAGCACAGAGAGGGCAGCAGCTATGTCCAGCCCTTCCTCCCCAAGCACTGAGTGCCTTGCATAGAGATAAAAAGCCGCGAGGCTAAGTGCGATCGCTGGCACGTCGGCCCTCCCGATCACTCCCCATCCCACAAGCAGTTGCGCAATTCCAGCCAGAGCCAGCCCCGTCCACCCGCAACGCCGGTCGTTGGTATAAAGAAGCAAAAGTTTCCAAATGAGAAAGAAAATGGTGGCCATCGCGACGATGTTGATCAGGCGGCCCGCCAGTAGAAGCGGAACGCCAATCTTGAACATGCCCGCAATCATCCCGTAGATGAGCGGCATATACGCGCAGATGGTGAGTGGGTAGTCTTTGAGGTCGTAGTAAAGAATGCCTTCTGTCGCGAGCGTAAACGCGTGTGTGGCTACGATGCCTTCAGGTTGCGTGAACTCGCTTTGGGCCCACAGTGCCACTGCAACATGGGCAGCCACTGCAACCAGGGCTAAGGTGCAGGCGACGATCAAAATTCGGCGGGACAACGGCGAGGACACTTTTTGCCCTTCTCGTCGTAGTACGTCCATACCAGATTCAATCGGCGGATTTGAGGTTCCTCATTAGTTTCATCGAGGTATCGAGCGAAGACAAAAAGCCCGCCGGGGTCACCGGCGGGCTTCTCGTTTAGCTTGGAGCTGGGCTACTGTTTAGTAGTCCATGCCGCCGCCGTGGTCGTGACCACCGGGGGCAGGAGCAGCCTTCTTCTCGGGGATCTCGCAGATCATCGCTTCGGTGGTCAGCATGAGGCCGCTGATCGAAGAGGAGTTCTGCAGGGCCGAGCGGGTTACCTTGGCCGGGTCGATGACACCAGCGGCGATCAGGTCTTCAAAGACACCGGTCTGGGCGTTGAAGCCGAAACTGGCGTCTGCGATTGCCTTGATCTTCTCGACGATCGTGGCGCCTTCAAAACCAGCGTTGCCAGAGATCTGACGAACCGGCTCTTCACAAGCGCGCTTGATGATGTTGACGCCGATGGCTTCGTCACCTTCGAGGGTCATGAGGTTCAGAGCGGCCGAAGCGCGGAGGAGGGCTACGCCGCCGCCGGCAACGATGCCTTCTTCAACGGCTGCGCGGGTGGCGTGCAGGGCGTCTTCGACGCGGGCCTTCTTTTCCTTCATTTCGGTTTCGGTGGCTGCACCGACCTTGATCACTGCAACGCCGCCGGCGAGCTTCGCCAGACGTTCCTGCAGCTTTTCACGATCGTAATCGGAAGTGGTTTCTTCGATCTGTGCACGCAACTGCTTGATGCGGCCTTCGATGCCCTTGGCTTCGCCAGCGCCGTCGATCACGGTGGTGTTGTCTTTGTCGATGACGACGCGCTTGGCGCGGCCGAGATCTTCAAGGCGAACGCCTTCGAGCTTGATGCCCGTTTCTTCCATGATCGCCTTGCCGCCGGTGAGGATACCGATGTCTTCGAGCATCGCCTTACGACGATCGCCGAAGCCAGGTGCCTTCACGGCTGCAACGTTCAGGGTGCCACGCAGCTTGTTCACAACGAGGGTTGCGAGCGCTTCGCCTTCTACTTCTTCCGCGATGATCACGAGCGGGCTGCCTGAGCGGGCAATCTGCTCGAGCAAGGGAAGGAGGTCCTTCATGTTGCTGATCTTCTTCTCGTGGATGAGAATGTAGGGGTTTTCCATCACGCATTCCATGCGGTCCGGATCGGAGATGAAGTAGGGGCTGAGGTAACCACGGTCAAACTGCATACCTTCGACGGTCATCAGTTCGGTGTGCATGGTCTTGGACTCTTCAACGGTGATGACACCGTCCTTGCCGACCTTCTTCATGGCTTCGGCAATCGTGTTGCCGATTTCGGTGTCGCCGTTGGCGGAGATCGTGCCAACCTGGGCGATTTTGTCGTCCGAGGTGACCTTGACGGCCTGCTTTTCGATTTCCTTTACGACAATTTCGACAGCCTTGTCGATGCCGCGCTTGAGGGCCATCGGGTTTGCACCGGCCGCTACGTGCTTGACACCTTCGCGGAAGATGCTCTGGGCAAGAATGGTGGCGGTGGTGGTTCCGTCGCCAGCGATGTCGCTGGTCTTGGAGGCCACTTCGCGTACCATCTGTGCGCCCATGTTTTCGAGCGGATCACGGAGTTCGACTTCCTTGGCGACGGTGACGCCGTCCTTGGTGATCGTCGGGCCGCCGAACTTCTTTTCGAGTACGACGTTACGGCCCTTGGGGCCCAGGGTGACTTTTACTGCGTCAGCCAACTGGTTAACACCGCGCAGGATCGCCTGGCGGGAATTTTCAGCGTATACAATTTGCTTTGCGGGCATGGTTCTAGTTCTCCTGTTGCCTTACTTTTCGAGGATGCCGAGGACTTCGTCTTCGCGCATGATCATGTATTCTTCGTTGTTCAGCTTGATATCGGAACCCGAATACTTGCCAAAGAGAATGCGATCTCCAGGCTTGACATCCAGTGCGACAACCTTGCCGTCTTCCAGGCGCTTGCCCTTACCGACAGCGACAACTTCCCCTTCTTGGGGCTTTTCTTTCGCAGAATCGGGAATGTACAGGCCATTCACCATGTCTACGTCATTTTCCAGGCGCTTAACCACAATGCGGTCATATAGCGGGCGGATGTTCATCGTGGACAACCTCCATCGATTGTTTGAATTTTAGTTATGCAGGCACCAACAGTGCCTTCACAACCATTAGAATTAGCACACTCAGGCAGAGACTGCTAAAAAAATAATTCAAACTATTGAAAACAAAAGAAATATAATTTCAAAATAGCTGCGAACAGCCAAAAATGCCAATTCCTCTGAGCAGAAAACCTTAGTGCTTGATGCTAAGATTTACCCATGCGCCTTTTCTTTTTGTTTTCTTTCGCGGTCTTAATGCTCTTTGGCCAGACCGTTTCTGACTTGTTGGGCGAAAAGCTCCGGTTGAGAATCGAGGCCTACGATTCCAAAATGGAGGGAGTTCTTGGCGTCGCCATCATCGATCTCAAGACTGGCCAGCGCTTCAGCCACCACGGCAAGGTTCTTTTCCCGCAAGCCAGTGCCATCAAGATCCCGATCCTAATCGAGATGTTTCGCCTGCGCGAAGAGGGCAAGCTTCGATTTGACGACACCGTTACCCTGCAGCCTTCGGAGTTGGTGGGAGGCAGCGGCGTGCTGCAGCATCGCCTCAAGAACGGTTCGCTCAAGGTGACGATTGAAGAGATCGTTCGCGAGATGATCGCCTCTAGCGACAACACCGCAACCAACTGGTGCATCCGCCGTGCAGGAATGGCCAACATCAATCAGACCACCTCCAATCTGGGATTCCTCTCCACCCGGCTACAGCGCGTAATGATTGACCAGGCCGCAGCCTCGCGCAACGAAGAAAACATCTCAACCCCGGAGGAGATGGTAGAAATCGCCCGGCTCATCTACGACGGCAAGGCTGTGAGTGCCAAAGCAAGCGCTGAGATGATTGCCATGATGAAGCTGGTCAAGGCAGACATGCGCAAGGGTGTGCCCGCCGGGATTGAAGTGGCATCGAAGGTGGGTGAACTTACTGGTGTGCGCACCGAGACAGGCATCGTCTACATGAAGGGCAGGCCCTTCATTCTGGCCGTGATGGGCACCTACCTCAAAGAGCCTGATTCGCCAGTCGAAGCGATCACACGTATGGTCTACGAACACTTCTCGAAGCTCGAATCCGGTAACATTTACGGCAATCTTGGCGTACGCTAAGGTACATGCAACTTAAGGGAAAACGCATTGCCGTTCTCGTCGATCAGCTCTATCAGGAAATGGAAGTCTGGTACCCCTACTACCGTCTGAAAGAAGCCGGAGCCGAAGTTCATCTTGTGGGCGCAGAAGCGGGCAAGAGCTACCCAAGCAAGGTTGGTTATCCTGCCATCGCTGAGAAGAGCTATAGCGACCTCAATCCTGAAGACTACGATGGCGTAGTGGCTCCGGGCGGATTCGCTCCCGACCATATCCGCCGCCATCCTGCTGCGACAACCTTCGTGCATGAAATCGACAAGGCCGGCAAAATGGTTTCTGCCATCTGTCACGGCCCCTGGGTGCTCTGCTCTTCACGCATGCTCAAAGGCCGCAAGGTGACCAGTTTCTATGCGATCAAGGACGATGTGATCAATGCCGGAGCCCACTGGGTGGATGCCGAAGTGGTTGTAGATCGCAACCTTGTTACCTCGCGCAAGCCAGAAGATCTTCCTGCCTTCTGCATTGCGATGATCGACGTCCTCTCACGTCAATAGCCCTGTATGCCTGATACAGTCATCGCGGTTTCGGATCTCAAGAAAAGCTATGGCGATGTGGATGCCGTTCGAGGGATCGACTTCTCGGTTCAGGCTGGTCAGGTTCTCGGGCTTCTGGGCCCGAATGGAGCAGGCAAAACTACAACGGTTGAGATTCTCGAAGGCATCCGCAGCCGCAGCTCTGGTGTCGTAAACGTGCTCGGCTTTGATCCGGAACGCGACGCCTCGCAACTGAAGGAGCGCATCGGCGTCTGTCTTCAATCCAATAATCTGCCTGAAAAGATGAAGGTGATTGAAGCCGTCGATCTTTTCTCCGCCTTCTACGAACGGAACATCGACAAGAGCCGCCTGCTTCGCCGGCTTCAGCTGGATGAGAAGAAGAATGCCTACTACGGCACGCTATCGGGCGGTCAAAAGCAGCGCGTCGCGATTGCCCTCGCACTAGTCAACGATCCGCAGATTGTTTTCTTCGATGAACCAACCACCGGCCTAGACCCGCAGGTTCGCCTTGAAATTCACAAGCTGATTGAAGAACTCAAACAGGACAAGCGCACGATCATCCTGACCACTCACTACATTGAGGAAGCAGAACGTTTGTGTGATCGCGTGGCCATCATCGATCAGGGCCGCATCATCGCCGAAGGCTCCCCCAGAGAGATACAGGCCCGCACGCTTGGCACTACCAAAGTAGAGATCCATCTTGAGGCACCGCTTGGCTCTGAAGTCTTGCCCGCAGACACTGTCCTAAGCCACGACCGCCTCACCCTTACCACTTCCAGTGTTCAGCCTGCCAAGACCGTGGTAGAACTCGTCAAGTGGATCGACGCCCACGGGTTGGGTATGACCGACATCAGCCTCAAGAAGCCCACACTCGAAGATGTATTCATCGAGCTGACCGGCAAGAAGCTGAGGGAATAGCGAATGAAGCCCTTTATTGCGCATATTGTTTCGAACCTGCGTCTGACGATGCGCGAGCGCACGGTCTTCTTCTTCAACTACGCCTTTCCCCTTTTTTTCTTTTTCATGTTTGCCACCCTCGGCAAGGCGAAAGAAACAAACTCCATTGCCGCCGTGCTCACTAGTGTCTTAACAATCGGGTTGCTTGGCAACGGATTTTTTGGAGGCGGATTACGAGCCATCTCAGAACGTGAAAATGGAATCCTGCGCCGCTATAAAGTGGCTCCGCCTGGGGCCTTGCCCATCCTGGTAAGTGGCCTCGTAGTTGGCGTGCTCCAATATCTGCCAGTAGTCATCCTGATGCTTTTTCTAAGCATCGCGCAATACGGCATGGCCTGGCCGGCCAACTGGATCAGTTTCTTCACTTTCGTCATCATTGCCAATTTTGCGATGCGCAGCATGGGCGGCATCATCGCCGCAGTAGCCAACAGCATGGCCGAAAGCCAGATCATCATCCAGTGTCTTTATTTCCCGATGATGCTCTTGAGTGGCGCCACCGTGCCGATCTCAATCCTGCCGGAATGGGCGCAAAATCTGGTTCAATTCATTCCCTCGACGCACATGGTGAGTGGCTTGCAGGGCATCCTGCTCAAGCAGGAAAGTCTGCTCGACAACTGGAAGTCTGTAGCTGCACTCATCATCACAACCCTGGCCTGCACGCTGATTTCGCTCAAGGTCTTTCGCTGGGAAAAAGGCGAGAAGATGCCGCCCCGGGCCAAGGCCTGGGTGCTGGCCGTACTCGCTCCCTTCTTCGTGATCGGCGCCTGGAATCTCCAGAGTAAAGAGAATTTGAACAAGACGAAAATGCTGGATCGCGAACTCGCCCGCAAGCAATCGATCCTGATCAAGAACGCCCGTATCTTCACTTCCACCGGTACGGTGATTGAAGGTGGCAGCGTCCTGATCCGGAACGGCAGGATCGCGCAAATCATTACAGGCACCTCGCCAGAGGGCAAGACTCTCAACGCCCTTGAAATCGAAGCCGCAGGCAAGACTTTGTTGCCCGGTCTGATCGACGCTCACATCCATCTTGGCGCTCCCGGCGGCATCTACGAAGATGCCAGCAAGTACCAGGATCTCAAGCTCAACGAGCAGCGGCTCAAGGCTTATCTATACTCGGGCATCACCTCAGTGAGGAGCACAGGAGATTGGGTCGACACTATGCTCGATCTCCGAAAGCGGGAGCGAAGCGGCGAAGTTCTGACGTCAGAGCTTTATGCTGTCGGTCCTCTCTTTAGTGCCGCCGGCGGGCATCCAACGCAGATGCTGAAGTACTTGCCGCAGAACATGCAGGCACTGGGGGAAAGCCAGTTCGTGCGCTTGCCCAAGTCGGAAGCAGAGGCCCATCAAATGGTGCGAGAGCTAAAGATAAAGGGAGTCGACGGCATCAAGGCGGTTCTTGAGAGCGGAACGGAGAAGTCTCCCATGGCTCGCCTGGATCTCAAGATCCTGCGTGCGATCTGTGCCGAGGCAAAGTCGCAAGGTCTCAAGTCTGTCGTACATACCAGCAAGGCCGTGGATGTTCAGGATGCCTTTGAGGCGGGCGCCGATGGGGTGGAACACGGCAGTGCCAATGACATGCTTCCAGATGATCTGCTGAAGAAAATGGCGGCTTCCGGTTTTTACTACGACCCAACCTTAAGCGTCTTCGACAGCCTGCGAATGATCGGTGATCAGGACTTTGCGCGTCTCGACGACAGCCTTCTGCAACAGGCGGTTCCTCTCGATCTGGTCAAATCCACACGCAAATTGATGACCCTTCAGGCAGCCAATCTGGAATATGCAGTCGACATGAACCGGGTGAAGGCCAACCTCAAGCGAGTCTTCGATGCTGGCGTGAGGCTGGTGACAGGCACTGACGCCGGTAATCCGCTGGTCTTTCACGGGCCGACGATCCAGTACGAACTCGAACTCTGGGTAGCGGCGGGAATTCCTGCAGATCGAGCTCTGATTGCAGCCACCAGGACTTCAGCCGAACTGCTGGGGCAGGGAAGTCGCATCGGTACGATCGAGGTTGGCAAGGATGCCAATTTGCTTCTGGTCGACGGGGACCCAGTGAAAGACATCAAGAGTCTCAGTCGTATTTCTGCCGTGCTGCTAAAAGGGGAACGAATTGGCCGTAACTCGCTGCTAAAGGATGAAGATGAATAAGAATCTCTGGGAGGCTGGCGATTTTTCCCGTATTGCCCCGGGTGCCCAAATTGTTGGTGAACTGCTCTGCGATGCCGTGCCTGTTTATGCTGGGGACCGCGTGCTCGATATCGGATGTGGGACAGGCAACACGGCTTTAGCTGCTGCCCGGCGCCGCGCAGTGGTAAGTGGTGCCGATCCAGTTCAAAAACTCCTCAATCGAGCGGTGGAGCGAAGTCACTTTGAAGGTGTGGAAATTGACTATCATCTGGCAGGTGCAGAAGCGCTGCCTTTCCCTGATGCCAGTTTCGACGTGGCCCTAAGCACCTTTGGCCTGGTTTTTAGTGACGATGCCGAAGGGAGCGTCCGTGAAGCGGCCAGAGTCTTGCGTCCCAAAGGATGTCTTGCGCTTACCAGTTGGGCGAGTACAGGGATGAATTACCGCCTCTTTGAGATCTGCGGGCGTGCCCGGCCCGAAATCAAATCGATTGAGATCTCACGCAACTGGGGCGCTGAAGCCTTCGTGGTGAATCAATTATCACGCTACTTTGCGAGCGTAAAAATTGAGAAGCGCCCGTTTTACCCTCGCGCCCTGAGCCCTGAGCAGTGGCTCGCCGGCCAGAAACAATTTCTTGCTCCTGTATTGTTGGCTTACGAGAACAAGAATCCGGCAGAGGCCGCCGAGCTGGACCAGGAATTCCTCGCTCTGGCGAGTCTCTACAACCAAAAAACCGAACAGGGATTTTTCGCTGCCATCGACTACCTCGAGATCATCGCCAGGAAAGCCTAGCTCTGCAAATACTTGATAGTCGAGAAGAACTGTACGACAAAGCAGATCACGACGAAGCCCGCAACGCCGAGTCCGGCAATGTTCCAGTAGCGCTCATGCCGGGGGTGGGACAGATTAGGATGGCCCGCCAGGTATGCGATACCAAATCCTCCAGCAAGCCCGCCGATGTGCGCCCAATTGTCTGTGTAGGGAATCAGGAAGCTGATCAGCAGGGCCCACACGGCCGTCCGCGTGTATGCCGACTTCACATAGCTGCCGAAACTGGATCGCTGATTCATGCCGAATGCGATCATCGCCCCAATCAAGCCAAAGATTCCTGCCGAAGCGCCCACGCTAAGCGAAGGAGCAAAGATGCTGGAAGCAAGAAATCCGGTGATCGAACTCCCGACGTAGATCACAAGCAGCCGTCCCGGGCCATAGGCTTCATCGGCCTGCGCCCCAAGATCGTAAAGGCCCCAGGAATTCATCGCAATATGGATCACGCTGGCATGGAGAAAACCGGCAGTAATCAGCCTCCACCACTCACCATGGAAAATGTAGCTGGGCTCTTTAGCTCCAAACAGGAACAGCGTGCTGCCGCTGAGATCGAAAAAATCGCCGCCACGGGTGTTCTGCTGGTTGAACAGTGCCATCGCCAGATATAGAAACCCATTCACAGCAAGGATGTAAACGATCAGTTGTCCGTTCTCCGGCAACAGGCTGCCCAGCTTCCTCGCTGCATCAAGATTGGTCTTTGGCGCAGGCGCCAACTCGAACTCGCAATAGGGACAAACGCGGTCGGCACGGCTGATGAACGCCCGGCAGTTCGGGCAAATTGGTCTGGACTCCACTATTTGATTGTAAAGTGGGGGGATTGGTATGAGTTGGAATCGCAGTCAAATTGCTGAAATGATTCTTGAGCGTCTGCACGTGGCCGCGCCCAGGGTTTCTTTGGAATTTCACCTTCCACGTGCCGTCAAAAGCTTTGTGGTGGACGATCTTCTGCCCGCAGAACTTGCATCTGCCATTGCCAACAGCTTTCCTCCTCTCGAGAAAATGGTGCTCAAGAGCCATCTCGGCGAACTCAAATATGTCGGCGTTCAGATGAACGAATACGCGGGCATCCTTGAAGAAACGATTTTTGCCTTTCAGGATCCAAGAGTAGTGGAGATCGTAAGTCAGATCTGCCGGATTGAGGGGCTTATTCCCGACGAACACCTCTATGCCGGAGGCATCAGCGCCATGGTGCAAGGGCACTTTCTCAATCCGCACCTGGACAACTCCCACGATTTTGAGCGCAAGCGCTACCGTGCGCTCAATCTCCTCTACTACGCCGCCCCCGGCTGGCAGCTGGATTACGGCGGCAATCTCGAATTGTGGGACAGCGGCCCCAAAGGCCAGCCAAGAACGATTGAGAGCCGCTTCAATCGCCTGGCCGTAATGCAAACAGACAAAACTTCCTGGCACAGTGTCAGCCCGGTCCGTCACAACGGTACCCGGCGCTGTGTCTCAAACTATTTTTTCACTCTTGATCCTGTCGATGGCCAGAAGGATTATCATGTGACAAGCTTCCGCGGACGGCCGGAACAGAAGTTTAAAGACCTCCTGATGCTGGGCGACAATGCCTTGCGGCAAGCGGTAAAAGAAACGCTCGGCGAATCGATTTTCAAGAACAGGCACGTCTACAAAAAGGACTAACGCACAAGGGCAATCCCCATCGGGGCTCACAATTGTGTAAATTAAGAGTTTTCATGTTGTCGACAAAACAGATCGCAGACTCCATTGTCGAAGTGGGCAAGTTGATGTACCAGAAGGGCTGGGTTGCAGCCAATGACGGGAACATCAGCGTCCGCCTGGACGCGGAGCGTATTCTTTGCACCCCTACGGGCGTGAGCAAAGGCATGATGCGTTCTGAAGACATGCTGATCGTGGATCTCGAAGGCCGCAAGCTCGAAGGCGAGCGTGCCTGTACCACCGAGATCCAGATGCATTGCACGGTATATAAGCTTCGGCAGGACGTGAATGCCGTAGTCCACGCCCATCCTCCTGTTTCCACTGGCTTCGCTGTCGCGGGCAGGGCACTGAATCTGGCGATACTGCCTGAAGCCGTAGTCACCCTCGGCACCGTACCTTTGGCAGATTACGGTTTGCCCGGTACTCCTGAGCTAAGCCGTCAACTGGAACCCTACATTCCCAACCACGATGCTTTGCTCATGGCCAACCACGGAGTCGTTTGTTACGGGGAATCTCTCGAGAAGGCATTCTTCCGGTTGGAGACCGTCGAACATCTTTCCCGTATTTCGCTGGTAGCCGAAATGCTGGGTGGCCCGCGATTGCTGCCCCGCCGTGAAGTGGACCGCCTGATGGCTGCCCGCTCCCGCTACGGCATCCAGTTTCCCGAGGGCGCGCAGCCTGAAGCTCCGATTGCCGCTGAGGACATGATTGCCATGAAACGCGAAGAGCGCTTTGAAATCACTCGCCAGGAACTCATGGGAATGCTGGATGAAGTGTTGCGTACGCGCGGCGTTCTGACCGACTAGGCCGGCTCGGGGCCATCGTACCTGCTGTCCCCATCCCAGCCATTGCGCTTTCTTGTTTCACGAAAAAAAATCACCAGCAAACTGAGGCCGCACACGATCTTGACGCCCTCAAGAGTCGAGTAAGCATTGTGGAAGGCCTTCACGCGATTTCTGAGCTCCGGTTCCTTATCTGGTCCAACGAAGTCGAGGCTCCGCCCATAGCCGATGATCGAAGGCGTCACCAGTAAGTGCATCCCGGTAGACAGCAGAACCATGAAGAGCGACAGGCTCAGAATCAGCTTGCCTTCTTTGGTTCCGAAGAGCAGGATTCCGAAGATTAGTAGCCCAAGCAGGATCTGTACCAGTCCCCAGCCATCAAAGAGGGCCCGGTTGAATTCCGCTGCCTGATAGCGTGCCAGTACCCGCATTTTCTCCGCCCCCAGCACCTTCAGGTAAGGGGCCAGCTCTGCTGCCGGATTCAGCAGCAGTTCATTGACAAGGCGAAAGCTGAAGGCGGCGACTGCTGCCATAAACAGACTGGCCCCAATCCACATTCCCAGCAGCGTACAAATGAGTCGGCGGGTATTCATGAAAATACTAAGTGTATCGCGTGATAATGGGGCAGATGAATGACTTAGCCAGAAATTGGAGCCGGCGGCAGTGGTTCGCCTCTGCCATCTCGACGGCGGCTTTTGCCGCACCAGTTGCCTTGCCGCGCAAGGTTCGCGTTGCGGTGATTGGGCAGGATGGCCACCTGGCCGAAATCCTCGATCCTCTTCCGCAGCTTCCTGATGTCGAGATTGTCGCCTGTTGCGATTACACCGATGCGGCACTGGCCTCGCTGGTCAAAAAGAAGGGGCTCGAAAAAGCCAAGCCTTTTCTCGACCAGGAAAGGATGCTCGACGAGATCAAGCCTGACGTCGTTGCCGTGGTTAACGACGACGGGGCTCGCGCTAAAGCGGTCCTTTTGACGCTCCAGAGGGGTATCCACTGCATCGCAGAGAAGCCTCTGGCCATTACCCGCACCGATCTGCAGAAGATCAAGCGGATCGCCAGAGACTCCAGAGGTCGTCTTTGCATGTTGGTGCCGTTGCGCTACGATGCGCCCTTCCGCGCTCTCAAACAGGTTGTCGATTCCGGTGAGATCGGCGAAGTGCTCTTGCTTGGCGGGCAGAAATCCTACAAACGTGGCGCCAGCAGTTCATGGAAGAACAAACGCGCGTCCTACGGAAGCACGATGCTCTGGATCGGCCCGCACCTGATCGATCTCTTCTATTTCACCAGCGGGCAGAAATTCACGGAAGCCTTCTGCTGGCAGGCCAATGTGAAAGACCCAAGTCTCGGCGATCGCGAAAACGTCGTCGGTGCCGTCTTCCGTCTGGCCAACGGTGGTGTTGCTGAGATGCGTATGGATTACCTGCGCCCCGACAGCGCGCCCACCCATGAGGACGACCGCCTGCGCATTGCTGGCACCAAAGGAATCGTCGAGTACACGGCTGCCACCGGCGTCACGATTCTGTCGGAATCGGGCAAGCCCCGGCGCATGGAAACCCTGCCTCCAGACGGCCAGATTTTTATCGACTTCCTCGAATCGATCTACAACAACAAGCCCGCGACGCTGACGCAAGACGAAATTTTTCACGTCAGTGATGCGATTCAGGCGGCAGAAACCAGCTCTCGCACTGGACACCCGGTGAAAGTCTGATAATTTGGGTAGTGGAGGGATGGCCGAGCGGTTTAAGGCACCGGTCTTGAAAACCGTCGTAGGGGAAACTCTACCGTGAGTTCGAATCTCACTCCCTCCGCCACCTCCTAAGGCTCAAACTCAATCAGCCAGTTGCTATCGCTTCCCATAAAAAAGCGAGCAGTCTTCCCAGCCAACTTATCCGTCCCGCCCTCTCCGATCCCCATCACCATCGGATACCAGCCACCCCCATCTAAAATCTTGACTGGCGGCTGCCAGGATTCCGGCATCGACAAATCTCCGCCAAAGCTGACGTAGATCCCTTCCTGTGGCCAATCCGTCGAGCAACAAGTGCGATTCATCACCATCACATACTGGCCAAGACTCGTATTCCAGTGCACACTAGGCCCCCAGAATGCATCGGCGCTCTCAGATGCCCAGCTGCTCGCGGCACCAAAGATCGGGGTTTCATATCCTCCCAGGCCCGGCTCTTCCCATGTCCCGGCATAGTATTTGAAGACCTGTCCTACCGGCTCCCCCAGACTCTCAATTCGAATCCGGGCTGTTGCAATTCCTTGTGACGAGGTCTCTCCCGAGTAATTCGAATAGAGGAAATAGATGTATTCCCCGGCCGGATCTGCGATCGCGCTGAAATCACCATTGCCTCCAGCAAAGTAGCGATTCTGCGTGCTGCAGTCGGGTTCGCCTGCGGCCCGCAACACGATGCCAAGATCATGAAAAGTGAGGCCGTTATCGTCAGACCTCAAGGCTCCGATCTCGGGTGCGGAAACGGGGTTGCCCTCGCAGTGCAGAAAGACCTCATGGTGATACCAGGCGTACAAAGTACCGTCCTCTGTGCGATGCGTGGCCTCAATCCAGAGCGGCGCATGTTCGTAGCTGTAGAACCGCACGGCTCTGGTCCGCCCCAGCGTCTCCACACTGTCGCCTTCGCTCCGAATCGGCATACCATCGGAATTGAAGACCACCAACTTGCCATCGGCCCAATGCGAAGGGCTGTTGGAATCGGCAACACCGGGCAATTGAAGCGGCGGTGCAGGAATAATTCTTGCGGTTTGTCCCGGCAGCGCGGGCACAAAAGCAAATAAGATAAAGAAGACGATTGCCCAATCTGAAGATTTGTACATCACTAGTTAGAGTCGCAGATCTTCCGATCAGTTACAGGACCCGAAAACAGACATGAAAGCCCTTCTCCTTTCCGAATATAAAAAGCTCTCCCTCACCGACATGCCGCTGCCCACCATCGGGCCCGAGGATGTCCTCATTAAAGTGAAAGCCTGCGGCATCTGCGGCAGCGACATTCACGGCTACGACGGCAGCACCGGCCGCCGCATTCCGCCACTTGTGATGGGCCACGAAGCATCGGGCGAGATCACCGAAATCGGCTCAGCCGTCAAGGGTTGGGGCATTGGGGACCGCGTTACCTTCGATTCCACCGTAAGCTGCGGCCGCTGCTACTTCTGCCAGCGAGGCGAAATCAACCTCTGCGAGAACCGTCAGGTATTGGGCGTAAGCTGCAATGAATTCCGCCGCCATGGTGCCTTTGCCGAATATGTCGCTGTCCCGCAAAACATCCTCTACTCGCTCCCCAAGGATTTCCCCTTCCACTACGCCGCGATGATCGAGGCCGTCTCCATCGCCGTGCATGCCGTCAATCTGACGCCGATGCAGCTTGGCTCCTCCGCCCTGGTCGTTGGTTCGGGCATGATCGGCCTTCTGGTAGTCCAGACGCTTCGCCTCGCTGGCTGTGGCCAGATCATTGCCGTCGATCTTGAAGATTCCAAGCTCGATCTCGCAAAGCAACTCGGTGCCGACGTAGGCCTCAATCCCAAAAACGTCGACGTCGTAAAGGCCGTGCAGGATCTTACCGGTGGCCGTGGCGCCGACGTAGCTATCGAAGTCGTTGGTGCCGGCAAGCCCATCGAGACCGCCATCATGGGCGTCAAGAAGGGCGGCATGGTCACCCTCGTTGGCAACATCACGCCCAAGGTCGAAATCCCGCTTCAGGTTGTCGTCAGCCGTCAGATCCGCCTGCAGGGCTCTGCTGCCAGCTCTGGCGAATTCCCGCAGTGCATCGATCTTCTCAACCGTGGCGCAATCAAGGTAGACCCGATCATCTCTGCACTCGCTCCTCTCGAAGACGGTGCAAGCTGGTTTGAACGTCTTTACGCCAATGAACCCGGCCTCATGAAAGTTGTCTTGCAGCCAGGCAACTAGTTGTGCGACCCTAAATTTTTACTGCAATGCCCATGGCCCGCAACAATGAGCGCAAGGTGAGTCTCAGCGTAATGCTGCGAATCACGGCCATGGACGTTTGCTGTGGTCCCCCCATCCGTTTTTAGTCTTCCCCGCCGATTTCTTCAACGACAATTTGGACCTTTTGAAAGGAGAGCCTTATGGCCCCCGATACACTCTTATTTGAAGAAGAGTTGCGTGGCGGCGCCAGCTTTGCGCATGTTCTCAAGCGCGGCACGGCGTTGCAGATTACTGACTTGGAAGGCGGGGCGAACGTCCCCATCACCTTCTTCAATTTTGAACTTCTGGTCGAGCGCTACAACATGCCCGACACCCTGAAGGGCCAGCACACAGCTCACCTCACAAAGGGTCATTGCATCTATTCCGACATGGGCCGGGTGCTTTGTTCCATCATTGACGACACTGTCGGCTGGCACGATCCCATCGGTGCTCACTCCACCGACGAAAGCGTCAAGGCCAAGTACGGCGAACACAGCTATCAGGAATTCCGCAACGACTGGTACACCTCCACCCGCCAGAACTTCCTGCGCGAACTCGCCAAATTCAACATGGACCGTCGCGATCTTCAGGCGCAGATCAACTTCTTTTCGAAGGTGCAAGTCGATGACGAAGGGCGCATGAAATTCATCCCCGGCAATTCCAAGGCTGGTGATTCCGTCACACTGCGCTCTGAGATGAACACCCTGCTCATCATCGATACCAACCCGCATCCGCTCGACCCCAGCCCGGTCTACAAACCCAGGCCCGTGCACCTGCGCTTCCATCGCGTAGCTCCTCCTGCGGCTGATGATCTCTGCCGCAACTCCTGTCCAGAGAACACCCGGGGCTTCATCAATTCCGAAAGGTATTTCCTCTAATGAGCGATCGCGTACTCATCGAAAGCAACCTCGATCCCGCCACGGCAATCTATGATTCCGTGTTGCCTGCCGGCGAAGGCTGGATCCACGAAGTCAAGAAGGGGCAAACCTTCCGCATTGTCGATCTTGAAGGCAACCAGGCCGCCGACACCCTCTTCTACAACGCCCGCGATTTCAGTGAGCGCTATTCCGCACTCGACACGCTCAACGCTCAGGGCAGCATCTATCTCACCACCGGTTCCCGTTTGATCTCAAACCTCGGCAACGAACTGGTAGTAATCACTGCCGACACCTGCGGCCGTCATGACACTCTTGGTGGCGCGTGCGCTGCCGAATCGAATCAAGTTCGCTACGCAATCGACAAGCGCTACATGCATAGCTGCCGCAACTCCTTCACGATGGCGCTTGCTTCCTGGGGCGTGTCCAAGCGCGACATGACCTCCAACGTCAATTTCTTTATGAACGTGCCCGTCACCCCGGCCGGCAAGCTCACCTTTGAAGACGGCATCTCTGAAGCCGGCAAGTATGTCGAGATGAAGGCCAGCATGGACGTGGCCGTTGTGATCAGCAACTGCCCCCAGCTCAACAACCCTTGCAACGCATACAACCCAACCCCCGTTCGTTTGCTGGTATGGGGCGCTGATGTTTCGTAAGGTACTCATCGCCAACCGCGGCGCAATCGCCTGCCGCATCCTCCG
>JALHNH010000031.1 GCA_022843625.1 Bryobacter sp. | reverse complement strand
AGCGAACCGCCTTTTGTTTGGATTGTTTCCCAACTTAGAACTGCAAGCGGAGTACGAGGCGGAACTGACGTTCGTCAGAGGCGCCCAGGACACGCAGGAAGTTCGGGTTGGTTACGTCGGTGGATGCAAAGCCGGTCGAGAGACGGCTATTGGTGAAGTTGTAAGCTTCCGCACGGAAGGTCAAAGCAACGCGCTCAGTGACGGCAAAGTTCTTTGCCAGCGTGAGGTCGGTGCGGAATGAACCGGGGTTGCGGAGGCTGTTGCGGCCCATGGAGCCGAAACGGCCAACTTCGCCAGGAGCGAGGATGACGCGCGAGAATGCGCTGGTGTCATAGAAGGTCTTGTCCGGGCCAATTCCTTCGAGGCGGGCAACGTTGAGGTTGACCTGATCGGGGGTCTGGGCATTGCCAGGCAGGTTGAGGGTGCCGACAGGTGAAGACGGGGTGAAGGGGGTGCCGGTGAAGGCAGCGGTTACACCACTGACACTCCAGCCACCAGCGATCATGTTGAGCGCCTTAGGTGCGTTTGAGCCAAACTTCATGCCCTTGCCGTAGGGAAGGTCATAAACATAGCCCATTTGCAGGACGTGGCGACGGTCGTATCCGGCAGCAGCGACGTTGCGGTTGAATGCAGGACCCCAGTTGTAGGTGACACCCTGCCAGCCTTCGTCGTCAGCAGCGTTGATGGCCTTTGCCCAGGTGTAAGCACCCTGAACGGTGAGGCCCTTGGCGGAACGGCGAATCGAAGTCTGCAGCGAGTGGTAACGCGAGCTGAGGTAGCCATCCCACATCAGAGTGCCGATGTTACGGCCGAAGCGGGAAGAGTAAGGACGGCCAGCGTTGCCGGCGCCGATTACCTGACCGGAATTGATGTCGCGGTCAGCCATGAGGTGGACGCTCTGGGTGCCGACGTAAGCGACACTGCCGAGGAACTGGCCAGGGAGCTTGCGCTCGATGGTGAAGTTCCAGCTTTGGGTGTAGCCACGGGTGATTTGCCCGGCGTAAGGCGAACGCATGTCAGCAACATTAGGCAGTACGACTGAACCAGTGCTAAGATCCGGACCCGTTACAGGGGGGATGCCCTGAGCGAGGGAGCGGATGGAAGAGTTTGCATCGGGAGCATCGAAGGCGAAGTTGACGGTGAGCGGATAGAAGCCGCGCAGAGGACGCGACCAGGGCAGCGGGCTGTAGTTGATGCCATAGCCGGTGCGGACCACGGTGCTGTCATTGAGACGATAGGCGATGCCAATACGGGGGGCAAACATCAGCTTGTTGACCGTGAAACCATTGTTGCGAGGCACATTGCCACGGCCACCGAGGGTGACGATGTTGGTTTCAGGATCGAGACGTTCGATGCCCTTGCCATTGGAGCGGCCCATGAGGGGGTAGTTTTCGTAGCGCAAGCCAAGGTTAACGGTGAGCTTGCGGCTTACCTGCCAACGATCCTGAGCGAAGAAGCCAAACTGCCATTCACGCGCGGTAGCGAGAATGTGCTGCAAGCTCTTCTGTACGTTGTTCGATTCGCCAAGAAGGAAGGCACCATAGCCGTTGAAGTTGTTGAAGGTGCCGGAGTTGGTAGTGATACCACCGCTGAAGTTGAACGCGCCGCGGGGACCCGCGCCGAGTTCTGGCTGCCAGTGGTTCATGCGATAGAGGACGCCGTCGAAGCCGAAGGCGAAGTTATGCTTACCCTTGATCCAGCGCAGGGTGTGCGTGGTGGTGAAGTTTTCTTCGATACGGGTGAGAGGCATCCATCCGGGAACGCCGAAACCGGCATAGCCATTGATGGAGATGTTGGGCATGCCCTGTTGGCGAGGATCGGGGCCGCCGATGCCGGGGATACCAAGCCGTGCGGAGAAGTCCTGACCGAAGTCCTGACCCTGAACAACCTGATCCTGACGCTGATAGCCGAAAACGCCATCGAGCAGGAGATTGGGGCTGATGGTGTAGGTGTGGCCTGCGGAGGTATTGCGAACGCGGGTGTCGCCGAGACCAGGGTCTGAGCCGGGGGCAGGGCCGACTCCGTCACCCAAGATACCGCGACCGCCGACGAGAGCATCCATCTGACCGAAGCGGCCCCAGATGGAGTGCTTCTGGCTCCGGTTATAGTTGATCTTCCCGTCGTTGTACATGCGGTTGAATTGAGGAGTTGCACCGATGGCGTAGTTGTTCTGTGCAGCACCGGCAATATTGGCCTGAGGATAAAAAGCCTGAATGCGGAGTGCGATCGGGCTGATGCGGTTGGCCGGGATGATGTTGTTAGGGAAGGGGGTGCGGTTGGCTACGACTGAGCTGCTGGCAGGATCGTAGAGAGTTGTGCCAGTTGCGCTGAAGTTACCAGTGCGGATGTCGTCAGTCGGAACAGAGTAGCGGCCGAAGGCGCCATCGCGCTGCTTGGTGTTGTCGTAGGAATAGAAGAAGAAGAGCTTGTTCTTCACGATCGGACCGCCGATGGTGCCGCCGAAGTTGTTGTAGATACGGACGGGCTTTACGGTGGTGGGGGTGAAGAAGAAGTTACGGGCGCGCATGCGCTGGTTGTCATGGAATTCGAAGGCGCTGCCGTGGAATTCGTTGGTACCAGACTTGGTGATGAGGGTTACAGATGCGCCACCAGCCATGCCCTGTTCGGCATCGCCGTTGGTGGTGGTGATGTTGACGGTCTCAAGCATTTCTGCAGGCATGACGTAACCGGCGTGGTGAGGCAGCCAGAGGTTAACTGAGGCAGCGCCGTCGATACGGGTTACGTTGTTGTTTGCATTGGTGCCGTTGATGTTCGTACGCAGCGAACGCATGGGGGTATCGGTGATGGAATTCTGCAGCGATGCCGGGGTTGCGCCAGGGACGAGGTTGATCAAGCTCTGGTAGTTGCGAAGGTTCGGCAACGGAAGAGTCTTTACGGCCTGTGCAGTGATTTCTGAGTGCGTGTCTGCTTTGTCTGTCTGCAGTGCCATCGCATCAGCGGCAACTGTAATCTGTTCGCTAAGTGCACCGACTTCAACCCGGAAGTTGGTACGGGTGACGACGTTTGGCGTGATGTTTACGCCGGTGCGTGATTGCGTTTTGAAACCCTGCTGAGCGAGCTTCAGATCGTAGGAACCGGGAAGAAGATTGAGCATTGTGAAGTTTCCGTTTGCGTCGGAAACGGCTTCAAAAACCTGGCCGGTACCGGTGTTGGTAGCCGTGATTTTAGCGCCGGGAACGACGCTGCCGGAAGGATCTTCCACCGTACCGGTGATTGATCCGTATAATACTTGAGCTGCTGCCGGCGCTACGGATAGCGCGAGCATCAGCATGGTCGCGGCGAAGAGCACAAGGCTCTTGTGGCGAGTTTGATTCATGTTGACCCCTTGAAACTGATATAGTCCTCTGAGAAAAAAGGACTTAATCATTTATAGCGAGTCTGCCGCAATAGTGTCAAGGTGGTATGGGGCAGGGCTGAACCTGGATTTCGCTGGGATGAAAAGTTGTTATCGCTTTTGGAGGAAAATAAAATACTGTCATGTTGACCAGACGAGCATTGTTGGGAAGCGCCCCGGGGCTGCTGTTATCGAAGACAAAATCGAAGCAGCCGAATATTATCTGGTATATGCCGGATCAGTGGCGTGGACAAGCGCTAGGGTCTATGGGCGATGAAAATGCAAAGACTCCGCATCTCGACAAGCTAGCTAAAGACGGCCTGCAGTTTCGCAATACGGTTGCCAATACTCCGGTGTGTTGCCCTGCGCGGGCCATTCTGATGACAGGTCAATATTGTCATGTTAACGGGATGACGGCGAATGATCTACGGCTGAACGAGAACTCGAATACGATTGCCAAAGCGTTGCGGGGGGCAGGGTATCGTACGGGGTTTATTGGCAAGTGGCACCTCGATGGCGGGCCGCGGATGCCGGGATTTATTCCTCCGGGTGAGCGGCGGTTGGGCTTTGACTACTGGGCGGCGAATCAATGCAGCCACGATCATTTCAAGGCGCAGTACTTTCGCGATGATCCGAAGCCGATCGAGATGGGCAAGTTTGAAGCAGAGGGCTGGACTGACCTTGCGCTTGAGTTTCTCGACCAGCAGAAGAATTCCGATCAGCCTTATTTTCTGATGGTGGCTCCGGGGCCGCCGCATGATCCTTATGGTGCTCCTGAGGAGTACATGAAGCGCTTTGACCCTGAAAAGATTCGCGTGCGAGCGAACTACGAAGAAGTGGAGCGCGGAGTGACGCGCAAGAATCTTGCCGCTTATTATGCCGCTTGTACGGCTGTCGACGATCAGGTGGGACGGCTGCGGAAGGCTGTTTCCCAATCGCGTCATGCCGAAGATACGGCGCTGTTTTTCTTTTCAGATCACGGGGACATGTTGGGCTCGCACGGGTTGCGGCTGAAGCGCAAACCTTTTGAGGAATCGATTCGTGTGCCTGGGATTGTCCACTATCCGCGATTTATGAAGCAAGGACGGGTGAACGAGAATCTCTTCTCGCATATCGACATTCCTGCGACCACACTTGGACTGTGCGGCGTGAATGTGCCGGCAGGCTTTCAGGGGCTCGATCTTTCCAAGACCGTGCAGGGCAAGACGAGCAAGACTCGCAAGGATGCGTTCTTCCAGATCTTTGGGCCTTATGCCGGGGATGGGACAGCGGCTGGCTGGCGTGGCGTGCGTACGGATCGCTACATGTATGCCCGCTACATTGACAAGCCGTGGGTGCTGTTTGATATGGAGACGGACCCCTATCAGCGTAAGAACTTAATTGGGGATGCGGCGGCCGAGGCTTTTGTGATCCCGCGCCTCGAAGCACGCATTGCGGAGTATATGAAGAGCTCGGGAGATTCCTGGAGCCACAACTGGTCTGCGCCGGTGGAAGACGGTGGCCGGCTTTATAAAGACCGGATGTACCGGTCGGTCTCGGAGTACCTGGGCGCGCAACGCTAAGCCTTAGGGCATAGAATGACGGGGATGCCGATTTCTCGCCGCAACTTCCTGCTCAGCTCCGCTTCTTTGATGACGAGTGGCAGTGTCGCCCAGTCTCAAAGTGGACGCAGGCCCAACATCCTGTTCTTTATCGCGGACGACTGGTCGAATCGTCATGCGTCATATTTTGGTGTGCCGTGGCTGAAGACTCCGCACTTTGACCGGGTTGCGCGAGAGGGTGTGGTGTTTGCGAACGCCTTTACTTCGAACCCGAAGTGTTCGCCGTGCAGGGCTACGATCCTCACTGGTCGAAATAGCTGGCAGACCAAAGAAGCGGTGAGCCACAACAGCATTTTCCCGAATGACTTTCCTGTCTATCCTGCGGTCCTCGAAGAGGCCGGTTATCACGTCGGGCTGACGGGCAAAGGCTGGGGGCCTGGGGATTTCAAGGTTACCGGTTGGAAGCATAATCCTGCTGGTCCGGCTTACAACAAGATGACGTACAAGCCGCCCTTTGCAGGGATGTCGAGCAATGATTACGCGGCCAATTTCGCTGATTTTCTTGGGCAGCGTCCGGCGGGCAAGCCGTTCTGCTTCTGGCTTGGTTCGATGGAGCCGCACCGGGTTTATGAAGAGGGTGCGGGCGTGCGCGCCGGTAAACGTCTGGCGGATGTGAAAGTGCCGAGCTACTGGCCGGATAACAATCTGATCAAGTCGGATGTTCTCGACTACGCGCTGGAAGTGGAATCGAACGATCAGCATCTGGGGCGGGTGATCGAGACGCTCGAGCGGGCTGGTGAGCTGGACAATACGATGATCGTTGTTACCTCCGATCACGGCATGCCTTTTCCGAGAGTGAAGGGGCAGATTTATGAGGACGGGTTTCACATTCCCCTGGCGATTCGCTACGGGAAGAATATTGTTCCCGGCCGGGTGATAGACGACTTTATCAACACGCGGGATTTTGCGCCTACCTTTCTGGAAGTGGCTGGGCTCAAGGCACCGGCGACGATGACGGGCAAGAGTTTTCTGGATGTGCTGAAGAGTGGCAAGTCTGGAACTGTAGATGCGACACGGGATGTCATGGTGGTTGCTAAAGAACGCCATGACATTGGACGACCGAATGATGCCGGGTATCCTGTCCGCGCGATTCGCACAAAGGAATTTCTGTATATTCGCAACTACACTCCCGATGTCTGGCCGGCGGGAATGCCTGAGACTGGCTACCGGGATGTGGATGATAGCCCGAGCAAGACGTTTATTCTGTCGCGTTTCGACGATTACTTCAAATTGAATTTCGGGAAGCGGCCGGCAGAAGAACTATTTCATCTGGCGAGTGATCCGGATTGCGTGAAGAATCAGGCTCGCAATCTGGACTATGCGCTGATCATGCGGGGCTTGCGGGATCGCATGGAGAAGATTTTGAAAGAAGAGGGAGACCCTCGTTTCAATGGAAATGCCGCCTTCTTCGACACCATACAATACACCGGGCCGAAGCATCATTCCTGGGAGAACTGGATCAAGAACCAATGACACAAAGCTTTTTTGCTTTTCTTTTTGCGGCGGCCTTGATGCCTGCTGCGCAGACTGTGCTCGTACTGACTACCGACGGGCAGTGGGTAGAAGGTGTCACCACAGCCAAGATGGCTGGTGCTCACCCGATTGCGAAGGTGCTCTCCATGCACAATGGCGCTGCGGCCTCGGCTAAGGAAGCAGAGGCGATCAGTGCCGGCCTTGTGACGATCCAGGGCAAGGATCGCAAGTTGCGCGATGCGGCGGTGGAAGATCTGACTTACATCGGGTTGCCTGTGCTGACGCCGTTTCTCGAGATCATTCGCGATACCGATCAACATGAGCCGAAGCCGCTCTACAACCTGTTTGATCGCATCATGCCTTCGATTGCCGACCAGCCGGATCGCAGTGCGAGTCTGATTCGCCTGGAAGGCTCGAACGCGTTGCGCGGGGCCTGGCCGCAGGGTGAGTTGAAGGTGGGCACGCAGAGTATCGCCTGGGACAAGATCCGGCTCTTTGCGGTGCAGCGGAAGTCGATTGCGCGCACGATGGATGTTCATTCGCTGCGGCACTCGACACAGATTGAGTATCTCGATACGGGGCTGTATGGGTCGGCGGCTTCTCAATTGACCTTGACAGCGGCTGGATTTACGCGACTCTCCTGGAAGGACGACCAGTGGGCCACGGGCCCGAATGGACTTACGAAACCTGCGGGAAACTATAAATCCAACCTGACTGACGGCCAACCCTTTGGTGCGCTTGTCGGACGCGTGGGGGCCAAGGGAGCCGTGCAGTTCTTTGGCGAGAAGGCGAGCAAGTCTGGAGTGGGAGCGGGCCGGTTGCAACTGGCAATCAATGACAATGCCCACTGGCAGAACAATCTGGGCAGCTATGCGGTGACGGTAGTGCTGAGCAATGCCTACGATCTGGGCGGTGCGCGTTAGAAGGTGAATGAGAAGCCCAGGCTGAGCTTCTGTTGGGCAAACCAATGGTTGGTTGTGTCGTTGGGTGCTGGAGTGATTTCGTCGACAAACGTTGCCAGAGATTTCTTGAGGAGGTTCGGACGGTGGCTGACGCTGGTTCGGTAGTCAACGCGTAGAACCCAGCACCGTTTGTAGCGATATTTGAAACCTCCGCCGAACTGGATGGCTGGCTGGAAGATACCGCCTCCATCGAGGGGCGGAGCGCTGCCAAAATTGTAAGCCGATTTGAAAAGGCCTACATTGCTGAGCCCGAGGCGGTAGATCCCGCCGGATTCTCTGAAGGGTGCATCCGTCAGATGGACGAGTTGCAGGGCAGGGCCAATGGCGAAGTAGGGCCTGAAGCGAGCTTCAACTGGCCTTGCATGAATGACGGTGCTGTAGCTGAATTGACGGGTGAGCAAGCCGGCCCTTTGTTCGACCAATCCCGGGAGCGACCCATCTTTGCCGGGAATCGACCTGTGCAAGTCCAGCAGGTAGCTGCCGCGGAAGTAATGGAAGCCGAGTTCGTTGGAGAGCCATCGATTGGCATGAACCGTGACCGTCCCGCCAAGCGCCCAGCCTGGACGGATCTGATTACCGGCGCTGAGAGCAACCTGACCTCCGGTCATTGGATGCCTTGGCAAGATCCAGGCCTCATCGCCGACTGTGGATTTGTGGAAGAGAGAGGTACCAAAGGAGAAGCCGAGTTCGACGGTTGGGATGCCCCAATCTTCGCCGGGGATCAGTGAGGGGTTGCTGCGTTTGGGTTTTGGGGCTTCGATCACGGGTGCGATCATGCTGCTGCCGTCTTCCGTGCCTGCCCTGGGGGCACCCGTTGCGTCTCCGGCCAGGCCAAGCAAAGCCTGACGCTCATAGCGTCGCTCCTGAGGTTGTTGTTCTCTTTTCAGCATCTGGCTGAAGCGGTAAGCCCAGGATGCACCTTGCCAAACGAGGTTGCCCCGGAGCAGGTCGTTCTTCATGCGCAACATGGTTTGGCGTACTCCGCGATTGAAGAGGCTTCCGCTCCCTAGTGCCTCGTCATAGGTCATATCTGGTGCTGTTTGGACGGGAGACTGACAGTTGTTCAGGCGAAGTGCGGCGATGGCCCTGTCTGTTGTGATTGGCTGGCCGTCGCCATTTTGAAGAAATTCGCTGATCCAGGGGCGTTGGACCCACTCGGAGCCATCTACGCAACCGGTGAAGTTGAGGTCATTGATTACCTTGGCGCGTTCTTCATCAATGCGTTCATCGATGGCGTGGGTGACCGAGCGTTGGCGCCAGGAGACGATGATGTCGGTGTCGTGAGTGGCAGCCGCCTGATAAATAGACAAGCCGTCCCAGGTTTCTTTCCAGCGGTAGATGCGAATGTGATGGCGGCGGGTAAAGGTGTTCAGCGTCTTTGACAGCGTCATGTCTGCGGGCTGGTTTTCAAGCAGAAGCTCTGACATGGGGGCTTCCTGAAAGGGTTGCGTCTCTGCAAAGGCCCTTAAAGATCGATAGCGCGTAGAGGCGGTGGTCTCCAAGGACTGGACCCAGCCGGCGGCAGCGAAAGCCCGTTCTATGGCTTCTGGTTTTCCAATGATGAGGAGGTTGGTGAGGTCTGACTTCTTTGCGTCGGACGCGCGGGCGGTGCGATTGGGAAGCCGCTCGATGAGCGCCTGCAACTCGGCCCGCTCCTGGCTGGTGCTGGTGATCGTGGGCGAATCGGGAGCTTTCCCGTATCCGGAATCGAATGCTTTCGACACCTCGACAATCAATTCCGCCCCGGGAGCCCAGTTGATTTCGGGCTCGCTGAAACGCAAAGTAGCACCGAAGGCGGTGCTTGAAAAAAGCAGGGCGATGGGGTCTACTGCGGCGAGGCCGGTCAGCACTCCGGCGGCGCGGAATCCCGGAGTGTTGGTGGACCGGACTCCTCGAACTCTGCCTTTGGAATCGAGTTTTTCTCTGGCGTTTTCGATCTGGAAGAGGCGGGTCTCGATGTTGAGTACCGGGCCGCCTTCGATCTCCAGTTTGTCGAATTGAAGCCGCATGGAGGCGCGTTCGCGGGCAAAACCAAGCCCAACTCTGTTGATCGCGACGATTTTGCCGGATACTTTGCTGCCGGAAGGAATTGAAACGTTGTCATCTATGATGACCGGTGCAACGAGGATGGCCTGGATTGGCTGACCGGGTTGAGAAGAGTAAGAACGAATTCCATTGAGGACGCGCAGCTCCAAAAGCGTGCCTTGCGGTACCTCGATGGCAACGCCATAAAAGCAACCGAACAATGCGATCGAAATGAATCGTGAAAATTCCCTCACCAGAAAGAGAACTGTATCATTCCTTTGGTTGCAATGAGAGCAAGAGATTTTTTGCCGGGGCGAAAGAGCCCTGGATTTGATCGAGGTGTGTCCGTGCGCTTTCCGGATTCTTGCCTTGCTTGAGGAGCGATACAGCGAGCATGTAGCGTGCGTGGGTTGAATTCGGATTCGCTCTGAGACTGGCTGCGGCAAATTCTTCCGCCTTCGGGTAGTCGTCCTTATAAGCGTAGTAGGCCGAGAGATTTGTATTGTTCGGAGAATCGTTTGGGTCGATTTGCCAGGCTTTATCCAGCCAGGGGAATGCGTTGTCCGGATCCCGGTTCTTTAGGTAGAGGGCACCAAGGTTGCTGAGAATATCGAAATTGTCCAAATCGATAGCGGCCCCGGCCAGAAGATGCTCAATTGCCTTAGGCCGGTCTCCTTGCTTGTAAAACTTCGTAGCCAAATCTATTTGTTGCCGAGCCTTCTTAGGTGTTTTGTGTTTCAGCCTTTGCGCTGAAATGGTTGCGGGCTGGCTGGTGAGATTCTGTTTTGGCAATTTGATTTCGAGATAGGAGGTTGTTGCCGACTGAATTTCGAGCATGTAAAGAGTTTGCCCTGCATGGCCAACGATTCTGAATTCGTAGAAGCCAATTGGCTGCGCGGGAAGCTGGAAGCCGCCGCTGACATTGAGCGTAGAGTCGGAGACGATACGCCTGCTGGAGAGATCGATCAACTGAACCCGAAGAAGGCTCAGTTCCAGTCGATCGTCAGAAATTACTCTGCCTGAGATTGGCAGGCCGATGGACGACCGGGATGGATGGTCCATCCGATCCAGTTCCTGTGCGGCAAAAACGGAGGTTGAGAGGAGAAGTATCGGTAGCCAGAGTGTGTGGATCATATGGTTTGCCTGACATCTATACGTGGGAGGATTCAAAAAGCTCAGGACTTTGCAGAATCAAAGTGACGGTGCGGTTGCAGGCGGGGCTAGCCGGGCCAGCATCCCCTATACTGGGATTTCACCCATTGATTTCGACCCGAAATCGATAATTTTGAGAGGGGGATTATCCCTTGCGAATGCGATTATTTACCGCTTTGGCGGCGCTGGCGCTGGTACCGCTGGCGTTTTCCCAGGCCGTGCCTGGCTATGTGAGCTTTTCCGATGGAGAGAAGCGGCTTGCTGAACTGGCGAGACAGAATTCCAGCTGGATTCAGATCTCGGCTATCGGAAATTCGTCTGCCGGGAAGAAGCTGCATTTGCTCACCGTCGCTGCACCGGGTAAAGTGAAGCCCGAGATGCGCCCCGCTGTTTTCGTCGGGGCCAATCTGGTTGGTTTCCACAACGCGGGCACGCAGGCGGCGGTTGCGTTTCTGGAAAAGCTCGTCGCAAAGAAGGATGATGCTGCCGTAAAGGCGCTTCTTGAAACGCGCACGTTCTATGTCGCACCGATGCTGAACCCGGATGCCCACGACGGTCTCTTTCAAGGCCCCAAATATCGACGGAGCCTCAATGTTGGAAAGCTGGATCGCGACCTCGACGGTCTGGTGGGTGAAGACGGCCCTAATGACCTGAATAACGATGGCAAGATCACGATGATGCGAATTGCCGATCCTGCCGGGGAATGGATCATTGACGAGAAGGACTCGCGCCTGATGCGCCGGGCCGATCCGCTCAAGGGTGAAAAGGGCAAGTTCAAGATGATGGCCGAAGGGATCGATGACGATAAGGACGGTTTGTATAACGAAGATCCTGCGGGTGGATATCGTCCGGACCGCAATTTTGCGCATGCCTGGAATGAGGCGGACCCCGAGTCTGGCCCCTGGCCCAGTGCGCAGCCTGAGAGCAAAGCGATCATGGACTTCCTGATCAAGCACCGTAATGTGGCTATGGCTGTAGTGTTTGGGCCTGCCAATAATCTTCTGGAGATGCCCCGTGGATCTGGTGGCCGCACCGGTGACATTGGAAGCACGAAGGTGACGTTGTCTCGTAATATTGCGAATGCTACCGGCCTTACCGCTAACAAAGAGTACACGATCGATGAAGTGTATGAAGTGCTCAAGGATTCGCCGATGGGAAGGGTTCCGGGCGGATTGACAAAGGAGGCTGTTGCACAGTTTGTTGGAGGCGGCCCGGCAACAGCACCGGATACTGAAGATCTGAAGTTCTATAGGAGCTTTGCAGACGAATATAAGAAGTTGCTCGATAAGGCAGGGCTGGACAGCAAGCGCAGTGGTGGACAGAGCGCTCCTGGCGGGCTGCAGAACTGGCTGTATTACCAATACAGCACCATGGCGGTGGAACTCGACGTATGGGGGATCCCGAAGAAGGCTGCCGCGAAGCCAGCTGGCGATGCTGCCCGTCCGGCCGCTGCCAATGGTGGGGGGGCGACCACTCCTGATGAAGACACGATTGCCTATGTCGATGCCAGTGCCAAGGATGGGATGGTTGCCTGGACTGCGGTGACACTTCCTGATGGCACCAAGGCCGAAGTGGGCGGTGTGGATCCCTTTCTTGCCGTTACGCCGAATGAGGCCGAACTGAAGAAGGCGGCCGATGTGCATGCCGATGCGTTGATCTTTATGGCGGGCAAGCTTGCTGAAGTTGCCATTGCAGATGTGCAGGTGAAGGCGCTTGGCTCTGGAATCTACGAGGTGAGCGCTACTGCGGTGAACAATGGCTTCCTGCCTACGGCGACCCGTCTGCAGGTGCGCACTCGAAGTTATCTTCCGGCGCGGCTTACGATTACGCTGCCTTCGGGGGCGAATCTGGTGCAAGGCAACAACCGGAGCGCGAATGAGCGCATCACCGGTTCTGGTGGCACAACCAAGGCCACCTGGATGGTGAGTGCAACGCCCGGTGCCAAGATTACCGTGAGCATCCTGACGCAGAACGCTGGCGAAGACCGGCGTGAGGTGGTTCTCCAGTGAAGACGCAAGCTTTGATTTCGTTGATCCTTTGCAGTGCCCTGATGGGGCAGAGTTCCGCGCTTAGCCCGAAGGTTGCTCCTCCCGATCCCCAATGGGATCGTCTTTATCCGAATGCTCAAATTCTCGAGATGATGCGTGGCTACGCAAAGTCTTATCCCGACTGGGTAAAGATTGAGAGTCTGGGCAAGACCAGTGCCGGTGGGGATACGTGGTTGATGACGATCACAAATCCGAAGACCGGCGCGGCAGATACCAAGCCCGCAGTCTATATCGATGGTGCCACTCACGCCAATGAAATTCAGGGAACTGAAGTGACGATGTATGCCGTGAATTTCGTTCTCAAGAACTATGGCAAATTACCGCGTGTGACTGAGTTTCTCGATCGCGCGACGCTCTATGTTGTCCCGATGATGAACATCGATAGCCGTGAGCGCTGGTTCACGCAGCCCGCGACGCCTAACTTTCCCCGTACCCTGCCGGTATCGATCGATGACGACCGTGATGGCGTTGCCGACGAGGATGGCTTCGACGATCTTGACGGCGACGGCGAGATTACGATGATGCGCAAAAAAGTGCCGATGGGACAAGGCCGCTTCAAGCTGGACCCTAAGGATCCCCGTCTCATGGTGCCAGTGGCGGCCAATGAGCTTGGCGATTACATCATGCTGGGCACTGAGGGCATCGATAACGATGGTGATGGTCAGGTGAACGAAGATACCTATGGGTATATCGATCCGAATCGCGCGTGGGGCGAAGGCTGGATGCCGCGCTATGTTCAGAGCGGTTCAAGCGAATATCCTTTGCAATACCCGGAGCAGCGCAATATCGCTCAATGGGCTCGCAATCATCTGAACGTCAACGCAGTACTGAGCTTTCATAATTTTGGCCGCTACATTCTTCGCGGACCAGGAGCCAAGCCGCAGCGGGCCATGAACGGAGCTGACTTGCGTGTTCATGACTTTCTGGGTAAGGAAGGCGAAAAGATTCTTCCTGGCTACCGGTATGGCAATAGTTGGCAACTGCTCTACGATAGCTACGGCGATACAACAGACCACACCTATGGCCGTCACGGCGCGATCAGCTTTGTTGTCGAGCTCAATGGCACCCAGCAGGACTTCAACGGCGACAAGAGTGTCAGCCAGGAAGAGCAGATGAAGTTCAATGATGAGCTGACTCAGGGCCGCATGTTTGTTCCCTGGAAGGCTTATAAGCATCCTCAGTATGGGGATATTGAAGTGGGCGGCTACAAGCATGATACGAACCGTTCGCCTGAAGGCTTCCTCAATGTTGAAGAATGTCACCGCAATGCGATGTTCATCCTGCTGAATGGCTATCATCTGCCGAAGCTCAAGGTGCAGACGCCGGAAGTGGTGAAGGTGAAGGAAGGGCTGTACCGCTTGCATGTCCCTGTATTGAATGAGCGAATCATCCCAACCACTGCGGCAGTCGTTCAACAGCACAAGTTGCACCGCCAGGATATTGCGACGATTAGCGGCGGCAAGGTGATCGCTAGTGGAATTGTTCGCGATCCATTTCTGAACAAGGTGCAGATGCAGGAGAAGCGCCCTGAGCGACTGGTGGTTTCCGGCGGTGTTGGCGGGTTCTCCACCGAGACGCTTATGTTTCTGGTCGAGGCGCGCCCCGGCACGCTTACCTTTACCTATGACAGTGTCAAGGCTGGTAAGGTCAGCAGCACCATTACACTGCCATGATGCGCTCCATACTTGCTTGCCTGCTATGCGGCGCACTGCTTTGCGCCCAGACGCAAGCTCCTGATCCGAAGTGGGACCGTCTCTACCCGAACGCGGAAGTGCTTCAGTTGATGCGTGATTATGAGAAGGCTTATCCGGGTTGGGTGAAACTCGAAAGCCTCGGCAAGACCAGTGCCGGAGGCGATACCTGGTTGCTTACGATCACCAATCCGAAGACGGGTACGGCTGAAACCAAGCCTGCAGTGTACATCGATGGCTCCACTCATGCCAACGAGATTCAGGGTACAGAGACTACGCTCTATACCGTGAACTTCGTGTTGAAGAATTACGGCAAGTTGCCTCGCGTCACTGAGTTTCTGGATCGGGCGACGCTGTATGTGATTCCGATGATGAATGTCGACAGCCGCGAACGTTGGTTTAGTCAGGCGTCGAATCCGAATTTTCCTCGCACACTGCCGGTGCCCATCGACGACGATCGTGATGGGCTGATGGATGAAGACGGCTTTGAGGATCTCGACGGCGATGGGGAGATCACCATGATGCGCAAGAAGGTTGCGCTGGGGCAGGGCACGCACAAGCTCGACCCAAAGGATTCGCGGTTGCTCGTGCCTGTGCGTCAGGACGAACTTGGTGATTACATCCAGCTGGGCACCGAAGGTATCGACAATGACGGGGATGGCCAGGTGAACGAAGATCCTTATGGGTATGTGGATCCGAATCGCGTCTGGGGTGATGGGTTTCAGCCGCGCTACGTGCAGGCTGGGGCTAGCGAGTATCCGCTCCAATATCCCGAGGCACGTAATATTGCCGAATGGATGGGCTCGCATTTGAACGTCAATGTCGTGATGAGCTATCACAATTTTGGAAAGCTTATCTTGCGCATGCCGGGTGCTCGCAGCCAGAAGCCGATGAGCCAGGTGGATCTTCGCGTGCATGATTTTCTGGGCAAGGAAGGCGAGAAGATGTTGCCCGGTTATCGTTATGTCTGGGTTGCGCCTGTGCTCGGGGACAGCTATGGCAGCTCAGCCGACCATACCTATGGTCGCGTCGGTGCCTTTAGTATTGGCATTGAACTGAATGCCCCGCAGCAGGACTTTAATGGCGACAAAACGGTGAGCCCGGATGAGGTGATGAAGTTCAACGATGAACTGACCCAGGGGCGCATGTTTGTCGACTGGAAGGGCTACAAGCATCCGCAGTACGGTGACATTGAGATTGGCGGCTTCAGGCATGACACGGGCCGCCCGCCTGAAGGATTTCTTTCGGTTGAGGAATACCATCGCAATGCCATGTATGTGATCTATCATGGCTACCACTTGCCGCGGCTGAAGATCGAAGAGCCTACTGTCGTAAAGGTGAAGAATGGACTTTACCGCCTCCACATTCCTGTTCTGAACGACCGCATGATTCCGAGTGTGGCTGGGATCGTGCAGCAGAACAAGATCCATCGTCAGGATCTGGCTACGATTTCAGGAGCGAAGGTCTTGTCGAGCGGCATTGTGGATGATCCCTATCTCAACAAGGTGCGCTTGCAGGAGCATCGTCCCGAGCGACTTCTTGTTTCTGGTGGTGTCGACGGGGTATCTACAAAAACGCTGATGTTTCTGATTGAAGGTGCTCCCGGAAGGGTGACCTTCACCTATGACAGCATCAAGGCCGGAAAATTATCGAAGGAGATTGTCCTACCGTGAGTACTGCAGAGCATAAGGATATGGCCAAAGATCTGGGGCCGATTGGTGTTTGTCTGGTCACCGTTAGCGATTCGCGCACCGAAGAGACAGATCTAAATGGCAAGTACCTTCGACGGGAAATTGAGTTGCTAGGACATCGCGTCGATGGCTATCGCATTATCAAGGACGAGCCCGATCAAGTTGCCGCTGTACTCGACGAGTTTGCCGCTACTGATTGCCGCTTGATTCTTTTTAATGGAGGCACTGGCATCTCCCCACGTGACACCACCTACGATGTGCTTTCGCGGAAACTGGAGAAAACCTTGCCAGGCTTTGGCGAATTGTTTCGCATGTTTAGCTATGAAGCAGTAGGCGCAGCTGCGATGCTGAGCCGGGCGACAGCCGGAACCTACCGCGGGAAAGTTGTCTTTTCGACGCCTGGTTCGACCAACGCAGTGGAAGTTGCGTGGCTAAAACTTTTGAAGCCTGAGTTGGAGCACCTTGCGTGGGAAGTCGGACGGAAGTAAGATAGGACCCATGACTACCTTTGGTAAATCCATTTCTTTCCTTCTCGCTGGGATGCTCGTAATCGTGCCTGCCTTCTCGCAAAGCGAAGAAGATCTCGATAAGGCTATGAAGATTGTTGGCAAAACAATGGGCGAATTGCGCAAGGCAAATGAAGCCAAGGACGCTGCTGCTCTGAAGGCTGGCGGCCAGACGCTTGTGGATCAATTCACAATTGCCGCCAAGTTCTGGGCCTCACACAAGATGGCTGATGCCACTGAAATGAACGGCAAGACAATCGCCGCCGCCAAGGCTCTTGCCGCTGGCACTGGTGAATTCGCTGCAGTAGGCGCAACCTGCAAGGGCTGCCATGATCTGTATCGCGAAAAGCTGGCCGATGGCAGCTACAAGCTGAAGATGAGCCACTAAGACTGGTTCTGATTTTTAAGGTTTAAACTGCGGGCTCGATGATTGCACTCATCGAGCCCTTTGAATTTTCCATACGGTAATCGGGGCCATAGGCGATGATTTGATCCCGGGCGAATTCCGCCATGGGAAGTTCAACCGTCATGATGATCGTTCGGCCCTTTTCGTCCACTTCGGAGGCATGGTCGAGCGCCTGTTGGAAGCTAAAAAAGAAGAGCTTCTGAAGCATTTCGATTACGTAGTCGTAAGTGTGAGCATCATCGTCGAGAAGCACGACATGAAAAAGCGGTTCATGCGCTTCGATCGATTCGCGTTCCAGTTCGGGTGTGACGGCGGCTCCAGACATCCACGTATCAGAATCGCACGATTGCCTGGGATTTAGCGAAAGGTGCGAAGCTTTTCTTCTCTCAAATGTGGCGTGTGGTTGAATCCAGCCAACGCCCAACCCGTTGGGCGCTTCTTGAAGAGCGTGAATGAAGCGTTGTGCAGGCTGCCTGCGAGTTCGAAAACCTGACGCACCGGGGCTTCAAATAGCTTGGCCGTGCTGATGCCGATCGGTGTTGCCGAGCTTACCAGCGCAATTCGCTTCATCTCACTATTGGCATCGAGGTTTGAGAATGCCTGCAAGATGCGCTGATGGAATGCAAGCCAGGTTTCGCAGTCCACTGAAAACCGTCCCTCAAGCCATGCCTTGACTACCTGAAAATCACTGGGCCGCCAGGCTCGATGAACGGGATGCGATGGATCTGCCGCTTGTGCGGTCATGCTTTCAAACTCGTTTCGAAACTCATCGTCGACGGCTGCGAGTTGAGGGGCTATCGAGGCATAGACTGCATCGAGATCGAATTCGTTCCACGCAGGGTCGGCAGTTGGGTCTCGGCTGAGCGCGGCAGCCGTCTCTCGTTGACGTCTGAGCCCGCCGCTCAGCACCAGATCGAACTCAATCCCCTGCGTTTGAAACCACTCCGCCAGAAGCCGAGCCTGTTGATGTCCCAAATCGGACAAGCGGTCATAATCACTCCGAAGGCCAGCTTGTCCATGGCGAATCAGGTAAAGCTCTTGCATCCTTCGATGGTACTGAAGCTATTGGCTGTTTACTTCTTGTCGTAATTTGAATTTGGCTGCATCCAGGCTGTTTCCTGAATTGCAATCGAGTCTTCATGCCGGTAGAAATCGATTGCAGAAACAGGGAGGGCCTTTGTATTGATGTACTCAAAACTCAGATCCGGGGCAGTTGGGCGTGGCGCGCCCGCAATGTAGCCTAATAAAAAGGCAATGGGAGCGAAGAAGCTCAATAAATATAGCAATCGGGTCAGTCTCATGGAACTGTGTGAATAGTAGATTTCGGGAATGGACTTTCTCCAAGAATTCGCCTTCGAGCATGAAAAGTTTTGAACTTTCCCCTAGAAAGCTACGTCTAGAGTTCTAGGTATCGGAAATGTCCTCAAAAACTCGAAATGACGCACTCTCCGGCAGCCTCACGCTGTTGGTGCTGAAGACACTGGCCTTGGGTGAAATGCACGGCTACGCCGTTGCCAGTAGAATCCAGCAAATGAGTTCCGATTTGCTGCGCGTGGAAGAGGGCAGCCTCTATCCCGCATTGCACCGCATGGAACAGGACGGCTGGATTTCGAGTCATTGGGGGCTCACCGAGTCTAACCGTAAGGCTCGCTTTTACACGATTACCAAAACCGGTCAACAGCAGTTGGAGCAGGAACTGGAAAGTTGGCGCAGGATTACTCTTGGTGTCTCGCTGGTTCTGGAAGCGGTTTAGGGGAAGGGAATTGCCATGGGATTTTGGAATCGACTCAAAACCACACTTTTTGCACAGGATGAAGTGCGCCGGCGCGCTGAAGAAGAAGCCGAGTTTCACCTGGCGATGCGGACTGAAGAGTACCTCAGGCGGGGAATGAGTGAAGAAGAGGCGCGGCGTAATGCCCGCCTTGGCTACGGCAACGTTTTGAGCCAACAGGAGCAAGCCGGAGATACCGACATGTTTGCTGGTCTGGAGGGAACGATGCGTGATGTCAAAGTTGGGTACCGGCGGCTTCGTCGCAGCCCGCTTTTCCTGGTCTCAAGCGTATTGTTGTTGGCCATTGGCCTTGGCGTTAATGCCGCCGTCTTTAGCGTCCTCGATACGCTGTTTCTGCGCAGCTTACCCTTTCCTGAAGCTGACCGTTTGGTTGTACTCAACGAAATCCGTCAGAATCGCACGAGCAACAGCAACCCCAAGCGAATAGCCGATTGGCGCACACGTGTTTCTGCGTTTGAGCTCGTCGCCAGTAGCTATGGCGAAGCGATGCAACTGCGTGAGCGGGAGGGCAATCGTCCGATAAATGTGATGCATGTGGTGGGCGACTGGATTGCCCTGCTTGGCGCTCCTGTGATCGAAGGCCGTCGCTTTGAAGAAAAAGAGCTGCGAGGCGGCAAAGTCGCAATGCTCACAGCGAAGAGCCGGGATCTTGCGAGAGTGGGCGATTCGATTCGCCTGGGGGCGGACGCCTATCAGGTGATCGGAGTCGTCGGCGATTCTGCCGTGCTGGGTGAAGATGTGCAAGTGCTTACGCCGATTGCCGCAGGCTTGCTCGATGGCCCGCGAAAGGCCGGGTACTTATCCGTAGTGGCCAGGCTTAAGCCTGGTGTATCGATGGCCGCCGCTGAAGCCGAGGCATCGAGCGTGGCAGAGCAGTTGGGACGGGAATTTCCAGATTCAGATCGTGGCACCACCGTGCGAATCGTTCCAGCCCAACAGGCATGGACTGACGATGCTCGCGAGCCCGCTTTGTACATTCAAGGTGCTGCTGCACTTTTACTACTCATCACGCTGGTAAATCTGGCTGGCTTGCTGGCAGCCCGGGCGCTGGAACGCAAGCAGGAAGACACGGTACGTCTGTTTCTTGGGGCTGGGCGCTGGCATCTCATTCGTTTGCATCTGGTCGAGTCTGCACTGCTGGTTGGCTTTGGATGTGGAGCTGCACTGCTGCTTGCACCCTGGGCACTCGCCTTGCTTCAGGCCAACTATGGCGATGATTTTGCCCCGATCAAGACGGCCGTGATTGATCTACGAGTCTTTGCTTTTCTTATTGTGACGGGTGTTTTGAGCACGCTGATCTTTGCCAGTGTCATGGCATGGCAGAGTTCTCGTGAGAAGGATGTACGGGGCCAGTCGCAATTCCAGCTTCGCAATTTGCTGATTGTCTCGGAAGCTGCGCTTGGACTTGTTTTGCTGGCTGCTGCCTTCCAGTTGGTACGTGACTTTAATAATCTGCGCTTTGCTCCGCTCGGGTTTAAAGAACAAGGGCTGCTGAGCGCTCGTGCTTACTTTAGCTGGAGCACGGACAACAAAGATTTGAGAGCCGCCATCGAGCGTGGACTCGAACAAACCAGTGCTCTGCCGGGCGTTTCAGCCGTTGCCATCGTAGACCGGCTTCCTCTTGAAGGCGGGTCGCAAGACAGTCCGGTCTTCATCCAGGGAGTGCCCGAAAAAACGCCGGAGACTGTTGGGCTCAGGATGGCTTCAAATAACTATTTCGCGCTCATGGGGATCGCCGTTCTGGCGGGGCAGCTTCCTACGGACGACAGTTCAGTCCTGGTCAATGAAGCTTTTGCGAAACGTTATCTCGACGGCAATGCGATTGGTCGCAATGTTTCTGGAGACGGCAAAACCTGGAAGAGAGTTGCGGGCGTTGTTGCCAGCGTCCGATATTCCTCCAAGGAAGCTCTTCCGCGTCCTGAGATCTTTTACAGCGAGCGGACTCAGTATTGGCCAATGCTCACCTTCGTGATTCAGACTTCGCAGCCGGCTGTGGCGCTGTCGCCGGCTTTGCGCAAAATGTGGTCTGAGATTAGTGCAGATGCCGATTTTAAAGGTGTCAGCAGTCTGGAAGACCGGATTGATGAAATCGTTCTCCAGCCAAGGCGTATGAGGGATTTGGTAGTGATCTTCGGGGTGGTGGCGCTGCTACTGGTTGTGGCCGGAGTTTACGGCATCATGGCCAGCGACATGCAGCGGCGACGTCGAGAGATGGGGATTCGGATTGCCATCGGTGCCAAGCCCAACCAAATCATCGGTGTTGCGCTCAGCCGTGCTGTTATTTTGAGTCTTGCTTCTTCCGTAACGGGAGCTTCGCTGATCATTCTTCTGCTCAAACAATGGGTCGAGCCAGTGTCGATTGTTTCTGGAATTGTTGCCATTTGCACCGGGATGTTGCTGGCAGGTTTTATCCCCGCCTGGCGGGGATCCCGGGCCGATCCAATGCTGGCCTTGCGTCAGGATTGAGCCTTAGGTTTGCTCAAGAGCGTAAGTGCCTGTACTTCCGGCAGCGGCTTTTTAAAGAGATAGGCTGGCCGATGGCTGCAACCAAGTTCTTCAAGATGGTTTTGAATGGTGCTTTAATGCCTCGCCCCGCGGATCCAGTTGAGGATCGTCTCATATTCTTCAGATGCTGACGCCTCGCGCGTGCTTTTGCCCCAGCGAGTACCACCTCCGTGGGTGCTGGTGTGCAGTGCAGGATCGCCAGCATTGTCGTTCGGCCGGGTTGGCTTTAGCAGCAGCAGACTTCGCTGAGGTTCTGCCAGGTTGACTTCCCGCAATACGGAGTTGAAATTGAACAGCGATTGCGCTTCATTGAAGCCGCCTTTACCCGCCATGCGCAACGGGAATTTGCCTTGAGTGGAGTGGCACAAAACACAAGCGCGGCCGTCTCCGGTGACTTTGGTCAGAATGGGCTGCACTCTTTGTTTGAAGTATTCATAGTCTGGCTGCGGCAATTCTTGCTTTCCGGCAGCCCCTCGAAACCGGGTCAGCTCCGCGTGGTTCCAAACGAGCTCCGATGCAGCGCGGCGCACCTGTTGGTCTTGATCCTTCATGCCAATTGAAATCAGATGCTGCGCGACGTCCGAGCTGAAGAGGTTGGCGTCCTCGGGCAGCACCACATCACGGCCGGGATTGTAGCGGTTGAGCGCTGAGAGGCGCAGCGAGAACCGCGACGGGTCCAGCGAATCGAGCATCCGCCGTCGAACCAGTCCCTGGGCTTTGTCGGCAAATTGTTTGCCCAGGACAGGGTTGGTGGGCTCGGCGATATAGCTTTTTACGAAAATCTCGACTGCAGCGGTTTCAAGTGCACGGTCTCCCGAACTGAGCGCTTCCATCATCGTTGTACGAATCAGCGGCCCGTCTGCAATGTGAGGGAATACTGCACTTGCCGCCAATGCCTTTGCCAGCGGGACACCTTCAGGACGCAGCAAGAGGCTCTCCATGCGTCCCTGCAGATCAGGATTCCGGCTCAGACCTTCGCCTGGCGTTACGGCCGCCAATGCGGGCAAAAGTGTCTCAAGCGCATCGGCATTCCCTGGCTTCAGTGCTCCCAGCAGAGCCTGCACTAGCGCCTTCTCGAACTCAATCGGCTGTTCGAGTTTCAACCTGCCGCGAACATCGTTTTCGAAAACAAAGCGAACGTCCTGTGCGTGTGGGCCGGCAGCCAAGCCAACCACTGCAATAGCAAGGCGGCCGCTCAATCCCGCGGGAAAGACGCTTAGAGCGTTGAGCGTGCTACGCACCAGGACCCCATCACCGCTCTTGAGGCACAGTAGAAGCTCGAATTCGAGAGTAGGCTCTACCTCGCCAAGATCGGGCAGCTCGCTGTCGTTTCCAACGCGAGTCTTGAAGAAGCGGTTTGCAGTTCTGTAGCGAAAAGCTGCAGTTTGCAGATGTGGCTCATAGCCGCCCCGATGCAGCGTGTCGACGCCCTGCGCGTACTCGGTAAAGTAGGCCGGCAAAACCACTTCGCTCCGGTCGGCCAGATCGGGAGGCAATCCGGCATGGCGTTGCGGGTGATCCCACAGCGCCTGCAAAAGGGACTCTTTCGCGCGCGGGCCAGCGGAACTCAAAACTACTGCCAAAGCTTCCTGTACCCGTTTGCGGCGCGCTGCGAGCCCTTCCAGTGTTTTCTCCTGTTCGCCCTCGTCGGCGATCTGGGAATTCCAGGTGGCGAGATAGCCTTCATTCTCGTCGATCATCGTATAGAGGGCTTGCTTCCAGGCACCCTTGACCGTGCTGTCGGTCTCGATTGCGATTCGCGAGCTTACTGTTCTCAGAATCGCTGTCGCCATTTCGGTTTGGTCTGCCTGCCAGCCATACCAGCGTGCGAGGGCATTGGCGGCATAGAAGCGCAAGATCGGCTCCTTGTCCTCAGCAACCCGGATGATGCTGGCCAGCAATTCGCGATCGTTGGTCAGATTTCGAAAGTGGCTCCAGAAGACCCGAATACCGGCTAGCCTCTCCACGGCAAGACTGCTCTCGAGCAGCCGTTGTATCTCGGCGCGATCCCCAATGCGGCGCAACTCGCGCGCACGGGCGAGTGCTCCTGCTTTACCTGCTTCGGGCATGGAAGGAGTTGCGACTGTAGCCGCTGGCGTTTGCCTCGACAACTCACTCAAGGCCATTACCGCAAACTGCGTATCCCGAAAGGGAGTATCAAAGGCTTTGTGCGACGACTCCCCTTGCCATTCGCCACTCGGCTTTTGCCTCGATAGACAAAGATCGTAAAGACGCTTCACCCTCGTATCGTTGAGTTGCAAGTCTGCTTTGGCTAGCGCCCAGAGCGAGTGCCAGGTAATGAATTCCGCTCCTGCTTCGTTCTTGTCAAAATGCAGGGGCAACAGGCCATCCTGCCTTTGCCATTCGAATAGCGTTTCGACTAGTGCCCCGGTGGGCTTGCCCAGCGCTGCCATACCGACAATCTTCCAGTTGAGGTCGATTAGATTCTTTGCGGGCTGCCGCTCGATCTGCAATGCGATCTCGGGTTCTTTCAACGCGAGATAGCGTGAGTAGGCAATCTCGAAGGGGCTTACATTCGGCGCTGCCCCATCGGCTTCTTCCTCCCAATGCGTTGTCCCGGTCAATTTCAGGTATGGCAACAGGGTAGCGGTCCAGGGGCTCACTCGCGAAGAAATCGCGCGGGCTGAAAAGATTGTACGTGTCCAATTTACGCCGGGATGTCCGGGGAAGGGCCTAGGATGATTCTGCAACTGATCGATCAGCATCTGACGGGCTAGCGGGTTCACATCCCGGAATCCATTCTTGAGCGCGGTGTCATAGCCGCGCATCGTAAACACGGTTGGGTGGCAGGCTACACAACCTTGGATCTCCCCATGCGGCAACGTCTCGCGACTTGCGACAGCTCCCCGCCGCGGAACATTTGCGTGCCAGGCTGCACCCATGCTGGCTAGAAAGTCCATTCCCATCTCAATTGCTTGAGCAGGGCTGCGCTTCTCGCTGCTCGAATAGCTTCTCAGCCGCAAAGTGTAGGCTGGATGATTTGCGGCAACGCGCAGGAGGTACTCCCCACCCGGTTCCAGTTTTCTAACTCGAAAGCTGGATAGCCCCGGCATCGTTTGTGTCGCCTCGGGCAGATACGAATAGCCGCCCACACGGTACGGCTTCAATGTTTGGTTTTCACCGAGAATGAAGGTCTCAATGTCGCTTGGCAATTCGCGGTCCCCAACTTCAACGCTTAGATAAGCGATCCGGGGGGCGTTTGCCGAGTTCTTCAAGCGGTACCAGTGAATCCCCTCTTCTGGTTTGCCGGTAAAGAATGGACGCTCGTCGGCAAGGGCATGATAGTCGCGATCCAGCTCTATTGCTACGGGGTGAAGTGCGTTGGAGGAAGATTCAATCGCCAGGGGATCTTCAACTGCTTCCAACTGAATCGCGGCATCGGCAACGGGTGCCTCAGTGCTGCTGGCTCGCCAATACATCGTCCAGTCCGGGTCGAAGGGGCTGAGTGTCTTTGCGGCCAATTCTTTGCCAGCATGCCGGATCGCGACACGCTTCGGGCTCTCAGGCCAGGCGCTAATGTGGAGCCGGTACAGGCGGCCACTCACAACTTTTGATTTGCTCGATGGAACTTGCGACAGGGCTAGACCCGAGAGCAGACTGAACACGATCCAGTGATTCTTCACAATGGTTAGTCTCTCGGTTAGGATTTCTCTTGATTGTACGATGTCCGCACCACTGGCCACCTTACACACTACCGGCCCCAACACAATCGATTGGGGCCGGGCTTGATTTCAATTCTTAAACAGGTTGAGTCGCGTAGTGTGAAACCATCGCTTGCATCTGATCCTTTAAGGCAAGTTTGATCCGCTTCAAACGTGCTTCTTCTGCCAGCTCGGCTTCGCTCAAATGGGACTTCGTCTCAAGCTCATGCAGAAGCCGCGAGTAGTCGGAATGCTGCGTCGCCACTCGGCGAAATTCCGGGTCCAGATTCATGAGCTGAGTCTTTATTTCTTCATCATTCAATAACGTCATAGGATGGTTCCTCCTTGATTTGGAATCCACCGGCAAGGCTGTCTGACCTGCCGTTGCCCATAGTCTTAACACTATTTCACTTTGGTGACAACCCCTCAGCAGAAAACAAAATTGCTGCTTCGCCATCCGCGTAGTATGCAGAGCGCCTTCCCACCTGCACGAAACCCAGCGATCGATAAAGACCGATTGCGGCCATGTTCGATTCACGAACTTCAAGGTGCCAAAGCTCAGCGAGTTGCATCATCTGTTGCAGCAAGGCCCTGCCCACACCGCTGCGTCTGGCTGATGGGTGCACGGCAAGATTCAGCAACTCGCCTTCGCCTGCTATTACCCGGTACAGGGCAAAGCCGGCGAGCTGGTTGTCGATCTCGGCCACCAGCGACGGATAGCCGTCTGCCCAGGTTGCTGCCCCAGCACTGACGGCAATCAAATCGCGAAACTTTGCCCAATCCTCGGCCACACCTTCTCTCAGGACAACAGGCTTTCCCATAAGGCCTCCTGCTCGCGCCCAATCGCACGCCAATCGAAGTTTGCCGCTACCACTGCGCGAGCCTTGCGGGCCAGGCTCTGGCGCAGGTGCGGGTCTTGTAACAACCGAGCCGCTGCGTCAGCAAAGGCTTGTGCGCCTTCGGCAATCCAGACATCTTGGCCGTGCTTGAGTTCCAATCCGTTAACTCCACTTGGGGTACTCAACATGGCCCGCTCCATCGCCATAGCCTCCAGCGCCTTGATGTTGGTTCCGGCCGATACGGGAGTTGGAATCAGAACCAGGTTGGCGGCATTGTAGAGTGGCCGGACATCGCTGACAAACGAATGCAGCTTCACGCCTTCAGCTGACGGGATCGATCCAAAGGGATAGTAGAGATCAGGGCTTGGCCCGGCAACTACATCGAGCGTTGCTTCTGGCAGCAAGTTCTTGAGCTTCGGCCAGAACTCTTCCAGCAGAAAGCGAAACGCAAGGGCATTTGGGAAGTGCCGGAAGCTCCCGATAAACAACATGCGGGCCCCATTTTGTTCTGGCTCGGGAATATAGCGTTCCAGATCGACGCCGTTCGGGATCACCCGGCCCCCAATCGCGAGGCGATCTTTTTCGCTCATCACCACAACGCCTCTGAATTTCGTGAGTGCTTTTCGCTCAAATGTTTGCCAGCGGCGTAGACTCCACCAACTCGACCATGAGCCCAGCCGGGCATGCTCCTGAGCCGCCAGATCCATCGTTACGTCGTGTTCTACCAGGACATCGCCTCCGTAGCCGGCAACTTGCGTAAACTCGGTTTGCAAGAGGTCACGCTTTACGCTTCGCAACGCTTCATGCATTGCCGGGGTGTCATATTCAACTACTTCCGCGGGACGCAGGCTGGCCCAACGCAAGCGCCGGAATTCCGGCTTCTGCACAAGGGTCACCCCACAACAGATCTCTTTAAGCGGGCCAAGCTCGGCAGCGTCTTTAGACTCGGAAAAGGCGAGCAGATGCAGGTTGTAATGACTCGAACACACCTTGAGCAGATTGTAGATGCGTACGGCACCTCCATGGCTTAAAGGCCAGGGCAAGTAGGGCGAGAGGATAGCTACGGTTTTCTTTGCGGGCTCTGCCGGGCGGCCTGGAAGTTCCAAGATCTCGGGGTAATGGAGAGTGTTGTCCCGCCAGGGCCGCAAGTGGATTTGATCCACAGGCCAACCCTTGCAGAAGAGCAGGGAACTGACGGGCGATTTCCAGCTTAGGTGGTAGCGCTCTCCGTGCGAGTCGTAGGCCAGCATTCGTGTGGGCGCTAGCGCCAGCGCGGCCCTGAATACGCTTTGGTTTGTGTCAGGGCCAAGCAATGCCGCTGTGTGGGCAATCGAGAATGGAGCAAAGTCCCGCATCAGCCGAAGCCACAGGCTGCCGGCGCTCTCGCCCGGCAAAAGCTCTATTTCGCGATGTTCGAAGCCCGGCAGGATCGCGTTGAGTTCTCTCCGCATCGATACCACGCGGTCTTGAGGGCCATTGGCGAAGCTAAGTACGTAGCGTCTGCGAGGCACGAGGCTTGGTCAGCTCCAGAATGAGATAGGCAAGCAGCGGAGGAAACGCAATGGCGATGCAGATCGGTGCAAATCCATGTTGGTCTGCGATTCTGCCGATTAATGGATACGCGAAGAGCTGCAAAAGGCCATAGCCACCGGTAAGCAATGAAACACTAAACGCCGCGCTGCTCCCCCCATAGGCATCGAGCGGCATCGTATACAAATTTACGCTTGCGGCTGAAGATGCGAAATAGCTTAACGAGATGAAGACCACAGCCCACGTCACACTCGGAGCCAGCGGTACGACGGCCGACAACATCATTCCAATCGCTCCGAAAAGATAAACACGCCGCCTGGCTGCCAACGGAGCCCAGCCTCTGCGGATCAGCTGCATCGATGCCCAACCACCGAGGAAGGAACCAACCAGTGAAATTGCCTGCAGGAGAGGAGAGAGGTTGTTTGCATCCTGCACCGACATCCCAAAGGTTTTCACGAAGTAGTGATTGGTCCAGAAGGTCCAGAACAGAAAGATCCCAAGTGAAAGAATGTTGGCTACGACGAAGCCCCAGGTTTGAGGAAGCTTCAGGATGCTACGGACGTTAAAGCCGCTAGACTCAATACTTGCCGGTTGTGTTGGTGCCTTCTTTGAGGCCCACCACCACAGAGGAATCCAGAGAAATCCCAGCCAGCCGGCTGCGAAGAATGCGCTTCTCCATCCCCAATTGTTGATGCAGTAATTCGCAATGATCGTTGCCAGCAAGCCCCCAAGCACCAGGCCCAGTTGCGACATGGAGCTGCCGATGGCGCGTTCCTCCTGCTTGAGGTAAGTTTGCGCCGCTTTTGCTGTAGAGGGGATTCCCGCCGATTCTCCTACCGCCATCAAACTGTGAGTGGCGATCAGACCGCTCAGGCCTGATGTGAACCCACGTGCCATGCCGGCAATGCTCCACCAGGCCAGCGCGGCTGAGGTTCCAAAATTCAGGCCCACCTTGTCGAGAAACCATCCCATCACGGGAGAACTCAGCATGTATATCAAGCCGAAGCCGGTCAGAATCCACCCGTACTGCTCGTAGTTCAAATGGAACTCGTTCATGAAGGCAGGAGAGACGGCAGCAAGAATCTGGCGGTCCAGATAGTTGATGCTTGAGGATAAATAGAAGATCGCAACCACCCACCACCGGTTTGCAGCGTTCATCTAAGGCAACAATTCCATGGCCAGCAATTTCTTCTCCTTGAATCCTGCCTTCACCTTACGTGGTTGCTTTTGAACTCCACAACTGAAGCTGAAGGTCTCCGCGCCCGCTCCGCTCAACACCAGCTTCGCAGGGTTCTCCACATCATAAAGCACCACCTTCCCAGCGCTATCCCGAATCGCAAATCGCGCTTTGCCGCCGCCCATACAATCCACCCTTGTCAGAACGCCAACCAGAGTCCCGGTCGGTGTTTCACCGTCCCACCATTGCTCAACTTTAGTTCCCGGTTCAAGCGGCACCATCTGGCCACGCGCCTTCGCTTCAGCTTCTCTCACGCGCCGCAAACTCTCCTGCTTCACCCGTTCAATATCCTTGATCCTCGCCGCCTCAGCATCTCGCCGGGCCTGAGCTTCGGCCTCGTAGCGACGATCTTGTGCACCAAGACGCAACTGCCTCAAGGCTTCTTTCTCTGTCGGATCAAATGCCGCGCGCTCAGCCGCCGCCCAGGCCTTTGACTCCTCGGTAAAGAGCCCGGCGGCCTGTGCCCACTTGGCGAGTTGCCCCTGATACTTTGCATCCCGCAGCGCTGCGCTGGAAGCATCCTTCAGAGCTTTGTGCGCCTTGATGGGATCATTCTCTTTCGATGCAAACGCGAGCGCGGCCTCCGGATAGATCACCTTCAGTTGCAAGGCCGTAAAGAGATGTTGCTGATGCTTCAGACGGTCCGGCTGGCCCACTGCCGCAAGGTAAAGCATACGAGGGATCGTAAGTGCTTTCTCTGCTTCGATCGCCGCCAGGTCGGGTTTGCCGTCCAGCGCATAGGCTGCTGCCACGCAAGCCTGCGCTTCAGGTTCTGCCGCAGACTGAGCTGAACAAACTCGCCGTGCACCGTCGCGTAACTTCTCGTCCGTCAACTGGGCAATGGCCAACTGCAAGCGGCCCATACCCACTTCGATTTCGCGAGCCCGGTAATCCCGCTCCGGCAAGATGGGTCTCGCGCTATAGGTGACCGGCACAAATGCTGAGCGCGCGGTTGTAGCTTCTGCGCGCAATTCGGCTTCTTCTTTTTCAAATCCGTTGCGTAGCGCTGTCGGTTTGTCGGTGCCCTTCATCAGGTTCGACAAGAAAACGCGTACTCGTCCGCGATAGGTATCGTTGGTTACCAGGTATTGCATTAGCACCCAATCCGCAGTCTGCTTGTCGGCTGCAGGCAGTGCTCCCACCGTCACGCGAACCCGCTCAGCGTCGATGCTGCTCAGAACTGTCAGGACAGCATCCTCAAGCGTCGGCTCAAGCGGCCCCGCATTCGTGTCGAGCAATAGTTGCAACATCTCGCGCTTCTGAGCCTGCGTCATCACCGCGTCGCCCAGCAGCAGGCTGTGTACATTGGAGGTGAGCATCAGCTTGCCCGGGCGCTGTCCTTTGGCAATCACAATCCGCACCGGCCACAGTGGCTTCGGGTCTGTCAGCCCCAACAGATCGCCAAATTGCCCGCGCATTTGCTCCAGCGTGCCGAGCAAGACCTTGGCCGCCTTCACGTCACCTGACGTGTAGATTTCAAAGGGACCCGCGTTGATCTTCTGCCAGTCTTCGCCATGCAATGTCCACACGGCTGCCAACAGAATCAGTAATGCTCTCACATCCCAATCTTACGAAATGCTTTAGAGTGAAGAAATGCTTAGAAGACTTCTTTTGCTTTCCATTCCCGCTGCCATGCTGATGGCCGCCGACAAACCTGATCTTTCCGGCCACTGGGTTGCCGACCTTTCCAAGAGCGATTTCGGCATGATGCCTGTGCCTTCTAAAATCGAGCGCGACATCGAACACAAAGATCCCGCGATCACAGTCAAGACCACGCAGGTTGGCGAGCGTGGCGAGATGAAGACCGACAGCAGCTACAGCACCGATGGCAAAGAGGCCACCATCAAGATGCGTGGCCGTGAAGCCAAAGTCAAGGCCAAGTGGGATGGCGCAAAACTCAAGGTAAACACCAAGAGCGAATTCAACGGCATGGAAATCGGCCAGGAAGAAACCTGGACTGTCTCCGATGACGGCAAGATCCTCACCATCGACAACACCATCAAGGCCCCGCAGGGCGAGTTCAACACAAAATTAGTGTTTACGAAAGGCAACTAACAGCTCAGCGTCGGACTGCTCGAAGGGCCTCCGGTAAACTCCCGGAAGCGCCTTCTCGATTCGGTTCTCATTCCAGTCGTGCGCATCGACGATAAAGAAGCGCTTGTCGGTGAAGTCCTCGAAGTCACCGGCAAGCGCAATCCCAGGAACAATCGCCTCGTGCAGGTTCCGGTGAATGCTCGCCCCCATCGCCATCTCAATCGAGTAAGGCATTCTCTCCAACCACACTTTCGCAATCCTCGGCTCTGCATGAGCCGCATAGAGCGCCGGAATCCCGCCCCAGGCCCACGCATGCACATGAACTTTGGTGTAGTTGTCCAGTTCGGCCCGAACTTCGTGCAGCAAATCGTTTGCCCTCATGCTGGGCAGATTCATTCCCACCAACCAGGCCCTCGTATGGTCGATCCAGCCGCCACTGTAGCGCCCGCCAAAAGGCGACACCCCTGGCAGTTTCACTAGCTTGATCCGTACGCCCAGCCTGGCCAGACTCTCGGCCCGCCGCTCGGCGGGAATACCGTCGTTCACCATCACGATCAGCTCGTCTCGAGTCTCCGGGCCCAGCCACTTCACCTGAGTGAGTCCTGTAGCTGTCCCACCCAGGGTGATCATCTGTTTCACGTCGCCCTTCTTGCGGCGTGCCTTCCAGCTCTCGGCAATCACTTCGCTCAGGCCTCTGCCTGGCGCCTGGCATCCTTCGTAGGCGCACAATTCACCAACACTCAGCAGGGGCAAATCCAGCTCCTTTGCGTCTCCATTGCCATAATTCAGCCACCGAATCATCCAGTCGTAAATCGCCTCACGAACCATCAGCGGCGTTCCATGCCCACCCGGCCCCACCACCCATTTCACAAGACTTTCGCGATCAAAGACCCGATAGAGATCTTTGGCCTGATCGACCACAATCTTCGCGCCAGCGGGAGTGAAGAAATCGTCCTGGGTCGAAGAGATCAACCAGGGCTTGGGAGCAAATTGAGTTACCCAGTCCGCCTGATCGAGCCCTGCCGAAATAAAGCCAGGAAAGCTCTGTTCGCTATCTCCGGTTGGCCCGGATTCCACCATCTCAAACGAATTCATAACGCACGACGGGGCCGCTACCTTGATGCGGTCATCGAGCGCCGCAACGTACATGGTTTGCGTCCCGCCTCCGGAGCAACCGCTGGCCCCAATCCGGCTCGGGTCCACCTCCGCACGGCTCTGCAAGTAGTCGATACCGCGCATCGAATCGTGAATGAAATAACGGGCCACACTCTCGCCAGCCATCAATGCCTGAGCGCCAACAACAAAGTGCTGCTCTGTGGATCCACCAATCAGGCTGCGGCCGTAACGCGCATCATAAGCCTGCAGCCGCTCTCCCTGGCCCACTGGATCATAGGCCAGTACTACAAACCCCTTGGACGCCAGGTTCGCACCAATGCGCTGTCCGGCGATCTTGCCCTCATCCCAGTGCCCAATCGAATAGAGCACCGCCGGATGCTTGCCGGCAGTCTTGGGTCGATACAGATTCGCTGTGACGATGTAGCCGGGCAAGGACTCAAAGTGAAGATTCTCGACGACGTAAGTGCCCTGGTCAGTGGTCTTGGTCGTCACCGCCTTGAGCGGCCCCCGGTACTCGGGCAAGCCGCCGATCTGTTTGAGAATCAGCGCGCGCACCTCAGCCGCGCGCTTTTTCGCCTGAGCTGGTGTCTTGATGCCACTAACGGCAATCTTGCGGGCTGCCAGATACTTCTGCGCTACCCCATTCACCAAATCCGTATAACCATCCTGGGCCAGCCCGGTGGCTGCCATTGCTGCAAAACAAAGCCAAAGCCTCATCGCAGAAGCTTATCAATGATCTCTGGAATCTCAAAGACCGCACGGTTGTTCATCTTGCGGGCATTGGCCTGAAAGCCGGCCAGCTTGCCGGGGGCAAGCATTTCTGTGACGCCTGGCACAATCTCTCCAAAATGCTTCAACACCATTCCCACCTGATTCTCTGTCACCCAATCTGCGTTGTAGCGTTCCTGCGGCAGCGTGAGAGCATTCCGGGTTACCACCACTGGCAGGCCCAGATGAATCGCTTCTGAAATCGATCCCGGCCCCGGCTTGCCGATAAAGAAATCAGACAGCTTCATGTAGTACGGCACTTCTTTGGTAAAGCCCTCAATGAAGTGCGGCATCTTCAGCTTCATGCCCTCGAGTTGCTCTTTTAGTTTTGTGCTCTTGCCGCACACAAAGATCAACTGCAGCTTGAGGCCGCTCTGGTCGAGGTTTTTTGCAATACGCGCCATCACCGCCGATCCGTAGCCTCCAAACATCACCAGTGCCGTTGGTAGCTTCGGATCCAGGCCCAGCTTTAGCCGCTCTGCCTCAACGTCTACTTCAATCGATTGGTAGAACCGTGGATTTAACACCATGCCGCTTACCCGGAATACCTTTTCTCGCGGGTGGCCCAGTTCGAGTGCCTGCTGTTCGGCCTTGGTTGTTCCACAGACAAAGTATTGTTTCTGTCCCTTTTCGATCCAGAAATTCGGCGGGTAATCTGCGAGGTCAGTCAACACCGACATGATTTTCGTTTTTGGGCTGACGGCGGTCAGCGCCTGATAAATAGCCCGGTTAAAGTTCGGCACCAGCGAGACTGCGAGATCCGGTGCATCTTTCCCCCAAAACTCCTTCAGCTTCCTCACCTGCAACGGATGGTAAAGCCGGATCAAAACATGCATCGCCACCAGCAACTGTGGCGAGCCTAGCGTCCAGCCCTTACGTAGAACCAGATTGTAGACATCCTCCATCTTGATGCCAAAGAGCTGTCTGAAGAGATCCATCGAGCTCAGCTCTTCCTGCAAGTGCATCAGCCGCACTTCCCAGTCAGGATATTTTTCGGCAAAAGATTGTTTCAACGCGGTTGCGGCAGCCCGGTGACCGCCACCCGCATCGAAGTAGATTAAGTCCAGTTTCGGCATCTTGAACCCTCATCGTAAGCGGCGAGACACCGAAATCACAACTATCTGCTTGAAAAACAAAAACTTTCACAAATGTTTTTTGTAATCGTCACGGCTCTGTAATTTCAACAGGTAATAAATAGGGCATGAAATGCGACATGCATGTCCATTCTTGGCATTCCGGGATGTGTACTATCCCCTTGCTCAAGAAAATCTGCCGGGAATGCTACACCCCGGCCGATGAAATGTACGCTCGCCTGAAACGCAGCGGAATGACCCTGGTCACCGTAACCGACCACGACTCCATCGATGCTGCTGAAACCCTCCGCCACCACCCCGACTTCTTTCTCAGCGAAGAGATCACTGTTCACCTGCCCAGCGGCTGCGAAGCGCATGTTGGCGTCTACGATATCACCGAGCGGCAACACATTGGCCTGCAAGCTCGTCGAGACGATATGCCACGCCTACTCGCTTACCTTCAGCAGGAGCGCTTGCTATACTCAATCAACCACATGTTTTCAGGCCTCACCGGGCGGAGAGTGGAAGAAGATTTCCAGTTTTTTGCAGAGAACTTCCCTGCGATGGAGATCCTGAACGGTGCTATGCCCGTCGCTTCCAACCGCGCATCTTCTCAAACATGTGAATCTCTCAATCGAATCGGCATCGGCGGAAGCGATTCTCATGGCGTTCTTAGCCTGGGCCGTGTCTGGACAGATGTACCGGGTGCTCGCAACAAACATGAGTTCTTCGAAGGGCTTTACGCCCGGCGCGCCAGGGTTCTGGGGCGCAGCGGTAATCATTTGCGCTTGAGTGCCGAACTTCTCACCATCGCCGGTCACCTCTTTCGGGACAAGCCCTGGACGATTGGCCTTGCTCCGCTAATCGCCTTGATCCCGGTTGCCAGCCTGATCAACTACGCATGCGAAGTCTCTTTCGAAGCCTATTGGCGCAATCGCTGGCTTCGAGTACTCCAGTCTGCCGTTCCATCCCGGGCCATCCAGGCAACGGAGTTGGCAGCATGAGCGTTTTCCCTCTCGTCCGCAACTACATCGAATCCCGCGACCATCGCATCATGAACCGCGTTCACCAGTGGAGTGCCCCTCAGTGGGTGCGCCTGTGGATGATTTGCGCTACCCGTGGTGGCGACGGTTGGCTCTGGTATGCTCTGGCAATCGTGATCCTGCTCTTTGGTGGCCCTGAGCGTTACTTGGCCGTTGGCTCATCCTTCCTCGCCGCCGGTGTCGGCATCGGTTTCTTCCTCTGGGCCAAGCGCGTCACAGGCCGCCGCCGACCCTGCCATATCCAGCCGCATTGCTGGTCGACACTTTTGCCGCCAGACAAATTCAGCTTCCCTTCCGGTCACACGATCACAGCCTTCTCCATCATTACCCCACTGATGGTTCTGTACCCGGAACACTCGGCTGAATTCAGTTTCATCGGCCTCTCGATCGCTGCCAGCCGTATCATTCTTGGCATGCACTTCCTGAGCGACGTGCTCGTTGGTGCTGCCGCTGGATCGATGCTTGGTTTCTTTGCCCTCAACCTGCTCCGCTAACCACCTGACACAGCCAATCACCTGACACAGCCAATCACCTGACACAGCCAATCACCTGACACAGCCAATCACCTGACACAATGGGGAGTGCGGTACCCCGCTCATGCTCCGTTCTTTTTTCATTTTCCTAAGCCAACAGAAGTCGCTCCGTCGCTGGATGGAGCAATCTTCGTTTGCCAAGCCCCTCACTCGAAGGTTCATCGCCGGCAACACGCTTGAAGAAGCTCTCACCGTCTGTCAAAAACTGAACCGGGAAGGGATCCTCACTACTCTCGATTACCTGGGAGAAAGTGTCACGGCAATCGAAGAAGCCAAGCTCAGCCGCGATCATTGCCTCGACGCAATCCGCCTCATCCAGGAACGAAAAATCGATTCGACGATCTCCGTCAAGCTTACTCAGCTTGGCCTCGATATCGACCAGAACCTCTGCTACGACAACGCCCGCCAACTGGTTGCCCTGGCCCAGCAGACTCATTCGAGAGTCGAATTCGACATGGAATCGAGCGGCTACGTCGACCGCACCCTCTCGATCGTCCACCGACTGCATCAGGAATTCGGTTGCGTACGCGCCGTGCTCCAGGCCTATCTTTTCCGTACGGAAGCTGACATCAAAACATCCAACGCGCTCGGCCTGCCCGTGCGTATCTGCAAAGGTGCCTATGCCGAGCCAGACACGGTCGCTTTTGCTGAAAAGTCTGAAGTCGACACGAATTACCTTAAGATGACCCGGCTTCTGCTGGAAGAGGGTGAGTATCCAGCGATTGCCACTCACGACGATCGTATGGTTGCCAGTGCCACCAGCTTCCCCAAAGACAAATTCGAATTCCAGATGCTTTACGGCGTTCGCCGCGACTTGCAGCGTAAACTCCTGGCTCAGGGCTTTCGCATCCGGGTGTATGTCCCTTATGGGGAAGCCTGGTATCCCTACTTCATGCGCCGTCTGGCGGAGCGGCCTGCGAACGTTATTTTCCTGCTGAGGAACTTCTTCAAGAATTAGTGCGTCAGAGAATTCATGAAATGGTGGGCCCTGCTGGTAGCAAAAATCGTCTGCCTGATTGCGATGCACATCGTGTTGATCTTGTGGATCAACAGCTTCTTTCCCAAAGACCAGATGGGCAGAGATCTTGCCTACACCTTCTCGCTGATGGGTGCCGACATGTTCCTGTTCGTGGTGGGCTACGGCTTCTGGATGGATCAGAAATACCGGTGCCGCACCTGCTTACGAATTCTGCGCATGCCTCTGGAGAAGGGCAACTGGTCTCACGCTACACTCTTCGCCCCGCCTAAGCTCGAATGGATTTGCCCCTTCGGGCATGGCACCATGCGCCAGGACGAAATTCATTTAAGCGGCGCTCAGCCCGATAGTTGGCACAAGAACGACGACAACTTTTGGCGCGCTTTTGAAGATGCCTGGAAGAAGGACTAGTTACTTCTTGGCTGCATCCACCAGCGCCTGAATCTCGGGTGGCAAGGCAAACATGGCAGCCGGGACACTCTCGTTGAAGCGGATCGAGGTGAAGGTCATTGTCATGGCAACGGCTCCCATTTCGTTGGTGAGCTTGGAGGGCGTGGTGATTCCATCCACCGTCTTGTACTCCTCAACCACTGCGACGATTGGTACCTCACCCATCGGTGAGGGCATGATCATTTTCGTTCGTGCCAGCAATCCTGTTGCTTTGTCGTAGTACTGCTCCTCAGGCTTGCCTTCCTTGGGAGTCATACGCAACTTGTAGACCGGTTTGCCGTTGAGCATCTCTTCACCAAGCACTTCCGATTTTGCATAGCAGCTGTCTTTTTCGAGGGCACCACGGCCGTATTCGCTCATCGCCCCTGCCGCACAACTGGCCAGAAACTTTTCCACACCGGTCTTGATTCTCGGCCCCAGCACCGTTTTGTCCCAAACGGTTGTTCCGTTGCTGCCGTCTTCCTGCTTCCCAATCCCGGGCAGGTCTACGACCGTGTAATACTTGCCGCCGTCCTGTCGGAACATCTTCAATTCCCCACGGATGTTCTGGCCTTTGATCTCCATCGTACCCGTCATGCTGACGGTCTTCACCTTGTCGTAGGCTGCTTTGCCGCCAGTTACTGCGACGTAGCGATCCAGAATCTGCTCTGCGGTTGGGGTAGGTGCTTTCTGGGCATAGCCGATGCTAAGGACGGCCAGGAAGAGAAGGGTTCGCATAAATCCAATCTAACGCAGCACCCACCACCAAGTCCTTTCCCGCTTGCAAAGCCGCCGCCGTATGGGCTACTTCAACATCCGGCTTCACTCCTATCCCTTCGAGTTCCTGGCCCGATTCTGATACGTAATTGGCAACGGCAAACTGGAATAGGTCGCCATTGGGCAAACTCTCGATCACGCTGGGCAAAGCCGCTCCGGCCGAGCGCGAGCCGAAGATGCGGGCTCGTTTGAGATCCTGCATCCCCCCGGCAAGAATCTCACTTGTAGAGGCCGATGCCCCGTCCACCAGAATCGCGAGTGGCCCCTCAAATCCACCGAGGCGCGGAATCACGGCAAACTTCAAATCCACGCCACGCTGGTACATCGTTCCTAACTTGACCCCGTTCTCCTTGATGAACCAGCCGGCCATTGCGTTGGCCATCACAGCCACTCCGCCAGGATTGCCGCGCAAATCAATCACAAAGCCGCGACACTTCTTGCAGGCTTCAATCGCCTGCTGAAACTGCGGCAGTACCCGCACCACATCAAGAAACATGTCCAGACGGAAATATCCGACATCTTTGGCTGGCCCCAGTAAGGCAAATTCACGGCCGACACTCATCCCTTGCACAAAGCCAAAGCCTGCAGAGCCATCGCCTGCTGGCATCTTAAGACTCACCAGCTTCTTGGCTCCCCCAACCAGAAACTCATAGCCCACCGTCTCGCCGCTGCTGCCACCGATGTGGCTCTGCAGCATCTGGTGCATTCGCAACCCCGCCTGGAGCGTCTGCCCGGCCTGCTTCTGGATCTCGGTGACAGCGGGCTTCACAGGAATGCCTTCGACGCTCACCAGTTCCCAGCCCAATTTCACCATCTCCATTTTGGGGTTCAAACCGGTTACCAGCACCTTGCCCTCAACCAGCCCCACCCGGAAGCCCGGCGAGGTGCCGCCGCCCTGCCGCATTGCTTTTGAGCCTTTCAGTTCGAGCCCCGCGATCGCATAGTGGCTCTTACCGATCTTGCCGATCATCTCTCGCAGGATGGTTCTTACTTCGCTCTGGCCCTGGGCTGCTTCGACGCGCTTGCGGTAGCTGGCTTTGAGATCGATCCAACTCCCGCCTCCAGGCAAGCTCTCCAGTTGCTTTGGATTCCAGTGTTTATTGGCAATGGTTTGCCACACTGCCTCAAAACTCTCCACCTGTTGCGCTTGAAGTGTCAGCACCGAGAAAACCAGGCCAGCTACAAATCGATTCATGAGTCCATTATCCTGTGTATGGATGTCTACCTCAGAGCTACCCTACGAAATCACTGCGACCCAGCTCGCAAAACTCCTTGCCGACAAGGCCGAAATCGTTCTTCTCGACTGCCGCGAAGACTACGAGCACGCAACAGCCCGCATCGAGCCTTGCGAGTTGATTCCGATGAACACGATTCCCAATAACCTGAATCGCATTGAAGCCCTTGCGGAAGGTAAGCAACTGGTGGTCTATTGTCACCACGGCGTGCGCAGTCTCAATACGGTAGTCTGGCTGCGTCGTCAGGGGATTGAGAATGCGGTGAGTTTGACCGGCGGCATTGATCGCTGGTCGATGGAAATCGACACGAGCGTCCCGAGGTATTAGAGCGATGGCGCGCGGATGGGCTTCCAAGGACGCTGACGACCCTCAGGACTTGCGAGACGAGCGTAAGGCGGAAGCAGCTCGTTTAGAGAAGTCGGTGCTGGAGCAGAAGCTGGAAGACCTGAATTTGCAGCGCACCCGGGTGCTGCACGACTTGCAGGCGGCTTGCAATCCGCGGTACAGGGCGATGGTTGAAGACAGTCTGCGCTTTCTGGAGGATCAGATCAGAAGCTTGACTGCGTCAGAAAAAGAAAGTGGTGGAGGCGGTGGGAGTTGAACCCACGTCCGAAATGGCAGCCCCACTAAAGCCTACGTGTGTATCTGCTTCATTGTTTATTCGGCTCAGACTCTTGAGAAGCAGCAAAACAAGCCCGAACCTAGTCCGATTGATGTCAGTCGCCGGCTACGAACAGAAGCCTTTGACCCATTCCGTGCGATGACGCCCAGTGGTGAACCCACGAACAAATCCACCCGAGCGGCTACTTAATTAATTAAGCAGCGTATGCAAATTGCGTGTTGGCAATTGTGTTTTTCCAGTCGTTTTACGAGAGCCTGGAGCTCGACACGCCTCTAATGAAACCAATCATCCCGTCGAATCCGTTGCGCCCCCTCCTTTCAACTACGACTTTATTATAGCAGCGGTTGAGGAATCCGGCCTAAATGCTTGACTCCGCTATGGAAATCCAACTAGCATTTTGGTTTGAGCGACTCACAAGACGACCTTCTTCGCTTTGATCCTGCCGATCTGACCCCCGGCATCCGGTCGGCTGAAGAACTGCCTTCCAAACTCTATTTCCGAATTGGCGAGGTCGCAAAGCTTACCGGTCTCAAGCAGCACGTTTTGCGCTACTGGGAGACTGAGTTTCCCGCCGTTGCACCCAGGAAAATGGGCTCGAACCATCGCATGTACCGGCGTAAGGATGTTGAGTCGATCCTCGAAATCAAGCACTTGCTTTATGAGAAGCGCTACACGATTGAAGGTGCGCGCAAGCACATCAGCGACAAGTCAAGAATCGTTGCAAAAGTAACCAAGCGTGGCTCGGGTGGCGTAGTCAGTTCTCAGCCGATGCCGAAGCAGCAATCCAGTCTCTTCTTGACCGAAGAGCCGGCCAAATCCTCCAGTCCAGCTACAGCCCGAATCCGGGTCGAGCTCCAGGCAATCTTAAGACTTTTGACCGAATAATTCAAAAGTGCCAGTGCGTGGCCGATAAGGGCCATACGCACTAGCCATGATCCATTTGACCCGGCTGAACCACGAGGCCCTGCTTGTGAACTCGGACTTGATCGTTCTGGTTGAAGCCAATCCCGATACGGTGATTTCGCTGAGCACCGGAGAACGGCTGCGAGTTCTTGAGAGCATGGCTGAGGTGGCAGCGAAGGTAGTGGAGTTCAAGCGCCTGATTTTGCGTGGACCTGAGATTTCCGGGGGGCTGGACGCACATGGCTGAAAATGCAGTCAAATTAAAGTTGGACTGGATGACCCTTGGCGGGCTTCTGCTGGCTGGCGGCGGCATTGTAGGTGGTTTGATTCTTGAGGGCGGAGAACTCAAAGACGTCGCCCAGGTGACAGCGGGCATTATTGTTTTGGGCGGCACCCTCGGCGCAGTTATGGTGAACACCCCCGGCCCTGTTTTGCGGGGAGCCTTGCGTCGGCTCAAGGAAGTCTTTTTCACTCCCGAAACGCCGTTGATTACCGCCGTCGACGAAATTATCTTCTACGCCAATAAGGCAAGAAAAACGGGCATTGTTTCTCTGGAAGATGAGTTGCCCAATGTTCGGGATCCCTTTCTCAAACGCGCACTGAACATGGCTGTGGATGGATCGGATCTATCCGAGATGCGCTCCGCCATGGAACTTCATATCGTAATCGAAGAACACCGTGCCGAGGCCGAAGCCAAGGTTTTTGAATCGGCGGGGGGATACGCGCCAACCATCGGAATCATCGGTGCGGTTCTTGGGCTGATTCAGGTGATGAAACATCTGGACGACATTAAGGAAGTCGGCCACGGAATTGCTGTGGCCTTCGTCGCCACGGTTTATGGCGTGGCCATCGCCAATGTTCTTTTTCTGCCGGCGGCGAACAAAATCAAAGCCAGAATTGCCGCTGAAACCGAACGCAGGGAGATGATTCTCGAAGGAGTAGTGGGCATCGTTGAAGGTTTGAATCCGAAATTGATTCTGCAGCGGCTTGAGGCCTACACCGCAGACAAGAGCGGCAAGTCAACTCGAGGAGGCGGGCCGCGAGCCATGGCTGCCTAAAGCAGGTGCTCTGCGCCTGATCCCATTGAAAAAGAAGGACGCCGCTCCCATCCAATCTGTAATGGCAAGAAGAGTCAAAGCTCATTCCCACGAAAACCACGAGAGGTGGCTGATCTCCTACGCCGATTTCATCACTCTTCTTTTTGCCTTCTTCGTCGTCATGTTTGCCAGCTCTCACGCCGACAAGAAAAAGGCCAAAGAAGTCTCAGCATCGGTGAAAGAGGCTATCGAAAACGGCAGCATGCCCAAGGCCCTGATGCAGATGCTCGGCAGAAAGCGTCCCCCTGAGACCGACGATGCCAGAAGATCGGGAGAAGCCTCTGCCTCGGAAATCAAGAAACAGGATCCCGCCCTGACCGCTATGGCCGAATTGGTGCCCTCGCTCGAACAGCTTACCGATTCGCTCAAAAGCGAAATCCAGTCTGGAAAAGTCTCCATCAATATGGAGCCTCGTGGGTTGGTCGTTAGTTTGAAAGAAGCGGCGTTCTTCCCGCCTGCCGGAGATTCCATCGAGCCGCAAGCATACCCGATCATTGGCAAGATTGCCGATAGCGCCCTCAAACTTCCTAACAAGATCCTTCTTGAAGGCCATACCGATTCTACGCCAATCAACAATGGCCGTTTCCGTTCGAATTGGGATCTGTCGGCTGCGCGGGCTATTGCGATGTTGAACGTTTTAGCAGAGAAATTTGAGGTGGCCAGAGAACGAATGTCCGTATCCGGTTACGCAGACAACGTTCCGGTCGCAGAGAACGAAACAGTAGAGGGAAGAAAAAAAAACAGGCGAGTCGACGTAGTTTTTCTGAACGAGTTTGGGGTGAAATCTCAGCCAGGGACAAAATAGTCCAGGCAAGTCCAGCAGGTTATGCCAGTTCAGCCATTCGGCGAAAGAGATTGCGCGCCGCCATTTGCCCTGCAGCCTTTTTGGTGACTCCATGGCCCTGCTCTCGCCACTCGGCACCGATCTGTGCCTCGATCGTAAAGACTTTAGAGTGCTCGGGTCCGTCGGTCTTCACCGTTACGTAAATGGGTTGGGCCATGCCTTTGGATTGAGCCAGTTCCTGGAGGCTTGCTTTAAAATTTCGAAGCTCTGCGGCTTCGTCACGAGCAGTCTCGACCGTCATGAATACCCGGTCGATTACTCCTCGAGCGGCTTCGAGTCCGCCGTCAAGATAAACCGCTGCCAGGATGGCTTCCAGAGTGTCCGCAAGCAGGGCACGTTTTTCACGGCCGCCGCTGAGTTCCTCACCGCGTCCCAACTGCAGACAAGGGCCAAGATTGATTGAGCGAGCAACTTCCACCAGATGAGCGGCACTAACGATGCGGGCTTTGTGAATGCTGAGCTGGCCTTCGGGAAGCTCAGGGTGAGACCGGAAAAGATGCTCACTGACCAAAAGGCCCAGCACAGAATCACCGAGAAACTCCAATTGTTCATTGTGCTCGGCCATCTCCTCGCGTCCTTGCCGGCGCTCACTGTTGAGGCTTCTATGAGAAAGGGCGCGAAGCGCCAGAGCCTTGTCGTTAAACTCATAACCGATGCGATTTTCGATCTGAGCAACGCAGTCCAGGACTGGTTCTTCGCGCCTATCCATTTCAGTTAGCAAAGCAGCTATTTAGCTGCCTTGGCTGCTTCAGCCTTCTTCTTGATGTTCTCGACGATCGCCTTTACCTGAGGGTTCAGATTCGGGGTTGCAAGTGCCTGATTTGCCGTAGCAATTGCTTCGTCGTTCTTCTTGTCATCGGCATAGGCAGTGGCCATGCGGGTGAGCAGGTTGGCGTTCCCAGGGGATGCCTCGAGACCAGCCTTGTAGTTGGTTACCGCGACCGAGTACTTCTTGCGGACCATGGCCGAGAGCCCAAGCGCTTCGTAGGCTTCCGATACCCAGCTCTTGCGCTGAGCTTCCCACTGGTCGTCGGCGATGTCGGGACGAATCTTCGGGGCCGTCTTCAGCAATTCGAGAGCTGTATTGGCATATTTGTCGGCCTTGGTGAGTTTTTCTTCTTTGTCGAAGTCGAACTCCTTGGTGCGCCCGGCAAATCCGCGAGCCAGAATCAGCATCGTGCCATAGCTCTTGGGGTCGGCCTCAAGGGTACGTTCCCCATAGATCACCGTCTTTTCCCAATCACCGAGTTCTTCAGCGGAGGCCGTGGCGATGAATAAAGCCGTCGCCTTAAATTCCGTATCCGCGAATTTGGTGATCAGCGCGTCGGTGGCGGTAATGCGTGCGCCGGGCTCGGCTGCATTAAAAATCGCCATCACGGCCGTTTGTTCTTTTTCGCTTTTCAGCTTGGGCTGTTTGGTGTCAGCCGTTTGAGCGAGCAGTACTCCCGAGATCAGGAATGCGCTTGCTAACCATTTGGTAAGTCGCATATTGTTCCTATTACTTTATCAAGGCCGCGAGGGCCGGATTCCGTTCAGGCCATCTTCTGCGGCCTTACGGGAGGCGGGGGATGCGCCTTTGGTAGCGATGGCGGCTTCAAAATGCTTCTTTGCCGCATCGTTATCCTGGGCGAGATCAAGCAGGCGGCCGGCAAAAACATGGGCCCAGGCGGTGACCTGGGGTTCGGCCCCTTCCGAGATGGTTTTCTCAAAAAGGTCTACAGCAAGTTGTGGGTCTCGATTCAAAGCAGCTATGCGGGCCATGCCATAGTAGGCTCGGCCTTTGAGCGGGCGGGAGTTTGTCTCTTCGAGTGCGCGGCGAAACAAAACACTCGCCTGAGTGTAATTCTTCTGACCATAGACGACTTCTGCCTCTTCCAGCGTCTTCTCGGCCGGGCTCACTTCTACGACGGGCTGGGGTGCCACTTTGGCCTTGCGCTCCCGTGGGGCCGAGGCAAAGGTGACGGCATCAAGTCTGGCCGTCTCTTTCTTGAGGTCGATGCCTTTCACCAGGATCGGCAGGTAGAAGCGCATCGATTGTTCCTGCTTCTCGTATTCGGCCATCGCTTCCGTGAAATAAGGCGTGAGAATGAAGCCATCCTTGAGTGCAAGATCCACCGCGGCCTGACGCTGGCGGGCAGGTAACATCCGGGCGTCGATTGCCCGTACCAGTGAGGCAACGCTCAAGGAGACAAAGTCTTTCTTGTATTGTTCGTCCAGGGCAGCGGCGCCCTGGGCAAAATCGATCAGGCTCCCCTTGGCTTCGATATCGGCGATATGGCGCATGGCGATCGGTTCAATCTGAAAGCGCATATAAGCCGTCTTGATGTATTCAATCTGCGGTTCGGGTGATGAGGTCAGGACAATAAACAGGTCGTTGCCGTAGCTGCGCATGTGGATCTGATTGGGGGCAGCCAATACATCCAGATAAACGTAGAAGTTCCCCTTGACGCCGTTGTTGCGAGGATTGCGCAAGTATCCGTCGATCTGCTGCAGGGCAAGGGTTACCGGTGCATGGTATGGCTCGAGACTGCGATCAATCGCAGACTGATTCTTCTCCATCAATTCGCCGAGCCTGGTTTCACGGTAGAAGCGTGTCAGGATTTTTTCAAAGCCGTCCAGTTCCTGCACGTCCGGTGGCAGGTCTGAGAGCCTCATGCGGTAGCGAAAGTCCGGGCCGTCTTCGGCGTTGTACAGCTCCAGACAAAGTGCGAACGATATGTATTGACTGAGGTCGCGGGTTGGGTCTGATTTGCGATGAGACGAATAGAATTCTTTGAGCTGTTCGAGCACTTTGGGCTTCGCCGATTCGGCCCATTGCCGAATCTGGGCTCGAATTGGGGAATTTGCGTTGCTTCCAAGGTCGGCATCGTATCCGGCTGCATTGATTGCCGCCATGGTTGCGAAAAGACTCGGGTTGACCTCCATTGAGGACTGCTGGGCAGAGCCAATTGCAATTGAAAAAAGAAGTAAAAGAAGCAGACGTTTCAAACTTAAAGTTTACCTCTCTGGCAGAATAGACAAAGCAATGTCGCGCGTATTGATGATTTCGAGCGAAGCCGCCCCATTCGCAAAAACGGGTGGGCTGGCTGATGTTTTGGGCGCTTTGCCGCCTGAACTGAATGCAATGGGCGATGAGTGTGCCGTCGTCTTGCCTCGCTATGGGTCAATAGACGTCTCTGCTGCCGAGAAGGTTTACTCCGGTTTGCGAGTTTATCTTGGTGGAGGCTTCTATGAATGCGACATCTACAAAAAGGTGGTTCGCGGAACTCAATTCTTTTTCGTCGACCATCTGGGTCTCTACGGTCGTGATGGATTCTATGGCGACAAGTTTGGCGATTTCGGGGATAACCACATTCGCTATGCTCTACTCTGCAGCGCTGCCCTGGGCATTGCAAGATATCTGTTTCCGACGCAGATCTTCCATTGCCATGATTGGCAGGCGGGCCTGCTCCCGCTATTCCTGAAAAATTTCGTTACGGGCGACCCGGCGTTTTATGGCGCAAAAACCGTTTTCACCATCCACAATCTTGGTTATCAAGGTTTGACTCCCCGCAGCAGGCTATGGGAGGCCGGCATTGAGGATCGCTTCTTCCGAAGCGACTTGCTGGAATTTAACGGTGCTGCAAGCCTGCTGAAATCCGGCATCGTTTTTGCCGATGCTTTGACCACCGTCAGTCCCAGATACGCCGAAGAAATCCAGACTCCCGAATTTGGCTTTGGCATGGATGGTTTGCTGAGGGCCCGGCGAGGCGCCTTGCGAGGCCTCCTCAATGGCTGTGACTACGACGAATGGGATCCGCGAACCGACCCGCACATTGCTGTCAATTACGACTCCACCGACTTGGCCGGAAAACTGGTCTGCAAGCAAAGTCTGCTCGACGAATTCGGATTGGGCCGGCGGATATCCCGTCCCTTGATCGGAATTGTCTCCCGGCTTGCCTATCAGAAAGGCTTCGACCTGGTGGGCAGCGTTCTGGACGAAATGTTAGGCTGGCGCGATGCCACTCTGGTGGTATTGGGCTCAGGCGAAAAGGATACCGAAAATCTCTTCGCCGGCTATGCCCAGAAGTATCCCGATCGAATGGTCTTCTGGCATGGCTTCAACAACAAAATGGCGCACAAAATTGAGGCTGGTTCAGACTTCTTTTTGATGCCTTCGCGTTATGAACCTTGCGGGCTGAACCAGATGTATAGTCTGCGCTATGGAACATTGCCTGTTGTGCGCGCCACCGGCGGTCTCGATGATACGATTGATGTAGAGACGGGATTCAAGTTCTGGCGTTTTGACAGCTGGGATCTGGCGGAATGTCTGCGTCATGCGCTGGCTGTTTACGCCGACCCTCCCCGCTTTCAGAAGATGCAGAAAACAGCCATGGAAAGGGATTATTCCTGGGCACAATCGGCGCGAGGTTACTCCGCGCTGTATAAGGAATTGTTGAGCCGCTCGTAAATATAAACAGGTTTGCGACTTTCCCGCGCGAATCGCATCAAAACGTTTGGAGATTGAAAATGGCTGGAGCAAACACACTCACTTTTACAGATTCGGCTTGGGACACGGACGTACTGAACTCAGAACTTCCGGTGCTCGTGGACTTTTGGGCAGAATGGTGCGGCCCCTGCCGCATGATCGGCCCCACAGTTGACGCTTTCGCCGATGAATATACAGGCAAACTTAAGGTCGGCAAGCTGAACGTCGACGACAACGGCGGATCTGCCTCGCGATACAACGTACGTGGAATCCCGACCCTGCTCTTGTTCAAAGAAGGCAAGGTTGTCGAGCAGCGTGTAGGCGCTGTCTCCAAGGCAGACCTCGTCAAGATGGTCGAAGCTCACGTCGCTTAGTCGCAATTTAGACTAAAACGAAAAGGAGGCAGCTTCGGCTGCCTTCTTTCTGTTTTAACGTTTCTTTACAAACTCATTGCATCGAAACGGAGACTTGAGTACGTCTGTTGGGGTTGGCATAAAGCGAATTCAATGCGTTGCATATTACTTTTTCTATCCCTGGCGGTTAGCCTTTACGGACAATTCGTCCCTAACCAGTTCATCGTTGAGTTGAAAGAAGAAAGCCAGGAGCGGCCCGCTGAAAGGCGCGGCAGGGCAAGAGCGCGGCAACAACGTGTCGAGAGCGCCTTGGGTGCCCGGGGCTTCAAGGTGATGGGGCGTACAGAGAACGTTGCCAATACTTTGTTAGTTGAAGCTCCAGAAGTCAATAGCCAGGCCCGTAGTCTTGCCGGCCAGTTGCCGGACGTCGCTCGTGTGCATAAGGTGAGGCTCTTCCATTCAACTCTGGATCGCGCCGCGCAGGTTCACGCTGTTACAGCGGCCTGGGAAAAGTTGGGGATCGCCAATGCCGGGAAGGGAATCCGGATCGGCATCCTCGACAGCGGAATTGAGATTAGTCACAAAGGATTTGCAGATTCCGGCTACGATTCGCTGGATGGCTTCCCAAAAGTGAGCAGCGAAAGCGACCTCGCTTACACGAACAAGAAAGTGATCGTTGCCCGGTCCTATGCCTCTCTGTTTGCCCGCAGAGATCCGAATCAGACTGCACTGGATCTGAGTGGTCACGGTACTGCTGTAGCAATGTGTGCCGCCGGGACAATGCACGAATCGCCTTTGGGGACCATTGCCGGAATGGCACCCGCAGCATACCTTGGCGTTTATAAAATTTTCGGGACTCCCGGCATCAACAACACTACAACCGACGCAGCAATCCTGAAGGCGATTGACGATTCTGTCGCCGACGGAATGGATGTGATCAACCTCAGCTTCGGTTCGATTTTAGCCTCGAGGCCCGAAAACGACATCATCGTGAAGGCGCTGGAGCGTGCTGAAGCTGCTGGCGTCATCGCCGTAGTGGCTGCCGGCAACGATGGCCCCGGCCCCGCAACCTTGGGTTCGCCCGCCTCCGCACCGACGGCGCTGACAGTGGGCGCTAATGAAAATGGCAGGCTCTTTGCCTCTGCCGTAATCGTGAATGAGGACACAACAGTTCTGGCCAAGGTAGGATCCGCAACCGGTGCCAATGGTGCTGTCACGGGCAAACTCGTCTCCGTACAAAGCCTCGATCCTAGTGAGGAGGTCTGCGCTGCATTGCCAGCCGCAAGCCTGGCTGGCAAAGTTGCCCTGATTCAACGAGGCACCTGCCTCTTTGAAACAAAGCTGATCTTCGCGGAACGGGCCGGTGCCATCGCAGCCGTCATCTATTCAGATGCAGCCCGGGCTGGAGACTTTCTCACCCCGGGTGCTGGTACCGCCACCTTGCCTTCTGTCTTCATCATGTATGCCGAAGGAATTAAACTTCGCGAAAAGCTACGAAATTCCGAAGGTCTCGATGTGACCCTTGAATTGGGTCTTAAGGCTCGCGAGGCCAATCCCGATCGCCTTGCCGGCTTTTCCTCCGTTGGCCCAATTTCCGGTGTCCCGATCAAACCAGATCTGCTCGCCGTAGGCACCAATGTCTACACCGCAGCCCAGTCCAACTTTGCCACCGGCGACGTCTATTCCACAAACGGTTACGTGCTGATCGATGGCACAAGCTTCTCCTCACCCATCACGGCTGGCCTGGCTGCAGTCCTGAAGGCGGCCCGCCCCGGCCTCAAACCAGCCGACTATCGTTCCATGCTCGTCAATAGTGCTCGCCCAGTTTCCGATCAACCGCAGTTGACGCTTCCCCAAACTGGTGCAGGCCTTGCAGATCTGAGCCGGGCCCTCAATGTTCCGCTGCGATTCAACCCGCTGAGTGTTTCATTCGTAAAGAACGAACATTCGATTGAGGTAAGCAACCTGCTCTCTACCACTGCGTCCTATCTGGTTTCTGTCGAACCTAAAACCGGCAGCGCTCCTGTGCTCTCCACCACTCAGCTCGACATGGAAGCGGGTGCAACTGCAACTTTAAATCTGCAACTCGATCTTGCTTCGCTCGATGCGGGAGTCTACGCAGGCAGCGTGTTGCTGCAGGCCGATGGCGGCCCGGTGATGAGAGTGCCCTACTGGTTTGGCAAAGCCAATGCTGGGGCTCCGGTAGCGATTCAGAACCTTGTTACAACTACTTCAGCCAGGTTTGGTACAACCCAGCAGGACCTGTTGATCTTCCGGATTCTCGATGCCAATGGCCTCTCGATTCAAACCAAGCCCTCCGTGCGGGTGGTCAGCGGTTTCGCCACACTCAGAGAGGTTCAAGACCGTGATGCGGATGTTGCCGGGGCCTTTGGAATCGAAATCTCGCTGGGTTTGGGCCAGAACGTGATCGAAGTAGATGCCGGCAACGGGGTGAACAGGCGTTACAGCTTTACCGGGCGCTAAAGCGTCCAGGGCGCCTTGCTCAGCTTGCGCCAGCTCTCTTGCAGATCTTCCGGGTGCACTCGTGTCTCCCCTACAACCGTCATAAAGTTGGCGTCTCCATTCCAGCGTGGCAGCACGTGTAAATGAATGTGTCCAGCTATCCCGGCTCCGGCAACGCTGCCAATGTTAAAGCCAAGATTGAGTCCGTCGCAGTTGTATACCTCACGCATGTTTCGCTCGGCCAGTCGCGCGTAACGCATGAGCTCGATCCACTCAGGTTCCGGCAAGTCTTCGATGTGCGCGACATGCCGATTGGGAGCGATCATCATGTGCCCGTTCGTGTACGGATACAGATTCAGCAGGCCAAAACAAAACTCGCCTCGAAACAGAATCAGGTTCGAAGCATCCTCAACCGATTGAGACTTTGCGCAGAAAATGCATTCTGGTTTGGGGCCGTCTGCTTTAGTTACATAGCGGTAACGCCAGGGGCTCCAGAGATGGTCCAAGGATTTAACCTAAAGAGCAGGCGGCACTGCAACTGGCAGGGTCGGGTCGTCGCCGTTAACGAGGTCCTTCAACTCCTTGGAAGGCTTGAAGTATGGAATGCGTTTGGACGGCACCTCTACACGAGCGCCAGTCTTGGGGTTGCGCCCGATGCGGGATTGCCGCTGCCGGGTTCGGAAGCTGCCAAAGCCTCGGATCTCAATCTTTTCACCAGATTTCAGACTGCGCACTACGCTGTCAAAAATGGCTTCGACGATAGTCTCGGAATCCTTGCGGGTCATCTCGACTACTCTTGAGACTTCTTCAATCAATTCGGCCTTAGTCATTGGCGTCTAGCCTTCCTCCCCATTCGATTGCTCCAAAGCGTTTTGCTGAGCTTCGGCTCCAGACTCAAAGCCCTGGCTTGCAGCTTCAGCCTGCTGTTGATAGCCCTTCAGTCGTGTGCGATCTTTTTCCTCGCCAACGGCTTTCAGACTCAAACCGATCTTCTTGTCGCTTTCATTCATCCGGATAATCTTGAATTCCTGCTCAGAACCAACCGGCAGCGAAGACGATGTTGGTTCTATTCCGCGGCCTTTGGTCTCTGTACCGGGAATCTCTGAATTGTGGCACAATCCTTCTACTCCCGGTGCGAGTTCTACAAAGACCCCAAAGTTCGCCACCCGTACCACCTTGCCGGTAACGAGTTCATTCACCATATGCGAATTGAAAAAAGTCTCCCAGGAATCGGGTTCGAGCTGCTTGATTCCCAGACTCAAGCGCCTGTGACCGCTGTCGATTTGCAGGATTGCCGCCTGAACCATCTGGCCCTTCTTGAGCAACTCTGACGGGTGCTTGACGTGTTTGGTCCACGACATATCGCTCACGTGAACCAGCCCGTCGATGCCTTCCTCGATCTCGATAAAGGCTCCAAAGTCGGTGAGCTTTCGTACGCGGCCTTCCACCACACTGCCGATGCTGTACCGCTCCACCAGTGTCGTCCAGGGGTCGGCTTCCAGTTGCTTCAACCCAAGGGATACCCGCTTGTCCTGCGGCCGGATGTCGAGCACAATCGCTTCCACAGTATCGCCAGGCTTGACTACCTTGCCCGGATGCTTCATGCGGCGGCTCCAGGTCATCTCGGAGATATGAATCAATCCTTCTACGCCGGCTTCGATTTCGATAAACGCACCATAGTCGGTCACGCTCACGACGCGGCCGCTGACATGCGAGCCAATGACATAACGCTCCACTGCGGTTTCCCAGGGGTCGGCGAACAACTGCTTCATCCCAAGAGAGATGCGGCCCTTGTCGCGATCAAACTTCAAGACCCGAACGGTTACCGCCTGCCCACTGGCAACGACATCTGACGGATGATTCACCCGCCCGTAGCTCATATCGCTGATATGCAACAGGCCGTCAATGCCGCCCAAGTCCACGAATGCGCCGTAGTCGGTCAGGTTCTTGACGGTACCTTCAAGCACGGCACCTTCGAAAATGTTCTCAATTGCGGCACTTCGCTTGGCAACCACTTCCTCTTCGATCGCAGCGCGGCGCGATACGACAACGTTTCCCTTGCGGCGATTCAGCTTGAGAATGCGCACCGGGATGTCGGTGCCTACAAAGGGATCCAGATGATGAGTCGGTCGTAAGTCGATCTGGCTTGCAGGCATGAAGGCGCGAACGCCAACATCCACACTCAGGCCACCTTTGACTTTGGCCAGCACATGGCCGCTGATCAGAAATCCTTCATTCATAGCCTGTTCGAGGCTATCCCAATGCCGGATGCGTCGAACCTTCTCATGGGAAAGGTAAAGGAAACCATCCGGACTGGTTCCAGGACGGTCGATTACAACTTCTACCTGTTCGCCTGGTTGGATCTCTTGCAGGAAGTGATCGCGCGGTACGGAGCCTTCGGTCTTCTGACCGATGTCTACGATTACGTCACGGTCACCAACACTGATGATGTGACCGATCAGTACCTGATCTTCGCTCGACGTATCCATCTGGCCGTAGTCGGCCAGCATTTGCTCGTAGTTTTCCTCAGCGCTAGCCGCGTCAGCAGCTTCATCGACTGATTCTACGGGCGCGCCGGGCATTCCGTGTTCATGCTCTTCGGAAAATTCCGGAGCACCGTGTTGTGGTTCGAGCGGCGCCTTGGGCATCCGCTCATCGGGCAAGCTGGCCATTGCCGAGTCTCCATTGCAGTACTGTGGCTTCGCTGATCATGCATACAGGTAGAGCGGGAAGCGGCCAGCAACGAGGCGGGGCCACGCACTTTTCTAGTGGCTTCAGACCACGCTGGCGTCCATTGAGTTCGTATTCCCCTCAAGACCCCAGCCGCGATGTGATCGCTTTGTAACAGATTCCCGACAACCTGTTGAAACTACAGTATTTTAGGAATATAGCGGACAGAAGCCCCGGTGTCAATCATGCCATTGTCGACAGGATGCGATGAGAGTTGCGTTTCCCGCTCCCCGAATCTGGTTTTGAGCGAAGAAAATGGTTCACTTCATTGAGGCTGGCGAAGTATCCCACGAAGCCATCGATCCCTCTTTTGGGTGACACTCTGGTTTGCGAAAAGTCGCGGGGCTCAAACAAGCCCTGGTCTGCGATGATCGCCGTACCCATCGGTCTGTACTCATGCGTGCCAGAGCAATAAAGAAGTGGCTCTTGATGCCAGAGTGCGAAGCCCATCTCTTGATAGTATATGGATCAGCTATGAACAGACGAGACCTTTTGATGACCGGTGCCGCAGCTGCCGCAACTTTGGCTATGAGCGCACAGACTGCGCCCAAAGCTCGCCCGGGTAGATTAAAGCAGGGTGTGTGCGGGGGCGTTCTTGGCCGGGGCGTAGATCTTGAACAGCGCTGCAAAATTGCCGCTGACCTTGGGGCTCTCGGGCATGACCTCGTAGGCCAGAAGGATTTTCCGATCCTCAAAAAATATGGCATCACTCCAACCATGCTGCCGGGCATCGGTACGCTGATGCACAACTCCACAGACCTCTCACGCCACGACGAGCTCGACAGGATGGCAACAGAGGTGATCAAGTCTGCGGCAGAACTGAAGGCCCCCAATGCAATCCTTTTGAGTGGCAACAAGTGGGGTCAAAGTATCGAAAAGTGTCTCGACAACAACGAGAAATTCATCCGGCGCATCATCAAGCGCGCCGAAGACGCTGGCGTCACACTCTGCATGGAACTGCTCAACAGCAAGGTCAACCATCCCGACTACGCTTGTGACCACACCTCCTACGGTGTGGAACTCTGCAAGCGCATCGGCTCACCTCGCTTCAAGCTTCTTTTCGACATTTATCACATGCAAATCATGGAAGGCGATATTATCCGCACCATCGAACAGAACTTCCAGTACATCGGCCACTTCCACACCGCGGGCAATCCGGGCCGCTATGAGTTTGACCTTCAGACTCAGGAGATGAACTACGCTCCTATCTGCAAGAAGATTGCCGACCTTGGCTACCAGGGCTGGATCAGCCACGAGTACAGCCCCCGTCCTGGCAATCCCGACCCAGTCAAGACTCTCGATGCCATGCTCAAGATTTGCGAAGTCTGATTCTGTTATGAAGTTCTGCTTCGGGTTCATGCTCGCCGGCTTGCTTTTCGGTCAGGACGTAACCATTCGGACCACAACCCGGCTGGTGACCATCGACGTAGTTGCGCGTGACAAAGACGGCAAATTTGCCCAGGGACTAAGTGCCGCTGATTTCACCGTTACAGACAACGGCAAGAAGCAGGACATCCGCGTCTTTCGCCGCCCTGCTGATGCCCAAACACCGGATTCCATCTCGACACGCATGCAGTTGCCCGAAGACCTCCCCGCCAATGTCTTTACCAACTTCAAGCAGACTCCCACCCGGCCTAAAGCTGTAACTGTAATTCTCTTCGATGGTTTGAACACCCCGATCGAAGACCAGCGATACGCCCGCCTGCAGATCGTCAAGTTTCTCCAACAACTCAAGCCAGACGACCGCGTCGGGCTTTATGTTCTGGGGCAACGCCTCAAGATCCTGCATGACTTCTCAAGCGACGCCAAATCACTGCTTGCCGAAATCGGCAAATTCCGCGGCGAAACCTCCACTCAACCCGCAACCGAGAGCACCTTCGCTCAACTTCTCGATTCCACCAAATTGGACAAGATTTTGTCTGATGGCGGCGAGGCGCAGCGCGCTATGGACCAGATTGCCGCTGATCAAAACATTGCTGTGATGAAGCTCAAGGAACGCGCCCAAAGAACCTTCCACACCCTCGAAGCCATTGCCCAGCATCTTGCTCCCGTCCCGGGCCGTAAGAACCTGCTCTGGGTCTCGGCTGCATTCCCAATGGTGGTTGGGACAGATCTGAGAACGGGCACAGGCTCGCCCGAGAGTTTCGAATACATGGCTGGGCGCGCAGCACGAGCCATCGCCAATGCCGGTGTCTCTATCTATCCGGTAGACGCCCGCGGGGTAATGGTGGACGTTCTGTACCGGGCAAAGACCACTTTTCAGGATTACGCGATGGGGCAAGTTGTGGCGCTATCACGAAGCCGCGGCGCCCGTCGTGATGGTAGTGCAAAATTTACCAGTTCAGACCCGCTGGTTCACGCGGATCGCGATGAAACCGTTTCCCATCACGACCTCATGGAAGACCTCGCAAAACGCACCGGTGGCCGGGCCTTTTATTCCTCCAACGACATCGCCAAATCGATTCGCGAAGCGATTGATGATTCAGGGGATAACTACGTCCTTGGTTACTATCCCGCCGACTACGATGACAATGGCCGCTACCGCCGCATTCAGGTAAAGACTGCCAGGTCCGGCCTCTCCCTGCGTCATCGCGACGGTTATTATGCCTCCGAGCTCAAACCGCTGAAAGACCAGCAACAACGAGAGGCAATGTGGAATCTCATGTCCGGGCCTCTCACCGTGAGTGCCATCCCCATGGCAGTTCAATGTGAACGTCTGGCTGACCGTCTGAGGGTGACCATGCGACTGGATTCCGCTGCTCTGACCATGCGTGAGATCAAAGGGCGCTGGGCGGGAGAGTTTGAAGTTGTGCTTCTTTATCTCGATGCCAAAGGGCAGGGTAAAGGGGGCTCGGAAAAATCGGTTCCCTTTGATTTGTCCAGTGCAGATCGGGACAAGGCGATGTCATCTGGTTTCAACTACCAGCTAGACCTTCCGCTTATCGACGGCGCACAAATCCTTGCCGTGGGTATTAAAGACACCCCAAGTGGCCGTGTCGGAACAATGCAAATTGAAATGCGCAAGCTCTCGAACTAAGCGTATTTCGCCCAAAGCTGAATGCGGTTAGCAACATCCATCCCCTGCTTCAGAAAGTCTCCAGCCACTGCCTCCGGGTGCTCCGGGTCCAATGCATACACCGATGTCACTACAGCCACCTGTATAAATTTATTGCTCATGTATGGAATTACCGGAATCTTTTCCGAGTTGATTTGATTGATTGTCTCACCCGTGTAATGAATGGCCCTCAGCACAGCTTGAGCGGCTGAGCCATCCGGTAACCTTTCGGCAAGATCGCCAGACTTTTTGCGGTTCTCCTCAACGGGCTGTCCAATCCAGGCTTCGGCCGTTGCTAGCGCCTGAATTTCGGCTGGGTCGTTCTTCGGCAGCGATGCCTTGCGGGTACAAAACCAGGCCCACCAGATCCCCTCTCGCGGGCTGATGGCATGACTCAGGTAAGCGATCGCCTCCATCCAGAAGTGACGCTCGATTAGCAGTTCACAATAGTGACCCGCATTTTGTGCAAGCGGCAGCAGATCCTTCGCGGGAATCTTGATTTGTGCTTGCACACTGATTTCGGATGCGTTCTTGGCTGTCATGGGTTGCTAGTTCTGGAGAATCACGTTTGCTTTGATCATCATGGAGGCTCCGGTCATCGTAATGGATGAACCGCCAATTTTAAGCTCGATGCTCGCCGGAGTCATCGTGATGGTGGAGCCACCGCATTCCATTTTGATCTCCTGAGCGGCCTTCTCGCCGATCTTTCCCGCACTTGCCTCAAGGTTGTTATTCCCCATAGACACGGTGATCTTGCGGTCTCCTTGCTCAACCTTGGTGATCTGATCTTTCTTCTGCACGGTGATTGTGTGCTGCTCTTCAATCAGTTCGTCGTAATCCTTCTGGGCATGAAGGTAAATCTGCTCGCTCCCCTTCTTGTCTTCAAAACGAAACTCATTGAAGTCAGAAGACCCCCCACCCGGGCTCGATCTTGACTTGAAGCCCGATTGTGTCTTGTTGTCCGGTAACCCATACGGCGGCATCTGTTGGTCGTTGTACACTCGACCGGTAATGATCGGGCGATCCGGGTCCCCTTCAAGAAAACTGACGATCACTTCCTGACCGATCCTGGGAATGGATATCTGGCCCCAATTCGCGCCGGCCATCGTGTTTGAGATACGAATCCAGTGAGAGGAATTATCGTCCCTCTTGTTCTTGCGATCCCAGTGAAATTGAACCTTTACCCTGCCGTATTTGTCGCAATGGATCTCATTGCCCGAAGGGCCACACACAATCGCGGTCTGTACACCGTGAATCATCGGTTTGGGATGCAAGCGAGCTGGCCGGTAGGGTACCTTCATCGGGATTGCCGACAGGCTAAATCGCGCCGTGCTGGTTGCTCCCCCATCCCCATCGTCCATCACGCTCTGCCGGCACTCAATGGTACTGCTGAGCGCGATGTAGGAAGTGTTTACCTGTGCATCGAAATGGTCTGTAACTTCAAAGCGAAAACCTGGCAAAAGAGTGGTTGAGATCGTGTCCAGTTGAACGATTCTCAGGTTGGCTTCCTGCTCCTCCAGTCGAAGACGCGCATAGCGTTCCCCCTCTTCCTTGGTGGTATAGAAGCCGGGATAATCGTAGACTTCGGCCATTCGCTTGCCCGAAGTGGATGCCAGCAAGCTGACAGAACTCTTTTCAAAGTTGAAATCCTGAAACGTCATTTTGCCTGTATGGATCGAGACCGATTGTTCCAGACTGTCGATTACCCCGGCTCCCGCTCCAGAGACCGTTCCTTTTCCATATGGAAATTTGCACAGATGTGGACTGTTCTGCGTAGCCGAGTTGCTGTCGGCAAACACCAGTTGGTGACGCTGCTCGGTGTGTTCAAACCAGTAGAAAATCCCCTCCTCTTCAAGGAGCCTGGAAATAAAATTAAAGCTGGTCTCGCGGTACTGAACCGTGAATTCCCTAACCGGCAATTTTGCCTGCACTTTAAATTCAAAATTGACAACGCCGTGCTCCCGCAGCACTTCTTTCACAATGTCCACCGCTGTCTTTTTCAGAAAGTGCCGGCATTCGGTCTCCAGGTTCAGAAACCAGAGTGCAGGAACTACCGTAGCTTCCCAAAAGTAGACCGGCTTGGGCTCTGGCTCCACGCCGAGTAGTTTCGTTCGCTGGATCAGACCGTGAATGACGCGGTCCGGGATTCCATCCCGGCGCACCTTGATTACGATCGCTTTCCGCAGCAAATCTTCGTCGTCGATGGACTTGTCGTACGTAGCCATAACAACCCGGTAGTTGTAAGTATTAGAAACAAACTCGCTCCCATCGAGGGTCATCAAGGCGAACGTGTCCTTCCCCAGATGGGGGATCAGTACTTCATAAGGGAATTTCTCTTGCTTGATTGGCATGGCGTAGAATCTACAGTCTATAGATATAGCGCCACTCGTGGGGCAAATGGGTCAACCGGGCTAATGAATAGCGATTCGTACTGTTCTGGGATCGATACCGGAAACCCGCACAACCATGTCCACAACACCACGCCCGGCCAGGCTGCAAGGCCGTTGGTCATTGATTTGATGCACCTCTGGGAATTGTCAAACAACATCCTTATTCCGGATATTCTAGAGATCGTGATTCGAAATGTTGTTTTCATGCTCTGCCTATTGCCCTTGCTCTCTGCACAGACCTTTACAGCCCGCCTTACCGGCACTGTGCTTGACCCCACAGCCACTCCCATCGCTGCTGCAGTTGTAGTCGCGACTCAAGTAGAGACCAACGCGACAAAGTCCACCACAACCGACGCTACAGGCGTATTTTCGTTTCCAATTCTTCCCCCAGGGCTCTACGAAATATCCGTCACGGCACTGGGCTTCCAAAAGAAAATCCAGAAGCAGGTCAGCCTCGAAATCAATCAATCTGCTGTTCTCGATTTCAAGCTCTCGCTCCTCAGCGTCGCCACTGAAATTCAGGTCACCGAAGACGCGCCTGTGCTGCAAACCGAGGCCGGCAACGTAGGCACAACCATCAGTTCGCAGACCATTGATGAACTCCCTCTGGTGCAACGCGATGTTATGGCCGTTGTACGTCTGGCTCCCGGAGTAATTGCCAAAGGTCAGGTCGGCGACGCTCGCGGGGGCAGAGGAGTTTTTAATTCCAACTTCTCCGTCGGCGGTGGCAGAACCTCCACCAACGAAGTCCTTCTCGATGGCGCAGTAAATACGATTGGCGACTTCAACGGTGTCGCCTTCAGCCCGCCACCAGATGCAGTGCAGGAGTTTCGCGTCGAAACCAACAGCTTCTCGGCAGAGTTCGGCCGCACCGGCGGCGGTGCTGTCAATATCGTCACCAAAAGCGGAGGCAACAGGTATCACGGCACAGCTTATTATTACCACCAGAACGATTTCCTCAACGCCAACAGCTTCGTGAACAACCGCTTCGGCACCATCCGCCCCGTCTTGCGCCGTCACCAATACGGCGGCACCATCGGCGGGCCTGTTTCCATCCCTGGCTTATATCGTGGCAAGAACAAGACCTTCTTCTTTACCGCTTTCGAAGGCCGCAGAGAGAAAGATCCGGTGCGTAGCATCACCAGCGTACCCACCACTCTTGAGCGCAATGGCGACTTCTCCGAAACCCGCTTCCTCGGTGCAGGCGGCGGGCAGTTGATCCAGATCTATGACCCCAACACTAGCCGTATCTCAGGAGGCGTCAGATCTCGCGATCCATTCCCAGGCAACGTAATCCCCAGAGGCCGCTTCAATCCGGTGGCTGTGAAAATGCTTGAAGAGTATCCCGAAGCAAACCGAATTGGATCTTCCATCACCGGTCGGCAAAACTACCTCTTCGCCGGCAACCGTGGCTATTCTCGTGACCTGTTCACCACCCGCGTTGACCATATCTTCAATGACCGCCACCGCCTCTTTGGCCGCTTCTCGCAACAGAAATCGCTCGACACCCAGCCCAGCGTCAAGGTGCGCTTCACCAACTCCAATAACACCAAAGACAGCTTCTACAACTCCGGCTTTGACGACACCTACCAGATCACGCCTTATCTCTTTAACGTATTCCGTTACATGTACGTGCGCTATCGAGCAAACCTGGTTTCGAACACTTTGGGCTTCGACCCCACCACTCTCGGCCTCCCCAATTACATCCGCGACTCCGCCAACGTCCTCATCTATCCAAACGTCTCTGTAGGCAGCGGCATCCCAGACCTTGGCGGCACAGCCTTCAACAACCAACCCCGCGACACACAGGGCCTTCAGAACAACCTCGTCTGGGTGCGCGGCAAGCACACGCTTAAAATGGGTGGCGAATACCGCCTGTATCGTTTCTATCCCTTCCAGGTTGCCAATCCCACCGGGGCTTACAACTTCAATCAGTTCTACACGTCTAGCGATCAACTGGGCATTGCCCGTCCAGAACAAGGCCTCGGCCTGGCCAGCTTCCTTTTAGGATTTGGTGCCTACACCTACGAAAAAGTCGAACCCTTGAGCGCCTTCCAGCACTATATGGGTAGCTACTTCCAGGACGACTGGAAGGTCAATTCTCGTCTCACCCTGAATCTTGGTGTCCGTTGGGAAGCCGAAACCGGCACCGGCGAAGCACATGATCGCCTCACCTACTTCAACCCACAGGCTGACAACGGCACCGGCTTTAAAGGTGCTCTCGAATTCACCGGTGGCAAGAATCCTCGCACCATCCGCAAGACGAACTGGAAGAACTTCGGCCCTCGACTCGGCTTCGCCTACCGCGTCACAAACAAGACCGCCGTACGCGGCGGTTTCGGTATCTTCTATCTTCCGATCGGGCTTGAAACTGCGATCGTAACAACACCCTTCAACTTCAACGTAATCGCCGATGTCTTCAACCCTGATTACACTCCCCGTACAACACTCAGCAATCCGTTTCCCGGCGGCATCGTACGGCCCAACTCCACCAACCGTTTAGATAACGGCACCTTCCGCCTAGGCAACAACGCCAACCTCGTCCTGCGCGATCAGCCCAACAGCTACGTCCAGCAATGGAACTTCGCCGTGGCTCAACAGCTGGGGAAGACCACCGCAATCGACGTCACCTACTTCGGCAGTCGCGGTGTTCGCCTGCCCACCAACAGCCTCGAACTCAATCAGATCGACCCGAAGAATCTGGCCAATGGCGGTGCCTTTCTTACTGAACAGGTGCCCAATCCCTTCTTTGGTAGAGGGCTTCCCGGCTTGCTCTCTTTGCAGCGAATCCCCCGCATGCAATTGTTGAAGCCCTATCCCCAGTTCGCCTCGCCAACAACTGCGAATGCCTTCGGAGGCAGCTTGATCTACTTCAGGCCGCCGGTCGGCGACAGCATCTATCACGCCGTCACATTCAAAATGGATCGAAGATTCTCCCGCGGCTTCTCACTCGGCGCGCATTACACGATTTCGAAGGTTCTCGAAACCGGTGGCGGCGGCAACGGCATCGCCTTCCTCGATCCAGCCGGGATTCGCGATACCTACAACGTCAGGCTCGAACGCTCTGTCGGCTCCTTCGACGTGCCGCAACGGGCCGTCATCACCTTCTCCACACAGTTGCCTTTTGGCAGAGGCAAGAAGTATCTCAACAAGAACAAGCTCATGAATCGCTTCGTCGGCAACTGGCAGTTCTTCTCCAACACAACCTTGCAGGCCGGTCTGCCAATCAACGTAGGTGGCCCCGATCTGTCGCGCATCGCTGGCGCGAATCCGTCCCGAGCTTCAGTGGTTCCGGGCGTAGAAGCTGCCTATCCGCTCTCGCAATCCATCGCCAACAGTCGCGATTGGTCCAATGCCTGCGGCTGCACCAAACCCTGGTTTAACCCGGCAGCCTTTCGCACCACGCCTGAGTTTCAAATCCCCGACGGGCCCCGCTTTCTCCCCAACATTCGGGAAGGCTGGTTGAGGGCAAGCGACGTGAACCTGCAGAAGTCGGTGTTCCTTACGGACAAAATCCGCATGTCGCTTCAGCTTCGTGCTTTCAACGTGCTCAATCAGGTCTCTTTCGGTGGCCCAAGTGTAATCACAGTGGGACAGGCTAACTTTGGCAGCGCAGGCGGCGTCGTAGACAATGCGCGAAGGGTGGAAGTGGGTTCCAAGATTTACTTCTAACCGGGCTAAGCTTAAGTTATGCTTAGATTCGTTTTATCGATTTGTGTTGGTCTTGGCCTCTACGCTCAAGCCCCCCTCCCGCCCGGGCTGGAGCGTGGTGTAACCGTAGAAGGCATTACCGAATACAAGCTCACTCGTAACGGCTTGAAGGTGCTTCTTTTTCCTGATCCGTCAAAGAATAAGTTCACCGTAAATATCACCTACCTGGTAGGTTCCCGCCACGAAAACTATGGCGAAACGGGTATGGCTCACTTGCTCGAGCACCTGGTATTTAAGGGCACTCCGAAGCATGGCAACATTCCTAAAGAACTCACCGACCACGGCTGCTTCCCGAACGGAACCACAAGTTGGGACCGCACCAACTACTTCGAAACCTGCAACGCGTCAGAGGAGAATCTCCGTTGGGCACTCGATCTCGAATCCGACCGCATGGTCAACTCCTTCATCGCAAGAAAAGACCTCGACAGCGAAATGACTGTGGTCCGCAACGAGTTTGAGAGCGGCGAAAACAACCCCTTCAACATCATGTTCCAGCGCACGCTGGCCACGATGTTCGAATGGCATAACTATGGCAAGACAACCATCGGTGCGCGTAGCGATATCGAGGGAGTTAACATCGAGCGTCTACAGGCCTTCTACAAGCGCTTCTATCAGCCTGACAATGCGGTGCTCACGATTACCGGTAAGTTCGATGAAGCGAAAACACTGGCCATGGTGATGGAACTTTTTGGCTCAATCCCCAAGCCTGAGCGCACAATTCAAGCAACCTACACAGAAGAGCCAGTGCAGGATGGCGAGCGCCTGGTGACCGTCCGCCGCGTAGGCGGCATCCAGGTATTAATGGCTGGTTATCATATCCCTGCTGGCACTCATCCTGACCTCGGCGCCCTGAATGTGCTCGACGCTATCTTGAGTGATGATGCAACGGGCAGAATTTACAAGCGCCTCGTGGAAACCAAGAAGGCTACTCAAAGCTTCACCCAGACCTTTGAACTCGCCGAGCCTGGTGCCATGCTCAATGGCCTTGTCCTGTCCAAGACTGACAATATCGAAGAAGCAAAGAAGATTCTACTCGACACCGTGGAGGGCTTTGCCAAAGAGCCCGTCACCAAAGAGGAAGTGGAGCAGGCCAAGCAGGCATTGCGCAAGAACTACGAGATTCGGTTCAACAACGCAGAGCGTGTCGGATTGACACTCAGCGATTACATCGCCCTGGGAGATTGGCGCACCTTCTTCGTCACCCGCGATGCAACACTCAACGCAACCGTGGAACAAGTGCAGCAAGCTGCCCTGCGCTACTTGAAGCCATCCAATCGTACCCTCGGCGTCTTCATCCCTGAAGACAAGCCCGATCGCACCGAAGTGCCCAAGGCGCCCACGATTTCTTCGCTCGTAAAAGACTACAAGGGTGGCGCGGCTCTGGCAGCGGGCGAAGCTTTTGATTCCTCAGCAGCCAATATCGACAACCGCACTAAGCGCGCAAAACTTCCGGCTGGAATCCAAACCATGCTCCTGTCGAAAAAGAATCGCGGAGAAAAAGTAAATGCCCAGATCGTTCTCAACATGGGCGATGAAAAATCTCTGATGGGCAAAATTGAGATTGGCAGGCTCACAGCCAGCATGCTCGATCGCGGCACCAACAAGCGAGACAAGAAGCAAATCAAAGACGAACTTGATCGCCTGAAGGCAAACGCTCGTATTTTCGGTGGGGCAGCTCTAGTGCTGGCAAGCATTGAAACCACGCGCGCCAATCTACCCGCAGTTCTTACATTGGTAGCTGAGCTGATGAAGGAACCTTCTTTCCCTGAAAGCGAATTTCAGGAGCTAACCAAGAACCTCATCACCGGTGTTGAGAACGGTCAAAAGGAACCCCAGTCGGTTGCCATGACGGCCATGATGCGCCACATGTCCCCCTATCCCAAGGGCGATGTCCGCTATCGTCCTACCCCCGAAGAGCAGATTGCCAACATCAAAGCTGTTAAGCTCGACGACCTGAAGGCCTTCCACAAGCAGTTCTATGGTGCCTCATCAGGGCAGATCTCGATTGTCGGCGATTTTGATGAGGCAGCCATTGCCCCGCTTCTCACCAATCTCTTTGGGTCCTGGAAGTCCAACTCGCCCTATACTCGAATCCCCAACCCCTTTAGACCTGTAGAACCTGTCAATCAGTCTTTCCAGACTCCAGACAAGGCCAATGCTGTGTTCTTCGCAAGCTTCCCGATCCAGATCAACGATGATCATCCTGACTATCCTGCTCTGGTTCTTGGCAACTACATTTTGGGTGGCGGCTTCCTGAACTCCCGTCTGGCCAGCCGTATCCGCGGCAAGGAGGGCTTGAGCTATGGAGTAGGTGCCAACTTCTCGGCATCTCCCAAGCAGGACAATGCCATGTTCATGGGCAACGCCATCCTCAATCCCGCCAACATCCAGAAGGTGGAAAAGGCCTTCCAGGAAGAACTGGAAAAAGCTTTCAAGGACGGTTTTACTCTTGACGAAGTAAACTCGGCCAAGAAGGGCTGGCTGCAATCGCGGCAGGTTATGCGAACTGAAGACAGTATGCTCACGGGTACTCTCAACAACAACGCAGCCTACAATCGAACAATGCTCTTCACTCGCGAAGTGGAAAGCAAAGTCGATGCTCTTACGCCCGAGAAGGTGAATGAAGTTTTCAAGAAGTACATGGATCCTTCGAAGCTCAGCATCTTCAAGGCGGGCGATTTTGAAAAGGCAGGCATCAAGCCCTAACCCAATAAAAAAGGCCCACTCCAGCGCAAACTGGAGTGGGCTTTTTTATTGCTTAAACGTACTGGAAGTTGCCGTCGGCTCCAACCGTGATCGTGATCAGCTCGGGGCGAATGCCCTCTGCCATCATGCCCAGCACACGCCGGCTGATGTCCGGTAGTACCGTGTTGGTAAGGATGTTGTCGACGTTGCGAGCGCCCGATTCTACTTCGGTGCAGCGTGCTGCTACGGCATCGATTACGTCGGCACCAGCGGCAAGCTCGATCTTGTGAGTTGCCTTGAGGCGCTTCTGAATCTTACCCAGCTTCAGTTTGACGATCGTCTTCAGCACTTCGTCCCGAACCGGGTAGTAGGGGATGATCACCATACGGCCGAGGAAGGCCGGCTTGAAGATCTTGTCGAGCTCAGGCTTCATCGCTGTGATGATTCCTTCGGGTGACGGCATCGTTTCCGGGTCTGCCACCAGCTTCATCAAGGTATCTGTCGCCGCATTGGACGTCAGGATGATCACGCTGTTGCGGAAGATGATCTCGCGGCCTTCGCCGTCTTCCATGCGGCCCTTATCAAAGACCTGGAAGAAGAGTTCGAGCACGTCGGGGTGAGCCTTTTCGACTTCGTCAAGCAAGACCACCGAGTACGGCCTGCGGCGAACGGCTTCAGTGAGAACACCACCTTCGCCATAACCCACATATCCGGGAGGCGAACCCTTCAGCGTAGACACAGTATGCGCTTCCTGGAACTCGCTCATGTTGATGGCGATCATGTTGTCCTCGCCACCATAAAGCATGTCAGCGATGGCCAGCGCGGTTTCAGTCTTACCGACACCCGAGGGGCCAACAAGCATGAAGACGCCAACGGGCTTAACCGGATCGTCCATCCCCGCTTTGTTGGTTCTGATGCGTTCTGAGATGGCATGCATCGCATGATCCTGGCCGATAACGCGGGCGCAGAGATGCTTCTCGAGTTCAAGAACAGTTTGGATCTCATCCTTGAGCATCTTGCCAATCGGGATACCAGTCCAGGCAGCGATTACTTCTCCTACCACCTGAGCGTCCACCGAGACACGCATCAACGGGCTCTCGCCCTGCAGGGCTTCAAGTTCTTTTGTCTTGGCGTTAATCTTGCTGCGAAGGTCTTCTTTGTCGATGCCTTCCGTGTTTGCCATGATCTGATCGCGAATCTCGCGGATCTCGTTGACGATGGCGCCTTCCTGCTCCCATCGATCCTTGAGTTCCTTCAGCTTCGTTTCGGCGACAAGTTTCTTTTCGGCAATCTCACCAAGGCGTTCCTTGTGATCGGCGCCGATTTCAAGCTCACGATTGAGAACCCGAGTCTGAACGTCATAATCGTCGATCTCTCGCTGTGCGGCTTCCACTGCCGGAGGCACTGAGTTCTGGCCAAGCGACAATCTGGCGCAAGCGGTATCCAGTACGCTTACAGCCTTGTCTGGCAACTGGCGATCGGGCAGGTAGCGATGAGACAGCTTCACTGCAGCAGCGAGGCCTTCATCGAGAATCAGCACATTGTGGTGCTTCTCGAGCATTGGTAGAATCCCGCGCAGCATCAGCTGGCAGTTGTATTCACTCGGCTCATCCACCTTTACTAGCTGGAAGCGGCGGGCGAGAGCAGGGTCTTTTTCGAAGTACTTCTTGTATTCGGCCCAGGTGGTAGCAGCAAGGGTACGCAACTCTCCGCGAGCCAGTGCGGGCTTCAGCAAGTTGGCAGCATCGTTCTGGCCGGCCTGACCGCCAGCACCAATCATGGTGTGGGCTTCGTCAATGAAGAGAATGATCGGAGTTGGTGACTTCTTCACCTCGTCAATCAGGCCCTTAAGGCGATTCTCAAACTCACCCTTGACACTTGCGCCTGCCTGAAGCAGAGCGAGGTCCAACGTGCGAAGGGTGACATTCTTGAGCGGCGGAGGCACGTCGCCGGCGACGATGCGAAGGGCGAGACCTTCGACAATCGCCGTTTTGCCGACACCAGCCTCACCCACCAGAATCGGATTGTTCTGACGGCGGCGAGTAAGAATATCGACTACCTGCCGGATCTCGAAATCACGAGCCAGCACCGTATCGATCTTGCCGTTCTTGGCATTTTCGGTGAGGTTGATCGTGTAAGCATCGAGGTTCGGAGATTTGGAGTTGGGGTTGACCCGAGGTGCGCCATCGGGGCCAGGGGTGCCCGCCGCTGCAGAGGGCTCGCCTTCACCGAGGTCCTTCATCTCCGAGCTCTCATAAGAGGATCCGCAGATGGCAATGAAGTTATCCTTGAGCGACTTCGCGTCGATCTTCTTGAACTCCTTCGACACATCACCCATGAGTCGTACCAGCTCTTCGTTCTGCGTCAAGGCAATGATGCAGTAGCCCGTGCGGACGTTACCGGAATCGAAGTCGAGCGACGCGGCAGACCAGGCCTCACTCAACATTTTGACTAGAGTGGGAGCAAGCACCGGAGTGCGTGCATTACCGCTCTTGAGTTTGTCGAGCGAACCGGTAAGTTGAGCAGCAAGCTTCGACTTGTCTATGTCGAAGGCCTTGAGAATGGCCGGAAAGTCGCCTCCCGCGTTCTCGAGCAGCTTCATCAGGAAGTGTTCAATTTCGACGTCATAATGCGTACGCTGCAAGCAGAATCCAGCTGCGGCCTGCATTGTGTTCCGCGTGGTGTCGTTCAGTTTCCCGATTAGGGATTTTAGATTGACGCTCATCAAGTCCTCCGGTTGTTTAGTTCAAAAGAAAAACGGTATCTCCGGGATCTTCCGTTCGCTGCTGGGCGGTGTTCATCCAGGTCAGCCACCCAAGCTTTGGCGGAGAATCCGAGTCTATCCCAAGTTTGCACTTCGGGACACTGTCGCGGTCGAGTATCAACTGTACTTCAAAGATCAACTCGCCGTTGGCAAAAAATCTGGTTACTGCTTCGAGCGGCTTGTAGGCATTGCCACCAGGTAGAAAGTCCCGGTACTGGTCGATGTTGAGAGGACCTACGCAGATCTTGGCGCGTGAAGCTCGATCCCAGACAGCATCTCCAACAACGACTCCAAATCCAAGTTGCTCGGCCTCTGTGGCCGGGTCTGCAAACTTGCAGATATCCTCATCCGACAGCGGATACCAGGACCCACCAAACTCTTCTACTGCGATCGGCACATCAAAGTAGTCGCCAAGAAATTGTTCGAGCGCCAGGGCGGATCTTGTTTGCATCGAAAGCAAACCGGAATAGAAGATGAGCGATGTATCGCTGACTGCCTGCCGGTTGGTCAGCCCAGGTGTTCCAAGACCGATGAAGTCGAGCAGGTAGCCGGACATACGATCCTGCCGCTCCCGCTCATAGCTCACCCAGAAGCGATATTTCTCCCAAGCCTGGTAAAACAGAGATATCAACCGATGGTGGAAGATATCGAGAAAAGCGAGCGTCGTTGAGTCCTTATCGCGAATGCGGTCCAGGACGAAATCCGAGTAGCTCAAGGGCATGACCCCGGAAGCCCCAACCAATCCCATGAAGTTGACCCTCATTGTAGGGGGTTGCCACGCGACTTTTTCTGAATTGAATTCTGGCCACTCGAGACTGTGAACCTGAGAAGGCGGGAACCAGTACGCGGGGTTCACTCCAAAACGAACAACCTCGAACTGCGGGCTTTTCGGGAAAAGTCCGGGTGGTGCGAGGCCGTTGCCCAAGCGGGAGAGAAGACGCACAGCCTGAAAGAACTGAAAGCCTCCGGGCTTGTCTGCGAATAGGTCGTCAAGCCAATTGCGACGCAGAGCCAGAGGGTACTCTTCAGCTGCAGGTTCTAGACGAGGATCTTCTGTCCAGCGCGAGGCGGCCATTGCTTGAGCGGCTCCTTCCTCTGAATTGTCCGTACCGAGAGCTGCGTAAAACTGTTCAGCGACGCGTAATTTGCCAGGAAACGCTCAAGTACAGCTGCAAAAAGGTAGACACCGCCTCCAACAAACTGATCTTCATCCAGTTCGATTTCGACTTCTGAGCCTCTGGCAAATGCGATGCCATCGTCAGAGACGAGGCGCGCAAATTTCCGTTTCGATTTCAGGCCAACGATACTGCTGATCATGCGTTCGCTGGCTGGCGAATTCGTAAAGTTGTACAGGTTCAGGATTTGTTGAAGCGCGTCTTTGCCTTCTTCGACCAGCGACAGGTAATTGAGCGAGAGGTGTGAGACCAACCGCCAGTAGATGTTCTTCCCGATCGAAGGCCGAAGAGTGCCAGTCGGTTTGCGCAAAGCAACAATCCGCTTGAGTGGTGCACTCAGATCCAGCTCAAAATCTCCAGATTCCATCCCGAAGGGCAGACGCGAAGGGAGATCTCGATTGGTGCAGAAAGTCCTGATTGTGACTGAATCCACATCCGGGTGTTTCGGGCGAAACGCAAGATCGACCAGCGACAGATACATGTCAGTCCCTTCGTCGTTGGCTCTCGGAGAGGCCCGGCGGGAAGCAATGTAGAAATTCTGCTGCTTCTGAGAAAGCTGAGCGTGACGAATCGAATAAAAGGGTTCGTGGGTAATGCTGGTCTGTTGATTTAGGTCGACCGATGTGACTTCGACGATGGAATGAATTTCCAGAGCATTCATGCGCCGCACGTCCGGAACGATAGCGTATTCCGGTTTCTTTTGGTCCAGCAGAATCGGCTCGCAGGTTTGAGGGAAAAGGTTGATGATCGGTGTGGCGCAAGTTCGAAAAGTCGACGCTGAAATCCCAGTCTCAAGTCTCAAGCGTACGTCTTCAGAATCAATTCGCGATACGAGAAAGATCACCTCAAATTCGTTCTTGAAACCTTTTCGCAAAACCTCAGCCAGGCCTTTCAGTTCAAGAAAGAAAAACTTCTCAGGGAATGCAAAAAACTCCTGCAGTAAGCGATAGGCGAGGAATGAGCGGCCAGGGTAACTCAGCACCCCTTCTTCTTTCTCGAAGCCCATCGGCCGAATGGAATCGAGAGGGATTTCGATCGCTGCCTGACGTGGTTCCTGAGGGTTTCGGATCAGAATGCGCGTCACTTTACTGCAAAGCACTTCATAGAGTGAATGGATAACCGCAGATTCCCCATTGAGATAGATCTGCAGCTTGTCCAGATCGAGCTGCGCTAATTCTACGTCGGCTGGTGCACTGAATCTTATGGGTATGGCGTATTGTGCATCAGGTGCCTTGATGGCTGGGCGAAGCCGGTCTGGTGTCGCAAATTCAGCTGCTGTGGCGTTAACCGGATAAAGTGTCAGGTCGTAGCAGGTACGAAACTTGCAAGGTACGCCCTGCACGGCTTTGGAATATAAGACGGAACCCTGCGGAATCAATAGGCCTTTGTCGAGAGTGCCCTTAGAGGGGTCCAGTTCGAATTCGACAATGGACATCGAAGGAATTGGCTGAATGAAGTGTGGGTAGACGATGCCCAGGATGGCTTCAGTCAGCTCGGGGAATTCGTCGTCAATTTTGAGATGAACCCGGGCGGCAAGAAATGCAAACCCCTCGAGAAGCCGTTCTACGTGCGGGTCTTCACACTTGTCTCCTTCCAGAACCAGGCGCGAGGCAATTTTGGGGTAACGCTCAGCAAAGTTTGCCGCCAGTTGACGGATGTAAGTGAGTTCGCGTTCGTAATAGAGCAGCAGTTCGTCGCGCATGTCAGCTTATGAGCGCCCTTCTGCTTTGACGCGGTAAGTTTGATTCACCCCGTCGAGCGTGGTGTCGAATGAGACTTGTTCCGGAGCCGGATCCATCAACAAAAGGCCTTCAATTCGGAAATCCAGCCGCTGGATTGATTTTGCCGAGTCATCGAGCATCGGGATGACTCGAACATTCTTCATGCGTGGCTCAAAGACTTCTATCGCCTTCTCGATTGAGGCCAAAAGTTTGTTCTGCTCGAAATGGCTCGATAGCTGGATCGAAGAGATGTCTGGCAACCCGAAGACATAGGCAGACTTGTTCAATTCAAGCAATGCCGCATCTGGTGGGACCGCAATACGGCGCGAATTCAGAAGCCATTCCAGATCGCGGCGCACAGCAACGCGCAATCTTCTCAAAGATTCCCCTCGCGTGAGCGGGGCCTCGGAGTTGTTCTTGGGATCGGTGTCGATCAGGCGGTCTAGAACCGAAAGCGTTACCAGAACATCGAGCTGAAATGCCACTTAGCGCACCACCTCGTTCTAGGATCTCAGAGATAAAGCCCGAACAGGGTCTAACCGGCAAATTTGGCTAAAGACCATCGAGCGTTCTGTAGAATCGTCGGCCGTTGATTCATGGTAGAGGTAGAGGTTTACCAGTGCTTGAACCACGATCGATCTGTCTTCCCAATCGGGGATCTTGAATTCAACGAGCTTTGCTTTGACATCATCCAAAAAGGGTTGGGCAATGTCCTTGGCGTTAGCCTGAACGCAAAGTTCTGCTACCTGTAAACGCCTCAGAAACTTGCCGCGAGCCGATGGCTGGGTCTCTACTTCATTCCGCATGATCTCAAGCGCCTTGGCTTTGTCACCTCGTCGGAGCGCTTCAACAGCCACACGAAAAGGGTCTGCCACTCTTTTTCGCCAGGGCAGGGGACTGCTTCTGATGGGAGGAATTGGTATTGCCGTCGACGGATCTGATTCTTCGGTCTCTGCCAGAGCGGGAGGGTCATCGTTGAGCTCGTCCAGCCAAGCCAGAGTTTGCGGGTTACAAGCCGGAGTGTCATCCATCAGGACGGCCGTGCGGATTTCAGGGACATCCCTCAACAGAGTGCGCACTTCACCGCGAATGGCCTGATTTACGCCATTGTACTCGTCCCCCAATCCGACGCAGGCTTCCGCCGTCATGCGATGCAGATCAAGCCAGGCTCTACTTGCGGGAAGAGCGAGGCTGGCTTCAGTCAGATCGAGCAGTTCTTTCCATTTCGAGTCCAGCAAGTAGACGCGAAGCTGTCTTCGAATTTCTGTTGGGGGTGCCTCAAGCGAGCGCATTTCGCCCTTGGAGGCAGCCGCCCGCAATTCTCCAAAACGCAAGCCACGCATCATCAGATAGGATCCTGGATTTACCGGATCCATCTGACGCAATTGAGCCGCTGCGTGAACCAACCCTTCGATGATCGATTTACGGCTGCCAGGTTCTGCTCCAGTGAACGCGGCAATGTTGATGCCAGAGCCTTGTGGGGCGGCAGGACCTGATTCTCCTGTGCCCGACTCTTCACCAGAGGCGCTCGCTTCAGCGACTTCCTCAATCGGGTCAGGTTCCGTTTCTCGCTTTTTGTCGAGGAAATTCTTCGCGGCCTGCTTAACTTCTTCAGTGAGCTGTACAAACCGGGAGAAGGATGGAGAATAGTCGCCAAACTTCTCGTCACAGAGATCCGACAGAGATTTGGTGTCGCTCAGAATCTGGTGCAGAGAAGCAAAGAGTGCAACGTAGAAAGCCTTGGGTGTTTGATCGAAAGACTCATCAAACAACTCTGGTGCAAGTTTGCCTTCGTCCAGTTTGATCTTGCGAGTTTCAATTGCCTTTTCGCTGGCAGTCCCTTCTTCGTAACCAACGTCTCTGGATTCCTTGAACTTGAGGTAGGAATAGCCGTCCTTGGTCAGCTTGAGGTCTTGAAGCAAACGAGTCAGTTGATTGGACAGCCAATCGAGAGGAGTGGCGCGAAATTCAGCGTCGCCGTCTTCGAGTTCGGGGTAAAGGTGATCCCAAAATTTATCGAGTAGCCCATGAACGAGTGAGAGACCTTCAAGAATGCCCTCGCTTCCACGTTGGCGTACTGCAGCCTCCGTGAGCCAGGCTGCGAGTTGAAGGTCCTTGGAGCGGGTGGCTAGTACCTCTTCGCATAGCTTGGTAGTGAGCGGCCAATCAGCGACTTTGCGTTCCCGCTTCCAGTCGCCTTGATCTATGTCTTCTTCTTCTCGACGCGCTTCCTTGATCTTGTCGTAGACAGGGTCATAACGCAGGTCTGCACCGCCGGGATTGTCACCCGGCACCGGATTTAGGATGTCTTCACGAAAGGGCATTCTTTAGGAGTTTAAGCTAATCGAAGCGGATTGCTCATCATCCCGGTGATTATCGGTGGATTCATCCTCGGGTTGATCGAATTCAATTGTACGGACTTCAAGAAAAGGCACTTCTTCGCCGTCAACGATGAGAACTTTTTGTCCTAGTGGATAGCTGCTGCCTTCGTCCTCCACCCAGAGTGTTTGACGGCCGAGCCAGACTGACTCATCAGAATAGGTAAACGAAAACGGATATACGGCAGGAAGCAGGACTTCGCCCATGTCCTCGCCCTTGAAGTTTTTGGTGGTGTTGATGAAGGCTGGCGTCCACAAAGTGTCCCGCAACTTCTTTGGAGCCTCGATGCGAATGGATGAAATATGTTCGAACTGAATCCACATGTAGGATCCAGCGCCGAAGACTTCCAGGCGCGCTCCGAGATCCTTGTCTGCATCGCGAATGTCTGAGAATGGCTTGCCATTGAGTTTGCCTGAAAGCTGTGACTTGGCAACCGTTTTTGGGAAGACCTGGTTCTTGTACATGGCATGCCGTTCACGTTCGGCATGTATGGCTGAGAAATATAGGATTGCCCCTAACTTCGCCTGATCGCTGGAGTCGGCCAAGAGATTCAAATGTTTCTCGGCACGATCCAACTCACCGGCAAAACAGAGAGCTTCAAACATAGAAGTCCGGGCAGACAAATCCGTTGGGAAATTGCGCAAATGTCCGGCAAGCGCTTCAAGCGCTTGCCGGACATGCCCTGCTTCGATCAATTGTTGTGCAGGATGAGCCATCTTGTTAAACTTTGACGTTCTTCCTGATGTCCCAGCCTGCGCCGACTGCACCGTCGAGAGACTTGCCGTCTGGCTTCTGGGGCTTGTACTCGATCTTCAGCTTTGAGTATGCGATGGAGAGGCTCTCGCCAGGGTTTTCTCCGCTGCCGTGGACCTGCTGAGAGACGAAAAACGCATTTTCCAGCGTGAAGAAAATGTAAGTCTGGTTGGTTGAGTTGATCTGCTTCATGTAACCAAGCACAACCTTGGGGATGGCCTGGCAGGAAGCAACAGCCTGCATGATCTTCGATGAATTTACATCAAAAGCCTTGGTGATGTTGAGTTCTCCGAAGTGAGCCTTACCTGCCTGGGTTTCGCCAGACCCTGCGGAAGCTCCCTGGGCATTATGAATACCCCAGCTGAAGCTTTCTACTTCAATCGCATCCTTGGCTTCGCCCTCTCGGGCGAAAGTGCCTTTAATGCCTTCAATCGTAATCCAAATATTACCGTTTGCCATTTTGTTTAGTGAATCTCCTTCTGTCTATGTAAGCGTCGGTTTTTTGTGGTTTGGGTCAATAATTCGAGAAAAAATGTCTATTTCGCCGGAGCCGGTAATTCAGCTACCAGGCGAAGCGAAACTGACAATTCATCGAGTTGGAAGTGGGGACGCAAGAATGCAACAGCACGGTAAGCACCGGGTTTGCCAGGCACATCGACAACGTCAATACGCGCTTCGCGAAGAGGGCACTTGGCCTTCATTGCCGGGCTGGCCGTGTCATCAGGAGTCACGTAGTTAGTGATCCACTTGTTGAGGAAGGCTTCTGCATCCGTTCGCGACATAAAGCTACCGATCTTGTCGCGCATCATGGATTTCAGATAGTGCGCAAAGCGGCTAACTGCCATGATGTAAGGGAGCTGCGTAGAGAGGCGTGCGTTGGCGTTCGCTTTTTGATCGTCATACAGCTTGGGCTTTTGAGAACTCTGAACGCTGAAGAATGCTGCATAGTCGGTACCTTTGCAATGGCAAAGCGGAATGAATCCAAGGTCAGCGAGCTCTTTCTCACGTCGATCTGTGATCGGAGTCTCCGTTGGACACTTCATTACGGTTTCGCCATCGTCGGTCTGGAAGTTGTGCACAGGCAGACCTTCAACCAGACCGCCGCCCTCGACACCTCGCATGGAAACACACATTCCGTAGTTCATGAAGCTGTCGGCCATCCGTGTGCCTAGCGAGTAGGCTGCATTGGACCAGGTGTATTTCGTGTGATCGCTGCCATCGACGGCCTCTTCGAAATTGAATTCCTCTACTGGCTTGGTTTCGCGACCATAGGGTAGACGGCCCAAAGTACGAGGCAGGCAAAGACCGACATACCGCGAATCTTCGCTCTGACGGAAGCCCTTCCATTTGGCGTATTCGGTGGAGTCGAAAATTTTGGCGAGATCGCGAGGTGCATCGATCTGTGTCCAGCTATCGAGATTGACCAGGCTAGGCGCAGCGGCGGCAAAGAATGGGGCATGGGCTGCTGCAGCAACCTGGGAGATCTTCTCAAGCAGTTCTACATCTTCCGGGTGTTTGCCAAATTCGAAGTCACCGATTAGTGCCCCGTAAGGAGCTCCGCCGAAGACACCGTATTCTTCTTCGTAGATCTTCTTGAACAATGCGCTCTGGTCGAATTCAGGTGCACGTTGCATGTCGCGAAGGAGGTCTTTCTTCGTTGAGTTGAGCACGCGAATCTTGAGGTTGGCGCTGGTGTTCGAATTGAAGACCATGTGGCGGAGACCACGCCAGGAGCCTTCCAATTTCTGGAACTCTGCATGATGCAGGATTTCGTTCAATTGCAGGGACAGGAGGTGATCGATCTGCGCGATGCGCTGATTGATCATAGTTTCGACGTCGCGAGCCACATTCATGTGACCTTCGAGGAACTGGCCAACGAATTCCTTGACCAGATTCTTGCCGCGCTCGCGGGCTGGAGTGTCTGCTCCAAAACGGCCCTGTTCGACAATGCTGTCGAGAAGGTTGAGTTCTTGAGCCTGAGCCGCCGCCGCTTGATTTGCTGCTTGTTTTTCGGCCATGATTGCTACTCCTTGTCCTTGTCGATTTCGGATTTAATCTTGTTGAGAGCTTCTGTGTCGGAGACGGCGTTCAACAAGGATTCTTCGAGCTTGTCATTCCCTTGCAAGCTACCACGCAAATCTGACAAACGCGTGCGCAGGTCGAGCAATTCCTTAAGCGGGGCGACTTGCTTGACGATATTGCCAGGTTCAAAGTCTTCCATGCTCTTGAAGTTGAGATCGACCCGCAGCTGTCCAGCGTTGGAGTCTTCACTCAACTTGTTCTCAACCGTCAGGAAGAGGTGAGGCTTCATCGATTCGAGAACCTTGTCGAAGTTGTCGGGAGTAATCTCGACGAACTTGCGTTCCTTCAGCTTTGGCAATGGTTCTGTCGGGTGTCCGGTAAAGTCGCCCAAAACGCCCATTACAAAAGGGAGCTCTTTCAGTTCGATCGCGTCGCCAACTTGCACATCGTAGGTGATCTGCACGCGTGGCGGGCGAACTTTATCCAATTTATGCTGGGTACTGTCACGTCCCATAGGGTATCCTCCTTGAAGATTGATCCGAATTCTTAGCTTTCAAAATGAGAGCCAACTCGGATACTGTAATAGAAAACTAGTGTCCTGTGAATGGGGTAAAGCGATAAAACCGCAAACTAGTTGAGATTTCAGGAAATTATAGGGAAAAGTGACGATTCGATGAAGCAACTGCAACCAGTGATTTGGTCGAAAGGCACCTTCCTGCAGCCTCAGCACCTGCAGACACAGGACCGGTATCTGGAGAGCCTCTTGCACTTCCGTCAGGAAGCGCTTCGATTTGCTCCATATGGCTTTCAGCGATTGGTGTTCAGCAAGCAGGCGCTGGCCGCGGGACAACTTCAGATCGAAGCTGCCAGCGGTCTGCTTGCCGATGGATTGGCTTTTGATATTCCGGGTTGCGATAGCGCGCCCGAGGCTAAAGCCCTGGCAACCTGGTTTGAACCGGTGGCTGGAATCGTTCCACCCTCCCTTGACCTCTACCTGGCTGTACCCACCTACCGTTATGGTGGAGCCAACGTTGGCCGCCCTCAACTGCAGAAGGATGGCCGCTATTTGGTTGAGACGCTTCTGGTGAATGACGAAAACAGCGGATTGGCCCAGAAGCCGGTTCAGGTGGCGCGAAAGAATTTCAGGATTCTGACGGAATACGAATTGGGCGAAGGGATGACCAGCATTAAGCTGGCGCGGGTTCGTAAAGATGAAGCCGGGCAATTTCAACTTGATCAATCCTTCGTTCCTCCTCTTCTGGATATAGCGTCAAATGAACACATAATGGGTCTCGCCAGACGCACAGTTGAACTTTTAGCTGCAAAAAGTTCCAATTTGGCAGGTATGAGACGCCAAAAGAACCTCACGCTGGCCGATTTCACCTCCGGGGACATTGCAAATTTCTGGTTGCTGTACACCATCAACTCGAGCTTGCCCGTCATCCGGCACGCGTTTGAGTCCAGGCATGGGCATCCTGAAGACTTCTATGCCGAACTCACGGCTTTGGCCGGGGCGCTCACGACCTTTTCCAATGAGATCGAACCGGCGGATTTGCCGATCTACCAGCACGACGATCTCGGGCCCTGCTACCGCGATCTTTGCGGCAAGATCTTCAAACTTCTGGAGTCTACAGTTCCTACAAATTTTGTTTCGATTCCGCTGAAGTTGATGCAGCAGAGCATCTATGGTGCTTCTCTCGACGACGAGAAGCTACTTCGGAATACGCGGTTCTATTTGGCGGTGAGTGCCGACGTGGGAGAAGGAGAACTGATACAGCGCACCCCGCTGCTTGGCAAGCTTTGCTCGGCGACCCATATCGAACATCTGGTTCGCAATGCGTTGCCGGGGGTGCCGCTGACTCACCTGCCCGTGCCGCCGAACTCCATTCCAGTGAAACTCAATTTTCAATATTTTGCCCTGAATCAGGTGGGCGGTGCCTGGGAGGCTGTTACGCGGAGTCGAAACATTGCCTTCTATGCGCCAAGTGAACTGGCCCTAACCAAGGCCGAGGTTATTGTCGTCTTCCCGGGATGATGCGGCTTCTTTGTCTTATCTGGGCAATTTCTGTCCTGCCGGCGCAGCAGGCGATTAGCTTACTGTTGTATGAGCAGACACGCGAAGGAGTAGAGCGGAGTCTGTCGCTGGGAAGCGCTGGCCTCGACCTGGTAATTCTTCCTGCGGGAGACGCAAGGCCAAATGTTTACGGAGACTTCGCATTGGGCTATGGGGGCCAATTGCACTCGGACGTGTCGCTTCCGAATCCGGCATTCTTTCAACACCTGGATTGGGTGATCAAGAAGGCGGAGAGCAAAAGGATTCCGGTGCGGATTTTGGTCGTGGACAACAAGTCGACGCTTCTTGACAAAAATGCTCCCGAGAAGTGGTTCGACTTTGGGCGCTATCTCGGGAGACGCTACATGAAGGCCAAAAACCTGGTTTGGCTTCGTTTGGTTGAACCCAGTGCCGGATCGCTGCTGTCGCTAGAAGAAGGGATCCGGCAATTTGATTCGGTACACCGCTTCGAGCTGCTCAGGCGGCTCTAGGCATTCGTTCCCGGTTCTCGCGAGCCGTTTTCAGATCAAAGTATTTGGCCCGCCTGCGCCAGGCAAAATTCTTCTGATGTTTGGCCTGTCGATGGGCGATTTCAATTTCTCGTTTCGCCTGTGCAATGGCTTCGTTTGTTCCAGAACTTTGCTCAAGCAATTTCAGGCTATGTTCGTGCGCCATGGCTTTTGCCCGGAATGTCCGGTAGTGCCACAAGCCAACGACAATCTCATTGCATAACGAGTGTTCTTCCGGTGTGCCAGGTGCCAGTCTTTCATGCACCTTCTGATGAAGGTGCGTGAACTTGAGAACGTGCCGGTCTGAAACCGGGGTCTTGCTAGGCGGCAGGAGCAAATTCATGGAGATCCTCCAAACTGGAATGGGAACCCGTCTCGCGCAACCGGCGCAATGATTTCCTGAGATTGGAGAGCTGCTTCTTTTGCTGCTCGACCTCATGCTGGAAGCGGCGAATCGAGTCGATTGTTACGGGCAAGTTTGGTGATTCTGCGGGCATGGCGTTTTTCTTGTCATAAAGCTTGCTCCGCACTTTCTCGTATCTTTTTCGAAGCCAGGCAGCTATGATCATCTGCTCAAAAATTTCATCTTCGGCTTCGTTTTGTGGCTGATGTTCCAGCCTCATTTGATTGGCCAGATCCATGAGATCCTGGCGGTTTTCGATGGGATAAAGGATCGATTCCGGGATTGAATAGTTAGACATGGTTTTCTCCTGAGAGTTCGGCTTTGTTCTGTACGGCATCGGCGGCCGCCTCATTTCCGTGTTGCGTTTGGACTCGCAAAGACGCGGAATATTCACGACTGGATCTTTTGAAAGTTTGGAGCTTTTCGAGAAACTTCTTGACATTTTGCTTAAATGCAGCCTGTTTTTCGAGCGGCATCTCATCGATTTTTCGTGATGGAATGGAGCGGGCGAAGTTGATCAGGTATTCGCAGCGGCGCTGCTGATAGAGGGTTTTGGCAAGTTTTGAGGCGATAGCCCTGGTGATTGGGTTGGAAGGGTTGAAGCGTCTCGTGACCTCCTCCTCAATGAGAAGGAGTTCTGGATTGGTGGGCATTGCAATGGAACCTTAGATGAAATTGGTGGAAGGCGTGGCACGGTTGCCGCGCCTTTCACCCGCCCTAAAGTATGCAAAGCTTCAATATCGTCTTAATCTTTTTCAATTCACTTAAGATTGCAAACAAAGGAAATAGAGTTTCAAAAAAACTGTGAACGTGCCTGTTCTTAATGTTGAGAGGCAAAGGTTGGAAACTGTCACTCGCAAGGCAATCTTGGTATTCTAATGATTCCGCGTATGACAAGTTCTTCTGCCGATCTTGGCCCATTATCCGATGCTGTAACCCGCGATATTCGCGTTGAAGTGCTTTCAAGGTATTCGCCTGAAAATTCCCGACCGATGCAAGGCACCTGGGTTTTTGAATATACGATTCGCATCACGAATCGCGGTGAGGAATCGGTGCAACTTCTGAGCCGGCACTGGATCATCACAGATGCAGTAGATGTTGTGAAAGAAGTGAAAGGGCCGGGGGTTGTGGGCAAGCAGCCTGCGCTGGAGCCCGGCGCCTCCTTTCAATATTCATCCTGGTGCAAGCTGGAAACTCCCACCGGATTCATGTGTGGAACCTATCGGATGCTTGGGGTTGCAGGAGCGGAATTTGATGTCAACATCGCTCCCTTTGCGCTCAAAGCACCCTACACCATTCACTAGCTAGTTCCGGGGCAGCGTCGCCAGTATATAGGTGGCGACAACAAAGACTGAAGTGAAGACGAAGCCAAAAATCAATGCTTTGATGATCGGCCCGTTGGACTTGCTGGCTCCGTGTCCAATCTTCAGCGAATGAGCCGTTTTGGTGACACCTCCACCAATATCAATCCCGTTTTGACTTTCCATGAAAGTTCCGTTGATGCTTACTTCCGTATCATGACCGACACGCCGTTCTTCCAGGTGGAAGCCGCGGAAGGGGTCGAGACCACGCAGATTATCGCCAGTCTGGGATTCCAGTCTCTCGACAAAAAGGGCCTTGTAGTCGGGCATTGCGTAGTGAGTTTGGACATCTCCGTCGGCGTCGCTATAGGCGGCAAAGGCTTCACGGCCCATCTTGATTGGGTCTTCCAGCATCGGTTGAAACTGGGCGGTACTCACAAATTTTATGGCTGCAGGAAACGATATTTGCGGTAGGAGCACTTGCGTTTCCAGCTCCGTAAGAAAGGGCATTCCTTGAATCGTGTAGGATTGCCCCTCGAAGTCAATTGCGCAGGGAGTCCTCATGATGCCGAAGCAGATACGAGGATCGGTGGGACTGTCGATTCCGTTGTCAAACTTGATGGAGTACTCCACCATCACCGCTTCCTGCTTTGAGAAAGGAGCCATCATCGGTGCCTTCAGCGCGCGAATCTTTCCTGTAACGCCGATCAAATTGCCATCTTTCCAGGACGATCGAGGCTGACCAAAAGATCGCTTTTGCTGCCAGGCTTGCACGATTCCCCAGACATTCAGATAAACCAGCAGACACAGACCGCCATACACAAACGGAAGCCAATACTGATCACGGATTTCCGTATTCTGGATTAAATAAAAGCCAGCCGCACATCCAATGGCTGAAGCGACAAGACTAAGAATGCAGCCGATCATGATCGATTATGCCTCGTCGGTATTTGCCAGTGGGGGCACTGTAGAATCTGGCCGAAGCGGCGGCTTGCGCTTGTGCCATTCTGTTGCTTGCTCAAAGGCGTGTGCGAGCGCGAGTACCTTGCCTTCAGAGAAGCGCGGTCCAACGATCATGAGCCCAATGGGCATGTCGTTGTCGCCGAAGCCGCAGGGCAGGGTGAGGGCCGGGATGCCGAAGGTGTTGAAGTCGGCGGGGTTCTCGAGCTCGGGGTTGCGGGGCTTGTCGCTGAGTTCGCGCTTGATGGTGCGGCGGAGGAGTTGAAGCTTCCAGGAGGCCTGGGTGTATTGGTAGGCGCGGGTTTCCTTGCCGTTTTCGAGATTGCGGCGGACGGGGATTTGATAGAGGCCTTTGCCTTGATCGAAGAACTCCTGGTGGTAGGCGTACATCTCGCCGCCGCCACTGGTGCCGCGTGGTGAAG
>JALHNH010000030.1 GCA_022843625.1 Bryobacter sp. | reverse complement strand
GGGACACGCGGGATGCCAATGCGGAGCGGCTTGACGGGTTGCTTCATCAGGGCGAGGTAGTCTTCTTTGGTGTGTTCGACGCTGGCGATGTCGAGGCGGTCGTAGCCGGCGAGGCAGTTGAGCAGGATGGCTGCGTCTTCGACGGTCTTGGTCAGCTTTGGTTGATAGACTTCGATGCGGGAAATGCAGGCCTCGGTGAGGGCAACCGATGTGGTCTGTTTGTTTTGAAGGCGGGCCGCAGCTTGGGCCAAACTCAATTGCGCGACATCAGTGACGGATTGTGCTGTTACGCAGACACTTGCGGCCGCTAGGGCAAAAGAGAAATTTCTGCGGGTCAGCATTTCAAAAGTTTAGCCGAAAGGGGAAAAAGCCATGGGGCTTGACAGCGGGGGCTCACATAGATTGACGTTGCCGTTCTTAATGTTGAAATGCTTGGTATTCTAATGACTTCCGGATGGCAAGAGCTTTTGCCGACCTCGTACCGTTGTCCGGCGCTCGTACAAACGATATTCGCGTCGAAGTTCTCTCGGTGTTCTCCGGACAACTCTCGTCCACAGCAGGGCCTGTGGGTTTTTGAATACACAATTCGAATCACAAACCATAGTGAGCAATCCGTGCAGCTTCTGAGCCAACACTGGGTCATCACCGATTCTGTCGACGCGGTGAAAGAAGTAAAGGGGCCATGTGTTGTGGGCAAGCAACCGGTGCTTGAGCCTGGTTCGTCCTTCCAATATTCATCCTGGTGCAAGCTGGAAACTCCAACGGGACGAATGCATGGAACCTATCGCATGTTGGGTGTTGGTGGTTAAGAATTCGACATTGATATTGCACCCTTTGCGCTGAAGGCCCCCTACACTATCCACTAGCGCTAGTTCCGGGGCAGCATCGCCAAAACATAGGTGGCCACAACAAAGGCAGAAGTGAAGATAAATGCCAAAATCGATGCCTTGATGATCGGCCAATTGGACCGGCTGGCTCCGTGACCGATCTTCAGCGAATGAGTCGGTTTATTCACACCTCCACCTATATCGATCACGTTTTGACTTGCCAGGAAAGTGCCGTTGATGGAAACTTCTGCATCGTGCGGGACAAACCTCTCTTCCAGTAGGAAGCCGCGAAAGGGATTAAGACCTCGTAGATTATCTCCGGCCTGGGCTTTCATTTTGTCGACAACGAGGAGCTTATAATCAGGTACTGCAAAATGAGTCTGGACATCCCCATCGGAGTCCTTATATGCGGCGGAGACTGCCCTGTCTACTTCGGTTGGGTCATTCAGCATGGGTTGATACTCGGCGGCGCTCACAAACTCTAAGGCCGCGGGAAATGATGTTTGAGGTGAAAGCACTTGCACTTTCAGCTCCGTCAATACAGGCATTCCTTGAATTTTGTAAGATTGCCCCTCGAATTCAACCGCGCAGGGAGTTCTCATAATGCCAAAACAAAGGCGGTTATCGCTGGGACTGTCGATTCCTCTGGGAAACATGATGGAGTAATCCACCATCACCGCTTCCTGCTTTGAAAAAGGAGCCATAATCGGTGCTTTCAGCGCGCGAATCTTTCCGGTAACGCCAACCATATTGCCGTCTTTCCAGGAGGAGCGAGGCAGACCAAAAGAGCGTTTCTTTTGCCAGGCCTGCACGATTCCCCAAAGGTTCACAAAAGCCAGCACACACAGGCAGCCATACCCAAATGAAAGCCAGTACTGATCCTGGATTTCCGTATTCTGGATCAAATAAAAGCCAGCCACAGATCCAATGGCTGAAGCGATAAAGCTTAGAATGCAGCCGATCATAAGCGCCTACGCCTCGTCTGTATTTGCCAGTGGGGGCACAGTAGAGTCAGGCCGGATTGGCGGCTTGCGCTTGTGCCATTCTGTTGCCTGCTCAAAGGCGTGTGCGAGCGCGAGTACCTTGCCTTCAGAGAAGCGCGGTCCAACGATCATGAGCCCAATGGGCATGTCGTTGTCGCCGAAGCCGCAGGGCAGGGTGAGGGCCGGGATGCCGAAGGTGTTGAAGTCGGCGGGGTTTTCGAGCTCGGGGTTGCGGGGCTTGTCGCTGAGTTCGCGCTTGATGGAATCGACGACAGTACGGGGTGTGCGGCGACGAGTGGGCAGGATCATGAGGTCGACGTTTTGCGCGGTGAAGGCGTCGTCGATGGTGCGGCGGAGGAGTTGAAGCTTCCAGGAGGCCTGGATGTATTGGTAGGCGCGGGCTTCCTTGCCGTTTTCGAGATTGCGGCGGACGGGGATTTGATAGAGGCCTTTGCCTTGATCGAAGAACTCCTGGTGGTAGGCGTACATCTCGCCGCCGCCACTGGTGCCGCGTGGTGAAGGAAGGTTGACGTCTTTGATGCTGCTGGTGAGCGAGGCGACCTTGGCGATGGCGGCCTCAATGGACTTGGCTACATCCGCGTCAAGGTGGTCGAAGTAGGGGACACGCGGGATGCCAATGCGGAGCGGCTTGACGGGTTGCTTCATCAGGGCGAGGTAGTCTTCTTTGGTGTGTTCGACGCTGGCGATGTCGAGGCGGTCGTAGCCGGCGAGGCAGTTAAGCATGATGGCTGCGTCTTCGACGGTCTTGGTCATGGGGCCGCAGTGGTCTCGGGAGAGGGCCAGGGGGACGATGCCGCGAATGGAGACGAGGCCGTAGGTGGGTTTGAAGCCGACGATCGAACAGTAGCTCGAGGGCGTGCGAATGCTGCCGCCGGTGTCGGTGCCGAGGGCGCCAAAACAGAGGTCTGCGGAGATGGCTGCGGCGCTGCCGCCGGAGGAGCCGCCGGGGTGACGCGATAGCGCCCAGGGATTGCGGACGGGTCCGAAGTAGCTGGTGACGGAGGTGCCGCCGTTGGCGAACTCGTGGAGATTGAGCTTGCCGATCAGGATTGCACCGGCGGCTTTGAGGCGGAGGGTGACTTCGGCGTCTTCGGTGGGGATGCGATTGTCGAAGACGGCACTGGCTGCCGTGGTGCGGATTCCTGCCGTATCGATGTTGTCCTTCAGGGCGATCGGAATCCCGTGCAGAGGCCCTCGGGATTTGCCGGCGCGAATTTCCGCGTCTGCTTCCCGCGCCTGCTTGAGGGCCGCTTCTTTCAGAACGGTGATGAAGGCATTCACCTTCGGCTGGTACACCTCAATGCGCGCCAGGCAAGCTTCGGTAAGGGCTACTGATGTTGTCTGCTTGCTCTGCAGCCGGGCTGAAGCCTGGCTCAAACTCAATTGGGCGACATCGGTAACGGATTGGGCACTGGCGCTAAGTGCTGCGGCACCAACGGCGAAAGAGAAGTTTCTACGGCTCAGCATCTCAAGAGTTTAGCCGAAAGTTTAGCTGAAAGTTATTGACTTCAATCGATTTGGCTGATAAAACCTTAAGCCATGCGCTTCATTCTTACCTGTCTCACTGCACTCTCGTTGACTGCAGGACTTGGTTTCGCACAATCCGGTACCGCTGAGCTTAATGGCACAGTTACCGATTCCACGGGGGCTGCCGTTTCCGGTGCCACTGTAACTATTTCCAATCCCGCAATCGGGTTCTCCCGCGTCTTGAAGACGAACGACGGCGGAGTCTATTCCGCTCCCGCCCTGAACCCCGGCGCCTACACAATCAAGGTCGAGATGCAGGGCTTCCAGTCGCAATCGCGCACGGGTGTTGAATTACAGGTGGGTCAGGCTCCTTCCATCAATGTTGTATTGTCCGTTGGTAATGTTGCCGAAGTGATCGAGGTCACAGGCGGTGCGCCGGTGCTTGAAACGGAGTCGACATCGGTAGGTACGGTGATCGAAAACAAACGCATCATCGAGCTTCCTCTCAACGGGCGCAATTATCTCCAGCTTGCATCGCTCATTCCTGGAGCGACAACGAATGGCCCTGCCTCCTCGCAAGGCCAGCAGCGCATGGGCGGAGCGCGCAATAGCTTTGCGCTCAACGTTGCTGGCCAGCGCGTACACTTTAACCACTACGCTCTTGACGGTATGGAAAATACCGACCCGAACTTCAATACCTACCTCTTCCTGCCGTCGATCGATGCGTTGCAGGAGTTCAAGGTGGAGTCTGGTGTGTTCGGCGCAGAGTATGGTCGCGGCATTGCTCAGGTGAACGTCACCACAAAATCCGGCACGAATCAGTTGCACGGCGTCGCTTTTGAATTCCTTCGCAACTCTTACTTCGACGCCCGCAACTTCTTTGCCCGCGTAAATCCACCCTTTAAACGCAATCAGTTTGGCGGAACGATCTCAGGTCCAGTTGTTATACCGAAAATCTTCAATGGCAAAGACAAGCTCTTCTTCATGTTCAACTACGAAGGCTTGCGCGAACGCCGCTCGCTCACCCAGACAGGAACACTGCCGGATGCACGCTTTCGCTCAGGCAACTTTGGCTTCCTCAATCGCGCCGCTGGCATTCGCGATCCTATGAATCCGGGAACCGTCTTCCCCAACGCCACGATTCCGGCAAGCCGCATCGCGCCCACATCTACCAAAGTCCTGAACGACTTTTTCCCGCTGCCCAATCAGGGCGGTGGCGGAGCCCTTGGAATCACCAACAACTATCTGAACGACGAAGGCCGCCGCACCGACGGCAATCAGTTCACGACTCGCGCCGATTGGACAGGCACCGCGAACCAAACCTACTTCTTCCGTTTTAGCCAAACCCAGGAACCGCAGTACATCCCTTCCGCCATTTTTGATCAGGGCAACAATGTAAAGATCCTTGGGCAGCAGGGAGTCATCGGACACACTCAGGTTATTGGTTCCAACAAGGTGAATGAGTTCAAGTTTGGAATGAACTACTTCAACTCGCAGAACACGCAGCAGAGAGCCTCTGTTCGCAATGTTGTGGGAGAACTTGGCCTGCAGGGCGTGTCGCAGGATCCGCTCTTCTGGGGCATCCCGGTCTTCCAGATTTCGGGCTTCAGCAATATCGGTGAGTGCAACGACTGCCCCTTCCTCAACTGGAATACGACCTTCCAGTGGACCGACAACTTTTCCTGGACCAAGGGCAAGCACAGCATGAAAATTGGTGGCGAGTATCGACGTCTTCGCTACAACCAGATTGGTGCTGTGGTGCCGCGCGGTCGCTTCAGCTGGAATGGCCAGTACACCGGCGAGCCGATGGCTGACATGCTGCTGGGTGTGATGTCCAATACCGAAGGCCAGGTTGGCGCTCCGGTTGCCAACTTCCGCAACAACTACATGTCGATTTTCTTTCAGGACGCCTGGAAAGTAAGCTCAAAGTTGACGCTGAATCTTGGCATGCGTTGGGAATACGAATCGCCCTTTATGGACAAACATGACGCAATCGTGAACGTCGATTTCAAATGGGACAACTCTGTGGAGCCGACCTTCGTTCGCGCCGGTACTGGCGATATCAATGAGGGCAATCCCGCCTTCCCCGCACCACCAACTTGGAAATTGGTCCGTGACGGCCGTTTTGGCCGTGGTGCGGGTGTGCCTGACCGCAACGATCTCGGGCCGCGCATCGGTCTTGCTTACCAGCTCAATTCGAAGACGGTGCTTCGCTCCGGCTTCGGAATTTATTATGTGCGCGACATCGGCAACGCAGTATTCGATATCGTCCGTAACATTCCGTTCACCATTCGTCAGGCAGAAGTGGCCAATACTGTTTCTCCTAACCTCACGTGGAACCGCTTGTTTACACAGGCCGGAGCACCGAGCTTCCTTCTGATCAATCAGTACGGAGAGCGCACTTCTTATGTCGCCCAGTGGCAGATGGCTGTCCAGCGTCAGCTAACCAAGGACATGTCCCTCGAAGTCACCTATATGGGCTCTGCAGGTATCAAGCTGCGTCGGCTCTCCAGCTACAACATGCCTCAGCCTCGGCCGGGTAACCCCAACGCTAACCGCCCCTTCCCCAAGTTCAATGGATCATTCCAGAACATGTATGCGGCATCCCACTCGAACTACCATTCGCTGCAGGCCCGATTGCAGCATCGCTTCTCTCATGGCTTTACGCTTTTGAGTTCTTACGCTTATTCGAAGTCGATTGACAATGGTTCCGGTGTCCGCACTACAGACGGAGATCCTCTCACTCCAATGGATCCGGACCGTGCGCTCTGGCGCGATCGCGGTTTGTCCGCTTTCGACTTCCGTCATCGCCTTACGAATTCATTCCTCTACGAGCTTCCATTCGGCAAAGGCCGCAAGTTTGGAATCGATAATTCTGTAGCCAATGCGATGTTTGGTGGTTGGCAGGTTGGTGGCATTCTCACCTTCCAGGCTGGCTTCCCCTTCAGTGCATTCTGCGGACCTGGAAACATCCAGAATGGTGCGGGCGGTTGGTGCGCACCCGACGTAGTCTCTGGCCAGAACGGCAACAATGGTCCCAAGACCGTCGAACAGTATTTCAATACCTCGGCGTTCGTAGATCGTATCGGACAAAATCCCTCTGCGATCACGGACTTCCGTTTTGGCACCAGTGGCCGTAACACTCTCATCGGGCCCGGCATTGCCGGCCTCGACGCCTCAATCAATAAAGCGTTTGCCTGGAACGAAGGCCGCCACAAGGTCGACCTTCGCGGTGAGTTCTTCAACTTGCCAAATCACGCCAACTTTGCCCAACCTGGCTCAAGCCTGAGAACGCCAACCTATGGCGTAATCAGCAGCACGCGAATCGATTCGCGGCAGATCCAGATTGCTCTTCGCTATAGCTTCTAATCTTTGAAGCAGCAAAAAGGCCTCCCGAAAGGGAGGCCTTTTTTACTTTGCTGAAACCGATTCGGCCATTTTCCAATCGGCGTCTTTAAGCGGCAGCAACTCAATACGCCGGACAAAGATCTCGGCCAGTTCGCTTTGCACCTGAATCTTGCCCTGGGTGTGCGAGAGGTCAAAGGCTCCACTCACAACTTTTCCGTTCAGCAGATTCACCATTCGATCTCCTGCGGCAATCACTTCATGGCGGTTCCATTGCCCAACCGGCTTTTCTACTTCGTTTTTCGAGCGGAAGCCGAATTCGTCCTTCCACTCGCGAGACCTGCCATACCAGTTAATGCGGCCGCTGGTGCGCGTCATGGTAGTTCCTTGCGGGTCGTAGTACATCTCTTTGCCTTCCATATTGCACAGGCAGGATGCGGACATCGGAGTGTTCTTGGCAACTACCAGAATGTCACCCGAGCCACCTTCGATAATCTGCGATTCGATACTCTCAAGCCAGATGCCGTTGTAGCCTCCGTCCGGGCCATGACCGTGGATCAGAATCCCGCTATCGCGGGCCTTCTTCTCTCGTTCGTTCCAGGCCTTCTGGCCCCAGCGCCACTCCACAACCAGACGGTAATCGCGGTACATCTCGTTGGTTGTGATGCCGCCCCACTCCTGGCCTGAAATCCGCAAGAGCCCGTTGGCAATCGTAAAGACCTTGTTCGGGTCTTCGAGCTTGCTCTCTCTTGTGTAGTGATAGAAGTTGGTAAGGTCCCGGCCATTGAAGAGGATGATAGGCGACTTGGGTGTGATGGCTGGATTGTCCGGGCCAACATTGCCGTAGTCCCATGCTGATGTAAAGGCCGCGCCATTGGCACGCCTGCTCACCGGGGAAGGTGTCAGCGTCGAGATCAGGCGGATCGATTCCCGCACCATCCGCGGGCCCGCGTCGGGTACAAGGTTGGTGTAACTGCTGAGACGCTGCTCATATCCTCCACCTTGTTCGCCGAAGGCCGACAATGTAGGAACATATCCAACGCAGCCGTTGGCCAGCGAAACGGGATTGGTGAATGAGAACTTGCTCGCCTTGCGGATCTCAAGCCCAAGTTCGACGAACATCTCTCCAGGTGCTGCAACATAGACTGCCGGTCCAATGGCGATGGCTTGCAACTCAATTGGCATAGCGCGCTGCTTGCTGAGTTGGGCATCGAGCAGGACAATCTCTTTGGCAAAGACCCACTCGGCACTGCTTTGGTTGATAGAAGCATTGGCGATGGTGGCCTTGGCTTTTGCAACACGATCCTGGCCTGGGATCCGGCGGCCTTCGACGTATTCCTTGACCGCAGTAGTAATGGGCTGTGGAGGCCCGGGGTTCATCGAGAGAAGCACCTTGACGGCTTCTGCGCCGACACGTCCGCCCACCAGGCGGGCATAGTCGACACCGGTTGGGGTCTCTGTCAGATCGAGGTTGTCGACCTGCGTGACGTCACCCGAGAAGCCCTGCAGAAAGACCACAACTACACCGTCGCCAAACGCTCCGCGAATCGCGCGTTCCATGAAGTAGATCCAGTTGGCAGAGATGCCGCGCGGGCTTGTCGTGGCGTGACAGGAATAATTCACCACGCAACCGGTGAGTTGCTTCGATTCGTTGAAGACGCCGAGCACCGTTACTGTGCCATCCACCGGGCCGGCGGGCTTTACGATGTCAGGGTTGCCTGGGCGCGGATGCGTTACTGCCAGGCCGTTCTTCATCAGGAAGCGACGGTTGAAAATGGCAGCATCTTCTTTGCCTGCGCCAAAGCCCCAGAGCGAGGTGCGGGAGTTGCGGCGAGCAGCCTCGATCGCCTGCACGGTCTGGTCTTCCACCAGCTTCAGGTATTTGGCATCGGCGGCTGAGCTCTGGTTGTAGGCCAGATCCTGAATCTCTTTGGAAGCATGATCGTATTCACCGGGTTGCACCATACCGACGGGGCCGGATGAATGCGAATGCGATGCTCCCAGCATGATGTCTACACCGGGAAAGCGGGCCCGAATTTTCTCCACCAGGTGCCGCGGAATCATCAGCGCATCCAGCCCTACCAGGCAAACCTGCTTGCCTGCAGACTCGAAGTAAGCGGCTCTCACTTTGCAGGGATCGTGCAGCGTTTTGTGGAACTGCTTCCGGTAGTTTCCGGGAATCTCGCTACCAATCGCGGGCGTAATATCGGATTCGGCGAAGCCCGCTTTGCTTGCCTCTTGGGCATGCGTAAGGAAAGGCATTCCACCGGCAATGGGAATAAATGATCTTCTGTTCAAGCTTTGCTTCCTCTCCAGCCTTCTGCAAGCAGGACTCTGGCTTGTTCGCGCAAATTCGCGTAGGCCGGGTCTGTTGCGACGTTACGAAATTCGCGCGGATCTTTGCGCGAGTCGTAAAGTTCTTCTTCAATTTTGCCAGATGGAGAACGCCATTCCATGTAGTGGTAATTTGGTGTGCGAATTCCGTTGCCGCGTGTCTGTGCCGTCTGAAAATGCGTGAAGGCGCCTTTCTTCCAGCGACGCTTCGGCTTGCTCAGCAGTGGCGCGAAGCTCTGGCCTTCGAGATGCTCAGGTGCGGGCAGGCCAGCCAGTTCCGAAAGTGTTGGATAGAGATCGACCAGTTCGACCAGCGCGCTGGACGATTTGCCACGCACCCTCGTTCGAGGGTCACATACAATCAGGGGCACTCGAGCGGATTCCTCAAGCAGGCTGCGCTTCTGCCAGCGCGTGTGTTCTCCCAGATGCCAGCCATGATCGCCCGTGAATACGATGATGGTGTTGTCTCGCATCTTCATGGCGTCGAGCGCTGAGATCACGCGGCCCAGTTGGTCGTCCATAAAGGAGGTGCTGGCGTAGTATCCTCGCAAGGCTTCCCGCTGTTTGGCTTCGTCCATGTCCATGTTATTCCACAGATCGGGTCGGATTTCGCGGAACATCGGCGACAAATCGTTTTCATCGCCGGGAGGATTCACAACCGGATTGCACTTCTCCAATGGATACATGTCAAAGAAACGTGCCGGTGCTACCAGGGGCACGTGGGGACGGACGAATCCCAGACCCAAAAAGAACGGGTCGTTGCGGTGTTGTTCAAGCAGGGCAATCGCACGCGAAGCAGCATCTTCATCTGCCTGGCCTTTGGCCTCGGCTACACTCATCCAGTCGATGGCTGCCCCACGACTGGTTTTGGGCGTGAGCTGGTGCAGGATGCCGTTGCTTTTGTCTTCAAGCCCTTGCGGGCTGCCGTTGTGATTCCAGCTTGGCGGATCCTGAAAGGCCGGTGTTCCCACGCCCATTGGGACGTTCATGTGGAACATTTTTCCTTCACGTGCGCTGAACCACCCGTTGTTCTTGAAGTGCTGGGGGAGGGTAACGATGTCAGGGTGCTTGATCCTGATGTCCATGTCGTTATCCCAGATGCCGGTTGCATCGGGGCGCAGCCCGGTGAGGAAGCTGGCACGACTGGGGCAGCACAGCGGTACCTGGCAGTAAGCCCGGTCAAAGCGCACGCCTTGCCGTGCGAGCGCATCGATGTTGGGAGTCTTCACCAAAGGGTGGCCATAACAACCAAGCGCGGTATTCATGTCGTCGGCAACCACAAACAGAACATTCATTTTCCGTTTTTGCTTTTGAGCCAGAAGAGGCGCAGCAAGAGACGAGAGAAAACTTCTTCTAAGCATGACCAACCGCCTTTACCTTTGGAGAATTTCTTTCAGCGAACCACAGGAATGCAAAGATTACACAAACCACGAGTGGAAGCACCGTGACCGTTCGCAGCGCTGCTGCAGGGCCAGACTGGTCATAGACACGGCCAATCATCGGAACCGTGAAACTGCTGCTCAACATACCCACACCGCCCATGAGCGCCAGCAGAAAGCCACCCCCGCGCGGGAACCGCTCGGCCGTGATGCCAAGCATCGTCGGCCACAGGAAGGTAACTCCAACGGCAAAGAGTGCAGATGCGGCCAGCGTTGCCGCAGACCCGCTCACACTGCTCAGCGTATAAAGGCCGATACTCGCCAGCAGCGTGCTCACCATCATCAGAGGCACCGAAGAGATGCGGGCAAAGACCCAGTCGCTGGAGGCCCGGCCGAGTGCCATGATCCCGCTGATCCACACCAGCAGGGCGATCCCGGGCAGTTCGGTCGTCTTCGACAGGATGGATGGCATCCACTGATTTGGCGCAAGCTCTGAGGCCGCAGTTAGAATCATGCAGCCGAAGAAGAGCCAGAACATGGGGCGAAACGCTTCGGCATAGATGTCTTTGAGCGAAAGCCCCTGCGCCACCGCCTCTGTACGCGGGAAGGGAAGCCGGAACATCATCCAGGCGTAGATCAAGGTGGGGATCAGAATGGTTGCGGACTTGATGCGCCAGCCGATATCGAGCCCGGTCAGCATCCAGGCCATCAGTCCGCCGATAACAATGCCACCCGGGAACCAGAGATGCAGCAGGTTCAGTTTTTGCACCTTGCGATCCGGGTAGAGCGTTGCGGCCAGCGGATTGATTGCCGCTTCCACCAGGCCGTTCGCGATCCCGATGGCAAGAGTAGCCGAGTAGAGGCTCCAGAAGCCCTGCGCCATCACGGTTACCAATACGCCTGTCACGTGCATCACGAATGCTGCCCCAAGCAAAGGCTTCATCCCGATGCGGTCACAAAGGGGTCCACCAAACAACATCGCCACAGTAAAGCCCCAGAACGCCGTGGATGCTGTCCATCCAATCTGCTCCTTGGAGAGCGCAAACTCAGCCGCCTGTGCGTCGAAGACGTCACTTCTGATGGCAAAGCAAAGTGCAGTGGCGATCAATGCCATGCAACTTCCATTGAAGAGAAGGCTTCGCTGGGAAGGGGTAAGCGTGTTGTTGGTAATCATGAGATCAAACGATCTCTTTTATCACCATTCCTTCAATTTCGGTGAGTCTTTCTTTTCGGCCCAGGTGCATATAGCTTAAAGCGTGCTGATTGAGACCCATCTGGTTGAGCACGGTGGTGTGGATGTCGCGGAAGTGATAGGGCTTTTCAACGGCCTTGAGGCCGATCGCATCGGTGGCTCCCACGATGGTTCCACCCTTGATGCCGCCACCCGCCATCCACATGCTGAAGCCGAGGTTGTGATGGTCGCGGCCCTTGTTGCCTTGCGATTCCGGGCTGCGGCCGAATTCGCCTCCCCAAAGCACCAGCGTCTGATCGAGCAGACCCCTACGCTTCAGGTCTTTGAGGAGCGCAGCAACCGGTTGATCGGTTTGTTTGGCCATGCGCAGGTGATTCTCTTCGATATCGTCGTGGGCATCCCATTGCAGATTGCCAGGGCCGCCACCGGAGGTTACGCAAACAAAGCGCACGCCTTTTTCTACGAGGCGGCGAGCAAGCAGGCAGCGACGGCCGTAGTCGTCGGTGGGCTCTTTACCGATGCCGTACATCTCTTTGGTCTTCTCGTCTTCTTTCGAAATATCGAAGACTTCAGGAGCTTCCATCTGCATCTTGAAGGCGAGGTCATAAGCGGCGATGCGGGCTTCTAGTTCATTGTCCTCGCCAGCAAATGCTGCCTGATTCATGGCCTTCAGGTACTTGATGGTCTTGGTGCGATCCTCGATCTGTACCCCTTGCGGAAGGCCAAGGTTCAGCACGGGCTTGCTTCCTGGACGCATCATCGTTGGCTGATAAACAGCAGGTAGAAAGCCGTTCAGGTACATGGGCTGGCCGGCCTCGAGTGCTCCATGCGGATCGGGCAAAACGCAGTAGGCAGGCAGACTGTTGCTCTCGGTCCCAAGTCCGTAGACCGTCCATGCGCCCATCGAGGGAAAGCCCGGAATGATGCGACCTGTCATCAGCTGATATTGAGCTGCAGAGTGGACCACCATGTCTCCGTGGCAGGAGCGGATGACGGCAAGGTCGTCTACGCACTCTGCCGTATGGGGAAGTAAATCGGAAACTTCGATGCCACTTTTTCCATACTTCTGGAAGCTGCGCTTTGTGCCGAGAAGCTTGGCGTCGGATGTGACGAACTGGTATTTCACATCTCCGAATTCTGCCGGGCGCTTCTGACCGTGCAACTGGTTGAGCAGCGGCTTGGGGTCGAAGGTTTCCATGTGGCTTGGCCCGCCAGCCATGAACAAAAAGATGACACTTTTCGCTTTGGCCGCATGATGAGGCAGCTTGGGCGCGAGAGGATTCGTAGCTGCCTGAGCTTCGAGCGCCCCATAGGCGAGGGCTCCGAAACCGCAGAAGGCATCGCCAAGAAATTCGCGGCGATTGCGTGTGTAGCGGACATGTTCGCTCATGGTTGCTCCTAGTTAACGTAGATGAAAGCGCTCAAATTCAGCATGGCCAGTGCGAACTCGTGGGGTGTAGCGGTACGGGCAAATTCAAGGGCCACCTGACGCTCTTTGATGCTGGGCAGCCGGCCGGCAACCAGCTGGTAAGCCTGATCCACCATCTTCTCCGGCTTGCCTCCAGAACTTTTGGCCAGCTTTGCGGCTAAGGCATCAGCCTGCTCATTGCTGAAGGTGCCGTTCAGCAGTTCCAGCGCTTGCGGTGCATGAGTGGAAGACTCACGCCGGGCGCAACTTACCAGCGCGTCGGGAGCATCGAAAACTTCCATCATCGGCAGGTGCAGGTTGCGTTTTACCAGCAAATAGATACTGCGGCGTTTGTGCTCAGCCACATCGGCTGTTACTTTCCACTGTGTGGGATTGTAGAGCGCCGCAACCAGTTCTTTCTCGATCGGCACGATGATGGAAGGGCCACCCTGTTTGGTGTTCAGGTTGCCGGAAACCATCAACATGGAATCGCGCAACTCTTCCGCCGTGAGACGTCGCCGGCTGAACTTCCAGAGCAGCTTGTTCTCAGGGTCATCCGTGGATGCCTTGACGTTCTTGGTGTCGCTCCCCTGCATCCAGGTGCTGGAACTCAGGATGAGCTTGTGAATATGCTTGACGCTATACCCGCTTTGAACGAATTCGTTCGCCAGGAAGTCGAGCAATTCCGGATGCGACGGACGTCCACCCATTCTGCCGAAATCGTTCGGAGTAACAACAATGCCCTGGCCGAAGTGATACTGCCAGATTCGGTTCACCATCACGCGAGCCGTAAGCGGGTTCTCTTTTGACGTCACCCAGCCTGCCAGACGGGTGCGTGGTTGCTGGACATCTTTGTCTTCGGGCGTGCCTTCAGGCAACATGATGCCCATCGGACGCATTCCAACGCTGTCACCCTTGGCTGTGTACTCGCCTCTTGCGAGCAAATGGATCGGCGATGGCTTGGCGAGGTCGGTCTTGACGCTGTAAAGAGTTGGCGGTGGAGGAGGTTTCGTGCTTTCGAGTTGCGCGATCTGCTTCCCGATTTCCTCTTGCGTTACCGGGTCGGCCTTGGCCATCTCGCTCTGCATCTTCTTGATCTTGGCGTCGATCGGCTTCACCGTCGCTTCCCATGTGGTTCGGGCTTCACGATTGGTAAGCGGGAAATCGTTGTCGAGTGTAGCGGCAAAGTAAGCTTGCATCCGGTAGTAATCGCTCTGCCGGATCGGGTCAAACTTGTGATCGTGGCAGCGGGCACAGCCGAGCGTCACGCCAAGCAGTGCTGCACCAACAGCATTGGTCATCTCGGTCAGAACTTCATTGCGTGAGGAAGCTACTTCCTGATTGCCTGCATTCTTGCGCAGCGGGCCCAGACGGTTGAAGCCCGCAGCGATGACGGATTCCTGCTCCTGAGGGGCAATCTCGTCTCCTGCCAACTGTTCAGTAATGAATCGGTCATAAGGCTTATCGTTCTGAAATGCGCGAATCACATAGTCGCGATAACGATAGGCTTCTGTCCGGTGCGTGTCGTACTCAAAGCCATCGGTCTCGGCAAAACGAACGACATCCAGCCAGTGCTGTCCCCAGCGTTCGCCATAGTGCGGACTGTCCAGCAACTGCTGAACCAACCGCGGCCAGGCATCGGCTCTCTTGTCATTGACGAAAGCTTGTACCTGTTGTGGAGTAGGTGGTAAGCCGGTGAGATCGAAGTAGACCCGGCGCACAAGAACTTCCTTGGATGCCTGCCCCGAAGGCGTAAGTCCCGCCTTGTGCAGACGGGCGAGCACAAATGCATCAATGGGATTTCGGACAAACTTTTTGTCGGCCGGCGCTTCGAATTTCGGAAGTACAGGATTCGACCGGGGCTGAAAAGCCCAATGCCGGCGTTCGACTGCTGTATATTTGCCAAGAGGGGCTACCGTTGCGGCAACCAGTTCCAGGCAAATCGTCAAGGCTAAGAGTGTTCGCATGATGATCCGTGTCTAAATTCTATGAAAATTAAGATTCCGAAACAAGGGGGCATCTCGTTTAAGTGACTGATTTCGCAGAGATTTTGATCGTGTTGACCCTGCTCAATCCGGGAGAAGGCCCCCGAGTGCTCGAACCTGAGACGGAATCCGCCCTCCGCCTGAGAGTGGGTCGTGCCTGTGAGAAGGCCAAAGCCGACGGGGCCGTTGGTGCTGAATTAGTGATGGGACAGGAGACGGGCGCTCCGCAATTGGCCACTCAGGCCTCAGCCACAGAAGGCAAGCAATTCTACATCGCCTGGTTGAAGGATCGATACGGCTACAACATCGTCAAAATCAACGAAGCCTACGGCTTGGAGATGACCAGCTTCAGTGATCTTTCTGAGAGCGACTTCCGCCAGGTAGATCGCAAGCGAAAAGCTGTTGCCGAAGATGACCGCCTCTTCCTTGCGGACCTCGAATCGATGCTGAAACGAAAAGTAGATGAAATGTTTCAGGCCTGCACTGCCGGACTCAAGACGGCATGGAAGCGCAATCGCACGTAGTCTGCTGTCCAGTTACCCTTTTTGTCCTTCAGAACTCCGCTCAGCAGCATCATCGCGGTATCCAGTACCGCCTGCTGGCGTGCCGGCTTCAAGTGGGCCACAAAAGGCAGCGCGAAGGTCTTCAGCCAACCTGCCATTCCATTGGGCAAAGGCGTGGGGCGGGGAATCAGCTCTACCCTGATGGGCTGGAAGCCATGCGCGCTGAGACTCTTGCTGAATTCATCTGGGGTCGGGTAATACCAGGAGAAGCCCATATCGTCTTCGCCGTGAATACCCACCGCCGCACGCATTGCCACAACAATTGCCGCCACGTTTCCGAAGCCACCAAATTCCCCTACAAAGCGCGCACCTGGCTTGAGATGGCTTGCTACCTGGGCTAGTACTGCATCAATGTCTTTGGTCCAGTGCAGCACGGCGTTGGTGAAGACAGCATCAAACTGACGGTCCAGCTGGAATTCATGCATGTCAGCGACGGCAACATTGAGACCCAGCTTCTGTGCCGCTTCGATCATGGATGCGGAGTTGTCGATGCCGAAAACTTCGACGCCAGCGGCGGCCAGCTTGGCTGTCAGCGCTCCATCGCCACAACCCAGATCGAGAATTTTCTCACCCGCCACTGGGGCCAGCCATTCGACTACTGGCATTCCCAGATCCGAGACAAATCGCGCGTTCTCGGCATAGCCCTTTGCATCCCACTGATTTTCAGACATAGATTCAGAATAGCCGGGCACAAAAAGAAATGTGCTCAACTGGTCGCTGAGCGTGCCCAAATGATCATCACAATTCGTGAAATGGTTGTAGCTTGGAAGTTGAAACTGCGTCAGAGCGGTTGGAGCATCATGTGGCTGGTTACCTTCTTCTGGGTAATGATGGCGGTGGTGTCTTCGTTCCAGACTTACTATTTCTTCTCGATGATGCCATCGAGTCCGCCCGCTTATCGGGCTGTTTACCTGGCCAGCCTCTTCAGTCTGCTCTGGGCATTGGTCACTCCGCTGGTATTTCTGCTGGCGCGAATTTTTCCCATTGACCGCAACACGGTCCGGTTTCATCTGCCGCTCCACCTTCTATTCAGCCTTCTGGTTGGTATTAGTGTCCGCGTTGTCTTTCTTCTTTGCCAGATGGTGATTCCTGACATCAGGCCCATGCGTCCGCTCACGATGGACAAGGCGATGAGCGACATTGTCACCAGCTTCGACTATCAGGCGATGGTCTATTGGGTCATCCTCGCGATTCACCATGGAGCCCTTTACTATCGCAAGTATCAGGAGGGCAAATGGATCTCCGCGCAACTGGAGACCCAACTGCTCCAGGCCCAGCTATCCGGGCTCAGAATGCAACTCCAGCCTCACTTCCTCTTCAACACGCTCCACGCGATCAATGCTTTGATGTACGAAAGCAAAGACCGGGCCAGTGAAATGATTGTCCGCCTGAGTGAGTTTCTTAGGCTTTCACTCGACAACACAGGAGAACCTGAAATTCCACTCGATCGCGAGATTGATTTCATTGAGCGCTATCTGGAGATTGAACGCGCCCGTTTCGAAGAGCGGCTAAACGTCGAGTATCAGATCGACCCACTCGCCCTCGATTGCCTGGTGCCCAATCTGCTGCTACAGCCGCTGGTTGAGAATTCGATCAAGCACGGTATCTCTAGAATTTCCGGCGGAGGCAAATTGCGAATTACTGCAATTCGACGGAACCAGGAATTGTTGATCTTCGTTGCTAACAGTGGGCCTTTTCTTTCGTCTGATCCGCTAAAGGCTCCTGAAGTGAGTTTGCAACAACGACGAGGAATTGGTCTTGCCAATACCTCTGCGCGATTGCGGGCTCTATATGGCGATGGGCATAGTTTTGAATTGCGCAACTGGCACGAGGGCGGGGTAGAAGCCTGCATCTCAATACCAGTTCGAATTGCTCATACAGATCCGCCTGAAAAGCTCATAGATCTGGAAGAGAGGTTCACTCATGAGGGTACTTATCGCTGACGACGAACGGCTGGCTCGCCAGCGCTTGCTCAGCCTTCTTGAAAAAGAAGAAGACGTTCAGGTGGTCGGAGAATGCAGCGATGGCGCTGCCGCCGCTGAAATGCTCAAGTCCAGACCCGTGGACGTAGCCTTCCTCGATATCGAGATGCCAGGTCAGAGTGGCCTCGAGGCATTAAGTTCAGCAGATTCAGGCATGCAGCCTCTGGTCGTCTTCATTACTGCCTTCGAGCAGTATGCGGTGCGCGCCTTCGAAGCAAATGCCTTTGACTATCTGCTGAAGCCTTATCGGGAAGAACGACTCAGAAACACCCTCTCGCGTCTGCGTGGGCATCTGGCCTTGTTGAGCAAACAAGCTTCGCCTGCCAGCATGGACAAAGCCACCAGCGACGTGGAACGACTGCCGATCAAGTCCAACGGCCGCATCATTCTGCTCAAAACGCAGGAGATCGAATGGATCGAAGCCGAGCATAATTATGTCCGGTTGCATACACGCGGGGTAACGCATTTGATCCGAGACACGATGTCTTCGCTCGAAGCGAAATTGAGCTCCAAAACTTTTCGTCGCATCCATCGCTCGACGATCGTCAACATCGAGCGCATCAAAGAAATTCAACCCTGGTTTCGTGGAGACGCAATCGTGGTTCTCGACAATGGGCAAAAACTCACTGCAAGCCGCAACTACCGCGACCGTCTGAAAGAGTGGTTGGGCTAGAACTTCGGCTCAACGCCCAGTTCGTTCATCAGGAAGCAGTAAACATCCGCAGTCTCTTCCATCGCCTTGCCCAGGCTGCTGGCTCCGTGGCCGGAGTTGGTTCCGATTCGAATCAAAACGGGACGTTCCTTTGAAACCTGTTCCTGCATTGTTGCTGCGTACTTGAAGGAGTGTGCTGGCACGACTCGGTCGTCGTGATCGGCGCTGGTTACGAGCACAGCCGGATACTTCCCTTGAGGCTTGATGTTATGCAACGGTGAATAGCCATACAGAGCTTTAAAATCTGCCTCGTTGTCGCTTGATCCGTAATCTCCAATCCAGCCCGCACCAACTGTGAATTTGTGAAACCGTAACATATCCATTACGCCCACCTGCGGTACTGCGGCACGATACAAATCGGGCCGCTGGTTGATGACTGCTCCCACCAGCAAGCCGCCATTGGAAACCCCATTGATGGCTAACTTGTCGCTGGAAGTATATTTGCTGGAAATCAACCATTCAGCAGCGGCGATGAAGTCGTCAAATACATTCTGCTTCTTGAGCTTGGTTCCCTGTTCATGCCAATTCTCTCCATACTCACCGCCGCCTCGGATATTGGCCACGGCATAGACAAAACCCTGCTCAAGCAAAGCCAGCCGCAACGAATTGAAGTAAGGCACTGAGCTAATGTTGAATCCGCCGTAAGCATAAAGGAGCGTAGGGTTCTTCCCGTTGAGCGCCAGGCCCTTTTTGTGGATCAGAGACATCGGCACCCTTGTTCCGTCTTTACTTGTGTAGAAGACCTGCTTGGTCTCATAGAGCTTGGGATCGTAGCCAGGGATCTGCGGCTCCTCAAAGACTTCTGATTCCCGCGAGGCGATCGAGTAGCGATAGATGGTTGCTGGTGAGTTCAGGTTCGTGAACACATAGAACAGATCCTTGTCGTCTAGCTGGCCAGGTCCAACCCTGACAGTACCGATTCCCGGCAGCTTGAGCCTGGCTTCGAAGATTCCATCGAGACGATGCTGGTAGAGATGGTCGGCGACATCCTTGCTGTAGCTCAGAAAGAGTTTCCCGCCTGCGGTCCAGGCCGCCGAAAGTGAATCTTTCGTTTCACTGACTACCGGTTTGTCACGGAACTTTCCCGTCCGGGTTTCAAAAGCCATCAGCTTACCCAGCGGTGCACCACGATTGGATTGAATCAGCAGCACATCGCCAACGTTATCAGCAAGGCTAAATCGGTCTTCGCTGATTTGATCAATAATCGGCAGAAACATTCTACTCTTCGATTTCAAGTCGATATAGTGAAGCCCATTTCCTTTCTTGCCGGTACTCGCATCCTCAACTGACATAACTGCGAATCGTTCGTTCGTGCTCGTCGAGACGAGGTGATATCGCAATGGATGGGCCCTGTCTTCAAAGATCAGTTCGTCGTCGGCTTGGGGCGTCCCTGCCTTGTGCAGGTAAACGGTGTGAAAGGAATTTTGCCCCACAAGCTCTTTGCCTTTTTCCGGAGCCGGATAGCGGCTATAAAAGAAGCTGTCTTCAGCCCAGGCAAAGTCGGATACTTTGATCCATTCCAGTTTTTCGGGCAACAGTTTTCTGGTGCTGAGCTCCATCACATAGCCCTCGTGCCAATCGGACCCACCACGGGAAATTCCATAGGCAAGATACTTCCCATTGCCTGAGAAGGCCATCATCGCGAGGCTTGCCGTCCCGTCGGAAGACAGCTTGTTCGGGTCGATCAAAACCTCGGGCTTGCCCTTCAAACCTTTCTGTGCGTACCAGACAGCCTGATTCTGCAAGCCATCGTTTTTGGTGAAGTAATACATTTCACCGCGTCGCACTGGCAAACCAACCTTGGGATAATTCATGACCATCGCCAGCCGCTTCCGAATTGATTTCCGGTAGGGAATCTTCGCAAAGTACTGTTCTGAAAATGTGTTTTGTGCCTTGACCCAGGCACCTGTTTCTGCGCTGCGATCATCCTCAAGCCAACGATAGGGATCTGCTACTTTTACGCCGTGGTAGGTGTCGACATGATCGGCCTTCCGGGTTTCAGGCATTTGAGCGAAGTTCGCTAGCAGTAAGGTAATGCAAAGCGTCACTTATTCGTTTCCTGCGCTTAACGTTGTTGAGGGCGGAGCGGGCTTGAGGAACCTGGCGTACCAGTCGAGGTAGCGCTGCATTCGGTCCCGCTGGAAGCTCGGCCTTGCAATGCCGTGGTTCTCCCCTGGATAGATGATCAACTGCGATTCTGTACCGACGTTACGGAGCGCCTGATACATCTGCTCGCTGCCGAGCAGTGGTACGTTGAAGTCCTTGTCGCCGCCAAGGAACATGGTTGGGGTCTTGATCCTGTCGGCGTGAAGGAACGGGTATGAAATCTTGATCCACGGTTCCAGCCCCTTCTGCCAGGGCGGGCCAATCTCGTTGTCGTATTGCCGGATGTATTGATCGTGGCCGTAGAATGCAAGCGGAAACGCAACACCTGCACCGCTGGTTGCAACCTTGAATCGAGTGTCGCTTGCGATCAGGTAGTTGGTGAGAATCCCGCCATAACTCCAGCCACCAACACCCATTTTTTCGGGATCCGCGATCCCCATTTTGACTACATGATCGACTCCTGCATGAAGATCGATCACTTCCTTGTTGCCCCAATCTCCGGCAATGCTGACCGTGTATTGCTGACCACGGCCGCTGCTTCCCCGATAGTTTACGTTCAACACGGCATAGCCTTGAGCGGCAAAGATCTGCTCTTCGAGACGGAACGAATGTTGGTCCTGACCATTCGGGCCACCGTGAATCCGCAGCAGAAAAGGCACCTTCGTACCCTCCACATAACCGACGGGCTTGAAGAGCAGGCCGTGGGCTTCGTTGCCGTCTTTGCCTTTGAACTTAAGCTCTTCCGGTGTTACCAACTGCAGCTCCTTGAGAAGAGCCTCATTGTGGGAGGTCAGTTTCTTGAGACTTGAGCCTTCGAGCATATGAAGCTCGGGCGGCATAACGTCAGTGGATACCAGCGCCGCGACGCAAGAACCCGCACGGTCAATCCCAATCATGGCAAGCTTGCCTCCCACCATCCTCTCGACGGCACCACCCTTCACACTCACCCGGGCCGGATACATGCTCATGTCGTCGGCTACAAGAAATTCCAGTTGATTGCCATCGGCTGTGAACTGATGGCCCGTAACGCCGCGGTCAAAATTGGCGGTCAGAATTCGGGGTGCCCCGCCATCCACCGGCACGATCGCCAGCCGGTTCATGTTGTACTCGCCCATCTTGTGTTCGCTGCCGGTAAGGTAGGCGATCGACTTGCCATCCACACTCCAGACAGGCTGCGTGTCACTACCTGTGAAGGGAGTCAGTTTACGGGGAGTCGAGCCCGCTTTGGCTTCCACCACCCAGATATCCGAGTTGGGCACCCTGTCCCCGTCGGCCGCGCGGTTGCTGGTAAAGGCAAGCAGTTTTCCGTCGGGGCTCCAGATGGGAGCGGTCTCGTCGAAGTTTTCGGTTGTGACCAGTTCTGTCTTTTTGGTAGCAATGTCGTATATGAAAATTCGGCTGCGTTTGGCACCATTGATGTACCCGGCCCCATCGCGCTTGAACGCATAGCGATCGATTACGATCGGCTTGGGCTTCTCCGCACTGGCCGCGCCCTCGGGCTTCTTTTCATCCTTCTTGTCTTCTTCTTCTTCACGAATGATCATGGCCATCTTGGTGGAATCAGGCGACCACTCGTAGTAACTCAGTCTTCCTTTGATTTCGGTGAACTGTTGCGCTTCTCCGCCTCTGCGGTCAATTACCCAAACCTGAGAACCCTTGGCCTTACCGGGACGAGAGGAAAGGAAGGACAGATATTTCCCGTCAGGACTCCATTTGGGAGACGATTCCGACTCAGTGGATGTAGTCACCCGCAAGTTCTCTTTGCCATCGACACTGGCCATCCACACATCTGTATCGCGCTTGTCACCTGCAACGTCCACAGTCGACAGGGTGTAGGCAATCCATTTCGCATCGGGGGAACAGCGGGGATCTCCAACTGCCTTTAACCGGTGCATATCATCGAGCTTCATTGGCCGCTGTTGGCTGAAGGCGACGAAAGAAAAAGAGAGAGCGAGATAAACAAAACGCATATTAGCAATGTATCAATTTGGTGAAGTTCGGATGAGAAGTTTACCTCGTGTGCGTCCTGCCTGGCTTGCCGCCAGGGCCTCTGACACCTGATCCAGCGAATAGATTGTGTCGATCGCCATACTGAGTTTCCCCTGATCCACCAGCGCGGCAATTTCCCGCAGACGATCACCCGAAGGTTGAATCCCGTACATGGCTGACTTCGCCCCGAACTGAGCAAGCACTTCGGCCGAAGGCAGGGCATAAACCGTGGTGACGTAGCGGCCTCCTGCCTTCAGGCTCGGCAGTGCCGAAGTGCCACTTTCTACACCAACACAATCGAGAATCAGATCAACGTCCCGAACGACGTCTGCGGTAGCTTGAGATCCATAGTCGATGGCGATCGCTCCGAGCCCCGTGATCAACTGCTGGTTTCGTGCCGATGCTGTTGCATAGACCTGAGCTCCCGCTCCTACTGCCATCTGAATCGCCACCGAGCCGACGCCCCCAGATCCTCCAAGGATTAAGACTCGCTGACCAGCTTCCAGGCTCCCGTGAGTGAAAAGGCCATCAAAAGCGGTAATGCAGGCAACTGGGAGTGCGGCTGACATCTCCAGATCCATCGACACCGGCGCGTGCGCCAACTCGGATTCAAGGATTGTGGCCGCTTCGGCAAACGCGCCGCATCGCATGAGACTGGGGTAACCGAAAACTCTGTCTCCGGCCGAAAAGCGCGTTACACCTGCACCGGTCGACTCTACTATGCCCGCCAAATCGCATCCCAAAGTGTAGGGAAACCGGATGGGCAGTACCTGTTGCATGTAGCCCTCGCGGATCTTCCAATCGACTGGGTTGACACCCGCCGCTACTACTCTTACCAGCACCTCGTATGGTTCGGCTTTGGGAGAATCAACCTGCTCAACTACAACTACTTCCTTGCCGCCATAGCGGTGTATGCGCGCTGCCTTCATGCTCTCCATCGGATGCTCCGCATCCGGGAAAAGATCCAAGATTGGCTTTGCCCTCAATCGTCAGGGCTTCTTCGGCTTCGCGCCGCTATCCTTGGGGATGTCCCGCGTCAAATTGCCCTTGGGCGATTCTTCTTTGGGGATGTCCCGCACTGGTGTCTCGTTGACTAATTCAGACTCCAGAGGTTCGGGAGTATCAAAGGTGATTGAGGTATCGGCACCGAACTTGCGATAATTGCGGAATTCGATATCGTTGCGAATGAGCAGCCGGCCTTCTCTCATCCTCACCTCAGCTCGAAGGGGCAAAAGAAAGGTCGAGCCACTGATTACGGTATAGTCGTAATCCAGTTGATTCCGTGCCACCTGAACCGGAAAGCTGGCCGGCATGTCGAGCGCCTCGAGCGTTACTCGCATGATCATTCCGTTCGAGGCGTCGGCGTAGATCAAACCCGTGTAGGCTGGACGGATGGTCATCGATTTTTCGTAAACAATCGCCCACTTGGAATTCGCCTGCTGCACGTTATAGCGGATTACATGCGTTCGTTTGGTGCGGAGCTTGCCCCATCTTTCCCACTGAAAAGTGGCTTCTGTGTCCCGCTCAAAGATCTCACGAAGCATGTCCCCAAACTCTCCGGTGGACGAGGCCCCACCCAGTTTTTCCCAGTCGATGTCCTTGTACTGGTTGTTGACGAAGAGAACCTTTTTCTCTTCCTTGCGCTGGAAATAGCTGAGCTTGGCGGTAATCGTATCGGCGCTGACCCAATACTCCAACCCTGAGGGATCATAGAAGCGGCGCGTGACTTGGGTGCATAAAAAGTCTGGTAGCGTTTTGTCGTAGTTCAGCGAGTATTCCCGCAGTTCTTCGATCAGCTTGCGTTGTTCTGCAGGGCTGGGCGGTGGAATCAGTTGGGCCATAGTCTGTTCGGCTGGTTGGGCGGCAACCTTCGCAACGGGAAGGGAAGCCGTCGCGGCAACCATTAGCTGGAGCTGATCGTAAGTTTTGGGCCCCATACCGCTTGCCAGCAAATCTTCGATCCTGCCTGCCGGTAGCTGCTCGCTCAATGCGACCTTCTTCAAATAGTTGGCCACCTGAGCATCGGGATGCTTCAGTCGAACCGAACTCTTGACGAAACTCACCAGTTGTTCGACAGTGAACTTAATCTGCGCCGTCGCCCCCAGGGCAACAAACAGAATCGCTACAAGCAAACGCCTCATATCTTAAGGATACGGCCTTAAAGGCATTGAGGTTTCAGAACAGAAGATTCCTTGCTCATACTTCCCGTTGCTGAACCGATATGTTCTGCTGATGACGAGAAAGCTCTCGCTTGCGAGCGTCTGGATTCTTGCTTTGCTTGCGCCTCTCCCGGTTGTGGGAATTTCTGGCGCAGGATGCACCGTTAGCGTCGCCGGAAACGTAGGCACACCGCTAACTGTACTTTCCGGTTGCACCACGATCAGCGTCTTTCTGAACCCGAATATCAATTTCACTTCAGGCACGCCGATGCCTCCAGGATTGATCATCTCGAAGTCTTCCAGTAGCGGTGGCAACGCCACCTGGCAAGTGTCGGGTACGCCGTCCGATCCTGGATCTGGGACCGGTGTATACACCTTTACCGATTCCAATCCAGGGGCAGTAACGATGACGGTCAATTTCAACATCCTGTCTCCTGTTGTCGTAGCTGGGACTTTTCCACAAGGCACGGCCGGCCGGCCTTTTCCTGCAACAAATCTTTCTGCCAGCGGAGGAAGCGGCAGTGGTTATACGTACGTTATTTCGGGAGGCAATCTACCCGCAGGTTTGAATCTGGCCAGCAGCGGAGCGATCACGGGTACTTCCAGTGCAGCCGGAACTTTCAACTTTACAATTCAGGCTACCGATTCTGGTACTAATGTTGGCAGCGCAAACTTCAGCATCACAATCAATCCAGCCGTCAGTATGAGTGCTGCTGCGCCAATTCAGCAAACAGTGGGTCAATCCTATAGCGGGTCTTTTGCCGGGAGTGGGGGCACCGCTCCATTGAGCTATTCCATCACGGCCGGTGCATTGCCTCCCGGGGCTGCACTCAGTTCGACTTCGGCTGCGTTATCAGGAACGGCGAGCGCAGCATCGACTGGATCTTTCTCGGTTACCCTCACAGATGCCAATGGTTCCACTGCGACAAGTTCGGTCAGTCATACGATTTCTCCACTGCCGACGATTCAGATGGCTAGCCCTGCCGGGATTGCTGGAACTGCATACGCACAAACGATCAGTTTCACGGGCGCACTGTCTTCGGCAAGCCTGAGTGCCGGCGCGCTGCCGCCAGGACTCGTCTTGAGCGGCGGCGGTACTGCAGTTTCAGGCAATCCAACGAGTGCGGGAAGTTTTAGCTTCACTTTGTCTGGGGCCGACACAAATGGAGTACTGGCAACGGCATCCTTTTCGATCACGATTGCCGGCGCGCTCAGTATTCCGACGACAAGCCTTCCAAACGCGACGCCCGGGGTGGTCTACAGCGCATCAGTTAGCGCTTTGGGCGGAACGGGTGCGATTTCCTTCAGCATTAGCGCCGGTTCTCTGCCTGCTGGATTGACACTCGGTTCCACCGGAAGCATTTCTGGTACGCCGACGGCTCCAGGTCTTTTTTCGTTCACCATCATGGCAACTGATTCTGCGAGCAACTCGGCATCGAAACTGTTTTCGATCCAGGTCAGTGCCCCTCCAGTTGTTATCTCAACAGTGAGCCTCCCTTCAGCCAGCATTGGTTCGGCTTATTCGGCAACGGTGAGCGCAAGCGGGGGCTCCGGGCCTCTTAGCTTCAGCCTCGTTAGCGGATCATTGCCGGTTGGTCTCAGTCTGGCTTCCAGTGGTTTGATCAGCGGTACGCCTGTGTCAACGGGAAGCAGCAGCTTTACAATGCTGGTAGCCGATGTCTTCTCCAACTCTGCCTCCAGAGCCTTTACCCTTCAGGTTATTTCTCCTCTCAACATCACCTCGAACACGGCTCTTCCACCAACCACAGTTGGGGTGCCAGTCCTGGTTCACTTCCAGACTGCAGGTGGTACCGCTCCCTTCACGTGGTCAATGACCGGCCTGCTCGCATCTGGACTCACTTTCAGTTCGGGCGTCTTGAGCGGCACTCCTACCGCTTCTACCAACAGTCAGTTTACGATCCAAGTCAGCGACGCAAATGGCGCAGTGGCAACCGCTCTCGTAACTCAGATGGTCAATCCCGCGCTGACTATCGCGAATCCGAATCTGGGCGGCCCGTTTTCACGCAGCGGCGAGATGGATTTGCTGCTGGTGGGTACGGGGGGCAGCTTGCCGTATTCCTGGACAGTGAGCGCCGGGCAACTCCCGCCAGGTGTCTTATTAAATCCCCAAACAGGTCGGCTGAGAGGAATCTTTTACGAGACGGGTTCCTATCCGATCACGGTGAGGTTGCGCGATGCGGCTGGAGCCTTCACCCTTCGTTCACATCTTCTGGTTGTGGGCGATGGCCCTCAGTTTCAAAGCAACGGCCGGCTCCCGGACGCTACCACTGCAGCACCGTATCGATTCGAGATCCAAATTGCTTCCAGTCTGCCTATTGTGGAATGGCAGCTTGGCTCTGGGCCAGAGAGCCTACCCCCGGGAGTCAACCTCGTAAGTCGGGAACTGGTGGGCACTCCAACACAGGAGGGCAAATATGCGTTTGAAATCTCTGTTCGCGATCAAAACGGATCAAGTGCGGTGCAGGCCCTCACTCTGATTGTGAATCCTTCGCTCGAAACGCTCGATTCTTTTTCACCCCCTTTTTCACGCGGCCGTGTACATCAATGGACCCCGAAAATTAGAGGCGGCACCGCACCCTTCCGCTATCTGATGTTGCATGGGAGCCCCCCGGTTGGCATGCAACTAAATAGCAACACTGGCGAGATTTCCGGGGCCCCTCAACGAACCGGTGACTTTGGTTTCACAATCCAAGTCACAGATGCCAACGGTGCCACTGCCCGTCGGTTTTACCAGCTTCGTGTAGAGGAGTCCTTCTCTTTACGTCCAGGAACGTTAGCCTCCGTTTTGCCTCTAGGCCGCGAGGTAAATGGCCGCCTTGAGATTCTTGGGGGCTCCTCTCCTTATCAGGTGCACTTGAGCGAAGGAGTTTTGCCCCCGGGCCTCGCGTTGTCCGGTTTATTTGTGACGGGAACTCCAACTCAGGCGGGCAGCTATGTTGTGAGTTTTACTGCTTCTGATGCTTCAGGACAGGTGCACACTCAAAAATGGACACTGACTATTTCCAGCGGTTTGGAGGTATTTCCAACCACTCTCGAATTTCGAGTGGTAGCTAACTCCTCGATTTCAGTTCGTCAAACCGTCAAGTTTCATTCATTTCCAATGGATAGTCCGGTTCAACTTGAATCGACCGCTGCATGGCTTCGGGTTTCCAGTCCGGTTTCCAGAACTCCTGGATTTGTCGAAGTCTGGGTAGATCCGTTGCTGCTTCCTCCAGGCACATCAGATGGCGAAATCATATTGAAAGCAGCGTCCCAAACCCGGATCCCTGTCAGCGTGGAACGAGTAGACGCCCAGCCAGCGGAATGGTCAACCGATATTTTTCCTGGACCGGGTGGCGCATGGGGTGTTTTGTTACAAGCGCATACTCCCCAAATTCCATTTACTGTCAGCTTGGACAGCACTGGGATTCAACAATTCATTTTGAGTGAGAACAGAGGCGAAATCCTTGCACCAGAGTCATTCCTGGTGTGGCTGGATCGACGACCGGGCTTATCTCTGCCACAGCGCGAATCTGGTCTTGCCATCAGAAATCTTGCGACCGGTCAGGAGCAGCGGATGGTTGTTCCTGCAGGGCCGGTTGCCAGCATTGAAGCCTCAGTTTCTGTGATCAAACTTAACGCTTCCCATACCGCGTCCCTATCTTCATCTTTTTCTGTCAACTTTCGCTCTGCTTCGGCAACATCAACTTCCATGCAAGCCGTTGCCGGCCAATCCTGGCTGGTGATGGATCACCCACGGGGGAGCCTTGCTCCCAATCATGTGATTCGATTTTCTGCTCGTAGTTCGGGCCTGCAACCCGGGCTCAATACAGCGGTTGTCGAGATCTACGACTCATCCGGTAAAGTTGCACTGCGCTTGCCTGTAGAGTTGTGGGTTGGCGAATTGGTTCCGCCTGTAGAAATTTCAACACACGCCGTTACTTTGAGCCAGAGAAATCCAAATGGCTCTGTTGTTCTCAGAAACCTTTCAAACACGCCAGTAAGTTTTTCTGCACGCACGAGTTCTTCTCAATTGCGAGTTTCCAATTCAGCAGGATTGATCCCCGCAAATGGCGCATTCACACTGGAACTATCCGCAGTGGAATCGGCACTCGGGCCATGGTCCCGGCATTCTTTGCTTTTGGCTTTAAGCCAAACAGACTTGCGGATCGTAGAAGTAGATTTTGCAATGAGCGCTACTCCAGGCAATTGCCCCTCTAATGCACCTGTTCTCAGCTTTCTTCAGCCTGGTGCCGCCTTTCGGTTTAGCTCCGGTGAAACGCATTTGATCCGTGTGGCAGTGCGCAACCCGTGCGGTGAGGTACTAACAGGAGCCGCGCTGAGCCTGGTGATTCCTCAAGATTCAGCAATTTCCCTGGTACCGGCCAAAGACGGAACATGGTTTGGCTCCTGGAATCCCTTCTTTCCGGCTGATAGCATGTCACTTGAAGCAATCTGGCTTGACCCGGCCAATAGGCAAAGTGCGACTCGTTGGTTAAGTGGAGTTGTGGAGCCCTAGTCCGGGCTAAGGTGTATGCAGCAGTTGGAGAGTAACGGTTCCTATGTAGAATCTCATCGCGATGCGAATCTGGACTGGAATTTTGGCCGGATCGTCCGTAAACCAAACGTGCAATCTGGCCTTACGCGCAAATAGCACTCCATCAAAAAGAAAAGCTTCGCAGCGGAGCGTGCTGAATTCACCGGCAGGTGTCTTCACTTTTTCTCTCGCCTGAACCTCGACCCGAGCATTCACGAATTTCTTTCCGTCGCTTACCGGGACATTTAAAACTGCACCAGGTTCCAGTTTCAGCCTCCGCAATTCAACGAGAGCGCCGATTACATCGAAGGTACAGCCAGGAATTTCAACTTCCTTTTTGACTGTCTTGTTCAAGACAAGATCCTTTTCCTGATACTCGACTTTCTTGCTCGTCCGGTCATAGGTGACCTGCGTTTCGCGCTTACGTGATCCTTCTTCAGCAATCATAAGCGTTGAGATCGTACAACCACGTTCATCGAGATTGGTTGAGTAATCGTCCTTGACAGGAAAAAGTTTATTGACCAGCCCGACGCTTTCAATATGGATATTCGCCTGGCCTCCCCGGCCTTGAGCCGGATTCCATTTGAGGAAGGCCTTCCCAGCGTCAACTAGTCTCCACTCGACCCTGTATTCGAGATTCAAGGGGCGTTCCTGCGCCAAAAGAAGAAATGCGGTTACAAAAGAAACGATGAAAAGTTTTCTCAGTGGACGATCCTCAAAAATTGATCATACATCCAAAACAGGAGCCGCCCGCGGCGCGTAAGCAACCGGGGCGGCTTGACTTTGAAATCCAGACCAGTTAATGCTTGGCTGCTCCATGTTCGCCGGCAGGTGCGGCGGGTGCAACTGGTGCCGGAGCCGCGACGGGCTTGTCCACGTCGAGCGTGGGAAGTGCCATCTGATCCACTGGTCCTTTGTAGGTTGCGGGACGTGTATCGAATCTCGTATCCGCGTCTACCAAACAAAAACCAAGGAAGACGGCGAGGAAGAGCAGGGTACTGACGAAAATCAATCCGTTGATCGGCTTGTCGTCTTTGAGGTGCATGAAGAAAAGAGCAACCAGAGTTGCCTTAATCGTCGCGATCGTCATTGCAATAACGACGTTGGCCGTTGAGGAGCCGAAATCGATTCTCGATGCTGTGACTGTGATGATGGTCAGGAAAAGCAAAATTAGCAGGATGTAGAGATAGCCCTTCCAGCCATGCTCGTGTGTTTCCTCGCCGTGACCGTGGCCGATAGTTTCGCTGTGAGTGCTCATACGTCTATTCAAATCTCCGTTTAGCTAATCAGGTATAAAAGTGGGAAAAGGTAGATCCAGATCAGATCGACTAAGTGCCAGTAGAGGCCGATCAAATCGACCGGTGTAAAGTACTCGCTGTTGTAGTCGCCTTTGATGGAACGAATGATCAAATATGTGATCGCGCCCATTCCGCCCAAAACGTGGAAGCCGTGCAGTCCGGTCATCATGAAGTAGAAGCTGAAGAATACGAACATGTTGGGGACCAAGTCCGGCCCGGTGTAGTGGAAAAACTTTCCAGGCAGCAGGCCGTCATGGAATTTGTGACTGTATTCAAAGTACTTCACTACCATGAAGCCGCCCGCAAATCCGAGGGTGAGCAATAAATTTGTGACTAGGATCTTTTGCTTGTTGCCGTTCTTGTTGTTGCTGGCTGCCCACACAGCCATAACCATAGTGAACGAACTGATCAGGAGGAAGCATGTGTTAAGTGCTCCCATTTGCCAGTCGAGATGATGGTGTCCGGCAATGAAGGCCTCTGTATGCCGGGCTTGCATGATTCCGAAGCCGACAAAGAGGCCTCCGAAGAGCAAAATTTCCGTTGCCAGAAAGAGCCACATGCCAATCTTGGAAGCATCAAACTGCTGCTCCATCGTGGCGAAGTGGTGTTGATGGAAAGGGTGATGACCATGGGCATGGTCGTCGTGGTTTGTCAGACTCGCTTCGTGCGCTTGACTCATTTGGTAATCTCTCGCTTTTCCTTAAACCGCGTCCGTCGGAATTTTGAAGTGGCGGTAATCGTAAGGGTTGTGTTCAATAGAAGGCTGACCAACAAAGTTGTGAGTGATAGGCGGCGTTTGTGTCTGCCACTCGAGTGTCGTTCCGCCCCAGGGGTTGGCCGGTGCGTTTTTGGGGCCGCGCAATGAGCTGAAGAGGTTTACGGCTGCGATCAAAAGTCCAGCTCCTAATACCCAGCTACCAAAAGTTGAAAACTGATGCAACGGTTGGAACTGGTCCAGATAAGTGTAATAACGGCGTGGCATACCCTGACTGCCCATAAAGAATTGGGTAAGGAAGGTCATGTTGAATCCGATGAATACGATGACACAGGCAATCTGGCCAATTCTTTCGTTATACATGCGGCCGAACATCTTCGACCACCAGTAGTGGAGGCCACCGAGGAAGGCAATCACAGTACCGCCCATCATGACGTAATGGAAGTGAGCAACCACAAAGTAGGTATCGTGAAGGTGGATGTCGACGCTGAGAGCACCGAGGAAGATTCCCGTCAATCCGCCAATTCCAAACAATAAGAGAAAGCTTACTGCGTAGAGCATTGGAGTTTGGAGTGAAATCGAAGCCTTGTACATAGTCGCCATCCAGTTGAAAACCTTGATTCCCGATGGAATTGCAACCAGGAAGGTAAGGAAGCTGAAGATCGAAGCAGCAAGTGCGCTTTCACCAGAGGTGAACATGTGATGTCCCCAAACCAGGAAGCCGATCAAGGCGATGGCCACCGAGCTGAGTGCGATCAGGCGGTAACCAAAGATGGTACGACGGCTGAAGGTAGGGATGATCTCCGAGATAATTGCCATGCCGGGGAGAATCATAATGTAAACGGCCGGGTGGGAATAGAACCAGAAGAAGTGCTGGAAAAGAACCGGATCGCCGCCAATTTGGGCATCAAAAATGCCGATGTTGAAAGCTCGTTCCATGATCAGTAGAACCATGGTAATTCCGAGTACGGGAGTGGCCAGCACCTGAATAATTGCGGTGGCGTAGATGCCCCACACAAAGAGAGGCAGTTGGAACCAGCCCATGCCCGGCGCTCTCAGTTTGTGTACGGTCGCGATAAAGTTGATTCCAGTAAAGATCGAGCTGAAGCCCAGCACAAAGACGGACATCGTCATCATAGTGACAGCACCGCCTGTACTCGTTGAGTAAGGGGTGTAAAACGTCCAACCCGTGTCAACGCCGCCAACCAGGATCGAAGTCACGGCCATGACTGCACCAAGTACATAAACCCAGAAACTGGCCAGATTCAACCGAGGGAAAGCAACGTCTTTTGCCCCTAGCATTAAGGGCATGATGAAGTTACCCATCGCCGCAGGAATGGAGGGAATGATGAAGAGAAACACCATGATCGCCCCGTGAAGGGTGAACGCCTGATTATATTGCTCAGCATTCATGAAGTCTTCGCCGGGATGCATGAGTTCAAGACGGACTAGCAAGGCAAAAATGCCCCCGACAAAAAATGCCGCCAGGACAGCCCAAAGATACATGACGCCCAGTCGTTTGTGATCGACTGTCGTCATCCACGACCAGATTCCTTGATGAGCCGGATCCGTCAGATAATCTGCGTGATGTGCGTGATCGGCCGTATGAACGGCGGGGGAAGCAATTACGTCTGCCATGATTCGTTACCTCTGAATTCTCCCTATTTCTTTCTTTACTTCAGCGACTTGATGTACGCAATCAGCGCGACAAGTTGCCGTTCCCGAATCTGGCCCTGATAGCTGGGCATGATTCCCTGATAGCCTTCGACCACCATGGCCTGAGGCTGCAAAATGGATGTGCGGATGTAGTTTTCATCCACATTAAACTGTTTGCCATCTACCATCTTATGTTGAGCGCTGTAGATGCCTTTCCAGCTTGGACCCTGGCCCTTGCTGCCGTCGATGGAGTGGCAGGTCGAGCAACCTAAATTGACATACAGATTTGCGCCGAGTTTCTCGGGTGGCATCCCTTTTTCTTCGGGATCGCCTTCTTCGAGGAATTTTTCATAGTCTTGTTGTGAAACGACCCTGACAATGGCTTTCATTTCGGAATGGCCCTTGCCACAGTATTCGGTACAGGGGATTACATAATCCCCGACTGCCGTAGCCTGAAACCAGGTCTCGGTGTATCGATTTGGTAAAACGTCTGCCTTGACCCGGAATGCTGGAACAAAAAACGCATGCAATACATCTTCAGAGTGCATGATTACGCGAACTGGTTTGTTTACAGGCACCCAGAGTTTGCCAATCGCAACTGAGCCGTCTGGATATCCGAAAGTCCAAATCCACTTTTTGGCGGTGACCTGAATCTCCATGGCCCCGTCGGGAGCCACTGCAGCTTGCATGTAGGTGTTGAATCCCCAAAAGAAAACGATCATACAAAGAATCAAGGGCAGAATGGTCCAGGTAAGCTCCAGAGAGGTGCTGTGTTCAATATGCGCCGTCTTCTGATTTGCAGAACGCCGTTTGTACTGGATGCAAAATCCAATAGTGACCACCGCGATCAACAAAAAGAACAATATGTTCAACCATAAAATGAACATGAACAGATCATCAACGCCTTCAGCCTTAATGCTTGAAGCGTTGGGAAGGAATAGATTTCTTAACCAGGTATTCATTAAGTGTGACTCTCACTCGTCGGGATAGCAGGTACCAGCGAGGTGCTGCTGCTGATACGGTTCTTTCGCGTCAAATACTCCTGCCTCCAAAAGCGAAACAGGAATGTTCCTAAGGCTAACACCACCAAAAAACCGCCTAGACGCATGACGTTGGTGGCAAACAGCACATACGACTTTGCACTGGGGTCGTAGTGAAAACACATCAGCATGATCTTCTCAAAGCTGACACCAAACTTGTTGCCGGATGCCTCGGTTAATGCCAACCGAAGATCCCGCTCTTTAAATTTGATCCCGTACAGATAACGGGAAACCATACCTTTTGGACTCAGCACCATAATCGCAGCACTGTGAGCGTATTGCTTTTGAGCGGGATCATAGTTGTACTTAAATCCAACCTGGGCCGCGAGTTTTTTTACATTGCCCGAATGATCAACCAGGAAGTGCCAGCCGCCTGAAACCGGGCGGTCAAAGTTGCTCATGTAAGCGGCTTTCTTATCTTCAGCCATTTCCGGGGTTTCAGTCGGATCGATCGATATGGTGACAACATCGAACTCTTTTCCCGGGGACCAGGCCAATTCCTTCAACACATTTACCTGAGCATTCAGGGTCAGGTTGCATAACATCGGACACCGATAATAAACCAGGTTCAAAATGACAGGACGGCCGCTCGAGAAGTAATCGCCAAGCTTGCGTACTTTGCCTCCCTCGGCGACAAAAGTTAAGTTGAGATCTACCGATTTACCGAGCTGCTCGTCAATTCCAACCCCACTCATTTCGCGGGGTAGGGAAGTCTTCTTGTCTTCAAGCGCACGTGCTCTCTCGGCCGCGTTCTTGGGCATTCCCATGATCTCGTTTTGGCCAAAGAGGCTCATCGGAGCCAGTGTGATGGCTGCCGCGAGGCTGATCTGGTGGAAAACGAGGTTCATGGTTTTAAATTACTTCTTTTCGGTCTTGGCTTCAGTCTTCGCTGCTGGAGCGGTGTCGGCAGGAGGGGCGACAATTGTCGGCGCCTTCCCTAATGCTTTATCGATGACTGCCTGAAGCCCCGGATCTACTTCATACGGCTTTAAAGCGGAATTTACGCCGCCATAGAAGCTTTTTCCTGTGTTTGCTTCTTGAATCAGCAGATCCATGGAGCGCTCGATGGGCAATTGAACGCTACCTTTGGCTTTGTCAATGAATTTGTACTGGGTGAGACGTTGTGTTTCGTAGGCTCGAACATCTTTATATTCCTGCCAAATGGGAATTTCCATTTCCATGTGGCGGGTGTATTCGAGTTGGCCTACATACCAGTAATAAACTGCAAAACAGGTGGCAATGATTGTGAAAACAATTACAACAGTCAATGCACCAATTTGAAGAGCATTGGGTTCGCTTCGTTCATAACCGACGATCAGAGCCTCTTCGGGAGTGAGAGCTTTAATGGGCTTTGGTTCAGACATGGGTTCTCTATTCTCCTAGACTTGGTGGTGCGCAAGGGCTTGGTAGAGGCGAACATCGCCAACGGGAACAATCGCGTGTTGCTTCAAGCGGTTCCAAAAGAAGAAACCGTAGAAACTGGCAATAGCGATAGGGGCAGTGATATCCATCCAGTGCGGTGCAAAGCCGGTTGGGTGCAGAGTAGGCATCACATTCCAGTGAATATCAAGGTAATCCATCAGCAGCAGCCAAACCGCCATGAACGCGAGTGTGCCGAGGTTGCGTTTGGTCTTGCGTGTGATGAGGAAGAAAAGCGGAAACAGGAAGTGTCCGAAGACGATGAACTTCGAAACCGACAACCAGCTTCCCACGAAGCGGTGTTTGAACCAGATGGTTTCTTCCGGGATGTTGGCATACCAGTACAACATGTACTGGCTGAAGCTGACGTAGGTCCAGAAGACCGTAATCGCAAACATCCACTTGCCAAGATCATGATAGTGCTCGAGAGTGATCGAGTTCTTCAAAACGCCTGCCCGACGGAAGCCGAGAGAGATGAGAACCAAAGTACACATCGAGGCCAAGCCACCGCCCGCGTAAATGTAAATACCGTACATGGTGGAAAACCAGTGAGGATCGAGGCTCATCAGCCAGTCGAAGGCCGCAAAGCTGGTGGCCAGAAACACCAGTAGCATACCAGGAGCCGCATATCGCGAATTGGAATGCATGTGCTGGATGTTCTTGTCTTTGTCCATCGCCGTGGAGTTTCGATATACGCCCCAGGCAAAAAAGGTCCAGATGGCGAAGTAGATGACTGCGCGAATCATGAAAAATTGCGGATTCAGCCAGACTGCCTTGCCCTGCAGAATTGCGTCATGCGCGACGGCCTCCGGGTGTGACCAGTGGTAAAGGTCATGGATGCCCAGAGCAACAGGGATAAACAGAATGATCCCATAAGGCAAAGTTGCAGCCATAGTTTCCGCGAAGCGGCGAACAGTAACGTTCCATGCTGCTCCAGCCAGATAGCCAGCCAGTAGGAAAAACAGAGCTCCAAGCAGAATGCGTGTGCCCCACATAAAACCAGCTAGATAGCTGTGGAAAAACTGCTTTTGATCGATAAAGAAACCGGCGCCAGTTGCTACGGCGCTCAACAGGAATACAAACAGGATAATATTGCGGACTCGCGCCCACAGACCTGCGTCCAGATTGAAATTGTCGAGTTCGGCGTGATGGGAATGTGCTGCCATATGCTTTCTCTTTCCTATGCCGCCTTAGCGGAGATCCGCCCGCAGTTCGGCGGGTACTTCTTCGATGGTTCCGCGATCGCTCCGTTGCAAGGCGCGAACATAAGCCACGATCGCCCAACGGTCGGCTTCGAGTACCTGGAATCGGTATCCGTGCATGGTGCGGCGGCCATTTGAAATGACGTCGTAGATTTCGCCATCCGGCATGGCTACGACTCGATCTTCGTGAAGATTGGTCGGCAACCACAACGATCGCTTCGCCACTACGCCTTGTCCAGAACCGGTCCGGTCGTGGCATGGGGAGCAGTAGGTATTAAATTTGGTTTGGCCGTTCTTGAGTAGTGCCGCGTCAATTTTGACCGGTAATTTCCCCAGATATTGACCGTTGACAATCCCGCGGTATTCAGCGTCGTCTGCCTTGAGATGGCCCACGGCAACAGTGCCAACCACCGGCATACGATTGGAGCGGTCGTCGGCAAAGAGGCCTTTACCGCGATACATTGTTTGCGCCTTGTATTTCTCGTGACGATCCATATCGTCGAAAATCTCAATCGGTCTGCTTCGAGTGGGGAAGTTGGCGCAGCCACTCAAGCCGATGACGATTAGCGATAAACCTAATAAACTGAAAATTCTCATGGTTGGCTATTTCTCCACAACTTCGGCGCTGGTTGCGCCCAGGCTGATCAGCAACTGGCGTGTTTCGACGGCGGAAAATTTCGGGTCGCTCTTTTCAACTACCAACAGAAAACCATCGTCGGTGGCTCGTCCAAACTTGGAAAAATGCATCGTCGGATGGAAGAAACGGGGAAGGCCGTTCAGCGCAAACATGCCAAAGACACAGGCAAAAGCCGAGAACAGAACACTCAATTCGAAAATGATCGGCATTGCAAATTCAAAGGCAAAGTAAGGCTTGCCGGCGATTACCAGCGGATAATCTACCGCACCCGTCCACCACTGCAGCAGGATTGCAGTCATCGTGCCCGTGAGTCCAATGCAGATTACGATGTAGCCTAGAATGGATCTCGGGATTCCAATTGCAGCTTCGATGCCGTGTACCGGAAACGGGGTCATTGCATCCAGTTTTGTATAGCCGTGTTTGTGGTGAATTGCTTCGCCTGCCTTCAGCAGTGCTTCTTCGTCTTCGAATTCAGCAACGACACCCCACAATTGCTTGGGTGCGTTCGGGTCAAACATTTCTTTCAAACCCTGGGTATCGAGGATCGCCATCGTTACACCACCACCTTCATAATTTCATCGCGCTTGGCTGCCAACTGCGCTTCCACATGTTCTGGCAGGTTGCGATGTTTGTCGCCTGCAATAACGCCCTTGATTTCTGAGATCGCAATGATCGGGACGAATCGGGCAAAGAGCAGGAAGAGAGTCATGAACAAGCCGAAGGTACCGACAAAGGTAAGGATGTCGACGTAGGTCGGCCGGAAATAACCCCAGCTGGATGGTAAGAAGTCCCGGTGCAAGCTCGTCACGATAATGACGAAGCGTTCAAACCACATTCCGATGTTGATGAAGATCGAGATCACGAACATGAACGGAATGTTGGTGCGAAGCTTCTTGAACCAGAAAAACTGGGGAGAAATTACATTACAGGAAATCATCGACCAGTAAGCCCACCAATACGGCCCAAAGGCACGATTCTTGAACGTAAACAGTTCGTAAGGATTACCCGAATACCAGGCGATGAAAAATTCCGTCCCGTATGCGTATCCGACCACGGTTCCCGTCACAAGCATGATTTTATTCATGTTCTCAAGGTGCTTGATCGTAACAAGATGTTCGAGGTGGAACCACTTGCGGAAAATCACCATCAGCGTCATTACCATCGCAAAACCGGAGAACACGGCACCCGCTACGAAGTAGGGTGGGAAGATCGTGGTGTGCCAGCCAGGAAGCACGGAAACGGCGAAGTCGAAGCTAACGATTGTGTGCACGCTGAGTACTAGCGGTGTAGACAAACCCGCAAGCAGCATATAAGCCATTTCGTAGTTGTTCCAATGAACTGCAGACCCGCGCCAGCCAAGGCAAAGGAAACCGTAAATTTTTGCCCGGATGCCGGTTGCCCGGTCACGTACCGTCGCAAGATCAGGAATTAATCCGACATACCAGAAAAGTGCTGAAACTGTACCGTAGGTCGAGATTGCAAATACGTCCCAGAGAAGCGGAGAACGGAAGTTCTGCCACATGTTGAGATCGGTATTCGGAATCGGGAAGAGCCAGTAAGCGCGCCAGACACGGCCTACGTGGAATACAGGATAAATACCTGCACAAGCCACTGCAAACAGTGTCATTGCTTCGGCTGCACGGTTGATCGACGTTCGCCATTTTTGACGGAACAGGAAGAGAATTGCCGAGATCAGCGTACCGGCGTGGCCGATACCGATCCAGAACACGAAGTTTGTAATATCCCAGGCCCAGCCAACGGGAGAGTTATTACCCCAGACGCCAACGCCGGTCATTACCTGATACGTGAGCATGGCAAAGAGCATGCACATCACCAGAAAGCTGACGACGAACGCAAGCCACCATGCAACCGGTGTCTTGGCCTCGATAATCGAGACAACGTCTTCGGTTACTTCCTTGTAGCCGGTAGGGCGATTGCCCTTGTCCAGCACCATCCGTGGCGAGATGGCATCAAGATCGGAGTTTGTAAGTGTTAGATCTGCCATGGTTAACCTTAGTGAGCCGCAGGGGCTGCTTTCTTCTCTTGTGCCAGATCCGGATTCGTGTTCCGCAACTTGGCCAGATAGGTAGTGCGTGGCCGGATATTCAATTCCGCAAGCAACGCATAATTTCGGGGAGAGGCCTTCATCTTGGACACTTCAGAGTTCGGGTCGTTGATGTTGCCGAAGGAGATCGCATCTGCCGGACAGGTTTGCTGGCAAGCGGTCTTAATTTCGCCGTCGCGGATTGGGCGGCGGCCAGAAGGATCGGTTTTGGCATTGATCTTGCCTTCCGAAATTCGTTGTGTACAGTAAGTGCACTTTTCCATCACACCGCGCATACGGGTGCTGACATCCGGGTTGGAACCCAGATTCTCTACTTCCGTCTTGCCCTTGGTCCAGTTCAGGTAGTTGAACTTGCGAACCTTGTAGGGGCAATTGTTCATGCAGTACCGGGTTCCGATGCAACGGTTGTAGGCCATATCGTTCAGGCCTTCCGGCGAATGAACTGTAGCCGCAACCGGGCACACGCTTTCGCAGGGAGCGTTTTCGCACTGTTGGCAATTCAACGGTTGAACAGCCACAGTTGTGTCATCGGCGTCGCCTGCGTAGTAACGGTCCAGACGGATCCAGTGCATTTCGCGGCCCATCGCGACAAATTTCTTACCCACCATCGGGATGTTGTTCTCGCTAAAGCAGGCCACCAGACAGGCATTGCAACCGGTGCAGGAATTCAAATCGATGGTCATGCCCCACTGATTGCCTTTGTCGTATTGCCAGTCGGGGAAAAGGCTTTCAAGTGGCGGGCCAGGAACAGCAGCAACTTTGCTTGCGTCTTTGGCGAATTCCTCAAGAGAAACTTCACGTGCAATCGGGCGATCATTCTGTGTATCGCCAGCAGGATCGTCCTGTGTGCGTACCAGCAAATAGCTTTTGGTGGATTTAGCGGCAGTAACAGCCGCGAAGCCCATTCCAGTGCTGGTGCGAAGCTTGTAAGCATTGAACCCTGCACCCTTGCCAACGCGGCCGATCTTTTCGCGACCATATCCGAGCGTAATTCCAAGTACGCCATCCGCTTGCCCAGGAACCACAAGGACGGCGGCATCAATGGTTGCCCCACCCACAGTGAGGCTCGCCATATCGCCTTCTTCTGCGATAAAGCCCATGTTCGCCTTCAGGCTTTCTGCGGTCTTTGGCGACATCGTGACGCAGTTGTCCCAAACCACTTTCGTCATCGGGTCAGGTAATTCCACCAGCCAGGCGTTGTTGGCAAAACGACCGTCGTAGACACCATTGGCTGCCAGAAAGACAATCTCGGTGCTGCTGGTGGGCGAGGCAACCGGCATTGCCGAAACCTTCTTCACATCCACACTCAGCTTCAACGGTGGGTAGGCAGTTCCTTCAACAACTCCGTCATGAAGAGCCTTCTTCCAGGACTTTTCCTTATCGCCGGCAAATGTTTGCGACCAGAAACCCTTCACAAGCTCATATCCGCGAGGTGTTTCTATCCCGGCCAGTTCCGCCAGGACTTCAGAAGCAGATTTGCTGCCATAAAGTGGTGCGATTACGGGCTGTTGAATCGAGGCAGTGCCATCAATAGATCTTGCATCGCCCCAGGCTTCGAGGAAGTGTGATTGTGGCAGGCACCAGTGAGCCAGTGCTCCGGTCTCGTCATGTTCGGAGCCCAGGTGAATTACCGTCTTTGCCTTCTTGACCCCATCTGCAAAATTCAGATCTGATGGCAGAGTGTAGGCCGGATTGCCACCAAGGATAACGAGGGTTGAAACTTTTCCACCGCTCAGTGCTGCGCCAAAAGCCTTGAGTGCTTCATTCTGCGGCGGTGTAAGCGGCTGCACAAGATTTACGGTCGCACCAATGTTGCCCAGCACCTGATTGATTGCCAGGGCCAGAGCATGTACTTCCGGAGACTGTCGGGGGCCAGCCGAAACGATGCTCTTTCCAGCGTTCTTTTTAAGATCCTTTGCAAGGGCAGCGACAAATTTCTTGCGGCCTTCCCCTGTAACCTGAATCTCGCCGGTGGATTCTACCAGTTTCAGCAATTCAGACGCAAATCCTGCAATTTCGCTTGGCTTCAGACGCAGACGATGGTCTGCCATACCGCCTGTCAGCGAAAAATGTCCTTCAACTGCATACAGACGATTCATCGAATCGCCACTCTTCATTACTTTGCGCTTCTGGCTAAAGAGTTTGGTCGGAAGCACGGTGGAAGCATCGGTGCCCAGGAAGTCGTGGTCGAGCGCAACTACTACTTCAGCCTTGTCATAGGCATAAAGTGATTCAGCTGCGGTTCCGGTTGCCATTTGCGCACCGAGCACAGCATTGTCATTGTTGAGTGCTTCCCAGTGCAGCCACAATGCTTTGGGCCATTTCTTCTGTGCCGCCGCAACTACCGCGCGGTAGCTGTCCCCGGCATTTCGCTCGCATACAAATGCAAGCCCTTCGCCTTCACCAAGCTTCGAGAAGTGATCTTTGGCAAAAACGCCAAATGCGTCCCAGCTCGAGGTGGCTTGATCCTTCATCACATAGGTGCAGCGATCTGGATCGTAGAGCCCCAAAACACTTCCTTGAGAATACGTGGTAGCGGCGCCCTTCGAGGTAGGATGCACAGGGTTGCCTTCCACCTTGGTCGGCCGTCCGTCGTTGGCTTCGATACGCAAACCTTGTCCCACACCACCGACATTAAACACTGTGTTGTAGAAAAGCGGCTTGCCTGGAATCAGGTCTTCCACACCCTTGGAGAAGCTGACAATATTCTGGACAGGGCGACGACAACTTACCAAACCTGCCAGACCTGCACCCGCAGCCATGATCTTTAATATGTCGCGGCGGCTATTGCTGTCCAGCTCCTGACTATTGACACTGTCGGCCCATCCCTGAAATTCCGGCGTCTGCCCGAGCTGATCGAGTGGAACACGTGTCTTCTTTGCGTTGCTGATTTGAACGAGACTCATCGTTTTTCAATCCTCTTCCCGTTCCGCTCTTAGCGGTGGCATCCGCCACAGTTTACTGGCGGATTGATCCCTTTGGCTTTTACAATTTCCATGCCGATTTCAGTGGCCGTCTTGCCTGCTGGCGGTTCCCAGTCGAGCTTGGTCACAAACTCGGTAGGTCGCAGGTTCGGAGCCGGGTTGCGATGGCAATCCAGACACCATGCCATATTTAGCGGCTTTACCTGTGTGACTTCAACCATTTGGTCGACTCGTCCGTGACAGCTTACACAACTTACCCCTGCCGACAAGTGTGCAGAGTGGTTGAAATATGCATAATCGGGCAGAGCGTGAATCTTTACCCACTTCACCGGTTCACCGGTGGCGTAGCTTTTGCGAATTGGAGCCAGAAGCGCGGAATCGGTTTTCACGCGTGTGTGGCAGTTCATGCAGGTTTCCGTGGCGGGAATCGCAGCGTGCCCAGACTTGGTCACCGTATTGTGACAGTAATAACAGTCCATCCCAACATTGCCCGCATGCAGCTTGTGACTGTAGGGTACGGGTTGTTCCGGACGGTAGCCCGTATCAATGTTTACAGGCAATGTGAAATAGGTGTAAGCAGCTACACCCGTCACGATCGAAAGTCCCAGAAACGCGCCGGTGGCACGTATCAGAAAATCTAGCGACTTGGGGAAGATCGGCTTCATTAGGCTTCCTCGGTACAATTCCGGACCAATTTAGTCTTTGTTTTCGCTTGCCGTTTTGCAACTAACTTGCGTCTTTAGAGACACTTGGCCCGTATAGGTCTAAATTATAACTATACGCCCTTAGATTCGCATAGGGCAATAGAATTTCTTCTCCAAGAGGAATTTTTCCTGTGAAACAAGAATTTCCTCTTTAAAGATCACCATCAGCTCATCGGCAGAAGTAGGACAAGGAGAAAGGAAATCTCAATCTTTTCAGCAGGATCGACATGTTGTGCCTATACGTCGGTAGCATCCGGCTTCGCATGCGGCGCGTTCGGCTCATTTATCGACGGCAAGAATTTGGCCAACTCCGCCTTCTTTGTTGCCATCTCGGGACGTCCTGCCAGATTCGTCCATTCGTTGGGATCTTTGGCTCGATCATAGAGTTCTTCCCCACCGTCCCTATACCTGATATAACGCCAGCCTTCCTTCACCCCACCTGTCCGAATCGTATGGTTCTCAAGCCCGTAGCTCGTCAATGCCGGACGCTGCCACTTCGCTTTCGGATTCTTGAGCAGCGGTAACATAGATACCCCATCTTGCAGCCCAGGCTTGCCTAATCCTTCCAGCGCAACCAGGGTCGGATAAAGGTTCATCATACTCACTGCCGAGTCACAAACCCCACCTTTCTGCGTCACGCCAGGTGCTTTTATCATCAACACATTCCGGGTAGATCTCTCCCATAACGTGAACTTGCGCCAGTGCGACTTCTCACCGAGGTGCCAGCCGTGGTCGCTCCATAGCATGACGGTTGTATTCTGCGAGTGTGGCCCTGTTTCGAGGGCGCGCAAAACTTTCCCAACCATCGCGTCGGCAAAGGTGATCGACGCGAGATATGCCTGCACTGCTTTCTTCCAGCCTTCAGCCTTGGTAATCCGCTCATGATCGCGATTTTGAAGCGCCATCTTGCGGCCCGCCGGAGGAATGTCAGCCAAATCGTCTTCCTGAACTACCGGTAGAGTTATCGCCTCTAAAGGATACATATCAAAATACTTCTTGGGCGCGTACCACGGCAAATGCGGTCGAGTGATGCCACAGGCCAGAAACAGGGGTGCCGGTTGCTTCCGCCCGAGGTGACCATTGATCCACTCGGCAGTCCCGAAATCATGCATCTCTTCGTCGCCGGTCCTGGTAGGGCCAAAGTCGAAGTTTCCCTGCGCCGCTGCTCCGCCCTGCAATCCGGGTGTAGGCAGTTCCGACTTGTCGGGCATCATTCCGTAGTCGTCCCACCCTTTCTTATCAGCAAACTTTCCGTACGTGCCGTGGTATATTTTCCCTGACCCAAGAGTGACATAGCCGGAATTCTTAAAGTGTTGGTTAAGCGTCAGTACCCCGTCCAGTACCTTCGATCCCGAATAAGGCTGAGAATTGTCATAGACGCCGGTAGAACTTGGCATCCGTCCAGTCATGATTGCCGCGCGGGCTGGATTGCAAAGCGGAGCCGCACAGTGTGCGCTACGAAACAGAACGCCCTGTCGCGCCAGTTGGTCCAGGTTTGGAGTTTTCACTCCTGGGTATCCGCCCAGACACCCCACCCAATCGTTTAAATCATCGATGGCAATGAATAAAACGTTCCGTTTTTGAGGAGCTGCGGCCTTGGCAAAAACCAGTGGTGCACCGGCTAGAAAACTTCGGCGAGAGAGCATAGTGCATATTCTATATCCCCCATGCTAGACTTCCGGCCATGCTACTTAGAATCTTGGCGATTCTCTGCACAGTATCATTGTCCCTGCTTGCCCAACCTACCCCTTCGGCGGCGGCCAAGGCTTACAGCGAAGCCATCCGTTCCAAAGACCCCGTTAACAAACTGGTTGCCCTGGAGAACTTCGTTACGAATTTCCCCAAAGCTGGAATCTATTTGAGGATCGCCTATTCAGAAATTCTTAAGCTCCGGATCTCGGCACCCGGCGATCCAGCCAGCACAGCGCGCATTCGCTCGTACAGAACATTGCTCGAGAATTCGATTCCCAGAATCGAGGCCGAACGAGGAGGACAGTCCATCTATCTTTCAAATGCCGCCGAAGAACTTCTCAACGCAAATCTTCCGCCTAAAGAAGCAGAGTTCTGGAGTCGAAAAGCTTTGGCTCTAGTCGATGAAGCCGCCTATAAGTCTGACCTGATGAAGATGATGAAAAACAGCAAGCCAGCACCCGCAGACTCCTTCTACCAATCGCAGTTTGCCGACTTCAAGGCCCAGCGCTTGTCTGTACTTGGCCGCGCACTGCAGGCACGGGGCAAGACTGGTAAAGCTCAGGAGAGCTTCGAGCAAGCTCTCAAATTGTCGTCCACCGAAGTCAACGCTCTCAACGGACTTGCCATAATCGCCGACCGTAAGAACAAATCGAAGCAAGCTCTCGATTACTCTGCAGCCGCAATCTTGAGTGGCAAACCCAAGCCTGAAACCAGGGCCATCTTCCTTCGCCACATCGGCCGTGAAGATGCAGAATCTTTCCTCGATAACGTCTACAAGTCCAAGTTCCCCAGCCCCATTCGGCGCGATATCCTCACCCGCAATAAGGTCGAGGCCAGGCGCGTCGTACTTGCTGAAGTCTTCACCGGTGCCGGCTGCCCGCCATGCGTTGCCGCCGACCTCGCCTTTGATGGAATCATGGAAAGCTACGCACCAAATGAAGTTGCTGTTCTCATGTACCACGTCCATGTGCCACGCCCGGATCCTCTTTCTAATCCCGACACCGTTGATCGCGCCAAGTATTATGCGATGCGTGGCGTCCCAAGCTACGGCCTGGACGGCAAGACAGAAATCGGCGGTGGTAGCCGCGATATGACCGAGAGTTTTTTTACCGCACTCCGCCCAAAGATTGACGCCGCTCTGGCTATTCCTAACCAGGGAACGCTCAAGATCGATCTCTCCTCAACTGGAGGCGTTGTCGAAGTTAAAGTTCAATCGCAGTCCAGTGCCAACCCCAAGCAGAGACTCTGGATTGCTCTCGCCGAAAAGCAAATCCGCTATTCCGGCGAAAATGGCGTCCGGTTCCACCCCCTCGTGGTTCGCAGCATGAAATCCTTCGATATACAGCCCTCGGAGTCTTCAACTCATACGGCTGTCTTCGACCTCACCGCTATCGAAACGAGCCTCAAGTCCTACCTCGATGGCTTCGAAGAATCGAACGAACGCTTCGGCAAGGTCAAGTTCATGGCAAAGCCACTCGGACTCTCGGCAGCCAACATGACAGCCGTTGCCTTTATCGAAGACCCCTCGAATAAGTCGATTCTCTCAACGGTCATGTTCACCTCTAGAGGATCAATGAACACCCAATGATCTGGATTCTGTGGCTCTCTCTCCTTCAGACTACTGATGAGCCGATACGGTGGTCTGTGATTCGTTCGAGCGGCTCCGAAGTAAAACTCTCGGCCAGGATTCTCGACGGCTGGCATCTCTATTCGATTACTCAAAAGCCGGGTGGCCCTATCCCAACCCGCATCACCATCGCAGCAGATCAACCTTATGAACTAACCGGCGATATTGACTCTTCACCTCCGGAAGTCCACCACGATGAAAGCTTCGATATGGATGTAGAACAGCATCAGGGCGAGGCGGAGTTCACTCTGCCCATTCGCCCCCGCAAAGGCGCAAAATCCAGCGGGGATCTGCAAATCAAAATTCGCTTCCAAACTTGCAGCGGTCAGCTCTGCCTGCCACCTAAAACTGTCACCGCGGTAGCTAAAGTCCCTTAGTCCTCCAGTATCATCACAAGATGCATTTCCCCAAGGTTTGCGCTGCGACGATTTGCGCGGTTATCGCATATTACCTCTGGGCAGCTCTTGCGTTCAATCCGGTGTCGCCCAACGGCTACTACAACTACCTCGCACGGGGCTGGCAGGCTGGGCATCTCTACACTCCCATTGAGGTCCACCCAAAGCTGCTCGCCCTTCCCAATCCTTACGACCCCTCAGTGCCAGACGAAATCAAAGTCCACGACATGGCTCTTTACAGCGGCCATTACTTCCTCTATCACGGCCCCGCGCCCGCGCTCCTTACCATCTATCCCTACCGTGTGCTCACCGGCAAAGACCTGCCAGAACCTGTCGCTGTCTTCATCTTCGCCAGCCTTGGCTTCATCGCCTGCGCCTTCGCCCTCCAGAAGCTGAATCCCAAAGCTACCCCTCTCCACTATCTCGCCCTTGGTATCGCCAACTGCGTACCCTTTCTTCTGCACCGCATCTGGGTATACGAACTCGCCATCATCAGCGGCTTCGCCTGCCTCGCCCTTGCGTATTGCTTCACGCTCTTCAATCGACACCATTTGGCCGGCTTCGCAATGGCCTTCGCCATACTCTCCCGCCCACACCTTGCTCTGGCCCTTCCATTCCTCTCGCCCCGCGTCTGGCCCACAGCCTCACTCGGCCTCATAGCAACGCTCCTTCACAACTATCTCCGATTCAACTCTCCGCTTGAGTTCGGCCTCAGTTATCTCATCGCCGGTCCGAGCCAACAAATACCCAACTACAGCCTGCAAAACCTCCTGCCCAGTCTTTATCTTTTCTGGTTAGAGACCCCAAGACTCTTCGGCCATTTTCCATTTCTTTCCATACACAACCTTCCACCCTTAAATTTGCCTCCCAAATTCTTCCACGAAAACATAATGGGTGCTCTCTGGTTGAGCCCCTTCCTGCTGGTCTCAAAGCCCCAGTGGCGGCCTGCCGTCATCAGCCTCACCCTTATGCTCTTTCTGTCCATCACAGGATGGATTTCGCAGCGCTATCTGGTAGACTTCCTGCCCCTGCTGGTCCTAGCCAGCCTCGCATCGAAAGCCAAACCCTGGTTTCAAGTCCCGCTCCTGATCTTCGGAATTGCATCCAACCTTCTCCTCCACATACAGGGCCCCTACAACGCTCCCTGACACTGGGGCTTACACTAAGATCTGATACATGTTACAGTCCACCGTTCCGGTCCTCCCGTCTCTTGATCTAGACGAGACGATCAACTATTACCAGCGCATCGGTTTCAAAGTTTGGTCTCGCCACGAAGGCGACTATGCGATCCTCGCCCGGGAATCGTGTGAGCTGCATTTCTTCCTCATGGGCAATCTAATTCCAGCGGAGAGCTTCTTCGGTTGCTACTGGCGTGTGGAAGACGCCGAAGCCCTCCACAGTGAATTCGCCTCCATTGGCTTGGCCAACCTCCACCCCATTGAAGTGAAGCCCTGGGGCATGAAAGAATTCGCCATCATCGATCCGCATGGCAACCTGATTCGTATTGGCCAGGAAATAGAGTAAGATCAGCATCATTGATGCTGCGCCGATCTATCCTCACTCTCCCTCTCGCCATCGCCGCCCAACAGCGCAAGGCCCTCAAGATCACTGCTTTGGAAACAGACCTGGTGATCAATCCCCCGCGAAAGCCGAACTACGACGCCCTCCAGACCCTTGGCGTACATTCCGGCACGGTCACGTTGCGTATCAAGACTGACGCAGGCATCACCGGCTGGGCCAGCTCCAACTTCGGTGCTGTTGAAGGCGGCCCTAAAGTCCTTCGCGCAATCCTCGAAGAAGAAGTAAAACCTCTCATCCTCAATCAGGACCCTGCCTTCCCCAGGAAGATCCGGGCCGACCTCCACCGCGGTCTCCAGTATCAAGGCCTCTCCGGTATCACCCAATTCGCTATCGCCGCAACGGACATCGCCATCTGGGACATCCTCGGCAAGCACGCCAACATGCCCGTCTGGCGCATGCTCGGTGCCGCCCGAGATCGCATGCCTGTCTACTCGATGTGCGGCTGGTATTACGACAACGACGAAAATCTCTCTCAGTACAAAGCACAGATCGAGAAAGCACTCAGCGAAGGCTATCGCGCAATCAAGATCAAGACCGGCAAGTACTCCATTCAAGACGACGAACGCCGCATCCGGCTAGCCCAGGATCTGGCCGGCAAAGACCGCCGTATCATGCTCGATGCCAACCAGGTCTTCAATCGAAATGAAGCCATGCGCAGAGGCCGCCTCTACCAGCAAATGGGCGTCTTCTGGTACGAAGAACCACTTCCGCCCCAGGACATGGAAGGCTACGCCGAACTTGCCCGCGAACTCGACGTCCGCATTGCTACCGGTGAAAACCTCTACATGAAATACCAGTTCAACGACCTGATCCAGCGTCGCGGTGCCGATATCGTGCAACCCGATAATCGCCGCGCAGGTGGCGTCACCGAATGGCTCGAAATTGCCGCCATTGCCGACGCCGCCGGCATCTCCCTCGCCAGCCACGGCGGAGGCGACGTCAACATGAACATGCTCTGTGCCATTCCCAATGCGATCTACATGGAAACAGGTGGCCCGCAACCAAGAATGATCAACGGCGAAGTCACCGCTCCAGAATCCCCCGGCATGTCCACTGAACCCAAACTAAAATAAAGATCCCCCATGCTCTCCACTCGCCTCAACGCCCTCGACGCCTTCCGCGGTCTTACGATCTTCCTGATGGTGCTCGTCAACACCCCGGGCGATCACAACCATGTTTACGGCCCGCTCCGCCACGCCGATTGGCACGGCTGGACCATCACCGACGCAGTCTTTCCCAGCTTTGTCTGGATCGTTGGCGTCGCCATAACGCTGTCTCTCGGCCGCAAGCTCGAACAAAATGTCTTAAAGCCAGCCCTCTACAACGACATCTTTCGCCGCACCCTGATTCTCTTCACACTCGGTCTCTTCCTCTATGCATTCCCTACATTCCCGCTCGAAACCTTCCGCATCCTAGGCGTCCTGCAGCGCATCGCAATCTGTTACTGCATCACCAGCCTGCTCTTTATTCACACCTCTATCCGCGGCCAGATCGTCGCAATCGCAGGCCTCCTCCTCAGCTATGCCCTAATCATGAATTTCATCCCCGCCCCAGGCTTTGCCCCCGGTGACCTCTCCGTCGAGGGCAACGTCGCCCACTACATCGACCGCATCATTCTCGGCAGACACAATTACTCTCAAACCGGAACCTGGGACCCCGAAGGCATCCTCTCTACCCTCCCATCCATCGCCACCTGCCTGCTCGGCGTAATCGCTGGACACATCCTCAAGACTGCCTGGCACATCAACGACCGCACACAGCGTCTCATCCTGATCGGCGCAGGCCTTGCCGCCTCCGGCTTGATGCTCAACACCTGGATGCCGATCAACAAGAAGCTTTGGACCTCATCTTTCACCCTCTTTATGGCCGGGGCCGACTTCATCGTCCTTGGCGGCATGCTCTGGCTGATTGATGGCCGCAGGATCGTGGCTCCCTTCCGCCCCGCGATGATTATGGGAATGAACGCAATCGCAATCTACCTGACCAGCGAATTCCTGATCACGATTCTCGACCTCACCCGGTGGAAAGAAGCGATCTACAACGCAGTCTTCTCTCCGCTGGCTTCCCCGATCAACGCCAGTCTTCTTTTCGCGGTTACCTATTCTCTACTACATCTCTTACTTGCGTACGTTCTCTACCGCCGCAACTGGTTTCTTAAGGTTTAGCGCCAATGCCAGCGCTCCTCCCACCAGTGCAAGCACTGCAAGAAGTGTAAATACTTCCGAATAGCCACCGCGCAAATCGCCGCGTCCGCGCGCCGCATCCAGCATCGAAGCGAAATACCCCGGCACCAGAAAACCGCAAATTCCCCATGCGCTAAAGACAATCCCGTAATTCGCACCAACATATTTGGCACCAAAGAAATCCGCCGTCATTGCTGGCATTAGCGCAAGAAATCCACCGTAAGAGAATGCCACCAGACACAAACCCACCAACAGCGTAGTAAACGTGTCCGACACCCTCAACACCACTGCGCAGGCAAAGACGCTGGTTGCACACATTCCCAGCACTGCAGTTAATCGTCCGAAGCGATCCGATACGCTGCCCCATCCGAGCCGACCCAGTCCATTGAAGATACTCATCACACCCAGTCCCGCCCCGGCGGTCATCATTGCTCCACCCTTTGCCGCTTCACGCAGCAATGGGGAAGCTTCACCAATCGCGGTTAATCCTACCGAAGTCCCTAGAAAGTAAATTCCCCACAACACATAGAACTTCACGCTCCGTACCATCTCCCCAGCCTGCATCTCAAGGCCGGTTCCACCAGCCGCACCACCCTTCCACCCTGCGGGTTTCCAGCCTGCCGGTGGCACCTCGTAGAGCTGCGCCGCACCCACAACTCCAACCAGAAACACACCCGCCAACACAAAGAATGTCTTGGGAATCGAAGCATTCATCCCCGCCACATCCTTGCCAATCATCCACTCCAGCCAGGGCCCAAACACCAGCGGACCCAATCCAAAACCCATCACCGCCAGGCCCACAATCATTCCGCGCTTATCTGGGAACCACTTTACGCACATGGCGATCGGAGTCACATAAGCAAACCCAACGCCGACCCCCGCAATCAACCCATACCCCACTACGAGGCCCTCAACAGACTCATGCAGCATCCCTGCCACCAGGCAACCCAGCGCCAGCAACAATCCGCCGACGCTGGCTACGATCCTTGGCCCCTTCCGGTCCTGCCAAAACCCGGCCACGATCATCCCTGCGGCAAAAGCCAGGAGAGAATACCGGTAAGGCATCACACTCTGCGCGCGCGTCCATCCATGCAACTGTTCCAGGGGGCCTCGAAACACACTCCAGCTGTAGAGAATCCCCAGCAGCACCTGCATAAAAATCGCCGCCGCAGCATAGCGGCCCCGGTTCAGATTTTGAGCTTCAGACACCGCTCCATAATACTGAAGATCCTTTGAAGCCAAATCTGGCAGTCGTATCCTAGGTGGCTCAGGCAACGGTGCCAAACACCTTGCCAACAAGCGCCGTACAAGCCATTGCCATCACACCCCAGAAAGCCACTCGCATCGCACCCGGCAAAAGCGGGGCACCCCCAAGCTGCGCCGCAAGCCCGCCCAGGATAATCAGCAACACCAGCGTAACGCCTGACACAGCCATGCTCACCGAAGCCAATGGCACAAAGATGACAAGCAACAAAGGCGGAGCTGCCCCAGCAACAAAAGCCGCTGCAGAGGCAATTGCAGCCTGAAGCGGACGGGCCCTGGTGCCTTCAGACATTCCCAACTCGTCCCTGAGATGTGCGCCAGGAGCGTCTTTCGCCGTCAGTTCCTTAGCAACCTGAGCTGCCAGCGGCTCGCTTAAACCCCGCTCAACGTAAATCGCAGTCAGCTCAGCCAATTCTGCCTCCGGTTTGCTGGCCAGTTCTTGTTTTTCCCGGGTCAAGTCAGCTTTCTCCGTATCGGCCTGCGAGCTAACCGAGACATACTCGCCAGCCGCCATGGAAAGGGCTCCCGCAACAAGTCCCGCGCTAGCCGCGAGTAATATGGGCTCTCTTAAAGTTTGTGCGGCAGCAACCCCCAGTACAAGGCTGCTGGTTGAAATCAAACCGTCGTTAGCCCCCAGTACGGCGGCTCTAAGCCAACCGATACCATCGTTACGATGTAGTTCAAGGTGTCGCATGCGTCACCCCTTCTCGACTAACGGTTCTGTAGAAAAGTTGCAGTGGAGTGGAAAAACTCTTTGAGCGTAGCAACTGCTGCAGGAGGCAATTCCGCCTCTGCCAGCGCCCGGTCCATCATCTCCACCCAGCGGTCTCGCGCTTTCTGATCGACGGCAAACGGTGCATGCCGCATCCGCAATCTCGGATGTCCCCGCTTCTCGAGGTAATCCATCGGGCCCCCAAAGCGAAAGAGCAGAAAGTCACGCAACCGATCTTCAGCTCCCACCAGATCGTGCTTCGGGTACATCGGCCCCAGAATGTCGTCCTCGGCTACCTGCCGGTAAAACGCACCGACCAAACGTCGAAACCCGTCCTCCCCAATCACTTGAAACAGGTCTTCTTCAGCTATCTTTTCAACACTCACAATCCCATCCTAAGGCACCACCAGAATGGGCGCTTGCCAGAACGCACCCTTGCCCCCTTTGGGGTCCACCACCGTCACCTGACACAAATACTCGCTAGTCTCAAGTGCCGCCAGCGGCAACCGCATCTGCAGTGCCACAGTCTTCAACCGGTTGCTCATCGCATCCGCACTCCCCATTGGTGTGGTTTCAAACACCTTCTCTTGCCCACGATAGAAGGTGACATAAGCAAAGACCGGTTTCACCACATCCGATTCCTGCTGATAAGTCTGAAGGTAAACAAAAAACTCCTTCGACTTGCTGAAAACCCTCGTCACCGAAGGAATCAACTTCATCCCCTCAAAGACAAGCGGATTGCTAACCTGTGCCTGCTTCTCCTTATCCTTGGATGCGTTAAACAAGGCCTCCCGCATATCAACACGCTGGCTGCTCAACACGACTGAGCTTATGGGTACGCGCAACACTTCTTTATTCAGATTAGGAACCACAAAAGCCATCTCAAAAGTACCCATCCTGCCCGTCTCCGCGTCCCGGGCGAGAATTTTGATTTTGTATTTGCCCGGCAGCAGCGTAAACCCGGTGTCGTATTCAATCGGCCTCCGAGACAATTCAGCCGCCGTCGCCCCGCTCAGTTTGATATCCACCTTGTCGCGAACATTCGAAATCGTCGAGCCATACTCATCCTTGATCTCACCCAGGAAATCAATCAACGTCCGTTCAGCCCCACCTTTCCGTGCCAGGGCCAACTCACTCCCCGGAATCTTCACCACCACCGGCACATAATATTCAGCGCGGTTCAATTGAAAGTAGGAAATCTCCATCGCAATCGTCAAATCGGTAACCGGGTCACCGAGCCGCAGTGCATCCTCAAGCTGCCGCTCCTTGTCGGCGCTAGTAAATTTCGAAAATACCTTGCTCCCGTAATAGCCCTTCCGGTAATCGAGACCGGCCCCAGCCTGTCCAGGCAAACTGATCACAACCTTGCGAAACTTCCCGTCTTCATTCGTATTGGTTGAATAGTAGCCAAGGATGTAATAGCTCTCCGTCGCTTGTTGAGCATTCACAATCCCGCGCCCCAGATCATTGGAATCGAGCAGCGCCTTCCCGCCCGTATCCGCCGCCAGCGTCCAGAGCGTATCCTGCGTGCGCTGCAAATTCGAAGTCACCGCATTTGCCGCTGCACCCGTGTACATCGCCAGTCCACCAGAAGATCCTCGCGTCGCATCCCCCAGTGGCGCCTGCGCCACAAGTCCACGCGCATCCACTGGCCAAAACGACACACCCGCCCGAATCGCCGCATTCACCGTCGCCTGCAACTGCGCCTGATTACTTGTGCCATTCAACCGCAACCCGCTGGCAAAATACACCAGCGACTTCTTCTCATTCAGTCGCCCCAGCATCGAAGCGGCCGTCTGCAAGGCCGCAAGCTGACGATCGGTAAAGAAGATATTGAACTCGGAATCATTCTGGCCAAACGCCGCCCCGGTATCGGCCTTGTTTGGATCGTTGCTATCGCGAGGAGCGTTCTCGTCCTCACCCACAATCATCGTTTCGATCACGCTCAACAACTTGGCCCTGTCGGCCGTGAAGTCCTGAAACACTTGCACAGCCCCACCCTCAAAAGCCATCACCGCCATCAGGTCCACACTGCTCATCTGCGTCCGGATAAACTTCTTGGCCGCCTCAAAAGCGCGTACCTGATCTGGCACCGGCATGGATGTCAAATCAAAGTAGAGTGCAAGCAAGCGCCGGTCCCGATAATGAACATCACCGGCAATTTGAGTCCGCGTCAACCGGGGCACAGGGACGATCCTCTGCGTTGAAGGAATCGCCGAACTAGGCACCACCGCATCAAACTTTTGGTACTCAAAGAACTTGATCTCTTGCGCGACTCCATCTTCGGTCACCACAAAGTCTTTGGCCGTCAACCCCGCAATCGGCTTCCCGCTCTTGTCCTTGACATTGACGGTCTCGACAACCAGTTGTGTTGTGCTCTTGAAGGTCTGCCCCGAGCACAAACCCACCAGCAAAAAGGCCAATATTCTCAAAACCGAACCCTCACAATCGACTGCACACTCCGCATCGCATTCGCCGCATTCGGCAACCCAAACTGCACATTGCCAACCACCGTATTCCAGCTAGGGAAGGTGACGGTATTGAGAACATTCGCCGCCTCCAACCGGAAGTCGAAGTTCACCCCCTCTGACGATCGGAAGGCTCGTCCCAGCGAAGCATTCACCACCAACTGCCTCGGCCCGGTAATCGAGTTTCGCCCGGCATTGCCCCACCTCCCCACCGCCTCGCGAAAGGCCGCCGGATTCAATGCACCATTCAGGTACACCGGAGCCCCAGTGTAGTCAGGCCGAACGCTTCCGGTCACAAAAGGCCTCAGGACAACCGGCGTCAGCGGCAATCCCGTCCCGGTATTCGTTTGCGTCCCAACGGTCCAATCCTTGAGCAACCGCAATCGGGTACTGCTGGTGTACTGCACATCGAGTCCAATCAAATGCCGCTGGTCAAAGTTAGATCTGCTTCGCTCTGCCTTGAGATCGAGCCAGTTTTGGGCAATCAGCCGTCCATTATCCAGCGCCTTCGCAAACGTGTAAGTAAATGTCGAAGTGAATCCACTCTTGAGCCGTCGCCGCACCTGCATCAACGCAGCATGCCGGTTAGAGTTTCCATTCGAAGTCAGATAGCTAAACCCCGACGGCTCAATCGAACCAGTAGGAAATGTATTGGGCAACACCTCCTGTTGCCCGCGAGTCCCCTTAGATCCCTGATACGTCGCCGTCATTTGTAAAGCCCAGGGCAGATCGCGCTGCACTGAAGCCTGCCAGTTCTGCAAGTACCCAATCCGGAACCCCGGATCCGCACCAAAGGTAGTTAAGGATCCCAAGCCCGCCCCCACGGGAGAAAACCCATTTGCCAGTGTCAACGGTGTCTCAGGTGTATTCGATAACCGCACACTCCTCGACAGCGGAGCCTGTTGCGCCATCCGCAGCGAAATACTTTGATACACCGAAGTATCGTAGTAAATTCCATACCCAGCCCTCACCACCATCGATGAAGCCGCTAGCGGTCGCCAGGAGATCCCAATCCGCGGAGCAAAGTTATTTCGGTCCGGATTAAGAAATGAATCGTCAACCACCGCACGCACCGTTCCGAAACCCGGAGCTACATCCAGATTCACCAATCGCCCATATTTCTCGCGCAGAGGAGACCAATACTCCCAGCGCACGCCCGCATTGATCGTAAACCCCGGATTCACGCGCCAGTCGTCATTCACAAATGCCTCGTGGATATTCCCACGCAAATACTTGTCGGCATTGCCAAACGCAATACTGCTCACATCGGGCACCCCGCGCAGAAACTTCTCGAAATCGTTAGCCCCGGTAAAAGTAAAGCTTCCCCTGGCATCCTGCTGCGAAAAGATATTGAACTGCTGCCGCCGCGTCGTAAGCCCAAGCGTAATATTGTGACGCCCGCGATTCAAGTAGCCATCCACCACAAGTCCAGTAGTCTGGTTCCGCGCCGAAGAAGCCTGCGCTGTCTCCAACCCAACAATGCCGCTGGCAAAGCTAAGCGACGGCGGCCCCCAATTCACCGCTTCCTGGTTATTGCCTGTGATCCCAGCCTCGCCCGAAACATTCCTCCGGCCAGAGAAAAACGGCACCACATCAGTCTCAAGCCGGCTCCACTGCAAGCTCAGATTCACAAAGGCACGAGAGCTAAAACTCCGACGGTACCCAAGCGCACTATTCCAACCGCTCGTCCTGCCAGTCTCTAGAAACCCAAGCAAATCCGGCGAATTCGTGCGCGTACTCCTCCAGGCCAAGCTGCCAGTAAAGAAGTGCTTCTTCACCTGCTTGTTCACCCGCGTCTGCAGATCATCCTGATGCAACCCATTCACCAGCGGAGCCTGAAAGTTGAATCGCGAATTCCCGCTAAAGTTCGGTAACGGATAAAGCCCCAGCAGCACCCGTGCCTGTGGGCTCGCAATCGGCAAACTCCGTTGTTCAAGCGTCGGTACCAACCCGCTCTGCGTAGTAGCCCGGGTACTCCGGGTCCACTGATAGTTGAGCGTCAGTATCGGCCAGGTACGTCGCAGGATCGGCCCACCGAAAGCAAACAGGCCTTCCATGCGCCCATACCCAGGCTTCGGCGTATCCTGACCAGTAATCGAAAACGGTCGCGCATCAAACAGGGCATTGCTAACGATCAATCCCAGATTCCCGTTGTAGAGCGACCGCTGCCCCCGCCTGTTATTCCCGAAGGCAGGGAACTGAGCAAACGAAGAAGCCGCCCCATTGTTCACGCTCCCATTGATGAGCAACCCATCCGCCGCCTGTTGCGCAACTTCCACCGGTACCTCAGCCTGCTTCGCCACTGGCCGGTTCACCGCAACCTCAGCCCTCTGAAACCCGGCCCTCGCGGTTACCTCCGGCACGGGCCCAATCGCCAGCTTCCATTCCAGCGGCACAGGCCCAGCCACAGCCTTTTGCTCTTGAGGTAAAAACATCTGCATCTCCACCCGCACCGTCAATTCCTCATCGGCCAGACCCTCAAACGAATAAGCCCCGGCCACATCGCTGATGGCTTGAAGTTTCTTTTTCCCCTGCACCGCCGTCACCACCACACCAGGAACGGGCGTCGTTCCAAATCGCACTACCCCTCGATGCTCGGACGCATACAACGTGCCAAGCATCACCAGCCAAAACAACATCCGACCCATAGCTAGTTCTCGGTAGGCTTGGAAACGCTATCGACTGCCAGCATCTTCACCGGCCCTTTGGCCGGCTCCAGCTTCAACCCAAGCTGCTCTTGCACTGCTGTAAAGATGGTTGGCCCATTCGATACTGTTCCAGCCACTGCATCCGGCGACCCAGGCAATCCACCAGGCCCAGCCTCTGCCGAGAAGCTCAATTCAATGTCATAGCTCCCAGTCAACTCTGTCTTGTCCAGCACTGTCCGGCCGACGCTCCGCGACAACTCGCGCACTAGTATCTCCATCGGCATCCCTTTTCCGCTCAGCAGCCCACGTCCCATCCGGATCTGCGGCCCTGGGCCATCCCCGGCGCTTTTGGCCATCTTTGGTCCACCCTTGCCAACTACCAGCGAATAGATCGACATCTCCTTGGTCTCCTCATGAGTCTTCAACTGAAATCGATCTGCCAGCAAAGCACGCATCATCTTTCTCAGCGTGTCGGGGTTATGGTCCTCTCCCTCACCCTTCGCATTAATGTCGTATCTTTGCGCACTAGCCCAGCCAGGTTCCCCGGTAATCTGGAAATCCCGCATGTCATAGGCAAAGGCGATCAACTGTTTCACCGACATACCTGAGGCCACAAATCTCCCACCAGGCTGAATCTGAATCATGGTGCGGTTATCGGCGGCCGAATTCGGCTTGATCGTCGCAACTTCAAAACTCTGGAAGCCCCACGCACTAGTGGCCAGCCCAAGACAAATAGCAAATAGACTCTGTTTCATTACCTGGTATAGACACAAGTCCCCTAAAAAGTTCCCTGATTTCTCGACCCACCTCACTGAGATAAACTATGAAGAAATCTTTTCCCAATGCGCACCCTGATTTCGCTCACCCTGCTATTGGGCTCAACCCTCTCAGCCGCCACAACTTTTGACGAAGTAAAGCCAATCTTCGCCGCCAAGTGTTTCGCCTGTCATAACGAGAAAATCAGTCTCGGCAAGCTCGCCCTCCACACCCCCGAAGCAGTCCTCAAAGGCGGAGAAACCGGCGCAGTGATCGTCCCTGGCGAAGCCGCCAAGAGCCTCCTCATCGACAAGATCGTCACTCGTCAAATGCCTCCTGGTAAAGTCAAACTCACCGACAGCGAGATCGACCAGATCCGCACCTGGATCAATACCGGCATGCCCAAGGCAGTTGCCGTGCAAGAGGTTTCCGCCCACGAAATCCGCGGCATCCTGCAAGCCCGCTGCGTCCTCTGCCACGGTAGCGATCGTAAAGAAGGCGGCCTCGATCTGCGCACTCTCGCCAGCCGTCTCAAGGGCGGTAAGTCCGGCCCCGCCATCGTTCCAGGCAAGCCTGAAGAGAGCCTCCTCTACACTCGAATCGTAAAAGGCGAAATGCCTCCTGCCAAAGAAGCCAAAGCGCTCGCTGTAGAACTGGCCACAGATGCAGAGACCGAAAAGATTAAAGCCTGGATCGCCGCCGGAGCCAAAGACGCCGACCCGAAAGAAATCTCCCCAGACATCGTCAAGGATTCCGACAAGAAATTCTGGTCCTTCCAGTCGCCAATCAAGCCCGCGCTCCCCACCGTAAAGTCGAAATCCAGCGTCCGCAATAACATTGACCTCTTCCTGCTAGCCAAGCTCGAAGCCAAAGGCCTTACTTACAACAAAGAGGCTGACAAGCGCTCCCTCCTCCGCCGAGTCTATCTTGACCTAACCGGCCTCCCGCCCACGCCTTCTGATCTCGCAGCCTACGAAGCCGACAAGTCCCCCACCGCCTACGAGCGTGTTGTCGACAAGCTCCTCACCTCTCCCCGCTACGGAGAACGCTGGGGCCAGCACTGGCTCGACCTCGCGGGATACTCCGACTCTGAAGGCTTCGGTCAGGACGACGGCGTCCGCCGCTATGCATGGCGCTACCGCGACTACGTCATCCGCTCGCTCAACGCCGATAAGCCCTACTCGAAGTTCCTCACCGAGCAAATCGCCGGCGACGAAATGTCGAACGACTGGAAGCAAGTCAAAGGCCCTGCAACCCAGGACATGATCGATCGCCTGGCCGCGACAGGCTTTCTCCGAACCACACCAGACCCTACCAACTCCAACGAACGCGGTCTTCTCGCCGAGCGCATGAACATCCTCGCCGACGAAGTCGAAGTCCTATCGTCATCGGTGATGGGCCTCACCGTAGGCTGTGCCCGCTGCCACAATCACAAGTACGATCCCATCCCGCAGCGCGACTACTATCGCCTCAGCGCCATCCTGCAAGGTGCATACGATCCCTACGAATGGCGTTCCCCCAACAAGCGTGAGATCCCCCTGGCCCTCGCCGAAGAGCAAGCAGAAGTAGCCAAAAACAACGCCCCCATCGAAGCCGAAATGAAGCGCCTGCGCGATCAAGTCGAAGCCGCCTCAGCCCCCTTCAAGAAACCAGGCCTCACCTACAAACGAGGGGAACTGGAAAAGCAGAACCCGGAACTGGCCACCATCGTGGCACCTCTCCAAAAGGAACTCAACGAGCTTCGCGGCAAGCTCAAACAAACACCCCACACAAGAGTCCTCAACGACAACGCGCAACCATCACAAAGCTTTCTCCTGCGACGTGGCGACCCCGCCAGCTTCGGCGAACCAGTCGAAGCAAACACACCGCAGGTGCTCCGCAACGCCAGCCTCAAAAACTACGAACCCAAGCCGCCCTTTGAGGGTACCAGCGGACGTCGCCTCGCTCTGGCCGAGTGGCTCACTCAGCCCAATCATCCGCTCACGGCCCGGGTAGCCGTCAACCAGATGTGGATGCGCCACTTCGGCCGAGGCATCGTCCCCACTGTCTCCAACTTCGGTAAATCCGGCATCGCCCCATCGCACCCGGAACTCCTCGACTACCTCGCCACAGAATTCGTAGACAAGGGCTGGAGCATGAAGGCCATGCATCGCATGATGGTCACCAGCCAAGCCTACCGCCAGTCCTCCACAATCTCTGAAGTGCAAATCGCCGCCGACCCCGAGAACGCCCTGCTCACTCGCATGCCCCTCCAGCGTATGGATGCCGAGACTCTCTATGACTCCCTACTGATGGCCTCAAGCCGCCTCGACACCACTGCCTTTGGCACCCCGTCTGACATCCGCATCAACGAAGACAAAGAGGTCTCCGTCAAGCCCGGCAAGCTCGGTTACCGCCGCAGCATATACACCCTCCACCGGCGTCAAACTCCGGTCTCTTTGATGGACGCCTTCGACCAACCCTCGATGACACCCAACTGCACCGAGCGTCGCCGCTCCAACGTCGCCACTCAGGCTCTGCACATGTTCAATGGCTCAATCTCCTGGGAACTTTCGAAGTTTATGGCAGGGCGCATCATCGACGAAGCAGGCACCGATCGTGCAAAACAAGTCGAGCAAGTTTATCTGCGAGCTTACTCTCGCCCGCCAGTTGCAGCAGAAATCGAAACCGCCAAAGCCGCCATCGCAGACTTTGAAAAGCAATGGCCAGACCGTCTCAAGCAGGACAACTCCGAGGCCCCGCACGCCGCCCAATCTCAGTGGTTAGCCCTCGCCAACCTCTGCCACGCCATTCTCAACTCCGCTGAATTCAGCTTCATCGACTAAGGCCACCCAATGCAAAAGAACACCCGTCGCGACTTCTTCAATTCCATCTCAAACGGCCTCCACGGCGCCGCCCTCGCCAGCCTCATCGCCAGCGAAGCCAGGGCCTCTGGCGTCTACGATCTCACACCCAAGCCATCCCACTTTGCCCCCAAAGCCAAGGCCGTCATCCAGCTCTTCATGAACGGCGGCCCGAGCCAGGTCGACCTCTTCGACCCCAAACCCACGCTCACCCGCCTTGCCGGCACCGCCCCCAGCCGCGAACTCAGTTTCGCCATCTCCAATGGCGACAAGCCCGGCTTCCTCATGCCAAGCCCTTACGAATTCAAGCGCCACGGCAAAGCTGGTATCGACATTTCAAGCGCCCTGCCACACCTGGCCACCTGCGCCGATGACATCACCGTCATTCGTTCGATGTACGGCGAACACGCCAACCACGAACCAGCGCTCTTTCTCATGCACACGGGCCGCACCATCGCGAGCCGCCCGGCCATCGGCTCCTGGATCGCCTATGGCCTTGGTACAGAGAACCAAAACCTCCCAGCCTACGTCGTCCTTGACGACCCAAAAGGCCTCCCCATCAACGGCATTTCCAACTGGCAATCCGCCTGGCTGCCGCCGATTTATCAGGGCACTCGCTTCCGCGCCGAAGGCCCGCCGGTGCTGAACCTCGAGCCCCGCAAAGAAATCCCAACTCCGCTTGTCGAAGCCGAGCGCAACCTCTTGCGCAAGCTCGATCAGGCCCATCGCGGCACCCGTCCTCACCAGCCAGAACTCGACGCCAGAATCTCCAGCTACGAACTCGCAGCCCGCATGCAGATGGCTGCCTCTGACGCCCTCGACGTTAATCAGGAATCAGAAGCCACTCGCGAAGCCTACGGCCTTAACGAAACCGCCACAGCCTCCTACGGCAAGCGCTGCCTGATGGCCCGGCGTCTGGTCGAGCGCGGCGTTCGCTGCGTACAGCTCTACATCGAAAGCCAGATTTTCGATTCCCACGACAAGCTCGAAGACAGCCTCGGCTACGCCTGCAAGAAGACCGATAAACCAGTCGCCGCTCTCCTGAAAGACCTGAAGCAACGCGGACTCCTCGACTCAACACTGGTCGTGTGGGGCGGGGAATTCGGCCGCCTCCCGATGTCGCAAGGCACTGGCAAGGGTGCGGGTCGCGACCACGGCCCCAACGGCTTCAGCGTCTGGATGGCCGGGGCTGGAGTTAAAAAAGGCCACGTCCACGGCACCACCGACGACATCGGTTTTAAAGCCGAGCAGGATAAGGTAAGCGTCCACGACTTCCACGCCACCATCCTCCACCTGATGGGCATGAACCACCGTGACCTCGTCTACAAGCGCCACGGCCTCGAAGAACGCCTTACCGATCAATTTCCGGCCCGCGTCGTAAGCGAAATTCTCGCCTAGGCGGTGCATTCCAGTCATCCTTACGGCTTCTCGCTAGTCATCGACTTCATGATTCCACGCATGATCTTCACCCGCAAAAAGCGGGGTGCCGTCATGAGCGACGCATAAAGAAACTTGGCAAAGCCTCCCGGGACTACGGTTCCCTTGCGGCCCAGCGCATCCAGTGTTTGTCTTGCCACTGTTTCAGCACTCGCGGGGTTACTCAATCGCATCCCTGAGCGACTTCCAAACCCGGTTGCCGTTGGCCCCGGTGCCGAAGCCAGTACATCCACCCCATAAGGTTTCAATTCTCCTCGCAGCCCTTCCGCCAGGGACTGCACATATGCCTTAGTCGCAGCATAATTGGCCGAATAAGCTGCACCTTGAAACGCGACAATCGAGCTCAAAAGAATAATGCCTCCGCGCTTCTGCTCTACGAAACGCTTGGCAAATACATGTGTCAACTCAAGCAGAGCCTGACAGTTGACTTCAACCATCTCCGATTGCCCGGCAAAGTCCGCCTTCACAAACTCGCCGCCAGACCCAAACCCAGCCGAGTTCACCAGCAAGCCTACGCTTCGGCCATGCACGGCTTCAACCACAGCTACACGGCTCTCGGGCAATGCCAGATCTACAGCTACGGTTAATGTCTTTACCTTCCAGGTCTTCTCGATCTCTAGTGCCAGCGTTTCGATTTCCGCCTGTCTTCTGGCTACCAACACAACAGACAAGCCTCGCGCCGCAACCTGACTGGCAATCTCACGGCCAATTCCGCTCGACGCACCGGTAACAACAGCCCACTCGCCGTACTGATCCAAATAACTCATGCCTAAATTCTCATTTCAAATTGACATCGTCTACTGCAAGATAGCTCGTAAAGACGGATATGATGTGAAAGTGTCTGCTCCCGTTGGTCTCCCTCCTAAACCCTGGTGGGCGCTAGAAGACTGGGTCTCCGTCTGGATAGCCCTCCTCTCCCTTACCGCAATCCTGATCGGCTTCCGCCCCAAATCTCCCTCGCTCAAATGGACGGCCATCGCCGATCTTTCCAATCTACTCACCACAGACACGTTGGCCGCATGGCTCCTGCTGGCCGCCGTCACCGGCATCCTGGCAACTCTCGGCACTCTACTCAGCAAAGACAAGCCACTCCCGCAAATACTTGCTTTCCCCTCAATATTCGCACTGGGTCTCGCCTCCCATCTTCTTGCCGGAAACTCTACAGCCAATGCCTGGGGCCTTGAATCTGTCATCTTCGCTCTTTTTCTCGGCCTGCTCCTGAACAACACGCTCGGAACACCCGCCTGGCTCACTCCAGCCGTGCGAACCGAGTTCTACATCAAGACCGGCTTGATCCTCATGGGGGCCACCATTCTCTTTAGTGACATCCTCGCCGCCGGTGCACTTGGCATGCTCCAGTCGATCCTCGTTGTAATTGTGGTCTGGTATTTCAGCTTCTGGCTCTGCCGCAAGATGGGCATCGACGACAACTTCGCAGCTATCCTCTCCAGCGCCGTCTCCATCTGCGGAGTCTCTGCTGCCATCGCTGCCTGCGGTGCCATCGAAGGAGACCGCAAGAAGCTCAGCTACGTCACCTCAATCGTTCTTGTTGTAGCCATCCCGATGATTGTCATCCAGCCCTGGCTCGTGCGCACTCTCGGTCTATCGGACATCGTCGGCGGTGCCTGGATCGGCGGCACCCTCGACACCACCGGCTCGGTCGTCGCAGCTACTGAAATCATCAGCGAATCGGCTTCCAAGATCGGTACCATCGTCAAGTTTTCGCAGAATGTCCTCCTCGGCCTCGCTGCCTTTCTGCTCTCGGTCTGGTGGAGCGCTCGCTCCACTTCCCAAAAAGGCTCGAGCGCCGGCGTCATCTGGCAACGCTTCCCCAAATTTGTCCTCGGCTTCATCACTGCCTCGCTCGTATTCTCCTTCTTCATCGATGCCAATATCGTCAAGACTGTCAAACCGCTGATCACAAACATGCGCAACATCTGGTTTGCCATGGCCTTCGTTTCTATTGGTCTCGAAACCCGCTTCAGCGACCTTCTGCACCTCGATGAAGGCCGCCCCTTCTACGCTTTCCTCGGAGCCCAGACCTTCAACGTCCTCTGGACTCTGCTACTCTCCTGGCTCATCTTTGGCGGCATTCTTTTTGATGTCCCCAGGGTCTAGCCTTGATATACAATCTCGCTATGCGTCGTCGCCTCTTTCTCACTCTTTCTTCTACCGGCGCTCTCCTGGTCTATACGCTTGACGGCCAACCCACGGTCCAATCGCAACCCGGCGAACAGAAGATCCCGCTCAAGTTCTTCACCGAAGAACAGGCCCTCACCGTTGCCGCTGCAACCTCTCGCATCTTCCCATCCGACGCCTCAGGACCCGGAGCCAACGAAGCCGGCGTCACTCTCTACATCGATCGCCAACTAGCCGGCCCTTACGGTCGCGATCGATACCGTTTCACTCAGGCCCCATTTGAACCAGGCACTCCAACTCAGGGCTACCAGGGCGCAGCCAACCCCCGGGAGATCTACCGCGAAGGCCTCAAACTTCTCACCGGTTTGCCCAAACTCAGTCCCGAAGAACAAGACAGCCGCCTCCGTGCCATAGAGACCACCCCGTTTTTTCAACTCCTCCGTCAGCACACGCTCGAAGGCATGTTCTGCGACCCTATGCACGGCGGCAATCGAGACTTGATCGGCTGGCAACTCATAGGCTTCCCGGGCCCCTACATGAGTTGGTCCAATGACATCGAAAAGCATCACGGCGAACCCTTCCGCCCCCGGCCGCAGTCCCTCACCCAAATCCTGAACCGCAAAATCACCCCCTGGGAAGAACTCGAACCATGATCAACCTCCCATCGACAGACGTCGTCATCATTGGCGGCGGCTGGTCTGGCCTGCTCATGGCCAAAGAACTGGGTGCCAAAACCAGCCTTAAAATCACCGTCCTCGAGCGAGGTAAACCCCGTGCCAAAAATGAATACATCGAAGGCATGGACGAACTCGATTACGCCCTCCGCTACCGCATGATGCAGGACGTAGCCAAAGAGACGGTCACATTCCGCAACACTCCCAAAGACAAATCCCTCCCCGTGCGGCAGTTCGGCGGCTTCCTCCCCGGCGACGGCGTAGGCGGCGCAGGCGAACACTGGAATGGCATGACCCCGCGCTTCCTCCCAGACACCTTCGAGCTCCACAAAGCCACCGTCGAGCGCTACGGCAAGAGCCGCCTCCCCGAAGGCAGCACCATTCAGGATTGGGGCATCACCTACAACGACATCGAGCCGTACTATCTCAAGGCAGAGCAACTGCTCGGAATCTCGGGTCTTGCCGGCAACCCCATGACCGGGCACCGTTCCGGCCCCTTCCCAACTCCACCCATCAAGCAAACCTATTTCGGCCAGATCTTCACCGATGTCACCAGAGACATGGGCTACAACCCCTACCCTGTCCCTTGCGGCAATCTCAGTCAGACCTATCGCAACCCCGACGGCGTCATCCGTCCCGCCTGCCAATACTGCGGCTATTGCGAGCGCTTCGGCTGCATGGTTGGTGCCAAGGCGCAACCCACTAATACGCTCCTCCCGGTGATCCTCAAACAAAAGAACGTAACGATCAAAACCAGTGCTCAGGTCCGCCGCATCCTCACCAAAGACAACCGTGCTACCGGCGTTACCTACGTAAGCAACGGCAAAGAATACTTCCAGCCAGCCGGCAAAGTGATCCTCGCCTCCTGGTCGCTCAACAACACACGGCTTCTCCTGCTCTCAAAAATCGGTAACGGCAACACAGGTCGCAACCTTACACATCAGGTGATGGGTGCGGGTGTCACTTTCTTCTTCGACAAGCCGCTCAACCGCTTCATGGGTTCAGGAGCAAGCAACGTCACCGTGAGCGACTTTGACGGCGATAACTTCGATCACAGCAATCTCGATTTCATCCGCGGCGCATATATCTCAAGCCCAGCCTATGGCTCGCGTCCCATCGCCAACTTCGGCGCAGTCCCATCCAACATCAAATCCAACTGGGGCGGGGAATGGAAGAAGGCCGCAGTCGAACTATTTGATCGAACCGCCAAGCTCGGTTCTTCTGGCGAACATATCGCCTACAAAACCAACTTCATGGATCTGGATCCAACCTACACCGACAACCTCGGCGACCCTCTCTTGCGTCTAACCATAGATTGGAACGACAACGAACGCAAGATCCACAACTTCATCAGCTCCAAGATCGAAGGCATCGCAAAGCGCATGCCAATCAAGAGCTACATCATGAATCCACCGCTCCGCCGCTATGACGCGACAAGCTACAAGAGCACTCACATCCAGGGCGGCACGATCATGGGAGCAAGTCCTGAAAACTCAGTTGTCAACACAAACAATCAGCACTGGCAGATCCCGAATCTCTACGTCCTCGGAGCTAGCACCTTCCCGCAAAACCCATCAGGCAACCCCACCCTGACTGTTCTCGCACAAACCCTGCGAGCGGCAAAAGCGTTAATTTAGACGGTACTTAGACAGCTTCACCAGATAAGCGATCATCGGGATAAAGATCAGCGCCATGGTAATCGGAAGGAATTCCATGCCCAAACCCGCGCTATGACCCAGTCCCACCTCGACGCTCCGCCATGTCAGAATGCCAAGCACCAACATCACACTAGCCTTGGTCGCCAGCAGCATTTGATTCAGGATAGCCAGCACTTCCGGATTGTATTTGTCCAAAGCAAAGGGAACATTCATCCATTCCGGCCGGCCTCGCGAAAAACTAAGGAACCCGTAAACCAGCACACCCAGCCCCGGAAGCAGCCAGATGCTATCCTTCCCACCCCAGCTATCAGGCCGCCCGGAAGGTCCAAAATGCGTCGGAATCCGATCGGGCAAATCCCCCCAGCTGCTGCCAACCACCACGAACATCGCCACCAATGCCGCCGCTGCTAGCGCCTCCAGCACGATTTCGAATCTGCTTCTATCGACCTGCACGCCTTCATTATAGAGATTCGATATCATGATCGCCATGCCCAAGTCCGTCCAACTCCTCCTCCTCTCCGCCCTGATCCTGAACGCCCAGCCCCAGCGCCAGCAGGTCCTCTCCCCCACCGTCAACCCCGACAAAACCGTAACCTTCAAGTTCCGTGCCCCCAACGCACAGAAGGTCGAAGTCTCCATCGAAGGCGGCAAGCGCTTCCCACTCACCAAAGACGACAAAGGCATTTGGGCCACCACCACCCCTACTCTCGAACCCGACCTCTACGGCTATACCTTCCAGGTCGACGGCGTCGGCGCGATTGACCCCGTCAACGGAGACATGAAGTCCAACGCACTCAACCCATCCAACATGGTCCTTGTCCCCGGCGATAAACCCCAACCCTGGGAATTCACAGACATCCCACACGGCACCGTCCACCACCACTTCTACAACTCCAAGGTGGCCAACGAGAATCGCGACTTCTTCGTCTACACTCCTCCCGGCTACCAACCCGGCAAGCGCTACCCTCTCCTCGTTCTCCTCCACGGCTACAGCGACCTCGCCGATGGCTGGACCACCGTCGGAAAAGCCCACCTCATCTTCGACCAGCTCATCACATCCGGCAAAAAGCCCTTCATCGCCGTCATGCCACTCGGCTACGGCATGTCCGTCAAGGACCTCAAGCTCGGCTCTGTAGCCACCGGCGGCAACTTCCAGAAAAACACCCAGGGTTTTGAGCAAGCCCTCATGACCGAAGTGCTCCCCGCAGTAGAGAAACAATACAAGCTCAGCACCAAGCCAAACGAGCGTGCCATCGCTGGCCTCTCCATGGGAGGAGCGGAGACCCTTTACGTCGGCCTCCGCCACACAGACAAATTCGCCTGGATCGGAGCCATGAGCAGCGCTCCCATGCTCTTCGGCAAACCCGAAGAAGCCTTCCCCAACCTCAGCGAAAAAGACAACGCAAAGCTCAAGCTCCTCTGGATCGCCTGCGGCAAAAGCGACGGTCTTCTCAAAGCCAACCAGACCTTCGTCGAATGGCTCAAGACCAAAAACATCACCAACAAATACATCGAAACCGAAGGTGCCCACACCTGGCTGGTCTGGCGTCGCTACCTCACCGACTTCATGACTCAGGTGCAGTGGTAATCAACGAGCCCAAGACTTCGAAGACAAGAACGAAATCACCGCAATATGATTGTGTTCCCGCACAGTCCCATTGCGATGCAAAAGGTTCTGATACATGTACCCAACCTCAATTCGCCCAATCGCACCAAACCGCTTGCCAACCGACACATAAGCCCTGTTCTGGTCATAAACCGCCGCACCGCGATTCTGCCCAAACCCCAGAAAAATCTCGTTCTGCAATCCTACAAAGTACCTGGATGTTGCAGGCAACTCAGTACGATAAAAGTAGCGAAACCGGTTCTGGTATCGATGTCCTGTAGCCAGGCCAATCCAGCGCTGTTCCAGCCGATACCGGTGGCTCATCACCACCACCAGCGCCTTTGGCATGTACTGTACCTGCTGCCAACTGCGATGCTCCGTACTCACCGTCGAGCCACTTCCAGTCCGAATCCACACATAACCCTGCGTCAGAAACAGATTGGGCCGAACGTAATAATTTACGCCCGGCCTCAATAGACTCTGATTCCAATCCTCGTTTAAATCCCGGCGATACTGACCATCAAAATGGACACCCCATTTCGTGGTCAGTCGATGATCGCCAAAATACGAAGACCAGCTCCGTATATTTGCCTCGGCAAAAGCCGAAACAGCTAGGAGCCCAAGCGCTGCGCCAGCGCGACAAAGCTGCGCAAGCCAACCCCGGTTGGACCTTTCGACAGCCATGCCTTCCCGTCGTCGATCCAGGCGGTTCCCGCGATATCCAAGTGCACCCACGGCGTATCCTCCACCCACTCTTTTAAGAACAGTGCCGCCGTAATCGAACCAGCCCCGCGGCTTCCAATATTAGGCATATCGGCAAAGGCGCTCTTGAGAAGATCCTTGTATTCCTCATCCATCGGCATCGGCCACATCTTCTCGCCAGCAGCCTTGGCAGCACCAAGAACCTCACTCTGCCAGGCCTCATCGTTCGAAAATGCGCCAACATTCACTGCGCCCAAAGCAATAGAGATCGCCCCGGTAAGCGTTGCTGCATCCACCATCCGGTTCACACCCATTTGCTTGGCATACGTAATCGCATCGATCAGAATCAAACGCCCCTCGGCATCTGTGTTTAATACTTCAATCGTCTTGCCTGCCATCGATGTCACGATATCGCCCGGTCGCACGGCCTTCGAACTCGGCATATTCTCGACCGTCGGCACAAACGCCGTCACCTCAACATTCGGCTTCAGTTGCGCAATCGCAAGCATCGCCCCAATCACTGCCGCCCCACCGGCCATGTCGTACTTCATCTTTTCCATGTTCTCGCTCGGCTTGATCGAGATCCCGCCGGTGTCGAAGGTAACGCCCTTACCCACCAGGCCCAAATGAATTCCGGGCATCGGATTGGCCGGCTTGTAACTCAACACAATCAACGCAGGCGGCTCGGCGCTGCCCTGCGACACGCACAACAAGCTACCCATCCCCAACTGCTTCATCCGGTCTTCGTCGAGAATGTCACAACCGAGGCCCTGCGCCTCAGCCATCTCGCGGGCCCGCGAGGCCAGCTTCAAAGGCGTCAACAAGTTCCCAGGCTCATTCACCAAAGCACGGGCGAAATTCTGAGCTTCTCCAATCACCGCGCCATTGCGCAGCGCCTCAGCCAGTTCGGTCGACCCACCCTCAGCCAACAACAAAAAGCTCTCTAAATGTTTGGAGTCCTTTTTGCTCTTATGTTCGTCAGGTTCGAAGTCCCCGGCAACTGCCCCCTCAGCCAGGGCCTGCACTAACTCTGCCTTCTGCAGCGACGCATCCACTACCATCGCCACGCTGCCAATGGATTTCGCCTTCAGCGTCCGCACCACCGCGCCGCCCACCTTACGAGCCATCGCCGAATCCAGCTTCTCCAGCTTGCCGATCCCCACCAGCACAGCCCGTTTGGCCGTCAACCCGGCTGGTTGGTGCAACACCGCAATCTCAAATGCCTTGCCGGTAAACTCACCGCTGGCATACAAATCGGCAGCCCACTGCGAAACCGCAGCATTGTCGATCGACGGAGCAACGCCCTCACTCGCAGCAAAAACCACCGCATCTGCGGCAACAGTCTTGAATCCCTGATATTGAATACTAGTTTTCATTGATACCTTCTCGCCTTCATGGCAACTCTTGCTTCCGCTTCCTGCTCACGCGTCTTTAGCGTTTCCCGCTTGTCGTGCAGTTTCTTTCCCTTCGTCAGCCCAAGCTCGCACTTGATCCGCCCGTCCTTGAGGTACATCTTCAGCGGAACCAGCGACAAGCCCTTCTCCCGGGTTTTGGAGAACAACTTCAGGATCTCCCGCTTGTGCATCAGTAACTTGCGGGCATGAACCGGCTTGTGATTCTCTATATTTCCGTGGCTGTACTCACTGATGTGTACGTTTTCAAGAAAGGCCTCGCCGTTTCGAATTTCGGCCCAGCCGTCCTTGAGCTGCACTTTCCCATTTTTTGCGGCCTTCACTTCGGTCCCGGTCAAAACAAGACCGGCCTCAATTGTTTCCAGCACAAAGTACTCGTGCCGCGCCTGGCGGTTGTCCGCAATCGTTTTATTTCCTTCGTTTTCCCGCTTCATTGCACGATCCAGACCCTCAATGCGTCAATTACTATAGGCGCTCGACGAATTGGTGCCTAAAGTCCAAAGTTTACCACGAGAAATCGAATAAGATGCCTTTTTACAAAGGTTTAGCCAGATTAAACAGCTTCGCCCTAGCCTTCATATTGTGCTTCCAGACCATCGTTGTCCCCCAGCCGGTGGAAGCTAAAAACCGCAAGAGCGAAAAATTATTGAAAGACGCGCAGCTCGCCGAAGCCAAAGGGGATTACGACAAGGCTCTCGAATATTACGAGCAGGCTCTCGGAATCGACCCCCGCGACACCGCCTACAAGCTTGGTCTCGACCGTGTGCGTTTTCAGGCCGCCCAAAAACTGGTCGACCGTGGTGAGAAACTCCGCGCCGAAGGCAAACTCGAAGAAGCTCTCAACCTCTTCCAGCGCGCTTTTGCCTTGGACCCTGCCAGCGCCATCGCCGAACAGCGCATGCGCCAGACCTTCGAGATGATCCGCAAAGAAAAGAAGGAAGGCCCCACTCAGCCCGAAGATCGAGGTATGACCGCCGCCGACAAGGTGAGACGTCAAAACGAGCAAAAGATCGAAACCATGATGGATGCCCCCGTCCTTAAGCCCATCAAACGCGAGATCGTCAACCTCAAGATGAATAACCAGCCGGTAAAGATCCTTTTCGAGACCCTCTCAAAGATGGCTGGCATCAACGTCATGTTCGACCCCGATTTTGTCAGCCAGAACTCAGGCAAGAACTTCCCCGTAGACTTCCAGAACACTACCCTTGAAGAAGCTCTCGATTATCTCTCGATCCTTACCAAAGCCTACTGGAAGCCCATCTCTAGCAACGCAATTTACGTCACCCTCGACAATCCGCAGAAGCGTCGCGACTACGAAGACTACATCGTAAAGGTCTTCTACCTGCAGCACGCTCTTGAGCCCCAGGAACTTCAGGAAATTGCCAATGCCATCCGCGTCGTCGGCGAATGCCGCAAGGTGGTTCCCTACGTCGCGCAGATGGCAATCATGGTCCGCTGCACCTCAGACCAGGTTTCCCTCGTGCAGAAGATCCTCAACGACATGGATAAGCCCCGTGCCGAAATCATGCTCGACGTCTACATCCTGGAAGCCAACCGCACCAAGACCAGATCCCTCGCTGCCACCATCGCGAACGGCACCAAAGGTGGATTGAATCAGGCCATCACCTATCGCCCTGGCACTACCACTTCTACAGGCACCGACGCCACCAGTTCGTCCGGCATCTCGCTGGCCAAACTGAGTAGTCTTACCACTAACGATTTCTCGATAAACCTCCCAGGAGCCTTTCTTCAGGCCCTGCTCGATGACCGCACCACGCGTGTCGTCCAGAATCCGCAAGTCCGTACCGTCGATAACAAAAAGGCCACCCTCCGGATTGGTGACCGTTACCCCTACGCTACAGGCAGTTTCAACGTTGGCACCGGCGTCGGTGGTGGCAGCCCCATCGCCTCCACACAGTTCCAGTTCGCTGAAGTCGGCGTCAACATCGATATCACACCCAAGATCCACGGCAACGACGAAGTGTCCCTCCGTGTTGAAGTCGAAGTCTCGAACATCCGCGACCAGGTCGATATTGGCGGCGTCCGTCAGCCCGTCATCGGACAAAGAAAAATTGGCGAAGACATCCGAATTCGCGAAGGCGAAATCAACGTCATGGGCGGCCTTAAATCCAATAGCCGGTCTAAAAACCTTAGCGGCCTGCCCTGGCTTGTTACATTGCCAGGCCTGGGCTGGCTTTTCGGTACCGACGGCGACGACCGTAGCGACAGCGAACTTCTAGTCGTCCTTGTACCTCACCTTGTCAGAGCCCCAGAGCTGACAGACCTCAACCTTAAAGGCATTAGCACCGGCACAGATCAACAGGTCCGCGTCAGCTTTCAGGCCAGAGAAGAGAAGCCAACTGCGCCGCCAGTTGCCCCGCCAACTGCCCCGCCAACTGCGGTAACCCCAGTCACCCCTCCGCTTAGACTCCCTGTCCCGATCACTCAAATTACTCAGCCGCAATCCAAAAATCGATTAACTCTGTTGCCGCCCTCAGGCCAGTCCTTCCTGAGTGCCCCAATTGAAGTTACTCTCAACGTCGAGTCCGCCGAAGACCTGGTGAAAGCCCCACTCCGGGTGGACTACGACCGGCAAATGCTCAAGCTCATCAGCGTCTCCTCCGGCGGCATGTTCTCCCCTGACGGCAAGAAGGAAAATTTACTGATCGATCTCGGTAAGGGCGAAATCGACCTGTCTCTCGCTGCAGGCACACCAGGGGTCAATGGCTCTGGTTCGCTAATCAAGCTGACCTTCATCAGCCTCGCAAAAGGCGATGCTGGCATCCGCATTGCCGACGCCAGGCTGGCCAACTCAAAGAACGAAAGTCTCAACGGCCAGCCCTTACCCGAGCTCACTGTCAAAATCCAATAACATGTTTCATGTCTCCGATCGCCGCCGCCAATCCCAACGAGGCCTCACCCTCGTCGAGTTGGTTGTCGCCTTCACCATCTTGATCACTCTCAGCGCCATGGCTCTTCCGATGGCTCGCTACAAAGTGCGCCGCGAAAAAGAACGAGATCTTCGCTACGCCTTGCGAGAGATCCGCACTGCCATCGACAAGTACAAGGACATGGCAGAACAGCAACAACTCGGCCAAACCAAACTCGGCAGCGAAAACTACCCTGAAACTCTCGAAATCCTTGTTGAAGGAGTAAAGGTCCCCGGGCCTCAGGACAAGAAGATCCGCTTCCTCCGCCGCCTCCCAAGAGACCCTTTCACCGGCGGTACAGATTGGGGCAAGCGCAGTGTCCAGGACGACCCCAAGAGTCAGAGCTGGGGTGGCCAGAACGTATTCGACGTCTTTACAAAAACCATGGAGAAAGCACCCGATGGCACGCTCTACTCTGAGTGGTAATCGCTTCCGTCGCGGTTTCACGATCGTCGAAATGATCATCGTAATGACGATCATCTCGATCATCCTTTCCCTGGCGATTCCCATCTACCAGAAATCCCTCGTCCGTGCCCGCGAAAGTGTCCTGAAGAACAACCTCTTCACAATGCGCACTGTAATCGACGAATACACCTACGACAAGCAAAAAGCCCCTCAGGACCTTCGAGACCTGGTCGATGCCGGCTACCTCCGCTCCATTCCCGTAGACCCGATGACCGGTCGCTCTGACACCTGGCGCACCGTCCAGGAAGATTCCCTCGCCAGCGTAAACCAGACTGAACCTGGGATCTACGATGTTAAGTCTGGCTCCGACCAGAAGAGCCTCGAAGGCACTCCTTACGCCGAGTGGTAGCCTAGAAGTTTCAATCAAACTTATGTCTCTTCCTCAATCTGACATCGGCCTCATTGGCCTCGCCGTCATGGGCCAAAATCTCGCTTTGAACATTGCCGACCATGGCTTCCGCATCTCCGTCTACAACCGCACCACGGCTACGATGGAAAAGTTCGTAGCTGAAAATCCGGACACTCCCGGTGGCCTCGATGGCCAACCCACCCTTGAGGGCTTCGTTGCCTCCCTCAAGCGTCCCCGCAAGATGATTATTCTCGTCAAGGCTGGCTCTGGCACCGACGCAGTCATCGATTCCCTCGTTCCTCACCTCGAAGAAGGCGACATCATCATCGACGGCGGCAATGCGCTATGGACTGACACGATCCGTCGCGAAAAAGCTCTCAAGGAAAAAGGCCTTCGTTTTGTCGGTTCTGGCGTCTCGGGCGGCGAAGAAGGTGCCCGTTTCGGCCCCTCTCTGATGCCCGGTGGCGACCCTTCCTCTTACGCCGAAATCCAGCCCATCTGGGAAGCTGTAGCCGCCAAAGTCGACGACCTCACCGGCAAGCCTCTCGAAGGCGCAGCCCCCGGCAAACCCGTCGTCGGTGGCGTCCCCTGCACCACCTGGCTCGGCCCCAACGGCGCCGGCCACTACGTCAAGATGGTCCACAATGGCATTGAGTACGGCGACATGCAGATGATCTGCGAAGCCTACGACCTCATGAAGAACCTCCTCGGCATGAGCGCCCAGGAATGCGCAGCCGTCTTCAAGAAATGGAATACCGGTGTCCTCGATAGCTTCCTCATCGAGATCACCGCCGACATCCTCGCTCAAGCCGATCCCACCACCGGCAAAGCCTTCGTCGATATCGTCCTCGACACCGCCGGTCAAAAGGGTACCGGCAAATGGACCAGCGCCAACGCCCTCGACATGGGCACCCCCGCTCCCACCGTAGCCGAAGCCGTCTTCGCCCGCTTCCTCAGCGCCGTTAAGGACGAACGCGTCACCGCATCACAAACCCTTACCGGCCCCAGCCCCGCATACAGCGGCGACAAACAAGCCATGATCGACGCGATCCACGACGCTCTCTACTGCTCCAAAGTCTGCGCCTACGCGCAGGGCTTCCAGCTGATGCGCGCCGCTCAAGTGGAATACAAATGGGATCTCCCTTTTGCCAACATCGCCCGCATCTTCCGTGGTGGTTGTATCATTCGCGCCCGCTTCCTGCAGAAAATCACTGAAGCTTACCTGGCCAACGCAAGCCTCGTCAATCTCCTCCTCGACCCCTTCTTCAAGAGCGAGATGGACCGCTGCCAGACCAACTGGCGCAAAGTAGTCGCCGCCGCTGCCACCAACGGCATTCCCGCTCCCACTTTCTACTCTGCTCTTAGCTACTACGACGGCTACCGCAGCGCTACCCTACCGGCCAATTTGCTTCAGGCACAGCGCGATTATTTTGGCGCTCACACCTACGAACGCACTGATTCTCCGCGTGGAAAATTCTTCCATTTGGACTGGCCAGAGCCCTCTCGCCCTCAGCTTGAGCTCTAAACTCAGGCTTTGTATGTATGGCGCTAGCCACATAGCTTCGTCATACTAAGGTTTAATTCCGTGACGATTAATCAGTGGAATACGATCCAGCCCATAATTACCGAGGCTCTGACGCTGCCGCCCAGAGCGCGCGGTCTCTTTCTCGATGAACAACTCGAGATGGATAAGGATCTCCACGCCTACGCTCACCGCATTCTTCGTCAAATCGATCGCCCCGGCGAGAACGAAGAAGTTCCCGACGTGGTTTCCGGTTGGCGCATCCTCCTTCCGTTAGGCTCCGACGGCCTCGGTATGGACTATCTCGCCGAGCGCGCCGATGGAACCATGGACCAGCTCGTCAACTTCAAAGCCGCTCGTATCAGGCTCGAAGACGCATCTCTCCAGCAGATCTTCATCCAGGAACTCCGCATTCTCACCATGCTCTACGACGCCAACATCGGCCGCGTCCTCGACACCGGGTGGATCTCTGAAGGCCATCCCTTCGTTGTAAGTGAGTTCGAAGGCGGCCTTCCTGTTACAGAACTTTCTTTTAAGATGGATCTGCGTGAAAACCTTACAGTTTTCCTAAGGCTCCTTACTGCTGTGGGATATGCCCACCAGCGTAAGATCCTCCACGGGGATCTCAAAGCCTCTAACGTCCTGCTCACCAGGGAGCACACCCCCCGCCTTGTCGATTTCGGCCTCGCCCGGGCTTTTGCCAAAGGCGGCGACGCCATCGCTACCCAGACGCAGATTGATGCCGACAGCCTCTCGTATTTTTCTCCAGAACAAATCCGTGGCAAAGAAGTTACGGAGGCCTCCGACATCTACTCGCTCGGTGTCATCCTCTACGAAATGCTCGGAGGCCGTCCTCCTTACGGAAGCCCGAAAGATACGGTAATGGATCGAGGCCGCGCCATTTGCGAACAGATCGCTCCCAAGATCGAAGGTGTTGACGAGGACGTAAACTATATCCTCTCGAAGGCCCTCGAAAAGAACATCGAAGCCCGTTATCCATCCACAATCGCCTTTGGTCGCGACATCGAAGCCTATCTCGAAGGCCGTGGCGTCAAACCCCGTCAGGAAGCGATGAGGGATTTCATGGTCCGGTCCCTAAGGCAAAACTGGATTACCGTTGCGCTGGTGGTAGCGGTTCTCGGCGCAGCTGGCATCGCCGTCTTCCAGCGTACGAAATCGGTCGATAAGGCCTCGCAAATTCAGAACATCACGAATAATCTGTTCTCTGGCGGAAAAGGTGGGCCTGGCTCCAAGGCGAACACCAGCGTTTCTACAATCGAAAGTGCAAAAATCTATCTCGACGACATGCTGGCCAAGAGCGCCGGTAAACCGGAAGTCGTAGCGGAACTTGCTAAAGCCTATCTCCGCTTGGCCGAAGTAGAACTCAAGGGCAGCGGCCTCCTCCCGGGTAATCGTGGTGCCGCAATACAGTCTGCGCGAAAAGCCTACGAACTTACCCTGCAATTGGCCAGTAGCGGAGGTAGCACTGACCTCGAATTACTCGAGTATTCCCGTTCGGCCAAACTGCTTGCCGACATGCTCAACGGCGCCCGCGATTATAAAGAGGCCATTAAGGTCACCCAGGACTGGAAGAACAAACTCACTGCCGCAGGTTCCCAAAACCCTCAGGTACTCAAAGCCCTCGCAGCGGCAGATTCCGCCCTTGGCGATCTCATGTTTGCCGCTGGCGATCAACAAGCCTCTATGCCTTTCGCTAAAAACGCCATGCGCCAGTTTGGCTCGATCTTTGACGCAGACAAGGGCAACACTGGCAAGGCCCGTGACTACGCCCAGTCCGCAAACAATGTTGGAGACAAAGCTCTGAAGATGAGCATGTTCAGCGAAGCGCTTTCGATGTTTCGCACGGCCGAGACCACCATTCGTCCCGCAGCAACGAAACCCGACAGTGAAGTTGGTCCAATTCTGGACCTCGCCAAAACCCTCAGCGGCCTCGGCGAAACTCTGGAGAAAACCAAGCAAAGCGACCAGGCCAGAGCCTCTTACAAAGAAGCCCGCCAGCTCCTCGAACAGGCTTCAGAAAAGGAAAAGGATAACGAAGAGGCCTCAGAAGGCTTGGCCGATATCATCGTAAAGACGGCTCGCATGAACAGGGAATCCGCCGATATTGCCACAGCCGCCGCAGAATCTGGGCAAGCAGTCGAGATTCTGCGTAAGCTCGTAGCCCGTCCCGGTTCTAAATCCGACTACCGCCGCCAGCTCGCTGTCGCCTTAACTCTGAAAGGCGAATTGGCGCGCACCCAACGCAAAACCCAAATTGCTCAGGAGTCGTTTGAAGAAGCAATCGGTAGCTGGAATTCCTACGGCCGCCTTGCAGGGCTCAAGCCAGAAGAAGAGATTGAAATTGAAAGACTCAAGACCCTAGTTGGCCGATGATTTTGCTATTCTAAAAAAGGCCTTGCTCCCTGGTCGTCTAATGGTAGGACAGCGGACTTTGACTCCGTCAATCGTGGTTCGAATCCATGCCGGGGAGCCATTCTGAAAGTTTGGGTTCGGAAGGACCTTTGGCTCCGTGCTTTGTTGCACTTGCAGAGTTCGAACGGGCCAATGTTTGGAACGGTTCATGAAGGGTCACTTCTAACCGTCCTTCCTTCCACATTGCGCCGTTAACCACCAATTCCAAAAGCTTGCGTTGTTCACGAGCATTTTGCCGTTCGAACTCTCTGCAGGCAATACTGGTCAACTTCATCATGTTGAAGCCAGCCCGAAGATCGACCGCAGTGGATTGATGCTGGCTGATCTTCGCCCGAAGCGCTTGTTGTTTTGATCGGGTCTCTTTGGCCTTCCGATCAAATTGCTCAGACGTGATCCGCCCGTCGAGCTTGTCTTCGTACATGGCGTCGAGCCTTCCCTGCAACCGGTCCCACTCGTCTTGCCAGTTCTTGACTGTTCGCTGTTGGATACGTTCGTCCTGGTGAGTCGAAAGCGTGAGTTCCTTTTCCAGCCACTGCAACACTGAGTCCGGGATGGCGAGCGTCTTGAGTACGGCGACGAATTCACCGTGCAGGATCTCTTCGCGTGTGTACGGTTCGTCGCATTTTCCTTTGTTCCCTGTGCAGTGGTAGTAGACGTAGCGCTTCTTCTTCAATTCACCGACGAGGCTGCATCCGCAATGTCCGCAACGGACCAACGCGGTGAAGGCGAAATCGTGGATGACCTTCCGATGTCGAAGTTCCTGGCGAGCGTCAAGGCGATCCTGAACGCGCTCCCAGGTGTCCTTGCTAATTAGCGGCTCAAAGGTTCCTTGGTAGAGGACGCCTTTCCACTCAAACTCCCCCGTGTAGATCCGATTCCGGAGAACCACGTGGATGCTACTCACGTTGACTTGGCGCGCTCCGAAGGGGATGCCTTCTGTTCGCAACTTCTCGGCGATGGTCTGAAGGGTATACTCGCCGGTCTCGAACCAGTCGAAGATCTGGCGCACGACGGGTGCCTCAATCGGATGCGGCGCGATGGTGCGTTTGCCGTCGCTACCCTGAACGTTTTGGTAGCCCGTTGGCGCGAAGCTAGGCCAGATTCCGCTCTTGGCCTTTTCTCGCATCCCTTTGCTAGCCTCCTCGCCCAGATTCTCCACGTAGTTTTTGGCCATGAGAACCTTGATGCCGTGGAGGAATTTTTCCGAAGACCTCGATTCGGGTCCGATGATCACGTTCTCCTTCGGGAAGTGAACCTCCAGGCCGTAGTCGTCGATCGTCACCCAATCCTTCAGGTTGCGGTAGAGGCGGTCGGTCTTCTCGACAATCAGCGTGCGGCAGGTAGGCTGCTTCTTGAGGAACGCCAGCATCGCATTGAACGAATGTCGGCCGGCAATTTTCGCTGTTTCAACGTCCACGAACTCCTGCAGAATGTCGAGCCGCTCCTGCGCTGCGTATTCACGGAGCAGGGTGAGTTGCGCTTGGATCGAATAGCCCTCTTGCTCTTGTTCCTTGGACGAGACTCGGGCGTACAGCACGCATCTTCGAACAGTGCCCGGCAGCGGCTTCGGTTCGAGCTTCTTCATCACGTATACCGGGGAGGGCATCTCCCATCAACTTTACCGCAGCGTAGCCACATAGTGAATTGCCTGTCATGCCGCTTTGACCCACCGGCGAACGAGCCTCGCCAACGCCAAGAGACGATGCTTCGCGGCGGCCCATTCCTCATCCGAGAACGGAGCGCCACGCTGGTCCTCCAGTTCCCGCCGCGCTGTTGTTTCGGGCGAAGGTGCTGAACTGGCTAGCGGACGCCGACGCACCGATTCAGGCTGAGGATTTACTGCGATCAATCGCCACTCCTTCTGTTCGCAGTTTCGATACTGCTACAGAATGGCGATTCCTCAAAGCGAGTTGCAGAGTCCGCTTCAAGGGCCGTCGGAGGGCGGCTGTCAGTTGATCGTCCCGGCCTCACTAACCTTAGATGGCAAGGATCCACTGCTGTGCTGTTCGTGGCAGATCGATTGGTAGGCCTTAGCGAATTGATCGTAGACGGATTGGTCCCCGAGAAATTGGCCTTCGCGCGACGCGTGAGCCCAAAGGGCGAGTTCTGCAACCATCAACCATGCGTCGCTCATCCGGCCACCAGTCTGCGCGAGCGCCATGTTCATTGAGATGCCCTGCTGCTGGGCCACGAACGCGGCCCACAACTTGTGCGCGAGTTCGTGATGGTAATCTGAGCTTCGCAGCTCGGCAAGAGTTTTCATTCTGACCTCCAATCCTTTCGTTAAGCTTCATCACAACCAAGCAACAGTCTCAGCTTCCCAAGCTGGACGTCGTGGGTTCGAATCCCATCTCCCGCTCCAAAATCAACAACTTACGGGCACGTCAAAATCACACCCTCCATAGCCCTCCATTAAGAATCACTTCGGCATCTTTCGAGGCGGTGAGGGCTTCTTGACGGAATCTTCCAATTGCTTCGCGGCTGCTGCCCGGTCCTTCATGCTCGACTTCGTATAAACATCGAGCGCTACACCGATACCGTGGCCCCGCTGGTCGGCTGAGACCTTCGGATCGACCTTGGCTTCATGCCCCAGGCTGGCATGTGTGCGACGCATGACCTGAAAGTTCACCCAGCCAAGGCCTACAGGATCGAGCTTTGCCTTGATGTAGTCTTCAAGAAGCGAAGACCGCCATAAGGGCTGGCCCGACTCGCCGGCGAACACGAACGACTGGGGTCCCGGTTCGACGGCATTCTCCATCCACTCGCGGAGGTGCGATGCGGTGTCTGGAGGAATGGCCGCTTTTCGGACCAGACCGTTCTTAGGCGATGCGAACTTGCCACGATAAACCCGCTGCCGGATCTCGACCACCGAAGCATCCGGGTTCACTTGATCGCGCTGAATCGCCAACAACTCACCGGGACGCATCCCGGCGAAGATGGCCAATCGGAGGATCACCTTCTCACGTTGTTCAACTGCTCCCAGCGCAAGCTCTACCTGCTCTGCGGACATCGCGTGGCATTCGCTCCGCTTCGCCGACTTGGGCGTGTAGAGCGAACTCGCCGGGTTTACCGAGATCACCCTTTCGGCAACCGCCATGTCGAGCATGGAGGACAGATCCCAGCGAAGGTGGTCGACGACGCTATGGGATAACCCAGACGCCGCCTTCTGCTCCAAATACCTCTGGAGCTTTGCCAGAGTGAGATCCATCAATCGTTCACGGCCGAGTTCCTTGCCGATGTGATGCCGGATCCGGTTCTCGGACGTGCCTGCCGTGGACTCCTTCCATTTGCCAAGGTAGAACGGCAAGTAGGTCTCATCCAAGAACTCGATGACCGTGGTCGGACGGACCGGGCTTGCGGTTCGAACCCCTCCGTTGACCTCGCGCATGAAGACCTGGCATTTCTCCTCAGCCTGACCCTTGTTCATCTCTGAGGCGAAGCCAAGCGTGTGATACCGCCGTTCGCCTCGTTCGTCGTAGT
>JALHNH010000029.1 GCA_022843625.1 Bryobacter sp. | reverse complement strand
TGCTTGGACAACACCTTCGTGATCGCTGCCGTCAGGGTCGTCTTGCCGTGATCGATGTGCCCAATCGTTCCGACGTTGACGTGCGGCTTACTACGGTCAAATTTCTCTTTCGCCATTTTCCGTTGCTCCTAATTAGCGCTGGTTCGCGCCCTTCGTTTTTGCGATAATCTCGTCCGCCAGATTTTTCGGCAGATCTTCGTACTTGCCGAAGTGCATCGTGAACGCGCCGCGGCCTTGCGTCTTCGACCGTAGGTCGGTCGCATATCCAAACATTTCCGACAATGGCACCATCGCGTTGATGATGGTTGTCGAACCTAATCTTTCAGTTCCTTGCAGTTGTCCGCGACGGCTGATCAAATCGCCATTCACAGGACCCATGTATTCATCAGGAACTACAACTTCAACCTTCATTACCGGTTCCATCAGAACTGGCTTAGCCTTCTTGACAGCATCCTGAAGAGCAAGCGAACCGGCGATCTTGAACGCCATTTCGCTTGAGTCGACTTCGTGATAGCTGCCTTCGTAGACGATTACCTTGATATCGGACATCGGGAAGCCCGCGATGATGCCCATTTCAAGACGCTCGGCAACACCCTTCTGGATGGCAGGGATGTATTCTTTGGGAATCGAACCACCGGTGACTTCGCTAACGAATTCGTATCCGCCGCCAGTGTCCATTGGTTCGATGCGCAGCTTGCAGTGTCCGTATTGACCACGACCACCAGTTTGCTTCGAGTACTTTTCTTCGCCGAGAGCGGTCTGACGGATCGATTCGCGGTAAGCAACCTGAGGCTTGCCGACGTTCGCTTCCACGCCAAATTCGCGCTTCATGCGGTCTACGATGATTTCGAGGTGCAACTCGCCCATGCCGGCCAGAATTGTCTGGTTGGTTTCAGCATCGGTATTGACGCGAAGGGTAGGATCTTCGGCAACGAGCTTGGCAATTGCCATGCCCATCTTTTCCTGGTCGGTCTTCGTTTTCGGCTCGATGGCGAGCTGAATGACAGGCGCAGGGAAATCGATCGATTCGAGAATTACAGGCTTATCCGGATCGCAAATGGTGTCGCCAGTGATTACTGACTTCAAACCAACAGCGGCGCAGATGTCGCCAGCCAGGATGTCCTGAATTTCTTCACGCTTGTTGGCGTGCATCTTGACGAGGCGGCCAATGCGCTCGGTGCGGCCTTTAGCTACGTTCATGACGTGATCGCCGGTGTTCAGCTTGCCCGAGTAAACCCGGATGAAGCTCAACTGGCCAACGAAGGGGTCGGTCATGATTTTAAAGACCAGTGCCGAGAAAGGCTCTGTATCTTCAGGCTTGCGCACCACTTCGCGATCGCGGTGATGGTAATCGACGCCGGTCATTGGGGGCACATCGAGAGGGGAAGGCAGATAGTCGACGACGGCGTCGAGCATATTCTGAACACCTTTGTTTTTAAAGGCCGAACCAAGAATAACCGGGAAGAAAGCTTGAGCCAGCGTACCCTTGCGGATACCTGCCTTCAGCTCAGCTTCGGTGAGTGCTTCACCATTCAAATATTTTTCAGTGAGCGCGTCGTCGCATTCAGAAACTGCTTCGATCATGGCTTCGCGGCATTCCTGAGCCTTATCGAGCAAGTTTGCGGGAATATCGACGTCGTCATACTGAGCACCAAGGCTCTCATCGCGCCAGATACGGGCTTTCATCGTTACGAGGTCGATGATGCCTTTGTATTGGTCTTCAGCGCCAACCGGGATCTGAATCGGTACAGGTTTGCAACCGAGACGATCGACCATGGTTTTTACTGAGTAGAAAAAGTCTGCGCCGATACGGTCCATCTTGTTGACGAAGCAGATGCGAGGCACCTTGTACTTGTCAGCCTGACGCCATACGGTTTCGGTCTGGGGCTGTACACCGGCGACCGCGTCAAACACAGCGACGGCACCGTCAAGAACACGCAGAGAACGTTCGACTTCAGCAGTGAAGTCAACGTGACCCGGGGTGTCGATGATATTGATCTGAATACCTTCCCAGGAACAGGTGGTTGCAGCGGAGGTAATGGTGATACCGCGCTCCTGCTCTTGCGCCATCCAGTCCATGGTGGCGGTGCCTTCATGCACCTCACCGATCTTGTAGGATCGGCCAGTGTAATAAAGAATACGTTCCGTAGTTGTCGTTTTACCGGCATCAATGTGGGCCATGATGCCGATATTGCGCATTCTTTCTAGCGGTACGAGGCGAGGCATAAAATCTTTCTGTTTTCCTTGGAGTTAACTACCAGCGGTAATGAGCGAAAGCCTTATTGGCTTCGGCCATACGGTGGACGTCGTCTTTCTTCTTGATCGCGCCACCACGAAGGTTGGCTGCATCGTTCAATTCGTTAGCCAGCTTGTCGATCATGCCCTTTTCGGCGCGCGAGCGAGCGTTGGACAGAATCCAGCGGATCGCGAGGCTGGTGCGGCGGGTCTGCGGCACCTCGATTGGCACCTGGTAGTTGGCACCACCGACGCGGCGGGTCTTGACTTCGAGCAAGGGCCGGCAGTTTTCCACTGCCTTCTTAAATACCTTGAGTGCGTCATCCTGGGCGCGCTCGCCGAGGATCGTGAGAGACGAGTAGAAGATCCGCTGAGCAGTATTCTTCTTGCCGTCCCACATCATGCTGTTAATGAACTTCGTCGCGAGGGTCGAATTGTAAATCGGATCAGCCCCTACTTCGCGTACTTCAGCTCTACGTCGTCTTGCCATAATGAATCCTCAATAGCCCCTTACGACTTTGGCCGCTTGGCCCCGTATTTGGAGCGGCTCTGCTTACGATTCTGCACGCCACCGGTATCGAGCGTGCCGCGAACGACGTGATAGCGGACACCTGGAAGGTCCTTCACACGGCCACCGCGAATGAGCACGATTGAGTGCTCCTGCAGGTTATGGCCTTCGCCCGGAATGTAGGTTGTGACTTCGATTCCGTTGGTTAAACGGACACGAGCGACCTTCCGGAGGGCCGAATTCGGCTTCTTCGGCGTTGTCGTGTAAACACGAGTACAGACGCCACGACGCTGCGGGCACGCCTGCAAGGCCGGGCTAGCCGTCTTGTAATTAATAGGCGTGCGCCCTTTGCGCACGAGTTGGTTGAACGTTGGCACGAAAAGTTACCCTCTCAACGTTTGAGCGTCCAAGCGCCAAAGCGCATGAACGCGACAAATTGTTAAACTTGAAAACTGATTAAACTAGGTACTGCTAAATGGGCGTATGCAAGTGCAAACAAACGACTTGCGGTTTGAAGGTTCTGGACTAGCCCTTGCCGGAGTGCGTCGCGCGACTTTTCAGCCGGTACGTTCCAGTAGCGGGGCCGGCTTTCGGCCGGTCGCTCCATAAAGCTTTATCCAAGGTGGACTCGGCAGGAGACGGGTAGCTCGAAAGCAGAAGCACTACTCGCCAAACTTATCCAGAATAGCTCAATATTCTTCTGATTGTCAAACCCCGGACTGTGGAAAACTTTTCAGGCTCTTCCGTGACCCGGCTTAAATGATTGATAATAAATGACGTATCGCTAAATTGGTTTTCGTTACTGATTTTTTAATTTAAATGGTGCAGGTGACTCCGCTGGCGACTAAGAGAAAGAGTGCCTCTCCGTATTGACCATCTAAGATTTCTTTCCAGTCCTTCCAATTGGGGCTTTATGTTGTTGATTTTATGAGGGATAGATCGAAATTGGCTTCGTTCGTGATTTTTTGTATTTTTGCGAGGCGGCAGCCCATCGGCTTGGGCATGGGCTGGGGCGAAAGACACTTGTGGCGTTATACTTCCTTTCGGGATATTCAGATGCCGAAGAACTGAGGATGGGCTCGGGCCCACGCCTCGAACCATTATTCAGTGGCGGAAGCAAGCTTTGCAGGCCTGGAGTTGCGGTAAGTATTTGAGCGGTAGCAACTTAGCACTCTTGAAATTTTCTGTGAACGCATTGCACAAGTACGTTCAAACAACCCACGACAACTGTCCTGACTCAAATCAAAGGATTCTTCCACCTCAAGCCGGTGAATCGCAGAAAGTCTGTGCCTGCCGTGTGCAACGTAGCATTGGCTTCCATGGCCAAGGCTACAAGGTGAGCGTCTGTGGTGAGATTGCCTCCCCGGCCTTCGGATCGAAGCAGGCCGAAGGCAATTTCAGCATGCCTGGGGCCGGGATTTAAGATGCGCACCATAGGCCTGGCCAGCCAGGACTCTACGTGAGTGGCAGCCTGATCCACTGTCATGGGGTTTTGGAAAACGCGGGGGCTCGTCCAGAGCCGGATGAATCCAAAACAAACTAACCAAGAAATGCCGATCGTTTCCTGGCCCGATAGACAGCCAATCCACCAGCTTTTTGCTGCGGCGTGGGAGGGCGAGTTGGAGTCATAAGCATAAACAAGCAGGTTGAGGTCCGGCAGAATCATGCCTTGTTGCGCTCTTCGTCCAGTTGCCAGGCGAGCTCATTTAAGCGTCTATCGTCGATTCCCGGCAGAAGGTTACCGGGGTGGGGTTGATAGTCGAAGGGGGTTAGATCGGGAAGCAGATCGACAAGCCCTCGGCGCAAGGTTTCGTTTACTACAGTTTTAAACGGTTGGTCTGTATTCCTGGCAAGCTGCGCCAATCTCTCAGCAATATCGTCTTCCAGTGTGAGAGTTGTCCTCATGCAGACATCATGATGCTTAACATTTTTGATATCAAGATGGCATCACGCAAGAAACATGTTGATCCGCGTCGCAATCTGCAAGCTCGAAATCGAGAGCTATAGCTTAAAGTCTGCTTGCTGCAATTGTTGACGGGCGGCGCGATTGGATGTCAATTTATTAGGGATTTTGCAAGGTGCATCTGAGGCTGACGACTCTCCGACGGCTTTCTAAACGGCAGATGCCCGGCGTAGCTGAGGAATCTTGTCAAAATGCCTGTCTCGCGTTACCAGTGCTAAATCGTGTTCCATCGAGAGCGCTGCAATCCACAAATCGTTGTCCGGCACTGGCGTGCCGGCTCGTTTTAACTGCACAAATAGGCGTGCGTACTGTTCTGTAGTCTCTCTGCTCGCATACAGAATCGATACCGTCTCGCGGCTGAGTAGACTTGAAAGAAGCGCCTCGTTTTGGACTTGTCGCATTCCGCCGAGGAAACCCGCCTTCATTTCAGCTAGAACGACATAGGGAATCCAAACTTCCTGGCAGCCACCGAGGAAGCCTGCGAGATCCGCATCCCCCTGGAAAAGGTCTGTCAGGCGATTTGTGTCAAGAGCAACTCTCATAGCGGCGATTCCGGGCTATCGTTGCGCCGTTTCAGCAAAATTGATGCAACTTGGACTACCACTTCTCAGGATCTATCTGGCGCTGGGAAGCAAGAATCTCATCGAAAGCTGGGTCGGGTGTCCATTTGCCAACCAAATCCGAGAAATCGGCTTTAATGGGCCTGCCGATGAGTGCTCGGGTCAGCTCTTCTATCACTACTTGGTTGAGGCTTTGGTTCCGCTGCGTGGCTTGTTGGCGAAGGGCACGATCCACTTCTGGCGGTACACCACGGATGGTGTAGTTGAGTGAAGGAGAATTTGATGGCCGCTTCATGCAGGCATGATAGCAAATAGTGCCTGCACTTAGCTCTACCAAGAATTTCTGGTCTAGCTGCTAGGCATGACTATCTTAGGGTAAAGAGGCAATTGTGCAACAGGCTGCTGCACAATTGGTTTTTGCCTGAAATTATTGCACCAGAAATCCATGATGTCTAGATCGCAAAGATGATTGCAGAAATTGCTCCCCAAGCGGCCAGAAGCCTCAAGCTCGACAGTTATCCGCTATAGGCCCATTGCGCACCCAGTGGTGGACGCGTAGAGCGCAAATAGCTATGCTTCGAAAAATCGCAGCTTCAGAATGTAGACCTGTCCCTCTGCGTTTTTTGGAGAATTTAGGCTTGGGATAGGTCGACGTGGGTAGTGCAATTGCGAGCTGCAATGCAGGCCAATCAATTGATTCATAGACAGTTAACAGTTTGTGACAAAATCTGATCGCTACAGGTACATTTAGGCAAAGTGGAGGGCTGAGCGCCAAGCATGCGAAAAATGCCAACAAAACCTGCAGTGACGCTTCAGCTGACGACTTTCTGACGACTTTCCCTATCTGTCAACGAATCGTCAACGAATCCTGGGTCACATACACCTTGCTGCGAGGCTTGCGGGAACAGGCTCTAGCGGGTACGGATCTCGCCAAGGCACAGTCGCAGACGCTACGGCTCAAACTGCTCAAGATCGCCGCAACGATCCGCGTTACGGCGCGAAAGATATGGGTGCCGCTGCCACGTTCTTACCCCTTAAAGGGCGTCTTCAGGCAAGCCCATCTTGCCTTGCGTTGCTGACGCGGCCAGACCCAAGATCTTTGACAACTTCGAGCCGGAAATCAACACAGGGGCAACCTTGAGGGAAGCCCCTGCCCGTAAGTATGCAGAAACAAAGAAAAGTCGGTTTTTGCGTTTTTTGAGCCTTCGCTACCCCTTCGCTTCTTCAGTTGAAAGGCACGTCACGGAGCGCTGGTGAGAAATGCGGGCTAGCAGCTTGGGCAAATCCTGTTGACGTTCGAGGTCCAGATTAGAGCCGGCAAATGGTGGCTGAGAGAGCAGACTGTAGAGACTTTTCCTTGAGGGGGTAAAAGGTGAAGCAGCGGGATTCACTTTTTCGCGCAAGGCGTGGACGGCCTGCACAATGACTTCGTCCAGCGATTTGAAATTACCGAACTGAATTTCTTCTCGCAGTAGCCGTTCGGTTTCCGGGAGGAGTTCTACGGTCATATGACCACGCTAAACGAATTTCCAGGCCGTCCCAAAACCAAAGTCGAACCAGAAGTGACATTTTCGGTTGACAGAGGCAGCCGCCTCATGGAAGGCCGTCCGCAAAACTGGGGACAAGTTCAAATTGACTCGTCTGACAACTTCTTACTTCAAGCCATTAATTTGAGTCAGCGTTGGCGGCTCTCGCACGATTTCGTTCCCAGCCGAAAACTATTCCTTCAAGGTTGATTCGAGCCTGCCGTAAAGAAACATGTGGTCGCACTGCCACCCAAGTCGTCGATGAATCCGACCACAGTGCTTAAACGAGGAGAGCTCATGAATCCATTTGGAAGATTGAAGTTGAGATTTTCAAGAAGTTTGAAGGTTTTGCTTGCTATTGCAAGCTTGTATGGCAGCGTCCCGGAACTCAACGCCGCTACGCCGGCTCCCTCAAAATCACTGGTAATGTCGGCTAACCGGCGGATTTTGAAACGGATTCCTCCTGGAACATCCGGTTGGGCAACACTTGGTTCTTATCGTCTTGAAGGACGAATTACGATTAACGCGAAATCAGTCAGCCAGCAGCCAGTTTTCCGATTTGCCAATGACTTCGGAGTGTTTCTGGATTCCCGTGGCGGCATGTTTTCGCTCATACGGGGTACGGCGGGAGGTGGGTATTGTCCGCTCAACGAAGCTAAGGAAGTTCGCTTTAGGCTCCGGCGTGATATTTCTTCAAAAACCTATAGTCTTGAGATGTGGGACGAAATCTCCGGGGCCTACTGTTCCAATGAACAAACCGATCCAAACCCAACCCTTCAAAATCTCTCCGGAGAGCCTTTTGCGATCGGGGCTATCAATGATCCTCAGTCTCCCGAGATGGATGTAGCCTTTATTCGAATTTACAGTGCCCCAGGTCCCATCTCTCCTTTACCTCCGCCCCGCAAAGTAGATAACAACGCTTTCGGGGACCTGCTCGATTTTGAATTTGAGGGAAACCTCAACGATTCAAGCGGCAAGGGACTGCATCTGGAAATGACAGGCGGTCCGTTACTCTTTAACAACACACTCAGTTATCCGCCCCAAATGCAGGTTGTGGCTCCGGCTTCGGTTCGTGCCGGCGATACCATCAAGCTTCAAGCTATCGGCTATCTCAACGACGACTCAAATAGGATCTCGTTCGACTGGATTCAAAGGTCTATACCACCCAACACCGGAATCTTGAGTGACAAGTCAACAACGTCTGTCTCCTTTACCGCCCGTCAACCAGGTGAGTACGAAATAGAAGCAGTGGGACTAACAGAAACTGGCCAAAGTGTAAGACGAACCTTCAAGTTGGGTGCAGTTGTATCCGACGACAACGGGGTTGTTGTAGTCTCAGATCCCAATATTAATCAACTGCTGGGACCAATGATCCGCCATGGAGCGAATCCATGGACATGGTTTGACGAGAGGGCAATCACATTCGCTGATTTCCAGATTGACCAGTTGAAAGGTACCAACGGCGCACCAGCCTTCTGGAGTAACGCGCCCTGGCAGACGAATCTGAGTGGTACTTTGACGTTGGTCCAAGGCAATGCGACGATTGTGGGCACGGGCACGCAGTTCCAACGGGACTTCTGCGGTGGAGGAGGATTTACCAGACCGACATCGAAGTACGCGCAGATTTATATTAAATACAACTCGGCGGAGTATCCCGGCACACAGGGACTCGCTCGCTATAACGTAATACGTTGCAATTCGCAAACCAGTATGACTGTAAATGCAGGATGGGCCCACGCGACCGGAACCCAAACCGGGATCCAGTATGCCAGAGCCGATGGGTCGTTGGCCGGATGGTGGACAAATAGCAACACCCCCGGCAACTACTACGACAATGTTTTGGCGTTCTATACGCTCTACTACCGTACCGGGCTGACCAAGTACCGTGACGCTGCCCGTACACTAGCCCGTAATTGGTGGTACGGACCCTTCTATGACAGGGGCAAAAACTATGACACGCTTTCGATGGGTGGTAACTTTATTGCTGCTGGCCCGGCCCGCGGACAATCGATCACAGGATTATTTCTGTGGGCTCTCGAAAGTGGCGAGAATATCTGGCCTGGTATGAACTACGTACTGACGTATCAAAAAGGCGTAGGCTATGACTTCGCTTTGTCGCGGAACTGGGTCACCCAGATTGGCGACCTTCGTGAGCAGGGTTACATCACAGCCGCCTATGCGCTGGCGGCACGCTATCATCCCGACAGTGCAATGCGAACTCAGTATCGAAACATCCTCAAGCAGTACATCAATCTATTCTGGGCACCGCTACAATTGCCAACTGGTGAATGGGCTAATACCAGCCCTCAGAACGCCACCTATGCAGGCGCGAGTTCTGTGACAGTTACCAACGGGTCCAATGAGATTAGACTTAACGGCGGTACCTGGACGCCTGGAACCTTTTGTGTTGGGGATTGCGGTGCTGGAGCCTACAAAGCGTGGGTCTGGTTTTTCAAGGAACGAGCCAACGCGGAGCTGCCAGGAAAGACAAACGCGGATCTCGGCGGCGATACCGTTTATTACAGAGTGACAAACGTTACCTCTAGCACTACAGCGACACTTGATCGTGCTTACTCTGGGGCAAGCGGAACGAAAGGCGCTATCGTATCTTCGATTGTAGGCTTCGGCACTCAGCCCTTCATGATGGCGTTGACAGCGGGCGTATTCGGCACCTACGTGTACGACACAATGCAGTTCTACGGCGACTGGCCTGAAGCCACGAAAGTGAAACAGTTCACCATTGACGCGGGAATGTGGCTAGTCCGCAATGAAGCCTACGATTCAAGAGGCCACTTCCTCTATGGCGCCAGTGGATTCTTGAATTGCGTCGCGTTGCCAAATTCTCCTGGGTGCGACGGCGGCTCAGTATTGAATGGAGAAGCAATGCGTGGTATTGCGGCCTATTACCTGTTCACCCGTTCATATGCCGCTCGGTCTCAGGGGGACGATTTGTACACAGCAGTATGGTGCAAACCAACAGGCGGATGGAGATGCGGTGAACCAGGTTATGTCGGCTCACATGGATGGTATCTCGAGGACCCAAGTACTGGCTTCATGCTAAACCGGACTGATCCTAGAACCAATAAATGGTTTGGGTTCTTCTTTGGATACGGCTTTGGAGCCACCTGGCCCGCTGCACGAGTTGGTGGCCTCTCCGAGGCTTCAAAGAGTAACGTACAAATAAATGTTAGATCGCTACAACTTCAGGGACGAAGATTGAATATCCGTACTCTTTATCCTGACGGAACTGAGATTCAAACATATTGCACGGAATCGCCCTGTAATGTGGAGGTCACCACAAACAGAGGCAACCCGATTGCTCGTTACGAGTACTCAAACGGCCAGGGCCTTCTGCTTTCTGAAGGCAAATGGTTTCCTCTGGCACTTAAATAAATGCTTGGCATCCTGAGAAGGGAACCTTAAATATTGCCCTGCGGCCACCTAGGGAAGCGAAAGCAATGCTAAATGACTAACAATCGCTGGTATGAATTTGGGGAGCAGGTCAACAGCAGGTCAAAGATCATCCTCTAAATAGATCAGACCAGTCGATTTCTCTTGAATCTGCTGATGAAAGTGAAATTTGTAATGGCCTGCCTCCCCGCACTTTGTCCTTGTCAATCAAAGCCTGCTCGATGATCTTTAAAGTATTGAGCAGTGAAATTGAGTTCTGCTCAGGGCTCATCACTATGAATCTGCCATTACCTCCATAGGCCACTAGATCAAAGGATTCAGAATATCTCCGTAATAACTCTGCAGCTTCTAGCAGTAGCCATTGCTCCCCATGCCTGCCGGAATCCAGTTTCACATTCTCAAGGCTACCGATCTCGAAACTGGCAACTGCGGATTTCTCCGAACAGTGCCGCATTAAGTTGAAATAGGATCGCCCGAATTCAACAATTGATGGCAGGTTAAGCAACCCTGTTAGACTGTCTCTTGGCGTTGAAATCCAAGATGTCTTCACTGCCATCGAACGCTCAATCGCACAACGGATTGCCTTGCCTAGAGGAAGGCAATCAAGTTCGTTCTTGACTAACACATCTTGTACTCCACTCTGTAGTAGCTTCACCGTGAGGTTCGGGTCCTCTTGCTCGATTAGAGCAACGATAGGAATTAATGGACATTTGGAGTACAAACTCTCAGCAGTGTTCATACCTTTACTGTCTAAGACAAAAAGGTCTGCTAGGATTGCATCAAATTCGATTTTTTCGATGCAACCCAATGCTTCTTCCAATGATTCAACATCGAGTATTTCGAACTGCTTAAGCCAATTATCAACCGGTCGTATTTCTAGAAGTTCAGCAAGGGCGCTTCGGACAAAATGTGAATATTCAGGGTCATCTTCAAGAAGCAAAAGTCGAATTGTTTTCCCTAATAATTGTTGCTTCATTGGATACATGGCAATGATCGCAGGAATGGCTAAGCCGATTGCGAAAAGGATAAATCTTCTTCGAAATTGTATTCCTTGAGCTTTCGATATAAGGTCGTTCTGCCGATACCCAAGAGGTGTGCCGCCTCAGCCCTATCGCCATTTGTAAAGGTTAGAGCATGGATGATCTCTTGTTTTTCCATCAATGCAAGTGGCATCACTGAGGCTCGAACTCCAGATTGCACAGTCTTCGACGTTGTATTGGAGATTGCATGCGAATCTCGAAAGGTCTCCGGGCGAAATGGTGGTACCTGATTCAACGCAGAAGAAGCTTTAAAAGAAAAAACATTTCGCTTTGCATCGTTCTGAATATTTGAAGGCAGATCTGTCTGATTGAATAATGGCCCTGAATTCACCGCGAGCATATGCTGAACGCAGTTTTCAAGCTCGCGCACATTTCCAGGCCAATCGTATTCAATCAATGCTCTCAGTACGTGGGGTTCTATTTCCTGATTTGACCGGCCATGTTTTTGCATAAAATGAAGCAATAGTTTTGGAATGTCCTCTCGTCGATCTCTTAATGGCGACAAGCGAAGTGTCACGACGTTTAGCCGATAGTAGAGGTCAGCCCTAAAGGTACCTTTCTCGACCTCTTTTGACAGATCTCGGTTTGTGGCTGATATCACCCGAAAATCTGATGTTTTTTGTGACAGCGAACCTACTGGTCGAAATTCTTTTTCTTGAAGCACTCGTAACAGCTTCGCCTGCAACTCAATCGGCAACTCACCGATTTCATCAAGAAATGCGGTTCCGCCATTTGCTAATTCCAAAAGGCCAGCCTTCGATTGACTAGCCCCAGTAAAGGCACCCTTTGTATGGCCGAAAAGATCACTCTCCATGAGTGGACCAACTATTGCTGAACAGTCGATCGTGACAAATGGACCTTGGTTTCTGTATTCATGAATTGACCGCGCCACAACCTCTTTCCCCGTCCCGGTTTCTCCTTGGATGAGAACAGGCCACCTGCATTTTCTAAGCTTATTTATGGTGTGCTGCAGCTGAAGCATTTTCGGCGAATCGCCGATAAGCATTTTGAGGGAATCTATTGCTGGTGTTTGCATCTCGGGTAGTCTGACGTATAGTGAGCCTAGGAATTAAAAGCTCACATCTTTTAAGATGAAAAGTGTTTAACCTTGCAGCCGCAAGACGGGACAGACTTTTTGCAGAATTGTGAAACACTGCCCCTAAGCGCTTGATCTCAATAGAAGAAGCATCTACATGATATTGAAATACTGGTTTTAAGGTAAAAATAAATTAATGACTCTAGGGGCCACCAATATGGGAAGCTGCGCATTAAAACTAGAAGAGCAGGCTGAAAATCTTGCCAAAAATATTCTTACTGGTGAGGCAATGGTTGCTATTGAAGAGCACTTAATTCTCTGTAGTGCCTGTCAAGCTCGCTATGAAGAGACGCTTCTAATCATGAATGCAATTTCCAAGTACAGTAGTGAGCGCGGCAACTAGCGGCGAGTTTTTTAACAAGTTCCACGAGGAATTCTTGGGGTCTTCTCATCCGCCGAATACGTATAAACCGAATATTGTTGTTGCGTTCGCTGGTTATGCTGAAGCCGCGCATCGAAGGGCTATCCGACGGATCAGATATTGGGCGTCGGCTTTTTTCATAGCCCCGACCAATTTTTGCTTCGCCCTCGATTTTCTGACTTCGACGACCCTCTTACTCATGCCTAGTTGTTGACTCACGCAATGAATAGATTCACCCTTCAAATAATACCGTTCCAAGATTTCACGATCTAGGACATTCAATGAGTCCATTACTTGGTACATCCTGCTCTGAAGCTCTTTATTCAGGTAGATCTGCTCAGGCGTTCCGAAATTGTCAACTATTAGATTCTCGTCGTTGATTTCCATTCCAATTAACTTCGCGTCTTGCGTTCGAAATTTACTAGCTGTACGCACGAGAATGGTCCTGAGATAGCTACCTAAACAGCCTGGGTCTTGAATACGCCCCTCTGCAATCGCGTTCAGAAGCGAATGATAGGACTCTTGCAGGGCATCTTCAATATCGCGCTTCATCCTCATTCGGAGAGAAATAAGCATACCAGGACGAAGCAAATGATAAAGACGTTCAATTGCAGCTGAATTACCATTGCCGACTTCCTGGAAAAGCTCGTACATTTCTAGATTTAATACAGGAGTAGCCACAAGTATAAAGTTCCTCTCAAAGGTCTCCGTAAAGAAGTCGCTTGTCAGCTACGTGGCCAGTCGGACAGCGCCTAAGGCCAAAACATTGTTAACCTTTAATGCCAGCGCGCAACGGAATTAGCTTGGTACTAGAACCATCGAGCATTAGGTACTAGATCCCAGCGTATTCGACTCAAAACATTTTTGCAATAAATGTTTGAAAAAAAATGAAGTTCATGATTATTCAGAGGAAGAACTCAAAATCTATGACGTGGCTAGTCCCTTGGCGTCAATTCAAAATGCGCCTTCTTGTTAGCTTTTTGCATCACTGAGAGGAATAGTTTGCAACTTTTGATGTCAGTCTTCCTTCGAAGCAGGGCATTTTGCGAAAAGATTGCCCTATATGCATTTCCTCCCATACTTTTATCAGGTCTTCTTGTATGATTCTGATTCGATCCCTTCGTCGTCGCAATTGGTCATGGAGCAGTTGCAAGCCAAGAACATCTTCATGCAGGAGCCATGAAGATGGGACTAGAGCGAAAATGTTTCGAAGATCCTCATCAGGAAATGCTTCCACTCGTTGGCACCATTTACGCAGGATGCTTAGCCAAGAGTTACATTCGTAACGGCCTAGATTATGTTTTGGTCCATATTTGACAGGTATTTCGCGAAGTGACCAATCTTTCCCGCCAAAGCATAAGCCGTGATCTATAAAGATTCCGATCATTCCAGAATGAATGCGCGATCCAACTTTTGCGTTGGAAACTCGGTCCCTGAGAATGTATTTCGATTTGGCAAAAACCGTTTGGCGAATGTCAAGATTCCCAAGCCATTGATCTACGACAAGCGCTCCCAACATATCGCTCTTGTTTTGCAGTAGTACATGGCACATTTCTGGCAAGATATCGTAAAGTGTGGCTTCGTTTCGATTCACTGGTATTGAAACTGCAAGGTGCTGGAAATTGCAAAAATTAGACGCATGCATTTGATTTCGAGTGTGGCCTCTCATTGCAGCGGCATCTGATTCTTGGGTCGAAGTTAAAAAAACCTGACGAAGTTGAGGGACGGGCAATCCTATAGATCGAAAAATCTCAGTACCCAATAATTCGTTAACGAGCGAACGGTGCGTCTGTGGATTACAAAGGAACTTCAACACATACTCGCGATCATCGCTGAGTTCTGCGAGGACGGAACGAGTGCCACCAGGAAGTGTCCGAACGAATCGCTTCAATGAGAGAGGTTTCGAGATCCACTTGATATCACTATCATTCATGGCCGTATAGTATGAACTGCACTAGGGGATTTCACTAAGATTGATGGGGGGGTATGAATACCCCCAAAGACGGACATTTTCTCCGGTAACCAGATCAACATTCAATTGTTTAGCCTTATAGTTTCTCCAAAGGAGAGAGATTGAGATGAGGGTTTTCCACAGCCGTCGCCGCGTCGGATTGTGGAAATGGAGTCCTTGCTTCGGCTGGGCGCTTCTGCCAGCTTGATTGAGGACAGGCATCCCGCCGCCACGAACGAATCAACCAGACACTAGATGTCTATTTTTAGACCCTCGGGCGGCGGGTTGGCAATTCCTCCAGACGAATCCTCAGATGCCGCCTGGAAGTCAGACACCAGGCTCTACTATAAGGCCTTCGCGTGAGGAATGCCTGCCGGAAACTCAACCGGAGAGACGGCGATGGAACCACAATTTGCCGCTTTGATGCTATTGATTGGGCCGATCAAAAACACGTCTGGGCGATGGAGATGCCCGGGCAAACGAAACCACAAATGGGATCGCTTTCCCATACACCCGAGTCCGTCGATGCCTGGGCTGCGGAACTGGCTGGGCGCTTATGGCTGCCAGCCCATTGCCGTCGCGCTGGAGCAATCCAGAGGACCGCTCGTGTTTATGTTGACCAAGTACCCGCATCTGATTATCTATCCGGTACATTGCAGTACCTTGGCTAGCTACCGGAAGACCTTTCGACCCTCGGGGGCGAAAGACGACCCGATGGATGCGCAGCTCATTCTCGATATTCTGACACGGCATCGAGACAAGTTACGGCCCCTGCGAACAGACAACGTCGAGACTCGAACTATCCAGTTTCTTGTAGAAGAACGGCGCAAGCTTGTAGACCAGAAGACCGCATGTACGAATCGGTTGACCGCTCATCTCAAAATGTATTTTCCACAAGCTCTGGATTGGTTCGGCGAGCTTGGCTCGCCCATCGCCGTGGCGTTCCTTGAGCGCTGGCCAACCTTATCCGATGTACAGAAGTCTCGGCCCGCTAGGATCCGCAAGTTCTATACCAGCCACAACAGCCGCTCCGGAGGAGACTATCTGGACAAGCGGATCGATGAAATCCAGAAGGCGATCTCGGCCACTCACGATGAGGCTGTCATTGCGGGTTACAGTGTGGCGGTACTCGCCTGGACAGGCCTTCTGAAGCAGCTCTTGCTGGCGATCCAGGACTATGACCAGCGGATCGAATTGTTGGTAAAGAAGCATCCAGACTACGCGCTCATGAAGTCGTTCCCCGGAGTGGGTCCAGTGATCGCACCCCGGCTGATCGCCGCACTGGGCAGCCAACGGGACCGCTATGAATCGGCTTACCAGATCCAGTGTTACAACGGTATCGCACCTGTCGTATCCAGTCGTGGCAAGAAGCATCACGTTCATTGCCGCTGGGCCTGCCCAGCCTTTCTCCGGCAGACCTTCCACGATGGGCGCAGCACTCCATGGTCAGCTCCCAGTGGGCACGCGGGTATTATCAGCACCAGCGCAAAGCCGGCAAAGGTCATAACACAGCGGTAAGGGCGCTGGCCTTTAAGTGGATCCGCATTCTCTTCCGCTGCTGGAAAAACAACGTCACCTATAGCGAGCTCGTTTACACCAAGGCTGCCGCCTTAAAGAAGCCTCAACCGAAATCCAGCCCATCTGTGGAAATCAAGTGGGAAACAAAAATGGGCATGAGCAAATTTATGGGCCTTGCCACTTGACGGAACAGCTCAGATGTTTCAAGTTACGGGGAGAGAGGCCTTGCATCTCAGGAAAGCTGCCCTTGAGGTCGCGGCCCAGGCTGTCGATGACTCTGGTTCCCCATCCTTCCGCCTTTTGTCTTCGGGTGATCTCGGTTCCGATGCCCCAATAGAGCATCACGAGTTCACGGTTGACGGCAAGGGCTGCCCGCACCTGGGCGGTTTGAATGCGCTGCTTGATGCTAGCCAGCAGGGCGGCGTGGGTCTGGGTGCTTGGGGCTGTCTCTTCCATGGGCATCTACTGTCGTACCAAATTACGACCTTCCCTAGCCAGGGGATTTAGCTTTTTGCGGCGGCCATTTCTACGCCTTTGGTGGATACATAGTATTTTGCCAACATGTTTGGCTTTTCCCATGCCGGGAGGGATTTTGGGTCTTCCAGGTAAGCGAAGAATTGGCGGGTGACTTCGGCGAAGTGGGCTTCGTGGCCTACCCGGTGGTGGTCTGGAATCTCCAAGAGGAACTCGTGGCCTCGGTCGATGATGCCGACCCCGTCAATGCTTGATTCGAGTTCGTTCAGCCTTACCTGTAGAGCTGCGCGGACTTCACCGATTGACTCGCGATCATTGGGGACGATGTAGACTTCGGGGCGGTAGGCTTCTGGCTCTCCCTGACGGACTTCAATGCTGGACTTCGAGCCCCGGAAGCGGGCCATGTGGGTGTCGCTGACACCTTCGAGATCCCAGCGGACGTCCATTGCTACATGAATGCCGCGGATCGTGTAGGAGACGAAATTGTTGCCGTAGTAGTCGAAGTTGCCGGGCTTAAGCGGGGCTGTACCGGTAACTGTGCGCCATTGATCTTCGTTGAGGGTGGTGGGCCAGCGGCGGGCGTCCAGCATTTCAATTTCGGTTTGATAATCGATGGCTATGTCGGGGAAGGCGATCCATTGGGCGAGGTCAACGAGGTGGGTGCCGACGTCGGAGAGTCCTTCGCCCTGACGCTCGATGTCGAAGAACTCCAGGGGGCGAAGCATGGGGACACCGGCGACAGTTTTTGAGACGCGGTGCATGCTGTCCATGTAGATTGCCGGTTCGGTTGGCGTGCCGGGGAGGAGGGTGCCAAAGACGGCGGGGGTGTTGACGAGTTCGCGGTGGAGGATGGAAGTGACTTCGAAGCGCTCGGTCATGATGTCATAGGCGATGAGGCCTTTTTCGTCGGCCAGGTCGAGGGTGGCGGCGATGCGGGGAAGGTCGGCCGAGCGGAGGATCCAGGGCTTGTCGGCCAGAACATGGAAGCCGTGAGCGACGGATTGCTCAATACGCTCGATCTTGGACCCGTTGCGGCCGGAGAGGACTACGACACTGCCCGGTTGTTGCTCGCGGAGCATGCGGCTGAGGGAATTGGGCCCCGAGTGGACTTCCAGTTGCCAGTTCGTGGGGGCATCAGGGCGCAGGTTGAAACGGGCTACGCGGGTGAGGTGCTCGGTGAGGTCGAGGCTGAGGGGCGCGTAGACGCTGACTAGAGGCGAGACGCCAGCGTACATCTCCTTTTGGACGAGGGCGGCATGAAAATGAGCGGGATCCAGAGTGATCAGGTGAACCGAAGGCATGGCACTAAATTGTGGCATATCTGAGGCTGGAACAGTTTCTTTGCTACCAGAAAAGCTTGAGGGCGTAATCGCATGGATTACGCCCTCCTCGGTTACTGCACCTTTTCGCTAGAGGCCCTGATTACGCTTGGCTTCTAAGACGTTTCAAACCGGCGATGACCAAAACGCCCGCTCCCAGCAACAAAGCTGAGCCCGGCTCTGGCACCGCAGAGTTGTCGTTCAACGTGATGTCATCGATCGAAAACCATCGCTCGGGACCATCAGCTCTGATCTCAAGAGTGTTGACTCCGACAAAATTCGCGGAATAGAGCTGAAAGGCGTCCGTCAGAGTCAGGATTGAGCCTGTGGCCACCAAGGTGTTGGCGGCGTCGTAGCCGAACAACTGAATGGTGCTTGCGTTGTCGGCATAGGATGACGAAAGAGTTGCAAAATGAGCGCTCGTGACGTCCGTGGGTGTTCCGAACTGGATAAACAGGGATTGAGGTCCGTTCCAGTTCCACGCATAGCTGAGTCCGCTCACGGGCGTCGGCGCTGGACTATCTGCCGGATCAGCTGTTGTCGCTGAGGCCCATCCCGTTGAACCCGTTGCACCCCCTACCAGGGTCGTGCTCCAAACATATCCTTGATAGGTGTTGTTAATTCCCAACTCAAAGAAGTTATCTCTGGTGGTGAGGTCGTCGAAATTAATAACCGCCGCCCAGGAGGGAGTCAATCCCACAAACAGTAATGCCGAAAAAATCCGTCCGATAAGTTTCATATATCATTCCCTCTTCTGTTAACGGGCGCGTGCTTTCAAGATTCTAAGCGATGCGCTTTGTTTTGTTTATTATGCGTGCAATGAGGGCGTTCGTCAAGAGTCAGGATCGCCGCACGCCGAGTGAATCACCTTAGGCCTTCTGCTTTTTTGCCTTAGCCGAGCGCTCGCGGTGAGAAAGCGCCATTCGTTTTTGGGCTTCGGCACTGAGGAGTTTGCGCTTTTTGCGCTGTTTTGGGTGACATCGCTCAAGGATTGGCCTGCCGGTGAGGCACCGAGAAGCTGCCTGAACGTTGCGATCTGAACCAAGATGCGCGAGCGCGATCCGGCAGCGGCAATAGTAAAGGTTCGTGGGGCCGGGGCCGATTCAAGGGGTATGAAGAGACGCGAACTGATGCTGCTGACCTTGCCCGCGATTTTAGACGGGGCTGAGCCGATTGTGGGGCGGTGGAGGTCTGTGACCACGACCAAAGGCGGGATTGGGGCGGTTTATGATTTTAGGGCTAACGGTAGTGTGGCTTACAGTTCGGCGGCATTGGTTGATCTTGAATATGGCCTTGAGGGGCAGGTGTTGACGATTGGGGGGCAACGGGTGGGGATTGGCTGGCATGCGGATGGGCGTTTGCAATTGAATTTCGGGCAGGACGTGATCGAGGATTTTTCGCGCAAGGGCGAAATAGTGGATGCTGCGCAGCCGCTGCTGGGGGAATGGGCAGGACGCCGAGTTATGGCGGGGAGGAAGATTCCGGTTTCGATGCAGTTTCGGGCTGGAAACCGGGCTTTGATGGTGTTGTTTTTGAAGACTGTATTGGGGCGGTATCAAGGTGGAGCGGGGCCGTGGACTCTGACATTGCCTTCGTTGCCACCACGCCGTGTTGTGGCTGGGACTGGCGGGCTAACGATTGCGGCAGCCGGGGGAGACGTGCATGAGTTTGTCCGGCTCTAGTTTCAGAGCATTGAGCTTAGGCTTTGTCGGTCAGCATCGGTAAGGCCGAGGGATTTGCGGCGGAACTCGTCGAAGCTGCCGTGTTCCGTTTCGATGGCGGCAGAGGTGGCTTCGAGGTATTGGGGTTCGACTCCCGGTAGGGGCTTTAGCGATTCCATCGGGGGTGCGGTTGTCACGCCGTAGTTCTTAAGGTAGGCGGACATGGTGGTGATGGCTTTGTCGGTCAGGACGTATTTGTTGGTGAGCGGGTAGTCTTCAGAGGGCTGGCCTGGAGCGAGATCGCGCAGTCTTGATAGGATGGGTGGCCAACCACGAGGAAAGTAGTTGGCGGAAGATTGCAAATAATTCCGCCAATAGAATGTACGAGGAGGCAAAACCATTGCCAACCGAATTTGCCGATCTTGAAATCGCGCTTAGAGGACGGGGAGATGGAATCTATTCAGCCAGTTTCCTTTACAGTGCCCCGGAAGCGGATGATGCAGGAGAGCATGCGTTTACGGCCGAGCCCGAACTCGAGTTGAATCCTGCAGAGTTGGCGAGACTGGGTAACGAGAGCTACCCGAAGGCGCTGAGCGCGGCTTTTTTTACTGAAAAAGTTAAGGACGCCTTCCTGAAATCGGTGCTGCTCACGGAGCAGTCGAAGCAGAAGTTGAAACTGCGCGTTCGTTTGTCGATCGAAGCTGGGGCATTGGAGTTGCATAAGATTCGGTGGGAAACGCTGCGCCATCCGGGCGATCCGGCAATATCGCTCTTTGCAGGCGAAAACATAATTTTCTCCCGCTTTCTGGCGAGTGGTCAGGATTGGCGGCCGATCCGCCTGCGCGCCAAAGGCAACCTGACAGCTCTTGTGGTGATCGGTAACCCGGAATCGCTTTTAGACCAAGAGGAGAGTTCAGGGCTGAAGCCACTCGATGTGGCAGAGCAATTCGCCTCGGCGAAAAAAGCGCTGGCTGGAATGAAGATCCTAGGGTTGGGGAAGGATCTTCCAGCGGAATTGTCCGAAGGAGCGGCGACGCTTGAGAACATTAAGGCTCAACTGGCGGCAGGGGTCGATATCCTCTATCTGGTGTGCCATGGAACGCTTGATAAGCTCAAGGGCCCTTTGCTGTGGTTGGAAGAGGAGAAACCAACGGCGGGATCTGCGCTTTGCCAGTGTATCTGGGGACTGGAGGAGCGGCCCCGGCTGGTGGTGCTGGCATCGTGCCAAAGTGCCGGTAAAGGCGGAGGAGATCTGGCAGGCCTGGGCCCGAGACTGGTGGAGGTGGGTGTGCCAGCGGCTGTGGCGATGCAAAGCAACATCCAGACCGGGACGGCACAGATTTTCATGGACCGCTTCTTCATGGCTCTGAGCGAGGACGGGCAGATTGATCGTGCGATGTCTGTGGCCCGTGGGGCCATCCTGGCAGAGCCGGACGCCTGGGTCCCGGTGCTCTTCATGCGGTTGAAGCGGGGCAGCATCTGGTACGTCCCGGGCTTCGGAGAGACCTTTGAACATTGGGATGCCATTTGCGGCTTTTCGAAGAATGGCGAGTGCGTGCCGATCATCGGACCGGACGTTGCGGAGCACGTCTTTGGGACCACTAGAAGTCTTGCGGCTGAAGTAGCGGAGAAAAGCCGCTTTCCGATGGAGCAACACAACAATACCGATCTGGCCAAAGTGGCGCAGGTGATCACCATTCTGAACTCACGGAAGGCTGCGGAGAACGCAGTGCAAGGCGTTCTCAAGGAACGTTTGAAGCGGAGTCAGGCGGGCGACACCGGGATGGACCAAGTGTTGGATGAGATCGCAGCCCGGGGGATCCAACAAGCTGACGACCCTCTCACGATCGCCGCCAAGTTGAAGGCCAAGGTATTTCTGAACGCTTCTGGCAACTCGTTGTTTGCAGCCTATTTGCGGCAAGCGGGGAAGGAACCCGTGGAGATCGATTGGCCCTGGAGAGACGAGCGGCGCGACGGTGCCCTTGAGGCAGATCTTCCAGAGCCTACCGAGATGCGGCCCCTGCTCTATTACGTCTTCGGCCAAACCAAGATGTTTAATAAGCCGGGGACACCCAGAAGACCGGACACCTGGGCGCTGACTGAGGACGACCTCTTCGATTACCTCATCAAGACTACCCGCTACCGGCTGGTACCTGGTGTGGTGAAAGAAGCGTTGGTTACGGGCAGTATTTTATTTTTAGGATTTCCGCTCGACGATTGGAAGTTCCGAGTGTTGTTCCGGCAGATCATGTCGCTGGAAGGGATTGCCGAGGCCATGAACTTCAACCATGCCGGAGTTCAAGTGGACCCCGGGGAGGGGGTGTTTGGGGATGTGAAGAAAGTGAAGACCTATCTGGAGACTTACTTTACCAAAACGATTAACGTGGATCTCTTTTGGGGCTCTTCGACCGATTTCCTGCGTGAGCTGAAGAAGCAGATGGAAAAGACATAAACCATGAGCAACGCTACCGCCGATCCGAACCCTTATGTTGGACCCAAACCATTTGAGCGGGGGCAGCCGCTATTTGGCCGCGACCGCGAAAAGCGGGAGTTGCGTTACTTGCTCACTTCCGAGCGCATCGTTCTGCTGTATTCCCCATCCGGTGCCGGCAAAAGCTCTTTGGTCAATGCCGGGCTATTGCCCGATGTGGAAAAGCGCTTCGACATTTCTGGACCCATTCGTGTAAACCGGCAGCCGCCCGCCGGTGTTAGCAACCGGTACGTCTGGAGTTGCATCGCCGATCTCGAAAAGACGGACAAGGTAGACGAACGAAATCTGGCTGAGTATTTTCTTGAGCGAAAGAAGGAGCGAAATCAACTGCTGGTCTTCGACCAGTTTGAGGAAGTGCTGCGGGTGGATCCATCAGACTATGCAGTGAAGCGTGAATTCTTTGAGCAACTGGGTGAGTTGGTAAGCGACCCTTCGATTTGGGCGCTATTCGTAATTCGAGAAGATTACCTCGCCCCGCTGGACCCATTTGCCCGTTTGCTTCCTACCCATCTGCAGAACCGCTTCCGGATCGATCGATTGGCCCGCGCAGAAGCGGAGAAAGCGATTGAGCTTCCCACGGCGAAATTGAACCGGAAGTATGCGCCGGGAGTAGTGGCCAAGCTGGTTTCGAATCTGGCGAAGGTTACGATCCAGGATTTGACAGGGAAGCTGGTTGAAGTGGTTGGCGAGTATGTAGAGCCTGTGCAGCTTCAAGTGGTTTGTTACGACTTATGGAATGAAATGGAGGCGGACGACCTTAGTATCGACCAGGCGGACGTCGGAGACGTTGGGCATGCACTGAGGAGATATTACGCGAGGGAGGTTCTCGAAGCCTCGAAGCAGAATGTGAATTGTGAGCGAATCATCCGGGAGTGGTTTGAGGAACAGCTCATAACGGGCGATGGTGTTAGAAACCAGGTTCGGATGGAGGAAAAGCAAAGCGGTGGGCTGGCAAACGACCTGGTGTTAAAGATGACAGAAGCCCATCTGGTGCGCCGGGATGAGCGAGGAGGAATCACCTGGTTCGAACTGGCCCATGACCGGCTTGTGGGGCCGATCCGCAGGTCTAACCAGGAATGGTTCGGAAGTCATTTGCTTATGCTGCAGCAGCGGGCATCCCGGTGGCGCAGAGCGGAAGAGGCCGAAGGACTGCTTTTGTCCGGTGCGGAGTTGGAGCAAGGGCTGCAAGAGGCGGTGGAGTTGAGAAAGACGAACACGCTCAGTCCGGCCGAAGAGCAATTTCTGAAGGAGTCGAGTAAAGCGGAACTGAGTCGAAAGGCTGATGAAGCTCTAGTGAAAGAGCGGCTGGATGTAGCCGAGGAGCGCCGCCAAACGGCAGAGCGAAACCTGAAGACGGCAGAAGAACGGCGTCTGAGGGATAAACGCGTAAACCGTGTGCTGCTGTCTTTTGCCGCCGCCATGGTCATTCTGTTGTGTTTAGCGGCATGGCAGTATGTTTTGGCGAAGAAAGCGGAGGAGAAGGCGGAACGGCAATCTAAAGTAGCCGGAACGGCGGTGGCGAAATATGATCTAGCCACTATTTCCATGCTCGATAGGGAGGGCAAGAGTGCGGAGGCGCTGGCTTATCTGGGGCGCGCGTTGCAAGCGGTACCGGGCTCAAAAGAGCTGGGAGGATTGGCTGGCCCGCTGGTTGAGAAATTCCTGAACGGTGGAGTCTGGAGAATCCCGTCGCAGCAGATCCGGCAGGAAGCGGCAATTACAGAATTGGTGATGAGCACAAGCGGTGGGCGCATCGTAACAGCGAATCAGGCAGGGCAGGCGAGGGGCTGGGACGCCTCCACTGGCCAGGGGATCGGGCAGCCGTTTGCCGGGTCAGGCGCAATCCGGTTAAACGACGATGGAAGTTGGGCGGTGGTACTCAAGGGGAATCGCCAAAGCGTGATCCAAGTCGATACAGGAAAAGAGTTGGGCGGAGAGGTGCAGCGTGGCAACGTTGCTTTCGCGGAGTTTCCGGGTGGTCAGAAAGATTCCAAGCGAAGGCTATTTAATGCGACTTCGACAGAAGGGAAAGTGTGGGACATCGACTCTCAGAAAGTGGTAGGGACAACCTTTTTTGATCCGGCAAAGAGCTTCAACTTGAACGCCGACCGGACGGACGTTTTATTTATATTGAACCAAGTGGCGCTTCGGTGGCCGTTTGCAAATCCGGGGGCGAATCTTGGCAAAGCCAGTTTCGGCACAACGATCGAAACGGCTGTGCTTGGCCCAAGGGGCGAGAGAGTGGCAGCGATTGTAAACAAAGGTTCGAAGGTATTGGTCTCGAACTTCAATGGCGGAATTGCGACAGAACTTCGCGAACTTGAGAGTGCGGAGCAAGTTGGGTTTAGTCAAGACGGAAAGTACGTAGTTGTGAATTGGACTACGCAGAATCCAAGTGCAACGGGGATCGGGCTCTGGGAGGCGGCTACAGGCAAGCGCGGATCTCAATGGAGTTCATCTGAGGGCGCCACCTTCGTGTTCGAGTCGGAATTACCCGTATTTGTCGAAGCTGCACGCGAGACCCTGATTGTGCGAAGTGTCCTCACAGGGGAGCAGGTTGCACAGGTGATCACTCAAGGCCCCGTAGCCAAGTGGGTGCTGGCAAGGAATGGACAAAGACTTGCCACTGTTGCCAAGGACGGCAAACAGGTTGAGATCTGGGATGTCTCGGCGTCAAAAGGCAAAAAGGCCGCAGCGTTGAGCGGCAACTTGAAGGAGTTGACGAAAGAGGATGCCGCAGCATTGGCTGAAATGGCCAAAGCGTTGGGCGGAATGAGGGTGGAGGGATCGGAAGACCCGGTGCCGGTCAGCCTCGACGACCGGCTGAAGATTTGCGAGGAGCTTCGAGGGGCCCAAGGGCTTTCGCCGGGAGTACAGGCTATCGTCGACAGTTTTTTGGCGAATGTTCCAGGCAAGAAATAGCCGCTACAGATCTTCTTCCGGCAGGCGCACGGCTGGGTCGCCGATGACGATGTAGTTGCGTGCGTCGTTGCGATCCACCCAATGAGAGCAGAGCTTGGCCGCATTGACGGAGGATAGGGAAAGCTCGCGCAACTCGCTGTCGAGGAGGGCCCAGCGGGAATTGAATTTATCCATTGCCTGGCCGACGCGGTCGCCCTTGAGGATGCTGGCTGTAGCCGAAGAGAAAGTCTGCAACTGAGAGTTGCGGGACCTGCTCGAAAATGAAGCGGCCCAAGCGCGCTCGACATGAGCGATCACGGCCAAGGCTCCGCCGTTGGCATGGGACAACAAAGCCTGTGGGAGCCTGGACAACATAGGTTTTGGAGAAATCCGCGATGGAGTATCTTCTTCACCGGCAAAGTCATCGAATTCGGGCCAGCCTCCGCCGTAGCAGGCGAAGAAGAAATGAATCAAGCCGTGGACCCTGGTGTTTTTAGATTCGGTCAGATCCCTGGCGCTGTAGTAATAGTCGGGGTTCACAGGATGACCAGGCTGAAAGTCCTGACAAACCATGGCACCCTGGGTCGTCTCGAAGGCGGAGTTATCGCTGAGAAACGCCATGCCGTGCCCTCCGCTGAAGAGGAGAGATGGAGGCCCGCCTTCGAGTACGCCAGCCCAAATATTCTGGAGATTCTGTTTGGTTGCAGCCGGGCCGAGAAACCGGTGGAGCGAGTAGGAGCGGCCTTCAAATCTCTTGCCTGGCAGGTCTCCGAGACGGCGGTTGTCCGGAGTACCTTGTCCCCAGGGAATTGCCACTGCCGAATTGAAGAGAATTGTCGCCCGGTCTTTGGAATGCTCGGGGGCGAAGAGGACAGCGCTGCGCGATCTCTTGACCTTTTTGGCCTCGAAATCCAGCACGGATTCGGCATAAACCCGGAATTCGGCAGCAGAAGGAAACCACAGCCGCCCGACAGCCCAGACTACATCGAGGCGGTACTGAAATTCGAAGGAAATGTCCTCTGGGGGAGCTACGATGAGCAGGTAGTAGGGAATGCCCAGTCTTGGATTGACGGGGCGATTGGGATCTGGGCCGAGCGCCTTCAACCACTGGTAGACGTCCTGCTGGTCGGGAACTTCAAACGTCTTGTAGAGCGGCCCTGCTTCCTGTTCGCGACGCTTGAGTAGAGGTTGGAGGGCATCCTTGATTTCGCTGGTAACGCTTTCCGAGAAGATCACTCCCCAGCCAGCCTCGGCGAGGTTATTGGGATCCTCGACCTCTCCCTCATCTACGCCCAGGTGGTCTTTTTCCCGTTGGCACTTTTCATAAAGGGAGACCACCTCAGGCGAATCTCCACTCAGTTCTTCACGGTTGCGAAAGCGCCGGATTGCGCCTTCGGCGATGCCATCGAGCGGATCACCGGTTTCCGAGCGGAACCCAAAGGGAATGGGCATAGACGAGGGGTTATCAGCCAATGAGTTTCCTCCGTCCGACAAGCTTAACGCATGGGCGGAACAGAGCAGAGGGGGACAACCGTGAGCCGGCACAATTGCGAGAGCTGGATCACGCTACGCAAGGCCGTCGGGACGCCCCATGCAAGAACTAGAGGATGCGAGAGCCCTCGCTGGTGGCTGGCCCCAGCGGGAGGACGAGAACATAGTTGGCATTGAAAATGGCGACTTGCCAGTCGGCCTAGAAGTTGGCGCCACTTAGGGAGAGGGCGCCGGTGGCTTTGAGATCACCGAAGTAATTGCCTTCACCGCTAAAAAGCATTTTGCGGAAGGCCATTGAAATTCGCCTGGGGACGATTCGTTCCCAGTTGCCCATTCCATTACTGCCTTTGACTGCGCTTGGCAGGCCCAGGGCGGAAAAGTTCTGGCTGGTAGCTTCACAAATGAAGGAATTGGTTTCGACGAAGGTGGCGACGATACGGAAGACGCCCTTGAGGGCGGCGTGCAGCGAAGCGGGGTCTGTAAGATCGTCGACGGCAGTTTCAACACCGAGAGCTTGAAAGGTGGGTGTGACTTGAGGTTGCCGAATGAGCGCCCGGACCCGTTGGGCAAGGGCAAGTAACTCGTGGATCGAAGCCAAACCTAATTGGCCGGTAGCTCCTACGACAAGAGTTGTTTCCATAGGATGCTTTTAGTAAAGCTTAGCGAATTCGAGAACGAGAGTTTTTTGCTTTTTCAGGTGGGTGTTGATCGGAAAGGGCTCGGAAGCTCGCATGTCAAGCAGGTACAAATATGAATCGAAATCGATTTTTCGTCCTGACTTTGGCAATAGTGAGTGGGGTATCCGTTATGACTGCTGTGCAAACAGTTTCGTTTTTGGGGCGTAGCTATGAGCTCGCTTCTTTCAATCAGAAGGCCGCTCCGATGTGGGAGTTTACTAGCGGGAAAGAGACGGTTGGGAACTGGACCAACCTGCTTACGCTGCTGGAGCGTCCCGATGCCAAGACACGGCAGGATCTGGACAGGCTCGCTCAGGGCGTAATGGATCACTATAAGGCTAACGGCGGAAATGTGTTGATGGCCCGGACGATGGGGACTCCCGAGAATCCTTATAACTACATGGTGGTGGCGTTTGCACAACCGGCAGAGCATCGCATCGAATTGAATTTCGTGAAGGTGGCGCTGGGCGCGAAGAATGCCTATGTTGTGATTTATGGCGAGCGGATTCACGATCCAAAGGACCCGGCGAGCAAGGCGAAGGCCTTCCTGCACGAGCGTTCTGCCGAGATCGGGATGGCGCTAGAGAAGGCCGTTCTGCCAGCTATCGATACGCTGCCTCGCAAGACATTTTAGCGGACGGGGATGGCGTAGAGCGAGGTACGGGCCGTGATGAAGAGCATGCCGTTGCCGAGCTCTACGTTGGCTCCTGCTTCGGGCAGCAGGATTCTGGCAATCAGGTGGCCGTCTTTGCCAAAGACCTGAGCACCGTCACCAGTGCTGGACCAGACGTTGCCGGCTTTATCGCAACGGATACCGTCGGGGCCGCCCTTGTCGATGGTGGCAAAGACTTTGCCATCCGTGAGAGACTTGCCGTCGGATGAGACGGTGAAGACTCTGATGTGGCGGGGCTTGCCGGAGTCTGCGACGTAAAGCTTTTTTTCGTCTTTGGAGAAGCAGAGGCCATTGGGCTTGTCGAAGTCTTTGACTACCGGGGTGAGCTCTTTCGTCTTTGGATCAAAGCGATAGACGTAGTTGCCGGGCTGGGCTTTTTTGCGGGTACCGAGGCCGTAATCGGGATCGGTGAACCAGATGGAATTGTCTTTGCGCACGACGACGTCGTTGGGGGAGTTGAGGTCTTTGCCCTCGAATTGCTCGACAACGGTTTCGATGGTGCCGCTGGGGAGAGTGCGGGAGATACGGTGGGCGGTGTGTTCTGCGCTGAGCAGGTTGCCCTGACGGTCTAGCGTGTTGCCGTTGGTGTTGTTGGTGGGCTTGCGGAAGGGTTCGACTCCTTTGGCGCGGGTCCATTGTTTGAGTTCGCTGGCAGGGATATCGCTGAAGATGAGGCGATTGTCTTTGGCAACCCAGATGGGACCTTCGATGAACTGCATGCCGGTGGCGAGGCGTTCGACCTTCGCATCTTTGGGGAAAAGCTTTGCGGCGGCTTTGGGGTCCTTGATTTCGAGGTCGGCGGCGAGGGTGGCGAGGAGTACGAGAGTAGCAGTGATCACGCCCGAATCGTATCATCATCAAGTTTGCATGAAAATGGTGAGGTGATTCAAAAACTTGGCATTGATCTTGGTGGAACCAAAATGTTGGTAGGAGCGTGGAGTTCCTCGGGGGTCAAGAGCTGGCGCTTTGCAACCGGACTTGAGTTTGGACCTGCCGAGTTGGCTGAGAATTTGCGGTTGGTAAAGGAAGAACTGGGGCCGGGCGAGGTGTTGGCAGGCATAGCCGTGCCGGGACTGGTGGACCGCGATTCGACCGTGATTGCCTGTGATGTTTTGCCACGGCTCGCGGGTTGGAATCCGGTTCGTGATGGAGTTGGCATCGTACCCAGATCGGTGCTGAATGATGGAGACGCGGCGCTGGTTGCTGTGGCAGACGGTATGGCTGCAGATGCGACAGTTGCGGCAGTGGGAGCAGGGACTGCGATAGCGGCGGCGCTGCAGGTGGGCGGTGTAAGATTGCGGCGTTTTCGGCCCTTTGCCGGAGAACTCGGCTATGTGCCGTTTGGGATGAATGGAAAGCTGGATGATCATGCGGCGGGTTACGCATTGCTACGCAAGTTGGGGATGCAGCCGGGGGAGATTGCGGCTGGGCTTGCGAGTGGAGATCGGGTTGTCGTGGAGGCGGTGAGAGAGGCGGGTGAGGCGTTTGGTGTGGCGCTGACGACGCTGGTAAATCTCGTGCATCCAGAGAAGATTGGGCTCTATGGCGGGACGCTTGGGTATCGAGGCTATCTGGAGGCGGCAATGGCTACGGTGGGGCGGTTGGCGGTTCCGGAGATGGTGGCCTCTTGCAAGATTGAAGTGGTTGAAGATCCCCAACTGGTAGTGGCACGAGGCGTAATGCTTGAGGCTTCGCGCTGATGTGGGGCGCGGCGATTTGTTCCGGGCTGATTCTCGGGCTGGTGGTGGGGATTCCGTATTTCGGGATGCCGTTCTTTTACGACTACTTTGAGCAGGCGTTTGGGTGGGGGCGGCCGGAGGCGCTGCTCGGGTTGCCGATTGGGACGCTGGTGACGCTGGTGCTGGGGCCGTTGGTGGTGAAGCGATTGCCACCGCGTGGCTGTATTGTGGGCGGGGCGTTTGTTTGTGGGATGGGGCTGGCTGGATTCGGATTTATGGATGGGAGTTTGTGGGCTTATTACGGCCTGTGGACTGTTTATATGGCAGGGTGGATTTTTGCCGGGCCGCTGACACATCAGATCTTGCTGACTCAGGTGTTTACAGAGAATCGCGGGACGGCGCTGGCGGTAGCTTACTTCGGGATCAGTTTGTTTGGAGCGATGTCGGTGGCGCTGGTGGCCCGGCCGTTGACTGCGGAGTTTGGTTTTCGTGGGGCGTTGATCGGAATCGGATTGCTGACGATGCTGGCGTCACCAGTGGCGTGGTTTGGCTTGCCGAGCGTGCCTGCTGCAGAGCATGTGGTGGTGGAAGGAGGCACGGGGTTATTGGGGAACCGGTCCTTCTGGTTGTTGATCGTGGGGAGCACGCTGGCGATTAGCGGGGTGGCGGGCGTGAGCCAGCATTTGAAGTTGATTTTGAAAGAGGCGGGCTACGTAGAGCAGGCGAAACTTGATGCAGTGTTTGGCTGGATGCTGATGTTGATGCTGGCAGTGGGATCGTGCGGGCGGTTTGCGTTTGCCTGGACGGCAGACCGGTACCCAAAGCGGCATGTGATCAGCGTCGCGTTTTTGTTGATGGCCGGGGCGATGCCGCTGTTATTTATAGTGGGCAGGGACGGGATGCCTTATGTATTTGCAGTGGTATTTGGCTTGGGGATGAGTGCGGATTCGTTGATGGTGCCGTTGCTGGCGGCGGATCAGTTTGGCGGAAAGGGAATGGGACGGGTGATGGCCTGGGCGATGCCGGTGAATACGGTGGGGCAAACGTGGTTCCCCTATCTGGTGTCTTTGATGTGGGGGATGTATGGAAATTACACGGTGCCACTGGTGTTTACGTTTGGGTGTGTTTTGTTGGGGCGTCTTACCCTGGCAGGGTTGCCACGGAAGACGATAAGGTAATTGTGTGAATTTTTGGGTTATCGCATTGTTGCTGAGTTCGTTTGCGCTGCAGTTGCCAGCACAAACGGCAGGGGAGACCGCCAGAGGTTTCTTTTCGCGCGAGAAGGCGATCTGGACCTCGCCATTGCGGATGGACAGGAAGCAAGTGGGCTGGCTGTTGTTGGCTGGAGCGGGGACGGCGGGGTTGATTGCCGTGGATCGGGAGATCGCTGAAGGCTTGCCGCGTTCGAAGGGACAACTGGATTTTGGGCGGAGGTTCTCGCGAGTTGGGGGTTCTTATGGATTGCTGGCAATTAGTGGAGGCGTGTTTGCGGCTGGTGCGATTAGGAAGGATACGAAGCTGCGCAGAGTGGGATTGGCTAGCGGGGAAGCGGCGGTTCATGCGTTTGTCGTTACCTATGTTTTGAAGCTGGCTGGGACAAGAGAGCGGCCATTTTTGGGTTCGGGAAAAGGGAACTTCTTCTCGGGCTGGGATCAGGTGAAGAAGGGGGATAACAGTTTCCCTTCCGGGCACTCAATGGGGGCGTGGGCGGTGGCATCGACAATCAGTCATCAATACCGGGACAAGAAGTATGTGCCGTGGCTGGCTTACGGAGTGGCTGGGGCTGTGAGCATGGCGAGGGTGGCAGCAGAAAGGCATTATGTGTCGGATGTCGTGGTGGGGGCGGGGTTGGGTTATCTGATTGGCAAGTTTGTTTCGGGTGAGTACAAGACCAGACATGGGTGGCTTGTGCCGCAGGTGAGCCCTGGGGTGAGTGTAGGTGGTAGGTCTGCGGTGCTGACGGCGCGGTGGGAATTACCGTAGGAATCGTTATCCTGGCTCTATGCCTTTAAAGCCGGGACTCTATGATTTGCTACTGACACGAGGCTTGGTGCGATCGATTGAGGAGACCGCCAAAGTAAAGCTGGAAGTGGCTTGTGAGCAATTAGGCGAAGCTGAGGCAGCTGGATATCTATCGAAGCTAATCGGGGAAGAGTTTCGTGTAGAGCTTCGTGGCTTGCAAAGCAGTGAACAGGTCAGCCGGGTCAATCCATTGTTGAAGGACCCTGTGATTGAGCCCACACAGGTGTTGCGTGCCATTTTCGATGGTCCGAAGGAGCCACTGAGGCCTACAACGCCACTTTCGCAAAGCGGCTTGATCATGAACTCGATTGATGAGCCAAGGTTGGGATTTGAGCTCGAACGGGAGATGAAGAGTTGCGATGAAGTCTGGATGCTTGTGAGCTTTATCCAGTGGCGCGGGTGGCAGAGAATGCGCATTGCGATGGAGGATCTCGCTCGAGCAGGGCGTCGGATCCGGGTGCTGACTACGACCTACATTGGGGCTTCAGATTACAAAGCGCTGGAAGCCATGGCGAGTTTGCCGAATGTGGAAATGAGGATCTCCCTCGATGGGAGGCGGCGAAGATTACATGCCAAGGCCTGGCTCTTCGTTCGGGACAACGGCTTCAGCTCAGCCTATGTAGGATCAGCAAATCTTTCAGGGCCGGCACTGGAAGATGGGATTGAATGGACGATGAAGTTGAGCGAAGCGGAGGCACCACATGTGGTGGAGAAGTTTCGTGGTGCGTTTGAATCGTATTGGAACGACCCCGAGTTCGAAGTCTATTCGCCAGAGAACGAAACGATGTGCGCCAGGGTAAGGGAAGCTCTCGAGGCAGGCCGGGGTAAAGGAACCCGAAAGATTTATTTCTTTGATCTAAAGCCACATCCTTATCAGCAGATGACGCTGGACCAACTGGAGGCAGAACGGCTCGATCGCGGGCGCTGGAGGAATTTGGTAGTGGCACCTACCGGGACGGGCAAGACGCTGGTGGCAGCATTTGATTATGCAAGACAATCCAGTTTGCGGCCGCGGCTTCTGTTTATGGCTCATCGCGAGGAGTTACTGCGGCAAGCGCGAGAGGCGTTTCGCCACGTCCTGAGGGATGAGAGTTTTGGCCAATTGCTGGTAGGGGGTGAAGAGCCAGCCAGCTATGAGTTCCTGTTTGCAACCGTACAAAGCCTGGCGAGCCAGAACCTGATTGAGCGGCTGGGGGGAGATTATTGGAATTACGTTGTTCTCGATGAGGCACACCACACGCCCGCCGCAAGCTACCGGGATTTGCTGGACCATCTGAAGCCGAAGATACTGCTCGGCTTGACGGCTACGCCAGAGCGAATGGACGGGGAATCGATCTTGCCCTGGTTCGATGGGTGCCTTGCAGATGAGATGCGATTGTGGCAGGCAATCGAGCGGCAGTATCTTGTGCCTTTCGATTACTACGGTGTGTTTGATGGGACGGACTTGTCTGAGCTGAGTTGGCGACGTGGTGGTTACGCTGTAGCGGAATTGAACCAGATGCTGTCTGGTAATGAACGGCGTGCGAAGTTGGTGGTGCGGCAGTTCTGCGAAATCTATGGCGAGGTGGGCGAAGCGAGAGCACTTGGATTTTGCGTTGGCGTCGAGCATGCCGAATTCATGGCAGAGATGTTTCGACAGGCTGGCATCGCAGCAGAAGCCATCACGAGTGCAAGCAATGACGAGGCCAGGCGGCGTGCGCCGCAGCGACTTAAGGATCGCGAAGTCAATGTCCTGTTTACCGTTGATCTCTACAACGAGGGCGTAGATATTCCTTCAGTAGATGCAATCTTGTTTCTGCGGCCAACTGAAAGTGTGACTGTTTTCCTGCAACAGCTGGGCCGAGGGTTGCGGCTTGAGCAGGGAAAGCGAAGCTGTCTGGTGCTGGATTTTATTGGCAATCAGCGGCGGGAGTTTCGTTTTGATCTGAGGTACCGCGCTTTGTTTGGCGGATCAAGGCAAGAGGTGATTCGACAGATAGAGACGGGAGTCACCCGGTTGCCCGGCAGTTGCTATTTCAGGCTGGACCAGGAGTCCCAGTCAGAAATATTGCGAAACTTGCAAAGAAGCCTGGAGACCCGCCGGAGCCGAATAGTGGACGAAGCTCGTTCGCTCGGTAGCAGTCTTGGCCGCCGGCCAAAGCTTGGTGAGTTTCTGCGTGAGACGCAGTATGAGCTTGGGGACATTTACAAAGACACAGTGGCGGGGTGGACTGGTTTGTTGCGCGATGCGGGTTGGCTTGAAGGTGAGTTGGGAGAAAATGACCTCTTGCTGAGCCGGCAACTCAAGTTTTTACTGCATCTGGATTCGAAGCGGCTGATGCGCATCTACGAGAGCTTGGAAGCCACCGGGAATGAACGCGCGTCGCTGATGCTTACACATCGATGGTTGCAGGGAAGGGCAAAAGATTTAGCCATCGGGCCTAACAGTGGGATGAAGTTATTGAGGGAATCCAGGCTTGTCAGACGAGAGTTTCTTGAGCTTCTGGGATTGCTACAGGATCAAGTGCGCGTACATCGAAAGGAAGAATTCTACCGCCAGGACTGGCCACTTTGCCTGCATCGCAGCTATATGCGAGATGAGATCCTGACGGCAGTTGGATACAAAACCTGGGGAAGCAATGCACAAAACCGGGAGGGTGTCTTGTGGCTAGAAGAAGAGCAAACTGAACTTTTGTTCGTAACTTTGGAGAAGAATGAGAGACAGTTTTCTCCCAGTACCCGGTATGAAGATTATGCAGTAAGCCCGAGGCTGTTTCACTGGCAGTCCCAGAGCAGGACAACAGAGACTTCAAAGACAGGGCAGCGGTATATCAAACAAAGGCAAAATGGAGTCAAAATTCTGTTGTTTGTGAAGCCCAAAGTAGACGCACCATTTATTTTCCTGGGTGAAGCAAGGTATGTCTCACACCATGGGTCCAAGCCGATAAGCATTACCTGGGAATTGACCGAAGAGATGCCCGCATGGATCTTCGAATTGTCCGCCTCATTTCGGGCTGCTTGAGGTCGGTTAAACTTTTCCCATGGCAAACCCGTCCGGACCAGAAGAAACAATAGCGATGCCGACGGCGTCTTCGCCAGTGTCGGGAACACAAGACGAGGGACGGTTCACGCCTGGGGTTTTGCTGGGAGGGCGCTATCGCATCCTCAATATGCTCGGCAAAGGCGGTATGGGAGAGGTGTACCGGGCTACCGATCTGACTCTCGGGCAGTCTGTCGCGCTTAAGTTTCTACCCGCATCGGCGGCTTCGAGTCCGCATTTGCTCGAACGCTTTCATGGCGAGGTTCGCGTGGCACGGCAGGTTTCGCATCCCAATGTCTGCCGTGTTTATGACATTGGTGAGGCCGAGGGCTTGCCTTACATCTCGATGGAGTATGTGGATGGCGATGACCTGGGCGCGTTGCTGCAGAGGATCGGGCGATTGCCGGCCGAGAAGGCGATGGAGATCTCGCGGAAGCTTTGTGCGGGACTGGCGGCTGCTCATGCCCGTGGGGTGATCCATCGGGATTTGAAACCGCAGAACATCATGCTGAACAAGCGTGGTGAGGTCTTGATCATGGACTTTGGCTTGGCTGCGATTGCGGATCAGTTGTCTGGGGCAGAGGCGCGGAATGGGACTCCGGCGTATATGTCGCCAGAACAACTGAAGGGAATCGAGGTGACGGCCAAGAGCGATATCTACTCGCTTGGACTGATCCTGTATGAGCTGTTTACCGGGAAGAAGCCTTTTGTGGCGTCGAGCGTGCCGCAACTGATTGCCGTGCAGGAGGCTACAACGCTGACGGGGATGACCACGTTTGCCAGCGATATCGATCCTGCGGTGGAAAAAGTAGTAAGGGCTTGCCTGAACCCGGATGCGGCGAAGCGGCCAGCGTCTGCCCTGAGTGTGGCGGCGGCTTTGCCGGGTGGAGACCCTCTGGCAGCGGCACTTGCGGCGGGCGAGACACCAAGCCCGGAACTGGTGGCAGCGGCAGGACGAGGGGAAGGATTGGCCAAGCATTGGGCGCTGCTCTGCCTTGGGGTGGTTGTTGCTAGCCTCGCGACTGCACCGTTTGTGAAGGAGAGTTTGCTCGCGATCAATCATGCTCCACCGGAGTATTCACCGGAGGTGCTGGAACAGAAGTCCCGCGATGCGGCAAAGAGTTTTGGATACAGCGATCTGCCGCAAGACCGCATCTTCCGGCTGGAGCGCAGGCCGTTGTGGGTTGGCTATCTGAATCGGCGGAAGGGCCCCAAAGACTGGGACCAATGGTTGCGGGCGGAGTCTCCTGTAGGCACATGGTACCGAGAAAGCCCAGCCTGGCTGGTGCCTTCATCAGACGGGACAATCGCAAGCTCGCAGGACCCGGCCCCTTTGCGGCCAGGGATGGTTGAGGTGTCGCTCGAAGGACGGGGGCGATTGCGGCACTTTCTTGGAACCCCACGGGAAGGCTCAGCCAGCATCGCGATGGAGACCGTCTTCGAAGCAGCAGGGCTCGATCTGAAGCAGTTTGAAGAGATCGCCGCAACGGGAGTACCTCCGCGTTTGTTTGATCAGCACAAGGCATTTAAGGGCGTGCATCCGGAAATGCCTGATGTCGGGCTCGAGGTGGAAGTGGCGAGCTTTCGCGGGCAGATCACTTATGTAGACGTGCGGGGACCCTGGAGCCAGAATCGTGGAACAGACAAGCCTGTGGCGCAATCCCCATGGTCGCTGGCGCGTGAGGTGTTTATGCTGCTGGCAACGGCCGCAGCCCTGATTTACGCCCCTCTGCTGGCTCGAAGGAATTGGAGACTTGGAAGAGCAGACCGCAAGGGCGCCTTGAAAGTGGGAGTGGCGCGCTTTGCCGTTGGAATGGGGTTATGGGCGGCAACGGTTCATGGGATCCCAAACGGCGCGCTGATCAATTTCCTGGTCGTAAGCGTGAGTTTTCAACTACTCAATGGGGCTTTGTTATGGGTACTGTATCTGGCACTCGAACCGGCTTTGCGAGCACGGTGGCCGCATTCCATCGTGGCCTGGAACCGGCTGCTGAGCGGGAAGTGGAATGAATCGCAGGTGGCTTCGCATGTGCTGATTGGCTGCGCTACAGGATGTGCACTATGGCTGCTCTTCGCAATACGGCAGTTTGCGGTAATCGATACCAATGGCTTGGGCAGTGGCTTCGGCTTGATGACTTACGGAACGCGGAACGCTCTGGCGTCGATCTTTCAGCGCCTGACTGAAATCTTGAGCCTGGGGCTATTGGGGTTCTTTTTGCTTTTTGGACTGCGCGTGCTGTTGCGGCGCGACTGGATTGCTGCGCTGGTTGGGGCGATGGTGTTTCCGCTGATCGAGGGCAGCGTCACCGGAGCCAGTGGGAACTTGGGGATGTACGCACTTTATATTTGCGTATATGGGGTGCTGTTGATGATCATGCTGCGTTTCGGTATGGTGGCAACGATGTCGACGATGCTGTTTCTGAACCTGATCGGGGTGAGTCCGATGGGGACGAATCTCACGACCTGGTACGCACCAAACGGATTGGCGACGATGGCGCTGATTCTCACCATTGCCGGATGGGCGTTCGCAAAATCGCTGGGCGGAAGACGACTGATTGAGGATGAACTGGCTTCCTAGGGAACCGCACGGCTTCAGTGCGTTGTGACATGATTCGGGTTCAGTGATCCTGCGGCCAGAGCGAGCAGTTGAACCGGGAGGATTTCAAGAATCGGCAGCAATGCCGGCGAAATCGGGGAGAGGGCAAAGGCTGGGTGGTCGCTGCCGCTTCCGATGAGGAAAGCTTTTGCCTGTTTACGACGAGTGGCATCAAAGATATTTTGATTCTGGATTGCAGTCACCGGATCTCCGAGGCAGATGCAGGTTAGGGTGCTCGCTGATAGTGTTTCAAGGTAGTGCTGGAGAAAGTGTGCGGAGTGGATTCCCTGGCTGGGGGGCGGAAGAATAAGAGAGCCTATACCTGTGGTTGCCAAACTATAGCCGCAGCCGACCAGGAGGATCTGATCGATGCCTTCGAGTTCTGGCTGGATTGAATCGATATGAAGCTGCCACTGGCTGAGGTAGCTTTCTGCGGCGGTGGCGGTCGCGTCGAGATGCTTGTGTGTGAGGCTCAGTTTTTCGTTGAGAAAGACGGCACCAATCCAGTGCAGAGCGGCAAAAGTAGAAAGATCGCCGGGGCCGATGATGCAAGGAAGGCTGGATGCAGTGGCAAGCGTGGAATCGGGTGAGTTGGTGATGCCGAGGATGGGGCCCCTGGGCTGTAAGCCAGTGAGGAGTTCAACGACCCCTCCATCTTCACCAGATGGTGAAACGGCGATGGTAAGCGTATTTTTGGTGAAAAGGCCGCTGAGGTATTGGGTGGCTTCAGAGGCTTCGACCATTTGACAGAAGTGCCCAACGCTATTGAGGCGGAGGTAAAGGGAGTAGAGGGCATGAAAGGAGGTGCCTTCTGCGGTGAGGATGATGCGCTCTACAGCGTTTTTCGAACACAAAGTAAGCAGGTCGGAAGTAAAGAACGGTGCGTCGGCAAGGGTCTGTGCGGTAAGCCGCAGACTGTCTGGTTGAGCCAGGATTTCTGGCAATGTTGGGTGGCCTGGCATCGACGTTTTCTAATTTAATTCAAGAACGCTTCCCTCAAGACCCTGTTTGTACGAGGGGTAGAGCAGATTGAGGCCGAGGAGCCTGAAAATGGCGCGGCCATCGACGCGGCGGTTGTTGCGGCGAGAGACAGGGACCTCGGATTGGCTTGCGCTGATGGGTGGCGGGAGATGAAAGCGTGCTGAGCAATAGTCGGCGATTTCGCGCGAGGTGCAGGGGTGCTCGTCGGCGACCGGGTAGGCACCGGTGAGATCTGAGAGGAGAGCCGCCGCGGCGAGGCGGGCGAGGTCGTCAACGTGGATACGGCTGATGTAGTTGCTACCATCGCCGTTCAAGGTGTAGGCACCCTGAGCCATCGAGACATGGACTCCGCGATCAGGGCCGTATATGGCAGCGGGGCGCAGGATCAGAGATTGCCAGGGGCCGCCTGAGACGGCGGCTTCTGTTTCGGCGCGGGCTTGTTCGCGCGGGTTACGGGGGGCGATGGGAGTATGTTCGTCGACGTGTTCGCCAGCACCATAAACGCCGGTGGTGGAGAGATAGACGATACGGCTTGCATTGCCGAGTGCGTCCAGGAGGCGGGCATCTGCGTTACCGGGTAAAGACGGGATGGAATGAAGAACGAGACAGTTTTCGGCAACCCTGGGCAGAAGTTGGGCTGTGGCACCGGGATCGTTGAAGTTGATATCAGAGCTGCGCAGAGTGAGTACGGCGCGGCCCTGGGCGATAAGGATGCGAGCAACACGGGCGCCAGTGTAGCCTGCCCCCAAAATTAAAACTGGAAACAATTTGATTGAAGGATAACTCAAGGATCGGGATCGGGTTTGAGATTTATTGATGCTTGCCAGCAAGTGCGGATGATATGTTGAGGATCTGGCATTAACCTGAAAGGTCCGAAAGTAACCCAAACTGGAGTTGCTCCGGGTACCGTTCTCTGGTTGTCAGGCTAAGGATTGAGGGATTCTAGTTGCAGGAAGTTGTAGCACCGAAGACGCTGATTATTGGCGCAGGCCCGGCCGATTTGTCGGCAGCCTACGAACTACATCGACATGGATGTACTTCGACCGTCCTGGAACAAAGTTTCCAAGCCGGGGGATTGTTTCGTACAGAAACCTGCAAGGGTTTTCTTTTCGACATCGGAGGACATCGCTTTTTCACCAAGGTCGCAGTAGTCGAGAGAATGTGGTGGGAGATTCTTGGGGATGATCTTTTGCTGCGTCCGCGGATTTCGCGGGTCTTTTGTCACGGCAAGTACTACAGTTCTGCGCTGGAGCCAATTTAGATGGTTTTAAAGCTTGGAATCTGGGAATCTTTACTGAGCATGCTGAGCTACATGAAGGCAGCCTGCTTCCCGATTGCGCAGGAAAAAGATCTTGAATCGTGGCTGATCAACCGGTTTGGCGTGCGGCTTTACCAGCGATTTTTCAAGACCTATACGGAAAAGGTTTGGGGAATGCCTTGTTCCGAGATTGCAACGGAATGGGCTGCCTAGCGGATCCGCGGGCTTTCTATCCTATCGCTGGTCAAGACAACGCTGGCGAAGTTTATTCCTGGCTTTGCCGGGCCGCAGTTGAAAACATTGATTGACGAATCCCTTTACCCCCGGTTGGGGCCGGTGATGATGTGGGAGAAGACGGCCCAACTGGTTGGGAATGTTCACTACGGGCAAGAGGTGGAGAAGATCCTGTGGAGCCGGGCTGGGGTGCAGGGAGTCGTGTCTGGCGGCAAGACATGGACGGCGGAGAAATTTATCACGACGATGCCGATGCGGACGTTGATCCGGTGCCTCGAGCCGAAGGGCCCGGATTATCTGAGTGTCGTTGAGAATTTGACGTATCGGGATTTTATTACTGTGGCAGTGATTTTGAAAATGGCAGATCCTTTTCCCGGCAACTGGATCTATGTTCACGATGAAGAGGTTCGGGTGGGCCGAATCTAGAACTTCAAGAACTGGAGCCTGGAGATGGGGCCAGACCCGGAGTTGACTTGTCTGGGGCTGGAATACTTCGTTTTTGAAGGGGATGATCTCTGGAATGCCAGCGATGCGGATTTGCTGGCCCTGGCTGGCAAAGAACTGGAAATTCTGGGACCGGCAAAAGCGACCGAGGTAATAGACGGCACAGTGATCCCGGAGTCGAAGGCTTACCCAGTGTATGACGATACGTACGGGGAAGCAGTAGCGGCAGTGAGACGGTTCTTAAAAGAAGAAGTGCCGAACCTGCAGTGCGTGGGACGCAACGGGATGCACCGGTACAACAACCAGGACCACTCGATAGCTTACGGGGATCCTGGCTTCGCGCAACATCATGAAACTGGGCGAATTCAACTTATGGGATGTGAACGCGGATGCAGACTATCACGAGGATGGCTTCCGTCTGTCGAAAGAAGCCATCCATGGCCTTGAGGAATCGCAACCGGCGGTACCGCACAAAGTTTCAACGAAGACAGCCTAACGGCTACTGAGCCGGCCTCGCAGGAGGAGGGCCTGTGGGCCTTTTTCCGGGCGAGTTTCTGTCCAGCCGAGGAAGGTGCGTCCCGACATGCCTAAGGCGATAGTAGGGTAGGTTACGGCGCCTTCTTTGGGGACGCCGGCTTTGATGAGCGGGCTTAGGGATCCGTTGGATTGAAGTTCCCGGTAATAGATATTCATTTTTCCCCAGGAGTCTTTGTCTTTAGCATCGCGCGCCTGGAAGGCGACAGCGAGACGTTTCTCGTAAGCAGAAACGGTGGGGTGTGTGGGATCAACGGTGCCTTCGGAGAGAGAACGCTTGGGGGCAAAATCGGTGCCGTTGGTGGTGGAGGAGAAGAAAATGCCCGGCTTGCCATTGGCTTCACTAAACCATACGACAAAGAGCTTGTCGCCAACAGTCGCGAGGCTGGGGCCGACGTGGGGGCAGCCTTTGATCTTCCAGTTATCGCGATTGACGAGATTGGGCTTAGACCAGGTGAGGCCAGAGTCGGATGAAGAAGCTGTGTAGATGTCGCGCAAGTCTCCATCGTCAACACCACGCCAGGCGACAACGGCGCGGCCACCGGTAAAGCCGAAGCTGACACGGCAGCAGGGACAGACGTCGATAGCGATGCGTTGATTCCTGGACCATGTTTTGCCGTTGTCTTTTGAGGTGGTGAGATAGACGGCGGAAGCACCGGCGGTGTAGTCGTGAGTCTTGGCCGCTTCTTTATCGCGACCGTCGAGCCATGCAGCGTAAAGAGTGCCGTCAGGGCCAACAGCTGCGCCCTGGAAACCATGAGAATTGGGGGCAGGATCATCATCTATAGTGATCGCGGGCGACCAAACAGTTTGCATGGCACCAGCTTTAGAGAAGCGGATGTGCGAGGCGCCTGGGTTCTTGGGATCGCGCGAATTCCAAAAGGCGTAAAGGGTCATCTCGTCGGGGGCGAGGAAAACCTGGGGCGAGTTCTCGCCGTGGTCTGAAACCTCGCCAGGAATGTTGTTGATGCGTTGGGGCTCGGTCCACGATTCGCCCAGATCATTGGTGGAGGTGTAGTAGAGATCAGCGCCACGTTCACCCGGAACGGTATACACACTCAAAAGGCCTTGAGCCCGGCGGGAAATGAATTTCGGGCTCTTGGCCGGCTTGCCGCCATGAAGGGCCTGGGGTTCTTTTTCAAAAGATACGGAGGCCACCGGAATGGTGGCCGCCGTAATCAGCGAAGCAATGAATAGGGAGGATGCTCGCATGAATGTCTCCTTAAAAGCTCAGACGCAAGCCGAGCTGCATCTGGCGTGGGTCGCCTGCGGTGAGTGCCTGACCAAAGTTGGGCGAAGTGAGGACACCGTCGGCTGGGTTGTAGTTAACAGTGTTGGTGAGATTGAACATTTCGGCCCGAAACTCGAGCCGCGTTCTTTCTGTGATGGTGAAGCTTTTGTGAACGCCAATATTGAGCCCGAGCTGGCTATCGCTATTTACAGTGTTGCGTCCAAGGGTGCCAAAAACTCCCCGCCCCGGAGTGAGTTGAGAACGAAGCGCAGGATCAACCGTGATCGCGCGCCGATCACTGGGGTTGTAGGCGAGTGAGGCGGGGATGGCCATGAGGCGGTTGTTATTGGTGCCGAAGGGGGAGTCGGTGCCGGAGTAGAGAGTGAAGGGCCGGCCGGATTGCATCGAAAGCAGCCCCTGAAAGCGGAAGCCCCAGCGGAGATCGTAGCTGAAAGCGCTGGAGAAAACGTGTGCGAGGTTGAAGTCGGACACCGCACGGTTGAGTCGCCAGTTGTTTTCATCGAGAGCAAGGATGCCCCGATCAATACCGGAGTTGGAGTTAGGAAAGTCACTGACCTCATCAATGAACTTCGACCAGGTGTAGGCGTTGCGCATGGTGAGCTTGCCAAGGCGGGACTGGAAGCTCATCTGCAAAGAGTTGTAGTTGGAATTGGCGGCAGTCTCGAGAACATTTACGACGCCGATGGATTGGTTTGGCCGGAGGGATTGAGTGAGGCCATCTCCACCATTGGGGCGGGAAGCGCGGGGCATTTTGCGGGCTAGGGTGCCAACGTAGGAAACACTCAGGGTGGTTTGTGGGTTGAAGATCTGCCGCTCGAGGGCGAAGTTCAAGTGTTGCGAATAGGGCTGGCGGGCATTGGATTGCGGATTGACAATACCTGTGGGAATGCCAGCCTGCGCAGTGGCCAGTGGATTGGGAAAGGTGGGATTGGCCGCATTGAAGTTCTGGATGCGCGGAGCATTAAAACGGGTGAGCCCGACGAAGCTGAGTTCGAGGACGTTGTAGTAGATACCGTAGCCAGCGCGAAGGACTGTCTTGTTTGATTTGTCGAGCTGCCAGGCCAGGCCGAGGCGCGGAGCGATGTTGTTGTAGTCAGGTGAAAAGCGATAGCGCTCTTCGATCAGGCCGTTGACTTCGCGTGGCACTGAGTTAAATTCGTAACGGATGCCGAGGTTGAGGGTGAGGCGTCGGTGGATGCGCCAGTCGTCCTGGGCATAAAAGTTGAGCTCCGTAGCGCGAAGACCAACGTAAGGATTGCCAATGTTGCGGGAGTAAGATGCGGCACGGCCGGCAAGAAAGTCTGTGACGGAGTTGAAGCGAAGAGCCCCGGTAAAGGAAGGGGCGAAGGTACCGTTGTTGAGTTGGAGACGGCGGAGATTGGCACCGAATTTGAAGGAGTGGGTGCCTTTGTTCCAACTGAGGTCATCGGCATACTGAAAGGTGTTTTGGGCGGTGCGGCGGGCCATGAAGGCAAAGTGCCCCAGGGAAGATAAGCCGTTGACGGCTACTGTGCCAACGGGGCCATTGCGGGCGGGATCGCCAAGGGTGACCGGGTCGATGAAGGTGTCGTTTAGATTAAATCGAGTGTAGTTCAGGCGGGCTTCGTTAAGAATGTTTGGGGAGACGGTCCAGATGTGCTGTAGAGAGTGCCCGGTGGGGCCGACGCCAGAATCGTAACGGGCGAAAGATGCTCCGCTGACACCCTTGTTTACGGCGTTGAGCCGGGTAGTGCGCCAGAAGAGGCGTTGGCTTGGGGTGAGTTCATGATCGACGCGGAAGACCTGGCTGTTCTGATCGACTGCCGAAGATGGGTTGGCGCGGTGGAGATTGGTACCGGGGACGTTGGGCTCGGGGTAGAGAGCGGCGAGGGCGGCGATGGAAGCAACAGCCTGGCTCTTTTGCGCGGCGTTGAGCGTCTGAATCGTGGCCGGGCTGGTAGAACGCCGGATATTCCATTCGTTGTTGACAAAAAAGAAGGTTTTGTTGCGACGAATAGGGCCACCGAAGTTGTACCCGAAGTTGTTAGCACGAAGGGGAGGGCGAACCAGGTCGAATGTGTTGCGCGCATCAAGCTTGTCGTTGCGGAAGTAGTCGTAGGCAAGGCCGTGAAAGTCGTTACCCCCCCGCTTGGTGATGAGCGAGACCACCGAGCCATTCTGGCGGCCATGCTCGGCTTTGAAATTGTGCGTGAGAACTTGCATGCCGTCGATGGCTTCGGTAGAGATGAGTTGCTCGGAAGCACCGCGCCCCATCAGCAGGCCGCCTTCGGCTTCATTGAAATCGTTGGAATCGACGAGGTAGTTGTTGTTGCGATTGCGGGCACCCGAGACGGCGAAAGGGCGGTGCGCGCCGGTAGAGAGAGAGACGCCGGGGGTGAGGTAGGCTTGGGTGCGGAAGTTGCGGCCTGTGCCGCCGCCAAGCATCGGGAGGTCGTTCATCAGGGATGCGTTATAGCTGGAGCCTCGCTCAGGGGTATCGGTACGGAGCGCGGAGACCTCGGCAACAACGTTGACGGTTTGGGTGGCAGTAGCCGGTGAGAGAACGAGGCGAAGGTTGGGAGTATCACCGATGGCAACGCGCACGGAGTTTGCTGTGGCGCTGGTAAAGCCTTCTTTTGTTGCGCTCACCTGATAGGCAGATTGGGGGAGACTCGGAGCGAAGAAGCGGCCCGTACGGTCTGTCGAGATGGCTTGCTTTAAGCCTGTAGTGAGATTTACGATTTCGATTTTTGCGGCTTCGATGGAGAGGCCCTGAGAATCGAGAACCTGTCCAGCAATGGAACCACCAATGTTTTGTGCGAGCGCGGAAACTGCGCACAGGGATAGCAATATGAGGCCATGGGTATAAGCGGCCATAGGAATGCCCTTTCTTTATCTGAAGCTGTTTTGGAAACGACTAGAGAGAAAGAAAGACGGGAGGTGGACGTTGAAAGTGGAAAGCAGGGAGAGGATGGGCGAGAGTCTGACCAGTACCCGCAATCAAAATCTGTGCCGACTCGATCAAAGGTGTTGACTGAGATGCAGGTGCAAGGATTGCGAAATCCACCGCAATTGGGAAGAGCGCCTTCTGGCAGCAGGGCCTGCCGCAACCAGGCTGGGCCTGGAAAACCGGAACACGGGTCTTGTTATATCGATTGCAACAAGCGTGACGAGCGTTCTTGCGGCAGCACGCCATTGTGGAGTCTGAAGCAAAAAGCGGGGGCAGGATTGGGTTGAAGAAGACAGTCAGGAGGAAGGCCCAAATTACGAGCGCACGACGCAAGGGTTGCGTAGATTTTCGCTCGGGGGGCATCGATAATACGATATCACGAGCATGAGAAGGGCAGCCAACAGCACTCTGGGCATGTCTACGGGGGAAATGGCCTGAGCAGGATGCTAGCTTAGGAGTGCGGATGATTTCTTTTTCCAATATTCAAAAGCAGTACGGCAAGCAGTTGATCTTCGTTGAGGCTTCGTTTCAGTTGAACCCTGGCGAGAAGGTAGGCCTGGTTGGCCCGAACGGGGCCGGCAAGACCACGCTCTTCCGGATGATCATGAACGAGGAGACGGCAGACGACGGCGACATCTCGGTGCCGAAGAAACTGACGATCGGGTATTTTCGTCAGGACGTTGAAGAGATGGTAGGTCGGCCCGTACTCGACGAGGCGATCGCAGGGAGCGGGCGCGTTGGCGATTTACACCATGAGTTGGTGGATTTGCAAAATGCCATGGAAGACCCTGACAAGGCCGATCAGATGGACAAGATCCTCGACCGCTTTGGCGAAGTGCAAGAGGAATATGAGCATCTCGGGGGCTATACGCTTGAGGCGCAGGCACGCGAGGTATTGGCGGGGCTCGGGTTTGCTGAAGATCAGATTGATGGGGATGTGGGCGCGTTGTCCGGTGGTTGGAAGATGCGTGTGGCGCTGGCCCGGGTACTTCTTGGCCGCCCAGATGTCTTGCTGATGGACGAACCGACAAACCATCTGGACATCGAGTCGATTGTCTGGCTGGAGCAGTTTTTGAAGGAATACAAAGGGTCGTTGCTCATGACCTCGCACGACCGGGAGTTCATGAACCGGATCGTGAGCAAGATTCTGGAAATCGACGAAGGCGAAGTGGTGACCTACTCGGGAAACTACGATTTCTACGAGCGGGAAAGAGCAATCCGCGAGACCAATCAGCAGGCGGCTTTTGGACGTCAGCAGGCGATGCTGGCCAAGGAGCAGCGGTTTATTGAACGGTTCAAAACTCATGCGGCCAAGGCGGCGCAGGTGCAGAGCCGGATCAAGGCCCTCGACAAGATCGAGAAGATTGAGTTGCCGAAGAAGCGGCAAGTGGTGAAGTTTGAGTTCAGGGTACCGCCGCGGTCTGGAGATCTTGTAGCCGTGATGGAAGATCTGCATAAGGCTTATGGCCAGCGGGTGATCTATAACGGGTTCAACTTTACGATTCGCCGTGGAGAGCGATGGGCGGTAATGGGCCGCAATGGTGCGGGCAAGAGCACTTTGCTTAAGATGATTGCCGGCGCCAGTGAGCCCGACAAGGGGATTGTGAAGTTGGGGGCAAGCCTGACGATGGGCTACTTTGCGCAACAGGCTCTCGACATTCTGAATCCGGATCTGACGGTGACCGAACAGTTGCAAACCGACTTCCCGAAAGATGCAATCGGATCGTTGCGGACACTGGCCGGGGCCTTTCAATTTTCGGGTGAAGAGGCTGACAAGAAGATACGGTCCTTATCTGGTGGCGAAAAGTCGCGCCTTGCGATGGCGAGGATGCTGTATCATCCACCAAACTTCCTGGTGCTGGACGAACCTACAAACCACCTGGATCTGGCCACTAAAGAAATGCTGGTTGAGGCCCTGAAGGACTTTGAAGGGACGATGATTTTCGTCTCGCACGATCGAATGTTTCTGCGTGGATTGGCCTCGCGGGTTCTCGAACTGGGCGGAGAGAGTGGGACCGAGCGGGAACCGCGCCTGTATCCGGGATCTTATGTCGAGTATGTTGAAGCACTGGGACACGAGGCACCAGGAATTCACACTTGATGAGCTTTTTCGTCGACTTTATCCGCTAAGTATTTTAGAGGATTCCGAACGATGACCGCAGCAGACTACGTAAAGCAGTTTCACGACATTTCGGTGCCAGAGTTTGAATTGACCGGTGGGGGATCGAAGCTTTTCGGGTCCAAGATGGTAAAGACTCCGGTCACAGAGTACATGAACGCACGTAAGAGTTCTTTTCTTGGCAAGAGCTACAACGATCGGCGCGATTTCAAAAGCGATCTCATGAGGTTCTTTCGCAACCGAAGTAAGGATCCGAAGTCAGGAATCCAGGAAAGCGGGTGGGTGGTGGGGCTAACGTGCAGCAACACCCCTATCAGTTCTGTTTCCAACCACAACGTGCAGAGCGCTGTGGCGGGCAAAGCGACTCTCCCGGAAATGTACAAAGTAATTCAGTTGCTTAGCTATTACCACAGCTACATGGTGCTGATTGAAAAAGAAAAACTCGAGCCACTGCAAACAATGGTAGGCATGTATTTTGGCTTGGACTGCACAGGCTTTGTTGGCAACTTTATCAACCTGAAATATCCCGGAGTTGACATCGAGCCCAATGATATGGAAGAGACCTTCGAGTTCAGGGCCAAGTATAAAGGCGGCATTGTCAGGGAGAAGGTGAACGACGTCAAAGCCAACGACATCATCGTCTTCAATGGCCACATTGCCATCATCAGCGAGGTAATTGTGAAGGAACCGGGGCGAGTTTTGTGCGCGGTGAGCGAGTCGCGATCCCAGAAAAAAATAAAGAACGGACCGCAAACGAATACAAAGTGGCTGATGCAGGACAACAAAGGAAAATATGAACTGGAGTCGCACGATTCCAAGGTTTCCTCTGTAGTTCGATTAGCAGGTATGTAGGCTGGCGTGAATGGCATAGTCTAGACTCGGGGTTGGCTTACATGAATGTATTGGCACACAACCGGGCGGCTTGGAATCAGGAATCACTCGAGGGTAGCCGTTGGACAAATCCGGTAGATTCAGAAATCATTTCAAGGGCACGGGGTGGAGACTGGGAGTTGATCTTGACTCCACTTCGGTCTGTACCAAAGGATTGGTTGGGGGATTTAGCCGGTAAAGACGTGTTGTGTCTGGCTTCTGGCGGAGGCCAGCAGGCTCCTGTGCTCGCGGCGATCGGGGCGAGGGTTGTCAGCTTCGACTTGTCGGAAGAACAGCTGTTGAAGGACCGTCAGGTGGCGGACCGCGACGGGCTCGATATTGAGTGCGTTAGAGGGGATATGGCGGATCTATCCCAGTTTCGAGATGCGAGCTTCGACTTGATTTTTCACCCAACTTCAAACGTATTTGTTCCCGATGTGGAAGTGGTGTGGCGTGAATGCTTCAGGGTATTGCGACCAGGCGGACGGCTGATGTCAGGATTCTTAAATCCGAGTTTCTTTCTCTTCGATCATGCCGAGGCGGGGATCAGTGGGAATTTAATTGCACAGTACCGGCTGCCCTACTCCGACATTGAACAGCGGGGGGAGAGCGAAAAGCGGAAAGAGGAGATCTCTCACGGGGCGGCCTTCGAGTTTGGACATTCGCTTGAAGTGCAGATTGGCGGGCAATTGAAAGCGGGCTTTTTGCTGGCCGGACTCTATGAAGACTGGTGGGAAGAGGAGGCGACACCATTAAACCGGTTGAGTCCGACAACGGTGGCTACGCTGGCGCTTAAGGTCTGAAAGGCCTTGAAGTGAATTGAACTACGGATTACAATTGCTTTGCACTGGAGGTGCATGCGATGCCAAAGTCAATTAGCGGGGCCGTGGGAAAAGGCGGCAAAAACCGCTCTGTAGATGTACTGACGGTGCAGTACTTGCTAAATTGTGTACCGAAATCAAATGGCGGTCCCGCCAAAGAATTGATACTTGACGGGCTGTGCGGCCTGTTGACTGAGGCTGCAATTGTCCAGTTTCAGCGAAGTGCACTTGGATTTGCAGACGGGCGAGTGGATGAGGGTGGACAGACAATTGCGACCCTTCTGTGTTACGACCCTTACCCAAGTATGAAGTTGACACTGCCTACTGTGGATAGTTCTGGTAAGGGGAATGGCAAGCAAGGCGGCAACCCTATGAACAATTGCTGGGATCCGTTTGGCTACTACAATCCTTCGCACGAAAACTATATGAAGGGCGGATATGAGCCTCCGCCGTTTGAGGGGAAGCAGCAGCAGGAAATTGATTCATCAACCGGACATAAATGGGGCGGCTCTGGTGAGCAAGCGGCTAAAGGTGGAGGCTATGGCGGGCAAGCCGCCAAAGGTGGAGGCTATGGCGGGCAAGCCGCCAAAGGTGGAGGGTATGGCGGGCAAGCCGCCAAAGGTGGAGGGTATGGCGGGCAAGCCGCCAAAGGTGGAGGGTATGGCGGGCAAGCCGCCAAAGGTGGAGGCTATAGTGGGCAAGCCGCCAAAGGCGGAGGCTTCGGCGGGAAGACCGGGCAAGGTGCAGGCTATGGTGGGCAAGCCGCCAAAGGCGGAGGCTTCGGCGGGAAGACTGGGCAAGGTGGAGGCAATGGTGGGCAAGCCGCCAAAGGCGGAGGCTTCGGCGGGAAGGCTGGGCAAGAGACGCCGGGGGGGCAGGGTGGAGGTCCTTTCCCGTATCCTCCCGGGCCAAACAATTCGATTATCGACATACCAGGGAAAACTGGATCCACTCCGCAGAGTAACGTAAAGGGATCTCAAAACCAGGGAGGAATTGTTGGCAAAGTCTAGGCCAGAACTCACTGCATTTGTGCGGGAAGTTCTGATGCCTGGTGGCCCGGATGCCGTTCCGAAAATTTCGCGGAAGGATTGCCGCTTTCCTTTACGATACGGGCCATCCAAGATACACCGCTGGGGAGTCTATGCCAAAACCGATATCCCAACCAGGCGGCGGGTCATTGAATACACGGGACAGAGGATCAACCGTGCCGAAGTGCAGCGAAGGATGATTCGGCCCAACCTTTATATCTTTGCGTTGACAAAGCGAATTGGGCTGGACGGAGCAATTGGTGGCAGCGGAGCGGAGTACATCAACCATAGCTGTGAGCCGAATTTGTATGCAAAGGTGGGGCGGGGCCACATCTGGCTGGTGAGTGTCAAGAAAATTGAAGCGGGCGAGGAATTGTTTATCGACTACCGGATCCGCGGGAATTATCCGCTGGTGGAGTGCCGGTGTGACTCGCCCGCTTGCCGGGGTTATCTCAATTTGCCGGATTGACCGGGCATGCTTGAGATAGGTGGTTGGCCCTTGAGCCATCGTTTCCGACGCCTTCGAGCATTTCGTCGAAAGTCTGTAGTGGGGCTTCAGCGCCGGCTTTGCCGATAGCCGGGATGGCAACCCAGTTCTCATCGGCGCTAAAGGTAAAGCGAGCGTCTGTGGTCTGGGCGGAGTTGGTGTGGCCATTAGGAATACAGAGCTCCGGATGGTCGAAGGGGGCGCGCTGGAATTTGACACGATCATCAGACAGAGCCTTCATGAAGGCGACCAGGGCTGCGCGCTGATTGGCATTGAGATTGAGCCTGCGGACGCTGGGGCCCAGGCCGCCGGCGGGAAAGTCTCCGCCGCGATTGTAGAATTCCATCACTTGTTCGAGGGTTGCCTGACCACCGTTGTGGAAGTAGGGGCCGGTGAATTCGATGTTGCGAAGGCCGGGAGTCTTGAAGGCACCCTGGACGTTAGGCGCATTCGGGTTTCTGGAAAGAGGATTCCCAAAATCGTCAACGCCGCCGAGCCCCAGGTCAGCCTCAAGGGGAGAGACGCCAGTGCGGAAGAAGCCCGTATCGGGACCGGCATTCGGTGGGCCGCCCCGGCCGCCATTGTTCAGCAGTGCGCCGACAGAGGCAGCAGTAAATTCAGGACCGCTGTGGCAAGTGTTGCATTCTGCGCGACCCCGGAAGAGGTTGAGGCCCATGATCTGTTGCTGGGTCATGGCGGTGGTATCGCCTGAGGCAAAGCGGTCGAAGGGGGAATCATCCGAGACCAGGGTGGACTGGTATTGCTGAAGAGCTAGGCCGAAGAAGAGGGCGAAATTCACTTCTGCCTGTGAAAAGCCATCGCGGCCTTCGGGAGACTGCCAGTATTCGGGTGCGAAAGCGGTCTGCACCAGGCTGCCGTAAGTGATGGAGGGATGGAGGCCTTTGGCGTTTGAGTTCACGAAGGGGCCCAGAACACTATCGTCAACTGCCACGCGCTGATGGGCCAGCGGGCGGAGGGTAAGCATGCGCTGACCGAGTGTGGGCCATTTGAGGCCGTCATAAGACATCTCGACATTGTTGGTGGGTGGGCCAACGGCTTGAGAGGCGAGGCTTGCGTTGGCAGAATTTACTTTTTCCGATAGCAGTTGGCCGTCGCGATAAACCAACACGGTGGCGGCGCTATCGGCAATGCCAGAGGGGCTACTGCCATTGAAGACATTTTGTGCACGGCCATCCCAGAAGTTCCTTGCGTTGAAAACCGCATTAATTACAGAAGGGGAATTGCGAGTGGTGACCTGGCGGAGGTTGAGACCGTCGAGAGCAAAGCTGGCAACGTCTGAGAGATCGTAGCCATCATCGGTGCCGTTCGAAAAATTAATCGATGTGAACTTGCGGCGGAAGGTGCCGGCTGAGCCATAGATGCTGGAGTTACTGCGCAGTACGGTGGAGCTATTGTCAGTGGGGTCTGAGAGGGCGTGGAAGGGGAAGTCTGATGAGGTAAGGGTGGCGTTGAGAGGAGCAGTGAGCTGGTGCTGGGAACGGTGGTCGGCACCTGCGTGGAAGTGGCAGGTGGCGCAGGCGGTGCGGCCGTCGGAGCCCAGTTGCATATCCCAGAACAGGGCCTTGCCGAGCAGGGTGAGCGCAGCGCGGTCGCGAATGAACTGATCGACATTAATGGGCTGGGGCACGGGAATGGACTTCAGCGACGGCTGAGCCTGGAGTGCGACGGCGGCGAAGAATGCAAGGCAGAAAGAGAGTTTGTAGAACATTTGAGTCCTCCCGGACTTATCTGGGGGGGCGTGGCGGGCCTTTGCGGCCTCTGGGTCCCCGGGGAAATACTTCACGCTGTTTGTCGGTAAGCGTGTTGTGAAATGCAGTGTCGGCTTTGGCGTTGATCGCCTCTAGTTGGCCGATGAGATTGCCGATGATGCCAGCGAGCTGGTCGATTTCGGCATTGTTGGCATTGCGATGAGTGGCTTCGCGAAGGTTGCGGCGAGCCTGTTCAAGACGATCTTCGAGAGGCTCGGCGCTGCGGTCGGCTTCAGTGAAGATCGTAAGGGCCTGGCGGCGCTGCGACTCGGTGAGATCGAAGCGGCGGGTGAGGTCATGGACGCGACGTTCGGCGAAGGATTCGTCGTCGTGATGGCGGCCTCGCGGGGGTTGTCCGCTGAGGAGGAGAACGAGGCTGAAGAAGAATATCAGAGTGCGCACAGTAGCTTCCTTTCATCTTGATTGCTAGGACGCAAGCAATCCAGTACTCTGCCGTAAAGAGACGGCAAAACGATTTTTACACTGCCTTTACAGGCGGAACAAATTGATAACCGAGACCGATACGAGTGACAAACAGAGTGGGGTTCTTGGGGTCTTGTTCGAGTTTTTGACGAAGCCAGCCGATGTGGACGTCGACGGTGCGGGTAGACATTTGCGGGTCGTAGCCCCACACTTCGGTAAGGAGTTCTTCTCTGGTGACGAGAACACCAGGACGCGCGGCGAAGTAAGCCAGCACCTGAAACTCGCGGGCCGAAAGCGTGACAGGCTGGCCGTTGAGTTGCACCGTTGCCGCACGAAGATCGATGCGAATGGGGCCTATGGCAAGGATGGTGGAAGGAGCGGGAGCGGCACGGCGCAGCAGGGCTTCGATGCGAGCGAGAAGCTCGGCATTGTCGAAGGGTTTGGCAAGGTAATCGTCCGCGCCCAGCTTGAGGCCAAGTACTTTGTCGGTGGTTTCGCCGAAGGCCGTGAGCATGAGGATCGGAGTCTGGATGCCGCGCTGACGGAGGTCACGGCAAACGTCGAGGCCACTCTTGCCGGGGAGTTGGATGTCGAGCAGGATCAGCTGATAAACAGCAGTTGTGGCGAGATCCAGCGCTGTATGGCCATCCATAGCTACGTCGACCGTGTAGCCATTACGAACGAGCCGGTCACGAAGGGGAAGCGAGATGGCTTCTTCGTCCTCTACCAGAAGCAGATGTGGCGTCATGCAGGTTTCGACCTCAATTGAAGAGTGATGGCAGTTCCCTGCCCGGGTGTGGATTCAAGGCTTAGTTTGCCGCCCATTGCTTCGACCCGCGATTGAACCAGATGGAGGCCGAGGCCAGAACCCGGAACGCCGGAGGCGCGGGCGTCTTTACCGCGGAAGAAGGGTTCGAAGAGAAAAGGGAGATCGGCAGGAGCGATTCCTGGCCCACGGTCTGAAATTGTTACTGAAACGGTACCCGGAGAAGACTCGATTGCCTTGATGCCGATATATGCACCTTCGCGAGCGTACTTGGCAGAGTTTGAAATGAGATTGATCAGGACTGATTTGAGAGAAGGCAGATCGGCAAGAACCGGGGGGAGCGCCTGTGGGATGCTGGTGTCGATTTCGAAGCCCTTGAGGAGAGTGGCTTCTTCGATCAGGACAGACTGGATCACTTGAGCGAGAGGGAGGGGCTTGAGGTCGACAGTGAGATTGCGGCCCGCAGCGAAGGCGAGAATGTCCTCGATGCGGGAACGCAGACGATGGCCCTGGTCAAGCATGAGTTGCCCGTAGTGGCTGACATCCCCGGGGGCTGAAGGCAGGCCATCGCGGAGATTTTCCGCCATCATGCAAATGGCGGTGACTGGGGTGCGCAGTTCATGGGAGAAGCCGGCAACAAAACCGGTTTGGAGCTTGGAGAGTTGCTCGGCTCGCCTGAGGGTGAGGATGAGAAAAACGATGCCAGCAAAGAGCACCGACGAGACTCCAAGACCTGCGGCAAGGTTACGAAAACGCAGAGCTGCCACGGCTGTATCGAGAGAGCCGGCGCGATGCTCGATGCGAAGTTGCCAGGGACTTTCATCGCCCAGTGGACGCAGATGGAAGCGCGGTGCGGACGGTGAGGGCGTGAGAAGATCCAAGCCTTGAGTTTTACCCGGCAATCGAGTAACCGCGGGCTGGGAGTCAAAGACGGGGGTATCGAGGAAGCTTACGATGGTGCGGACTTCAAGCCCACTGGCGGCAAAGGAGCGGTCATTTCTCGGTTGAAAGTAAAGGGAGGCAAGGGCGGGGAGATCCAGCTCAATCAGGAGGAAGCCTTGCAGCCTGTTGGCACGGGGACCTGCGTCTAATGAATCGGTGGATGATGTGGCGCGAAAGAAGAGCGGGAGAGATGAGGAAGCCAGCCACGGACGATTGAACCAGCGCCTTGCAGAGGCGGCAGCCAATTCATCGGCGGCTTGATCGAGTTCTTGCCGCAGTGAAGCCCAGGATGCAGGCCAGGCCTGAGGCTCGAATCGGGCAGAGTTGCGATTCCAGAGGCGGAGAGCGTCGTTTTGGGTATCGAGAGAGTAGAGGCGGAAGGGGATTGGAGAAAGCGGCAGGGTGGGCGGGTTCTCGGGGCTCAGGTTTTGAACTGAGCGGCAGACGGCAGAGAGGTCTGCCTGAAAGTCTGCACGAAAGCTCTCTGATGAGGCGGTGAGGGTGGATTCCAGGCGTTGCTGATGAGCTTCAGAAAGCTCGTTGGTCCAACGGAACTGAAGAAGAACAAGAAGCAAAAGTGCAAGCCACATCGCCGCGAGTGTGGCGGTGAGGAAGGCCGGTTTGCGGAAGAAAGACTTCATAGAACGGCGAAAGGCCGCCCCAGAGGGACGGCCTTCGCATTGTAAGTGATATCCGGGCTTAACGGATATGGATCAGTGACGGATTGCCCGGGACATAAGCACCATCGAGACCGATGGCTCCTACACCGTAAGGACGATCGACACCGGTAACTGCGTTTTCCGGCACAGTGAACTGGACGACGTAGATGCCAACCAGGCCAGGAGCCATCGTGGCAGAGAGCACCGGCGCTCCCTCATTGTTGATGCCGATAATCATTTGGGCAGCAACTTGAGTGGAGTTATTGAATGCACCGGGGTTGTTGGTGGAAGACGGGGTAATCGTCTGGCCAAGACCGGTGAAGAAGCCGATGAGGTTTTCGCCGCGAATCGCGGGGTTTTCGCGAGTCATGTAAGTGCCATCGGCTTTGACGACGACGCCGACACGCTTGCCAGCGGAATCGGTAGTTTCGAAGATACCGGGCTGGACGGCAAACACACTGACTGTGAGCGTACTGGAGCCTTCGCTCACCGTCATGCGAAGAGTGGAATCACCCGGAGCTACATCGCAAGGAGTCTGGAAGGTGGCCTGTTCCTGACCGTTCAGGTTGGCGAGTGAAACAATCGGCGCCGCGCGGCCACCAACTTCGATTGAGACATTGTTCAAGCGAAGCGAGTAGGGGCCGACAAAGCTGTTGCCGAGGACAACGCCGTTGACGTTTGGCGCGATGTTCGAGCCAAAGACAGTAGCGAGGCCGCAAGGTACGAGGCCAGCCTGGAAGCCAGCTGCGTTGGCTACACGAGTGATTGTCGGGCCTGGCGGCAGTACCGTAAGGCTGAAAGTAACTACACGGCTAACGGCGCTAGCTGAGACCGAAACCACACCAGGGTTTGTGCCGGCGGTTGCGTTTACGGTTGCGACACCCTGGCTGTTGGTTACCGCAGAGGTAGCCGAGAGAGTGGCCTGGCCACTCTGAATGGCGAAGGTCACATTGGCTCCCGCAATAGCGCGACCCTGAGCGTCAAAGAGTTGAACCGAGAGTGGCGTGCTAAATGGGCGCCCGATTACGGCAGACTGGTTGTCGCCTGAGACCTTGACAAAGTTACCAATGGTTACATTGTTGACCACAGTCCAGGTTGTTACGGCATTGCCCGCGCTGGTGCGGATCTTGACTTCACCCGGGGTGGAACCAAAGCGCACGAGGAAGGAGAAGTCTCCGTCGGTATTTGTGGTGCTGGAGAGTGACTCGATGTTTGCGTCTCCTGAGATCACCTCGACACGGATTGCAATCCCGGCAAGGCGGTTTCCGAAGGTGTCTGTGACGCGGCCGCGAAGTGCAAGCGGCGTGAGACTTCCAGGACCACCAGATTGATTGTCACCCTGAGTCTTTGTGATGAGGCCAGGCGGCCCGGCGACAACTTCCAGATTGAAATTGAAGCTACGACCGGGGTTGATGCAGTTGCCGACGCAAACCTGGAAATTGGAAGTGCCGAGCTTGGGGCCAGCCACGATATCGCAGGAAGCTTCGCCCTGCGCGCTGGACAGGTTCGTTTGGAGGCAGCTGGCACTTGCGCCCTGCTCAGGGTCGTTGCCGGTAGAACCAAAGAAAGCGACGCCCTGAATCGGGGCACCAAAACCGGCAAGGGTTCCACTGACGATACTGGCCTTGATTGCGCCGACGGTTGTGGTTCCCGCCTGGACACGGATGGTTGTGCCTTCGCCCGGGCTGATGAGACTGATATTGGGGGGGCTGGCTGGCAAGAGGAGTGGCGGCGGACCTGAAAGGGGATAGGAAACGATAGTGAAGTCGACGTTTCCATTGGGAGAACTTGCGCGAACCACAGCAGTGCGCGGCTGATTGAACGAATCGTTATAGAAGAGCACCGAGCCATATAGGGTTTGGGCGATGCCACGAGCGTCAGTAACGCTAGAGGAACTGGTGACATTACCATCGCCGGACTGAATCTGCCAGGAAACAGTGACTCCGCTTTGGGGGTTACCGGCGCCGTCGCGAACACGAACGGTAAGCGGTTGCGGGGTCAGAATTTGTGAGGGCACGATTTGACCATTGCCGGAAACGATTTCGATCGGCTGAGGACCTCCGGGTGTGCCACCACCGCCGCCACCACCGCCGGAACTGCCGGAACCGGTTACGTTGATCGTGAACGACTGGCCTTGTGCGCCACTGGTTGAGGCCGTGACGGTGTAGGTACCAGTAGTAGATGGCGCGACGTAATTGATTGTTGCGTAACCATCCTTATTGGTGATTGCAGCAGAGGAATCAAAGGGGAAGTTTGTAGCGTTAGAAGAAAAGTTGATCGTCACGCCACTCAGAGGACGAGTATTGCTATCGAGGGCGCGAACGACAAGCGGGCGGCCGCGCTGATTTTGAACTGCAGATTGCGACGGAGTAATCGTGATCAGGCTAAATGGAATGCCTGTCTGGGCTCTGCCGGTAAAGAAGCTGGGGCCAATAAAGGTCGGCTGCGCAATGGAGCTGTTCAGGCTGTTGGTCTCGAGATTGATTCGAGAAAGAGTGTTTGACACGTTTGAAAAGAAAAAGCGATTGGAGGGCTGCTCGTCGGAGGTAATGAGGTAGCGGCCACCGGTAAGCACCCCCGAGCCTCCAAGGTCGAGCTGAACAGGATTCGCCAGAGGTGACACCAGGCCGCCACGGAAAACTGTATTGCTAACACCCACGTAATAGAGTGCAGTAGTGTTGGAGACAATTTTAAAGCGCTCGGCTGCAGTGTTTGGAATTACGCCCTGAGAAATGGTGCGGGTGATCGTATCCATCACGTAAATCTGAGTAGACCCGATCACGTTACAGGCAACAACGAGTCGGCTGCCATCTGGTGTGAATTGAGGCTTGAGGCAATTGGATCCGGTAATCTGGATCTCAGAGCCAACCTGTACAAGCGCATCCCGGCCGTCGATTTCAAGAAGCCGGTTCTGGGCGGTGACATAGATCAATCCGGTAGGGCCGACTACCATGCTGGTAGGGCCGTTTGCGATGCTCAGACGGCTGCCAATATTATTGTTTCCAAGATTGATGGCAACCAGCGTGCCATTGCTGTTAAGAACAAATGCGCGGTTGGAATCGATGGAAAAGTCTACATCCACTGGCACGCAGCTGGTATCACCACAGGTATTGACACCGATGATTTCCTGGTCCGTAGCCGTGTCATAAATACGGACAGCCTGGGAGAGAACAACCAATCGGCGGCCATCCGGGGAAATCTTGGCTGTTGAGATGTTGGGTAAAGATCTGGAGACCGTTTCAGCGTAGGGCGAAGTGCCGGAAAATATCGTGATCGATTTCGTTAAGCTTTTGGACAGCACGTAGAATTTTTGGACACTGGGGTGCCAAATGGCTTCAAAGGCAAGCGGGTCTACGGCAAATGTGCCGATCTGGGTGAATGGTTCTGGGCTATAGATATAGCCGGTTGTGTTGCCCGAGTTTTCCTGGGGGAGCACAACAATATTGGAAGCAAAAACTGGAGCGATGAAAGTCATCGTGGCCAGCAAAGACAAAGATAGCCTATACATGGGAATCCTCTTCAGGGCTAAAGAGATGGAAGGACGCAGCTCTCTGATTTTAACAGAGAATGGCCTTGTCTCACAAAAATAAAATCGGGGCGGACCGAAGTCCGCCCCGAGGTTGCTTAGAAGCTAAACAAGTTTAGTTGTCAAGCTGTTCGGCAGTTGCATTCGTTCTGCGGCGGCTGCCAGCGCTGTCCGTAGGATCGAGGATCAGAGCCAGATAACCATGTGCAGTCTGCAGGTTGGACGGATCGCTTACGAAGGCGAAGCCGTGTGCCCAGCGGAAGTTGCACGAGATGATGATGTAGCCCTGGAAACCGACAACCGGCTGGATGCCGTACTCAGGACCACCGAAGAGCAGGTTGAAGGTAGCAACCTGACCCGAAGGTACAGCCTTGCTAAAGGGTGCTGGCTGCGGATTCACTCCACCGCCTGCCATGGTGCCGTAGTAGAACACGCGGCAGATACCGGTTTCGTTTACGGTGTTGAACGGATCTGACGACGTATTTGCTACTGCGATACCGGTGTTGAAACCAGTGACGCTGCTGACAAACGGATAGAGCAGGTTCGTGGCGCAGTTACCGATAGTGAAGATCACTCTTGGCACTTCGGTATCGAGCACGAAGCTCGGGATCGACGAACCAAGGGCAGCCGGGGTAGCGATCGGAGCGTAGTTGCCCGAAACGCTGACCGCGGTAGAAACATTGGCGTCGGTGACGATGCTGGTGGTTGGCGGGAAGACAGCTGAAACAAGGAAGTCAAAGCGGTCGATGACGTTGTCATCGGCGCGGAGAACTTCCCAGAAGAAGATGCCGGTGCCATCTGCAGCAACAGGAACACGAATCATGCGGACCGAACCGGGCAAGCCAGTGTAAGCAGCGGCTGTACCAACGCCGCCGCCCCAACCGATTGCATCGATGCCCTGAACGGAAGCATTGCTGCTCGCGGGGACAAAGGCGTAAGCGGTATTAGCGGAGAAGCCGGTGACTGCACCGTCAGCAGAGGCGCTTGCGGTAAGCGCAAAGGCTGCGTTACGGGTAGCGATACCCTGGCCGACGCAAATGCTTGCGCCAGAACTGGTGGGGATGTTGGTAACGGAGCTGCTGCAGCCCGATGGTGTCGTAACAGGCTGTGCTGAGACGTAGAGACGGACCTGAGCGGGAACACCCGTGAAACGTGCACGGAGACGGGTACCGTTTGTTGCAATACCTGCTTCGTTCAGATTGTTCTGAGACGGGAACAGGGTGTTGTAGAATCCGGATTCGTTGTTGTAGTTCACGCGTGGGTCAGACTGACCAGAGTTATTTCTATAGCTTTGGTTGTAGACTGCATCATACGCTTCTAACGGGCCGGTACCGGCACCGCGACGCTTGAACGAAACACCATAAGCTTCGGTGAAACGGATAGCGCCGGAAGCAGTAAGACCACCGAGGGTGCTGGCACCTTCGCTAGGATAACCGCCGCTGCTGGTCTGGTTGAAGCCAAGGCACTGAGCGTAAGGGCCGCCAGAGAGGACGTCAAAGAAGAGTCCGCGCTGAACGAAGCCAACTACACCCTGAGCGTTGTTGAGCACGAGGTTGGCAGGAGGATTCTGGATCGAGATGAAGGCCTGAATCTGACCATTGACCTGAAGCGCATTGCCGACCTGAACACGGATGTTCTTGATGCGGTAAACGCGCTGCAGAGCACCAACGTGTGTGCCGGGCTGTACTACAGGCACGCCGACGAAGGTGATGGTCTGTTCGTTAGGAACAAAGCCGCCGCCAACACCGTACTGAGCCTGGAACACATTGATCGGCAATCCGGAAGGAGTGGCACCGGCAGGGGAGGATACATAACCTGCGCCAACTGCTACGCCATTGTTGAAGAAGTAGTTCATGCCGGTGCAAACACCAGCTGTACCAACGGTGGTGCTGGAGTTGGCGCAGGGGTTCTGATTTTCAGGACCCGTGAGACCAATTGAGCTGCCAGTGGTGGGAATCGAGGGCTCATCGATGAACAAAAGAGCATCGGTGAGGTTCGAGCTACCAAAAACACGATTGGTGATGCGAGGACCAGCAATGGTTACCGAGATGTTGATCGCGGGAACGGTAGGCTGACCAATCAGGTTGGCGGCGAAAGCAGGACCTACGCCAAGGCTGGGAGCAGCAACAACGCCCGAAGCAACGCTGGATTGCGGGGGGATAGCAGCTGCCTGTCCGGCGCTCTGGGACTGTGCCGGGGTGGTGGGTGTACCGACGGAAGTACCGCCGGTGCAGGTGATTACGATATCGCCTACGAGCTCACGGAGACCTTCGACGCGAACGACGAGGGGCGAAAAGCTGGTATTGCAGACGAAAGGTTGTGCGCTAGCAGTGTTGCTGGATCCAATAAAGGAAGCAACCGCAGCAGCGGCGAAAAGCATTTTACGGAAATGCGACATTAATCCTTCTCCTTGTGAAGTGTTGTCTTATTTTTGAATTGATGGAAGTTCTTTTTCAACCTGAGCCTCTTGTTACAGCTTTTGTACTACGACTCAAACTAAACTACGACCTCAAGCCGAAGCGACTTCTTTGAAACTATAAATTCTGTGCTCGCGGGATCCACGTCGCTGTGATGAAAGCCGCCTGTCTCTTTGCAGACATACCACTATTAACAGAATGCCAAGGCTGTAGTCAAGCAAAAATCTCAGCAACTGCCTGAAAGCGCTTGGGTTAGGTTGGTTTCACCGGAAGAAATGAGTCAATCCGACACAGCCGGATACAATTTGCGACACAGATCCCCCGCTCATTGCATTCAAAAATTAACGAATCGAAATAAATCCAGGATTTGAATCCAAGCCAGCCGAACGGAGTAGTACTTGTTGCTCCAAACCGGGGGGGAGATTTGTTGGGATTGTGAAGTTGATCTGATACAGCCCGATAAAACCAGGGGCGAGGCCCGAGAAAAACGGGGTTAACTCCCTGGCATTGACTACCACCAAAACTGGACTGTTGGTTGTGTTTAAGCCGCTAGCTTGAGGGCTCACAGGACCCAGCCCAGTAGCGAAAAGAACTGCCGCCTGGCCACGTACTGCGGGATTGGACGGCGAATTGAGGCTGGAATCCTGATTCAGGACGGCAGCAGAACCACGAGCGTTTACCAGAAATATGGCGGGGGCCTGATCGCCGATTTCGATTCGAGCGGAGGACTCACCATACGGGGAACGGATGTTAAGGGTGGCAGGCCCGGGAGAGATACCGGGAGGAATTGCGGTGTTGAGCTGAAAGCCATTCGAGAAAAATATGGGCAGAGCTTGCCCGTCAATTTCCACAGAGGATCCAGTGCCTGCACGAAGAGGAAGGCCGTTTCCGAAGATACTAATAATGGTTCCCGCACCGATTCGCGAAGTGAAGCTTGCCGCATTCAGAATGGCCGAGGAATTGACCGAGATCTGTTCTGGGGCCAGAGTCCAGGCGTCGGAGGTGGATCTCGATACACGATAGGCCGTGGCATCGGCTGCACTCACAACGGACTGGGCGGGAGGGTTGGTGAGGCTAACCAGAGAGAAAAGGAAGGGAGGAGTTGGAAGAGCAGCCTGGTAAGAAAGCGCCGAGCCATCACAACTCTGAAGCCTGACGCTCAGGGATGATGTTGTGGATGTCAGATTGGCGAAGCTGGCTGGCCAGGACACGGGTCTGGAGCAACCAGCCGATGGACTGAGGATCTCGAAAGGGGACGCTGAGAAGGCATAGAATGCGGCACTGGATGAGGTGCGCGGAAGGAGCTGTATGGCAGCAATGGGGCTGGCCTGCCAGTTTGCAGCGGCAGCTGTAAAGCCAACAGTGTACTGGCTGAGACGGGTTAGGGCGAACTGGGGATTTGGGTCGCTGATGGCGAGGTCGGCGTCGCCCAGGATGCCGAAGGCGGTGACAAAGTGAACACCAACGGATTGTCCGTTGCGCATGAGATCGAGACCAATGACAACAGGCCCAGCGGCGGCAATTGCTTCACGAATGCCGGCAAGGCTGGCTTCTGGAAAAGCAAGGCTGAGTGCACCGCTGGCGAAATCCGCCGTCCGGAATGGATTCGCCTGCGGGTCGGAACCTGTGCCGGGATTGAGGAAACCGTCACAGATCTGGGTACCGGCAGAATCTGTGGTGCAGAAAGTACGAAGGTAATTATTGAGTGAAGCGGTGTCTGCAAGACCGTTGTCGGAAGGAGCAACACCGCGCTGCTGGTAAAAGCGGACAAGACCTGCAAGGGCGGCAACGAGAGACCCCTTTTGAGCCAGCGGCAAGGTGGAGTTGCCAAGGTTGCCCGCAACCGCCTGAGTGATTCTGGGATAGTCGGCTGGAACCTGTTCAGAAGCGCGAGCCGAGAAGGTAGTAGTCTGGCCACCTGCTTCTACAGAGAACAGTGAGATGCCGCTTTGGGCTGGAAGCCGGACGCGGGCCTCACCAATTCCTTCAGCGTTGGTGATGGCGCTTGCATCGAGAACAGCGCCGCCTGGGGAAGCTCCAAACCGAAGTGGGACGCCGGCGAGGGGGCTGCCGGTAGAATCACGAAGCAGGACACGGATCGGAAGAGGAAGGACGGTAGCGGGAGCAGCCGCCTGAGAATCGCCGGAGAGCCTGGTTAAGGCGGGGCGCAATTCGGCAAGGCTGCGCACGGTATAGCTTGCCTCGGCAAAGCTCTGTGGGGAATTCGTGTTGGTTGCCCGAAGAATCACCACACCAGCCCTGGCGCCTGTGGGAACGATGCTCTCCCAGATGAAGGATCCATTGACTGTGGTCAAGTCGAAGCTATCGGCTGCGGTGCCGGAACCCTGGGTGACGCGGAGGCGGGCACTGGCGGGAAAGCCGCCGACGGCTACGCGGTAGCGAGCCCCTGGCAGGAGTGAAGAGGGCGTGATCGTGAGAGTGGGCCGGCGTTCTTTTTCGATCACCCGGACCGGGCCACCTGGATTGTATTCGAGAAATGCACCTTCAAATTCCTGACGGAAGGCGCCGGAGGTCAAAAATTCGTCAGTCAGCGGCGCACCGATCGAGCCGGCGGCGGAGCCCAGCTCCAGATGTTTGGCGGCGATGGCACCGGTGCTAAGGAAGGCTCTGCCGGCAAGCGGGCCTACGCTGTATTCAAAGAAAACACCCGACCTGAAGGTCTGGGTTGCAACTTGAGTGCCGGTAAAGCTAATCGTGGCAGACCGGTCTGAGACGGGTGCTCCGAGAACGCCAGATTCAGCGCCAAGGGCAAGCCAGCGGGTGAGGATGGCACCTGAGACGAGCCGGAGTGGCGAACCCGCGAAAGCACCATTCTCAAAGCGCTGGGTTCCGTTGTTATTGGCATCAGAAATTGGAAAGCCCAAAACACCGGAAACTCCGCCCAGTGCCTCGTAAGAAGTGAGCTGCGGGCCTGAAAGGAGGTAGGCGACAGGGCTTGAGTCGGCTTTGAGAATCAAAATGCGGTTGCCTGCGGGCAAAGCGATCGCTTCCTGCTGATAGCCACCACCGGCTCGTCGAACCGGAGCAGCCACAGGACTTCGAACCGTAATCCGGTTGCGCTGGATCGCATCGAGGAATGTTTGAGAGATGGCCTGGGAAGGCGCCCCCTCGCCGATGGCGCAGCACTGGGACGCGACAAGTACGGTAATGCGGTTGCTGGTCTTACCCTCGCTGGTAGCGGTCAGGATCGCAGATCCGCCAGCCACGCCGCGAATCGTAACATTGGGCCCAGTGCCGGCGATTGTCACCACACGGCCATTCGAGGTAGACCAGAAGACCTCGCGATCGGTGACAAATTCGGCAGCGTTGGTTTGAAGTACCGCAGTGAGAGGCCGTGTTTGTCCAGCAGTGAGGCGGATCGGGTCCTCAGCGGCAACGGTTACCGAGACGATGGAGTTTTTGAGAATCGGAGTACCGTTGATGGCATATTCCATCGTGCCGCCTTCAAAGGTCTGGCGGCGCCTGCCCTCGGCGATAATTGTTTCCTCCCCTATCGGCAGGCCGAGGAAGCCAGACGGCCCCTGATTCTGTTCGTAGAGATCCTGAACGGATTTGCGGACGAAAATCACCCTTCCGTTGAGTGAGCCTGACGTAATGGCGTAAATGGCTCCATTGGTGAAGACCTGATAGTTGGCTCTGGTGCCAAAGCGGGAAGTGGCGGAAATGAGGGAAACAACAGGGGGGCCGATCTGGTCCATGCCGATCGTATTCCAACGGGTATAAAGAGGCTCGGCGAGAGTGAAGCTGGTGTCAGAGCCGCCGTCAAGTGGGGGTAAATCCCAAACAAAGATGCCTAAGCCTTTGTCAAAAGTCTGGTAAAGACCGCTGGCGAAACTCACCGCCTGAGCGGAGAGCAAGGCGTTGAAGCGGAGGGTATCGCTGCGTGGAAAGCCCGCTGCAGAAACTCCGATGCTCGATTGGTTGAGAATTGCGTAGATAGGGGGACGAACCTGGCGGACTGCGTTGTTGAGGCCAAGAGTCAGGTCTGGGACGGCGGGTCGAATGAGTGCGTACCGAAGGCCCGTGCGTCCTGCGTCGTTGAATTCCTGACGAAAGCCGCCTGATCCGTAACTGACCACTTCAGTGATAGGGGGCAAAGCAACCAGATTGAAGAAGCCGTCGCGCTGATAGGCGACACGAAATTCATCCCGGATTGTCAGCGTTGTGGCGCCATCACCAACTTGAATGACAGTGGTTTGAGCAAAACAGACTGAGACGGTCAGCAGGGCGAAAAAGAGGGTCTGGCGCATTGAAGTCGAAAAGTAGACTAACACGCGCCATAGGCTTCGAGTTTCGACCAAAGAATTATTGATCCTTCAGTATCTTGTTCAAGCGCTTGAAGCGACCGCGGATTTCGTCGCTGGCCTCGATAATCTCGGGAATGTCGTAGATGACCCGGGGAGTCATAAAGATCACGAGTTCCGTGCGCTCTTTGGACTTTGAGCGGCTGCCGAAGAGGTTTCCAACCACCGGCAGCTTGTGCAGTGTAGGAATACCAGAGGTAGAAAAAGTATCAGATTCGGTCATGATGCCACCGATGGCGATGGTATCTCCATCTTGGACCGTGACCTGTGTCTGCACCGAACGTTGCGAGAAGGAGGGCGACTGAATCGCAGCACTGGCAGCCGGGGCAACCGGCGAGCTGATTTCCTGGTTGATGACGAGGGTAACGATGCCGCTCGGGAGTACTCTTGCAGTGATGCTTAGGTTCACACCGGCATTGCGACTGGAGACCTGATTCGTAAAGAGGGAGTTGCCGCCCTGCTGAACCCCTGGGGCGATCGCCTGTGAAGTGAGTGTTGGCACCTGCTGTCCAACATTGATGCTGGCAGCCACGTTGTCAGTGGCGATGATCTGCGGAGCATTGATCACCTTGACGCGGCGTTCATCTTCCTGAGCTGACAGGTAGCCGAGAAGTTCGCGGGACTTTCCAACCAGGAGACCAGCAGTGAGGCTGATGCCTGAACCAGTGGAATCGGCGAGAAGTTGCCGGGTTGCAGCCGCGCCACTGCCGCCAGCGCGACGCTGGGACAGGAAGGCCTGAACACCGGCAGAGAAGGCACCGGTAAGACTGACTTCGTAGATTCGAGCTTCAATGAGCACTTGCCGTGGAGGGATATCCAGACGACTCAGAAGCCTGGAGATTTGCTCATATTCCGGTGGTGTGCACTGAATAAGAAGTGAATTGTCGAAAGGGTTGGGGACAATTTTGGGGACTCTTGGCATAGCCGGCATCCCAGAAGAACCTTGCTGGCCGACAAAGCTGCCGGTAGCGTCCCCAGGACGGCCGGAACCGGGGGTACCTCCAAGAGTGGCACCCTGCTGTTGGCCGCCCATCCCCATTCCCATCCCCATTCCAGGGAACATGCCGCCCATGCCCATGCCCATTCCGCCCATCCCAAAGCCGCCCATCCCCATTCCCATCCCCATTCCAGGGAACATGCCGCCCATGCCCATTCCGCCGATTCCCATGCCACCCATCCCGCCCATACCGGTAACGCCACCTCCGATGCCAGTAACGCCACCGCCACCGCCGCCTCCAGCATTGTTGGTGTACTGCGAAAGCTGACTGGTCATTTGAATCATCATCATCATCGTCATCATGGTGGTCATCATGGCGTATGGATTGTCCTGCTGAGTGGCATAGAGCATAGTCACTGCGAGGGCCAGAGAATCTGCCCTGCCATACTTCACTCGGAAGACATAGTTATCCGTTCCTCCAACTGGAGGCTTGACGGGGATATCGAGTTTGGCAATCCAGTTTTCCACTTCTTTGAAGGCACCGGGATTCGGGGCGACGGCAATTAGAATATTGAGACGGTCGATCGGCAGAAACTGGACGCCACCTGCTTTTCCAGCAAGCGATAAGCCCTTGAAGATGGTTTGCAACTCGCTTGAGACGTCAGAGGGGCGGCCATGTTCGAGTTCAAAAAGACGGATGCGCTGGTTAGCCAGAACGTCGGAATCGAAGAGAGCAATCAGGTCCATGGTGCGCTTCATGTTGCGGGAATTGTCGAGCAGGAGCAACATGTTGGCAGGATCGTAGGTAGAGAGCGTGCCTCCGTCACCGAGGAAAGGAGCAAGAATCACTTTCATCTCAGCTGCCGCTGTGTATTTGAGAAAAATGAGATTGAGGATCATCTGCTCGTCGTTTGCCAGATCTTTCGATTCAGCGTTGGTGCGGGGAGTCATGGGCAGGCGAGCTACTTCGTTGATCGGCACGATGCGGAAGATATCTCCAACCTGGATCATGGCTGCGCCGTTGATCCTCAAAATGGTTTCGAGCAAAGAGCGAACATCGGTTGACTTGATTTCACCGTAGGTGTGGATGGTGATGTTGCCGCGCACGCGGGGGTCGAGGATGTAGTTGATCTTGAGAACGCGTGCTAGGGTATCGATCACCTCGACTAGTGAGGCCGAAGGCAGATTCAAAGTCATGTTGCCAGAGCCTGCTGCGGGGGCAGTTGTCTGAGCTGCGGTAGCGGCAGCTGGAGATGCTGCGGGAGGTGGCGTTACCTGGGGAGAAGCTGGTTGTTGAGGAACTGATGGTTGAGGAGCTGGTGGTTGAGGTGCTGGCTGTTGAGCCCGAAGGGTGAGGGCGAGAAGGAAAGCGATTTGCAAACGCATTATTGTTTTACTTCTCCCTTGGCCAGGGAAGCCTGGGTCTGACGCCACAGGCTCTTCTCTACGGCGGTGAGATTATCCTTGTCTTTCGTCCATTCGTAGTTGCCAAAAGGGGTAATCCGCTTGAAGTGGAGTTTGCCGTCTTTCTCGGCAACAGAAATGCCAGCGGGGACTTCAGTAGCCTCATCTGGCTTGCCGTTAATCATACGCTGGATCTTGCTGTTTTCTTCTTCGCTGACCTTGCTGAAGCCGAAAGGTGTCGAGCGGTAAATGATTGGCTTGCCGTCTTCGATCGCACGCCATGCGCCATCGGCGATTTTCGTCGCCGTAAAGGGGATGCCAAGGGGGCGGCCGTCGGGATGACGCTTGACCGGTGCGACTTTGGGGGTTGGCCTGGAAGCGGCAACGGGCTGGGCCGGAGCTGGTTTCGTCTGCGCATGGAGGCAGGAAAGGGAGAAAGCAAAGAAGACAAGTTTAAGATTTTTCATATAAGGCTCCGAAGGCGATTAACGTGTAGATTCCCAATAACAGATGGGGCCGAATGCGTAGCTGGTGGACACTTTCTTGTAGCCGTCGGCTGTGGTACCAGCCGGCGATGTATCGCCAGGCAGGCAGCCTTTCCGGCCTCCGCCAATATCGGCACCTGGGGCGGGGCGGACATTTTCCGGAGGGCGCTGGATCGGCATTGGGGCAGGAGCGTTATTGACGTTTGCACTCATGCGCTCCGCCGGGGCTTGTTGCGCGGCGTTGTCCTGAGGCTTGGCACGCAGATCATCTAAAGACTTAGTAATCGGCTTGCCTTCCCACTCAAAAGTGATTTCTTTCTGATTCGCAGCGGAAAGAGTAAACTCACCGATCTTGTCACCCAGCTTGTAGCCCTGCTGGCTGCCACGATCCACGGACATAAATACGGTTGGGCCCATTCCTATATCCATGACGCCGAAAACAGACGGAAAGTTTGGCATGACCTTCGGCGGAGGTTCCGGTTTTCGTTCAATAACTACATTTGGATTCCTGTCGCGAGAGAAAAGGAAGCGCTCGGCTACTTCAAAATATTGAACGGACTGCAGCTTTGGAGGTGCCGGGGAAGCAGTTTGCGTTGCCTGGGCCGAGGGAGCGGCCGGGATGGGCTGAACCGCAAGCAGACGATTTTCCCGGTCTCGAGCTTCTAGCCAGCGCCGGCGCAACTCGTAAGAGCCCGCGCCGAGTACCGCAAGCAGTATCAAATTAAGCAGGATAATCGAACGTTTCATCCGCGGCTCCATGGATTTGGTTTTGAGGCAGGTTTGGCGAAAGTGAGACCAATGAAGGTAAATGAGACGCTGAGCCTCTTTTGTTTGGTGTCTGTTGCACCGATTCTGAGATCGCGCCAGCCAAGAGCTTCAGGTTGAGCGGAGAGATCGGTCAGCAGATTTACCAGGCCTTCAATCTGACAATCGAAGTTGACGTTCATAAGGATTTCGGCGTAAGCGTTCACAGGCTGAATCGAGCCGATATCCATTCCACGAATTTCAACAGTAGTCCCTTGAGCCCGGGCAATGCGGCGAAAAATCTGATTGAGTTGGGCCTGCGCCTGCGCGGGAGTTTCGGCAACGATGAAGCGCTTTTCCGATGCGGCCAGGCTGGATTCGAGCAGCTTGCGGGTATCCTGGCGTGAAGGCAGGAGGGCAGAAGTTGCCCGGGCGCGATCCAGGCGCAGTTTGGCCACTTCGATGGCTGCGGCGGTGTCTACGACGGGAGGCGCACCGGCTGCAGGCTCGGTCCAGAAATAAACGAACGCGGTAATGACGAGGGCAGGAATTAGAGCAAAGAGGAGTTTGCGTTCGCGGTCGGAGAGGTTTTCAATCATGGTCTGAGTCCCGGTGGCAATGTTGGAGGTGGGGTAATTCGCGGTACAGGGGTGAAATTTACAGGCGGCACAGGGGCTGGCGCAACCGGGGCGGCTGTGGGGATTTCTCGTTTCGAGCGGATATTGAATACTTCTTTGCCCATCTGGTTTCGCGACGGAGAACCGGTAAACTCAGATTCCTTGAATAAGGGTGAGGAATCGAGCAACTTTAACAGTTCCATAGACTGGTCGATTTCACCGGTAACACCGATTTCGTTTCGAGAAAGGTCCATGCGCGAAATGTAAGATGTCATCGGCATGATGCGGGTCAGTTCCCGTAGACTGTCCAGGTCCTGCTGCGGGTAGGCGGCGAAGGTGCTCAAGAACTGTAGTTTTTGCTGGATGGTAAATATCTGTGTATCGAGAGTGCGAACGCTGTTCAGCCTGGGTTGGAGGCGGGCGATTTCGGAGTCCAGACGCGTGAGCAGGCGCTGGTTTTCGTAGTCCTGGTAATAAGCAAAGCCGAGGCCCAGAGCCATTAAGAGAACCAGCAATACCAGAGTGGGCACCCAACGCCACGGCGATGAGGTTTTACGGCGGTCGTCCGGGAGAAGATTCAGGTTCAGGGATTGCGAAGGTAGGGCGCCGGCAAGTGAAGCGGCATAAGCAATGGTGCTGCCGATTTCGAGACGTTCTGCATGAGGAAGAAGTGCGGCAAGGCGCGCGACGGGAGCGTCCTCAGGCAAACGAATCTGTGCCGAGGCAGAAGCGATACCGCGACTGGAAGCATCGGGGAAGCGAACGCAGTAGATGGGATGAGTGTGGGTTTCACCGTAAACGATTAGTCCGCTGGAGTCTTCATGGATAGCCAGAAATTGTTCGGCCGGGGGTGCCTGCAGTATCCGGAGCGCGGAGTAGATTGTAGCGGCGGGAGTGAGGAAAGCTGCAACATCGATGCCGGCTTCATCAAAGAGCGTTGCGTAATCTTCGATTACGGCGTTGCGAGCAATACCCAGAGCAAAACTGGACTTGCGAGGTGGAGCAAGGCGGCTGAAGGAATGAGTAGCGTCCTCTTCCGCATACGGGTGGAGGCCATCCAATTGGTATTGCACCGCAGCGGCGACTTCGCTATTGGGTACTCCTGGAAGGGCGATGGAGCGCGAGACGCAATCCTGCATGGGCAACACCACAGTGGCCGATACATGTGAAATTTTGTTCTTGTTGAGCAACGCCTGGAGGTCTGAGCCCCATTCCGCAGCGGGACGCTCGCGGTATCGAAGCACGGTTAGGGCGTCGAGAATGCGGATGCCATTGGGGCGAACCACGGTGAGAGTAAATTCGAGGTTCTCCGGGCCCACCTCGACACCAAGTCCGGTACCAATACTGCGCCACTTCTGGAGAAAGGGGATTTCCAGCTTATGCGGGACTTCTGAGGCGAGAACTGGGGTTTCTGAAGTCATTGTTTGGTTACCGGAGGTGGAGTTGTCAGCCAGACGGCGTTGGAAGAAGCGAAGTCACTGGTGCTTTGGTCGTACCACCGAAGGTGAGTCCAGGGGCTGATCCAGAAGTAGCGAGGGTTGGGCGTCGTGTACTTGACCATGAGAGCAACGGTGCGGCGCGTTTGCGACAGGGTGCCGTTGGGAAGCCGAACACGGGCAGTGGCCTTGATCTGGAAAACCTCGCCTAAATCCGCACGGAGACCCATGCGAACTGATGAGCCAAGGGAGTTCAATCGTAGAAGAAAAGGAATTGGATCGAAGCTGCTTCGGCGTAAATCGGAGAAGTTACGAGCAGCAGCAGGATCCATACCGAAGGCAACGAGAAGGCTGGGGTGAACGCTGTACGGGTCAAGGCCGGAATTCTCGGTCAGATTCGGAGAGAGGAAATCGCTAAGCCCGCCAAGATTGACGAGCGAGCCGTCCGGCATGCGGCTATAGCGACCGTAAAGTAATTCTGAAGTGATTCCGGGCACGAGTAAGAGTTCTTCGACATTTTCCATAGACGCGAGTAAAGGCCGAAAAGCCGGGACAGGCTGCGAATTTTGTCCAGACCCCTGGATTGGCTGGGCTCCCTGCGAGAAGGCCTGCCCGACAATTCCAGCCGCAGAGTCAGGCGACTGGCCGAGGGTGAGGAGTAAAGTATTGAGCAATTGGGGAGTCAGAGACCGGAGTGGAAGCTTGCCCCGCTCTGAGATGAATTCGACCAGGCTGTCTCCCAGTTCTTCTTGAAAGTAGAATCGGCGGCGATTGGCAAAACGTTCAGCCGGGGGGCCTCCAGCACCGTCGTCGACATTGTGCAGGATAAAAAGGCCGCGAGCCACCGCACCGCGTGCAAGGTAGTAGGCTTTCATGCTTTCCTGGGCACTGATGCCGCGCTCTGCTTCGGCGCGGACGGTGTCGGCAACGGACAAGGCAATGGCCGAGAGAGCGGCCGTCAGCCAAAGGACGGCCAAAAGTGCGGTCCCTTTTGAGGCGCGCCTAAAGTGTTGGGTTCTCAACATCGTTATTCATGACCAGAATTGGAGCGTATATGGTTCCCGGCTGAATTTGATTAGCCTCGAACTTGAGGGGAGCCATTTCGATGCGGACTGCAGAGGGCCACTCTGGAAAGACCCAGCTTTGGAACCAGAGTTCGGTGCCGGTAGAGAGATCAATGCGACGGAAGCCGAAGCGGCAACTGGAGAGCCGGTCGGCAAGGATGAAGGAAGTTTGCTGGACTTGAAAGGGCATCCCGCATACGGCAGAAAGGCTGCGTTTGCCAAAGTAGGGGCGTTCGTTGAGCAGAAGCCTTACGCCGCCGTTGGGGCTGGGGGCAACAAAGAGTTCCACAATCTGTGGACGGCCTCGCGACCCTTCGGTCAAAGAATGGGAAGAGACAAAACGAGTGCCCGTTTCGAGAGCGGCGATGCCGATGGGCTTGCCTGCACAGGGTGTCTGGACAGGGATCATGCCCTGGAGAATCTGATCGAGAGTACGTTGCGAGGCGATGATGCGTCGATTGAAGTCGACTTTCGTGTCGATTTTATTCATGGACGTAAAGGCAATGTTGAGGACAACGCCCATGCTGGCCGAGATGGCACCGAAGAGAGTGACGGCGATTAGCAATTCGATCAACGTCATGCCAGCCTCGCGGCTGCGGCGGCGTGAATGGCGAATCATTGCACCTTCACCAGACGGAAGGATTCCAGAAGGAGCGTGCGGCGTTTTGAGCCTGCCTGGAGCCAGGTTTCGAGACGAACGCGCTCGAGTCGCTCCCGGGAAGATTGGCTCATCGCACCGAAAGGAAGGATTTGCGCTTTAAAGCCTGCCACCGGTTTGTCTTGGGCATCGGCTTCAAGTACACCTTCGAGGATGATGCCCCGGCGGAGGTTTTGCACGGCCATGAGTTCGTCCATCTTGCGTTTGCTAAGGAAGGTCAGCCGATCCATGTCGTTTACGCGGAAGAGATTAGCCGTCGAAGTAGAGAGATTCGCCATCAGCGCAGACACAGCCACCGCGAGGATGATAGTGGCAACCAGCACTTCGAGCAGTGTAAATCCCTTTTGTGAATTACTTCGCATCTTTGGCAAGGTCCAGGACCTTGGCTACTCCGGTGATGGGGTCGAGCTTGATTTGACGAAGGCTACCCCGGGGATTCGTGAGCTCAATCACGAGTTGGGGTGGTGCCCCGTTTGGATAAACGATCAAATAGCGATCTTTTTTCTCCTCGTCAAGAAAAAGGGCAGGCAGAATGCGACTGATTCTGATTCCGGCTGGAATTTCGAAGATTTGATCCCGGGTGGATTCAGCAGCTCGCAGGACGATGCGATTGGCCGCGGGCTGGATCAGCAGTTGCACGGGAAGCTGGCGGCGGTCTGCTGTTGTAATCGCAATATTGAGTGCCGAAGCAATGGTGGAGGAGGCGCTGCGCAGACGCAACCCGTCTAGCCCGGCCGTGAAGGAAGGCAGTGAGAAGCCGATCATGAGGCTGATGATGCCAACCACGACGAGCATTTCGATGAGCGTAACACCGGATTGCGACGAGCGTTGACGCATCTAGCGGGTGCTGGAAGAGCTGATGTCCTGATTAATGCCAGTGCCGCCTGGCTGACCGTCGGCACCCAAAGAAATGATGTCTGGCTCGTCGGGGAGCGCACCGGGGAACTTATAGAGGAATTCCCTGCCCCACGGGTCGAGAGGCACATCGGCTTGAAGGTAAGGGCCATCCCAATTGGGAACATCGCTGGGCTTGGTGCGCAAGGCCTTCAGGCCCTGATCGTTGCTGGGGAAGTTGCCAGTGGAATTCTTGTAGAGCAGGAGAGCCTGATTGAAACTGTTGATCTGGGTGCGGGCGGCCGTAACCTTGGCACCATCGGCTGCTTTGAAGAGGCGAGGTCCAACTACGGCGGCAAAGAGCGCGATGATCGTAACGACTACGAGCATTTCGATGAGCGTGACGCCAGCCTGGCGGGTTAGGCGGCGGCGCTTGGTGACTTGTGTAGGGTTCATAGATTAGATTGCAACCTCGTTGATGCTGGTGATGGCGAGGAGCATGCTGAGGATCAGCGCTCCTACTACGATGCCCATTGTAAGGATGAGCAGGGGTTCAAACAAAGATGTAAAGCGTTTTACGGCGTCGCGAGTGTCGGCCTCGTAGATGTCGGCCATCCGGGTGAACATCTCATCCAGCTTGCCGGTCTCTTCACCCACACTCAGCAAGTGGGCGGCCAGAGACGGAAACTGTCCGCAGCGGCGCAAGGGCACCGAGATGCCTTCACCGCGCTTGACGCCCTGGGCTACCGATTCAAGAGCTTTCGCAATGCGCTGGTTGCCGAGAGTTCCTCCCGCGATCTGAATGGATTGCACCAGCGGTACGGTATTGGACACCAGTGTCGACATAGCTCTGGCGAAGCGGGCAGTCTCAGCTTTGCGCAGGGCATCGCCGAGCAGCGGCACCTTGAGGCGAAAGTCGTCCCACCACCAGCGGCCTTTGGGAGTTCGGATGTAGCTAAAGAAACTGATCGTTCCAACAGTGATCACAAGGCCCATCAGCCAGCCCCAGGCCTGAAGGAATTCGCTCGTGCGCAACATGATCAGGGTGGGGAGCGGGATTACCATCCGTCCGCCTTCAAAGATGGTCGCGAACTTAGGCACAACATAGTACATCAGGACAACAATTGCACCAACGCCGGTGAGGCCGAGCAGGAGCGGGTACATGAGTGCGCTGATGATGTAGCCGCGCAGTTCGTCGCGGTTGCGCTCAAAGTCGGAGAGGCGCTGGAAAACCATGGAGAGCGAGCCCGAAGCTTCACCTGCACGCACCATGTTTATGTAAAGGTCAGAGAAGTAGCCCGGGTGCGTCGCGAGCGTGTCGGCCAGGGCCTTGCCGCCTTTAAGCAGACGCAGGATGTCGAGGACTACGGAGCGGAAGGCAGGCTTCTCGGTAAGTTCGCTGACGATCGAGAGCGCGCGGTCGACAGGGACGCTTGAGGAGAGCAGCGTGGCCAGTTCTTGAGTAAAGAAGAGTACATCCCGACGTTTGCCGCCGCCAAATTCAGGGAGGTTCAGCTCGAAGCCTTTGCTCTTGTTGAGACCGATGTAGGTGGGGGTGAGCCCCTGGCGGCGAAGTTCTGAGGCAACCAGTTTTTCGTTCTCGGCAGTGTAGCTGCCGGTACGGGGTTTGCCGTCACTTGTTACTGCCCGGAACTGGAAGGTAGTCATCTTGAGTGCTAAAACTCCTGCGTGACACGGATGACTTCGTCCGGGGTGGTCATGCCTGTTGCGATCTTATGCCAGCCGTCTTCACGAAGATTGCGCATACCGTTGCGACGCGCGGCTTCAGTCAGGATACTTGCATCTTCGTTCCGCATGATGAGACGGCGAATCTCTTCATTGAGCTGCATCAGCTCGAAGATGGCGATGCGGCCCTTGTAGCCGGTATGCAGGCAGATTTCGCAGCCGCGGCCCTTGTAAACAGGAACTTTGGCCCCATCGAATGAGGTAGTTTCGCCCACGTGCTCTTTGCATTCCTGACAAATGCGACGCACCAGGCGCTGTGCGAGGACAGCAACGATCGAAGAAGTGAGCAGGTAGTTTTCGACGCCCATATCGGTGAGGCGCGTGATCGCGCTGGGGGCGTCGTTGGTGTGGAGAGTCGAGTATACGAAGTGGCCTGTGAGGGCTGCACGAATGGCGATATCGGCGGTTTCGCGATCGCGGATTTCGCCCACCATGATGACGTCGGGGTCTTGCCTTACGATATGGCGAAGGCCGGCGGCGAAGGTGAGGCCGATGGTGGGATTGACGTGGATCTGGTTGATGCCGTCCATCTGATATTCGACAGGATCTTCAATCGTGATGATCTTGCGCTCGGTCTTGTTGGCGCGCTTAAGAGCGGAATAGAGTGTGGTTGATTTTCCGCTACCAGTAGGGCCGGTGACGAGGAAGATGCCGTGGGGCATCTCGGTGAATTGCTCCATGAGATTGAGCATTTTGTCATCGAAGCCCAGGCTGCGCAGATCGTAAAAGCCCGTAGCGGAGCGATCGAGAATACGCATGACGACGCTCTCCCCGTAAAGGGTTGGCAAGGTGGAAACACGAAGATCGACTTCGCGCCCCAGAGTCTTGATCTTGATACGGCCGTCTTGCGGAAGACGTCGTTCAGCAATGTTGAGCTTGGCCATCAGCTTGAGGCGAGAGATGATGGCGGCTTTCATCTCTTTGGGTGGCGGCTCCTGGTTGATCAGCACACCATCAATGCGGTAACGAATACGGAAATCTTTTTCGAAAGGCTCGATGTGAATGTCGCTCGCTCTCGATTCGACAGCGACGGCGATCATGTGATTGACCAGACGAATGACCGGAGCCTCAGAGGCCATGTCACGAAGATGTTCGAGGTCTTCAGCGGCATCGGTGTTGCCAAAGTCATCGGTATTTTCGGCCCGGCGGCCTTCGCTGTAGTGGCGCTCGATGGCATCGACAATTTCGGTTTCGTTGGCGAGCACCGGAATCACTTTAAGGCCGGTGCTGCTGGCTACCGAAGAGAGCACTTCAAAGTCGAGCGGGTCGGCCATGGCGAGGGTAAGCTCGGACCCATCAAAGGAAAGCGGGTAGATTTTCGACTGTCGTAGAAAGCGCGGGGAGAGGCCATCGAGCTCAGGCCCGGTAGCGGGCGGCGCATCGATTACAACCAGTTGGAGACCCAACTGATCGCTAAGCTCTGCCATCACTTCACGCTGTGCGATGAAGCCCAGATCGACGAGAATTTTGCCAAGCTTGTCGTTGCGCTCCCGCTGCAACTCGAGAGCTTGTTCGAGTTCGGCAGGGGAGATCAGATTTCGAGCGACTAGGCGTTCGCCGAGCTTGGCAGGAGCGTGCATGGTGGAACTAAAACTCTTGGATTTTGATGGCGGCCTCAATGGCTGGCGCAGTGCGGGCGTTAAGCAGGTCTTTACGAGTGGCTTGCATCACGATCTGCGCTGGGAGACCTGTTGAATCTTCCCACGAACGGCGGAAGATCGAGATACCAAGAACCACTTTTTCGTCAACCGGCAGCTTCTCAAGAGCAATGGCGGCAGAGGCGAGTTGGGCACGCATGGCGTCCTTGAGCAGAGGAAGACGTTCGAGTTTCTTCTTGCGGGTGGCAACAAGCATTTCGCTTGTGGGCGCGGTAAAGCCGAAGGTTCCAACTCCCGGTGTAGACACCAATTGCAGCTCTGCGCTGAAGACAGCGCCAAACTTGTCGAGGTAAAGGCCGCGAGTCATTCCGAGCAACAGGAAAGGCTCATCGAAGAGAGTTTCGAGACGCTGATCAATCCGTTTTTCAACCTTGATGAGCATCGTGCGATTCAGAACGGGTTCAGTGACGGCGGCAATTAGTAGTGAAGCAGCGAGAAAGGGAGCTAAGAAGTACTTCATGACTATTCCTTGGAAAATCCGGCGGCCAGGCCAGCGTTGGTTACGTACATCCGGTTCATCTGTTTACGCAGGAGTGTGTCGTTCTCCTGGAATGAGGCGGCCATCATCTGAATCTCCTGCGTGAAGCGCTTTTCAGTTCTGTTTACCGCCAGGCTTACTTCCTGACGGACGCGGTTTTCAGTGCGGGCTTCTACTGCCTGCACTGCTTTTTCAACCGCTGCATCGACATCCGCTTGCGAAATCTGGACCACTGCAGGGGGAACGGGTTGCGCCACCGGGCGCATTAGGAAGCCATGAGCTGTAATGGCACAAGCCAGCATTGCCGCACCACCGAAAGCAAGACGCGGACCGGAAGCCCAGAAGCGCTGCCAGAACGAGGGCTCAAACACAGGGTCTGAAACAAAGGCGATACGTCGTGGCACTTCCTCGTCACGCAGGCCCTGAAGCGCGGTCAGCGTCAATTGCAGACGTTCAAATTCTAGAGCTGCTTCTGAGGATTGTGCCAGATGCGCAGCGGCTGCGGCCCGCTCGGCGGGTGTACCCTCACCGAGTGCGTAGGCGTTGAGATCGATTTGGGAATGGTCCATATTGCGTTATCCCTTCACTGGCGCGAGGGCGCCCTTAAGTATGTCGAGCGCCGAATAAAGGCGCGACTTGATGGTTGAGAGCGGCAGATCGAGGATCTCCGCCATTTCTTCGAATTTGAATCCCTGATAAATTTTGAGCACGACGGCCTCGCGCTGGTCTGCGGTGAGATGCCCGAGAGCTCTTTCGACTGCGATGTTCATCTCGATCGGAAACATTCCTTCTTTGGCACTAGCCGTTGGCGGATCGTAAATAAGCTCCGCCGTATCGGGTCGATTGCGGCGGAGCAGAGAATAGGCCTCGTTGTGAGCGATACGAAACAGCCAAGGAGAGAACCGTCCCACATCGCTCAGTTTGGTCAAATTCTGGTAGGCCTTCAGGAAAACGTCCTGGGTCAAATCCAGGGCGTCTTCGCGATTTCCCACAAGTCTCAGCAAGTAATTGAAGACACGTTTCTCGTGGCGTGATACGAGAAGGTTGAATGCGTCAACATTCCCTTTCGCCGCCTTGATGACGAGATCGCGATCCTCCACTTCCCGGAAAATCAAATTCTGACTCCGCAAATGAAGACGAGGATCGATTCCAGAAAGTTGATCGATGCGAATTTATTTTTCTTTAGCGATCTGTCTGATGTTCTGTCGTGCGCGTATCTCATTGACAAGATTATGACTGAACCACAACCACCTCAAATTCTGTTTCAGATGTTGACCGGCGCCTAGGTCGCTAAGGGCTTGGGAGTGGCCGCCGAACTTGGCATCGCCGATTGCCTGGAAAAGGGCCCAAAAACTGTAAGCGCACTTGCAGCGGAAACCTCTACGCATGAGGACTCGCTCTACCGCGTGCTGCGGATGTTGGCCGCAACGGGCGTGTTTACAGAATTGCCCGAAAAGACCTTCGCGCTGACGCCTTTAAGCAGCATGCTGCTGAGCAGCAATCCCCAGGGGATGCGGAATTTCGTGCGCATGGCCACCTTCGGAGAACACTGGAATGCCTGGGGGAGCCTGCTTGATGTCGTCCGTGGGGGTGGCATCGCCACCGATATCGCAGAGGGTTGCGACATTTGGGAACATTATCGCAAGAACCCAGACCGCGCGGCGATATTCGATGCTTCGATGACCGATTTTACATTGCAGACAAATGCGGCGGTAGTGGCGGCTTTTGACTTTAGTCAACACAAGCGCGTGTGCGATGTTGGTGGCGGACATGGCTGGTTGATACGCGCGATTCTTGAGGCGAATCCAGCAATGGAAGGCATCGTTTTTGATCAGGCTTATGTGGCCGATGGTGCGCGAAAGATGCTCGCCGAAGCGGGCCTGTCAGCGCGGACCACTTGCGTCGGCGGGAGCTTTTTTGAATCGGTCGCTGAAGGCGCCGATCTCTACATAGCCAAGAACATCATCCATGACTGGGATGACGAGAAGTCGATCGCGATTCTTCGCCAGATCCGAAAAGTGATGCCGGCCAGCGGCCGCCTGCTACTGGTCGAAGTGATGGTGGGGCCTGCAAATGTGCCTGAACCGGGCAAATTCATGGATATCAATATGCTTGCGATGACAGGCGGGCGCGAGCGCACGGCTGACGATTTTGCCGCTTTGTTTGCCGCTTCGGGGTTTTCGCTGGGGCGTGTGATTCCTACGCAGAGCCTGATGCACCTGGTGGAAGCGCTACCGGTTTAGTAGCCGGCAGGCGTTGTCGTTGCGTTGAAAATGATCGGTTCCAGGCCTTCCCGGCGACGGAACTCGTCCATGATGACTGCGGTGGCGGTAGCGCCAACGCGCGTGACTCCAAGAGCCCGCACCCGCAGGAGCGCATCGAGGTCGCGGATGCCGCCGGCAGCCTTCACCTGAATGTGGGGAGAGGCATGTTCACGCATGAGCTTGAGGTCTTCATCGGTAGAGCCCGAAGTGCCATAACCGGTAGATGTCTTGACCCAGTCTGCGCCAAGATCGGAGCAAATCTGACAAAGGCGGATCTTCTGGTCCGTGTTGAGATAGCAATTCTCGAAGATCACTTTCACCTTCTGGCCAGCTTCGTGGGCGATCTCAACCACAACGCGAATGTCGGCTTCGACATAATCCCAATCCCCGGACAAAACTTTCGAAATATTGACCACCATGTCGAGTTCCTCTCCGCCGTCGCGTAAGGCCTGCACAGTTTCTGCCAGCTTGGTATCGGTTGTGACGCAGCCGTGCGGGAAGCCAATAGTCGTGCTGGCCTTCACGGTAGATCCTTTGAGCAGCGAAGCGCAACGCTTGAGCGCAAAGGGCATGATGCAAACACTACCCGTGTCGTAGGCGAGCGCCAGCTGAATGCCGCGCTCGAGTGCCTCCTCGGTCAGAGTTGGATTGAGCAGGGAATGGTCAATCATCTTTGAAAGATCCAGGTGGGTGAGGTTCGATTTGTCGCTCATGGTTCTAAGCAGTTTAGAATAACTTGCCCGGATATAGCCCCGTGGGTTAAGCTTCAGTCGTGCAGTACACTTCATCAGTTGTTCAAGTGATATTGATACTCCAATTGCAGCTATTGCTTTGGGGTCAGGTCTCGAGCCGGAGTGGGGCGATCAGCGGGACAGTGACGGACCCGCAAGGGGCACCAGTGCAAGGGGCGAAGATTCGAGCCGCCAGCGTGGATACCAATCAAGGCCGCGAAACACAGACCAATGAGCGGGGCGAGTTTTTGCTAGCCAATCTGAATGCCGGGCCCTACTCCATGACGATTGAAGCGCCTGGCTTTGCGGGCAAAGAATACCCTGAGTTGCTGGTGGGTGCTGGACAGTCGCTATTTCAGAAAGTGGAGTTGCGACTGTCCAGCGTGTCGGAAAAGCTGGAAGTGGTGGACGAGGCACCAGTGCTCGATGTGAGCGCAACCTCTTCGGCAGTAGCCTTCGGTTATGAGCGCATGGAGCACTCTTCGGCGCAAGGCCGGAATTACGTGAACTTTGTCCTTACTGCACCTGGGATGGCGCCCGCACAAGGGCAATCCACAGGCCGAAGCCCGGCTGCCAGTTGGAATGCGAATAACGATTCTGGTTTTGTATCCAACGGGATTCGCTCGCGCAACAACTCGGTTTCAATCGATGGGTCGGACAACCGCGACGAGACCAGCGGGGCGATTCGGGTTTCAGTGCCGCTCGAGATGGTGCAGGAGCTTCGGATTGCCGGCACGACTGTCTCAGCTGAACTCGGCGGGGCAGCTGGTGGGGTGGTGAACATCGTTACGCGGTCAGGGTCAAATGCCCTGCATGGCCATGCGGAGTTTCTCTTTCAGAACGAGGCTCTCAATGCGCGCAACCCCGAGTTCGGCATCAGCAGCCGGCCACGGTTGCGGCGTTGGCAGCCTGGAGCTTCCGCAAGCGGCCCAATAAAACGAGACAAGACCTTCTTCGCCACTGCCGTCGAGATGTATCGCGAAGATTGTGATGAATGGTCAGAGGGTTTTACTGGATTCCGCAACCCCTTCTCATTCCGCGCCGCAGAGCGAAACTACCAGTATTCGGGCAAGGTGCAGCATATCTTCAGTAACGTGCATAGTGGTTCCCTGCGATATGCCTATTCGCTCGGCCGCGTAAAAGCGGGAGTGCAGGGAATTGAAAACATCTCGGACTATACTTCGCGCGGATCCTCAAGAGTTGCCGACCACGGTTTTGTTGCGACGCTGTCGAGCGCCTTCAGTGCCACTCTGCTGAACAATTTCACCTTTCAATACGGGCGGAGGGCACTGGAGTTGACGCCGAACTCGCGCGATCCCTTCGTTGAGATCCCCGGGGTCTTGAGTTTCGGGCAGGGCTGGCGGCTGGACCAACAGCGCAGTGAGGCTCACTTTGAGGCAGTCAATGGACTGACCTGGATCGCCGGTCGCAATACCGTTTCCATTGGTGCCAGCGTGCACCGGGTAAACTTCGATGGCCGCCTGGCAAACCGCTTTGGCGGCGTTGCAGTTTTTCCCACCTTTGCGTCTTATCTGGCCCGGCAACCGGACTTCACCATACGAGCCGTAGGCAACCCGCAAACAGCTTACAGCACCACCCCAATGGGCTTCTGGATCAATGACCGCTGGCAGGCCCGGCGAGGACTTACGATCGAAGCGGGCCTGCGCTACGACTATCAATTTATGCCGGCTGGGTTGCCAGCTTCCGCCAGAAACATTGCCCCCAGACTGGGGCTGGCCTGGCATCCCAAAGGAGATTCTAAGATGGTGTTTCGCCTGGGGGCGGGCCTCTTCTTCGATCGTTATCCTTTGAGCTTTTTGAATGAGGCAATACAGAAAGACGGCGTGCGCGCGTTTGAGCAGTTTGACTATCCGGGCTTAAATTTGCAATTCCGCTCAAGCTATCGCGCCTCGGCGCAGTTACCGGCGACCTACGGAGCCAAGGTTACGGCCGGGGCGGAGCGGCAGCTGAATTCCGATACAACGCTCGCCTTCGAATATAGCCACGTGCGCGGCTTGCATTTGCCCAGAATTCGCAACTACCTGGGGACGCTGCCCGCGCAATTCCTGCTCGAACAAAACGCCACTTCCAGCTATGACGGCATCACGGTGACGTTAAGCCGCAAGATGACCAGCGAGTTTGGCTATCTGCTCTCCTACACCGGAGGCCGCACCCTTGACGATGGTTCCGATTTTGATGAACAGCCGCAAAATCCTCTCAATATGCGACCGGAATGGGCCTTGAGCCGGCAGCACCAGGCGCACCGGATTACTGCCACGGCCCTCTTTGAGATTGAAGCCCTGGAAAAGCTGAGCGAGAAGTTGTCGCATATTCACATCGTGCCCAGCTTTACTTTCGGGTCTGGCAGGCCAATGCCCGCCCTTGAAACTTCAGACACTTTTCGAACTGGTGCTTTTCCGCTTACAGCCAGAGCAAACGGTCTCGGGCGAAACCCTTTCTATACCCCATCAAATGCTTCTCTCGATGCGAGAGTCTTCAAAGAGTTGCATTGGGAAGAAAATCACCTGC
>JALHNH010000028.1 GCA_022843625.1 Bryobacter sp. | reverse complement strand
CGGCACAAAGTATGCCGTTGATTTCGCTCCAGCCAAGACCGGAGTCGTCTATACGGCCAAGCTGCTTGAGACCGAAAGCTACCAGAGCCCCATCCTTGCCGCCCCCGTTCTTCGCTATTTGCCCAAGCCGCGAGACCTCGAAGTGAACCTGATCCGCAGCGCCGTCCCCAAGACTGAAATCACCGTCCCCAAGGGCTATTACATTCCCCTCCAGTGGTCGGCTGTCTCCGATCTGCTCAAGCTTCACGGGGTTAAAGTTCAGCCTGTCAGCGGGAGCATCAATGCCAATGTCGAAGTGATCCGCTTCGACAAAGTCAGCTTCCCCGCGCAGCCTTTCGAATCTCGCTTCATGCCCACTTTTGAAACCACCACAACCAAAGAAAAGCGCATGATCACTGCCGAATACCTTTTTGTGCCCATCAATCAGCCCAATGCCAGAGTTGCCATGCATCTGCTAGAACCTAACGCTCCAGACTCGGCCGTCAAGTGGGGATTGATGAACGGCATCTTTGAACTCAAGGAATACGCCAGCGACTACATCTTCGAGCCGGTCGCTCAAAAGATGCTCACTGCAGACCCTAAATTGAAGGCAGCCTTTGAAGCGGCAATTGCGGGCGACAACGCCCTGCGAACCAACCCGAGGGCACGCATGATGTGGCTCTACAAGCGCAGCCCCTTCTACGAAAAGGATAAAGACTTCTACCCAATCCTGAGGTCAGTCGAATGACAAACACTTCAAACCAACAAAAAGGCGGCGCTTTTGGCGCCGCCTTTTTTATTGCTGTTGAGAATTGCTTAGTGACTGCCGCCACCACCGCCACCGCCGCTAGCGCGTCCACCACCACCGGCACCGGCCGATCCGCCAGCGCGCTCGCCGCCAGAAACCGGTGCCGAAGCCGCTGCAGCGGGGCCAGCCCCGCCAGAGTATCCGCTCGAAGAACGCATCGACGAAGTGTTGTAGCCGAGGCCCGAGTTGAATCCAACCTGACCGCGATCACCGCCTCCAAAGTCATTGTTGGTGGGGCCGCTGAAAACCGGAGGATTGTAAATTGCGTAAACCGTCCGTGGCGAATAGAAGCCATATCCGAACGGCGAGAATATACCGTTGCCAAATGGGATGTAGGTCATCATGCCGTAGAAGGAATTGTAGAACCAGCCACCAGCTCCGAGACGCTGCCCGCTGCCCAGGCTATTCCCGACACTTTGTGCCGAGTGAATATTCGCCATAGCCAGAGTCGCGGCGCGGGTATCGGCCCACTGCACCAGTTCGTCCGTCTTCAGTTTCTTGTCAAAGCGCGCAACCAGATGGTCGCCCGTCAGGCTCATCCACTTGCCTTCACCGATTCTGACCAGTTCGTCCTTGACGTTGACGGCGACTTCGCCCTGGTAAACGCTGATTGCCGGAGAATCCATCTCCAGGCGGTAGAGGCCCGGCTTGCGGATGCTGATCGTGTCGTCGCCAACCATGAATTCGAGCGATGCCGTCTTCTGGAGCTCGAGCACTTCAACCAGCGCCGTGCCTTCCAGCATCGTCAGGCGCGTCGCCATGATCGAGTTGGATTCCATACGAACAGCAGACTTCTCGCTCAAACGGAGAAAGCTACCCGGAGCAAGCAGAAGCTCTGCGCGGCCTTCGCCAGTGCGCAACACTTCCTTGTTCTTTACATCAATAAATTTGCTGGTTTTCATCACGATAGCCTGATCGTTCACCATTACTTCGCCCTCGGTGTAATGGATCACGCCAGCTTTCGCCGAAATGACGCTCTGCGCCATCGCAGTCAAACCACTCATTGCAATCGCCAAAAGAACTTTTTTCACGGGCAATCTCCTATCGGTAATCCTGACTGGAATACACTCTGGTGTCAAGGATGCATTTCATGATCAAACGGTTTCGTCTTTTCTTCTGCCTTTCTTTGATTCTCTCCGCCCAAAGTGTGGACCCAATTGCCGGCTCTCGCAACAAGGCCGAGCGCCTCGAAGCCTTCCGCGATCTCGGCTTTGGCCTCTTTATCCACTGGACGCTAGATTCCCAACTGGGCCTCGAAATCAGTCACTCGATGGTTGGTGCCAGCGACGACTACCTCAAACGCTACATCGAAGAACTGCCGAAGTCCTTTAATCCCTACAAGTTCAACCCAGCCGACTGGGCCCGGCTCACCAAGCTTGCCGGTATGAAGTACATGGTCTTTACCTCCAAACACCACAACGGCTTCGCCATGTTCGACACTAAAACGACGCCTTTCAACATCATGAAAACTCCTTTCGCCCGCGACATCGCCGGAGAACTGATCAGCGCCTACCGCAATGCCGGAATCTCCCCCGGCTTCTATTTCTCGCCCGACGACTTCTGGTGGCTGCGCGAAAACAAGATTCAGCTGCAGCGCCATATCCCTGCCGTTTCCCCGGCCAACAACCCGGGGCTCCTTCGACACGATCAGGCTCAAGTCCGTGAACTCATGACCAAATACGGTGACATAGACGTCATGTTCTTTGACGGACCCTGGGACGGTCTTCGCGAACTCGCCTGGGATATCAACCCAAATACCGTCGTTACCCGGGGCGGAATCGCCACTCCCGAACAGTTCGTTCCCGGTGTTGCCCTCGACGGCCCCTGGGAGAGTTGCATTACGATGGGCAACTCCTGGCCCTACAAACCGACCAATGAAAACTACAAGTCCGGACGTGAACTGATCTCGCTCCTGGTTGAGACCCGCGCCAAGGGCGGCAACCTTCTCTTGAACATCGGGCCAAGTCCAGAAGGCGAAATCCCGACCGAACAAAAGCAGCGACTCGAGGAGATCGGTCTTTGGATGTTTATCAATGGAGAGGCCATCTACGGTGTCCGCCCCTGGGTAGTCACCAACGAGAAAGGCTATTGGTTTACCCGGAAAAAGAACACCAACACGGTCTACGTGATCGTAAAAGAAGACGAACGATGGAAGTACGGCGAATGGAAAGAGATCTCACTCAAGAGCATAAAATCCACGCCCTCAACCAAAATCAGTGTGCTTGGTCAGAACGATGAGGTCCTAGAGTATCAACCAACAGTGAAGCCTAGGAGCACGTTCCGCCAGCAGGGCGACACGCTGGTTTTACGCGCCATGCATGCTCAGCGTCTTTACACGAACCGCCAATGGCCTAATCCGGTAGTGATCAAACTCGAAAACGTCGAAGCTGCTCTTGAGCCACCGAAGATCGAGACAACCACAAACTTTGCCGCCAATCTGATTTCCCTTGGTGGAGCACCGTCGGTCGAAGTTTACTTTGAATATCAGGATGTAACTGGCTTTGACCTGACCGAGCGACCCAGCAACTGGAAGGCTCTACCAGCACAAACAGTCACCAAAACGGGAGCCGTCAGTGTCAAGCCGCCAACACTACAGAGCGGCCATCAGTACGAATTTCGTCCTGTGGTCCGCCACCCACTCTTGCAGGTTTATGGAGGAACCAGGTCTTTCCGTGCGGCAAACTAGATGTCGCGCTGGTCGGGGCCGAGGTATACCTGGCGCGGGCGGCTGATTTTGGTATCGCGGTCCTTGCATTGCTCTTCCCAGTGCGACAGCCAACCGGCAGTGCGCGGGATAGCAAAGAGCACGGTAAACATTTCAGGACGGAAACCCATCGCCTCATATATGATGCCGGAGTAGAAGTCCACGTTAGGGTACAACTTGCGCTTGACGAAGTATTCGTCATTCAGCGCGATCTTTTCGATTTCGCGGGCAATATCAACTTTGGAGTTGCGGCCAGTAACGCCGAACACACTATCGGCCGTTTGCTTAACCATGTATGCCCGCGGGTCGTAATTCTTGTAGATCCGATGCCCAAAGCCCATCAGCTTGCGCTCGCCCTTTTTCACGCTCTCGATAAAGCTGGGGATGTGATCGGTAGTGCCGATTTCGTCGATCATGCGCAGCACTTCTTCATTGGCTCCGCCATGCAGCGGTCCGCTGAGGGATGCCGCCGCACCAGCCATGCTGAGGAAGGGGTCGGCTTGTGCCGAACCAATCACGCGCATCGTTGAAGTGGAGCAGTTTTGTTCGTGGTCGGCGTGCAGAATAAAAAGGATATCGAGTGCACGAGCCAGTACAGGATTAGCTTGGTATTTCGGCTCAGCCATCTTCCAGAGCATGTTCATGAAATTGGCGGTGTAGTCAAGCTCGTTGTCGGGGTAGACGAATGGAAGGCCGTTGGTATGGCGATAAGCGTAGGCTGCAAGAGTCGGCATTTTGGCAATCAACCGGATCGCCATAAGCTCTCGTACTTCCGGGTCTGCGACGTTGCCGGCATCGGGATAGAAAGTGGATAGAGCGGCGATCGAGCTCACCAGCATGCTCATCGGATGGGCATCGTAACGAAAGCCCTCCATGAACTTCTTCATGTTCTCGTGAATGAAGGTGTGCTTGGCGATGCGGGCCGTGAAGGTTGAAAGTTGCTGGGGGTTAGGAAGCTCCCCGTACAGCAGGAGGTAGGCGGATTCGAGGTAGGTCGATTTCTCGGCCAATTGCTCAATCGGATAGCCGCGGTAGCGCAGGATTCCGACATCACCATCGATATAGGTGATGCGGCTCTCGCAGGCTGCGGTGTTCAAGAAAGCGGGGTCATATGACATGACCCCGAAGTCTTTTTCATCTGATTTAATCTGCCGGAGATCCATGGCCCGGATGTTGCCATGCTTCAGCGGCAATTCGTAAGTCTTGCCGGTCCGGTTGTCTGTGATAGTTAGGCTGTCGTTCCCCATGCTCGCTGTTCGCTCCAAATATGAATTATGTATCGGAATCGAGTGCTCTGGAACAACCCCCTGTCAATTTGTTTTCAGAATGTGGGTAACGAGATCCGCTTTGTTTCGTCCGTGTTAGAGTAGGCACAATCTGGGTGATAGCAATGAATCGTAATCTCCGAGCCTTTTGCGCAGTTCTTTTGCTGGCCGGAGCTTGTCTGGCTTTTCAACGAGGCAGGGGGCGATTGCCTTTCCTCCAGGATGACGATGAGCCGGAGCCCTATCCTGTCGATGCAGGCGAGAAGACCGAATGGACCTTTGCCCGGCTCCGATACAACTCTTACCGTCAGGGAGCCGGAAGCTGGGGCGTGCGTGGCAGCTGGACCACCGATTACCCCAAAGCCGAGCGTCACTTCGTGCAAGGCATCCGCAGGTTATCTCGCGTTCATGTCCGCAGCGTGGAAGAAGTGGTGGATCTTGATACTGACAAGATCTTCGATTATCCGTGGATATACGGAGTCGAGGTTGGCCACTGGGATCTTTCCGATTCGCAGGCTGCCAAGTTGCGGGAATACCTCAATCGCGGTGGCTTCCTGATGGTGGATGACTTTCACGGCAGCATTGAATGGGAAATCTTTATGCGCTCGATGAGCCGGGTCTTCCCGGATCGTCCCGTGGTGGATATCCCGAACAAGGATCCGATCTTCCACATGCTCTTCGATCTTGACGACCGTATCCAGATCCCAGGTATTGTCATGTTCTACACAGGCAACACATACGAGCAGGACGGCGTCAAAGAGAAGTGGGGAGGGATTTATGACGAAAAGGGCCGGATTGTTGTAGCCATGTGCCAGAACATGGATTTGGGTGACGCCTGGGAGCACGCTGACATGCCTCAGTATCCAGAGCGATATACTTCGATGGCTTATCGCATCGGATTAAACTACATCATCTACAGCATGACGCACTAAGCGGGCATCAAATGAGCGCGAATGTTTGAATCGTTGTTTCTCTATCCATCCCGGCTATTCTCCAAAGGTGAATTCCTTTTCGCATCCGGCTGGCCAGTCTGGCTGCTGGTGGCGCTGTCGCTCGCTGTCGTAGCAGGTGTCTTTTATCTGGTTTTCAGTCAACAGAAGGGCCGCCGTTGGGTTGCTATTGCTGCCCTTCAAGCCTTTGTCTTGTGCCTAGTGCTCTTTATGCTCTGGAGGCCCGCGCTTCGCGTGACAGCTCTGAAGCCACAACAGAATGTCATCGCTGTTGTGGTCGACGACTCGCGCAGCATGCTCCTGAAGCAGGATGAGACCACCCGAGTTGCCTCCGCCAAGCAATTGCTCAACGATGGGTTGCTAGAGAAGTTGCGCAACCGTTTTCAGGTTCGTGTCTATCGAGCTGGAAACAATCTTGAGCGGATCCAGAGTCTGGATGCCATTACAGGCAGCCAAACCACTACTCATCTGGGTGGGGCAATGAGGCAAATGATGGAGGAGTCGGCGAGCCTTCCGATTGGAGCTGTTGTGCTGCTTTCCGATGGAAGCGACAACTCAGGCGGAATGGAATCTGAAACCCTCGGGGAGATTCGCCGTCGCAAGATTCCGATACACACCGTTGGTTTTGGGGCGGAACGACTCACCAAAGACCTGGAAGTGATGGAACTCGACGTGCCGCCTCGCGCTCTTTCCGATAGCCGGATCGGAGCTGCGGTCACGTTCCGTCATTACGGCTACAAAGGCCAGAAGGCAAAACTTGCTTTGATGGCAGACGATAAAATTGTGTCCTCTCGTGAATTCACCTTAGGCGAGGAGGGTACTCCTCAGACTGAGACGATGCTTTTTAACGCCGGTCTTGCAGGCGCCCGCAACGTGAAGGCGACCATCGTCAAACTTGCGGAAGAAGAAAATCCGAACAACAACGCTCAGAGCCGGTTGATCAACGTGGAAAGTCTTAAGCCTCGAATCCTCTATGTCGAAGGCGAGCCAAAGTGGGATTTCAAATTCATCCGCAGGGCACTCGAAGGAGATCGCAATCTGCAACTCACGACGATGTTGCGGACAACTCAGAACAAGATCTACCGTCAGGGCATTGAAGAAGCCAAAGAACTGGAACAAGGATTTCCTGATAAAGAAGAAGAACTGTACAAATTTAGCGGCCTCATCATCGGCGGTGTCGAAGCCAGCTGGTTCACTCCTCAACAACAGGCCATGATCAAAAACTTCGCCGACCGGCGAGGCGGTGGTGTTCTGTTTCTTGCCGGGCGGGGTGCCTTAAGCGATGGAGGTTGGGCGGCAAGTTCGATGGCTGAGATGATTCCGACCTCGCTGACCGATCGCAAAGGGACTTTCCATCGAGATCCGGCAACTGCCGAACTTACCGATGCTGGACGAGAAAGTCTGATTGTTCGAATTGAAGAAGATTCGCAGAAGAACGTGGACCGTTGGAAGAAACTGCCGTTTATGGCCAACTACCAGGAAACAGGTCCGGCAAAGCCGGGAGCTACCGTTCTGGTAGATGCGTTGCCTACCAGCAAAGGGCGCTTTCCATTGTTTGTGACTCAGAGATATGGCCGCGGTCGAAGTTCCGTATTTGCCAGCAGCGGTACTTGGCGCTGGCAGATGAGTCAGGACGTAAAGGACATGAGCCACGAACTGTTCTGGCAACAGACTTCTCGCTGGCTGGTAAACGAGACTCCAGCACAGATCAGCGCAACGCCATCCAAGCAATTGCTGCTGGACGATGGAAACGTGGAGTTTCGCGCCGATGTCAGAGACAAGGCTTACAACCCGGTTGCGGCAGCCACTGTCGAGGCTCGGATCATTGGGCCTGGTGGCGTCGCGGCGATGCTCCAACTTAGTCCCGATGCCAATCAGGCTGGCATCTTTACCTCAAAGTGGGATGCGCCGAAGCCGGGTAGCTATGTGGTGGAAGTGTTAGCCAAGAACGGCAAAGAAGAGATGGGCCGGGATGTGTTTACGATGATCCGTCAGGACGGTGTGGCTGAAAGCTTCCATGCCGAACAGAACAAGCAATTGCTCGAAGGCTTGAGCCGTCAAACCGGAGGCAATTACTATACTCCCGCTACGGCGAAGAAACTGCCTGAAGATATTGCTTATTCTGAGGCTGGCATCACAACGAGGGAAACCAAAGACCTTTGGAATATGCCTGCTATCTTCATCGCGTTATTTGGTGCCAAAGCTGCCGAGTGGATGATTCGTCGCCGTTGGGGGGCTGTCTAAATGAAACGCTATCTGTTGATGCTGATCGCGGGTCCGCTGGCCGCTACTACTTTTTATGTGAATGTTGGAGGGCTTGGGGGGCAGGAGGATTACGAGTCCCGCTTCAAAGCCAATGTGGAAGAGTTGGACAAGCTAACCAAGGGTGCTCCGGCATCGAAAGTATTCAGCCTGATTGGGGCGCAGTCGACCAAGGTACAGCTCAAGGAAACTTTCGCTCAAATTGCCAAAGAAGCCAAGGCAGAAGACGCGCTGGTTGTCACCTTGATTGGCCATGGCACATTCGATGGCGTGGAATATAAATTCAATTTGCCTGGTCCCGATGTGACGGCCAAAGAGTTGTCGATGTGGATGCTGCCGGTGCCTGCCAAGAGGCAATTGATCGTGAACACGACAAGCGCCAGTGGCGGAAGTCTTGCCGACTTGAGGCAAGACGGCCGTACTGTAATCACGGCGACCAAGAGTGGCACTGAGAAACTCTCCACAGTATTCCCCCGCTATTGGCTCGAGGCTTTGCGTGACCCTCAAGCGGATGCAGACAAAAACGATGTGATCTCGGCTCTTGAAGCCTATCGGTACGCAGAGTCCAAAACCACAAAGTATTATGAGACGAACAAACGGCTCGCGACTGAGCACCCACTGATTGCCGATACTGCCAGCGCCCAGGGCTATCGCACTCCCGATGCGACTAAGGGCGAGGCGATGGTGGCGATGCGCATGCCAGTGCTGATCTTCGGCACCTTGCAGAATGCCGCCAAGACTCCTGAAAAGCAGGCTTTGCTCAAGCAACGCGAAGCGGTAGAACAGCAAATCGATAACCTGAAGCTGCGCAAGGCTGCCATGCCCGCCGATCAATACCGGCTCGAAATGCGTAATCTGCTGCTGCAGGTAGCACGCATTCAGCAGGAGCTCGACAAGTGATGCGTGCCAGCCTCATCGGCGTACTCACAATCGGAGCTTTGCTTGCGCAAGTTCCGGTGAAAAAGAAGTCTTCTGGTGCGACCTATGACCGTACGAAGGCCAGCCGTTGCTGGGACTTGAAAGCGACCGGAGATAGCGTTCAATCCACAAGTTGCTTTGTCGCGCTGATGGCAGAGAAGTCTCCTGCTCTGGCAGCTGAAGGAACCTGGGGAGTGGGCAAGTTTGAAGAAGCTGTCAAGATCTTCGAGCTGGCACTTGAGGTTTACCCCGAAGATCCGTACGTGCGAATCCGCTTCGGCCAGATGTTCTGGAGCCGGTTCAACCGGGGTGAAGCTGTCAAGTTGATCTCTGAAGCTCTCGAACTCGACAAAACCAATGCTGCCGGGATGATGGCTCTGGCCAAGATTCTTTCTAAAGGTTTTGACTCGAAGGCAACTGATTTGGCCAAGAGCGCTGCTGAAGCAGACCCGGGTCTGGTGGAAGCCCGCGAGTTGCTCGCACAGTTAGCGCTCGAGAATTCAGACGAGAAGAAGGCGGCCGAGGAAGCCAACAAGGCGCTGGCAATCAATCCTAAGAGCCTTCACGCGATGGCGATTCTAGGTACGATTGAGCTGCTCAAGAATCAGCCCACGGATCAGTTCGATAAAATTCTGGCCATCAATCCTAAGTATGGAGAGGCCTGGTTTTGGGCAGGCCATCACTTTATCCTCAATCGTCGTTATGAAGAGGGGATCGAGCTCTACAAGAAGGCTGTTGCTCTTAAGCCCGACCTTTGGGATGCGCGAGAACAACTGGGCATCAACCTGATGCGTGTGGGCAAGCCGGTAGAGGCACGGGAACAACTTGAGATGGCCTATAACGCCAAGCACGATTCCAGCGAAGTCGTGAATTCCTTGCGGCTGATGGACAGCTACAAGAACTTCGTCTCTCACAAGTTTGAGGGTGGAGAAGTTCGACTCGACAAAAAGGAAGCGGCCATTCTTCAGCCCTACTTCGAAGAAGAGGTGCGGCGTGCCCGCATTACCTATGAAGCCAAATACAAGATGAAGTTGAATGTACCCCTTGAGGTTGAGGTGTATCCGAACCACGAAGACTTCGCGGTAAGAACGATGGGGATGCCCGGCCTTGGTGCCACAGGTGTCAGCTTTGGACCGGTTGTGGCCATGGATTCCCCGTCGGCACGCAAAGGCGGGGATTATCACTGGGCTTCAACTTTGTGGCACGAACTGAGCCACAGCTACATTCTGGTGATGAGCAAGTTTCTGGTACCGCGCTGGTTTACCGAAGGCATTAGCGTTCATGAAGAGACTCAGGCTTCCCCTGAGTGGGGCGACCCCGCTGAATCTGCAGTGCTGACAGCGCTCAACGAAAAGAAATTCCTGCCGGTTGATGATCTCGACAGTGGCTTCGTACGGCCGAAAGATCCGATGCAGATCGGGTTGAGTTATTTCCAGGCTGGCCAGGCGCTGGACTGGATCGTCAAGACCTATGGTCAGGACACAGTGAATGCCATGGTGCTGAGTTTTGCTGAACGCAAGACAACACCGGAGGTGATTCAGCTGCATTTGAAGCTGACGCCCAAAGAATTCGATGCCAAGCTGGATGCCTTCATGAGGGAACGTTTTGGCAAGGTGGCCGATAACCTCAAGGAAATTCGAGCGGCCATGCTTGCCGCTACTAAAGCGCTTGCGAAAAAAGACTGGGACACCGCCATTGTCGAAGGCTTAAAGGCAACTACCGGCTATCCTGCAACCGCCATTCTATCGGGCGGTTATGAGGTGCTTGCCAAGGCCTACACTGCCAAGGGCGACAAGGTAAAGGCCCGGGAAATATTGCGTCAGTACGCAAGCGCCAGCGGCCGCGACCCGGAGAGCCTGAAGCAGCTAGCCCAGCTTGAGGAAGACAACGGTGACAAGGCTATGGCCGCCGCCGCCCTCAAACGACTGATCTATATTTCGCCCGTAGGCGACGAAGATCTGCATCGAAAGCTCGGCACATATTATCTAGATCTCAAGCAGCCAGACCGTGCACTTGCGGCCTTTCAGGCCCAATTGGCCTCGAAGCCAGTGGACCCGGCCGGGGCGTACTACAATTTGGCCAGAACCTTTGTCGCCTTGTCGCGACCCAAAGAAGCGCAGGAGGCAATCTTTCAATCTCTGGAACTTGCCCCCGGCTTCAAGCCCGCACAAAAGCTGTTACTCGATCTTGAGAATCATTCCAGCAAGGATTAATTCATGAGCATGACTCCATCAGAAACGTCTATCGACACAACCGAGATCAAGGCGCTTGTCGACCGTTTCTCAACTGTCCAAAAAGTCCTGGTTCAGGAAGTACGCAAAGTGATCATCGGGCAGGACGAAGTTCTCGAACAAGTGCAGATTGCACTTTTCGTGGGCGGCCATTGTCTGATCACTGGTTTGCCCGGAACAGCGAAAACGCTGCTCGTTCGAACCCTGGCCGACAGCCTTGGGCTGAAGTTCACGCGTATCCAGTTCACGCCTGACCTGATGCCCTCAGACATCACCGGCACCGACATTATCGAAGAAGATCAGTCGACCGGACGCCGCAATTGGACCTTTGTCCCCGGCCCGATCTTTGGCAATGTGGTGCTGGCAGACGAAATCAACCGTACGCCCCCAAAGACGCAGTCGGCTCTGCTTGAGGCGATGCAGGAGCGCACGGTTACCGTCCGCGGAAATCATCACAAACTGCCCAGCCCATTCTTTGTGCTCGCCACGCAGAATCCAATTGAACTCGAAGGCACTTATCCGCTGCCTGAAGCGCAGCTGGATCGGTTTCTCTTCAACACAATCCTCGACTACCTGGGTGCTGAGGAAGAGTTGAAGGTCATCAGCATGACCACCAAGACGACTACAGGTAAAGCCGAGGCGATCACGACGGCTGAAGAGATGTTGAGCTTCCAGACTTTGGTTCGCATGGTGCCCATTGCGGACAGCGTTGCGCGTTACGCGGTTGCTCTGGTGCGCGCATCGCGACATAGTGACCCATCGGCTCCCGATTTTGTGAGGAAGTACGTGAACTTTGGAGCCAGTGTCCGTGGTATTCAAAATCTGGTGCTTGCATCGAAAGCCCGCGCACTTATGAAGGGCCGCTATCACGTCACATTCGAGGATGTTCAAAAGCTTTACGCGCCGATCTTGCGGCACCGCATTCTACTGAACTTCCAGGCCGAGAGCGACAAGCTAACTCCCGACAGCCTTCTCGAGCGCCTGATTGCACACGTGCCTGTACCCAAGGAGTAGAACTTGCAACAGAATTTCCTCGATCCGCAAGTGCTCGCAGCCATCTCTGGCCTTGACCTGGTTGCCAAGACCGTGGTGCAAGGCTTTGTGAATGGTTTGCACCGCTCGCCCAACTTTGGCTTTAGCCAGGAGTTTGCCGAATACCAAATGTATTCGCCGGGCGACGACCTGCGCCATGTGGACTGGAACGTATATGCCCGAACAGAGCGTATGTATTTGAAGCGCTTCAAGGGTGAAACCAACACCAAGGTGACTGTGCTGCTCGACTTGTCAAAGTCGATGAGTTATGGCAAGAGTCCTAACAAGCTGGACTACTCACGTTATCTGGTTTCCAGTTTGGTTTACCTTGCCGTACAGCAGCGGGACTCGGCCGGGTTGATTCTGTTTGACGATGAGGTGCGGCAGTTTATCCCGCCCTCTTCGCGAGTCGGCCATTTGCAGAAGGTTCTGCATGCCGTTGAGAAGGCCGAGGCCGGCCAACACACTGACTTCGCAAAGCCCTTTCAAAAGTTCCTTGAGTACATTCGCCAGCGCGGACTGGTTATCGTAGTTTCTGATTTTTACGCCGATCCTGAGACGGTGATTCAGACGATTGCGCCACTGCGTTGGAAAAAGAACGAAGTTGTGCTCTTTCATATTCTGGATCGCCAGGAATTGGAGCCGTCCATCAGTGGCCCTTCCACAATGATTGATCTTGAAAGTGGCGAGGCCGTAGAGGTTACTCCCGAGTATCTCAAGACTGAATATCGTACGAAGATCAATAATCACATTGAAGAGTTGCGTTCGAAGGCTCAGGGTGCGGGGATGGATTACTTTCTGATGCCGACAGACAAACCGCTCGATGCGGGGTTGCGTGAATATCTGGCGGCCAGAAAAGGGAGGATGTAAACGTTATGGGTTTGCTATCGCCCTGGTGGTTGCTTGCCGGTGCAGTGGGTGCGGCGTTGCCGGTCTGGCTGCATCTTTTGCAGCAGCACAAACAAGACCCTGTCCAGTTTGCGTCCACGATGTTGCTGGAACGCAGAACCGAGTCCACTACCTATCAACGCAAGTTGAAATACAAGCTGCTCATGATTTTGAGGCTGCTACTGCTTCTGCTGATTGCTTTTGCGTTTGCCCAGCCTTTTTTGAGCAAGCCCCCGGCGATTCTGAACGCGGGAAACACACTCAATCTGATTGTGGTGGATAACTCGTTTTCGATGCGGGAAGGGGACCGGCTGGCGGTGGCCAAGGCCGAGGCAAATTCAGCTTTACCGATGGGTGCGACAGCTCAAATCTGGAGCATGGGCAGTCACGTCAGTTTCCTGAGCCCGGTATCGAAGGATCGCGCAGAGTTGACTGGTGCCATCAACAGCATTGGGCCATCGGACGAGAAGTCGAGCTTTGCGGAGTTGGCTCGTGCGCTGAGGGATGCTTCGCGGTCTAATGGGCGACCGTTGAAAATCACCTTCATTACTGATGCACAGAAAACGGCAATGCCACCCTCATTCAATGATCTCGTGCTTGAGACAGGCAGCGAATTGAAGATTGTCGATGTCGGGCGTAAGCTGCCGAATTATGCCATTGAAACGGTGAATGCTCCGAAGACGCTGGCAGACTTGACCAAGGCAAAGGTGAATGCGACGGTGGCCGCCTTTAATGCGCCTGCAGCCAAGAAGACTGTGGTGCTTAAGTTGAACGGCAAGACGCTGGGCTCGAAGACGGTAGAGGTGCCCGAGAATGGGCGTGCAACGGTTGAGTTTACCGGGCTGGACGGCCCTTACGGATGGCTTAAGGGCGAAGTCGAGATTCAGGATAGCGATGCGCTTGTGGATGACAACCGCTTCTACTTTACGGTGGAGAAAGCGGATCCGCGCAAAGTGTTGCTGATTGACGAGCAGCGGGCCACGCGAGCTTCGCTCTATCTCAAGGCTGCGCTTGAATCGAGTGCTCAATCGTTTTTCAGTGTTGAAGAGATGAGTGCCGCGGCTGCGGCTACGGCGAATCTCTCGAATTACGCTTTTGTGGTGTTGAACGATCCGGGTGTGAACATCAAGGGAATCGAAGGCACTTTGCGTAAATATGTTGAGGCTGGTGGTGCGATCTGGATTGCGGCTGGAACCCAGACGGGCGGAATGCCGACTGTGCCGGTGGCAGGGTTTGAAAGTAATGGCTCTAAGCTTGCATCGCGCGGGACGCAAAGGTATTTTGCCCCGGCAAATGTGGACCCGACCTTTCCTTCGCTGCGGCGTACTGGAAGGCTTGAAGGAGTTCGCTTCTTTCAATACGTGAGCATGAAGGCGCCTGAGGGCTCTGTCGTTGCCGCCAAGCTCGAAGACGGAAGCCCGCTGCTAATCGAGAAGAAAATGGGCGAAGGCAAGGTATTGGTATTTGCTTCCACGTTTGACAATGTGTCTAACGATCTGCCTGTGAAGCCAGGTTTTGTTCCTTTTGTGGAGCAGACTGCGGATTATTTGGGGCATGTCGAGGATCGTACGAATTCCTATTCGGTGGATTCCTATCTTGAGTTGAGATCGGATCAGAAGCGTGCAAGTTCGGTTGAGGTGATCGGGCCCAAGGGTGACCGTGCTCTGAGTCTGAAGGAATCTACCTCTGCGAATACGCTTCGTTTGGTGGAAACCGGTTTCTATGACGTTCGCCGTGAGAATGGCCGTCAAGAATTGATTGCGGTAAATGTTGACAGGCGCGAGTCGTCACTGGATCCGGTTACGCGTGAGAATTTGAAATTGTGGGAAGATTCGGGCAAGGGCTCGGCTACGAATGCCGGATCTGCAGCGGGTCTCGAAACGCCAACACCTGAGCCGCAGGGCATTTGGTGGTGGGTGGCGATGTTGGCTTTTGTTACGCTAATGGCTGAAAGTTTCCTTTCGGCCCGTTATTTGCAAGTGAAAGCATAAGGAGTTCCATTATGGCCTTTGAGTACCTGAACCGATACCTGGAGCGCGTGAAGCGACGCCTGCTGGCTGGTGCGGTGCTGAAAGGCGCGGCGATTGCGACCACCGTGGCACTTCTTATGACTGTGCTGCTGGTGGCCATCAATTACCGGCTGGACGTACAGCCGCAGGATTGGGACTGGTCTCGCGCACTTTTGTTTTTAAGCATTGCCGCTGCGCTCACTTTTGGGATTGTGATGCCGGTAATGCTGATCAATCGCCGGCGTGCCGCGCAGCGTGTCGAGAAAGAAGTACCGGGGCTCGACCAGCGGCTGATCACTTGTCTTGAGAACAAAGACGTAAGCAATCCAATGGTGGCGCTGGTTGCTGAGCAGGCATGGGAACAGGCCCGGATGGTGGAACCTTCACAGTTGGTGCGCAGTTCCTGGATGGCCAGTTTTGCTGGTACTGCTGCGGTGAGTCTTGGAGTTTTGGCCTGGTTGATTCTGGCTGGACCTGGCTGGGTGGGGCAGGGCAGCGCATTATTGTGGGGTGGGATTCCGAAGGCGGACAGCGTTTTTAATCGCGAACTGAGCGTTGAGCCGGGATCGATGAAGGTTCGCCGGAGAGCGGATCAGATGGTAACGGCCAAGGTGACCGGGCTGAGCCCGTCGAGCGTAAAAATCTTCGCTCGTTTCCATAAGGCCCAGAAGTGGGAAGAAGTGCCGATGATGCCTGTGAACGGCAGCGTCGATCAATGGAATTTTCTATTTGCCGGTTTGGCAGACAGTGTCGATTATTATGTGGTTGCGGGAAGCCTGAAGAGCAAACAATTTACCCTGACGGCCGTTGATTTGCCGGGCGTGAAGAAGATCAAGACAACCTATCATTTCCCGTCCTGGTCCGGAATGGCCGATGAGGTGGAGAATCCTGGCGGGGATCTTCGCGCAGTGACTGGAACCGATGCCTATCTTGAGATCGATACCGACAAGGCACTGGAAAAGCCTGTATTGGTAATGGATAACGGAATGAGGGTTCCGGTGACCAGTTCGAGCCCAACCAGGCACCTGGTGACTGTGAAGATTCTGAAAGATGGGGCCTTTCATCTCGCGATGCTCGAAGGTGACAAGGCGATCCGGTTGACAGATGACTACTTCATTGAGGCACTCAAAGAAGGGCCTCCAGAGATCAAGATTTCAAGGCCGGGGCGGGATGCCAAAGTGAGCCCGATTGAAGAGGTGGCATTTCAGGTGGAGGCTACGGATGATTTTGGCTTGACGTCGATGACGCTGATGTATTCCGTCAATGGCGGTGCCGAGCAGAGCGTGAGCTTGCCGGTAAAGCGGGGCACCAAGTCTGCCGAAGGTACTCATGTTTTGAGCCTGGAAGATTTCAAGTTAAGCCCTGGCGACAATGTGATGTTTTACGCCAAGGCCCGCGATGCAAAGGCTGAGAGCACAACCGATGTTTACTTCCTTGAGGCGCAGCCCTATGAGCGGGAGTTCAAGCAGAGCCAGCAACAGGGCGGCGGTGGAGGGGGCGGCGAAGAGCAGAGCGGCAATATCGTTCAGCGTCAGAAGGAAATTATTAGCGCTACTTTCCAGGAAGAAAAAGGAAAGAAGTCCGCAGCTGAGCAGAAAGAAAATGCCAAGTTCCTCAGTGATACTCAGGAAAAGTTAAAGCAGCAGGCACAGACCTTTGTGCAGCGCATTCGCGCCCGCCAACTAGCCGGGCAGAACGAAACGATTGAGGCGATGGCCAAGGATATGACCGAAGCGGCCAATGCGATGACGCCCGCAGTGGAAGCTTTGCGGAGTCAGAAATTCAAAGACGCACTGCCGCATGAGCAGAAGGCCTTGCAGTATTTGCAGAGGGCAGAGGCTCGGCGCAGAGAGATTGAAGTCGCGATGGGTCAGCAGGGTGGCGGTGGTGGTGGCGGGATGCAGCGGGATCTTGAGAGCCTGCTCGATCTTGAACTCGACACTGAGAAAAACCAGTACGAAACCGGCCAGCAGATGAGCGCTGAGCAGAAGCAAAAAGAAGTGGACGAAGCGATGCGAAAGCTGGAAGAACTGGCCAAGCGTCAGCAGGAACTGGCTAACGGTTCGAAGCAGAATCAGCAGAATTCCGAACAGCGCTGGCAGCAGGAAATGTTGCGGCGTGAGACCGAGAAGTTGCAGGCTGAACTTGAGCGCTTACAGAAAAATCAACAGCAGCAGGGACAACAGCAGCAGAGCCAACAGGGGCAACAGCAGGGTGGACAGCAGTCGTCGGCTTCTTCTTCTGGAGGGCAGCAGCAGAGCCGGCAGCAAAGCAAGTTGAACCGGGATCCTCGTGTAGACAAGGCGATGGAGCAGTTGAAGGAAGCCGCCAATGACATGAGGCGGGCTGCTTCAAACCAACAGAACGGCCAGCAGAGCGAAGGTGAGACTCGTCGCGCGGCTGAGCGCCTGAACGAAGCCAAGAACATGTTGCGCGATATGGAAAAGCAGGGGCGCGAACAGCAGCTTGGGGATCTCTCCAGGCGCAGCGATGAAATTTCCAATCGGCAGCGTGAATTCGAGAAGAAAATGCGACAGCAGTATGGGCAAGGCGACAATAAGAACCCTGGAGCCAGGACAGATTCCTTCCGCGAGGGACAGGACCCGCAGACTGCGAACCGGCTGGCTGATGAAAAGTCAAAGCTGATGGAGGATTACCAGAAGCTGGAAAAGGACTTACAGGATGCAGCGCGGCAATTGAGAAGTTCTCAGCGGAGCGCATCGTCCAAACTACAGGAAGGTTTGGGCGAAGCCCAGAAGGAAGACCTCAACCTGAAGATGAAGATGATGAGTGAGTACATTCGCCGAGGTTACGGACAGTACATGGCTGGAAGGGAGCGCGAGATTTCGCGGGCTCTCGACAATTTGCGCGACAAAGTGAAAGAAGCCGAAAAAATGGCGACGCCGGGTGGGAACAAAGCCGACCCGACCGAGCGAGCGCTGGCGCAGGTGGAGCAGTTGAGGCAGCAGGTAGCAGAATTAACCCGGCAGCAACAGCAGCAGGGTGGTCAGCAGGGTGGTCAGCAACAGGGCCAAGGCCAGCAGGGCCAACAGAAGGGCCAGCAGCCTGGCCAGGGACAGCAGAAGGGCCAGCAGCCGGGACAGGGCCAACAGGGCCAACAAGGTCAACAGGGCGGGCAGCAAGGTGGCCAAGGCCAGCAGCAGGGTCAAGGTCAGGGCCAGCAGGCAGGCAATCAGCAAGGCCAGCAGCAGGGGCAAGGCCAGCAGCCCGGGCAACATGGTGGTGGCCGCGGGCAGGAAGGCCGTCCGAACGAGATGCGGGGCGGTGGTGGCAGTAGCCCCTTCCGTGACAACGGCGCGATCAACACGGGCCAGAATCAGCCGAACCTGCCAAATGCAGGGGAGGTGCGCAGCGTAGAGCGGAATTTCTCGCAGAGCCTGCGGGACCTGGAATCGATGCGTGGCAAGCTTGGCGGCAATGAGCAGGATCAGGCTGAGATCAAGAAGTTGTTGCAGGAGATGGCGGCACTAGACCCGAATAAATTTAAAGGGAATCCCGCACTTGTCGAACAGATGAGAGCTCAACTGCTACCTGTGCTGGAGCAACTGGAGTTGAAGTTGAGGCGGCACTTGGAAGGCAAAGAAGGTGCGAACGAAGCCAGGAGTGCAACTCCAGATCGTGTGCCGAGTGGTTATGCGGATCAGGTTGCTGAGTATTTCCGGAAGTTGAGCAAGGGCAGCGTCGCTCCTAAGAAGAACTAGGTTAGAAGAAAGCTCGGATTGCCTCGTACTCGACCTCGAAGGCTTCGAGAATAGAGGATGCAGACTCGCTGAACCCGAGAGCTTCCAAGGTTTGGAGTGCTTGGTCGCGAGATGGTTCAATTGGGCCTTCAAGGGCCGCAACATGCAGGCCGAGATCGCGCGCTACCGAATCAGCGACGAAGACGATGCGGCTGAGGAGGATTCCATTTTGGGGTTCGACGAGGACTTTTTCTTCTTCGTCTGGCATGTGGTGAAATTCAACACCGCGTACGATGTCCTCAGGAAGGTGCCATGCCTTCAACGTCATGGCGGAGAGTTCGGGGTGAGTGAAGCCAGTAATTTCTCGTTCACATTCGATTTGGGTGCCTTTGCCTTCGAGCACCATCTTGACAATTTCTGTGAACTGTTCAGGCAGGGCAGCAGCGATCAAAAGTTTACCGTAATCGTGAAGCAGTCCAGAGAGAAAGGCGCCTTCCGGGTATTGGCATTTGCAGTTTTGTGCGAGCAGATCAGAGAGAAGAGCTACGGCTGCGCCATGGAGATTGAACTGGGCCATCGACCATGGGGGGATGGTTTTGGTACTTTGCCAAAGCCGAGCAATCGAGAGGCTGAGCAGGAAGTTTCTAAGACGAACAAGGCCCAAGACGCTGACAGCGTGAGATATGGAGTTGATGCGGCTGCGGCGGGCCATGGCGGCGCTATTGACGAGGCGGAGGACGTGTCCGCTGAGAACAGTGTCTTTTTCAATGAGGCTGGCCAGATCGCTGAAGCGGACGTCTTCACTGGCTAGACTGCCGATGAGCCGATTGAGGATCGGCGAGAAGGGCGGCAAGTTGTTGAGAACTCGCTGTAGTTTTTGACGGAAGAGAATTTGGCGATTTTCAGCTGTCATCACAGCGGCCGTAGCGGGCGGCGGGATCTTCCCGATTTCCTTTTGAGCAAGCGGCATAGGCTCCACCTTTTTCATATCGTCGTCTGATTCTGGAACTTGAACGGAGATAATACAGAAAGTGCTAGCGATCGAAATAAAAAACCTGCGCAAGACTTATGGGACGAAGGCTGCGGTGGACGGCCTCAGCCTGTCAGTTCCACAAGGGTGCTTTTACGGATTCCTCGGGCCCAACGGTGCAGGGAAGACTACGACCATTAAAATGCTGATGGGAGTAGCCCAGCCGACATCGGGGGAGATATTTTTGCTTGGGGAGCCGATCGATGCAGCGAATCCAGAGGCTGGTCTGAGAGCACGCCGACGAATTGGGCTTGTGCCTGACGAGACCTTGCTTTTCGATAATCTGACTGGTGGCGAGTATCTTGAGTTTATCGGACGGATGTACGGGTTGCAGCGGCCGATGGCGGCGGAGCGGGCCAGGGAGTTAATCGAGTTTTTTGAACTGGCCGGGGCGGGGCGGAAATTGATTTCCGAATACTCCAAGGGCATGCGCAAGCGGGTGGCGATGGCTGCCGCACTGATTCACCGTCCGCAGTTGTTTCTGATGGATGAACCTTTTGAGGGTGTCGATGCCGTTGGTGCCCGTTTGATGAAGGATCTATTGCTCGATCTGGTGAAGAATGGCTCGACGATTTTTCTGACATCTCATGTTCTGGAGGTGGTGGAGCGATTGTGCGATCGCATTGCGATTATCCATGAGGGCAAGCTGGTTGCCGAAGGGACGCTCGATGAGTTGCGGCAAGGCAGTGAAAACGAAACGCTGGAGGATCTGTTTGTGCGCACGGTGGGGGAACAGAACCGAACGTCGGCAGACTTGTCATGGCTTTAATGGATACGCCGGGCGCGGCAATACTCTGGGCGCAGTGGCGAACGATTCTCAATTTCTACCGTAAGCCACAGATGGGCGGCTATTGGGTTGGCACGGTGGTGATGGCGGTCTGGTATTTCATGCTGGCGGGCGGGGGTGTTGGCCTTGCTGTGCTGTTGGGGAATGTGAAGCCAAGCGAGTTTGCCAGCTTTGAGTTTTTGCTGACCTTTGGTTTGCTGGCAGCGTTTTTATACTGGCAGGTTGTGCCTGTGTTTCTCGCATCCACTGGTATGTCGCTGGATACGCGCAAGTTGATGGTGTATCCGGTGCCGGAGCGGCAACTCTTTCTGATTGAGGTGATGCTGCGGCTTTCCACTGGAGTAGAGGTGCTGCTGCTGTTGACGGGTGCCTTTGTGGGCTTGATGCGGAATCCGGAAATTCCCGGATGGGCGCCGCCCAGTCTGCTGCTTTTTGTTGTGTTCAATTTATATCTCTCGGCCGGGATCAAGGACCTGGTGGGGCGGCTGATGGAGCGGAAGGGATTGCGGGAGTTATCTGTACTGGTGCTGGTGATTCTCATGGTGAGCCCACAGATGATCGCGATGATGGGTTTGCCGGCCGGGGTGAAGTCTGCGTTGCTCAATTTCAATCAATCGATGTTTCCGTGGGGTGCGGCGGCGGGGCTTGCGATGGGGCGCATGCCATTGCTGAATCTGTCGCTGGTGATTTTGTACACGATTGCAGCGATCTGGTTTGGACGGTGGCAATTTCACCGGAGTCTGCACTTTGATGTGGATGCGGCAAGGGCGCAATCGGGACACGGAGGAACCACCACCGGGGCAGGGTGGACGGCAATCCTGTTTCGCTGGCCTCGGCATATGTTTTCAGATCCACTGGCGGCACTGGTGGAGAAGGAGATGCAGACTCTGGCCCGGAGTTCCCGGTTTCGACTGGTCTTCTTCATGGGTTTTACCTTCGGTCTTGTCGTTTGGCTGCCTTTGGCTTTTGGCCGGAACGGATTGAGCCAGGGCGGAGCGATGGAGAGCAATTTCCTGACCTGGATTAGTGTGTATTCGGTGATGATGCTAGGTGAGGTTGCACTTTTTAACAGCTTTGGCTTCGACCGGACAGCCGCTCAGTTTTATTGGATTGCCCCTGTGCAATTGCGGACGGTGTTGCTTGCGAAGAATATTACCGCCAGTGTTTATGTCTTTCTGGAGCTGATCATCATAACTGTTGTTTGTTTGATTCTGCGGCTCCCGGTCAGTGGATTTAAAATTGCCGAGGCGTTTGCTGTCACAACCGTGATGGCTGTCTTCTTTACTGGATTAGGAAATCTGGGGACTGTTTATTACCCTCGTTCGGCCAACCCTCAGACTTCATGGCGTGCCCGTGGGGGAAGCAAATTTCAAATGTGGATGCTGCTGGTGTATCCGCTTTTGGGGGTTCCGGTTGGGTTGGCTTATATGGCTCGCTATGCATTTGAATCGCAACTCGGATTTTATGGAGTGCTGCTGCTTACCTTTGGATTTGCCTTAGCCTTTTATTGGGTAGCTATGGATACGGCTGAGCAGGGCGCGATAGAAAGAAAAGAGCAGATTCTGGTTGCACTTAGCGAGGGAGAGGGGCCAATCGGGTCGTGAAGCAGAGAATTGTTGAGTGTGTCCCGAATTTTTCCGAGGGGCGCGAAGAGGCTACACTACTTGCCATTGAAAAAGCAGTCGAGAGTGTGTCTGGTGTCACTCTTTTAGGGCGTGAAGCGGATGCCGATCACAACCGGAGCGTTTTCACGATTGCCGGTGAAGCGGAGGCCGTGTGTGAAGCTGCTGTGCGGGCTGTTGGCGTTGCAGTGGAGAGGATTGATCTGAGGCAGCATCAAGGTGAGCACCCTCGGATTGGAGCGGCCGACGTGGTGCCGTTTGTGCCTGTTCGAGGGATCAGTTTGTCTGAATGTGCGGAACTTGCTGTGCGCGCCGGTGAGCAGATCTGGCAGCGCTTTGGAGTCCCTGTGTATTTCTACGAGGCGGCCGCTCGGGTTGCCGGGCGGGAGCGTCTTGAGAATATTCGCCGCGGGCAATTTGAGGGATTGATCGAGGAACTGAAGGTGAGCAGCGAGAGGGCTCCTGATCTTGGCAATGGTCAGTTGCATCCTTCGGCTGGTGCTTGTGTGGTGGGGGCCCGCAAGTTTCTGATCGCATATAACGTCAATCTGAAGACAGAGCGGCTGGAAGTGGCCAAGGCAATTGCCAGGAAGATTCGGGCGAGCTCGGGCGGTATGCCGCATGTCAAGGCGATGGGGATGATGTTGCACTCGCGCGGGCAAGCGCAGGTATCGATCAACCTGACTGATTTTGAGGTGACGCCGCTACATGAGGTTTTTGATGCAGTAGTACGTGAGGCTGCGAGCTTTGGGGTGGAGGTGGCAGGTAGTGAGTTGATTGGGTTCATTCCTCGTGCGGCGGTGGAAGCCGGGTTTGCCGCGGCACTACGATTTGAACGGTTCCGTAAGGATTCGGTACTGGAAAACTCGCTCGAAGCTAAACTGGAATCATAGTGCTTGTATCGATTGAGTCGGCTAAACCGAAGCGTCCGGAATGGTTGAAAGCCCCGGCGCCGGTTGGTGAAAATTACCGCGACCTGAAGCAGTTGGTAACTGAGTTAAAGTTGCACACGGTTTGTGAAAGTGCCGCGTGCCCGAATATTGGCGACTGCTGGAACCGGCGGACGGCGACGTTCATGATTCTTGGTAACCTGTGTACTCGCCGCTGCGGGTTTTGCGCGGTGCAGAAGGGTGCGCCGCTGGCTGTTGATGAGGATGAACCGCGCCGGGTGGCTGAAGCCGTGTCGCGGATGGGGTTGAAGTTTGCGGTGATTACGAGTGTCAATCGCGATGATCAGCCTGATGGCGGGGCAGGGATTTTTGCCGCTACGATTCGCGCGATCCGTGAACGTGTGCCCGGGTGTGGAGTGGAGGTGCTGGTGCCTGACTTTCAGGGCTCGCATGAGGCGATGGACATTGTGCTCGAGGCCCGCCCGGATGTGCTGAATCACAACACAGAGACGGTCCCCCGGCTGTATAAGCAGGTGCGTCTGGGGGCTCGATTTGAGCGGAGTCTTGAGATGTTGGCCTATGTGAAGCAGAAGAGCCCTGAGACGCCGACCAAATCCGGTTTGATGCTTGGCCTGGGGGAGACTCTGGATGAGGTGCGAGAGGCAATGCGGATGCTACGCGAGCATCATGTGGACATCCTCACATTGGGGCAATACCTGCGGCCTTCAGTAAAGCATCTGCCGATTGTGCGCTACGTGCCGGTGGAAGATTTTGTAGCGCTCAAAGCGTATGGTGTGGAGCTGGGTTTTCGGCATGTGGAGAGCGGGCCGCTAGTTCGCTCTAGCTATCACGCCGACGAAGCCGTAAAATAGGCGAAGAGATCACGAATATTGGAGACTGCACTTCAGGCGCAGCTTGCGTTATTGCGCAAGCGCATGGAGAAGGTGGATGCGCGATTTGTCGCCTCGCAAGAGGAGCCGCGCGTCCTTGACTCGTCCTGCCTTGGCGGCTGTGAGATTGAAACCGAATGGGGCCGTCATCTGGAAGTGGAGCGATTCTATCCGAAGGATCATCAGCACGGGAATGTATTTGTGGAGCGCCTGCAGGGGCTGGAGGGGCGTCGCTGGACCTATCTCGATACTGAGACGACCGGGCTTGCGGGAGGGGCTGGTACGCTGGCCTTCCTGATTGGCGCCGCCAGCGTGACTCGTGAAGGGTTTGTGCTGAAGCAGTGGTTTATCCGGGAGCATGGCGAGGAAGCCAGTGCGCTGCATTCGCTCTCCGCGTATCTGTCTGACTTCGATACTCTGGTTAGCTATAACGGACGCAGTTACGATCAGCCTCTGCTGGAGACTCGCTATACGCTGGCCAGGCAGAAGACGCCGTTCTCGCGAATGGAGCACCTCGATTTGCTTTATGGGGCGAGGAGATTGTGGAAGCTGCGATTCGAATCGTGCCGGTTGGTTGAGTTGGAGCGGCAGATCCTTGGACACGAGCGGGTGGGGGATGTGCCGGGGGAGATGATCCCGCAGTTGTATTTTGACTTCCTGCGGACCGGGCGCGCGGATCGTCTGAAGGCTGTGCTTGAGCACAACGCGCTCGATATCCTGTCGCTTGCCTTTCTAGCGGGTGTGATACCTGTTGCCTTTGATGATCCGCTGGCTTGCCAACTCACGCATGGTGCGGAATTGAGTGGACTGGCGCGATGGCTGGCGGCTCAAGACCGACTGGATGAGGCTGCTGTACTTTACCGCCGCGCGATTGACGCACAGATGAGCGATGAGTTGATGTTTCGATGCCTTTGGGAACTAGGTTTGATCGAAAAGAAGCAATCGAGAATTGCCGAAGCACTTACGATCTGGACCGATCTTGCGCAATCGAAGAATCCATACCGGGCAGATTCGTTGGTGGAGCTGGCTAAATACTATGAGCACACCGAGAAAAATTTGTTCATGGCTCTTGAGTGTGCCAGCGAGGCTCTCAACTGGCATCGAAGCGTCGAATTGTTGCACCGGCAGGAACGGTTGCACCGAAAAGTCTCAGCCTCCCGGAGGGGGAGGCTGCTTTAGGCGTTTGCTAACTGCCGGTAAGTAAACAGTTCTACGTTGTATTGGGCCAGGAGTTCTTTCGCTTCATTGCTGGTCCAGAATTGATAGTCGGCCCAACGGTATTCCCAGGAGTTGCTGATGGCTCGAATTTCTGCGTCGTCTTTGGCGAGGTGGATAATCAGCTTGGTGACGCCTGGTTCAAGCTTTGAAATGAAATCACGATAGCTCACACGGCGCTCAGCATAGTTTTTGCCGGTGACTCCAGTGACGAGGCGGTCGAGCATGGCGAATCCCTTGCTTTGCTTGTCGCGGAGCATGTCGAGAGTTATCGGATAACCCTTAAGTTCAGCTTCGCTTATCTTGAGTGGTTTGGGCAGCATGCAGGGGACGCCGTATTCTTTGGCGAGGCGTGTGTAGACTTCAAAGAAATCGGGGCGGGCGTAAAGAGTGCCCATGTGCGTGTCGAGGTGTGTGAATTTGAGGCCATAGGCCCGGGCTCGTTCGATTTGCGCGCGCAACTCAATTTCGATTTCGGTTGGGCTGGCATTTGTGGCTGAGGATCTGACATCGCGCCACATGTAGCCTTCGCTGTCTATCAGGCCTTTGACTTTGTCGATTGAGGCCACTGGACGCCAACGGAAATACTTCCATTCGCTGGTGAGGGTGAGATGGACACCGAGATCCATGGTGGGATTCTTCCTGGCCCAATCGCAGAACTCCTGAACCCAGGGGCAGGGCATCATTACACTTGCCGAGGAGACGAGACCCTTCTCCATGGCCTCACTAGTGGCGACATTTGCGGAGTGGCACATACCGGCATCGTCGGCGTGGACGATGAGGCGTTTGGCTGGAGCAGACTGCGCGGAGGCTGCAAGGGTGGCTCCTGCGAGGGTAATGAAATTGCGACGCAACATGTTGATGATTATCTCGCTCTTTAGCGGTTGGAGTTTGGCATGTAAGTTGCTTATTCATTGGCATGAAGGAAATCTCCTCATTTCGACCTACGATCCGATCCGTCGCCGGAGAGCAATATACTGGCCGCAGCGGACGGCGCGCACTTGGCGATATAGCTTCCAAGAAGAGCGATGCTTCTCCTGTAAAGAGTTTTCAGGGAAGTCTGGCCAGTTCCAAAGTGGCACTCGCCCAACCAGTTGCTTCCCAGATTGAAACTAGGGTTTTATCCGGTTCCAATGCCAGGATTTTGTCGGCGATCGGCGTCAATTCCGTGGCATCCAGGCAGAACTCTGCCGCAGACGGCTTCGGACGTACACCGTCACCGCCGCCTCGAAGTCCGAACCCCCCAGTAGAAACAGCACCAGTGCCAGGGCCGGCAAAGCCGGTGAAGTTCAACAGCATGCAGCAAAATTGGATGGATTCCAACACTGGCAACTACGCAAACCTGATGATGCACAATCTGAGCCGCAGCACTCCGTTTGCGATTGATAACGTGGATATTCGCTGGGCGAATGCTTCAACGGGGAAGCCTGAGTTTTTGTCGCGAGCAGTTGGAAATATAAGTGCCGAGAGCGGGAAGCAACTGGCTCAGATGATGGGGGGGACGCTGGTGAATGGGCCATTCGAAACCTTTGGTACTTCGCAGCGGGACCAGTACATCAAAATGCCGAGTGGCCAGATGATTGAGGCCTCTTCGCTGGCAAGCCAGTTAAATGCGGCGCGAAGTGCATCAGACCCGTTTTCAGCGACGCAGAACGTTCTTGACATTTACCGGCTGGAGAGTCAGAAATTTGATCTGGCCAGTTCGAGCAATGTGATCGATCTGGTGACGAAGGGTTCTCTGCGAGCAGGCTGGCCCTCCAATCAAGCTACCTGATCGTGCGCTAAGGCAGGCGTCTTGGAACACGGATCGGCAGCGGTATGAGTTCTCCAGCCGAGTTTAGGAGCTTGACGGGACTGGTGCTGATGGGGAGAAGCGTCATGGAGTCTCCTTCAATCTGCACTAACAAAAAATGAGGCTGGGGAGCCCATCCGGCAATGTTTCGGCGCTTCATGTTGCTTTTAACGCTGGACTTGCGGAGTTCTCCGCCGGCACCGGAAACGACAAATTGCATGTTACCGCTTGCTGCGTTTCGCTCTGATATCTGCAGGTTGTGTTCGTGACCGGCGAAGACAGCAGAGACTCCCGTTTTACGGAAATCTTCGAACCAGTGCTGGAGCTTTGGCATAGCGGGTGGGTGGTTTGGTCCTGCAGTAAAGATGGGGTGGTGCATGACAGCGATGCGCCAATCGAGTGGCTTTGCAGCGAGTTGCTGTTTGAGCCATTGGCTTTGTTCTCCAGATTCAAGGTACGCGGGGGACTTTGCAGACGGGTGCTGATTGGTCGTGGAATCGAGAGCAAAGAATTCAGCGAGGCCACCGAACTGGAAGCGATACCAGCGACTCATGGGACCTGCGGGGCTGAAAAAATTATCCAGATAGGTGGGAAGATCTGCGGAGTCTTCGCTTTCATTGCCGTCGTGGTTGCCGAGTACGGCGTAGAAGGGAATCGATTGAAGGGTTGCCTGGTAAGGAGCGAAGAATTTTTGTTCCCAGTGTTTGTCCTTTGAGCCTCCTTTGTAGATGTTGTCGCCAGTGCTGATTACGAACCTCACCGGGCTGCTGGTTTGCGCCAATCTCTGGCGCTCCTGCTCCATTCGAGACGCAATGTCAAACTGAGTTTTACTGCCGTTTCCCCAATCTCCAATTACGAAAAAGGCAAGGGACTTTGACTGCTTGGGCCAAGTTCGAACTGTGCCTGAGGCAATGGACTGTCCACCCAGCTTTAGTTCATATTTGTAATTTGTGTCCGGCTTGAGGCCCGTCATCTGGTACCAGCTTTGGCTTGTTGGATAGCTGCGTCCCGCCACTTGCAAAACCGCTGCTCCCAGGCCTTCGGCTCCCCGGCCAAAAGTGTTCTTCGAGGTACCTGTGGTGGTTCCCCAGACCAGGGTGAAGCTGGAATCGTTGAGCTGGGCAATATAGCTGCGGAACTTCTGTGCGCTGGCGAGCGAATCCAACAGAAGAATGAGTAAAAGTACCTTGAACTGCGACTGTTTCATTTGGATGAGAGGACTGCCTGGAGCCCCCCCAATTGGGCAGTGCCAATTGGCAAGGGAACGCCTAAACTGGAAAGTAATGATCCCGTTCCTCTTTATTATCATGCTAACGGTTTCAGGCCTTTGGGGCCAGGATAGTCAGAGCCGTACCGAAGAAATTGAAAAAGTAAGGGAAGCAAAAGCCAAAGCTCTAAAACCCGAAGAGGCTACCAAGGCCGAAAATTTCCTGCGCAAGTTCATTGATGGAAACAGGATGCAGTTTCTACAACCGGAATATAAGGGATTGCGCCCCAAGTTCGGGAACATGGTGAACGGGGCTGGGTTTGCCGCCGGTGTCGAGTACTTGCGGGAGGACTTTTGGGATGGAGGTCTGACAGCGCGGGCCTCTGCTCAGCTTTCGATGCGTGGCTATCAGAAGTACGAAGCGCAGGCGACTTTTCCGAAGTTGGCAAAGGACAAATTGGTAATTGACCTGATTGCCTCACACCGAAACTTTGCTGGTCTGAACTTCTATGGAAACGGCCCGGATTCACGCGAATCGGGCCGATCCAATTACCGGTTGGAAGATACGAGTTTTGACGCGATCGCCGGTTTCGCGCCTTCGCGAATTTGGAAACTGGGAACCAGCAGCGGAGCATTGCTGACGAATGTGGGTCCGGGGACGGATAGGCGGTTTATTTCATCCGATTTGCAGTATGGCCCGAACGTTGCGCCTGGCATCGATCAACAGACGAATTTTCAGCGCTTCAGCGTGTTTACACAAATCGACTATCGAAACAATCCCACGGCACCCAAGTCCGGCGGCAACTATGTCATTCAACATTCCTGGTACCGGGATATTGATTTGAAACGATTTGACTTCCGTCGTTTGGACGTTGACCTCGAACAACACATTCCGTTTTTAAATCGCACGAGACGGCTTGTTCTTCGTGCCAAAGGTGTATTTACGGAGACGGATAACAACAAGCCAGTGCCGTTTTATTTGCAGCCCATTGTTGGGGGCTCTGACGATTTACGTGGATATCGATTCTTTCGCTTTACGGACCGGAATGCGGTGATATATAACGCCGAGTATCGATGGGAAATATTCTCGGGTATGGATGGTGCGCTTTTTTTCGATGCCGGAAAGGTGATGCCGCGCAGGAGTTTTCTCAAGTTCTCTGACCTGGAAACGAGCGCTGGATTTGGACTTCGCTTCAACGCGCGAAATGCTACTTTTCTTCGACTGGATGTTGGATTCAGCCAGGAAGGATTTCAAGTCTGGTTCAAGTTCAATGACTTCCTGAACAACCGCAAGTTTGGCACAAACACTTTGCAGCCGACCTACTAGGAGAAATGACATGAAAAAAGCCCTTTTGTTGATCACACTCTCCGGCGTTGCTTTGAGCAAGAAGTTTTACGGCGACGATCCTCTTCTGGTCGAGCCCAAACCCATGTACGTAAAGGAAGCCGCTACTCGTAAATTGAGCGATGCCTTTGATCTGTTTTCGAATCAGTTTGGCAAACTCGGGGAGCGACAACCAGAAAATGGCCCGAAGATTCGAGGCAAAGCCGTGAACACGCTGGGTGAGCCGATGGACAGCTCCTGGTGGGAGCGCCGGCACTATTACAAGCGCATGAGCGCGGAGGAACTGAGGCGCGGGCCAGGCAACACCAATCAGCCTTCGCTCGATGGCAAGTGGACGATCATTGGTGCCAAAACCGAGGGTGTCACGCCCGGGTTTACGATCCGCGACGCGAAGAACCGATTGTATTTCATCAAGTTTGATCCGCTGGAGCATCCGGAAATGGCTTCTACTGCAGATGCTGTGGTTTCGCGGATTTTTTACGCCATCGGCTATCACGTGCCCGAGAACGACCTGGTTCACTTGACCCCAGATCAGTTGGTGATTGGGCCTGAGGTGACGGTGCCGGGTAGAAAAGGCGTACCCCGGCAGATGACTCGAGAGGACCTGATGCTCCTTTTCTCCAGGGTGCCCAAGAGCAAGGATGGCAAATACCGGGCAACCGCTTCACTTGCTTTACCAGGTAAGCCGATCGGCCCGCCTCGATACTACGGTACGCGCACAGACGACCCGAACGATATTGTTCCTCATGAGCATCGCCGTGATGTGAGGGCGCTGCATGTAGTGGATGCCTGGCTCGACCATGACGATTCCCGAGCAATCAATAATCTCGATATCCTCTACAAAGATGGAGACAGGCAATACATCAAGCACTACATGCTCGACTTCGGATCGACATTGGGCAGTGGCACCGAGGTAGCGAATAGCGCCAGAAGCGGTAGTTACTTCTTCACGTGGAAGGATTCGGCAAAGCAACTGTTTACGCTGGGACTGGTGCCGCCCTATTGGGCTTTCTCGAAGTATCCAGATTTGCCGAGTGTGGGAAGGTTTGAGTATCAGACTTTCGATCCTGAGAAATGGGTACCGGAGTATCCCAACTCCGCGTTTCTGAACCGGTTGCCGGACGACGAATTTTGGGGTGCGAAACTGGTGACTGCCTTTACCGATGAGGATCTGCGTGTACTGATATCGGTTGGGGAGCTGAGTGACCCGAAGGCGGCCGACTGGCTGCTCAAGTGTCTGGTGGAACGGCGCAACAAGATTGGGAAGGCATATTTTGCCAAGGTTCTGCCCCTGGACCAGTTTGAGGTGCGAGGTGGTGAACTGAAGTGGGTGGATCTCGGGGCGAAGTTTGGATACCAACCTGAGGCAACCGTATCTCTGCAGTGGTTTCAATTCGACAATGATTCCGGGAGGAAGACCCCACTGGCTGGACAAACGAGCCGTTCCCCGGGCAAGGTCCCAGAGGGGTATCATGGCGTGACCATCACCAATACGAAAAACCCGAAGCAGACCATCGATGTGTTTCTGCGAGGACAAACCGTCGTTGGTATTGACCGGACCTGGTAAAAGGAGAGCTCGTGGAACGTCCCGAGTATCAATCACGCCCCGAAATTCGTAGCTTGCAGAGCTTTCCGAGCTTTCAGGTTATTGGTGAAAAGCCGAAAGGCCCCCTAGAGAAGTTTCTATCGTTTTTCGCTGACGTACGGGCCGGGGAAGGCCCGGGCGTACTGCTGATGACGGTAAACGTATTTCTGCTGCTCTTTGCCTATTACCTTCTCAAGACCGTACGCGAGGCGCTGATATTGACCGAGGGTGGTGCCTATATCAAGGCGTACTCTTCTGCCGGACAGGCGGCATTGCTTATGGTGATCGTGCCTCTTTATGGCTATGTGGGCTCAAAGGTGAATCGCATCAAGCTGGTGGCTGGACTGGGACTTTTCTTTGCAGTGAACCTGGTGCTTTTCTACGTGTTTGGAGTCGCCGGGGCCAAAGAGGGTGTGGTGTTCTACATCTGGGTGGGGATCTTCAATGTCTTTATCATTTCGCAGTTTTGGGCGTTCGCAAATGATATTTACACCGAGCCACAGGGCAAACGTCTCTTCGCGATGATTGGAATTGGCGCATCGCTCGGAGCCTGGCTTGGGGCGCAGGCTGCCTCTGAGATGGTAAAGCGTCTGAACCTTAGCCCTTATCAGTTGCAGTTGATTGCTGCGGCGATCCTGGTGGTTTGTGTCGGAATCATGGTGACGGTGAACCGGATCCAAACCAAAGAGAGTATCCCCGAGATGGCAGTATTGGCGGATCAGAAGCTGGGTGACGAAGGTGGCTTTTCGCTGGTTTTCAAAAGCCGTTACCTCACATGGATCGCGATTCTGACGGTGTTGTTGAATATCGTGAATTCAAGTGGGGAGTTCTTGCTGGGGTCTGTAGTGAGTGCCGAGGCGAAGACGTTGTTTCCCACCGATATCGCGGCGCAGAAGCAGTATGTAGGGGCCTTCTATGGATCGTTCTTCGCTGGAGTGAATTTGCTGGGCTTTCTGCTGCAGACCTTTGCGGTGTCCCGGCTCTTTCAGTACATCGGGGTTCGCGGTGCGTTGTATGTGTTGCCTGTAATTGCGCTGGTGAGCTATTCGGTGCTTGCTTTTGTGCCGCTGCTTGCAGTGGTTCGGGTGGCCAAGACGCTGGAGAACTCGACGGATTATTCGATTCAAAACACGTTGAGGCAAGCGCTGTTTCTGCCGACCTCACGGGAGGCGAAGTATAAGGCCAAGGCAGCTATCGATACGTTCTTCATGCGAGGCGGCGATGTGATTCAGGCAGGTATAGTCAAGCTCGGGGCGGAGTTGCAAATGGCGACGGCTGGCTTCGCCTGGCTAAACGTATTCTTCACTCTGGTCTGGTTGTGGATTGCATCGCGTCTGGAGAAAGAGCATCGGCGGCTTTCTTTTTGATCTCAAGCAAGAGGCTGTTGCCGGACTCGAGCATCAGGTGATCGAGGATTTCCTGTTGGGTTCGCTGTGCGGATACAGGGGCTGATTCGAGCAACTGAGTGAGTTGCTTGAACACCGCTTCTGGAAGCGTGCTGGCCAGATACTCGAAGCCTAGGCCGGAGAGCTGGCGGTCTTCTGAGTGGAGTGCGCGGAAGGCTACTTTGAGGGGTTCGCGGGGCAAGACCAAGGACAAAAGGCTGAAGACGTGTTCGAGGCTCTGGTTGGCTCTGTCGCGGAGTACGTCGTCGAGAAAAGTGAAGCCACTGTCTGAGGCATCTCTGTTGTCTAGCAACTTGCGACCTTCCCAAATGGGTTTGGAAACCGAGAGCTCTTTGGAGACGAGGGATAGAACATCGCGTTCTCGCACTTCAAGTATGGGGTGACTCTGGTGGAGGTAATCGAGGGCACGGGAAGCTTGAAAGCGAAGCTCAAAGCGAGGATCTGCCTGAGCCTCGAAGAGACTGTCGAAGGCACGTTGAGATGCGCAGCGGGCGAGGATGCGGGGAATTCTGCGGCGTACGGCAAAGTCCTGGTGTTCATCGAGCATCACGTCGGCAAGCTGGCCCGTAATGCCGCTTCCGGCCTTCATCAAGGCCACGCGGGCTAGAGCCGCTACTTCATCCCAGGCGAGCAAACGGATGATCTGAGCCGTGAAAAGAGCTTCGGTTGCGTCGACAGAATCCAGGGCGGTACGAACTTGAGAGACATCTGCCGAACGAAGCCTGAAGAGCTGGCTGAGAACGGGGTCTGCGGCGAGTTGTGGCGCAGGCAGGACGGGTTTGGGCGCTGGAGGCGGGGACACGGTTTGGAGGCTGGTTGTTGCCATCACGGCGGACATGGTTGTTGAGTCGTGGACGTCATCGAGGTCGAGTTCGATGGCACGATTGAGGAGTCCACGTTCGAGAACCTGTACATAGGCGCGGTCCATGCGTTTGGTGATCCAGACGCTAATGGCAGCGAGGCCAATGGTGACCAGCAGGATTTCCACGCGGGCATACATGGGGCCCATCAGAAGCAGCAATTGCAAGACACCGGCTCCGACAGCATCGCCAAAACGATCGCAACCGACATCGATTACAGTCTTGACGGCACGCTTGTCTGCGGGTGGTATCGGTGTGAAGAAGAGCTCATAGCCTGACCGGAAGAAGGACCCGCGCAAGATCAGTTCGAGTGCGCGGACACTGGCAGCCATGCCAAATGCGGGGACAGCGAGGGCTGCCCCAGCGCCACCGATGATGGCAAGACCGAGGGTCATGACGGTTCTACCGAGGCCCAGTTTGTTGAGCGCGATCGGGGTGAGAATGCTCTGAACGAGAAAGGTGAGCATCTGTGCACCGGTGTAGAAAATGGCGAAGTAACGGGTGAGTTCAGGGCCTTTGGCGAAAGTTTGTGCTGCCCCACTCTTGAACAGATAGTCGAGGAGGGCGGCGCTGGTGGTGCCGAGCAAGACCAGGACTGCCAAAGAGATGAGGAAGGGTGCACGGGCGAAGGCAGCGCGAGCGGCCGTAAAGCCAGGGTCTTTGGCCGCAGAACCAGCGCTGGCCTGAGAATGGCCGCGCATGATCATGAGCAGAGGAAATGCAATCAACTGGAGGCCAGCCAGAAGCAGGAGAATACTCTCGGTGTTGAAGAGATAAACAGTACGTTCTGCGAGAACGCCACCAAGAATTCCACCACCTGTGCCGGCGCCGGCAATCCTTCCAAAACGGATTTTGGCCTCGCGCGGATCAAAAGCTTCATTGGCTACGGACCAAAACCCACTGAGGAGGATCGCACCGAAGCCAACGATGTGCAGGTAGGTAAATGTGACAACGGAGCTGCGGTCGAAATCCAGTGCGAAGTATTCTCCGATGTGAAGCAGGCTGGAAAGCAACACAGCGAAGGGCACTACACGGGCAGGGCTGTATCGGGTTAGCAGTTTTGAGAAGAGCAAGCCGAGGAGAATAGAAAGGACTGCTGCTGCGGCTACAACGCTTGGGAGATCGGTAATCGGGAAGCGTGAGAGAAAGAGCCCGTCGCGCGCCGCCTTTGCGGCAACCTGGCAGCCGATCAGGAGTCCTGCTGAAACCATCGCCAGGAGGGTAAGGCGGTTGAGTTCGGAGGCGTCTGATCTGGAAATGGGCACTTCTTAAGATTGTGACTGAAAACAGTACACGAAGCTAAGCGCGAACGCCGTTTCCTTCCGAGAAGATGGCTTTGAGATCAGCATTGGTGGGAGTTGCTTCCTCAAGCTTTGGTTGGACGCGGGCTGCAGTCTCGGGCAAATTTGTATGCCACCAGGCCGAGGCATCTTCCTGAGTGAAAGCCTGGACTTCGGGGGCGATTGCCCTGAGGCGGCGCTGCAATTCCTGGGCGCTCCTGGGTCTGTTCTCGGGCTTCTTTTCGAGGAGCTGCATAACGATCATTTCGAGGGCCGGTGGAATCGGAAGCTCTGTGCGTTCGCTGAGCGGCACGACTGGTTTTTGAACGTGCGCAAGAGCGAGGGCGGTAGGCGTGGATTCGGCAAAGACGAGTTGGCCCGTCAAGAGGTAGTGAGCCACGCAGCCGAGGCTGTAGAGGTCTGCGCGGCCGTCGATTTTGGATTCACCGAGTGCGATCTCGGGCGGAAGGTAAGCGGGTGTGCCGGTGGCGACGCCGTCGAGGGTCATTATCGAGGCATCCTGCACCACATTGGTTTTGACGAGGCCGAAATCCAGTACCTTTGTGAAGTCGTACTGCATGCCCATTTTGGCGAGGATGAGGTTGCGCGGCTTAATGTCGCGGTGAACGAGGCCCGCACGGTGCGCTTCCTCCAGGCTCTCTGCTATCTGGATGAGGATATTGATGACCCGGCCAGGATGAAGAGGCCCATAGCGTTCGACCATGGACTGGAGGTCGATGCCGTCGAGCAATTCCATGACGTAGTAGAAGGTGTGGTCTTTGGTGCGGCCGAAGTCAAACAACGCTACTGTGTGGGGCGAGCGGAGGCTGGCGGTGGCGCGTGCTTCGCGCTCGAAGCGCTTGCGCATCACGTTTTCCTGACGGGCGTTTACCCCGGCAAGGACATCGGCCCGGATCAACTTGATGGCGGCATCGCGGGCCAGCATTTTGTGGCGGGCACGCCAGACTTCGCCCATGCCGCCCTTGCCAATCAAATAGTCGAGCTGGTAGCTGCCGAGTTCTTCGGCTTTGACTTCTTTGAGCTGCATCTGGAACATGCGCTTGTTGAGGATGAACATCCAGATGGCCATGACGAAGTTGGGGAAAATCCAAACTGCGAAGCGGTTGAAGGGCAATGGATCGAGGTTGTAGAGATAGAGGTTGAAGAAGTAAGCTGCAGGCCAGCTTGCGGCTGAGAGCAGTGCAGCGACCCCCGCCTTGAGCGGCGAATTTGGGAGAACCAAGCCACAGATCGAAAGCCAGATCGCGACGGCAGAATGGCCCATGACGACGTCGTCTTTCCAGGGCAGAGAAGTTTCCATCATCGAGATGGCGAAAGCTACGTAAACCTGGAAGACGATACCGAGATCGAGGAGCGTTTGCTTTTTTACCCAACCGTTTCTCTGGACGGCGAAGAAGGCTGCGGCCATGAAGAATATGCCGAGGAGGCAGAGACGGATGGCTGGCAGATTGGCCATTGCGTGCAGTTCTGGCTGCAGCAATTGCTCGAGGCCGAAAAAGACTACGGTAGATACGGCGCAGAGGATAGTGATCCAGCAGAGACGATCTGCTGCTTTTTCGAGGAGAGCAGGTGGCAGGTGACTGGAAATCGGACTGGCACTATCGCCGGTGGTCTGATTTCCTCTAATGATCTCCATGCCAAATCTCCAATGTGAGTTTAGATTCCGCAGGGTTCAGGAAGTTGCACTGAACTTAGCGGGTACTAACATATACGCGACGAAATGGCCGCTGGCAGATCAATATTGCATTAATTCTTGAAAATCAACGAAATCCTAAAGATTCGTTAATCGTTTGTCGGAGTCGCCGAAGCGATCCAGCTTGACGCCCATGCGGTCCATCATGGACAGGTAGAGGCTGCAGGCGCGGCGGTTGTCGTCGCCTTTGTCGGTGTAGTCCAGGTTGCGACCGGTCTCGAGGCTGCCACCGGCCTTGCCTGCGAGGAGGATCGGCATCTGGTCTGCGCTGTGAGTGTCTCCGTCGAAGAGATTCGAGCAAAGCATGATCATTGAGTTGTCGAGCAAGGACTGCCCGCCCTCGTCGATCTTCTTCATACGGTCTACGAGGTAGGCGAACTGCTGGATGTGGAACTGGTTGGTCTTGAGGTACATGGCTTCGGCCAGGGCAGCCTTGCCGTTGTGGGTGAGGTCGAGGTGGAGGGCCCCTTTGACGCCTTCGAGGAACTTGAAGTTCATCTGCGAGAGGTCATTGTTGAGCATCAGGGTAGCGATGCGGGTTTTGTCCATTTGGAAGCCGAGGACGACGAGGTCGAGCATGAGCTTCATGTGATCTGGAACGTGCTGGGGGATCTCGTCCGCAGGGCGGGGCATGTTTGGCTTGCTGATGGTGGGCCGCCAACCTTCGATGCGTTCTTCGCGGCTGGCGCGTTCAATGCGCTTCTCGATGTCGCGGATCGATTCCAGGTATTCGTCGAGCTTGACGCGGTCGCCACGGCTGATGCGGGGTTGGACGTCGTGGGCTTCTTTGAGGACGGCGTCAAGGATGCTGCGGTCGATCTTGCGGCCGGTACCGTCGCCGACGAGCAGGTCGAAGGCGCGGGCCGGGTAGATTTCTTTGGTGGCTGGCTTTACTGGTGAGGTCCAGGAAAGGGACGAACCGTAGATCATCGAGAGGCCGTCTTCGAGGCGGAGCTCGTTGGGTTCGACGCCGAGTACAAGACTGGGTACCGAGGTTTGGCCACCGATTTGACGGGCGAGGACCTGATCGAAGGTGGTGCCCACGCGGATGTCGCTCGGGTCAAGGCTAACCCAGGCGCCGGAGAGGACGTTGGGCATGCGGCCGAGGTGCGGGCTGGTGGACTTGAAGGCTTGATGGTTGTAGAGGCCGCGGATGAAGCTGAACTCACCGCGGTGGGGATTCATGGCTTCAAGACAGGGCCCGAGTTCCATTGACTTGCCCTGGCCTTTGGCCCACCAATGGATGGGCTCTACGCCGTTTGAGAAGTAGATGGTGGCCATGCGGACGGGCGGCTTGTTTGGTGCTTTTTCGGCGGCAAACAAGGGCATCGACTCCATCCACGGGAGTGCCAGTGAAACGCCGGCGGCGCGGAGGAAGTGTCTTCTGGATTTCGGCTGCAAGGCCATATTGCGAACTACGCGGTTCATAAGCCACCTTCTTTGGGCTTGGCCTCAGGGGCCTTGGATTGGATGGTTTCGCCGGTCTCACGGCGGTTGCGGAATTGCTTGCTGTTGACGATTTGGCTGACCAGTTTCGAGATGGTTGCATCGCTGCCAGCTTGGGAGAGTTGATCGATCAGCGGCTGGTCTGACAGGAGCATCGTTCTGCCGAGGGCGTAGCCGAGGAGTTTTTTCGAGAAGTTTTTCAGGACCAGTTTTTCCTGCGACTTGAGGTATTGAGAGAGGCCGTCTACGCCGGCGATCTGCTGTTTGTCGTAGGTGGTGCTGGAATCGTGGATGGGGTTGCCATCAGTGTATTTGTCGCGAAGGCGGCCGACGGCGTCAAAGCGCTCGAGCGGGAAGCCGAGGGGATCGATGCGGGAATGGCAGCCGGCGCAGGTGGCGTTGCGCTGGTGGGCGGCGAGGCGGTCTTTGAGAGAAAGGCCACCGAAGTTCTTGTCGTCGGCGGGGATGGTTCCAGCATTGGCTGGGGGCGGGGGAGTGGGCGTGCCGAGGATGCGGCGTAGAACCCAATCACCACGTTTTACCGGGCTGGTGCGGAGCGGGGCAGAGGTAACGGTGAGAACTGCACCGAGGCTGAGCATGCCGCCTCGGCCAAATTGGCGGGTGCCTTCAACTTTTTCGGTGGCGAGTTTCGAGTTGATTTCTTTGGTTACCCCGTAGTGTTTAGCGAGGGTTTGGTTGAGGAAGGTGTAGTCGGCGGAGAACATCTCGCGCACCGGGCGATCCTGCCGGACTATGTGTTCAAAGAAGGAAACAGCTTCGTCGTACATGGCGGATTTCAGCTCGTCGTTGAACTCGGGGTAGCGGCCGGTATCGATGCCGCTGTATTGATCGAAGCGGTAGAAGCCGAGCCACTGGCCGAAGAATTCGGTAGCGAAGCGGCGGGCTTTCGGGTCTGCGATCATGCGGCGGACTTGTTTGTCGAGCTGGGTTGGGTTTGCGAGCTCACCTGCATTTGCGGCTCTGGTGAGTTCTGCGTCGGGAACGGAGGACCAGAGGAGGTAGCTGAGTCTTGAGGCTAGTTCCTGGCCAGCCAGGGCCTTGGCTGTTGTAATTTGAGGCTGGTTCTCCAAGCGGTAGATGAAGGAGGGCGATACGAGTACTCTGGCCAGCATGGTTCGGAGAGCACCCTCGTGATCCTGCTTCTGGATCTCGCGGGCGTTGACGTAGAAGCCGCGCAGGCGGTCTTTCTCGATGGCGGTGAGATCGCGACGCCAGGCTTTAGCGGCGAAACGGATGGCGTCATCGACGTGTCCGGGTTGGGCTGCGGCGATGGACTTTTCGAGCCCGTCGTATTCAGTGCGCCAGGTTTTGATGACTTGGCGTTGCTCGGCAGGGAGTGCTTCGATTTCGGCCAGGGTCAATTTACCGATGGATTTCGTCAGGTTGAGTTTGTGTTTCTCGCTGTAGAGCTGGAGAAGGGCATCGTGATAGCCGAAGCTGGAGAGGAGGTCGGTCCAGGCTTGTTCGAGTTCGGTGCGCGTCTTGTCATCGAGGATGTTTTCGGTGATGAAACGGTCGTCGCGATAATACTTCACCTTGACGTGGTAAGCGTTGCGCTCAGGCATGTCGATGGTGTTGTCGAAGATGGGCGGGATGGGATCTTTGTCTGAAGGAGTGGGCTCGCCGTGGGAGCCGGCTGGGAGCTTCGAATTGAAAGTGAGAACGTTGGATTTCCAGGCGGCAAAGGCTGGCGACTTGGGTTGAGCGAGCAGGACGGACTGGGGCACGCCGGTGAAGGGCTGATCGCTGTTGGAGATCATGGCGCGCACCACGGCATCTCCGTTTGGAGAGGGGCCGAGGGCGACTTCAAAGAGAACGGTTGCGCCGCCCGAGCCGTCTACGATGGGGATGTCGACGGTTGCTTTTTCTCCGGCGGCCAGGGCGAAATCGTTCGGGTCGATGGAGGTGCCGTCTGGGAGTTTTCCGAATTTGAGACGAGTGATGGTTTCCGGCGTGAGGGCCGAGCGCAGAGTTTGAGTCTCGCCGAGGGCGCGATTGCCACCTACCTTACGGATGCTGGCGTTGCGCCAGATGACGTAGGGCTGGTCTTTTGCGCTGGGATTCATGTTGGCGGCGGAGAGGTAGAGCTTGGCAACTTTCTTGTCTGTCTCATCGGGACGCGCCTGATAGCGGCGGAATTTGTGTTCGGTAGTGGCTTTGAGGGATTCGTTGCTGAGGACGAAATTCCGCTCATCACCACGGCCGCCCTCAGCAGGGGCACCGGCGCCGAAGAGGATGCGAGGCCAGTTGACGATGAAGTCCTGCAAGGATTTGGCTGCGGTGCGGGCCTGTGCTTCTTCGAGAGGCATTTTCTTCCAGAGGCTGACGGCTTCAAGGGTGGGATAGCTTGCGTTGGTTTCCTGGAAGACCTTGAGGAGGTGGGCTACGAAGCGGGTGCTGACGCCTTCTTTTTGGGCTGCCTGGGCAATGGTGAGTTTGGGTTCGCCGCGGCGGATGCGGTGCTGATAACGCCAGGCGGCAAAGATTGCTTTGCCGTAACGGTCGAGACTGTATGCCATGCCACCTTCGCCGGAAGCGGAGCGAAAGCCGTTTGCATGGTAAATTGCCTGAATTCTGCTGATGGCGGAAAGTTCGAGACCGCTCTTGCCGGGGTCGGCGAAGAACTGAATTGGGCCGGAGCCGATGACCGCATGGGAGGCAACCCGCTTGGCGGATTCGAGATAGCGCTCGAGGTTGGCATCCTGCATAAACTGTACGTCGCCGAAATTGGTGAAGCCTTCGCCACCAACAGAATCGCCAGCGAAGTCGGTCTTGACTTCGATTCCAGTGAGGTCTCGAACTGTATAAGCGTATTCACCGCTGGTTAGCCTTCTGACGGTTACGCGGCCTGGATCGCCGGCGGTTTTGAGTGCGGCAGCGGTGAGACTGGAGCGAATCCAGGACACAGCCTGCTTGCGTTGTTCTTCGCTGGGCTGCGGCATTTTAGGCGGGGGCATCAGCTTTTCTTCAATTGCGCTGGCCACTTTTTCCCAATGCTGGAAGCCTTCAGTCATCGAAGCCTGGCTGGTGAGCTGTTTCAAATTCAAGCCGCCCATAGCAGCCTGTCCATGACACTGGAAACAGAATTGTTCGAGCACCGGTTTTGCCGCTGGTGCGGGCGTGGGGCCAGCAGCATAAGCCGAGGTGAAGCTTGCCAGGATGAGCAACAGTAGGCTTCTCATAAAGCTTTCAAAATAGACACTTTCGGGTAATTTTTGCCTTAATCTTATCACTGCCTAATCTGGCGTGCCACCAGAACCTTGGGTTACCTTTATGTTGGCCCGTAGCAAGTCTAAAAAGAAAGTGGCATACCTTTTATGCAGAATTACCTGCACGAAAGGTATGCCGTCCAACCACGCCGGAGCCACCAGCGGGGAATTGAAAAAAAGAGTGGCAAGATTGCCTCACAGCAACCACTGCAATTGCAATTTGCCCATGAACCTCTTCAGTCTAGACTCCTATCTTATTGACCATGAAGCAATTAGACTCGTTCTCGTACTGTTTTTCCTCGGTTTTGGTACCAGCGTCGTGCGGGTACGTTCGTACTGCCAAGTACTGAAAATTGATGCTAAACATTTGATTTCTAAGGCATATCTTTGGGGTGGGTGCAAGCAGTGCAGTTTGAGGAGTAGAATACTCGCATGCGACTTTCGATCTTGTGTCTATTTTTGACCCTTGGTATTATGCCGGCTGCAACGGTTGGAATTGTTGATTTTCCGGTCACTTCAACGCAACCTGCTTCCCAGGCCTGCTTCAATCGGGCCGTTGCAATGCTTCATAGTTTTTGGTTTGAAGAGGCACGAGAGCAATTTGAAGCTTGCGCAGCCAAGGATTCCAAGCTGCCAATGGCCTGGTGGGGAGTGGCCATGACCTACAACCATTCACTATGGAATCGAGTGTGGGTGGATGAAGCTCGTGCGGCGCTGGCCAAGATCAGCTCCACTGAGCAGCTGACTGCTCGAGAGCGAGCTTACATCGATGCGGTGGGTGTTCTTTTCGGCAAGGGCACGAAGGTGGAGCGTGAGAGGGCTTATGCCAGAGAGATGGGAGCGATTTTTCGCAAGTACCCTGATGATTTAGAGGCGGCAGCGTTTTATTCGCTTTCTCTAATTGCAGCAAAGCGGCCGATCGAAGCTGGGGCGATCGCGCTTGATATCTACGGCAAGCAACCGGAGCACCCGGGGGCGGCGCACTATATCATCCATGCCTTTGACGATCCAACGCACGCGATTCTGGCCCTGCCGGCGGCACGCCGGTACGCGAGCATCGCACCAGAGGCGCATCACGCTCTGCACATGCCCTCACATATCTTCTTGCAACTCGGGATGTGGCCTGAGACGATTGCTTCAAACGAAAAATCCTGGGCGGCTTCTGTGGCCTGGCAGACGCGCAAGAATCTAAGCCTTTCATTGCGGGACTATCACAGCCAGTATTGGCTCGCTTATGGCTACTTGCAGATGGGGCGTCCTGCTGATGCGTGGAAGGTTTGGGAGACCAAGAAGCAGGACATTATTGATTCCAAGGGTAATGGCGAAGTCTACCGGTATTGGGCAGATCTCGGAGCATTGCTGGTTGTTAGTACCGGGGCCTGGGATCGGGCGGCCGAAGTTTTTGCTGACCCTGTGACGATTCGTCGCGCTGGTGGAGATTCCCATGCGCACGTGCCTGAAGGTGCGGCTCGGGCTTTGGAAGGATTTGCCCGCGGATGGGCTGCTGCCGAGACTGGTGGAGATATTGCTCCGTGGCTCGATCAGATGGAGCAGGCGCGGCTAGTTGCGGTTCAGAAAGATCAGAAAGCGATGGCTGCCCGATTTGAGGCGCAGCACATGATTGTCAAGGCTGTGGCGATGCGCAAGGCTGGCAAGCTGGCTGAGGCGGTTGAGGTCCTTGGCCGGGCTGCTGTTCTCGAAGAAAAAGAAAAACCAAGCGGGCCGCCGGAGATTGTCAAGCCTTCGCATGAGCTGGCGGGCGAGATTCTGCTTGAGATGGGCAAGAATGCGGAAGCGGCAAAGATGTTTGAGAAGTCTCTCGAGCGGCAGCCGATGCGGCGGGCGAGCCTCGAGGGCTTAACGCGAGCCGGCGTACTTTTGGAAAACCGTTGAACCGTCTTCGGTGAGGAGCAATACGGAGTAAGCGTCCTTGTAAGGGCCTTCCATTCCAGGTGAGCCCATGGGCATGCCGGGAACGGCAAGGCCCTTTGCTTTTGGCTTTTCTTTGAGCAGTCGCAGGATGTCGGCTACGGGGACGTGGCCTTCGATCGCGTATCCGTTGATCAAGCCGGTGTGGCAGGAGCCGTACTTTTCTTTGATGCCGGCGTTGGCGCGGGCTTGGGCGGTGCTGGGGACTTCGAGCACTTTCACCTTGATGCCTGCGGCGCGAACGTGTTCGATCCATTTGCCGCAGCACCCGCAAGTGGGTGTCTTGTAGACGGTCATGTCGGCAGCTCCGAGGAGCGAGACGGTGAGGATGGCGGCGGCGAATCGGATCATGCCTTCAGGATAGCGCTGCGGGGCTTCATTAGAATCAGGTCGAAGCTAAAGGTGATCTTTGAGGCTACGGCGGCTTGCGACTGCATGGGGCGGTAGATGGCCAGGAGAATGTCTTCAACTGCGGAGGCTTCGAGGTCGGCTGCGGTGGTGGCGCGGGAGGTTGAGATCACTTCAAAGTCTGCGGCGAAGGATTCTATGGTGCGTTCTACTCGTTCTCTGCCTGGGCCTCTCAGTTCGATCAGGTCGTCGGGTGCTGGGATGGCTACTAGCAGGCGGCCGTCGTCTCGCAGGACCCTACGGAACTCACTGGAATTCATGCGTGCGGTGATTGACATCACCACCGAGAAGCTGTGGTCTGCGTAAGGCAGGCTGCGGTCTGCGTTGGCGACGATCCACTCGCAGGCGGGGTAGCGTTTGGCGGCGGCATCGATTGCCGGGATCGAGATGTCTACGCCGTGCGCGTTGCAATCGAGATTGCCGAGGTAGAAGCCGTCGCCGCAGCCGGCGTCGAGGACCACGTCTAGCGGATTGAGCTGAAGCAAATCTGCAATTGCTTTCAGGAGTGGAGTGGTGACGCCGAGGTCGTGGAGGCGCCGGCGGGCTGCTACGGCGGCTGCGCTGTCTCCGGGGTCTTTGGACTTTTTGTCCTGGGGTTGGAGCAGATTTACATAGCCGCTGCGAGCGATATCGAAGGAGTGCCCGCGGGAGCAGATGAGTCGTCGCGATTCTCGGACGAGAGGCTGCTGGCAGTCGCGGACCGGGCAAAGGAGCATCTGTTGAGTTTAGTCGAGCTTGAGGCCTTGTTTCCGAAGTGCGGCACGAATTTTCTCCTCACTCTCGGTGCCCGAGCCAACCTGATACTCGATCACCTTTCCTTCGCGGTCGATCAGAATCAGCGTAGGAATTCCGTCTACTGCGAAGTTTCTGCGGATCGAGCCGGGCTTGGACTCAAAGAGGTTCAGCCACTGGTAGGCATGCTGCTTCATGTATTCGATGGGTTTCTCGATGCTTTCATCGTCGTTGATGCCCAGCAGCACCAGCCCCTGATCTCGCGTTTGGTCGTAAAGCTTTGCAATCTTGGGCATCTGATCACGGCAAGGTGCACACCAGGTGGCCCAGAAATCGAGCAGAACCAGTTTGCCCTTAAAATCCGAAAGGCTCGTTGAGACCCCGTCGAGAGTATCAGCCTTGAAGTTCGGTGCTGGCTTGCCGATCATGTCGATAGTCCTTGCCCGGTTCATTCCGGCTTCCATTTTGTCCACCTCACCAAAGTTGGATGGAGGGTCGAATTGAAAATTCTGATTTGCCGGAAGCTTGCCCAAGTGCACGTGTCTATAGGTAGCTGAAGATTCCGAACGGAAGTTCTCGTACGGGCGCATAAAGTTTGGAGCGCCGATGGAGTATCCAGACTCCTTCAAAATAATCAGGCGTTCCGGATCGATCCAGTATTTGCGATGTATCTGGGTTTGGAGCTCCACCGGTTGATACTCAGCATCGACCACTTTGCAGCGAACTGGGGTGCCCGAATCGAGGAGCGTCTCATCTTCCAGGTACTCTGCTTTCAGCAGCCGCGCTGCACGCTTGCGTGAGCCTGGCATCGTGAAACGCATGCGTTGAATGGCACTCATGCCTTCGTTGCCGCCATCTTTTACATCAAACACAGGGCCTATAATTGGCGAAGCGATAAACTGCCGCAAATGTTTCGCCGCGCGCCACAGAGTTTTGCCATCGGAGACTACCTGATAACTGCCATTGGGTTCGGAACTGTCATAGCGCAGACGAGTGGGAGATTCGAGAATCAGGGTGGAGCGCGAGCGGCTCCAGAAACTGCTGTTGTCAGTCTGAGAACTCGAGTAAGAGTCCGATTCTATGTGAAAGACCTTTAAGTTGGAGTAATTCTCGTCAACTTGTTTGAGTAAGCTGGCAGCGTCTGGTTGGGCCAGGAGCAGGAACAGGAAAAAAGACATTTGAGCCTCCCTGGAGATCTTGACGATGGGGGAGGCCCAAATGTGGAGGGAAATTTAGTTCGGCCAGCCGCCGGCGAGGGCTTTGTACAGCGCTACGCTTTCCACCAGCACTTGCGTGCGGGCGAGGGAACGTTGGTAATCGGCATCAAGAAGGCTTCGCTCTGCGTCCAGGACGCTGAGGAAATCGTTGAGGCCGGCCTTCTCTAAATCCATCGATAGATCGAGGGCGGAGCGGGCAGACTGGCTGGCAACGCTTAACTTTGCTTCGCGCTCGCGCTGGCGCTGCAGGGACGCGATTGCGTTGGCTGCCTCTTCAAAGGCGGTGAGGATTTCGCTTTGATAGGCCACCTTCGCCTGCTCCAGGCGTGCGTCGTTGGTAGCGATGTTGGATTTGATCTTGCCGCTGTTGAAGATTGGTAACTGCAACTGCGGGCCGATGCTGAAGAAGTTGCCTCCACCGAGGCTCATTGTAGAAAGTGAGGTTCCCTGGCGGCCCATCAGACCGTTGAGGGAGATCTTCGGATACAAGTCTGTTCTGGCTTGCTTAAGCCTGGCCATGGCGGCAGCAAGACGGGCTTCGGCGGCTCTTACGTCCGGCCGGCGCTTGAGGATTTCACTGGGCAACTCGGCAGCAAGCTTGGGGGCTTCGAGGGGCCTGGCTGCGGCGAGAGTTGTGTTGCGAAACTTCTCATCGCCTACCAGCACAGCGAGGCGGTTGAGATGGAGCGTCCGGTCTGCTTCGAGGCCTGGTACGGTTGCTTCGGTGTTTGCCAGAAGCACTGTTTGCCGTTCGAGATCGAGTTGTGAAGCGAGGCCCGCTTTGACGCGGTCTTCGGTGAGGCGTAGCAATTGCTTTTGCGCTTCAATGTTGCGCTGTGTGATGGCGAGGCGATCTTCGATGCCGCGCAGTTCCATGTAGTAGCGCGCTACTTCGGCGCTGACGGTGATGGCGAGGTCTTCGCGCTTTTGCTGTTCTGCCAGCAGGTCAGATTTCGAAGCTGCGAGGGCGGCACGGTTGGTGCCGAAGAGATCTAGCTCCCATTTCATGTCGAGGCCACCGAGCAGCAGGCCCGTTTCAAAGGGCGAGACGAAGTTGCCGCCGGGTGTTTGGTTCAAGCGCGTTATGCCTTGGGCGAAGCCGCCGCGCAGTTGTTGGGCCGATGCTGTCGCGCTGATGGTGGGGCCGAGTTTGCTTTTGGAATCCCCGGTTAAGGCTCGTGCTTCGGCGATGCGCTGGGCGGCACTCTGCAGGTCTAGATTGCTTTCGAGCGCTTTGCTTACGATGCGATCGAGTTCGGGGTCTCCGTAGCTGGTCCACCAGCTTTGGGTGATGAGGCAGAGGAGGAAGACGGTTTGCATCTTATTGGGCTCCGATCGAAAGATCCATCTGCTGGCCGGGGTAGAGGCTGGCTTCTTTGGGTAGCTTGTAGATGACCTGCAGAACTCTTGTGTCGACGCGCTCGGTGGAATCACCTGTCAGGTTGCGCTTGGGGATGACGTAGGGCTCGACACGAACGAACTGCAGCGGGTACTTGAGAGTGGCGTTGCCTCTGACAGCACCGGAGGCTGAAGCGCCGGGCTTGAAGCGCCAGGCGTCTTTCTCGTCAATGTCGGCGCGGATGTGGAGTTGATCGACTTGGCCCATCAGGATCAGGGGCTGGGCGAGGATGCCGCTTTGAGCGTATTCACCGAGACGTACTTTGAGCTGGAGGATCTTGCCGTCGATCGGTGCTGTCACTTGCAGACGCGTCAGGTCTGTCTGGACACGTTGTACCTGAGCTTGGGCCTGGCGCAGTTCGGCCCTTGCGACTTCAAGGTCGGGCTTCCAGGTACCGGCCTTGAGGAGTCTCATATTGGCCTCGGCCTGGTCGACACGAGCCTGGGCGCTTTCTACAGCGCGACGGCGCCGCAAAAGATCTTCCTGCCGGATGGCGCGCTGGTCTTTCACCGCTTCCATTGATCGCAACTGCACTCTTGCGTCTTCAAGCAAGGCTTGCGCTTCATCGATACGAGATTGCGCGGGGGGGATCTCTTCGGGCCGGGGAGAAGCTTCGAGCTTGCTGAGTTTTGCTTTGACGAGGCTGACGTTGGTTTCACGCAGGGCTAGTTCTGCGCGGAGGTCGCGATCGTCGAGTGAGAAGAGCAGTTGGCCTCGGCGCACGGTGTCGCCGGCTTGCACTGCGATTCTTGTTACCAAACCTGAGACGGGGAGGCTAACGCCGATGTTTTCTGTGGCAGGTTCGACCAGGCCCACAGCGCCGACTTGATTTGCGAACGCGGCAGTCGGGGGAGGGGATGGCGGCTGGGCTTGTACGACCGCTGGGGTCATGCGGCGGACGCTGAGAATTGACAGGGTCAGCGTGATGACGGCGAGAACGGGCATTCCGTATTTGAGCAACATTAGTGGGATCCTCCATTGGTTTCGATGTGGGTTACGTGACCGTCGTTCATGTGTGCGATGCGGTCGGCAAAATTGAAGATGCGATTGTCGTGGGTGACCACGAGGACGGCGCGTTCTGGGCGGACTGCGATCTTGCGCAGTAGCTCCATTACGTGGTGGCCGGTGTGTTCGTCGAGGGCTGAGGTGGGCTCGTCGCAGACGATGAGCTTGGGGTCGTGAATCAGGGCGCGGGCAAATGCAACACGTTGTTGCTGGCCGCCCGAGAGCTGGTTGGGGTAAGCGTTGGCGCGGGAGCCGAGGCCAAGATCGTCGAGCAGGGTTTTAGCCTTTTCTACTGCTTGCTTGCGGTTCCAGTTTGCGGCAAGCAGCGGCACTGCGGCGTTTTCTGCGGCCGTGAGTGAGGGCAGTAGATTGAACTGCTGAAAGACGAAGCCGAGGTTGACTCTTCGGAATTCTACTGCCTTTGAGCCTTTGATGGTGTGGAGCGGTGTGCCGAGTACGTTAAGGTCTCCCTGGGATGGGTTGAGCAGCCCGGCAATGACGCTGAGCAGAGTGGTTTTGCCACAGCCGGAGGGGCCAACGAGGAAAGTCATTTCACCCAGGGGTACTTCGAGATCGATGCCTCGGAGCACCTTCACTTCGTCTTCGCCGGAGCCGAAGTTCTTTGAGATGTTTTTGCAAACGACAGCGTGTGAGTTCATGATTAGCCTCTGAAGACAACTGCGGGTTCAAGGACGATGACGCGCCTGACGCTGACTGCGCTGGCGAGGAAGACGATCATGAAGACGGCGGCGGCGGTGCCGGTCATCACTTGCGGCAGGAGTTGAAAGCCGCGCAGGTCGAGGTTGTTTTTGGTGGCTTCAAAGAAGGCCGCCGTCATGGAGATACCGATGCCGTAGCCGATGGCACCCACGATCATGGCCTGCATCAGGATCATTCCGACGATGCGCAGGTCTGAGACGCCGATTGCCTTGAGTGCTCCGAATTGCTTCAAGTTCTCGATCGTGAAGAGGTAAAAGGTTTGGCCTGCAACTACCGTGCCCACTACCAGTGCGATTACTACAGTGATGCCGAAGTTGATGGGGATACCGGTGTTCTGGATGTAGTACCAAATGGTTTCCCAGCCGAATTCATTGCCGGTGAGCGCTTTAAGGCCGGTGGTTTTGGTGATGCGTTGATTCAGTTCAGACTCTATAGTGCCGCGTGTGGCTTTCGCGAGTACGAAAGACATCTGGTTGCGCTCGCGGCCGACAAAACTGATGGCCTGGCTGTACTTTGTGTAGAAGACCGGCAGGTTGACGAAGGGTGCGTTGGAATCGACGACCGCGACAATTTTGACGGTGTGGTCGTTCAGATCGAGGGTTCTGCCGAGGGTGACTGGCTGGTCTGGAAAGAAGAATTTGTAGCCGACCTGATCGACGGCAATTGTCTCTGGCCCGCGCAAGTCTTCGATATTGCCAAGGACGATGCGGCGGGGAATGCCGACCAGAGTGGAGTCATCAAGACCCATCAGGATGACGCCGCGGAACTTTCCGTCGGGGCCTTTGGCGCGTGAGGTGCCTTTGAAGAGAGGCACGGCCCAGTCAACACCCTCGACGCCACGAATTCGATAAAGATCCTGATCGGTGAGGGCTTTTACTTCATCGAGGTATTGGGTCTTGGCGTCCATTACCCAGATGTTGGCGTCGGCAACATCGTCGATTTGAGAGGCGGTTCGATTCATCAAGCCGCAAAAGATGGAGACCTGGTGAGACATGAGAAAGGTGGAGAAGGCGATTGCGAATATGAGTCCGAGGTATTTGGCTTTGTCTCCGGTGAGCATTTGCCAGGCGATAAATTTCATCCATTCACTCCTTGGTTGAACATACGTTGATAGATTGAACAGTGTTCAATGAAGATGCAAAAAAAAGAGCTAAGTTTTCATTGTTCCCACCATTAAGATGTCGACCAGACGGTCGACGAGTCTGGAGCGCTCGATCCAGGGGAATTGCTCGCAGGCAATCTGGATCGAGACCACGCCATGGATTGCCACCCAAAGGGTTTGGGCAAGTTCTTCCGGGTCTGAAATTTCTGCACGTACGATGCCTGCTTGAATCGCTTCTGTTGACATGCTTCGGAGGCAGCCGAAGGTGCGGGTGCCATCTTCCTGAAAGGCAGCAACGATCTTTTCATTGCCTTCGGGGGACATTGGCCTCATAAAAAGCAAAGAATAATGATGTGGATGTTCGAGGCCAAACTCGATATAGGCGCGCAGCCCTCGCCGCATGCGGGCCGAGACAGTGTCATTGTCTTCACGAATTGCGTTGAGGCGGGTGCTCAGTTTGGCGAAGGTTTCGCGCACCAGCAGCGCCATGATGTCCTGCTTGTCGGCGAAATAGTGATACAGAATGCCGGGGGAACAGTCGACTTTTGTGGCGATGGCGCGCATGGAGGTGGCCTCATAGCCGTGAATCGCGAAAAGCTGACGGGCTGCGGAGAGAATTTCCTCCCGTAGCGATTCCCGGTAAATTTCGCGTCGGCGGCTGACCATATTGAACAGCGTTCAATCTATCATGGCTCGGTGATAAAGTAAAGAGCCATGGCGCCTCCACGCGGGTCTCGACCTCGGATGGCTTTGCGTTTGAGATAGTCTTCGAGGGTTTTTTGCTTGCCGGTGGATTCGCAAACGTCAATGAGTTCGCCGCTCGAGCTGGTGCGGGCGGCCAGGGCTTTGGCTGCGCGGTCGATTACGGGTTGGAATGCTGCCGGTTTGAGCCAGCCGTTGCGGACTCCTTTACGCATCGCTGCGCCGATCATGGCCGTGGCGCTGAATTCCTCGTAAGCGGTAGGGTGATCGATGACTTGCCGCCAGAGGCCATTGGGGGTTTGGTATTTGGCCAGAGTGGTGAGTAGCCGCTGGAATTGGGGGAGTAGGCGGGGAGTGGATTCTAGGGTGAGCGCTAACCCTAGGGCAGGGAAGGCGTTGCCTCTGCCCCAGGCCGCATCACACAGGGGTGAATGCCGCCAAAGGCCATCTGAGCGGAGGCAGAGTTTTTCCAGTCGCTTATAATGCTCTACTGCCGTTTCGATCTGTCCGGCACGGGTGAGAATCGGGCAGCCCATAAACACGCCGTCGCTCATCTCGTTGTAGAGGGAGAATTCTGCACGCGCCGCAGCGGCCAGCACTCGTTCCCGATAGAGGCCCTTGCGGGTGATCCGGTAGAGCTCATCAAAAAGCAGATGACCCGAGAGATGACTTGGCGTCAGTTTCGCGAGGCTATCCTTTTCGCCGTTGACGAAGGGCAGAACCAGCCGCTCGACATCCACGAGCGAACCCAACCTGAGACGTGCGATCAGGGCAGTGGCCTCGATATAGACCACTTGCGAGAGTTCCTGACCGTAGATCCGGGCAAGCGGTTCGTCTCTGAGTTGGGCTAGCATTTAGGGCTCGTCGTCGGTGGAGGCAGGGCGGTTGGGGCCGTTTGGTTCGCGCTCGAGGAAGGGGCGGCCTTTTTCCATCCACTCGGGCTTCGGTGCGTCTTTGAGGAAGTGTTCGAAGAACTCAAACATGCGGGCCGAGAAGTGGCGCTGGTTGGCGCGGATGCGCAGGTTGTGCGGCTCACCGTTGTAGTTGAAGAGGTAGATCTCTTTGTTGAGGCGGCGAAGGGAGAGATAGAACTCGATTCCCTGATACCAGGGCACGGCGTCGTCGGCATCGTTGTGCATGGTGAGGATGGGAGTCTTCACCTGATCGGCGCGGAAGAGCGGTGAGTTTTCGAGGAAGCGCAGGGGGTATTGCCAGGGAGTGCCACCGATGCGGCTCTGGGTGCGTTCGTATTGGAACTGGCGTGGGACGCCCGGGCCCCAGCGAATGCCGTTATAGGCACTGAACATGTTGGTAACGACTGCACCGGCTTCGGCCGCGCGAAAGATGTTGGTGCGGGTGAGCATGTAGGCGATCTGGTAGCCACCCCAGGAGTGGCCCTGTATGGCGATGCGCTTCTCGTCGACGATGCCCTGATCGATCAGCTTCTGCACGGCCGGCATGACGCAGGCCATGGCACTGTCGCCAGGGTAGCCTTCGCGGTAGGCGATGTCCGGGGTAACTACGATATAGCCGTTGGAGACATAGATTGAGATGTTGATCGAGTTGGTGGGTCTGGGCTCGTTGAATGTGTTGACGTTCTGGCTGAGCCGCTCGTAGATATAAACCATGAGCGGGTATTTCTTTGTTGCGTCGAAGCCTTCCGGTTTGTAAACGGCTGCCTTGAGTGGCTGACCTTCGGTAGAGCGGAAGTTCATCAGCTCTGAGGTGCCCCATGCGAAGCCGGCCATCTGCGGATTGGCGTCAGTGACTTTCGCGAAAGACTTCATCTCGGAATTGGTGATGAGCACGTCGGGGTATTCGCGGAAAGTGCTGGCGGTGAGCATGAATACATCAGCGGACTTGGCCTTGACGGGAGCGGTGAAGTTTTTGTTGGACCAGATGAGCTGGCGGGGTTCGGCCGAGCCATCGACGGTGTCGACGAAGAAGCCGGTCTCGCGGGAATCGAGGGATTCAGCGCGCAGGAGGATGGGCCGGGTTTGATCGAGGCCGTCCTGACGCTCTTCGGGGTCGGTGCGAACAACACGGAACTGGATGGAGCGTTTGCGGCCGGTACCATCGGTGAGATTCTTAGCCAGGCGCCCGTCGGGTGAGATCTGCCAGACGTCGAAGCGATCCTGCAGAAGGATCGATCTGCCGTCGCGGGTCCAGAAGGCACCGGCATAAGGGCCTGCGCGGCCGGGGGAATCGTAGTCTTCGTTGGCGAAGGCAACGTTCAAACCGCTGGTGAGATTGGTTTCTGTGCCCGTTGCGATGTTCAGGCAAAGCCAGTCCTTGGTGTTGAAGCGAATGCCGAATTTGCCGTCCGGAGACCAGGAATAATTACTGTAGCGTTGCTTACCGAGGAGCTTACGCTCGCCGGTAAGTGTGTTGACCAGGTAGTGGTCGGCCGCACGGGAGCCTTCATAATCACCGCTGATCCGGTAGGGTCGATCATCGAGTCCGAAGGCGAAAAGGCCGCTCTCGTTCGGAGTGACCTCGGGCAATTCGGGGCTGGCGAGTTGGACAACTTTAGCATCGGCCACGTGGAAAACCGCACGGTAGCTGCGGTTGCGCTCCTGGGCGGCGCGTACTTTTTGCATGGGCTGGATGGCTTCGTCTTTCCAGTGCCAGAGATCGTAATTCACTTTGGGGCCATCTTCTTTTTTCGCAGCCTGTTTCTCGGGTGCGGTGGGGAAGAAGAGCCGGGCCCCGTCACGAGAGAAGCTGAGAGTGCCACGGTCGGTAATGCCTTTGGTGACGAGTGCACGGGCTGCGGTGGGCTTCCGGTCCCAATGGTAGAGACTGTTGGCCGAGAGAAAGGCCATCTGGGTTTGCTTTTCATCCCAGATGAACTTGGAGTATTTTCCTTTTGCAGCGACGAGTGCTTGCGGAGTGCCGTCCCAGTTGTCGGTATTGATGGCCATGACTCCGTCGGCGGTTGCGTAGACCAGCGAGCGGCCGTCTTTGCTGAGGGTGTAGTCAGTGACACCAGGGAGCAGCTTTTCTGTTGCATCACTGAGGCGGCGCAGGATCAGCGTTTTGTCTTTATCGTCTTTTAGATATGCAATGACAGAAGTGGCTTCGGCCGGGAGGAGGTAGGATTTGACCTCATCGATGCGTGTGACCTTTGAAGTTGTGAGATCAACCAGTACGAGGCCGGTCTTGCCCTTGTCGACGCCCTTCTTGGGAAAGGTTGAGAAAGCGACGTATTTGGCGTCTGGGGAGAATGCGATGAGGCTGGTGCGTTGGGTAGGCGGCCCTTCGCGCTCCGGGTCTGGAGCAGGAGGAGGAGGGCGCAAGCCGGCGGGCTCCCGGATTTCGGCATTGGTGGTGAGGTTGCGAATCACCACTTCACCGTCTGCGTCTTGTGGAAATAGAGCGTAGCCGAGGTAGGTACCGGCGGGGGACAATTTTTGGCCTGAGATGGATCGCCAGGAGTCGGTGTCAGCGTAGCTCATAGGGCGCTTCGATTGTGCGCACAGAACCGGGATCAGCAGAAGTGAAAGAAGCAGGCGGGGTTGCCACATATTCCCGACAGTTTAGCGCCTTCGCGTTTGCTTCGCTACACTGGGGAAATATGAGTGAAAACGAGGCCACCCCGCCGCCGGCAAGTTTCGAATTCCTCATCGCGTCGTTCATCATGCAAGCGCAGATGCAATTGGGGATGTTCGCGATGCCGGGTAGCGAAGGCGAAGAACCACAAAAACCGAATCTGGTTTATGCGAAGCATTCGATTGATTTGCTGGGAGTGCTGGAAGAAAAGACAAAGGGGAATCTTAGTTTGGAAGAGAAGCGGATGCTTGAGAATTCTCTCACCGAATTGAGGTTTCGCTACGTGCAGGCGATTGCTGAGGAACAGAAGTAAGAGACTTGTCGCAACCGGTTCGCATCACTGTTTTGGGTTCAGGGACCAGTGTGGGCGTGCCCATGATTGGTTGCTTCTGCCGTGTGTGCCGTAGCGCGGACCCAAGAGATCGAAGGCTGCGACCGAGCATTGCCATACAGTTTGACGGGAAAGTCGTGCTGATCGATGCGGGGCCTGATTTTCGTGAACAGGCGCTGCGGGCCGCCTTGCCCAGGATCGATGCAATTCTGCTCACTCATTCTCATGCCGACCACATTCTCGGACTCGATGACGTGCGGCCCTTCAATTTCATGCAGCGGGAGAGTATTCCGATCTTTGCCACCCGCGACGTGATTGAAGTGGTGGAGCGGATTTACTCCTATGCCTTCTCGGATGCTCCGACTCAATCGACCAAACCGAAGCTGGTGATGACTGAAATTGATACCGATGAGTTTGAGGTGGGCGGGCTGAAGATTCAGCCAATTCCGCTGCATCACGGGAAGGGCCGCAGTACTGGCTACCGTTTCGGCGCGGCCGCTTATCTCACCGATCACAATCTGATTCCCGAATCTAGCCTTCCTTTGCTTAGGAATCTGGACGTATTGTTTGTGGACGGGTTGCGGTATAAACCCCATCCCACACATTCTCATGTTGCGCGCAGCCTGCAAAACATTGAACGGTTGAAGCCGCAGAGAGCATATTTGACGCACATCTGTCACGATTTGCCACATGCGCGTACAGAGAGCTTGCTGCCCCCACATGTGAGGCTGGCTTATGACGGGCTTGAGATTTCGGTGGGTGCCGCTCCCGCTATGAGTGCAGTGCCAAATCAGTCTGAAGTGAAGGTTTACTGGAACCTCGACGATCTGCCCGCAGGCTTTGGCCCTAGCGCAGTTGCGATTGGAAATTTCGATGGTGTGCACGAAGGACATCAGCAGGTGCTGAAGCGTTGTCAGCAGATTGCTGCTGACCGCTGGTTAAAGCCAACCGTGTTGACCTTTCATCCGCATCCCAAGAAGCTGGTTTCGCCTGCTACGGCCCCTGAATCGCTTGAGCCGATCGAACGGCGTATTGAGCGCATGGCAGAGTGCGGGATTACACAAGTGGTTGTGTTGCCATTTAATGCGGAATTTGCCGCTCTAACCGCGACCGAGTTCATTCGCAAGGTTTTGAATGGGAAGCTGGATGCAAAAGCGATTCTGGTTGGGGACAATTTCTGTTTTGGAAACCGTGCCAGCGGAAATGTCAATTTACTGAGGGAAATGGCTGAGAAGTACGGCTACCAGGTAGAGATTACGGAAGGTGTGACCACCAAAGGGCGGGTAGTTTCCAGCACGGTGGTTCGGGAGCTTTTGGCGGCGGGCCGTGCAGGACTAGCCAATCGCTTGCTAGGCTATGAGTTTTGCCTCGAAGGAAATGTGGTGAGCGGGCAAGGTATCGGACACAAGCAAACTGTGCCGACTTTAAACCTGGATGTGAAGCCACTTCTCAGCGGCGAGCGCGTGATTCCGCGAAGCGGAGTTTATGTCACGCAGACACAAGATTTGAATGATGGCCGCACCTGGCCTTCGATCACGAACATCGGTTATCGACCCACGTTTGCCGGTAACGATTTGAGCATTGAGACTTATCTGCTTGAGGATCTGGTTGGGGTGAGCCCGGCCAGGATTCGAGTTGATTTTTGCGCCTGGATCCGTGAGGAACGGAAGTTTGAGAACCCCGAAGAACTGAAGGCGCAAATTCTCCGGGATGTGGCGCGTGCGCAAGCTTACTGGCGACGGCGCGCACGGTGGACCCGCCCGGCATCCGATTTTTTAGACTAAAGAGAGAAAGAAGAAACACATGAGTTTGAGCGCAGGAAAAAGAGCACATCTGGACAAATTGTCGAACGCTGCTGGCATCATCGCAGCAGCCGCAATGGACCAGCGCGGCAGTTTGGCCAAGAGCCTTGCCGCAGCCAAGGGAGTTGCCCAGAGCGAGATTTCGCAGGCAACGATGGAAGAATTCAAGACGACTGTTGTGCGCACACTGACGCCGCACGCAAGCGCGATCCTGCTGGACACAGAATTCGGCCTGCCCGCAGCAAACGCACGCGCCTCCAATGCTGGCCTGTTGCTGGCGTATGAGAAGTCTGGATATGACAACACACAGCCCGGCCGTCTGCCTGATTTGCTTCCTGACCTGAGCGTTCGCCGCATCAAGGAACTGGGCGCGGATGCAGTGAAGATCCTGATTTACTACACCCCCTTTGATAGCGCAGAAGTGAACACAATCAAGCATGCGTTCATTGAACGGATTGGCAGCGAATGCGCCGATCAGGAAATTCCTTTCTTCCTGGAGTTCATCGGCTATGACGTCGATGGCAAGGACGAAAAGGGTGTTGAGTTCGCCAAGCTGAAGCCACAGGTTGTGCTGAAGAGCATGGCTGAATTTACCAAGCCCCGCTACAAGGTGGATGTGTTGAAGGTGGAAGTCCCCGTCAATGCAGAGTATGTGGAAGGTTCGAGCGTTTATAAGGGCGCTACCGCTTATACCCGCGCTGAAGCGCTGGAGCATTACCGCGCTGCCGCCGACGTTACCGATCTGCCCTTCATCTACCTGAGCGCTGGCGTAAGCAACGACCAGTTCACCGAGAGCCTGGCGATGGCGTCAGAAGCTGGTACTCCCTTTAGCGGTGTGCTTTGCGGCCGTGCGACCTGGAAGGAAGGCATTCCTGTGTACGCCAAGCAGGGCGTTGCTGCATTGCAGCAGTGGCTGGATACTGAAGGTATCAAGAACATCAACGCTGTAAACAACGCGCTGGGTGCTGCCAAGCCTTGGCACAGCCGTTTGAGCTAGTTTCTTTTAGCGGGAGGGCGGTCCTTAGGGGCCGCCCTTTTTCTTTTTCCGGGTACTGATATAAGAGTTGGGTATGAAATTCAGGCGCAGGGATTTGTTGACGACAGCGGCGATGGCGGGATCGCTCGGTGCTGCAGCGCAGCGGCCGCCCAATATCCTGTTCCTGTTTCCGGATCAGTTGCGGCATGATTTTGTGGAAATGCCCGGGATGGCCGGAGTGCCGGTGAAGACGCCCAACCTGAAGAAGCTGATGGAGAAGGGTGCCTGGTTTCGCCGCGCATTGACGCCCGCGCCGCTTTGCGCACCTGCCCGTGCCTGTCTTGCTTCCGGTATGGAGTACGACAATTGCCGGGTTCTTACGAATGCCCAAAATTTTCCCGACGATCAGACTACGGTTTATCAGTTGCTGCGCAATGCAGGCTTTCATGTGATGGGCTGTGGCAAGTTTGATTTGCACAAGCCGGAACTGGATTGGGGGCTCGACGGGAAGCGCAAGATCCGGGATTGGGGCTTTTCGGACGGAATCGATAACGAAGGCAAGCATGATGGGACTCGTGCCTATACAAGGGCAGGGAATCAGCCCAAGGGGCCCTTTCTGGCTTACCTGAAAAAGCTTGGTGTCGCCGATTTGCATATTGAGGATTACGAGAAGCGGAAGGGGCATGGGGATACGTTTACTACTCCGCTTAGCGATGAAGCCTATGGCGACAACTGGATTGCGCGCAATGGGCTTGAGTTGCTCAAGGCTGCTCCGAAAGACAAACCCTGGTTTCTGCAGGTAAACTTCAACGGGCCTCATGATCCCTGGGACATCACTGCATCCATGGAGAAGCGATGGCGGGGTGTGAAGTTTCCACAGCCCAACCGGTCGACTGAATTGACTCCGGCCGTGCATGAGCTAGTGAGGCAGAACTATGCGGCGATGATCGAAAACATCGACCGTCGAGTTGGCGAACTGATTGCTGCTGTGCGGCAGCGCGGTGAGCTGGACAACACCCTGATTGTGTTTTCTAGCGATCACGGGGAGATGCTGGGCGATCACAATTTGTGGGCGAAGCGACATCCGTATCAGGGGTCGGTGGGTGTGCCTCTCGTCGTTTGCGGTAAGGACGTGAAGGCTGGGTTGAAGATTGAAAGTCCTACTACAACTCTCGATCTGGTGGCGACTTTCCTGGACTACGCAGGCATTGCCAGGCCAGAGTCGATGCAGAGCCGGTCCTTACGCCCGGTTCTCGCTGGCAAGACCGATAAGACTCGCGACCATGTGCTTTCTGGCATGGACAGGTGGCGGTTGGTGATGGAGGGACGCTACAAGTACGTGCGTGGATTTAGAGATGCAGGGCCGATCTTGTTCGACATGCAAGCTGACCCTCTCGAGAACGAGAACATTGCCGCACGGGAACCCGAAGTCTGTGCGCGACTTGAGAAGCTGGCAGGTAGAATTCTAAAGGTATGACCAAACACTTATTGATCGTTTTCCTGATAGCCCTGCAAGTTTTTGGGGCGACTATTCCCGTGGCAAAGCCGGAAGCTGTTGGAGTTTCCACCGAGCGGCTGGGGCGAATTCGCGAGACGATGCAGCAGCACATGGATGCTCACGATATCGCCGGGGCTGTGACTCTGGTGGCTCGCAAGGGGCGTCTTGTGCATCTTGAGGCGCATGGGGCTATGGATATTGAGGGCAAGCGTGCGATGGAAAAGAACGCCATCTTCCGCATCTGGTCGATGACCAAGCCTGTGGCTGGAGTGGCAATCCTGATGCTGATGGAAGACGGCAAGGTACGGCTGAATGATCCGGTATCGAGATTCATACCGGAGTTTCAATCGATGAAGGTTGCGGTGATGCAGGAGCGGGCTGCTGGCGCGCCAGCTAATTCTCCTGCGCCTTACTACACCGTTCCTGCAATGCGCGCGATCACCATACAAGATCTGCTGACGCATGTTTCCGGATTGGGAAGCGGGCCTGTGAGTGGTGCGGAGATGACAAAGCTCGCGAAGAAGACCACCGATACGTTGCCCGAAGTTGTGCCACTGATGGGATCGACAACGCTTGATTTTCAGCCGGGTTCTCGCTGGGGCTACAGCGCACTGGCCGCCTTCGATACTCTTGGCCGCGTAGTGGAAGTAGCGTCTGGTATGAGTTTCGATCGGTTTCTGAAGGAGAGACTATTTGTTCCTCTAGGGATGAACGAGACCTCGTTTCAGCCTACGGCTGAAATGCAATCCCGGATAGTCACCAGCTATCAGCGTGCAAGCGACCGGATGACGCGGCTGGAAGCAAAACACCCGATGTTGAATCTCTATGGTCGGGAGTATTTTTCTGGCGGGGGTGGGCTTTACTCCACGATTCAGGACTATGCAGTGTTTGCGCAGATGTTGCTCGATGGTGGGCAGTGGAATGGCAAGCGGCTGCTAAGCCCCCGGACTGTGGAACTGATGTCGAGTGTGTTTGTTCCCGATACTTTGCCGGGCCGTGCTCCCGGGCGAGGCTTCGGTTTGAGTGTACAGGTGATCAGCAACCCAATCGCAGCCGGGCAGCGGGTATCGACAGGAAGCTACGGTTGGGATGGTGCCTTCGGGACGCATTTCTGGATTGATCCCAAGGAGAAAATTGTAGGGATCATGATGATTCAGACCGCCAATTCCAACCGCCAACTGGACCGTGATTTTGAGAGTGCAGTCATGCAGGCTATCGTTGAGTAGCCAAACATGAAATAATCTCGACATCTTTCATGTTTTTCGCTAGTCTACTTTTTCTCGCAGCGGCGCCATCGTACAAAAGCGACATCCAGCCTTTGTTGCAGAAGCACTGCACTGGATGTCACCAGCCAGCCTCGAAAGCTGCCGGGCTTGACCTTACTACTCATGTGGATGCCATCAAGGGAGGCAGGTTGGGATCGGCGTGGGTTGCCGGGCAACCTGAGGACAGCATTCTAGTTCAATATCTGGTTGCTGCCAAGCAGCCACGGATGCCACTTGCGCGGCCTGCGCTTTCTGAGTTAGAAATTAATACCTTTCGTGAATGGATTCGGGCCGGGGCGCTCGATGACAGTGTTGCGGTGACAGAGTCGAGTAATCCTACTGTCTATTTGCAGCCACCCGTAATCAACAGCTTGCGATTTTCGCCGGATGGGCAGCATTTGGCTGTCTCCGGGAATCGCGAGATCCTGATTCATAACCTCAATGAGAAGACCACGCCGATGCGCTTGCAGGGGAAGGCTGAGCGGATTCTTTCACTGGCCTATTCGAAGGACGGCAAGCTGCTGATTGCCGGTGGAGGAACTCCGGCGCGCTTCGGCGAAGTGCAGGTTTGGGACCCAATCGCTGGCAAGATGCTGCGCAATGCGACGCTGACTTCCGATACCGTTTTTGGTGCTTCACTTGCGCCTGATTCTTCGCGGATTGCAGTGGGTGCGGCCGACAATACCGTTCACGTTTTTGAGACCTCGAGCGGCAAGGAACTCTACAAGATTGGCAACCATGAAGACTGGGTGCTCTCGACTATCTTCGGAGTGGATTCGAAGCGTTTCATTTCTATTTCTCGTGATCGTGCGGCCAAGATCAACGATGCGGCATCGGGTGCTTTTCTTGAGAATGCCAATCAACTGAAGACGGAACTTTATGCAGTGGCACGGCATCCGGGCAAAGACATCATCGTGATTGGCGGCGAAGACCGCTACCCCTATGTGTATTTGCTGGACCGGGCGCGCAGCATGAAGATCGCCGATGACTCGACGCTTGTCCGTCGCATCGAACGTCAGGACGGGCCGATTACCGCTCTCGATTGGTCTGCCGATGCGAGGCTGATTGCCATCGGTGGCGGATCGCCCACCGTTACGCTTTATGATGCAGAAACCGGCAAACTTGCCGCTCGTTGTACCGGCCATAGCGCTGGTATCTATACCGTTGCTTTTTCGCCCGACAGCAAGACTCTTGCTACGGGTGGTTTTGATGGCAAGGTCAGGCTTTACTCCACCAGGGATGGAAGTCTGATTCGCGAATTCATCCCTGTGCCACTCTCGCCTTCGGCTGGTGCCCAATGAGAATCTTATTTGTTCTGGCTGCCGCGTTAACGCTCAGTGCTGCCGCTCCTACCATCACCGAGTTGCACCCCAGAGGGGCGCAGAAGGGGCGTCCGTTTGAGTTGACGCTGATTGGTAAGGACCTCAGTGAAGGGCCGGCGGTGATCTCCAATTTGCCTGCGACTTTTACGCCGCTAGGTTCGGATAGAGCAGGGTATATCAACTATCTGGTTGAGCCAACGGGCGACTGGCCTGTGGGTACTTACACCGTTCGAGTAAAGGCTGCCAATGGACTCTCGAATATTCTGCTGCTTTCGATTGGTGCCTTCCCTGAGGTTATAGAAGAAGAGTCGAGGGCGGGATCGTTGCCGCATCAGAATGATTCCATCGAAAAGGCACAGACGCTACCTGCGACTGCGATTACCGTAAATGGAAAGTTGAAGGGACCGGAGCGGGATGTGTACCGTGTCCCAGTGAAGGCCGGCGAGCGCCGTGTGTTTGAAGTTGAGGCGCGCCGTGTGGGGTCTGCGGTTGACCCTGTGATTCAGGTCTATGATGCCTCAGGCAAGCGGATCGGGCGATCCGAAGATGATCCCAGTTTGAGCCTCGATCCTCGTCTGGAACTCAGCTTTGCCAAAGAGAGTTTTGTTTACGTGGAGATTTTTGACGCCCGTTTTTCAAATCAGATGCAGGATTACTATCGCTTCAAGACTGGCAGCTATGCCTACGCAAGCGAGATTTTCCCGCTCGGTGGCCGCCGTGGAGAAGCAGTTGATGTTTCGATCAACAAATCGATCGTGAAGGTAGATTTGAAGACCAAACTGGGTCAGGTGAGTGTCAATCTTCCAGACTCTCCCGCTTTACCCTTGCCCTTCGCCGTGGGAGACTATCCAGAACTTCGGGAGCCCCTTTCTGCGCCGATTCAACTCCCGCTCACGATCAACGGCCGGCTGGACAAGCCCGCTGAGGTGGATAGCTTCGAGATCGCTGTGAAGGGCGGGGAAGATTTCTTCTTTGAATTGCAAGCTCGCGAGCTTGGTACCTCAAAGCTTACGGGGCTGATCACGGTTTACGATGAATCGGGCAAGCGTCTGGCTTCTGCTGGAGATGGGCCCTTACCAGTGGATGTGGCTGCGGTTCAAGTGTCGAGCCGGACTCTGGGTGACCCTTTCCTGATGTTTCAGGCCCCTCAAGGGGTAAGCAAGTTGAAGGTTACAGTAGAAGACCTGGCACAACGTGGTGGGCCCAATTATGCCTATCGACTGACGATTCGTAAGGCGGTTCATGATATTCGAGCAACCATCATTACCCCGTTTGTGAATATCCCTGCAGGCGGCACCGCCATAGCTGCGGTGGATGTGGAGCGACGCGGCTTTATGGGTGCCTTAAAGGTGACGCCGCTTCATTTGCCGAAGGGCATTCAGGTGTCTGGAGGCGATCTTGCGGCAGAGATTCCTGACCCGTTGGTGCGTACGATGAACCGCCGCGCAACGCTTTCTTTTACTGCCGACAAAGACCTGAGTCTCCCGCTCACCGACCTCGGATTCCTGGTGAAAGGCGAAGGGATAGAGCGGGAGGCCACAGGCTTCGCTTACCTGATCGCGGTGAACGGGGCCAATACTCAGGGTGTTGTGGATCGGCAGCGTCCACTTAACGGTAAGCCTCTTGGCTATTTGTTGCCTGCAGCTACGATGGCTGCGACGCCAGCCAACCTCGAACTGACTCTGCTCAAGACCGAGCAGAAAGAATCGGGTTTCGAGTATAGATTCCGGTGGCGTTGGCTGACCACTAACTCCATGCAGGTCGTGCCTGATACGGTGAACGTTGATCTTCCCAATCTGCAGGGCACGCGGATTATTGAAATCGAACAGGACAAGACGGACAAACGGACGGGCACCTTTCTTGTTACGACTTCAAAGAACTCGATTCCTGGCCCTTACAATATCGGGATCTCAGGGCGGCTGATGGGTGCGATTGATGTCTTCTCGCCGCTGCTTCGCCTCGATCTACCAGAACTCCAAACAGAAGAGACCAAGACCAATGCGTCCACTACTAATCCTCGCTAGCCTTGCAGTTGTTGCCAGCGCCCAGAACGTTACCTTCTTAAGGGATGTCGCTCCGATTCTGAACAAAGCGGGCTGCACTTCCGGTCCCTGTCATGGTGCGGCCAAGGGCAAGAATGGCTTCAAACTGTCTTTGCGTGGCTACGATCCGCAGTTTGACTATCAGGCATTGCTTTACGACTTGAGTGGCCGGCGCTTTAACCGCAGTGAGCCAAAGCGTAGCCTGATGCTGGCCAAGCCGGTGATGCAGGTGGCTCATGGTGGCGGCCTGCGCTTTGAACAGACCTCTGCTTATTACAAGACGATCGAACGCTGGATTGCTCAGGGCGTGCCTTATGGCGACCCGGCTAAGGATGCCGTGGCCGCGATTGAAGTGGAACCGAAAGAAGTGGCCATGCCCAAGCCGGGCGAGTCTGCGCAGGTGAAGGTGATGGCTCGCTTTGCCGATGGCCAGACTCGTGATGTCACTAAAGAAGCCACGATTGAATCCAATGTCCCGGATCTGGCCAAGGTAGACGCGACCGCGAAGGTGGACGGCTTACGCATTGGCGAAGCTACTTTGCTGGTGCGCTATCAGGGCAAGTTCTCGACGATTCCAGTTACTATCCTCAATCCCAAGGCGGGCTTCGTTTGGAAGCCGCTTCCCCAGCATAGTTACATTGATCAACACATTGATGCCAAGTTGCAGAAGCTGAAGTTGCAGCCTTCGCCGGCCACAGATGACGCCTCGTTCCTGCGCCGTGTCACTCTCGATCTGACTGGCGCCTTGCCTACGCCGGATGAGGTGCGAGCCTTTCTTGCAGACCCTGCGCCGCAGCGTCTCAAGCGCAGCCGCAAGATCGACAAGCTGATTGCCAGCCCCGCCTTTGCCGATCAGTGGACGGTGAAGTGGGGTGACCTGCTGCAGTCGAGCCGCAAGTTTCTTGGCGAAAAAGGCACCTATGGATTCCGGGAGTGGATCCATTCCTCGATCGCCGCAAACAAACCTTACGACAAGATGGTGCGCGAGTTGTTGACCAGTCGGGGATCTTCTTACGACGACCCGGCTGCGAATTACTTCCGCACGACGCGCGAGCCCAAGCCCACGATGGAGAAAACCACACAGGTATTTCTTGGAGTGCGCATGGTGTGTGCGCAGTGCCATGATCATCCCTTTGAGAAGTGGACGCAGAATCAGTACTACCAGATGTCGGCATTCTTCTCGGCTGTCGGGCTGAGGCCCGGTTATGAAGTGGGTGAGGAAATTATCTACGACCAGCGCGCCGATTACGAAATGAAGCACCCCAAGGACAGCCGCGTGATGGCTCCGGAATTTCTGATTGCTTCGGCAACACCGGTGAAGATTCCGACGGATCAGCGCCGTCGAGATGCCTTGGCCGACTGGCTTGTTTCCAAGCAAAATCCTTTCTTTGCCAAGGCCATTGCCAATCGTGTCTGGAGCTACTTCTTTGGCAAGGGCATTATCGATCCGGTGGACGATATTCGGGCTTCGAATCCACCCGTGAATCCGCAGTTGCTGGAGGCTCTCACCAAAGACCTGATCGATCACAATTTCGACTTGCAACACCTGATGCGAACGATCGTGAACTCGCGTGCTTACCAGGCGAGCTTCCTGACGAACGAGTGGAACGCGGGTGATGCCGAGAACTTCTCACACGCGATGCCACGAAGATTGAGCTCAGAACAACTGGCCGATGCAGTGACGATGGCTGCCGGGGCAAAGCCGAATTTCCCCGAGGTGCCAGAGGATACCAGCGCCAGCCAGTTGCCCGACCCGCATGTGGGCAAAGACGGTTTCCTCGATCTGTTTGGCCGTCCGAATCGTGAGTCTGCGTGTGAGTGCGAGCGCCGCGCAGACTTTAGCCTTCCGCAGGCTCTGAACCTGGTGAATGGCACAACCATTTCAAACGCTGTGGCTGACCCGAAGGGCCGTGTCGCGAAGCTGGTTCTGGCCGGCAAAGCCGATCAGGCCATCATCGAAGACCTGTATCTGGCTACTCTTTCCCGCTTCCCCACCAAACAGGAAGCTGACAATGGCATCAAGTACCTGGCCGGCGGAGCCCGCGCCACCCGGGCTCAAGATTTACTCTGGGCCTTACTCAATAGCAAAGGCTTCCTCTACAGTTACTAGGAGAAAACGATCATGCTGAACATTCCTGGATATTCCGCTCGAACCTGCGAAGGCCCCACACGCCGAGAATTGATGCGCATTGGCTCGCTTGGCCTGGCTGGCCTGCATTTGCCCGGCTTCTTTATGAGTCAAAAGGCGGCGCTGGCAAATGAGGTGGCAAAGAAGTACGCCGGTGCTCGCGGCTTTGGCAACGCCAAGAACGTGATCATGATCTTCCTGCAAGGTGGCCCAAGTCATATCGATATCTGGGATCCCAAGCCGGATGCCCCTTCCAATATTCGTGGCGAGTTCAAGCCGATCAAGACGAAGATTCCTGGCACGTTCATCGGCGAACACATGCCGATGATGGCGAACACGATGGACAAGGTGACGCTCATTCGTTCGATGAGTTATACGCCGAATGGGCTCTTCAATCACACGGCTGCGATCTACCAGATGTTGACCGGATATCCGCCAGACAAGGTTTCGCCTTCGGGTCAACTTGAGCCGCCCAATGCGGCAGATTTCCCCACTGCCGGAAGCCACGTTAGCAAGCTCAAGCCGCTAACTGACGCGATGTTGCCGTTTATTGAATTGCCGAGGCCGTTGCAGGAGTCCGGTATCATCGGCAAGGGTGGCGCTGCCGGGTTCCTCGGCAAGGCTTATGACCCTTACAGGCTCTATCAGGACCCGGCAGAGAAGGTAACGCTTGAAGACCTTTCGCTGCGCAAGGAGATTCCCGCCAATCGTCTCAAAGATCGCTTTGATCTGTTGAAGGGGATCAATGGCTCGATGCCTGAACTTGAGAAAGCACTGAATGCCAGTGCAGTCGATGAATATTACGGCAAGGCCTACGACCTGGTGTTGAGCGGCAAGGCTCGCGATGCCATGGATCTCTCCAAAGAAACCGCAGCGATGCGTGAGCGGTATGGACAACATACCTTTGGTCAAAGCGTTCTGATGGCTCGCCGCCTGATCGAGGCGGGGACTCGCTTTGTGCAGGTGAACTGGCCTTCTGTCGCCAACGGAGACCCGGAGAAAACAGCCTGGGATACCCATGCTGCAAACTTTGGTCCTCTGAAGAATCTGCATTGCCCCAAGCTGGATCGCGCACTTTCTGCATTGCTGCAGGATATGGATGACCGCGGACTTTTGAAAGAGACGCTGGTGGTCGCGGTTGGGGAATTTGGACGCAGCCCACGCATGGGTCTGTCTACATCCGGCAATGTAAACAGCCCCGATGGACGAGATCACTGGCCCTATTGCTACAGCTCGGTGATTGCAGGTGCTGGTATTGCTCGCGGAATGCAGTATGGCGAATCTGATGCGACAGCTTCCAGCCCAAAGGAGAAGCCGGTGCATCCGAATGATCTCCTGGCTACGATTTACTACGCTCTCGGTATCGACCCTGAGATGGAGATCCGAAACCATCTGAATCAACCCAGAGAACTGGTTAAGGGCAAGATCGTATCAGACCTCTTCGCTTAACGAAGCAGCAGTATCGTCGATAGAGCCGTCAAAACAATAACCGAAGATTCGAAGACCTTGGTGGGGATGCGGTGGATGAGCCAGCGCCCAGCCATGGCTCCGGCGAAGACTGCTGGTGCAGTTACGGCTCCGAACTGTAGCGATGTCATGCTGATCAAGCCTTGCCAGGCATAAATCGGCAGCTTGCCCAGATTGATGAAGAAGAAGAACCAGGCGCCTGTGGCGACGAATTCTTCTTTTGGCAGACGCTTCGATAGAAGATAGAGGCTCATCACCGGGCCCGCTGCATTGGCCACAGTCGTCGAGAAGCCGGCTGCGATGCCGTAGGGAACTGGGTGTGCTGTAGGGATCTGGTCTGAGGTGTATCTCCGCCAGAGATAGAGGCAAAGCATCAGCAGAATGATGATGCCTACCATGGGGCGTAAATAACGTTCGGGCAGCGACAGTGTGAAGGCTCCTGCGATCATGCCAGCCACAACCCAGGGTAGGAGAGAGAAGAGTTTGCCGGCTGCTGAGTGCTTTCGCCAATAGTAAACAGCGAACAGATCGGCAAAGCAGAGTATCGGCAACATAAAGCCTGCGGCGAGGCGGGCATCTCCGATCGTCAGAACCATGATCGGTATGGAAAGAATGCCCAGGCCGGGCATGCCGGTTTTCGCCATGCCGACCATGAATGCGCAGGACATCCCGGCGACGTATTGCCAGACTTCCACTTACTGGAACCCCAGATAGGGGTTGAAGGTGTAATCCATCGACCAGACTTCGTTCTTCGGAAAAGTGAGGCTTTGGAAAACGCTGTAAGCGGGATCGAGCGCCCACTGGCCCGGAGCAAGCACCTTTTTCGCTCTGCCTTTGGTGTCAAACCAACCCCAGAAAGGTCTGGCCTTGTTTGAGCTGTGCTTGGCGCCCAGGAAGGCACTGGAGATTTGAGGATTTTCTGGCCGGGGCCGATTGCCGAAGGGGCGGTACTCAAAGAAATCGGCGAAAGTTTTAGCTTTCCAGGCTGGGCCCTGCTGATGCTTTTTCCACCAATGCTCGTAGATCGGGAGAAGTTCGTAGCCGATCTCTTTGTCCACTCCGCCTGAGGGGGTCTCAGCGTTTGCTTTGAACTTGTAGGTGATGCCCGTGTTTTGCTTCCAGACCAGGCGTTTGGCGTCAAAGAAGCTCTTGCGATCTCCGCCACCGAGGGCGCCGTGGCCACCTGCTTCGAGGAAGACAACCGGGTGAGTCTCGTCTACTACCTCAAGCGGCCCATCCACGTTGTGGAGTTTTGCTCGCAGTTCGCGACGATTGGTGTAGGTGTAGACATTGTTGTGCGCGAGAGTCTCCATGATTTCGAGGCGGCCAAACTCCGTGCCGTCTTTTCGCACAGTGACGATCACGCCTTCGTTATCGTTCTCGTGGCAAGTACCAACAATGCAATTGTCGGAATAATCGCGGGGATGAAAGAAGTTGTAATGCAGAAACCAGTGGGTTTTCGTTTCCATCGCTGCGTAGTAGACGAATCCTTGAGGCGAACCTTTTTCGAGGTTGTCCCAATTGTTGTCCCCGTCCCAATCCCCGTCGTAGTCAAAGCGGTGCAGGTAGTCGGCACGTGGGTCAAACCAGGTTTCCTGGGCTATGTATGGAGCATAACGCTCGGCGATCTTTCGGTACGGGTCGGCGTCTGGTTCAGCCGTGAAGGTGTTGAGTGGCGCCTTCCACCGGGAGGGCGCCTCGGTTGAGACTTCCAGTTTGATTTGGCCGGAGACAATGCGGCCGGCCTCGGTGGACGAGACCTCAACAGTGTAGGTTCCTGGAGTGGCTGGTGCTGTATAGAGAACGCTGTCTTTGTTTACGAATTGGCCGGCGGCCTGCCCGAGGATGGCAGCCCATCCGGTTTTCTCTTCCTTGAGAATCGTTTCGTTGTCGCTACCTTGAAAGCGGAAGCGCTTTGAGAACCAGCCACCGTTTTCTTCGAGCGTTCGCAGGTTCCAATTGCCGGCTTCAACGCGTCCATTGCGGGTGTCTTTGCCTTCCTGCTCGACGCGACCGTAGGCTCGAATCTGGAGGACGACTGTCTCGCGAGGACGCAGTCGGGCCTCCCCCATAATTTTGTATTCTTCGACGATCACGCCAGCCCAGGCGGCGTGGAGAGAAAGTGTCGCCAACAAAAGACGCATATTGCGATTATGACAAGTATGCGATCAGAACTGCGTCCATTGCTGCATTTGGCCATTCCGGTAATCCTGGCGGAATTGGGATGGATGCTGATGGGCGTAGTGGATACGATCATGGTGGGGCGGCTCGGGGCAGAGGCCATTGGCGCAGTTGCTATCGGCAGCATCATCTTCAATACGGTCGGTTTGATCTCGATTGGTTTGCTTCTGGGCCTCGATACGCTGATCTCGCAAGCTTTTGGTGCCGGCGATCTTGAGGATGCCGGACATTCGTTGCGGCAGGGTTTTTGGCTCTCGCTTTTCTGTGCGCCGGTGCTGCTTGGTGCCATGTGGTTGATGGTGCCGCTGATGGGCCTTTGGGGACTCGACCCTGCTGTTTATGAGTTGGCAAAGCCTTTTACTTACGTGCTGGCGTTGAGCGTTTTTCCTATTTCGCTTTACACCGTGCAGCGACGCTACTTGCAAAGCCTCCACATGGTGCGGCCCGTCACCTTAGCATTGCTGAGTGCAAATCTGGTGAACCTGTTCTTGAACTGGATGCTGATCTATGGCAATTGGGGAGCGCCCCGGCTTGGGGTTACGGGCTCTGCCTGGGCCACTGTTGGGGCTCGCATCTATCTGGGGCTTTTTCTAGTGCTATTTCTTTTGCGCAAGGACTCGAGCCTCTTTCGTTGGGATTCACCAGACTGGGCTCGTATCGGGCTGCTCTTTCGATTGGGCCTTCCGGCTGCGGGTCACATCTTTCTTGAGATTGCTGTTTTTGGTGCGGCTACTGCGCTTGCAGGGCGATTCCCGGCCGTTGCATTGGCGGCGCATGAGGTGACACTCAATCATGCAGCGCTCGCCTACATGGTGCCGCTGGGGATATCGAGTGCAGCTGCGGTACGAGTGGGCAATGCCATCGGGGCAGGGAACCGAGCTTCTGCGCAGGTAGCCGGGAATACTGCAATCCTGGCCGGGGCGGGCTTTATGGCAGCGTCGGCTGCAGCGATGTTTTTATTTCCACAAGCGATTTTGAAGGTCTACACGGTAGATGAACGAGTGATTTCTTATGCCGTACCGTTGCTCTTCTGGGCGGCGGCGTTTCAACTTTTTGACGGAATCCAGGTAGTTGCAACCGGTGCGCTGAGAGGGCGAGGAGATACGCACGCCCCTTTTCTTGCTGGTCTTTTTGGTTACTGGGTGCTGGGATTGCCTTCTGGCGCCTGGCTCTGTTTTTGGGGCGGCTATGGAGTAGCAGGCTTGTGGATGGGCTTGAGTTTGGGGCTTGCCGTGGTTGCGGCGCTATTACTTTACCGCTGGCTTCGCTACGCTAGTTAGACCGTGGCAAAGTCGAAGAAGGAACTGCGTCAATTTCTCCTGGAGCACTCGCGCGAGCAGTTGAGCGAGTGGCTGCTGGGCGTGGCAAAGGATTCGCCTGACTTCAGGCAACGCCTTGACTTCTACGCCGGCACCCATCAGTCCTTTGAGGTAGCCGCAAAGGCCATCGAAGATGCGATTGAAGGCTTCAATCAATTGTCAGGCCAACGTCGAAGCCTGAAGCCTGCCGAGATTGCCAAGTCAGCTCAGTTTTTACTTGAGTCGATGCGGGCCTGCCTGGATTTCGCTCCGACTGAACATTTGCTGCCCCTGGTGGAGAGTGCAATGGTTTCGCTGGATCGATTGCTTGGTTCGCAAGGCAAGTCCTCGACAAGACTTGAAGAATTGCAGCGTGAATTTGGAACCTTCCACTTACGGGTAGCCAAGTTATTTCCGGGAAATCCCGAGAACCTCGCCGAGCGCCTCTTTACGATGCGTTCTAGCGCAGCCCTGAGTATTCTTCCCGAATCGCCCAAAGCTTATGTCGACCTGCTTGGTTCTACCGGGCTGAAGAAGTACCGGGAATTATTGGATCCGACCTATCAGGTGGTCGTAAATCATCAGGGCATCTCCCGGCCTGGCCTGCGTGAGGCGAAAACCTTTCTCAACCGGCGCGTGATGCTTTTTGAATGGCTGTTGGTAAGCGAGGATGTCGACGAACAAGTGGCGATCATGCTTGCTATGGCGAGGCACCCGGAAGAGGTGCTCACCGTTGCCAGTTACCTTGACCTGCGCGAGAGACCGATGGATGCGCTGCTCATTGTTCAAAAATCTTTCAGCAAAGCTGCCAACCCAAAGCTTGCCCGCTTTCTTGCCGATCGCTACGAGAAGCAATGCCAATCGGACGAAGCGCTCCCTTATCGCTGGTATCTCTTTGAGCAGAAGCCAGATGAGCAGAACTTTAACGCGCTGATGCAGACTGCGGGTCTTTCGAGGCAAAGTGCTGAATGGCGCGAAAGGGCAATGACCTATGCGGCTGAGCATTCCAAGGGATTGCATATTGAGCTTCTGCTCAATGAGGATCGCCTCGAAGATGCGCTTTCTCAAGCCCGGTCGGCGGGCGCGCCCATTACTTCGTGGGCGAAGCTGGCAGATGGCTATTCAATTAAGGATCCGCGCCTTGCAATCGAGCTATATTTCGACTGCGCGGAGTTTGCCCTGAAGGAGAAGCGGCCTTCCAGCTTTATTCCAACAGCGTGGCAACTGGCTGTAGACTCAGCTACATTCCAGGTTTTCAATTCGAGATTGCGTGCACTCTTTGGTAAAGAAAAATTGCCGGAATGGTACGTGGCGAAACTGGTGGAAGCTGGCATTCCGGTTGCGAAATTGCTTCAATAGTTGATCTTTTGCCTCAAAGAGATATAGAATCTGAAGTTTATCTGATCCCCCAGGTCAGAAGCAGAAAGGCTGCTTGGCGTATTGTCCAGGCGGCCTTATTTTTTGATCCCGCTATCCTAGTATCTTGACCGCAACCACTCCGACACTCCTTCGACAAATCAGCCTTAGCGCGGCTGTCGCACTGGTTGTCTCGAACATGGTTGGCACCGGAATCTTCACGACTCCGGGCTATCTTGCCCGCGATCTTGGCGATCCCAAATTGTATTTTGCCATCTGGCTGCTTGGCGGTTTTGTGGCCCTGATTGGGGCTCTTTGCTATTCAGAACTGGGCGTCAACTTTCCTTCATCAGGGGGCGAGTATGTATTCCTGACACAGGCTTACGGGCCGGTATGGGGTTTTATGACCGGCTGGACCAGTTTTGCCGCAGGCTTCGCCGCGCCTGCTGCGGCAACTGCACTCGCCTTTGCCGACTATTGTGGCTACTTCTTCCCGGTCTTTCAGCAATCCAACGTCTTCGTTCAGCTTGGCTCTGGAATGTTCAGCCTGCAGGTTGGCGGGGCCCAGATATTGGCTTGTTCAGCGCTCGGGGTGGTGACGATTGCCAACCTTTTTGGTGTGCAGCGAGCGGTTGCGCTTCAAACCGTTCTGACCGGCCTCAAGCTTGGGGTGATTGCTACCTTCGTAGTGCTCGGGCTTGCGGTTGGGGCGGGTAACTGGAGCAACTTCTCGCTTCCGGCCATTCGCGAGTCCAGCGTGCCTCTTAGCTCTCAATTTGCGATCAGTCTCTTCTATGTTTATGTCAGCTATTCTGGCTGGAACGCCGCCACCTATGTTGCGGAAGAATTACGTGATCCGGTGAAGAACCTGCCTCTGGCGCTGGCTATTGGTACCGGATTGGTGACGGTTCTGTTTCTTTCGCTCAACCTGGTTTTTGTCTATGCGGCTCCGCTGGGTGCCATGAAGGGAGTGGTGGCGATAGGCTCTCTGGCCTCGGCGCGCCTGTTTGGATCTCAAGTGGGCGGACTCTTCAGCGCGTTAATCGCCATCGCTCTTCTGGCCATGCTGAATGCTCTGATGACGGTAGGGCCTAGAGTGGCCTATGCGATGGCCCGCAATGGAGCTTTCTTTCGTGCAGCGGCTAAAGTAGATCCACAGTGGCGGACGCCGGCTCCCGCAATCCTGATGCAGGCAACTGTTGCGATGGTAATGACACTCACCTCGCTGCCCTCTCTCTTCTTTTTTATCGGGTTTACGCTGAATTTCTTCTCGGTACTGAGCGTAGCTTCGCTGTTTCTATTCCGCAGGCGTCCCGGGTGGAAGCGATTGCGGCCTGTATCGTGGCTTTGGCCACTACAACCAGTGTTATTTATTGTTGTGGGGACCTGGATGACGATTTTCGGGCTGACGCTCGAGCCCAGGATCGCAATCGCCGCGTGCTTGTTGATCGGTGCTGGGGCGGTGTTTTATCGAAGGCAATTGAAAGGAGCCGCTTCTTGGCAATCATCCTCGACGGCAAACTGATACGAGACCAGATTCTGACTGAGTTGGGGCCACGCGTTGCCGCACTAACAGCCCAAGGCTGCCAGCCTCAATTGGCGGTAATCCTGATCGGCAACAATCCGGCTAGCGAAGTTTATGTGCGCAACAAGATCGCCGCCTGTGAAAAAGTGGGAATCCTGAGCCAGAAGCTCACACCTCCGGCGAGCGTATCTACGGAAGAACTGCTGGCAATCATCGATGGTTTGAACAAGGACCCCAACGTGCATGGGATTCTGGTGCAACTGCCGTTGCCCCCGCAGGTGGATGCCAGCCTGGTGCTGGACTCTGTCGTTCCTGAAAAGGACGTCGATGGGTTTCACCCTATAAACTCCGGCAAGTTACTGGCTGGTGCGCCTGGCCTGCGGCCTTGCACGCCTTCAGGGGTAATGGAGATGCTACGCAGATATGAGATTCCGATTGCCGGCAGAAAGGCTGTAATTGTGGGGCGCAGCGATATTGTTGGCAAACCCATGGCGATACTGTTGCTTGCCGCAAATGCGACCGTGACGATTTGCCACAGTCGAACGTCCAACCTTGCGGAGGAATGCAGGCGTGCCGATATTCTGGTGGCGGCGATTGGGCGGGCGGAGATGCTGGGTGAAGATTACATCCAGCCCGGTGCTGTAGTGATTGATGTTGGCATGAACCGGGTAGACGGCAAGTTGACGGGCGATGTGGACCCTGAGGCGATGGCCCGGCTTAGCTCGGCTTATACTCCTGTCCCTGGAGGTGTCGGCCCCTTAACGATTGCAATGCTGATGTCAAACACTGTACAGGCGGCCGAAGGGCGGCTCGGCTGATGTTGCAGGTTGGATTGACCGGCGGCATGGCGACTGGCAAATCCACCGTCGCAGCGGAATTCGTGAGGCTTGGTTGTCATCTGCTGAAGGCCGATGAGTTGGGCCACAAGCTTCTTGAAAAAGAAGGCCCCTGCTATGAGCCGGTAGTGAGCGCTTTTGGGCGGGCGATTTTGGATCACAATGGAAATATTGAGCGACGACGTCTCGGAATGGTTGTGTTTAATGAGAGCGGAGCGCTGGATAAGTTGAACGCAATCATCCATCCTGCCGTATTTGCTTACGAGGAGCGATGGTTGGAAGGCGTGAGAGCGTCGGAAGGTGGAGCGATTGCAATTGTAGAAGCTGCCATTTTGATTGAAACAGGGAACTATAAGAATTTCGACAAGTTGATTGTGACCTGGTGCCCTGTGGAATTGATGGTGGAGAGGGCCGTGGAGAGATCCGGCTGGACGCCTGAGGAAGCTCGGCGCCGGATCGCCAAACAGATGCCGATAGAAGAAAAGAAACAGTTCGCCGATTACTTGATCGATACATCAGGAACGATGGAATCGACGCTTGAACAAACTCGCGCGGTTTATGCTGCGCTACGGAGTCTCTGAGTATGAAATTTCGAATTTTGGCCGTTGTTGCCGTTCTGGTAGGAGGATTTGTCTACGCCACGTCTGTGGCTCGCTGGAATCCTCGCGCTTTGATGGGTAGCGCCGCGAACGCGCCTCTCTGGTCTGGGCCGTCAGTGGCGCAAGGTGCAGGCCTCTCGGCTGACGAAAACAACAACATCGAGATTTACAAGATGTCGCATCCAGCGACCGTCTTTATCACCTCAACGACACTGCAGCAGGATTGGTTTCTGCGCGTTTATCCATCGAAATCTACCGGCTCTGGGTTTGCCGTCAATGACCGTGGGCAGATTCTCACAAACTGGCATGTCGTTTCAGGTTCTCAGGAATTGACGGTCACCACACCGGACAAAAAGAATTATCGTGCAACGCTTCTCGACCGAGATCCCGATAATGATCTGGCTCTGATTCAGGTAGAGCTCAAGGGTGCCAAGCTGAACTACCTCAAGCTTGGCGATAGCGATAAAGTGCAAATCGGACAGAAGGTTCTCGCGATTGGCAACCCCTTTGGCCTCGAAGGCACGCTTACCACTGGTATTGTGAGTTCGTTGGCCCGCTCGATCGGAGACGAGAATGGTCGAACGCTTGAAGGCATGATTCAGACGGATGCCTCGATCAATCCCGGAAATTCCGGTGGTCCGCTGCTTGATTCACAAGGGAATGTAATTGGAATCAACACTGCGATCTTCGGTCAGGCGGGCTCGATCGGAATTGGCTTTGCCATGCCAATCAACCGGGCACGCGAAATGCTCGATTCTTATGCCAGCGGCAAGAAGTATGCACCACCTGTGATGGGTGTGACCGTGTTGCCTATTGGCGGAGATCTGGCGCAGGAACTTGGTTACCCTGCCGAGGGCGGACTGTTGGTGCAAACTATCCGTCGCGGATCGTCTGCGGCGACGGCGGGCATTCGTGGAGGCAACCGCGCCGTCGTGATCGGCCGTTATGAAGTTGCAATCGGTGGCGATCTGCTGGTTACGATCAATGGCCGCAAGGCAGAGGATGCCAATTCAATCCCCAGGGCGTTGCGCGGCAAACGCGCTGGAGATACCGTAGAGGTGGAGTTGATTCGCGGTGGCAAGCGCATGAAGTTGCAAGTGACTCTTCAGGCTTCCACTGAAGAGCGCCTCTAATTCGAAATCGGGGACCATTCATGAAAGTATTGATTCTGCTGGCTGGCTGGAGTCTGGCTGCTATGGCCCAGATTATGGGACCAAGCTTTCAGATCCTCAAAGCGGAGTATGGGTTGGATAACCGTTGGGAGGACGTCACCTCCCGTATCCAAGGCCTGGTACGAGGCAATGGAGTCGAATTTCGTGTCGATGGGGAGACGCTAGGTGACCCAATGCCTGGTGTCCAGAAGACACTTCGCGTTCGCTATGTGTTTCGGGGTCGTACACGCACCGACAACTTTCAGGATCTTGTCTATGTCCGGCTGGGCGAGCCCGGGAGAGGATTGTTTGGGGGGGGGAATGCGCGGCCCGTTCGTGGTGCTCTCGAGATTGTCAAGGCCGAGTATGGAGAAGGTAGCCGCTGGCGTGATGTCACATCATTATTGAGTCAGCAGATCTCCGGCAACAGCGTCAAACTGGATGTGAACAATATGACGATGGGGGGAGACCCTGCTCCTGCCGTGCGCAAGAGTCTGAGGGTGGATTACAGCTACCAGGATCAGCGTCGCTCGGTGACCGTAGCAGAGAATACCCAGCTCGTTTTGCCTGAAAGTAGTGGAGCGACCGCTATGCCGGTGGCGAGTTCGCAGCTTGTAATCCTGGTTGCGGAGTATCGAGCACGCGGGCGTAGCAATATGGTGACCGATTTGCTTCGCGAAGCAATCCGGGGGGATCAGTTGAAGCTGCGGGTAGACAATACTACGATGGGAGGCGACCCCTATCCATCGATGGATAAAGAACTTTATGTTCGATATTCATACCAGGGCCGCGAATACGAGAACTTTTCTCGCGAAGGCTCGACTGTGGTGTTGCCAAACCGATATGATCGTCCTGCGAGCGGAAATCGTCGACAGAATCCGCAGTGATCAGGATGATGGAAACATGCCCGGCAAAATAGCCGCAGAAATATCTCAAACCAAACCCTTCAGCTGCCGGGAGGAAGAAGTTTTTCTAAACTTGGCCCGGAGCTACGAATACCTTCTGCAGGGCCTTGGCGAACTGTTCAAAAGCTCAAACATCTCGACGACTCAATACAACATACTCAGAATCCTTCGCGGAGCCGGGGAAGCAGGCCTTAATTGCACTGAGGCGGCCCAGCGGATGATTTCAAACGATCCGGATATAACACGGCTTCTGGATCGCCTTGAGGCCCGCGATTTGATCCTGCGCTCACGATCCTTGACAGACCGCCGGGTGGTGGTGGTAAAGATCACTCAGGGTGGTCTCGACCTGCTCGCTCGACTCGATCAGCCCTTGCTCGATCTCCATGCGACACAGATGGAGCGCTTAAAGCCAGAACAGATGGAAGAACTCATCGGGCTACTTGAACTTCTTCGCCCTTAGAGCCTTCGTTGAAAAAGAAAACCGCTCAAGCGAGGAGCTTAAGCGGTTTTCTGTGCAATTGTGCTTGCGGTAAGGAGCGAACTGCCAATTGCGGGCAACGCCTCCCGGGATGTGGTTATGCAGAGATTGGTTATGCAGAGACGAGCATGTCGTCAAAGCTTTCCTGGCCCATGGCCTGGTTCTTATCGGCGATTTCCTGGCAGGTGATGCAGAATGCAGCCCACGGTACAGCATTCAAGCGCTTGGGGCTGATGTCTTCTTCACAGTGCATGCAAACGCCATAAGAGCCGTCTGCGCAGCGACCCAGCGCAGCACGGACGTTCCGTAGCAGGGCACTGTCGCGGTCAAGATTGCGAATCGCAAGCTCGCGCTCAGCGGCGTGTTGTACTTCGTCAAGGGCATCGGGGCTCTTTTCGATTTCGATCCCTTCACGATTTACAATTACTTTGAGCAGTTCAGCCTGCTTCTTTTCGAGAGTATCTTTCAATTTGTTGAGTTCTGACTTTGTCATTTTATTTTTTTCCTTTTCGTTCTTTTACCTAGCGGAAGACGCTGTTTGCGCCAATCCTGCCATCCGTCACCCGTCAGACCGGTTTGTCTGACCATCACTTCAGGCCATTCATCCATCTCATTCGTCAATTGCCTTCATTCTTGTTACTGTACAGACGAGAAAATCAGGCGAAAGTTTCAAAAAAATCTTAGTGGTCGATGCTCATATCGAATTAAGCCACAATAATGTCAGCTTAACGTCAAATCCGCCGGAATCACTTTGCAAGATGATTGCTATCGCGATGCTGGAGGTTGCCTTTTTTTTGCGTCCTCCACGACTATTGCGATGCAGCGAGGCAGGTTGCCATTTACTTCCAACGCCTTAAACACACACACAATTCCTGACGGACGCTTATGCTTGGGCGCGGGCTGTCAAACGACTTCAAGGAAGTATAACACGGCTGTCAAGTCCCAGTTGCTATCGAATTCAGAAGAACTGAAGAAATTTTCGTCTTTTGTATAAACGCGTCACCGGGAGCTGAAATGGGTCAACAGCGAGAAAATGTTCAAAGATCTGATCTCGAAATCGAGAGATGCCTAGACGAATCTAGATGCATAGTGTAAACGTCTGCCTATGGTTATCGGTTTTTTTTCGAGGACCGTTAGCATTGTTTTCAAAGTGACGCTGAATCTCCTCTTTTCGTTGCTTCCACTATCGAATTGAGATCAGCTCGAAGACGAGCGACAAGCTGCGTCCGTCATTCGGTGGTCGAACTATCTTGGATGCTTCGAGCTCTAGAAGCAGCGATTGGAAGGGCTGTAGCGACGGTGGAAGCGGGAATTGGATCTCCACATCCCCCGGGATGACTTTCGCCGTATATATCAAATTGCCGCGGCAGCGGATCCGGAGTTCCATATCTCCGAGTTCTGCCGGGGCATAAGCCTTCATGCGCACTTGCGCATTGGCCGCAAATGGGCCTCCCAATTGCACCGAGCCTTTGGCAGAGAGCCAGCGATGGCCATCTTCGATTCCATACCAGCCTGCGAGAAATTGTGGATTGAAGATGGGGTCTCCGGCCAGAATTTCCGGTGAAAGTCCAGTCGAGAGATTCAGGGCGCGGTCGCGTTCCCATTCTCGGGTCACATCCCGTAAAACGGACCCATTGAATTGATAGACCGTGACTGCTTCTTTTTCAAAAGCGATTCTTGCTGTCTCGGGGGCCACGGTCAGGGGGTTCCCGTCCGGTTTTGAGCCGGGGACAAGACGGATGTTTTGAGCCCCGATCAGCCTGAGCGCTTCATCGGCCAGGGCGCTCTCATAAACGCTCTCCGTGATCCCATCGACCAGTATTAATTTGCCAGGATGAGTTTGGACTGCATGCTGTAGGCCGCGAAGGAGCGGGCGAATTGGGGCTGTCCGATCCAGATACCACTCAAAGGTTGCCTGCTGCACTATGAAGCTGGGCACAACATAGAGAATCAGTAGCAGAGGTGCCGCTTTGGGTAGCTGGATTGTAGACAGCCCGAGAACCATCATGATCCCTATGGACGCGCTAGCCAGATAGTAGTCTGTGCGATGGTCTCGTAGCGGGAGCATCGGTGCGATCAGGCCAATGCTGAGTATCAGGCCGAAGAGTGGCAGAAAATCCCGCCGCCAGGTCCGCCAGAGAATAAAGCCAAGCACTGCCGGGGTGAGAATCCAGTTGGAAGGCGTAACCAGCCAGGCCCATTCCGGGCCAAAATTCTGGATTCGGATCGCTGCAAAGGTCCATTGCCAGTAGATGGCAATCGATTCGAAGAGACTCAGGTCGAAGAACATCCGGTACGCTGCCGCATCTTTTGCCTTGGGAATCCAGAAGAGGTGCGCAATTGTGAATAATACTGCAGGGACAAAAAAAGCTAAAGTGAGTCGCCACTTGCTGCGATCGAGGAGCAGTGCCCAGGCAAGGAGGACGGCCGGAAAGACAATAATACTCTCGAGTGCTCCAAAGCCCAGCAGGTAGCAGGTCCAGGAACCAGCCAGCCACTTTTTTTCTCGCGAATCCGCGTATCGCAGAAAGCAGTAAAGAGCTCCAAGAAAAAGGGCGGAGAGCAAAATCTGATTGAATGCCGAGAGCCAGGCCATTGCCACTGACAGCCCAAAATTGAGACTCCAGAGCATGGATGCCCAGAGTCCGGCTGTGAGGCTGCCAGACAGCCTCCTCACCACAAGGACCAGCAAAATTTGTGCGATGCCGAGAATCGCAAACTCGAAAATTCGCATCGGCAAGGACTCGAGGCCAAAGGTCCGCTCAAAAGTCAAAAAGAAAAGGCGTTCGCTGAGAGTTCGGATTGTTCCCTGCGCCATCGGGCTGAACAGCGCCTTCCATAGATCTGAACCATCCGAGATACTGAGTCCGAGTCCAAGCCAGGCGAAGTCATCATTCAGGAACCAGATTCTGAAGCTCCGGCGATATAGGTAAATCGACATCAAAACCGGAAACAGCAGGGCGGCGTAATGTTTCAAACGATTCTCAGACATGAACTTTTCTATTTTGACATCCCGATGATTGTGGGAAACTCATTTCACGGGCTGATGCATAAAATTGGGCGCTATCAGGTAGAGCACGAACTCGGGCGCGGAGCCATGGGGATTGTGTATCGTGCTTTCGATCCGGCCATCGGACGCAGAATCGCAATCAAGACAATCCGACTCGATGAACTCGGCGATGAGCAGGCCCGGGCCGTCTTGCGCGAACGTCTGATGCGAGAGGCTCAGTCGGCTGGCAGCTTGTCCCATCCGAACATCGTTACGATTTACGACATCTCCGAGGATGAAAATAACGCCTACATTTTCATGGAATATGTGGAAGGTGCAACCCTCGATAGCTTTTCACGAGGCATTCCTGTCAATGACCTGCTTGCGATTCTCGAACAGGCCTCCGAGGCTCTCGATTATGCTCACCAGCGGGGAATTATCCACAGAGATATCAAGCCAGGGAATTTGATGTTGAGCGGACCCCAACTGAAGATTACCGACTTCGGAATCGCACGGCTTCAGCACAGAGATTCGACTCAAAGCGGAAGCCTGATTGGAACGCCCAGCTACATGAGCCCCGAACAGATTTCTGGCGGGGCAATTACCGGAGCGGCCGACCAATATGGACTCGCCGTCGTTGCCTATGAGTTTTTGGCTGGATCAAAGCCTTTCGAAACAGATAACCTGGCCAACCTGCTATACCGGATCACCCAAATGCCGGTGCCACCTGTTGCACGGTTGAATGCTGCCACCAATCAAGTACTGGCTCGTGCGCTCTCAAAAGCTGCAGAGCATCGTTATCCCAACTGCGCTGCCTTTGTTACTGCGCTTGAGCATGCTCTCGGTCTGGAGGGCCCACGGCATACTCCGCAACGCGATGTTAGCGGAGATGAACCCACCATGCATGTTTCGGGCGTTGATGCCGCCGCCGGGCCACTCATCGAAATTCCAAAGCTGGTTCCACTCAATCTTCCTCCACCGCCGCAGCCTTCTCGCTGGAAGCCAATCGCCGCAACTCTGGTTAGTGCAGCCTTCTTGATTGGCATTCTCTGGATCAGCTTCGGGAGAGACACAGAAGTGCCGCCGGTGAATCCTGCGCCGACAGTGGAAGTCGCTACCGACAAGCCGAGCCCAATGGGCCAGAAAATGGACACTCCCACGGCGAAGCCAGAAACAGTTCCAGAAGAAAAAGCGCCGGTCCAGGAAAAATTACCAAGCGAACCGATCGACGTACAGGTGCACGCCGTCGCCTTTGTCTCGAATCCTGTTGGGGCTGAAATCCTGGTAAACGAAGGCAGGCAGGACCGTTGCGCCAAGACTCCCTGTTCGCTCGAACTGCCCGCCGGTGAGTACCAGCTAACGGCGAAGTTGTCTGGCTTTATGGATTTACAGCGAAAATTGCAAGTTCCTTCTCAAGGTCAGGTCCTCTTTGAATTCGAAAATCCCCAGGGAACGATTATCGTCAATTCCAATCCTTCGGGAGCTGCTGTACAGGTCAACGGTCGTGATACCGGACAAAAAACGCCGGCGATGCTGAAACTTGCTCCAGGAAAATATACATTAGAAGTAGTTAAAGAAGGTTTGCCTGCTCAGTCGCAGGACGTCACCGTACGAAACGGTGTGATCCAAACCCTCGCAATCCAGTGGAAATAACGGAATCTATGTCCTCAGAAAATATCCTCGCCCGCCGCGCATTCCTGGGCGCTTCAGCTTCAATCCTGCTTCAAGGCCAATCGAGCCCAGTTGCATCTCAGGCCGCAGACAGCAAGTCGAATCATATGATTGTTCACTCGCGGAAGCCGGAAGATTTGGAGATGCCCATTGAAGGATTTCTGCAGTCGATTACGCCCACTGAAATGTTCTACGTGCGAAGTCATCATTACACTCCGCAGGTAGACCTTGATACGTATTCCCTTAGAGTAAGTGGAGAAGTTGGAACGCCATTAGCGCTTTCGCTCAAGGAATTGAAAAAGCTTCCTCGTGTGGAATTGGTTGGCGTGATGGAGTGCGCCGGCAATGGCCGCGCCTTCTACACCCCAAGAATGCCTGGATTGCAGTGGACCCACGGTGGAGTAGGTAACGCCCGTTGGGCTGGAGTGCGTCTGGCCGATCTTTTGAAAAAGGCCAACATCAAGTCCAGTGCGAAGCACATCATGTTCGATGGTGCCGATCAACCTATAGGAACGATGCCCAAATTCCAGCGTTCCATTCCTGTCAAGAAAGCCCTTGAAGGTGACACGATGCTCGCCTATGACATGAATGGTGTGGGGCTTAGCTCATCCCACGGCGCGCCTCTTCGAGTCGTCGTGCCTGGCTGGGGCGGAGATTGCTGGGTGAAGTGGCTTACCGGGATTCAGGTTCTGGATCGCGAATTTGAAGGCTTTTTTATGAAGACGGGCTATCGTCACCCAGGCAAGGGAGTGCCTCCGGGTTCAGCAGTCGATCCTGCGCAAATGAAACCGGTCGAATCGATACACGTCAAAAGTGTGATCGCCACTCCGAAAGACAACCTGGTTATGGCTCAAGGTGCCTCGCGAATCGCTGGCGCTGCCTGGTCAGGAGACGTGCCTCTGGCCAAAGTGGAAGTTTCAACCGATGCCGGCAGAACTTGGGCTCCGGCCCGCCTCACCAGTTCGAATGGAAGGTGGGGCTGGCAAACTTGGGATTTCGCGTGGAATGCAACCCCCGGATCCTACAAGGTGATGGCCAAGGCTACCGATGCTAACGGCTATTCCCAGCCTGCCGAACAGGAATGGAACCCCAGCGGTTACATGTGGAATGTGATCCAGACAGTTCGTGTAGAAGTGATGCCTATGACCAGCGCTTCTTACCGCAGTAGCTGCCTTGGTTGCCACAACGATGATCTGATGAAGGGACAAAAGCTGACTCGTGGCCAGTGGGAAAAGGAAGTTGAAAAGATGATGCGTTGGGGCGCTCAGGTGCCCGCCGAACAAAAGGCAAGTCTGGTCGACTATCTCTCGGCTCGTTTTAAGCCCTGATCCTCTGGGTCCTGGATCGAGAGAAACGGGGCGGCTCCCAGCAACCAGATCAGTGAATCCGTGCTTTCAGGCGTGCGCCCGATCTGGTAGCACTGGCCAAATTCCGCGATCATAAAAATTGATGCCATTGCCAGGGATGCTCTAAAAACAAGGATCCCTGTGCTTCGGTGGATTTGTCTCAGGGTATACCAGTAAAGAAAGCATTTCAGGCACAGAATTCGAACCGATTCTCCGCGTGAAGTTTCGAAAGATGCCATCAGTGGGATCCATTTGAAACTCTCAACTTCTACCGATTCCCACTGAAATGGCTGAAGTTCTCGCCCCGTCAATAGGGCTAACGCAATGACGGCTAGCCACCTGGCTTCAATCTCGATTTTGCTCGCAACCAGAATCAGTCCAGCCGCCAACCCCAGCATCGAAGCGAAGATCTCTGCAGGAACCGGTTCGCGGCCCCAAAGCAGCATCTGCCCTGGTGCTATCAGCAAGAGAAAGAAGGCAAACCAGAGCGTTGACTTCCTGCTGTGGCGCTCCTTCCAGATCAGAATCACAAATACTGCCAACATTGCGATTTCGAGATTCTTCGCATTCAGGCTTTGCCAACCCAAAGTTGAGATTGAAAATAGACGCAACCGATTCGACCTCAGATTCGGGAAAAATGGGAAGAAGTGCACAATCATCCATAGGGAAATGAGCAACAAGGTTCCTCTCAGGGCGATCAATCGCCGCAGGTTTTTCGTTTGCAGCTCTTTGTCAAAAATTGGCATTTGCGTCAGCAACATACCGAGGAAAGCCCCAAGGGAATTCAAAAATACGTCTCGGAGCGATGAGTATCGTCCTGGGATATATGCCTGTGCCAGCTCAACCCCAAGTGAAAGCCCGCAGGCACCACAAAATGAAAGAAGGAACCCGGATCTGCTGTGGAATAAAATCCCGCACAACATACCAAGAGGCATGAAGAAATAGAGATTTAACAAGACATCAAGCCAGTGAGCCAGGTCGTCGGCTCCATACCATTCAAGAAACGCTGAATGCGCCGGTGAAAACTGGAACGGAAACAGCGTAGCGTAAATCATTATCCCTATGACGATGACAAGGAAAGATAGCAGTGGATCTTTACTCATCGTCTTCGGCGAGTACTGTTTCGATTTGTCTGGTGTGCCGCTCCGTGTGTGCGGCAATAAAAAGAAACCATTGGCTGAGCGTGAGTGGCCCAAGAATCGGATGGGAAATGACGCGGGTTTCGAATGACTCATCAGCTGCCGCTTCAATGTCCATCGACCGTGCTCGGGCTTCCTCAAAGGCCTGAAGTGCCCCAGGCCATTCCTTGTACCGGCCCGACGGCAAAACAACGTCCGGTGCCACTACTTTCTTTTCCGCCGCCGCAACTCGCGTCTGAATCCACTCGGACTTGCCAACTGTCTCCATTACCAACTCCGGGGGTGCCTCGGGTTGGCTGAGAGCACGCCTTACGCCGATTATCGATCCTCTTTCAGTAACGGCAAGGTGTTCGACAATCTCTGAAATGGACCAACTACCATCCGCCAGGCGAGACGCCGATTGGGCTGCACTGAGGCCAGAGCATAGACTCAGAAGTCGATCGCGAGTATCTATGAGGGTGTAAACCATAAATGGAGAAAGGAGCCGCTGAGGCTCCTTTCATTATCCGATGCTCACCTTGCTTCAATCTGCCCTAGGGCTTCTGACTCTTCTTGACCCTCGAACTGAGCTCTTCCATCACCCGTACGGCTTCCAGTTGATTTTCTTGTTGTGCCATTACACTCGGACCGGTCAGTTCTACGGGCATCGAAGTTATTTTAAGGAGATCCAACTGAAACTTCATGTGTTCGAGAACTTCTTTGGCTGTTTCCATCTTTGACTCCTGAATCATTGTCGTCCTAGCTACCCTATCGGTCTATCAGTGAAAAACCTGAAGGAAAAATCTTGCTCTTGATTTTGAAAACATGACCCGATGAGGCTCTTAGAACTGGTTGGGCGGGGCGTATTGGTAGGCCAGTTTGGTGGGTCAGATTGAGGAAGAAAGGAGGGGTCTGTAAAGCGGTGATCAACCCTGCGTTCTGTGAGCCTCTCGGTCATGTCTACACTTGTCTTCTTTGCATCTGATCTGCCAAAGTCTAAGTTGTTGAAAACAATAGTCCCGTCTAAAGCCAGTTCCATTCCGGTTCGTCCCAGGATCATTTTGAAACTCCCCTTGACTATCTACAAGAGTCATTTCAGAATGAATCATGGGCAAACCGTCCGATCTTCTACAAGGCACCCTCGACCTTCTGATTCTGCGCACTCTGGCTTGGGAGCCGATGCACGGTTGGGCCATTGCAAACCGCATTGAGCAGGTAAGCGGAAAGATTCTGCTTGTGCAGCAGGGAAGTCTTTACCCGGCCCTGCATCGCCTCGAAGAACAGGGCTGGATTAGTGCCGAGTGGGGTGAAAGCGAAAACAAGCGCAAGGCCAAGTTCTATTCGTTGACGTCTGAGGGTAAGGCAAGGCTCGAGCTGGAGCGTGTTCAATGGGAGCGTCTGAGTGGGGCGATCCAGCTTGTAATGGAGAAAGCGTAATGCGAAAGCTTTGGCGAGCGCTTTTCGGACGAACCGAGCGTGACAGGGAACTTTCCGACGAGCTGACTTCGCATCTAGAGATGGAAATCGAGATGCGGCTCAACCGGGGCGAGACCCGGGCAGAAGCCGAACGCGGTGCAAGATTGGCGCTTGGTAATTTGACATCAGTCGCAGAGCAAACGCGCCAATCCTGGAGCTTCGCCTTTCTCACCGACATTGGGCAGGATCTTTCGTTTGCCTGGCGGTTGATGAAGAAGAGCCCGGTTTTTACACTCGCGGCGGTGGTCAGTCTCGGCTTGGGCATCGGTGCCAACACTGCCATCTTCTCCGTCTTTAATCGCGTCCTGGCCGCGCCCCTCGACGTCAGCGCACCCGAAGATTTGCACCAGCTTACATTTCGTACCTCCAATAACAAACCAGGCACTTACACCACTTCCTACTCCTATCCTCTGGTTGCTGAAATCGAGTCAAACGCCTCAACTGTTGAGGCTGCAAGCTGTAGCACCAGTTGGACGGTAAGCTACCAGGCTTCGAGCGCAGCCCGCCGCCTGGGTGTCGAGATGGTCTGCGGGAACCTTTTCGACGTGCTTGGCCTGAAGGCACAGCTTGGGCGATTGATCGGCAAAGACGATGGTGCAAACGCAGTTGCGGTTTTGGCGAATCATTTTTGGAGGAGTGAGTTTGGTGCAGACCCAGCTGTTGTTGGACGCAAGATCAGCCTCAACCGGGTTTCCTACACGGTGATTGGCGTCGCGCCCCCAACTTACTTTTCTCTGTACAAGGGAGCTACGCCAAAGATCTATGTACCGGTTTTGACCGATGGGTTGCTCAAAGGCACAACGGGTGATACCAGCGCCAGGACGATGTGGTGGCTTCGCATTCTTCTCAGGCGTAAGCCTGGTTCAACCATCGAGCAAATGAATGCAGAGCTTACACCGATGCTTCGTGAATACTGGCGCAGCAGCGAAAACAAGGTTAACGATTTTCTGGATCGTGAAATCAGAAGCATGCAGGTCTCAGTTCTTCCGGCGAGCGGGGGGTACGATCAGGCACGCCGCGAGGCTCAATATCAAGGAGCATTTCGCCTCTTGCTTGCGGTGGTAGGTGTGGTCTTGATGATTGCCTGTATCAACATTGCGAATTTGCTTCTGGCAAGAGCATCTGCCCGCCAGAAAGAAATTTCGACTCGCCTCGCGCTCGGGGCGAGTCGAGGACGGCTGCTGAGACAGTTTCTGACTGAAAGCCTGGCACTGTCTCTTTTGGGCGGTTTTGCTGGCTTCATCCTGGCTCGCGGCCTTGAGCGGGTGCTAATGGTGGAAGCCTTTGGCGAAAATGCTCTAGCGCTCGTGCCGGACGGCTTGAACACGAATGTCCTCTTCCTGACCTTGGCCCTGTCGCTCCTTGCGGGGCTCAGCTTTGGACTGCTCCCAGCAATCCAGTCAGACCGCCAGGGAATTGGTGCGAGCACTCGATTCACGGGGCGCAAGCTGATGGTAAGCTTTCAGGTTGCACTTTCTGTCTTGTTGCTGAGCGCGGCTGGTCTGTTCCTGCAGACGCTTGAAAACTACCGGAGAATCGACTCCGGCTTCGTCAGAGAGAATCTGGTGACCATGCGGCTAACCCCGCCCCCGGGACAAACAAAAGAAGCTTTGCTGGCTTACTACGGCCGTGTGGATCGGGAGCTGAAAAGCTTGCCTGGCGGTCTCGGTGCTTCGATGAGTTCGATGGGGCTGCTGGCGGATTACCTTTGGAGCAGTGGGATTCACGTTGTGGGGCTATCGATACCAGAAGGCGAGGCTGGTCCGCTTCGCAATGCAGTAGGTGCCAAGTTTTTTGAGGTGATGGGGGCAAGACTGATCGAAGGTCGGGACTTTGTCGAGAGCGACAATCGCGCTGAAGCTCCACTGGTTGCCATCGTCAACCAGACCTTTGCCCGCCGTTACTTTGGCACGGAATCCGCTCTCGGCCGGCAGATCGGACCCGGGATCCGAACCGGTGATGTCGCTAAACACTACACTATTATTGGTGTCGTTGCTGACCTGCGTGATTCCAGAATTGATGTCGCTCCAGAGCGATATTGGTATGTCCCGATTGCGCAACAAAATCGTGTGGACGGCGTCGATGTCTACTTGCGCACAAGCGCTTCCGGCCCTGGTGTAGCTGCAGTGCGTTCTGCCATTGCCGCTATCGACACGGGGGTTCCGATCTCTGAGGAGAGAACCGTCGTTCTGGCGGTGGAGGAACAACTGCGGCAGGAGCGCCTCGTCGCGCGGCTCTCTGCCTTTTTCGCGGGCGTTGCATTATTGCTGGCCGTAATGGGCCTCTACGGGGTAATGGCCTACACAGTCGAGCGCAAGACCAAAGAGATCGGCATCCGCATGGCGCTAGGAGAATCTCGTGGTGAGGTCCTCTGGAAGGTAATCCGCGAGACCTTGATCTATGTCGGGATCGGTGTGAGTTTTGGCGTCCCGTTGGCTGTAGGCCTCGGCCGCCTGGCGGAGAAGATGTTGTTCGGTGTCAAGCCGGCAGATTGGCTCTCGATCGGCACAGCGGTTGCTGCCATAAGTGTCTTCAGTCTTCTTGCCGGACTTGTTAGCGCTCGCCGTGCCGCCTCCATTGAGCCACTCGCAGCACTCCGTATAGAATAACGGCGTGATCTCTCGCAGAACCCTTCTACAAACTGGTGCGGCTACTGCCGCTCTGGCACAAACCAGCGCCTCCAAAGGCACTGTTACCAAGGCTAGCTTTACTTCCACAAGGCTCTTCCCGGGCAGCGTTCGCGACTATTGGATCTACGTGCCCGCCACAGCAGCACCCGAGTCTGGTTATGCGCTGATGGTCTTTCAGGATGGCGCTGGCTTCATCAACGAAAGCGGCAGATTCAAAGCCGCTGAAGTCTTTGACCGGCTCATCGCCTCAGGCGACATGCCGCCCACCATAGGTGTCTTTATACAACCAGGCGTGCTGCCAGCTTTGAATGCTGAAACCCAGCAGGCGCGCTTCAACCGCAGCTACGAATATGACGGGATGGGCGATCGTTACGTCCGCTTCCTCCACGAAGAATTGCTGCCCGAAGTATCCAAACTACACAAGATCACTACAGACCCGAATCTGCGCGCCATTGGTGGTTCCAGTTCTGGCGCGATCGCAGCCTTTACCGCAGCCTGGAACCGGCCAGATCTCTTCCGCCGGGTGCTGTCCTACATCGGCTCCTACGTCAACTTGCGGGGCGGCGACTGGTATCACGACATTGTGCGCAAAACTGAGCCCAAGCCTCTGCGCATCTACCTCCAGGACGGCTCCTCCGATCTCAACATCTACTCAGGAAGCTGGTGGATGGCCAACCAGACGCTCGCGCTTTCGCTCGAGTATGCCGGCTACCAGGTGCGCTTTGATCGCGGCACCGACGGCCACAACTCCAACCACTCTTCGCGTGTCTTTGTTGAGAGCATGCAGTGGCTCTGGGCCAACTGGAAGCAGCCGATTGTCGCCTCCAAGGGCAACCCGAAATCCGAGCGCCAATACATCACAGACTTCCTCGACCCCACCTCAGACTGGGAAGAAGTCTCCTCCGGCCACGGCTTTACCGAAGGCCCTGCTGTCGACAAAGACGGCAACGTCTTCTTCACCGACGTTCGCCAGGACAAGATTCACAAGATCGATCATGCAACCGGCAAGGTGACACTCTTCAAAGAACAGAGCGGCGGTGCTAACGGACTCATGTTTGGGGGCGACGGCCGCCTCTACGCTTGCCAGCACAAGAAGCGGCAGATCGTCGCCATCCAACCTGATGGCCGAGAAGACGTACTCGCTACCGACGTCGGCTCAAACGATCTGGTGGTAAACGCCAAGAATGAAATCTGGTGGACTGAGCCCGCCCAACACAAAATCTGGTACACCGATGGCAAGGGTTCGAAGAGAGTTGTTCACGAGGGCCTCGACTTCCCCAATGGCATCATTCTGTCCTCAGACCAGAGCTTGCTGATGTGCGTGGACATGCGCTCAAAATGGGTCTGGAGTTTTCAGGTGATGCCGGATGGCGCGCTCGCCAACGGCCAGTCTTTTTATCATCTCGAAACCTGGGATTACGATTCGCAATCCGGCGGCGACGGGATGACGATGGATACCGAAGCGCATCTTTATGTGGCAACCAGGCTTGGAATTCAAATCTGCGATGCTCCCGGGCGCGTAGTAGGAATTATTAACAACCCGCAGAACTTGCAGCCATCCAATTGCGTATTCGGAGGACCGGGGCTCGATACCCTGTACTCGACGAATCGAGAAAAAGTCTTCCGGCGCAAGATGCGCAGAAAAGGTTTCAATTCATGGTCTACATCAAAACCGCCGCAGCCGCGGCTCTAATCCTGGTGGCTTGCCCTGAGCTCTTTGGACAGCCCATCACTACCGAGGAGCGTCGCAAGACGGTGGTAGAACTGGAGCGCACTCGCGATCTTTTGCTCAACTCTCTTGATGGCATCAGTGAAGCCAATGCTGCAAAGAAGCCCGCTGCCGATCGCTGGAGTGTTCTGGAATGTGTCGAGCATCTCGCGCTCACCGAGCGCGGTATTTTTGCGATGATGCAAGCGAATCTCAAGCAGCCCGCGTCGAGTGACGAAGACCGCGCCAAAACCAAAGGGAAGTCAGAAGCTCTTGGAAAGTTCATGCCAGATCGCAGTCGTCGAGCGGCTGCTCCCGTCGAAGTCGCCCCCAAGGGGAGCTTCAAGACTCTGGCCGAGGCCCGCGCTGCATTTGAGGCGGCACGCAAAGAGACGATCTCATTTGTCAGCAGCACAGAGCTCCCTCTGCATTCTCACGTAACCAAGCATTTCGCCTTCGGCGAACTCGATGCCTATCAGTGGTTCGTGCTGATGGCCGGCCACGTTGAGCGGCATACCAAGCAGGTAAACGAAGTGAAAGCTACTTTTTAGGGTTGGGGATAGCGTCGCCGAGATTCATCGAGCCGCCGCCCTCGGAAACATAGTTGCGATTCCAGGAAGGGATTTCAAACTCTACGTCCCCTGAGACGATGCACTGGCAACCAAGGCGTGAGTGCAGTGTCAGGCCTGGTGCGAGATCGAGCTTGTCCTGCTCATCGTCTTCCATCTCTGACAAATTGTCGTCGCCCTTTTTGATCACCACATGGCACGTGGTGCAGGCGCAGGAGCCCCCACAGGCATGTTCAATGTGAAAGCCGAAGTGTTCGGCGAGGTCGAGCAAGCTCAAAGGTTTGCCATGTCCACCGTAGGGCACGGATTCAGGGGTGAACTCGTAGGTCGTTCCGTCGTTCAAAAGCGTGATTTTCGGCATGATTTCGCTAAAGGTCCAGTATAGCGTTGCTATATTGAAAACAGTGTTCCACAGCCTAGAACGCTCGATTTCACGAGCCGTTTCGAATTACCTCCAAACGAATTACGCAGTAGATGTTCCGGTTACGACCGAACAGCCAAAGCAATCCAGCTTTGGCGAGATGGCATTGCCCGTGGCCTTCCAACTGGCAAAGCAACTCAAGAAAGCTCCTGTCATGATTGCCAAAGAACTGGCAGCGGGCTTAACCGGGCAGATTGAGGGCGTCACCGCCTTTGAAGTTGCCAACGGTTATCTCAATGTCCGGTTCGATCGCGGCTGGTTTGCCCGCCAGATCCTGATCGGTAACGATTTTGAGACTCAGGAATTCTCGATCCGCAAGACCATCGTCGAGCACACCAACATTAACCCGAACAAGGCCGCGCACATTGGCCATCTGCGCAATGCCATTCTGGGCGATACATTCGTACGCATGATGAAGGCGATGGGTACACGCGTCGAGACGCAAAACTACATCGACAACACCGGCGTTCAGGTTGCTGACGTCGTTGCTGCATTTCACTTCGTCGAAAACAAGACAGCCGCCGAGGTAGCAGAACTCGCCAAACAACCTCGCTTTGACTACCTTTGCTGGGACCTATACTCCAAGGTCGCGCAGATGGAAGAGGTTAAAGGCTGGCGCACCGAAACCCTGCACTCGATCGAGAGCGGCGAGGGTGCTCTCTCGGAGATGGGCCATGTCGTGGCCGACGCCATCGTCGACTGCCATCTAAACACGATGCTGCGGCTGGGAATCCAGTACGACGTGCTGCCGCGCGAAAGCGAAATCCTGCACCTGAAGTTCTGGGCCAACTGCTTTGAATTGCTGAAAGAGAAGCAGGCGATTTATTTCGAAAACGAAGGTAAAAACAAGGGTTGCTGGGTAATGCCCGGCTCGGCCTTCCGCGAGAATGCAGGCGAAGAAGATTCCAAGGTAATCGTTCGCTCCAATGGAACCGTCACCTACGTGGGCAAAGACATCGCCTATCAGCTTTGGAAGTTCGGCTTGCTTGGCAAAGACTTCTATTACCGCAAGCTCCGCACCTATCCCAACGGCAACGTCTGTTATGTTTCGACGGCAACTCGCGACGGTTCCGAGCGCGTTCAGTTCGGCGGCGGCACCAGCGTTTATAACGTGATCGATTCGCGGCAGAGCTACTTGCAGGACGTAGTCGTCGCGGGTCTAAAGGCTCTCGGTTATCCGAATCAGGCCGACAATAGCATTCACTTCAGCTATGAAATGGTAGCGCTTACGCCGCGTACCTGCGTCGAGCTTGGCATCGAGCTAAGCGAAGAAGATAAGGCCAAGACTACTGTCGAGATGAGTGGCCGCAAGGGTCTCGGTGTAAAGGCAGACGACCTGATCGATCAGTTGATTGAGCGGGCACAGGTGGAAGTAGATTCCAGACACGCCGAAAAGTCCCAGGAAAGTCGCACCCAGGTTGCCGAGCAGATTGCAGTATGTTCACTGCGGTACTTCTTGCTCAAGTTCACCAGAACCAGCGTGATTGCTTTCGACTTGCAGGAGGCCCTCAGCTTCGAAGGAGAGACGGGCCCCTATGTCCAGTACGCTGCCGTGCGCGCCAACAATATTTTGCGCAAGGTCCCCAATTTGCCAGACTTCCAGACCGTCCTGCCCGAAGAAGTATTAAGCACCGTACTTGAAACCGAAGACCTCTGGCAACTCCTGCTCGACATATCAAGACTGGATAGTGTCCTCGAAGCAGCCGTCAAAAGCGGCGAGCCTGCAGCGCTTGCCAAGTACGCATTCCAGTTGGCTCAGGGCTTCAGCAAGTTCTATCACGACTACCGTGTTCTCGATGAAGCCGACGAAGCGCGTCGAAATGTGTTGTTGTGGATGACGATGCACTTTGCGAAACAGCTTGAGAAGACCCTCAA
>JALHNH010000027.1 GCA_022843625.1 Bryobacter sp. | reverse complement strand
GATGCGGGGAAGAAGGCTGCCGCCCCCTTTCCCCGCACCCCTATCCCCGCCTCCAACCAAATACCAATACAATCGGATTGTCCCGATCTAAAACTGTCTCACCTGAAGGGTTCACTTCACGCGGCCAACTGCTCGCCTCCTTGCTTGCTGCCTGGCTATGTCCCTTACGTTCATCCAGCAGGCCGAGCAAGACAGGGCCGAACCAGACTCGATGCACGCCATCGTCAATGGCTTCGACGCCAATCACTTCATGAGCCAGCGCTTCACCGAGTCTGCACCTTGCCTGTTTCCAGCGGATCTTGCCACTATCATCGGCCTTTCGTATCTCAAAGCCGGGTGGATACTCGAGCTCCAGCAACCTCTCCGGGTAGGGCCTCGAGGATGCCTTGTAGTGGTCGGCAGGGCAATCGCCGGCCAATGCTTCGTGTGGGCGCTCGTAGTTGTAAACACGCCGAAATTCATCAAAACTTCTCTGCTGCTTCGGGGCATCCTCAGCGGGGGGATTGGCCGTTTCCTGCTTCATCGTGCGATGCATCCGTTCGTGCCTGCCGTTCTGTTGCGGCTCGCCTGGCTCAATACGCTCAGGCAGAATGCCGAGGCGGATCCACCAAACACTCAGCTTACTGAGGCCTCCCAAACCAGTGGAGGCAAAGGGGCTTCCGTTGTCGCTTCGCATGCGGGCCGGCATTCCAAACTCCCGAAATACCTTGGTCAACTTGGCCATCACAAAGGGTGTTGTCGTTCTCTCCATGGCATGGCAGCACAACAAAAACCTTGTCGATGCATCGCTCACCGTCAGCGGATCGCAGCGAGTTCCGTCGCCGCATTGAAACCACCCTTTGAAGTCAATCGACCAGATATCGTTCGGCTCTTTGGCATGAGCCAGAGGTTGTTCGGATGGTGTTGCCCGGCGGCGCTTCTTCCTTTTTGTCGTCAATCCGTTGCGATCCAGGATCAGCGCTACAGTGCTTTCGGCTGGCCACGGAAGCTCCGGTTGGCGCCGCTCAAGGAATCGCTTCAGCTTCTTTGGCCCCCAGCTTGGATGCGTTTGCCGCAGGTTGACGATCCATTGTTCCAGCTCAGTTGGTGTCCGGCAAGCCTGCACCAGAGGCCTTCTGGAGCGGTCGGCCAGGTCTTCGACGCCGCCTAGTTCATAGCGCTCCAACCACTTGTAGACGGTCTTGCGGCTCACTTCAAATCGCTTCGCCAGATCCGAGATGCTCTCTTGGCTCTCTTTCCAGCGCTCGATCAATCGAAATCTCTCTTCCATCACTACGGTCTCTTTCCAGGGCATCGCGAGAAGCTTGCCCTAAAATCTGTTACCGATGTGATTAGAATGTTTTGTCACCTATGTGGTCGGAGCGTACCAAATTGCTGGGGGGACTAATCAGACTGTCCACCTCTCTAATCAGACTGTCCACCTCTCAATCAGACTGTCCACCTCTCTGTCCACCTCTCAGAAGCCATAATGATGCACGAACTTCTTCATGTTGCCCTCGCCTTTGACGCCCATGACGATATGTACAGACGGTTCGGTTTATCTGAATCTGACGTGAAAGCACTTGGAGCAAACGGCGCAGATCCTTTAACGACCTTTTTGCTGCGAGGGTGCAAACGATGAAACTTGCCAGTTTCCCAATCTTCCTTGCTCTTCTCTTGCCAGCGCAGAGTCGATTCGACCAAATCAAAATCAGCAATCTAACCTGTTGCGAAAAGCAACCATATTCTTATCGTTCGGTAATGCGAGAAGTGGGGGCCTACCGGCAGAAAAAGAGGTCAAATTCCTACTATCTATCCATATGGCCCAAGAGTTCGGAGTCCAGCTCAGGATTTGGGATGAGTACTGATCCCAGTGCTGAGTTGTGCATAGAATTTCAGAAATGGGTCAGACGTAGCAATCAGGCCATTTATCTAGAAACGAGTGCTGGATCAGGTATCTATATGTGGGACGGAAAAAAGCTCAAGGGCGAATGGCACATTGCAGGAAAGAGCAATCCGTTTCTTTCGTCGTCTGGGAGATTGCTTCTCGTCAATATTAGAAGCCGTCTCGGCAAAGGCCATGTTTTTTCGATGCTCAGGAGCCCAAATTCAGACATTTCTCAGATCAAGAAGGAGGCACTGGCGTATGTGAAAACGTTTTCTAGTGACGAATCAATAGTATATATTCGGACGGACCCATGGCATTGGCTTGATGGATGTGGACAAGTCGGTCCGCAAACGTGGGAACGAGCTAAAGATATCTCAGCAGAACAGGTAAGTGATGTGCAGTGGCGCTGCATTATTGAGGCTGGCTCAGATTCGATCGATTGTCATGAGATGAAGGGGCTTATCCGCTAGGACGGGAAGGAGACAGCCGAGCGCTAGGATAAATCGGCATGTTGAATGAGATGAAAAAGCTCTACAGGAAAGTAGAAGCGATTCAATTCTGACCTCATATCGGGTTTGCTATTGGCCTCTTGGCCCTACAACAATGAGGGTCAAGTTACTGGAGTTACCTATCCGAATCGTTTTGAGGGCCTGTTTCAGAGCCAGCGGCTTGTGACGCATGGGAATAGGGACAGTCTGAATAGCACCTACTGCAAAATGGAGAGAAAAAAGTTTTGCTGCATCCACTCTACAAGCGTATGCCTCGAACAGCCCGGCGCGTTTTGCCCGGATTTCCCCACCACATCACCCAACGCGGAACCGATCGACAGATTGTTTTTCATACGCAGCGAGACCGCCGTGTCTATTTGGATTTGCTGAAAGAGTACAGCCATCAAGCGGGCGTCAGTATTCTCGCTTACTGCTTGATGCGCAATCACATACACCTGATTGCGGTGCCTGAAGAGGTGAACTCCCTGGCCGTGTGTCTGCGCCGAACGCATGGTAGATATTCGCAATATTCGAACGCACGGCGAATCCGAAGCGGCCATTTGTGGCAGAACCGATTTTTTTCATGCGCGATGGAAGAGAGCCACTTGTGGAGTGCGATCCGCTATGTCGAGATGAATCCCGTGAGGGCTGGATTGGTGTCCTCAGCGGAGGAGTTTCGCTGGTCCAGCGCGAATGCTCATTTGAGTGGAAAAGACACTTCGCACCTGCTCGACATGCAGTTTTGGAGCGCTTCAGGTGGGGCCAGACACTGGGCAGAATTACTGGCAAGCCCGGGAGATGAAGGCCAACTCAAGCGTTTAAAGTCGGCGACATACTCAGGCAAACCGTTGGGATCTAAAGACTTTGTGGAGAAAGTGTTGAGTGAATTGGCGGCACGGCATGCCCTCGAGATGGACAGGAAAGCGCCAGGAACGGAACTCGGGTTGCCTGCAGGTGCCAGGGCCGGGATCTGGGCAGTCGGAGGCTAAAATCGATTGAGGAGGTGAAACTTGCCTTGTAAAAATTTGGCAGAAATTGCAGGGGGGACTAATCAGACTGTCCACCTCTCAATCAGACTGTCCACCTCTCGTCCACCTCTCTGTCCACCTCTCAGACTGTCCACCTCTCGGTCCACCTCTCGAGACTGTCCACCTCTCGGGTTGCCTGAAGGTGCCAGGGCCGGGATCTGGGCAGTCGGAGGCTAAAATCGATTGAGGAGGTGAAACTTGCCTTGTAAAAATTTGGCGGAAATTGCAGGGGGGACTAATCAGACTGTCCACCTCTCCACCTCTCCACCTCTCAATCAGACTGTCCACCTCTCCTGGACCGCCGCCGCGTCTCGTGCAGCGGAACTGATATTGAGGCGAAGGAGAAGAAAAAGCCGAACCAGAGGGAACATTTTCGGTTGACAGAGGCAGCCGCCTCATGGAAGACCGTCCACCTCTCAGTTAGATCTTCCGATAAGCCCAAAGTAAGGAGCGGCGGCCAGCATGTGGCGGTCGCTGGTCCAGATTTCGCGTTCCCCCAGTTCCTGGGCGGTGGTGAGATGAACCGCATCGGCTGTCCTCACGAAAATGTCACGAGGAGCAGAAATCAGCAGGAGTGAGGTCCTGCGCAACAAGGCTTCGTTTACAGGAACGAAATTCCACAAGCCGTCTCTTGCATGGGTTGAGAATCTGGCGGCAAGGTCAATTGCTTCTTCTGCGGTGGTGAGGCCTTCCCGGATACGGCGATGGAGGACGGCGTGAAACTCGGCTAGTGCCCAGGCGGAGGAGTAGATTTTGTTGGCTCCGCGAACGAGTTCGCGAACCTGGGAGGAATTTGGCTCATTCCAATAGAATTTGGCGATGTAGCAGGTGTCGAGATACACAGTGGTTCTGAGATTGCGGCGATTAGCGGTTCCGGTCGTCTTCGATGATTTTAGTGCTGTCGCCAGAAACAGGGGATCGGTCCCATAGTTCCTTCATGGAGCGAAAGATATTCTCTTTAACCTCGTCGTTTATGGTGGAGAGAGGGGAGAGCGGACGCAATTCAGCAACAGGCTGACCGCGACGTTCAATCACAATGACGCCGCCTTCGGCAGCCTCTTGCACCAGGGCTGAGGTGTGAATGTGAAGTTCACGAACTGACGTTTTCCTCATGTGTCACATTGTAGCACCTGGGGTGATTGGGGCTGGCCCAGTACGGCAAGTACCTCAAAAAAATCAAACAAACTTGCGAATACCGGAAGATCGGGGCGATAACGGTACATTAAAAAACATGACCATCTTCCCCAATCGACGCGACCTGATGAAAACGGCCGGCTTGTCGAGCCTGGTCTTCGCCCCCCAAGCCGCCTCGGCTGCCCCCCTGACCGAAAAACAGAAGTTGGCGAAAATCGCCTCGAATTCCTGGCCGATCCGGCAGATCTTCAAGTCCCGCTACACTGATCCAGGCATGGTCTCTCCGGAACTGAAGAAGAAATACGGCGAGATCACGATGCTCGACTTCCCTCAGTTCACCAAAAACACCTTCCCAGGTGTCACCAGAATGGACATATTCTCCGGCCTCTTTGGCGACTTCACCGACGAGAGCATGTTTATTCGCACCCCGGGCCAGAGCAACGGCGAGGGCCCTTCCTACGAGTTTGATCCCCACACGGCCTCGGGCAAAGCCTGGCTCGAGAAACTGGCTAACACGATGGTGAAAACCGGAACCAAGTGCCAACACATCTCTAACAGCGCCCCTCGCGATCTCGCCGAACATGACGCCGCCAAGCGTAAAGCCGGCGTCGCCGTCGCCAAGAAGTGGCTGGATGCGGGTAAGACTCTCGGCGCCGTATCGATGCGTGTCAACTCCGGCGGTCCTGACATCCTGCCGCCGGCCTCGCATGGACCTCATGGCTATCCCCAGAACGAGGAAGTGGCTAAATACCTCGACAACTGCGTCGAGTCTCTGAAGGAGCTCGCCGACTACGGCGGGAAGGTCGGCGTCAAAGTCACGCTCGAAAACCATTGGGGCCTTACCGCGAATCCCACCAACATTGTGATCATGATCGATGCTGTTAATAGCAAGTGGTGTGAAGCGACACCGGATTTCGGCAATTGGGAGCACGAGAAGATGCTCTTTACCGGCCTCAAGATTCTGGCGCCTTATGCCCATAGCTGCGCCCACGCGAAGTATTGGAGCCGCTGGGGCGACAAAAACGACGTCCGCCGCGCCGTTAAAGTCATGATGGCTACCAAATTCGACGGCGTTTTCGCCCTCGAGTACGAAGAGGGCCCCCTCAATGGAATTGAAGGCGCCAAGTATCTCTACAAAGAAGTCCTCGGGGCCCTGTAAAAAGCAGTTGAAAGAAACCGTCGCGCCGGGACGGATCAGTTTGATGGCTTTCCCGTGAAGAGCCTGGGCTTAATCTTCGGCTCATGCCCAGATCTCTGCGCAGCTAGGGTTAGGACGCCTTGCGCTGGCCCAAGCCCTCAGCGATCATCGCGGTTACCAGTGTGTTGAGGCTGACGCCTTCCTGTTTCGCTCTGGCGACCAAACGGCTGTGGAGACTACGCGGCACACGTTGCCGCCATTGACCACTGGCCGCAAAAGGCTTGGGGGTTGCATCACCGTGCTTATGGCAATTCAGAAGCTAAGCTTTGACTGCGTCTGAGCCATTGTGAAGAGCTTCTTCCTCAATGCGCCAATCGCGAGGCTTTCGTCGCATTTTGGCTAGAAGCTTCGCGGCGTTCGACGCACTTTACGGTGTCACGGGTGATACCGTCTGAGGAATTTGAGAATTGAGGGCGAGGATGAGGCTTACGGAGAAGGCGCTGGCTGCTAAACTTGGGTTGCGCCAGTCGCGGGTAGCGAAAATGGAAGCTGAAGACCGGTCTGTATCTCTCGATTTGACCGAGCGGTCCGTGCTGAGTATGGGGGCGACTAAGACTCAAAAGCCTGGGTAAATCCGGCGAGCGGAGCGGCGGCACGCTGCCTAGAAGCGCTTAAATTTTTCGACCTGTCCCAGGCGGAAATTTGAGAAATTTGACAATTTCCGGAATGCAGGTTCATGGCCTCTAAGTTTCAAGGCAGGAGAAAACAACATTTTAGTGGCTTGGCCGCCCAGGGAGTTTTATGTTGAGAGCCGGTGAGAAGTTCGCCGAAGGCTTGGTTTTATTGGAGATTTTGCAAGGTAGACGCCTGGCCGTCCCAAAAACAGGCCGTCCCAAAAACTTGAGCTAAGCATGGGGATGGTGCTGTGACACACAAGGATGAAAACATTCTCCTACGCGTCAACAACAATGCCCTTGCGTAGAGCCAGGTTTCGAGCTTCAATCACCGCCCGGACGACGCGGTGTCCGGCTGGATCGAGGGCAGGATCGATCGGTACAAACAGAACATTCCCTTCGCGGCGAGCAAGGACGCTATTGACAACCAAGGCCCGCATCAGCCAAATCGCGGAACGCAAGCTTATGCACTTCAGCCCCAGCCAGCCGAGGTATTCTGGACCACTCGCGCGCAGGCCGGTTTTGCGCCACAACTCTTGAGCTACATGATCGCGGAGAGCGCGGATCGTGGATTCGTTATGCAGCTCATTTGGAATGCCCGGCTCAAGGAGCGGTGCAATCGCTTCGGCCTTTTCAAACAGTTCGGCAATGGCCCGTTGCTGGCCTGGCCCGATGTGATCGACAAAATAATGCGCGGTCTTGGCGACGGAGGTGACCACGTTTTTGATCTCCTTTTCCAGCCTGAAGTGCGGAGCTGCCGGCAATTTCACAATCGTTTTGTCCGCGTGTGCTGAGATGTTCTCCATCGTGATCGCACGCGCCATCCAAGTGGCCATGCCTGCGTCTGTGCAACTCAGATGGACCCATCCGGGATTCGGAGATTGTTGCACGGTAAGACCGCTGACCATGCGGATGCCACGGCAGATTTCTTCGACTACGGTTTGGTATTGCTCAGGCTGCGACTCGATCTCAGGCAGTTTGCCGGGCTCAAGCAGGGTGCCGCGGTGTGGCGGGCCGCCGGCCATGGCGAGATCGCAGAAAGTCTTCCAGATTTCGTCCCAGGCGACCCGGCCTGAGGCGTCGAACTTCAATCCCGCAGAGCCCATGGAAACTGGTTTGAGGTCTTCGTAGCACTCCTGGTACTCTTCGGGCAGGATCGTCCTTAGCTTGCTATCGAGGTCCTGGAGATCGGTATCGGTAGAGCCGTTGTTCATTTACTCTCGTGATCGTAGCGCGATTGTGGTGCTGGTGGCGCAAGGTTGAAACGGGCTTGGATAAGGGCCGCCTTGCTTGCTGGCAGCCTCTATTCGCATTTATGACCTACTTCTTACCCGTGATGATGGTGCCGATCTGGCTTGTGCCGGTGAGTTGTTGGCCGTCGTTACTCAAGGTCAATATGTCGATGAATCTGCCGTTTTGCCAGTTGATGGTGACCTGGCAATCGTCGTTGATTTTCCAGATTCCGGGCCGTCCCTCGCTAGCAGTCTTGTCCGCCAGAGTGACGGCTAGATGGTCAGAAGTGAGTTTGACGAATCCAACATCTTCGAGCTTTCCGTTGCCCAGCGTTGTCGAGCGATTGTCGGTGGTCCACTGGTAGAGCCCCACGGCATTTTCTACGCAGGGTGAAGGTTTGTTGGGCGCAGCGGGGTTGATACCAGCAAGCGAATTCACAGCGCTGGGATCTTTGCTGGCGGCGGATTTGGCCTGGAAGGAGAAAGCAACGGGACCATCGCTATTGCTGTTTGCCATGGTAGCCGCGTATTGCTTCAAAGGCTCATCTGCCACCGGGAAGGTTTTCTTCCATCCGGTGGCCTTATCTTTCACTGAAACCTCGAAAATGTCGTCTCCAGAATTGGGTGGAAGAGCAGATTTGGCAAAGAGCTTTTCCTGCTCCGCTACAGCCTTTTGGGCATTCTCGATTGCCCCTGGCCCATCACCCACCTTTGCACTGAGCCGCGAAAGCTCGAGGAGCATGATCACACGTTCGTGCTCGCCTGCTTTCTCACTCTCAGACGCTGAGAGGGATTCCAGCAGCCGCATACCGTTGTCAAGCCAACGCCCTGCCTCTGACAGTTTTCCCATATTGATGCGGCTTCCGCCGAGACGGCGCCAGGTTCTGGCCATTTCCAGGTGGTCCGCGCTAGTAGTTTCTCCCTTGTCCACCTCCCTCCAGTGAGACATGGACTTGATCAAGCTATCTTCAATCGCGAACTTGTCCAACAATGGGTAGCTGGCCAGGGATCCGTAGGCGGATGCCAGGAGCCGGCGGAGATCCGGGTCTTTTGCGGCATCTTCGCTGATGCCGTCCAGGTAGCGCTTTTCTCCTGTGGCGATTCTGTCCAGCCGCAACGGATTGCCGCTGAGCTTAGCCAACTGACTCTGATATTCGGAAATTGTAAGGCTAGCTGTCCTCCTCAGGTGTTCCATCCGTTGGCTCGCTTCGCGCCAACGGAGGAATTCTCTTATTCCTACCCCGAGAGCCAAGAGCAGGCAGAGTGCGGTGGCCGATGCGAGCCAGCGCTGGCGACGGACAAGACGGATTGCACGATTGGCGAGTGTTCTTTTGCGGGCTTTTACGGGCATCCCTGAGAGATAGCGGCGCAGATCGTCGGCGAAGTCTGTGGCTGAGGCATAGCGGCTCGACGGATTGCGTTCCATTGCCTTCATCACGATTGCGTCGAGATCGTCGTCTGCCTGCTTGTTCAGTGCGCTGGGCAGCGCTGGTTGGGATTCCGTTACCAGGCGGACTGCCTGGAGGAGATTGAGTCCGGTCAAGTCGTGGGCGGGCTTGCCGGTCAAGATTTTGTAGAGCACGGCTCCCAGGGAATAGATATCACTCAAGAGCGAAGAAGGCTCATGGAGGAGTTGTTCGGGGCTGGCATAGGTGGGGGTAAGCGCGGTGTGGGCGAAGTGGGTGTGATGCGAGGAAAGCACTTCATCCTGAACGAAGCGCTTGGCGATCCCGAAATCAAGTACCTTTGGCAGACCCGCGGGGGTAACCAGGATGTTGGCCGGCTTTAGATCCCGGTGCGCGATCTGGTGGAGGTGCGCGGCTTCTACGGCCTCTACAACCTGCAGGAAGAGGCGGACCTTGTCTTTGATGGGGCTGTCCGGGCGGAATTCGTCAATACGTTGCCCACCCTCGACGTATTCCATCACGAAGTAGGGAGTACCCGAGTCTGTTGATCCGCCATCGATGGCGCGAGCAATCGATGGATGTTCGACCATTGCGAGGATGTTGCGTTCTTTCTGGAATCGCTGCATGGCAGTGGGATCGGAATGCTCCCGCATCATTTTAAGAGCGGCCAGTTGGGTGAATACGCCGTCGGCCCGCTCTACCAGGTAGACCCGGCCCATGCCGCCTTCCCCTAGAAGGCGGAGGACATTCCAGGCTCCGATTCGTTGTCCGGTGAGGGAATCTTCCAGGGTGAGGGGAGATGCCAGTTCTTTGCCGAAGAAGTCGTCGGTTTCGGAATAGTTACCGCAAACTTCGAGCACACGTTCACGCAAATCGTGGTCGGTGCCGCATTCGCGATCCAGAATCTTGTCCCTCAGCGCCGGCGGCGAATCGAGCATTTGCGAAGATACCTCGCAAATGCGTCTCCACCGAGCGCCACTCTGCCGAACTGATGTCACCCATCCTCCGGAAGAAACACTTTTGTGCACTGGCACGGTTTCTCCAATTTCTACCAGTATTAGATCAAGAACAGTGCCCGGGGCAACCATTTGCCGATTCAGTGTAGTAAAAAACCGTCAGAATTGGCCACAGTACTGCCGGTATCCCTTAGAAGATGGATGTCCTCTATATTCTCTTTTTGCCGAACTGTCACGGGTTCCGGCAACATGAGAAAGCCAGGATTTCGACAGAATGCGGCCGTGCCGGGGGCCAAATCCCAAAGTGGTCCGGCTCCGTGACCGGCTGAGCAGGCCCGCGCTGAATCAACGACTCGTCAAGGTCAGTCAAAAGGATCAATAATTCACATGCAACAGTTTCACTTATCGCTTCTCTCCGCGGTCCTGCTGGCTTCCTGCGCCATCACCGCCGATGCCCAGGAAATCAAAGTCGGTTCTGTCATTCAGCTCCGAAACCAGGCTGCCAGTGAGGGTGGTGATCGTTATCTCGAGGTCCACGGCAACGCGCATGATCTACCCGCGTTCAAAACCGAAGGGTTTGCCGATTCCAAGTTCTTATTCGCCAATTCCAGCAAGGATCGCGACAAGTTGGCCGGCAGTTGGAAGGTGGTATCCGTCGAGAAGAAGCAGGGGGATCCGCTAGCCTACGGGGACAAGATCAGGCTGCAGAGTGTGACTCGCGGCGGAGTCTACCTGACTGACGTCGATTATTCTATGAGTGAAGAGTTCGGTAAGGCCTTCAAGGCCAAAGGGATCGGCGAAATGGACGCCTTCTTCGCGTTCGCCCAGCAGATATCCGCATCCTTAGTCTCCGATTGGTTCGTCGGCAGCGGCGATTCTGACACCATGGCCATGATCAAGAAGGGCACCAAAGTCAAAGCCGGAGACGCGATCATACTCGAATCCCTGAGCCATGGCGGACGAGACTCGGCTTTTCGCAAAGCCTCGACTAGCCTCTTCCTTTTGCAGGCCTCTTTCTCCACCGCACAAGTACCGATATTCAAGAACTACAAGAACCGGAATTTGGTGTTCAGCTCGCGATACAACGGTCGTAGTGACTTCCCTCAGGACATGCGCTGGATCGTCAGTCTGGACCCCTCGGCGGCGCCGGCCCCTCGAGGCGACGTCTTTCCGCTGCGCGGCAACGTTACGCTGGCTCAGGGCCGCAAGTATTTCTCCGAGTCCGGCAAACACTATCTGGTGTTCCAGCCGGACGGCAACCTCGTCGTGTACACCGCCGCCAATCAGTTCGTGTGGGGCCTGAATACGATCACCCCGAAATTCACCGAGGCAAAGATAGCCGAGTTTCAGACGGAGGGAAATCTCATAGTCTATGGGGCGGACCAGGCCTACATCTGGTCGGCGCTGACTGGCCGTAGGGCACCCGACACATCCGCCTATCTCACCCTCACTCCCGAAGGCGTCCTCCGGCTCGTCTCCGGTAAGAGCGGCGCTGCCATTTGGTCGAGCCGATAAACCCCGACCCAACGTGGATGATTTTCGCGGAGACCTTTTGCGGTCACCGCGAATTTCCAGCCCCGCCGATCGTTAAACTGCGTTCACAACAATGCCCGGGCAAACTCGGGCGGCGGTCCCCCTCGAACGGTCGCGGTAGAGACTATCATCGCTGACCGTCGCCGCAAAGATCCGGAAGAAATGTAAAGATCGGAAATGATCGAGCTTGGAAGCAAGATAGAGTGTAGAAAGACCTAACGGAAAAAGACACCCGCATACCAACTTTAGGCCGCACAATCACATCAAGCAACTTGTCTGATTCGGAGTAGTTCTGGCGAAGCTGGGCGACTCTGGAACGCAAGTCGCTGTCGTAACCGCACTCCCGATCGAGAATGGCGTTGCATTCCACCAGGAGCATTACGCAAGCTGGGCGAAATTCGCGGATGCACTCTCACCGGGCGCTTTTGTAGGGAGGAGGCCTTAAATGTTTCCGGTAGCAAGCCGAAGCCCCATTCGAACCGTGCCGAAGAATCGCATTGCGACCTCAGGCACGGGAGTCGAAAGAGAGAACCTGGCAGGAGCGCAGATCCGAAGACGAAGAAGCTGGAGCGGCGACTCGCCGCCGGGAGGGATGGGCTGATCGACCTGTCTCGTCCCGGATCGTCACACTAGTGACAGACCATGAGCTCAAGATGGTTAGGTTGTGGGTTGAGCCGACGGCTATTCCTTAATGTGGATCGTCATCTTACCAAGGTTTTTCTTAGCACTTCCCTGAATGACTTCTAACACTATGCTGTGGGTGCCTTCTGGGCCATCAGCGATGTTTATGCCATCAAATGCGCGGATCGGGAGCGAGCTGTCTACTTTTGAGATTGTCGCTTTGTGACTAGGCCACTCGGCCGGTTGCGCCTTCGTGGTTTGACTTTGACCGACGAGGTATGTCTTACCCCCTCTCGAAAACTTCACCATACGATACTTGGTGCCAGCCGGCGCACCGGGTTCAGAGTTAGCCCGGGAATGGATACTCATTTCAAAGACATCGCCTACCATCGGGGTGCCTGAACCCTGGCTGATTGCGAATGTCCCGTACTGCTGCTGGGCGAACGCGGTTTCCGCCGCAATCATGCAGCCGAAGACGACCGCGAGCCTTAATGGCGAGCTAAATTTAAAGCGCATTGTTTTCTCCTTGATCAACGGATCGGGCCCAAGACGGACCGGTCCGGTCGGATTCGCCGGGTTACGTCCGAATTTGCAGCCGATCTCCTCTACACTCCGTACTGGTGCGAACCTGGGCAAAAGTGACAGCTGTGAGAAAGAACTTCCTGGGCCGGTGCCTGTCGGTGCCGATCGGAGTTGGGGGACGAGAGAAGAGGAAACAAGGGGGGGAATTTGCCTGGCACCGTGGAGGCCTCTCGCTGTTCCCGTTGACACGCATCTCCCGTAAGAAACATTTTTTTGTGCACTGGCACGGTTTCTCTATTTTCTACCAGTATTGAGATTGGGACAGTGCGCTCGGTATCAGTTGCCGATTGAGTGCCGTATGAAAGTCTGAGTTTGCTGCAGTACTGCCAGTATCCCCGACGAGTGGATGCCGTCGATACTCTCGTTGCTATGCCGCGCTGTCGTGTAAGTCAGAATGATGAGGAACCTACAATGAAATATCTGATCGTGGCGGTGATCGCCACCTTCCTTGCCTCCGCGGGCCTGGCACAGGTCGAACCCGGAGCCCAGTATCAACTCAAGACGGCGTTTCGCGGCCCCGGGGAGTGCCTGGAGGCGAACGAGTTCGGGGCTGATAACTCTACTAAGGCAATGAAAGGGAATAGCTTCATGGACAAATGCCAGAACGCATCCGGGCAGTCTTGGAAATTCGTCAGCACGGGTGACGGCTACTTCACGATGCATGTCCAACGATTCCAGGGGGCCGAGCGGAGGTTTGTGGGCACCCCGTCCGACTGGGACGCCGCAAACGGTGCCGCGTTCCTGAGTCCGGGAGGGAACAAAGTTCCCCAGGAAATAGAGAAGTGGAAGATCGAGAAGGTGAATGGCGACTTCTACCGGCTCAAGACCCAGTTCCGCGGCGGTGCCGAGTGCCTGGAAGGAAATCAAAAAGCCAGCTCAGCCAAGGGCGGTGCCGCGCATATGGCCGCGTGTTCCAATAGTTCCGGCCAGATGTGGAAGCTTGAAATGGTAACCACCCGCCGTCCCGTCGAACCGAAGCAGTAGGGTCTTTGAGAACCGAGATCGCTTCGGGGAAGTAATTGATGCCGAGTTCGTCATTGCGGTGACGTTCGGGCAACGGGAACAAGTGTTGCGCTGAATGCGCTTGTTACTCCGTATCGAATTTTTCAGCACCAACCCGAAAGAAGGACCTAATGAATCAATCAAGATCTGAAATAAGGAGCACATGGCAGAGAGCAAGAGCGTGTCTGCGCTCTGGCCTGTTGCTGACCACTGCGGCTATGGCGTGGATGAGCGGCGGATCGCTGGCCGCTCAGGGGGGTGCCTCGAGCTTTATAGGCTCGTGGAAGAGCAGTGGGGCGAGTGTGTTCACATTCACTGAAAAAGAGATGTCTATGTCTCTTGGTAAAGTCTTAATTTGGACCGCCTCGTATACAGTCCAGGGCCGTAACCTCGTTCTTGATGCGAAAAGCCTAAACCCGGGGCTAAGCTTCATGCAAGCAAGATGCGCGGCCGAAAAAGGGCCGCCCAATTGCCTATTTGTAGAAAAGTATCAGATCATCGTTGCTGATAACTCTACGATTCATTTGGGTGGGATGAATGCACCTCAGATTCTCCTAGCAAGGCAGGGGCAGGGGGCATTCAACGGGCTGAAGCCAGAAGCTCTGGTGGGCAACGCGTTGAAGAACGTAGATATGGTGAGGAACAAGAGATACTTTTCCGCCAATTCTCTGTACTACTTCGTGTGGCAGGATGATGGCAATCTAGTCCTGAAAAAGGACAATGATGAGTACGTGTGGAGCTTGGATAAAAGTTATAAAGGCCCATTAAGGGATATCAAAACTCTGCGGCTTCAGCCCGATGGTAACTTCGTCGCGCTCAACGCTGCGGGCGCTTTCCTGTGGTCTCCACTGAACGCCAACAACCAAAATCCACCGAATAGCCCTACGGAGTTGGGTGCGACTATCGACGGCAGGCTCTGGCTTAGTCACCGTCCGACGAGGAAAACCCTTTGGAGCGTTCCGTAATTCGACTGTGCAGAGGGGCGTCACGTTATTGGTGAGGTTTCGAAAGCTCTTGCCAGTAGCGAAGAGGCCATGCTGCTTGTGCGAGAGGCGGCGATCCGGCAATCGCCGCCTCTCTCGAATCGATGGACCGACGAACCTGATCTGAATTGAAGTTTTGATGCGCACCCCAATCGATTCTGCCGGGTTGCGCCGCCGGGTTCCACCTTCCCGCCGTCAAAAGCCCATTCTACGCAGAAGGTTGAAACCACCACTTAAGTAGGCCAAACATGAAACACCACGAATTCAAATGCATCCATTTCCGCATGGCGGTTCCCGTCGTGATCGGGCTCTTCTCCGGCCTGTGTCTGCAGGCTCAGACACCCACCTATTGGCTGGCGACCGTCGAAAGAACGCCAACTGCCACGACCTATACCTACAACGTGCAGGCTCCCGACTACTTCGTCCCCTGGCTGCTCGAAACCACCGCGCGCGGCGGCGGACGCCCCATCAATAAGACGATCGACGGCAAGACGTATACGTTGGTCCCGCAGTTCTTTGCCTGGGATACGAAGGGTTCCGCACCGGCTCGGACAGGACAGATTCGCCTGGACAACCAGAACAGCCGCCTGAACGGCGTTTGGAAAAGTTACGACAAGCTGAAAACAGATCAGACCTTAATCAGGCTGCTGGATTCGGCGGCAACGCCAACGATGCTCGACAGCCCCTGGCGCTATGCGGACCTGCTGGCGCTTCGCTGGGACGGTGCCGGCGCTCCCAGCCTGAAGTACAGTGAGCCGATTCCCGAACTTACGCAACTGATGAACAGAATGGTCAGCTTCAACGACGCGCCTATGAAACAGGGCGTCTACTTCCCAACGGTTAAGATACCTTCCGATTTGCTTGCTTTCCAGGCGCTGATGTGGTCCTACGGCAATGCCGGCCGCCGCGATCCGGATTTCCGGAAGAAGAGGCCAGAACCGAAGACGGCCACCGACCTGAGTGGCCCCACGGTCAATACGTTGAAGGGCCAGGAGAAGGTTTTTAAGCAGAACCCGGTGCCACCCTACTTCGCTCGGCATGCGCCGAACGAAAAACTGAACGCGGCGGCGCAGTTCCAGGCCGAATACATAGCGTTCACCAACCAACTCACTCACGATGGCCCGAAGGACTACCGCGATCCGGCGAGCGGCAAGATTGTGGACATGAGTGGGGCCTGGTTGCGCGCCGAGTTCTTTGGTGCGGGACGGGACGTGGTGGAGGCTGCCGGCCTCGGTGGCCCGGGCGACTACCCAGAAGGCTGGTTGCATAGCGACACCCACTTCCGGCCCTGGTTCAACGTCGACGGCTGCTATCCCGAGATCGGCTACGGCGCTGCCATGCTCAAGAGGGGAACATGGGCCCTGGTGGCCGTCCCTATCTTGGACCGCGACTGTTCCAAGTCGGCCGCTACACCCAAACCTGCTGCTGTCTCCAGCGCGACGCAGGCTACGCCTCCGTCCACCCAGCCGGTTTCCGGTGGAGATAGCTTTCCTCTGCGCGCCGGCACGGCGATGGTTCAGGGCCGTAAGTATCGCTCAGAGTCCGGCAAGCACTATCTCGTCTTCCAGCCGGACGGCAACCTGGTCGTGTACACCGCCGCCAATCAGTTCGTGTGGGGCCTGAACACGATCACCCCAAAATTCAATCAGGCGAAGTCTGTCGAGTTGCAGCCGGACGGCAATCTGGTGGTCCATGGCCCTAACCGCTCTCACATCTGGTCAGCACTCAGCAGGAATCCCGACCCGAGCGCCTATCTGACAATCGCCCCGGAAGGCGTTCTGCGCCTGGTATCTGGTAAAAACGGTGCCACTCTGTGGGCTAGCGACAATAATCTGGCTCCCGGATATCCGTTGAGTGGAGCCGCTGGAAGCGGTAGCGATAAAGGCCAACCCGGCCCGACGCCTCAGAAGTCCAGCCCTTTGACACTGAACTTCAATGCGCAATATGCAATCCGTCAGCCAGATGGCACTTTCCGCTACTTTCAATCTGTGAGAAATCGCCAACAGGGCAAGAAATTTCAGGCTTGCCCCCAGCCTTCTTCCTCTAGTGAAATCACACTGTATTCGCTGGACGCGGTGATGCGCGTGGAAGACGCGTTGGCGCAGGGTTTTACAGCTTCCGGCCAGCCCTGTGACGTGAATCAAGTGCCGTTCGGTAAATGAGAATCTTTAGTCTCCAAACGGTACGAGAACCATGATGAAAGCCAGCAGCAGCGTAAGTCGAATTTTCACTGCGGCAAGCGGGTCCGCTATTCGGCCAGAAATCCCGGGCGGTGGCACGCAGATTCGACATCTTTGGCCTTATCGGCTTTGAAGCCGCAACAGCTTCTTAACGTCTTGTCGGCAATAAGTACTGGTACGACCTTGAGGGGGAGGCGAACACGGACCGCTGTTGGTTGTCCTCTGCCATGTTAGGCTACGAGATGTGGTTGAGGGCGACATCACAGTTTTGCTGCGCGCTTGGGGCAGCGGAGACAATTCTGTCTCCGATCAGTTATTTAATTCGATCTACAGCCAGTTGCGCATTCTTGCCAGGTATCACTTACGCTCAAGCCCTGGAATGACACTCACTCCCACGGTCCTGATCAACGAGGCATTCCTTCAGCTTGCAGTTGACCCCAAGCACGATTGGCGTGACCGGGTGCAGTTTTTTGCTTTCACCGCCACAGTGATGCGCCGATTGATGAGCGCCAACGCCCGCAGGAAGGCTGCATCCAAGAGGGCTTCGAACCTGGCGGTGTTTGATGAGGCTGTTTTCCCAGTTTTCGACCGAGGAGTAGATGTCATCAAGCTGGACGACGCACTCACGACTCTGGCAACGCTCGATCCCAACCAGGCCCGTATCGTTGAGCTCCGATTCTTTGGTGGGCTAAGTGTGGCTGAAAGTTCTGAATATCTTGGGGTGTCCGAACGTACCGTCATCCGCCAATGGGGACTGGCCAAGGCTTGGCTCGCCATGGAATTGGGCGTCACATTGGCAGTCGCACCCGATATCCCCAGCTAGGTCTGTGTAGTGTCTCGACTACTGAGGACATCGTCCCGCAGGGGCATATACTTAGAAGTCACGTAATTTCTGACGAAGTAGTGCTCGGGCTGATCAGTAAATGGCTGAAGGCAGGAATATCGGAAGACGGCGCGTGGTCGGAAACGAAAGTGGGAACACCGCAGGGAGTGCCGGGTAAGCTACCGATGTTAAGCCGATTTAGAGACCGGCTGTGCGTGCTTTGCCGACAAGAGTTACACCGCCGCAGCCCGTAGCGCAATCCTGGATGGGCCAAACTACGGATAGTCGTTGAACGATGGATTCCTTGACCGCGTAACCTGCATCCCATTCCCGATCAGCGCTTTGACGCCAGATATCAAGTTTAGACCCGTATGCGGTAGTGCCGCTCGTGTGGATCTGTGCGGGGGCGATTAGTGACAGTCGTCCCTACCGCAACTAGGACAGTGTCGGGTTTTTTCTGGACCTGTCAGGTTTTCAATTCGTCTCGCAGCGAGGGGTTTCTACTCTGACGGAGTTGATCACATTCGGCTTGACGTTGAAGCGGCCACTGGCATTGCCACTATCGCGGCAAGGGATCGTGTAGTTGTAGCGAATGGCATAAGAGTATCCATCGCCGACGATCAATCGCGTGTCGTAAGCGCCATTGCGCGCGACCGAAGATCCAGATTCGATCATGACGCCCTTGGGATCCGTGATCGAGATCGAGTAATCGTTGCACATCTGGTTGGAGCTTCCAACCGGGCTCTTATAAAGGCGGAATACTTCAAAAAGCACATCGGCTTTTTGGACAGGTGTCTCAGCTAATTTGACATCGACCCGCATTTCAAGGCTGAGTGAGGTCATGGTGGCAAAGGGTCGCTGTGCGCGGCCATGGGCAATGATGACAAAGAACTGTCCGCCGTCGCGTGCCAGCGCCTCAGCTTGTGTAATTTCGAGAGACGGTTTGACTGAACCTTTATAGACCCAGCCAGCGCCAGCCTCCGCCTTGAACACATAGGCAGTAGTGTCGGCGCCAGCTCCACTCAAGCTAAAAACCAGTTTGGTGCCGATAGACCACTTGGTAGTGCGCGGAACGAAAGAGATTCTATAGCCTCTGGCGGAGAGATCCGGGGCACTCCAGTTGAACCGGGTAACGACTTCTGAATCATCCCGATTGCTGTAAGTTTCCAATTTGGTGTTTTGAGGCGAGACCAGATCGTTAATGGATATGCCAGGATTCACTTTTGCTGCTGCGAGTTGCGTGAAGAAGTCAGGCCATTTGCTACCCAGAAACATATCCTGACGGATCATCGCCTCCACTGGTGAATAAATTGAGGCTTTCATGATCAGGCCAGTGCTGGGCTCCATTTCTCTAAAGACATCACCGATGAATCGATCCGTTTTAAGTGTGGTTATGTAATCGAGGAAGAGCGATGCACCGTAGCCGTGCCGGGTCACAGTCTTTTTATCGAGATACCCAGGTGCGTATTCGAGACCGTGGAGGTAGAAGAAATCGTTGTATGCCTTGGCATTATTTGAAAGATAAGGTTTGCCACTCACCATTTTCTTTTCAAACCAGGTTGAGGCGGCTTCCATCATCCAAAGCCAGGGGCTGTTGGAAAAGCTGCGGCGCCAGTAGCCACGAGGGTCATAGAGACTCTGATACACATGGAAAAGTTCATGGGCGGCAGTAGTTCTGGCGTTTTCCCACGCTGTCCCAGCACCCTTGATTTGGTCTAGATTGAGACTGAGGCCGATGCCCTGCTTACCCCATAGCTCTGTTTCCGATTCGCCGTTCGTGTCGGGATCAGCCATGAGGACACGCCCTTGCGTACCCGAGAAGGAATAGAGATAGACATCGATTGGAGTGCTGCGACGGTTCACTTCGATTCCGATGGCTTCCAGCTTGGTACGTGCCTCATCCATCGTTTCGCCAACCTTGATGGCGAGGTCGTAGTCAGCAATGTCACCAGTGGGGAAGTGAATGATGAATTTACCTGAAGGTGATTTCATTTCACTGATGCCGCCCAGCGCCCAGATCAGCGAGGCGAGACGAGACGGATCGACAACAGCACTGTTGGTAGTGCCGGGTTTGCTGTTTGCAGTGGGCACGACAGAGCCTGCCGGCATGGCAGGGAGAGTGGCTACAATCCTGCCCGCTTCTGTTGTGGCATTCAAGATCATGGGCCCTCGATCGTCTTCCCCTTCGAATTTTACAAAGACAAAGGTTTTTCCCGTGGCAGGTATAGCTCCGACCGGTTGAATGGAAAGAGTGATTGGCGCGGATACACTGCCGGGGAGAGGCTCAAGCCGGTAGATCTCAGAAACGCGACCGGCGGCTGGCGGAGTCGAGTCCGAGGCCTGCGAGAGGTTGAGGACGGTGGGCTGGTTGAAGGTTCCGGCTGGCACCGTGACGGAGAGACCGGCATTGGCCAGGCTTCCACCTGCGGGACCGATGGTGGAGGAAACGACGGCACCGATGCCGCCGGCTTTCCAAACACCGAAGACGCTGACAAAGCCCTGGTTGGCGCTTCCAGAGTTAGCACAGACACGCGGCTGGCTGACAGTGAGCTCGTAAAGGCCAGCGGCCCACCACTGGTTGACGAGTGCTTCTCCAGCGCACCAGGAGCTTTGATTGGGATCGCAAGAGCCACGCTGGAAGTTGGCTTGCATCACTTGTTGGCCAGCTTTGCGGAGAGTGAAGGCGACGCTGGTTTCGCCAGTATTCCAGCGATACCAGGTGGTGAAGCGAGTGACGAAGGCTTCGCGTTCGAGCGTGAAGGAAGAAGTTGCCGTTGTGTTGCAAGCAGCTGGATTGCCGATGTTCAAGAGCTGAGATTCACGATCGCCGCAGCTCGCTTTTACATTCGCTTGCGAGGTGACCTGACCCACAGAAACGCTGATGGGCAGTATTCCAGCAACGGCTCCGGGCGGCATACGAAAGTCTACCTGGTAGAGACCGATGAGATAAGGAGTGAGACCGGCAAAAAATAGCTCTGCAGTTTCATCGCCCACTTTGACTGTGACTCCCGGGACGGTATTGAGCGGGTTGCCCTCCGAGCCGTCACCGGCAATGGCACCGGAGGCAATGGCTGGCGAGGTTGCACCTAGGCCGAGAAGATACAATGTTACGATTTCGCCCGGCTTGGCTGGGTATTCTGCACTCACTACCTTGTAATCAGAATGATGCTGGAGTATTGGAGCTCCGCTGCCGCTCATATTGACAGTCAAAATACGTGGGGCTCGTGCAGCAACATTGATGGTCACCCAATCGGTAGTTCCAGCCGTATTTCTGACTCTGATCTGGACGCCGCTGCCGACCGCTTCATAGGGGAGTTGGGCGTTGATCTGACTGGCAGAAACAAAGAAAAGCGGTGCAGGGTAAACACGGCCATTTACCTGAACTTCAACTGAGGTTCCCAGCAGTGTTGCAGGCATGGGAAGTGACGCGGCAAGAGTACCGCTGGCCAGATTGGCGCCATAAAGAGAGAGGATCGTTCCCGGGGCAAAATTGGGAGTGTTGTCAGCGGCATTAAGAACGCCGATGCTGGGCAAAACCGGCAAAGGTGAGCCTGTGGGCTGCGTAACAGTGGCCCTAATGGTGCAGGAGACAGCTATGCCGTTGGTGTAAAGAGCGAGAGCGATGTGGTGATCACCCTGTTGCGGAGCGGGGATGGTGATTGTTTCGTCGCCAGCATCGCCAGTGGAAGAATGATCGAATACGATCTGCTGATTGACCAGATTGACAGCTTGTCCAAAGCGCGCAAAGAGATCGACGTCTGTAGTTGCAGGTTGGGAAGAAAGAGTGATGTCGAGCCGGGTTGCATTGGCGGGAACTGAGATCACAAATCCGAAGTCACCGGTATAGAGAGTGCTCGTGGAAACCGGCCCAAGCGTCCTGGTTACGGCAACGCCTGAACTGAGGCGGGTGGGAGTGAGTTGGGCTTCGAGCGGACCGGGCCGAATCAACACTCCAAGTACAACCAAGAGTAACTGAAACTGACTCGAATAGCTCATACGAACCACCTGCCCTAACGCTACTCCTTTTTGCCGGGCCTGTCAGCATTATTTGGGGTGAGCTGGAATTTCGAGCTTTGCGGTGAATTGCTGAAAACAGGCGAAGCGGGGCTGACAGCCTCCCTGTCAGCCTCCCCTAATTGCTCAAGCCATTGCCGAGGGACTCACGTTAGTCACAACCGAGGCCATCATCTCCGGCTACGCTCCCGCGCTCAGAGTCATGCGTTGGTATTTCCCACCTTGCACTTAAGGTTGACGAATGAATTGAGTCTAATGAAAACCATGGACTATGGGGCATGAAGCAGTCGCAAGATCATGCACCGAAGTTGATGATGAGCACCGTGAACTACGCTGAGGTACTGATCCTGATTTCAGACCGGCAACCTCAATTGGCACCGCAACTCCGGGACCAAATTTCGGCTCTGCCGATTCGATTCGTAGCACCGACTGTGCAGCAGGCGGAGCTTGCGGCAAAAGCTCGCCTGAAGTTCCCGCTCCATCGTGGGGATTGTTTTGCGTACGCTTTGGCAAAGGAACAAAATTGTGGGCTGCTGACGCTCGATCGGGATTTTCGGAAGACCGATCTGGTGGTTTTGACGGCGTCTGCAATGTGAGGTTTAGCGGATTGTCCCTGACAGTGCGCCCTGGCGCTGAAGCGGATTCCCGGTGCCTGGAGCCTGGCGGAATCTGGTGGAATTTGGGGTTGATGCAGGTGCACCCGTCCCGACTGTGATTTGGGCCAAATCCTGGCTGTTGGGAGTATTTCGAATTTTGTGTCCAGTGATCGATTCTGATTGGCTTTGGGCATGGAGGCGGATTTGGCCGGGGGATTCTGGAGGCATACTTCGGCTGGGAATGGGAGAATACACCTCAAAAACACTGAGGAAAATGGAGGGATGTCGCTGGGACGCATCAGGCTGCTGACATTCCAGGCCAGCGAGCCGGGGCCCGTCCCTGGAAAAGCGTTCGACTTCGTGTGCGGTACGCGCTACTTGACGATAGCGGCGCTGAAATGAGTCGGGGCACTACGAACCCCGCCCAGCTCTAATTCCAACGTCACCTCCGAACCGCCAGGAATACCCGCTGGCATGACGAAGTTCACTTGGTATAAACCGACGAAACCTGGCGCGAGTCCCGCAAAAGAAACTAAAGCTGAGCGACCGGCGACCCGCACAACCAAAAGGGATTGAATTGTTGCTGCTGGAACTGGTGCCGCGACACCAGAAAGCACTCTCGGCAACGTCAGGCCGAGTCCGGTAGCGTAGAATACGGCAGTCTCACCCGGGGCAATTCCCGAGGATGCAATAGCAAGAGAAACCGAGCCGTCTCCTCCGTAACGATAAACATGGGCTTGCCCCGTGCCGGAACCGTCGACAGTAAATATGGCTGGAGCCGCGCGAGAAACAGGAACGATTTCCGGAACCGAGAGCGCGAAACCTCGCCGGACGACGAATGAGTGCTCCTCATCCAGAGATACCTCGAAGGGAACCTGCGCGTTGACTTGAGACGGACTCGAAAAATACAAAGGCGCAACCCGATCCCCTACAAGTATGGACAAATCGTCAAGCGCCGGAGGCAATGGGATGGTAGAGGCTTGCAAAAATTCTCTGCCGAAGTTCGAGCCAAATATTGAAACCATACTGCCTGCGGCCACCGTGGCCCGCCGCTCAAAGCTAGCGGCGTTCAACACCCCCCCGGCCGCGATAATAGGAGGCGGCACGCCAATGGTGGAGATTTGCCCTTGGATTGGAGAGTCTCCTGCTACAGCTGTTTGGATCATTTTCGCGCGGAAAGAGACGGTGGCAGGCCCAGTGGAGAACTTCCGCACTGTCCAGGTACCTGTCCAGAATCCACTGCCAACGTGCTCAAGAGAAATTTCCGGATCACCGTTTGAAGGCGTTGCCGAAACTAATCCGTTCCTCAGCGGGGAACCGCAATTGTCGACTACTAGGACTCGCAAAGCTATTGGCCAGCCAGGGGCGGCCACGAAGCGGCTTGCCGGAGATACGATTACCGGAGTTATTGTCAAAGGCGTACAGCTTGATCCCGACTGCGAATTGGGCGCGACAACATGAGTAACGCTGAGACGGAGCGGGGTCGTCACTCCTTGCACGGTGACCAACACTTGAGATCTGTAAACGCCAGGGGAAAGATTCGCTTGGCTCGGCCGGATTTCTAACGATGCACCTTGCCCCGGTGCGATAGTTCCAGCGCCATTTGCAACGGTAAACCAAGGAGACGACAAGCCAAAATCCACTGATGACGAGAAGGTGATGGAAGTCGACGAGTTATTACGAATCAAGGCGCTTTGTGGCTGCGGTGGTAAAGCATTCCCAGTTGTAACGAAGGCGAGATTGGAAGGAGCGAGGGTCGGTTCGGCTGACGCCTCAACCGAGAGCACAACTGTAGCTACCTGCAAACTGTTCAAAGAGTCAACAGCTCTCACCTGAATTGATCCGTAATATTGTCCTGGAGCAAGGTTAGCTGGATTCGCCAATATTTGCACTTGCGTGTAGTTTGCCCCTGGGGCGATACTTCCGGAAGCAGAGTTCACACTTAGCCAGTTCCCGCCGCTTGTAGTGGTGGCAGTTGCTGTCCATGACAAGTTGCTCGTCCCCCCGTTGCCTACGCCCAAGGCTTCATTAAGGGGCCCGCCGTTCGCATGAGATCGAAAACTAAATCCATTGTGGGAGAGTTGGAGCTTACGTTGCGAAGCACTGACTAGCATGGTTACTGGTAGCCGCAATTCCTCTCCCGTCAGAGAATTAAGAATCTCGACAGAACCACGATAAGTTCCTGGTGCTAACCCACGTGGGTCCAGCTCTAGTGACAACTCTAGTTGCTTGTTTGGTTCAATGTTGCCCGATGTTTTTGAGATACCTAGCCATTGTTCCTTATCGGTAGTATTCGTAAGAAATACAGGAAAAGCTGGCGCACTGGCTGCATTTGGCAAGCTGAGTGTTAAGGGTACGGATAGCTTCAATTGCCCGGGGTAGGAGCTCACAGAAATAAATGACGGATTCGCGATGATTGACGGGCCTCCGGCCTGCCTCACCACGATCGTCTCCGGCCCAATTCGCAGGGCGGCTGTTCGACCCGTTCTTGCTACATTCGCAGAGATTTCGAAAATTAGCTCTCGGCTTCCTCGGCCCTCGCCACCAGTAATAACCTTGATCCAATTCGCCAGGCTGCCTACATTTACGGCACAATCTGTGCCCGTCAAAATCAAGGCACGAGCTACCCCGCCTTCCGCTCTAAAGTAGGAGGACCGAGTTGAGGTGGATACCGCGCAGGGATCGCCGGGAGCAGTTGCTCCTTGCGGGAAAACCCGCCGAACACGACGGTTACCGTCGTCACCAATATAGAGTATGCCTGCGTCATCTAAGGCAATAGTAGAAGGACTATTCAACATTGCTTCTGTCGCTGGTCCTCCGTCGCCCGAATAGCCCGGTTCTCCGATTCCAGCCACCGTGGTGATTATTCCCTCAGAGTCAATTTTTCGTATGCGATGTCCACCCGTTTCGGCGATATAAAGTTCACCGCGGATGCTATCAAACCAAATGCCTCGAGGGTTGGCTAGCCGAGCGACCGTGGCAGGGCCTCCATCACCGGAACTGCCGCGTACCCCAGTACCGGCAATCGTCGTGATGATCCCCGTCGGACGCAGCAGGCGAATAGCGTTGTTTCCACTATCGGCGATGTAGATGTTTCCGTTCCGGTCGCCCGTCACGGCGGCTGGAGAATTGAGAGAGGCGGCTTGGCCTTGACCAAGGTCTCCAGTAAATCCCACCATCCCATTTCCAGCGACGGTTCTAATAATGCCATTTTTGTTAATGTGTCGAATGCGATGATTGCTGATATCGGGAATCCAGATATCTCCATCTGGGCCAAGCCAAAAATGTGGGGCAGCTCGCATGATTGCTTGAGTCGCAGGGCCGCCATCGCCGGAGAAATTGACACCTGCATTCGATGGATTGCCCTCGGCTCCCGCCACAAGAATCGAATCCCCATTCGCTCCGATACGGTACAGGCTAACGCCTTGGATATGCATATAGTAGATCCGGCCTTCCGAGTCTTCCTGCGCGAAACTCGGCCCTGTTGCTGCTCCAGGAATCCGAGGAACTACCCCAAAAGCAGAGCAGGTAGCAGCGGTATCACCATACGACAACTGCGCTATTCCTGCCGGTGAAACTCGATAAGTCGAGCGCGGGTCGCCCGTGGTTAAGAGCACTCGCCCACTTCTGTCTAGGCTTACTGCCGGGCCTCGATTGATAAAGATACCAAGTGCACTAGAAGGTCTAGGATTTGGGGGCATGAAGCAGCCATTCCCTGCAATATGGCGAGAATTGGAATTGGGGGTTGTTCCAATAGAATATAGACGCTGGGTAAACCCGTCTTCTATCCAGAGTCGACCGTCTGCCGTTACCTCAAATCCATACACTGCGAAAGATTCAGTCGGAACGAGAGGAGTAAATCCAGGGCGTATGGGGCCAGAAATTGTCTCAAATCTTCCCGCACGATCTATGCGGCGCATCCTGCTATTGTCTGCAAAGTACATCAACCCATCGCTACCGATTCGAACTCCTCCGCTGAATGGCCGGATGCTTGCGCCGCGTGCTAATGTTCCGTCTTGCGAAGCTTCGCAGGTTGCATTGCCAGCAATGGTTTCCAACGTACCATTGGCGTTGACGCGGCGGAGACGGCAGGCATTCCCGTCTATAAATACGATGCGTCCTTCTGAGTCAAAATCAAATTCCGTGGTCGAGTTACTAAGATAGTTGACGGCGGCGGTGCCATCTGGAGCATTTGGGATCGTCCCCCCTCCGGCGACCATCTGAAATTGTGTCGCCGAGACCGCCCGCAGGATTACGTCGCTTGAAAGGACGTGCAATACTCCATCGCGGTTATACCGAAGGTAGCTCGGCCTTCCTACTCCCCGATCTCGAAACTCAACAGTCGAAGCAAAAAAGTTCGATAATGTTTGAAGTCGTCCTTGTTGGTCAACGTATCGGATACTGCCGCCATCTGCAACGAGTAGCCTTCCAAGGGGGTCAAAGGCAATTGCACCCGGGGTTAGTGACGCCTCGATGGCTGGAGTGCCGTCAGCGCTGGATCCCGCCTGCCCTGAGCCGACCACTATATTGATGGAACCATCAGCGGATAAGCGGAACACGTGCCGATTCCCTCGGTCGGAAATGTAGAGTTCTCCCTGCGGACTACGTGCCAACGATAGAAAGCGACCCAAGGGAGCCTCGAGTGCTAGTTTTGCGTTGTCTTCAAATACCCATTCCCGGCCAGCGAAAGTGCTGATCTTTCCTTGCCCTAATATTGGTGAATTAAGTCCGAGTGATGATATTAACGCGACCCCCATGAAGTAACGCATGGATACCAACATACCTCAAACCCATGTTGTGCTGTCAACGCTAGCAAGGCTGGGTTGACGGTTTTGAGATTGATCGGTCCCTTGCAGTTTTTAGGTAAATTCAGGCAGAAGAAGGAAAGAGGGTTGGAGCCGTAGCGCTTGAGACCATTGGGGTAAAGACTATTATTCCTGTTGGTTAGCGGTAGATAGGGAAGGGTCGCGTTTTGGACGATCATCGCGAACCGCCCCCGCACAGATCCGTACGGGCACTACTCGCGCATACGGCTCCAACACTTCGAGAAGGGGAGCGCCGAGCACCGGGATAAACCGGCATGTTTTAGGGGATGTAAGATCCCTACAGGAAAAGAGAAGCGAGTCAATTCTGACTTCGCGTCTTGCAGTGCTCATCTTGAGGTGAGGGTTGAACTGTAGACAGAGGCAGTGTTGGGCTGAGTGTCGAGCTTCGCAAATCAATAAACTTCGCCGACCCTTTGCCTGATGTGGGAAGGCAAAGACCTCGCCGAGCGAGAAATGAAGGTAGTACGAGACGGATGCGATTGGGCGGATGACACTGGTGACCTAGCCCCAGGCTGGAGGTGAGACTTCCGGCTGGGTAAACTGCCTCGCGCAGTTTCCGCTACTGAATGATTAGTAAAACAGTCTGGATCAAAACCGGCTTCACACTTAAAGCTACGATGAATATAGGCCCATTGATGAGCACTGTTTTCTCAGCCCGGGGAATCACTAAAGTCTACGACATGGGTGAAGTACAGGTACACGCGCTGCGCGGCGTTGATCTCGATCTGAACAGTGGCGAGATGGTGGTTTTTCTCGGACCCTCCGGTAGCGGAAAGTCCACGCTTCTCAATATCCTTGGCGGACTCGATCGCGCCACGGCCGGTAAGGTTCTGTTTCGAGATACCGACATCACCGCAGCTAGTGACCGCCAACTCACGCAGTACCGGCGCTCGCATGTGGGCTTCGTCTTTCAGTTCTACAATCTCATCCCGAGTCTTACGGCGCTAGAAAACGTTGCCGCAGTAACTGAGATCGCAGACAACCCCATGACGCCAGCCGAAGCGCTCGATCTTGTGGGGCTCGGCGATCGTAAACACCATTTCCCTTCGCAGCTATCGGGCGGACAACAGCAGCGCGTAGCCATTGCGCGGGCCATCGCCAAGCGGCCCAGCGTACTGCTTTGCGATGAACCTACGGGCGCGCTCGATTCTGAAACCGGCATTATTGTGCTGGAGGCGATCGACCGCGTCAATCGCGAACTCGGCGCGACCACTGCGATCATCACGCACAATGCCGATATTTCGAGGATGTCTGACCGGGTGATCCGTATGTCCAACGGCCATATCGGGGATGTGGAAGTAAACCAGGAACGCCGCAATCCGCGCGAGTTGCATTGGTAGGTCATGCGCGCACTCGACCGCAAACTGTTTCGCGATCTATGGCAGCTGAAAGGGCAGGTCTTCGCTATCTCCTGTGTGCTTGCCGCCGGAATAGCGACTTATGTGATGGCGGCCAGCACGCTTGAATCGATGCAGCGGACCCAGAAAATGTTTTATGCGGAGTTCCGCTTTCCGCATCTGTTTTCGGGCCTGAAACGCGCGCCGGAGAGCATCGTTTCGCGTGTTGCCGCCATTCCCGGTGTGGTGGCTGTCGAATCCCGGGTGGTTGCCCCGGCCAATGTTGCGCTGGAGAGTTTCGATCAGCCGGTCTCTGGCCAGATCGTCTCGTTGCCGAGCAGAGGCGAAGGTCAATTTAACCAGCTACGATTGCGCTCCGGCCGTCTGCCCGAAGCTGGCCGCGATAATGAAATCGCCGTCAGTGATGGGTTTGCCGCCGCGCACAAACTGGTGCCGGACTTCCACATGCAGGTCACGATCAACGGGCGGCGTAAGCGGGTTACGGTGGTTGGGGTTGTCTCGACACCCGAGTTCATTTATCAGTTGGCGCCGGGATCGATTGTGCCCGATTTCAAAACCTATTGCGTGATGTGGATGAATCGCGATGCACTGGAAGGCGCCTACAACATGACCGGCGCGTTTAATGAAATCGCCGCGTCGCTTGAGCCCGGCGCAAGAGTTGAAGACGCGATTGAGGCGCTCGACAACATCCTTCGCAGCTACGGCGGACTTGGTGCTTATGGGCGCAAGGATCAGGTATCGCATCGTTACTTGAGCGAGGAGTTCAAACAGTTGACGGTGATGTCGACGATGTTTCCGGTGATCTTTTTGTCGGTGGCTGCCTTTCTGCTCAATGTTGTGATCGGAAGGCTGCTTGCGACGCAGCGCGGCCAGATCGCGATTCTCAAAGCTTTCGGCTACACCACCTTTGACATGATTGTGCATTTTCTCAAGCTCACGCTGGTGATTGTTGTCATCGGCTACGCGATGGGCATGGCGCTGGGCGCCTGGATGGGCAGCGGCCTGTCGAACTTGTACATGGATGTTTATAAGTTCCCGTACCTCTACTACGCTATCCGCGCGGAGGTGTGGCTGGTTTCGGCGCTGGTTGCGATGGTGGCTGGCTTTACCGGAACCTTGTTTGCTGTACGCAAGGCCGCTGCGGAATCGCCCGCTGTTGCCATGCAGCCGGCGGCACCGGCCTCTTATCGATTGAGCCTGCTGGAATTGATTGGTCTGGGACGCTGGCTTTCGCAGCCGACGCGCATGATCTTTCGCAATATCGAGCGGAGGCCGGTAAAGTCGTTGCTTAGCGTTTGCGGCGTTGCGCTTTCGACGGCGATCCTGATTCTCGGCGGCTTCTGGGGAGATGCGGTCGACTACATGGTGTTTGCGCAACTGCGCCGGGCGCAGATTGAGGATCTCAGTGTGACCTTTGCCGGACCGGTTTCAGAACGCGCACTCTACTCTTTGGCGAGCCTTCCAGGTGTCTCTCACGCGGAGCCGGTGCGCATTGTTCCCGCGAGGCTTCGGTTTGAGCAACGCACTTATCGTGCCGCGATCCAGGGCATTGAGGCGGATGCTTCGCTGCGACGTCTGCTGGATACACAGCTTCGCGAAGTGCCGGTGCCGGCCGAGGGGATTCTGTTGACTGACCATCTGGCGAAAATGCTTGGAATCCGCACGGGGGACATGCTGACGGTTGAATTGCTCGATGGATCGCGCGCGATCCGGCAGGTGCCGATGACGGGTGTAGTTTCTGAATTTATCGGCGTGACGTCTTATATGCGCCGGGATTCTCTGAACCGGCTGATGCGCGAAGGTAGCTCCATTACGGGTGTCTATCTTGCTGCCGATCCACGTTTTGTCGATGAGATTTACACGCGGTTGAAGGCGATGCCTGCCGTTGCGGGAACCTCATCACGGGCTCGTGCGCTGACCAGTTTCTATGAGACGCTGGCGGCGCAGATGTTGACGTTTGCGTTATTCAATACACTGCTTGCGGCGACGATTGCGATTGGCGTTGTCTACAACACGGTAAGAATTGCTCTGAGTGAGCGGAGCCGCGAGCTGGCGAGTTTGCGCGTGCTTGGATATACGCGTGGGGAGGTGACCTATATTCTGCTAGGCGAACTCGCGGTGCTGATCTTTGCGGCTATCCCGTTGGGGCTGCTTGCGGGCCGCGGTCTGGTTGGTGTGATGGCTGGCACGGCGCAGACGGAGCTGTTTCGAGTGCCGGTGGTGGTGGAGCCATCCACATACGGCTACGCTGCGCTTACGATCGTGATTGCGACGCTGCTATCGGCTGCGACGGTGGCGCGCAAGATCGGTAAGCTTGATTTGGTGGAGGTTCTCAAGGCACGTGAATAGGAGAAGAAAAGCTTGAAACGCTGGATCTGGGTGATCGTTCTTGGCCTCGTTGTAGTTGCCGGCATCGCCATGTCGTTGCGGCCGCAGCCTGTGCCAGTGGAATCGGCAAAGGCGGGTTTGGCGCCGCTGCGCCTGACGGTGGAGGAGGAGGGCAAGACGCGGCTGCGGTCACGCTATGTGATTTCTGCGCCGGTTGCCGGAGTGATGCGGCGGCTACGCTGGAAGGCTGGCGATAGTGTTGCGGCGGGTGCAGCAGTGACGCAGATTGAAGCTCCGCGAGCGATGGCGCTGGATGTCCGATCGACGGAGACGGCGCGCGCCCGTGTGAAGGCGCTAGAAGCCGCTGTAGGTGCGAGCGAGTCTCGCATACGCACGTTTGAGGAACAGGTTCGGACGGCGCGTGTTGATCTTGAACACTGGCGGCGCGAACGGGATCGTGACGAAAAGCTGACCAAGACCGGAGATGTACCTGCGTCGCGACTGGATCGAACGACAACGGAACTGCGCCGTGCCGAGGGCGCTGTTGCTACCGCAGAGAAACAGGTGGCGGCGGCCCGAGCGGAAGCAGTTGCTACGCGGGCTGAAGTGGGTGTTGCGCAGAGTGCGCTGCGTCCGGCGGGTGCTGGCGGGGAAGTGGTTCCGGTGGTGGTGCCATCGGGCGGACGTGTGATCCAAGTTCTGCGTGAGAGCGAAGGGTTTGTCAATGCGGGTGAGGCGCTGCTTGAGGTGGGCAATGCTAGTGCGCTTGAGGTGGTTGTGGAGTTGCTTTCTGCCGATGCCGTGCGGACGGTGCCCGGTATGCGAGTGATTCTGACGCGGTGGGGTGGGGACAAGCCGCTGGAGGCTCGCGTCAGAGTGATTGAACCGGGAGGCTTTACGAAGGTGTCGGCGCTGGGTGTTGAGGAGCAGCGTGTACGGGTGGTGGCGGATATTGTTTCGGCCGAGACCGAGTGGAAGCAACTGGGCGATGGCTACCGCGTTGAGGCGGCCTTTGTGATGTGGGAGGGCGAGCGTGTGTTGCAGGTGCCGGCGAATGCGCTGTTTCGCACGGGTGAAGCGTGGTCGGTGTATGTGATTGAGAACGGCCTGGCGCAGTTGCGAAAGGTTACGCCGGGGCACCGGGGGGCGCTTGCGGTGGAGATTCTGGAAGGGCTGAAGGATGGCGAGGAAGTTGTGTTGCATCCGGATGAGACAGTGGCTCCGGGTAAGCCAGTTGCGCCGGGCAAGCCTGTGGCGGCGAAGCAGAGCTGAGGGCCGGGGTAGGGCTTTCCTTGGAGGGATTGAGGCCAGCGTTGGAGCAGGCAAAAAATAGTTGTGAAAGTATGTGTGAGTGATGATTTCACGCCGTCAATTGCTGGCCGGCTTACCGGCACTTGCCTGGTCGCAGCGCGCCGTGCAGAGGCCGAATCTTGTGGTCTTTCTGTCTGACGATCACGGGTTGCTGGACTCTTCTGTCTACGGATCAGAGGATGCGGCCACGCCGAACATGCAGCGTATTGCGCAGGAAGGCCTTGTTTTTTCTCGTGCCTTCGTCGCTTCGCCCAGTTGTGCGCCCAGCCGCGCTGCGCTGCTCACAGGCCTGTACCCTGCACGCAATGGCGCTGAGGCCAACCATACCAAGCCCCGGGCCGAGCTTCGCAAGCTGCCTTCGTATCTAAAGGAACTTGGCTACGAAACTGCTGCATTCGGCAAGGTTTCTCATTACCGCTACACCGCTGACTACGGCTTCGACACTTTCGCTAACGACACCTACCACAACCCTGCGGCGGTAAGTTCCGCACTCGAGTTTTTGGCCAAGCGCGACTCAACTCAGCCGCTAGCGCTCTTTGTTGGCTCCAATTGGCCCCATGTCCCCTGGCCCACCAACCATGCATCAATTGACGCGGCCAGCGTTCGCCTCCCGGTCAAGTCTGTCGGAACGCTGGAGACACGTGAAGCGCGGGCGCAGTATCTTGCCGCTATTTCCAACATGGATAACGAACTAGGCAAGGTCTATGACGCCGCACGGGCGAAGTTCGGGACGAACATGGTGTTTCTGCACACCAGTGACCATGGTGCGCAATGGCCTTTTGGCAAGTGGAATCTATATGACACCGGCATTCGAACACCAATGATCGCGGCGTGGCCTGGCGTCATCCGCGCCGGCCAGCGGACCGATGCCATGGTGCAGTGGATCGACATTCTGCCCACGTTGGTCGACCTTGCCGGTGGCACAGTCCCCCAGGGGGTGGATGGCCGTTCTTTTGCGCCTGTACTGCTCGGCCGGGCCAAAGAACACCGCCGCGAGATCTTTACCGCGCACAACGGAGACGGCGATTGGAATGTGTTTCCCATTCGCAGCATCCGCACCGCCGATTGGAAGTACATCCGCAACCTCCACCCCGAGCTCCAGCACTCCACGCACGACAACCGCGATGGCGCCGCCGCCGGCTTCAAGTACTGGCAGAGCTGGGAACGTGCAGCCGAAACAGATGCCCAAGCCCGGGCTGTGGTTGAGGCTTTCAAGCACCGTCCCGCCGAAGAGCTGTACGATCTGCGCCGGGATCCGGGCGAACTGGTGAATCTCGCGGCCGACCCCCGGCAGATTCGCACGCTTGTGCAACTTCGCGGACGCCTCGATGCCTGGCTCAAGGAGACGGGCGATTCGCAGAAATTGCTTGGGAAACCTCTGCCAAGGGATGCCGAGGCCACATTGCTGCGGAAGTAGAATTCGACTTGATTTCTGCAAAGTAAGAGCTCGAGCCGAATGCTGGATCTCAGCTTTTGGATGGAGGCGGGGGGAGCGGAAGTCTGGGCCGGGTTGCTGCAACAGGATGAGGGGGAAGCCTATCGTACAGAGCATAGAAAGGCTACCAATGGGGGGGGGGAATCGTTGGGTGCGAGCTAGTTTGAGGCGCAGTTGGTGAGACCGATTGTGACAATGAAGGGGAAAGGCCGGCGCAGGATGGCTGCCTGGAATTTGTGTCACGCCGGTCTGTGTTGCCGTGCGATTGTGAGCGAGAAAAAACGCAGCCTTGGGCAGGTGGTTAGGGATTTGATTTTGCAATCGATGAAGAATTCCGATGCCATTCGGATTCGCATGAGCGATCATGATTTTCCCGTCTTTCGCTGTCTTCGCCCTCTAAGTACAGAAGATGTGAATGCGCTGGACGACGAGTAGTGGTGTTTCGTGGCTCGGTGTGGCTCCGCGCTGGGGCGGGCGCCAGTGCGGAGCCGGCCGAGCTGTTGCTGCAATCGATCTGCTCGCTTCCGCGTTATGAATTCTGGCCTGACGATGTGTCTTGACTCGAGATGCCTCCTGCCGCTTCGAACGCAAATACGTTCCTAATCTAAGCGCAGCGGAAGTCTTAACGGAAAGCGACCCTCGATAAATTGGCTAGCGCCACGATTCCCATTCGATGTTGCGCATGTCGTTGTTGGTGAGGTAGTGGCGATGCATGGCAAATGCCAGCGACAAAGATTGGGGTACGTGGCCATCTTTTACGAGGCGGAGGTAAGTGCGGAGCTGGTCGCGGTATTCGGGGTGGGCGCACTTGTCGATGATCAGGTCGGCACGCTCCTTCGGGTCCTTGCCCCGTAGATCGGCGACACCGTTTTCGGTGATGACTATCTGTACGGAATGCTCGTTGTGATCGATGTGCGAACACAGAGGTACGATGGCGCTGATCTTGCCGCCCTTGGCAACCGATGGGCAGGAGAAGATAGACACATAGGCGTTGCGCGTGAAGTCGCCAGAGCCACCGATGCCGTTCATCATCTGGCGGCCCATGACGTGTGTTGAGTTTACGTTGCCGCCGAGATCGACTTCAATAGCCGTATTCATCGAGATAATGCCAAGGCGGCGGACGATTTCAGGATGATTGGAGATCTCCTGCGGACGGAGAAGAATGCGGCTGCGGAAGTAGTCGAGATCCGTGTAGAATTCCTTCATCATGGCGGGACTTAGCGTGAGAGCCGAGGTGGAGGCGAAGGTGCAGCGACCACTCTTGAGGAGGGGGATGGCGGAGTCCTGCAAAACTTCGGTATACATCTCAAAGGCTGGCACTTCCCTGCGCTCTCCGAGGGCGGCGAGAACGGCGTTGGCGATGTTACCCACACCGGACTGGAGCGGGAGAAACTGCCTTGGGATACGGCCGGAGTGCATTTCGCGAACCAGAAATTCGGCGACGTTCTGGCCAATCTTCTCAGTGACGGTGTTGGACGAATCGAAGCCGCCGGCCTCATCGTCGAGGTTGGTTTCGACGATGCCGGCGATCTTTCTGGGATCGACTACGACCATGGCGGCACCTCCACGATCGGAGGGAGTATAAATCGGGATGGCGTCGCGAGTGGGGGGATCCTTTGGCTCAAAGATGTCGTGCATCCCGAGGAGCGTGGGGGGATGACGGCGGTTTAGCTCAATGAGGATCTTTTGGGCGCAATTGAGGTAGGTGTTCGATGCCCCGACGGAAGTGGTGAGAACGATACCGCCGCCGGCGGTGATATCGGCGGCCTCGACAACGGCAAAATGAATGGGGCCGAGGAATCCGTAGCGAACAATCTGGGGAAGTTGCGACAGGTGCATGTCGACGAAGCGTACCTGGCCGGAATTGATTTGAGCACGCAACAGGGGGTCGGACTGATAGGGGGTACGAAAGCTGATGGCTTCTGCAGCGGCAAGGGCGCCGTCGAGCGACGGGCCGGTGGAGGCCCCGGTTAGAACGCCAATCTGGAAGGGGCGGCCCGCCTCATGTTCGGCGATGGCCTGGGCTGCGATGGCTTTGGGAATCGCTTTGGCGGCTCCAGCGGGGGTGAAGCCGCTAAACCCTATGGTTTGCCCATTTTGTATCAGAGCGGCAGCCTCTTCGGGTGTGAGTATGGGGAAGGGTAGCGGCATAACGGTTCTATTCTCCTGACGGGGGGCGATGGGAATTCATGAACAAATGAAGTAACTCGTTGGCTGCGGCGAAGGAACTTGTATTTCCATCGCGGACGCTCCGCTCGATTTCTGAGAAGCGGGTCTTAACGCCCGGGTGACGTTGAAAGCTATCCTCAAGGCCGATTGCAATGAGTTCGTGCATCCAGGCAAGGGATTGTTCGCGCCGCTGCGCGGCGAGATGGCCGCCGGATTCGAGATGGGTATGGTGGGCCAGTACGATGTCCCAGATTTGGGACACGCCTTCTCCGGCTAAGGCCGAGCAAACCACGACTGGAGGCGTCCAGCCGGTGAGGGAGGCGGGGAAAAGATGAAGGGCGGAGGCGAGTTCGGCGCGAGCGCGTTGAGCGTTTGACTTATTGGTGCCATCGGCTTTGTTGACAGCGACACAATCCACCATTTCGAGGATGCCGCGCTTAATGCCCTGCAATTCATCCCCGGCACCGGCGATGGTGAGGAGGAGGAAGAAATCGGTCATGGATCGAACAGCAGTTTCAGACTGGCCGACGCCAACGGTTTCAACGATCACGTTGCGAAAGCCAGCGGCCTCGCAGAGCAACATTGCGGGACGGGTGCGACGGGCGACGCCGCCCAGGTGGCCGCGAGCGGGGGAGGGACGAATGAAAGCATGATCTTCAACTGCGAGGCGCTCCATGCGGGTCTTGTCCCCGAGGATGGAGCCGCCGGAGAAGGGGCTGGAGGGGTCCACTGAGAGGACGGCAAGTCGCTCGTTGCGGTCCCGGATGAGGTGCATGCCGAGGGTATCAATAAAGGTGGATTTGCCAGACCCTGGAACGCCGGAGATACCAATGCGGCGGGAAGCGCCAGTGTGCGGCAAGATGCGATCGAGGACCTCGGCGGCCAGATCTGCGTCGGAAGGGAGATCGCTTTCGATGAGGGTGATGGCGCGGGCCAGGGTAACGCGACTTCCAGCAAGGATACCGTCGACGTATTCGCTAGCCGTGAGGCGAGACTGTCTAGTGCGCACTCGAATTGTCCAGAAGGGCTCGCAGAATGGTCTGCGCGCAAACGGGGATGACAGTGCCGGGGCCAAAGACGCCAGTGGCACCGGCAGCCAGGAGGAAATCATAATCCTGCGGCGGGATTACGCCACCGACGACGACCAGGATATCGGGCCTGCCGAGTGTCTTCAAGTGCTCTAGAACTTCGGGGACAAGCGTTTTGTGTCCCGCTGCGAGGGTAGAGAGGCCGAGGACGTGGACATCGTTTTCGACGGCCATACGGGCAGCTTCGGAGGGGGTCTGGAAAAGGGGGCCAACGTCGACATCAAAGCCAAGATCGGCGAAGGCGGTGGCGACTACTTTTGCACCACGGTCATGGCCGTCCTGACCAAGCTTGGCAATCAGGATGCGGGGGCGGCGGCCGTCCTGAGCGGCAAAGGCGGTGGCGAGTTCTTGCGCTTTGCGGAACTCGGGGTCGGATTGGCTTTCAGCGGAATAAATGCCGGAGATGGTGCGGTTCACTGCCTGATACCTGCCGAAGACGGTTTCAAGAGCCGAAGAGATCTCTCCGAGTGTAGCCCGGAAGCGGGCCGCGCGAACAGAGAGATCGAGCAGGTTGCCTTCACCGGAACGAGCAGCAGTTGTGAGGGCTGCGAGAGCCTCGTCCACAGCAGCCTGGTTGCGGGAAGCTTTGACGGCGGCCAGTCGTTCGAGCTGGGAGATGCGAACGGCCTGGTTGTCGATGTCGCGTACTTCAATTTGCTCTTCTGTTTCAGGCTGATACTTGTTGATGCCGACGATGACTTCTTTGCCGGAATCGATGCGGGCCTGACGGCGGGCGGCGGCTTCTTCAATGCGCATTTTGGGCAGACCAGATTCGATGGCTTTGGTCATGCCACCGAGGGCTTCCACCTCTTCGATCAGTTCCCAGGCGCGTTCCATGAGGTTGTGGGTTAGGGTTTCAACGTGGTGGCTGCCCGCCCAGGGGTCAACAACGCGGCAGATGCCGGTTTCCTCCTGAAGGTAGATCTGGGTATTGCGGGCGATGCGGGCAGAGAAATCAGTGGGCAGGGCGAGGGCTTCATCCAGCGCGTTGGTGTGCAGGCTCTGGGTGTGACCGAGGGCGGCGGCCATCGCTTCAATGCAGGTGCGAGCCACGTTGTTAAAGACATCCTGCGCAGTGAGCGACCAGCCGGAGGTCTGCGAGTGCGTGCGGAGAGCCATCGATTTTGGGTTGGCCGGATGGAACGATTTCACGATGCGAGCCCAAAGCACACGAGCGGCTCGGAGCTTGGCGATCTCGGTGAAGTGGTCCATGCCGATGCCCCAGAAGAAACTCAGGCGCGGGGCGAATTCGTCAATGGACAGGCCGCTGGCGATGCCGGTGCGGAGGTACTCGAGGCCATCGGCGAGGGTGTAAGCGAGCTCGATTTCTGCAGTTCCGCCTGCTTCCTGGATGTGGTAGCCGGAGATGGAAATGCAGTTGAACTTCGGCATCTTCTCCGAACAGTACCGGAAGATATCGCCAATGATGTGCATGGACGGAGCGGGTGGATAGATGTAGGTGTTGCGGACCATGAACTCTTTGAGAATGTCGTTCTGAATGGTTCCGGCGAGTGCTGAGGGTGCGACACCCTGTTCTTCGGCCGCAACAATATAGAAGGCCATGATAGGCAGTACAGCACCATTCATGGTCATGGAGACGGACATCTGATCGAGCGGAATCCGGTCGAACAGAATCTTCATATCTTCGACGGAATCGATGGCAACACCAGCCTTGCCGACGTCACCGGGGACGCGAGGATGATCCGAATCGTAGCCTCGGTGGGTGGCAAGATCGAAGGCGACGGAGAGACCTTTCTGGCCAGCGGCGAGGTTGCGGCGGTAGAAAGCGTTGGAGGCTTCGGCGGTGGAGAATCCGGCGTACTGGCGGATGGTCCAGGGCTGCATGACATACATGGTGGAATACGGGCCGCGAAGGTAGGGCGGCAGGCCGGCGGCGTAATCCAGATGATCCATGCCGGTGAGCGGCGCGGCAGGGGCAGGGGCTGTGTACGGGATTTGGGAGAAGTCGGGGCGGCGCATGTTAGTGAGCTACTCCCAGCCTGGTGATCCATTCGTTGAGGCTTTCCACTTGGTTGGACTGTGTATGGATGTATCCGGCAATGCCGGGGGGCTTCTCTGCGGGATTGCCGGCAATGAGGACAGGGACCTTCGCTTGCGGCAGGATGCCGGCTGCGAAGGCGGGGTACTCGGGGTCGGTGGAGCAGAGAACGATCAAGTTCGCGGCGGGATCGACGGTATCGCTTTCGGTGATTTTGAGGCCGGCGCAGGCGAAGAAGTTGCGCGAGAAAGCAGCGCGAAGGTTGGATTCACCGTGTTTTAGCAAGTGGACATGGAGGGGTTGCGGATGACGTTCGACTCGCTGGCGGATCAGCTCAATAGGCCGGGCCAGGCGCCACCCGGAACCTTCAATATCGGTGGGAATACCGTCAAGCGATTCGGCGGCGTCGACATAGTTATTGACCCCCACCATGATCGTTCGGCGCAGAGCAAACGCTTTTTCTTTAGCTGTACGAGCAACTGCGAGGGAATCGTCGATGGAAGGATTCTGCTGGAAGAGCGCCCAAGCCTCGCGGGCAAGAGTGTCGGTAAGTGATTCGATGAAGTAGGAGCCGGCGGAGGGATCGGGGACAGTGTCGACGCGGGCTTCTTCCTGGATGACGTGCTGGACGTTGGGGGCGAGGCGGGCAGGGAAGTGCGCAGGAACGACGGTGATTGAATCCGCCCCACCGATAGCAGCTGACAATGTTTCCGTTGTGACGCGGAGGAGGTTCGTGTAAGGGTCGTAGATCGACTTGTTGGCAAGAGCGGTGCGGGCGTGGATTTTCGCGGGCGAGGGTGCGAGACCGAAGGCGGAGGTCAGGTTCCCCCAGAGCAGGCGGGCGGCGCGGAGCTTGGCTATTTCGAAGAAGTAGTTGGAGCCAATGCCGAATACGAATGCGACGTTTGTGTCGCCGGCTTCCAGGCGATCGGCGGCGGCGAGCAGGGCGAAGGCGAGTTCCTGGACGGGAGTTGCGCCATTGTCATGCCACTGTGCGGCGTTGATGGCGTTGGCTGGGATTTCCAGGCTTTCCCGGATCTGCCAGGTTTCTGCTGCGCGCGTGGGGACTGACGACGGAGGAAGATCTTCGCTGCGATAGTAGGGCCGGATCACAATACCGTCTTCAGACTTCCAGGTGAGCTTTTTCTGATAGTCGGCACCTTTGAGGTCTGCGATGATGGCGGCCTCCCAGTCGGCGGTGGGGATGCCAGGGAATTCTTTAGACATTTGCGGGTGCCTCCTGGACAACTTCAATGAGGTAGCTAAAGTCTTTGGGGTGAACGAAGAAAATTTGAGTACCGCGCGATCCGGGCCCCGGTTCCTGGGTCATGTGGAACCCATTTTCTTTCAGGTAGCCGTAGGCGGCGTTAATGTCCTGGACACGGAAGGCGAGATGGGCGAAGCCGCCGCGGCCTCCCTGCTTTTCAATCATGCGGGCGACAGGGGACTCCGGGCTGAGGGGCTCCAGGAGCTGAACCAGGTTCTGACTTGTGCCGATGCGGAGGAGCACTTCGCGGACCATGTGGGTGCCGTGAACCTCTTCCCGGTGCACTTCGGTGAAGCCGAGCAGTTTATATTTCTCGACTGACTGCTCGAGCGTACCCTGAGGGACGGAGATACCAATGTGATCGATGAATTCAAAGCCGGGAAAGTTCATATATTTAATTACTCGAAGTCGGCGACAATTTGACCAGCTTTGACCGAGGCACCGTGGGCAACGCGGATTTTGGCGATCTTACCGTCGCAAGGTGCGGTGATATTGGTTTCCATTTTCATTGCCTCCAGCACTACAAGGGTATCGCCGGATTGAATGGAGTCTCCAACCTGAGCGGCGATGCCGACCACAATGCCATTGAGGGGACTTCGACAGACCTTGTTTTCATCCGCTGCTTCTTCGCCGGTGGGGGAGGAGGCGAAACCCGCGCTGGGCACCTGACCGACAGAGGCGTGCAGTAGCGGGCCAACCATGGGCAGGGGTGCAGGTTCGGGCTCGCTGGCCTCGACGTCCACTTCATAAATTTTTTCGTCGATAGTAATCTTCAGCTTCACGAAAGGCTCTTTCTATTTCGAGTGTTTTACCGTAAGCGGGTGGGAGGCCTGAATCTTGACGCGTCCCTGCTGGCCCCACGAGGTGGAGCTGATCAGGCGGACGTGGCGAATGGGGGCACGCTTACCGAGATAGGCGGCAACGGCAGCGGAGATGGTGATGAGCAATTCCTCGGTGATCAGGTCTTGAGGTGCTTCGGGGGCACCAGCGACGGAGAACGGAAGACCGGGGGAGGCCATGAGGCCAGCGACAAGGGAGCTGAGGCTTTCGAGGCGTTCTGAGAGTTCGGCTACCTGGGCGCGGAGTTCGGCGATTTCGACGTTTTGGTTGCTCATAAGATTTTAAAGAGGGATGAGGCCATGTTTCTTGGATGGACGCAGTTCGCGTTTTGTGAGCAGGAACTCGAGAGACTGAGCGATGTAACGACGCGTTTCAGAGGGCTCGATGATGTCATCGACGAGGCGGCGGCCGGCGGCGACAAAGGGATTAGAGAACGCTTCGCGGTAGTTGTTGATCATCTCTTTACGCTTTTCGGCGGAGTTGCCCGCGTCGGCGATTTCTTTGCGGAAAACGATTTCGGCGGCACCTTCGGCACCCATGACGGCGATCTCGGCGGTGGGCCAGGCGACGCAACGGTCGGCACCGAGGTCCTTACTGCACATGGCCAGATAAGCGCCACCATAGGCCTTGCGCAGGATGATGGTGATTTTGGGCACAGTGGCCGAAGAGTAAGCAAAAAGCATTTTTGCACCATGGCGGATGATGCCGCCATATTCCTGCTCGAGACCAGGAAGGAAGCCGGGAACATCTACGAAGGTGACCAGCGGAATACTGAAAGCGTTGCAAAATCGAATGAAGCGGGAGGCCTTATTGGACGCATTGATATCGAGCACGCCAGCCATCTGGCTGGGATTATTCGCTACGATTCCGATGGAACGTCCGCAAACGCGGGCGAAGCCGATGACAATATTGGGAGCGTAGCCGGACTGCACTTCAAGGAAGTCGGCGTTATCGACCACGCGAAGGATAACTTCACGAACGTCATAGGGGCGTTTCCCATCGACGGGGACGATGTCGGTGAGCGCGGCGTCAGACTGATAAGTATAGTCGCCTGGTTGCAGTGGCGGGTCTTCGAGATTGTTCTGGGGTAAGAAGCTGAGGAGCTTCTGACATAACAGGATGGCTTCCTGGTCGTCCTCCGCAATAAAGTGGGTGACGCCAGAGCGAGCCATGTGCGCGTCGGGGCCGCCGAGTTCGTCGGCGGTGACATCTTCTCCCGTGACCTGTTTAATGACTTGGGGCCCGGTAATGAACATCTGGGCTTTGCGGGTCTGGATGACGAAATCGGTGAGAGCGGGCGAGTAAGCGGCACCACCGGCGCAGGGGCCGCAAATGAGAGCGATCTGGGGTACGGCACCCGAGAGCATTACGTTGGTATAGAAAACTTTGCCATAGCCGGAGAGTGAGTCGATACCCTCCTGCACCCGCGCGCCTCCGGAATCGTTGATAAAGACGAAGGGTGATCCTGTCTTGAGCGCCTGAATCATGATCTCGGCGACTTTTATCGAATGGAGTTCACCAGCCGAACCGCCAGCGACTGTGAAATCCTGGCTGGCAAGGTGAACGAGCCGTCCTCGGATACTGGCGGCACCGGTAATGACGCCATCGGCCGGCATGTCCTTGCCAGCCATACCGAAGAGCGTGGCGCGATGCTGGGCAAAGAGGCCGGTTTCCTGGAAGCTGCCATTATCGACCAGAGCTGAGACGCGCTCGCGAGCAGTGAGTTTTCCGGCGGCGCGGTGCTTGTCCAGCTTGTCGGCCCCGCCGCCCTGCATGACCGATTCTCGCTTTTTGCGGAGTAAGTCAATTCTGGATTCCATTGTGTCTGACATTGTGCTGACGCCCCTTGTTACTGACACGCTGTTGCGAGCACTGCAGATAAACAGCGCATGTCAGTGAATCGGATTATTCTTATGATTGTGTTGTAACTGAAAGCCGGATTCTAGGCCGGAGAAACCGTAACTTTAGTTGATTTGCCGTTAAAAGTAATATTGTAGTTGATTGGAGCGACTACAGGCCCCTTGCCGTCGTCCCTGACGGATGCTGGAGTGGGCGCCCCGGCTGATGTTATCGCGACGGTGGACGGATCCTTCCCAAGATTTTTTGGACCGTCTTTACGGGTGGCGAAGAACCTGGGTGCGACCTGCGGGAACATGGCAAAAGTAAGCACATCCTCATCCGAACCGTCACAGCCGGGAAGCGCGCTGGCGTCGCTGCGCAGAGTATCCCATTCGGGCTTCAGCATGTCGGCTGGACGGCAGTTAATAGCTTCTTTGTGTGCTTGATTTGAGGCCAATTCGAGTACTTGGGGGTCGCGTGGCCCGAGCGTGGCACCGTAGTAGCCGAGCATGAGATCGGCGAATTCCCCGGTGAGCACCTTGTAGTCGCCCATCATGACGTTGAACACGGCCTGAGTACCGATGATCTGGCTTGAGGGCGTGACCAGCGGCGGATAGCCGGCGACTTGGCGAACCCGAGGGACTTCTAGAAGAACTTCTTTGATCCTATTGGCGGCACCCTGTTGTTTAAGCTGGCTTTCCATGTTGGAGATCATGCCGCCGGGAATCTGACTTTCGAAGATGTCGGTTTCGACACCGGTAATATTAGAAAGAAACTCCGCATATCGCGGGCGGATGGCGGCAAAATGATTCTTAACGTTTAAGATACACCGCTTATCGAGAGCGGTAGTGTAGCCCGTGCCATCGAGCATTTCGACGAGGCTTTCCGTGGGGTTGTGGCCAGGACCGAGGGAGAGAGAGCTGATGGCCGTGTCGACACAATCGGCACCCGCTTCGATTGCCTTCATCAAGCTGACCATGGTGACGCCGGTGGTGGCGTGGCAATGAACATGGATGCGGACATGTTCGCCGCATGCCTGCTTGATCGCCTTGACGATGTCGTACGCGGGCTGTGGCTTCAGCAGCGCAGCCATGTCTTTTAAACAGAGGGAATCGCAGCCAAGATCCACGAGTTCTTTCGCCATTTCAACGTAGCCAGCTACTGTATGCAACGGTGAGATGGTGTAACAAATGGTGCCTTGGGCGTGCTTGCCGGCCTTTTTGACTGCATTGATGGAGCGGTTCAGGTTGCGGATATCGTTTAGCGCGTCAAACACGCGGAAGACATCCATGCCATTTTCGGCTGCTTTGTCAACAAACCGGTCAACGACGCCATCCTCGTAGTGCCGGTAGCCGAGGAGGTTCTGCGCACGAAGCAGCATTTGCAGACGTGAATTCGGCATCAATTTACGAAAAATCCGGAGGCGCTCCCACGGGTCTTCGTTTAAAAAGCGGATACATGCGTCGAATGTGGCACCTCCCCAGCACTCGACAGACCAATAACCGGCTTTGTCGATATCCGCGCAGGCGGGAATCATGTCTTCCATCGCCATTCGAGTTGCATCAGGCTCTGATGAGCGTCCCGAAGAATCAGTTCAGTAACATCGATCTTCTTCGACATACAGTAATTGAAACCTAACTAAAAAATCTCTAATTTAATTGTATCGCACTTGGCTAGATCGTTTCGCCCGTTCCTAGTTCTAAAACAATTGAGCTTGAACAAAACTTTTATTACAAGTAGATAACTTGCAGCGCCAAAGCTCACTCCATCGGTCTTTTAGCTAATTTCATCAAAGCTGTTGTCATCTAGTCTGATTTAGTGTCATTGATTTCATTCCCCATTCCCAATAGGCTCGTCAATTCGGGATTGGATTTGGACTTTTTGTTGGTGTTTGCAGACAAAAATGCCGCCGGGCCTTATGGGCGCGGCGGCATTTCTTAAGTTGCGATTTTGAATCCGGATTAGCTGCGGGTAAAGACCGGCGATGTGAGCGTGCCGGTAGAATCTGCGAAGCTTTCGACCTGAACGTTGAGGGAGCGGAGGATGCTCAGGTACATGTTGGACATGCGCTGTTCGCCGTTACGGAAGTACTTGTTGTGCTTGAGGCCGAGATTGGCACCGCCGGCGACGAGGGTGGGCAAGTTGCGCGGGGTGTGAGTGGTGCTGGCACCGGAGCCGAAGAGCACTATCGAGTTGTCGAGGACGCTGCCGTCGCGATCTTTGTAATGGTTGAGACGGCCGAGGAAGTAGGCAACCTGCTCTGCGAGGAACTTGTCGTACTTGGCGAAGTTCAACTGACCTTCCTTGTCGGTGGCGTGCGAGAGATTGTGGTGCGTCTTCGCAAGGCCCATCTTGATGGGGAAGGTATCGGAGATGCCCATGCCATCTTCGCGGTTCAGCATGAAGGCGACCGAGCGGGTGATGTCGGCATCGAATGCCAGCGTGATGAGATCGAACATGGTGCGGTAGAAGTCAGCCGGTTCGCCTTCGTTGCTGGCTTCAAGATTCAAGTGCGAGTAATCCTGCTTCTTGAGCGGGATGTCGATCCACTTTTCGCTCGCTATGAGGCGGGATTCTACTTCGTTGAGCGAGGTAAGGTATTGGTCCATCCGTTCGCGGTCGGACTTGCCAAGGCTGGCATCGAGGTCTTTGGCAGACTGAGCGACAGCGTCGACTAGCTTGATGCGGTGCTGCAAGCGGGCGTGCTCTTCAGCGAGGGAACCACGGTCGCCTTTGAAGAGGCGATCGAAGATGCGGCGGGGGCTGTTTTCTGCCGGGATGGGGCGGCCTTCGAGACTATAGGAAATGGTACCGGTGCGGGAGAGGAAGCCGGTGCCTGCGTCGATCGAGAGAACGAGCGAAGGTTGACGGCAGAACTGCTTGGTGTGCTGGGCTATGATCTGATCAAGGCCGACGGTGTTGTAGGTGCCGGGCTTGGGATTATGCAAGGGAGCGCCGGTGAGCCACATGTCGGAGCAGGTGTGCGGGTCTGCCTTGGGGCCGGAAGGATGGTGAAGACCACCGATGAAGCTAAGGTGCTTGCGGAAGGGCGCAAGCGGTTCTGTGGACTTGCCGAAGACAAATTCGCCGTTGCTCTCAGCGGTGGGGAACCACGACCACTCATCAATTTTGTGCTCGGCCTTGGGCAGAGACATGCCATTGGCTGTATAGATAGCGCAGAATCGGCGCGGGGAAAGCTCTGTGACTTCGGCTCCCATTGCGTCGAGAACTGGCAGGGCGAGGCTTACGCCACCTAAGCCGCGAAGAAAAGCGCGGCGGTCGAGTTGGATGGAGTTGCTCATGAGTGTGTTATTTCTCCCGGAAGATTGGACTGGCCACAACGAACTGAATCATGTCCCGCATACGGTACCCGGAGGCGCGAAGGGTTTTGCCTTCTGTCTTCAAGTAGTTGACCTCATTATATGTGAGGGAGCGGCCGCATGCATAGGTAGCGAGGTGCTTGAGGACGGAGAAGGCTACCTGATCGATGCGGTCTTGCGCCAAGTACTTGCGGAATTCGTCGATATTGTTGACGACGGTGGAATCTGGCAGCTTGCTGGAGGCGTCGGCTGGCTTGGGCTTGATCAGACCATTGGCGTCGTACTGTTCAAGAGCCACGCCCCAGGGGTCGATCTTAAGGTGGCACTGCATGCAGACGGGGCCAGAACGATGTTGTTCGAGGCGCTGACGCAATGTGAGGCCTTTGGTGTCTTCCTGCAGAGCAGGAACATTGGGGGGAGGATCGGAAGGCGGCTCGGCGATGATGCGGCGGGCGAGCCAGGCACCGCGCTTGATGGGGTTGGACTCGCGGCCGTCGGAGAGGCCCGCGAGCAGGGAAGCCTGGGTGAGGACGCCACCGAGTTCTGGCTTGTTGTGGGTGATGACTTTGAAGTCGAAGCCATTTTCTGTCTTGCTGCCGAGGCCGTAATAGTTTGCGACGGTTTCGTTGGCTACGATGTAGTCCGACGAGATGAGATGAGAGGCCGGGAGATTGCTGCGGAAGAGGTGCTCGACAAACTGGATGGGTTCTTTCTTGAGTTCTGCGCGGACATCGCGGGTGAGATTGGGGAAGCGTTTCTTGTCGGGCTCAAGCACTGCGAACTTGTCAAGGGCAAGCCACTGTTGGACAAACTCGCCGGTGAAGCGCGCGAAGCGGGGACTCGATACGAGCCGGTCGATTTCAGCGTTGATGTTTTTGTGAAGCGTGCCAGAGGCGGCTAGCGCAAGCGTGGTGCGGTCTGGCGGCGAGTTGGTGAGGAAGTAAGAGAGCTTCGAGGCGAGCTCATGAGGGGTGAGCGGCTCGGGCTTGGGGGTGGCACTCTGTTCGACCAGGAAGAGGAACTGAGGCGAGGTGAGGGTAACGATAAAGGCATCCTTGACGGCATCGGTGAAGGATGCGCCAGCGGCGGCCGCTTTGGCGTAAACGGCAGTGAGACGGTTGACCTCAGCCGGCGCAACGGGACGACGCCAGGCGCGGGTGGCAAAGCTTCGAATGATCTGATTCGCGTAGGTTTTGTCGTCTATGCCAGCAGGGCGTGCCGGGAAGAGATTGCGGTGGGCGGGCGGAGGCCAGGACTCGAGGAAAGGCCCTTCGAATTCGACGGTGCGGATGAGAAGCCGGGGCATGTCGCGCCCGTCGGTGTACTCGCTGCGGATGCCGAATTCCTTAACGCCAGCCAGATAGTTAACGTTGTCTTTTTCGACGTTGGGTTGCGGGTAGTTGTTGAGAACCCCTTCAAAGGTAAAGCGGGTGAGGTTTGTACCGGGAACGAGGCTGGGCTTGCCGACAGGGTAAAGTGAGCTGCCGCAATCGCGGCGGAAGCCAAGGTGGACGCCGAGGCGCGGGACGCGCTTCTCGAGTGCGGCGAGACGCTGGAGTGCGGCGGGGTTGGTGACCGGGGTGATGACAAGGCGATCGAGCGCGGCGACACCGGCGGGCTTGGCCTTGACAGCGAGAGGACCGGCGGGCAGCCGGACGTGAAGGAAGCCGGCCTGGAGGGTGCCGCTGAATTGCCGATCACCGAGGGACACAGTGATGTCCTGTATGCGTTCTGGAGGCGGCAGCGCATACTGGCGGCCCGGTTCGATGAGGGCCTGGATTTCGGGCATGGCGAGAACGCGCGTATAGATGCGGACGTCGTCGATCGAACCTTTGAACGATTGTGGCTGCTTGGGGACGCGGCCGAAGTGGAGTTCGATGTTGGGGTTGTCGAGGGGTGCAGGGCTGATGTTGCCTTCAGCGACCTGGTAGCCGTTGACGTAGATGCGGGACTGGTTCAGCCGCGGGGCACTGATGGTGATGTGTTGCCAGGTGTTGGGACGCAGCACGCCGGGAGGGGTAGTGATGGTGCCGTTGGGTGTGCCATCGGGGCCGGTGGTTGCAAAGCGGAGTGAGCCGCGGTTATCGGGGATGTCGAGCACCCAGCCGGGTGTGTATTCCAAAGCGCCAGCAGCGAGAATGCCGGACTTGGTGACTGCGCTGGGGCGGATCCAGAGAGATATCGTGAAGCTGGTGATGTGGAGATTGTTCTCGGCGCTTCGCGGGACTGTGGCGAAGTCGTCTCCACCGTTGAGTGAAAGAGCTTTGCCGAAGGGAGAGTCTGCGAGGGCGGCGTTGCCGTTCAATTTGACCTGCGGGTTGGGCTCATCAAAGGCGTAGACGCCGATGCGGGATTGAGTAATTTTAGAGCTGTCTGTGGGGGGACGCTCCACCTGGCCCTGGGCACGGTAGATGTCGACCTGGTAGACGCCGGGCTTGGCGATTTGAATGGTCTTGGCTTCTGTGGGCTCGGGGACGGTGATTGCGCCGGGGGTGGATGCGGGTGCGGCCGGAGTGTCTTTATCCAGCATCAAGCCGTCGTTGTATTTTGCGGCTGTAACAGTAACGCGGAAGCGGCCGTTGTCGGGGATCTCGCGGATCGGAATCTTGAAATTTGCTTTGGGCCCATAGGTGCCGTCACCCTCGAAGATTTCGTCGTTGGGGATCGCGGGGCGAAGCAGGAGGCCTTCAGGTACGACGGAATGCGCATTGCCTTTGGGGTAGCCACCGGAGCCGCGCATGTCGGCAAAAACAGAGTGATAGATGCTATCGAAATCCCGCCAGCCGCGAACGGTATCGTTGCCCTGATAGCCCTCGATGAAGCGGTACTTGGTACGCATGCGGAAGGGAGTGAAGGCGAAAGTCTTGGCGGGGGTCAGTTCTGTGACGGTGAACTCGGAGGGGTCCAGCAAGGCACTGCCGGCACCGAGGACGAGCTTCTCCTTGATGGGGTTCTTGTTGATGCCGGTGCCGAAGTCCATGCGGAAGTTCTGAACGACGGGTTTCTGCTGGGGATCAACGATGGCGCGGGCTAAAGCTTTATTTGCGATCTCAAAATAGGATTCCAGAAGAAGAGGAGAAAGCTGAAGGGTGTCGTTGTTATTGACGAAGCCGTCGGCGGAGATGGCGTCGGGCGGAAGGATGTCAGCGACCTCGTCTTCCAGGGATAGAAGGTCACGCAGAGTATTGCGATATTGAGAAACGGTGAGGCGGCGGGTGATCCCGTTTTTGGGTGCGGGGCGGAGCCGGGCAATCTCCAGGCCTTGTCCGATCCAGGCAGCGGCCTTTTGACGCTCTTCGTCCTTCGGCTTGGGCAAGCCCTTGGGAGGCATGGTGCCGTTTTCAACGCGATGGCGGATGCCCTCCCAGAGGCGAATGTGGCGTTCGTCCAGAGTAGCGTCCAGATGGTCTACGCGAACGCCGGCTGTCGGATTGTCGGTGTTATGACACTTGACGCAGTGGGTGGTGAGAAAGGGTTTGACGTCGGTGGCGAAGGTTGTAGCGTCTGCAGCGGGGGGCGTAGATTGGGCGGTGAGGTAGTGTGTTGCACCAGCAAGGGCGGCTAGTGTGAGGGCAGCGTAGATGGGAAGAGAGCGACTCGGTTGAAAAAGCTTCATATTGGTCGAAGGATGACATCATACTATCATTTTTCTGAATTTCGGATCATCACACTTGCCTTTGCGGTAAGCAAAACGAACGGCCCGGATTCAACCGGGCCGTGTTCAAACCAAGAGCTTGATGGAATCAGAAGTAGAGCTTCAAGGCCGCCTGCATGATGCGTGAATCGCGGGCACTGGTGATGCGGCCGAAATTGACGTTTTGTACAGCGGCGATTGGGTTCAGGAAGTTTGGCTTGTTGAGAGCGTTGAAGACTTCCCAGCGGAACTCAAGCCGTCGACGCTCGGTAAAGCTAAAGGCCTTGAATGCGCCAAGGTCGAAGTTGATGATTCCCGGCCCGAAGAGGGTGTTTCTGCTGGAAGTTCCGAAGGTGCCGAGGGCGGGGAGGGCGAAGGCAGTGGTTTCGAAATAACGAGGAATCATTTCTCCACGAGAGCGGTCTCCGTAGACGTCGGGAGTTTTGAGAATGTCAGCACGGTCCCGGCCAATGCCAGCGAGGCTGCGATCTACACCGGCGTTGACGCTGAAGGGCAAGCCTGTCTGAAAGGTGGAGATCCCATTGAGTTGCCAGCCAGCGAGCAGATACTTCTTGAAGCCATTGGCACCACGTCCAAAGGGGAGATCCCACAGCACGCTGTTGACGACGCGATGGCGCACATCGAAGTCGCTGGGGCCCTTGTCGAGATTTTGACGGAAGGGATTTGTGGACTGGTTGCCGGTGCCGGAGTTGCCGTCGTTGGAGGCGAGGTCGAGACTCTTGGCCCAGGCATAACTGCCGAGGATTGAGAATCCGCCACTGAGGCGGCGGTTCCAACTGACCTGGAGTGAATGGTAAGTGGAGTTTGCAGTGGACTGAGTGGAGCGGATTTCGCCGAAGCCCTGGTAGATGCGCCTTGCATCGACGTTACCAGTGGTGGATTGACCGGCGGCAAAGATGGCAGGATTGATGTTTTGGCCGACCATGAATTTTGTGCCTTTACTCCCAATGTAGGCAACGGTGAGTACTGTTTTCCAGAGCACTTCGCGCTGGACATTGAGGTTCCACTGCTGCATGTAACCGCTGGTGAAGTTGGGGTCAACGGAGTTGTGTGTGACAGGTGAGATGAATGCGCGTCTTGCCCGGTCTTCGGCAGTTACTGGCGGGGTGTAATTCCGGAGTGTTTGCAGCTGTCCGGGGTTTGAGGCGTAGGGGTCACTGAGTTGAACCGTAAAGGTACGCAGCCCGAAGGAGAAGGGCTGATTGATGGAGTTTGTGTTCAGGCCGACGAGGCGTAAGGTATCCCAGAAGATGCCGTAACCGCCGCGGATACTGGTCTTGCCGTTGCCGAAGGGGTCCCAGGCAAAGCCGAAGCGCGGTGCGGGCTTGTTCCAGTCGTTATTGACGATGCCATTGGGGATGCCCGCATCGCCGGGGAAGAGGGCGCCGAGTGGAGCACGCGGATATACGGTAGATTGCTGGCCAGCGCGGAAAGCACCGAGTTCTTCATTCTTTTCCTTCACCATCAGGAAGGGTTCCCAGCGCAGGCCGAGATTCAAAGTGAGGCGCCGAGTGATACGCCAGTCGTCCTGAAAGTAAAGGAAGGGGGTCCACTTGAACTGATTGGCGCGGATAGGTGAATTCTGATAGACGTCATTGGCCGCGCCGAGGAAGAAGTCTGCATAGCCATAGCCCTGGTTGCCGCTGCGCTGCCCGTTGACGCTGAACTGTGTGTCTTTCTGGAAGAACTCGCGGCCATTGCGGCGTACTTTGGAGATTTCGCCGCCAAAGGTCATAGTGTGGTTACCCTTGGTATAGGTCAAATTGTCGATGAACTGATAGTTCATCATGTAGCTCTGGAAGTTGGTGTCGACGCGGACATTGAGGCCGTTGCTGATGCCGATGGCCCAGTCTGTCGGGACGCCTTCAGGAGAAAGGCTGATGCAGCTTCTGCAGCCGAGCGCGGCCCAGTCGAGAGCTGGCGCGGTGGGCAGGGGAGCGCGGACGAAAGTATTTCTTGCAACGGTGGCAGTGGCGGTGTTGACCAGGTTGGGTGAGAAGACGGTGCTGTGATTTAGCGTGGAATTGTAGGTGACCCAATTGTTCTGAGAGTTAAAGAGCAGCAGGCCGGCATTTTGGTTGCGACGGAAGTCATCGAAGAACATGCGGAAGTTGGTGCGCTGCTTTTCGCTGAAGTTATGGTCGAGCTTGATCGTGATCTGGTCTTCTTCAGTTGGGAGCGAAACATTATAGGCAAAGATGTTTCCAGTGCGGTTGGGGAGGGGCATGAAGACAGAGGCGAATCTGGTGGCCACCGGATCGAGGCGCGAGGAGGGGATGACATTATTAGGGAAGGGAATGCCCTGGGGATTCTGGGCGTTGACGGTTTCTGGGGGAGCTACCGAGACTCGAGTGCCGCGGAGAGTGCTTTGGCTGAAGTCACCGGTGCGTTCGAGCGCGGTGGGTACGATGATGGAACTTGAAGTTGCACCCAGTCTTTGCCGAGTGCCTTCGTAGGCGACAAAGAAGAAGCTTTTGTCTTTGCCGTTGTACTTTGGCAGGCGAATCGGGCCGCCGATGGTACCGCCGAACTGGTTGCGGCGCAGGGGGTCAACGCCAGCGGCGAAGAAGTTGCGAGTATTCAACTTGTCGTTGCGCAGAAAGTTAAAGAGGACGCCATGAAATTCGTTGGTGCCTGACTTGGTGACCATGTTGATGACGGCACCAGCGTTGCGGCCATTCACAGCGTTATAGCCATTCTGGAGAATGGAAAATTCCTGGAGGGTATCCGGATTGGGGAAGGCGGCCGGGAGGTTGTTGTACATGTCCATGTTCAGGCCACCGTCGAGCGTGTATGCACTGCTATTGGGCCGTGCTCCATTGACGCTAAAGACGATGTTGGTGTTGAGAGCAATACCGGATGCCGCTGAGCCTGTGCCCATTTGAATCGACCCTGGCAGAAGGGCCTGAAGTTGAAGTGCGTTGCGGCCATTCAAAGGAAGCTCTACCATGCGGCCGGAATCTACAACTTCTTTCATAGTTCCGCTGAAGGTGTCTACCGTAGTTGCGGTGGCTGAGACATCGAGCACCTGCTGGACTTCGCCGACTTGCATGGAGAAGTCCTGGCGGGCGCGTTGATTGACTTCAATAAGCAGGCTTTTGGTCTGAGCCCGCTTGAAGCCTTTGGCCTCCACTTGAAGCGTGTAAGTGCCGGGACGGATGCTGGGGAAAATGTAGTCGCCGCGGTCATTGGAATCGGTACTTTCCTTTGAGCCGGTGGCTTCGAGAGTTGCTATTACTTTTGCTCCTGGTAGTGCGCCACCCGATGTATCAGTAATGGTTCCGAAAATGGTTGCGGTTGAGCTTTGAGCAAAAGCACCGAAAGAGAAACAGGTGAACCCACAGATGAAAAGACAGGTTTTCAGCATGTCAAATTACTATCACATTTTCATCCTGGTTGACTTGGTCATCCAGGAATATCTATTTAAATTGTGGACCAATAGCAATTAGCTCTCTGGCTGTGCGATGGAAAAGGTGCCTGCCATCGAATGAGATTGTGTTCTGGCTCCAGGTTTTACCCAGGAGCCCCAGATCGTTGATGCTCAGGATTGCCTTGTCGTCCAAAACTTTTGATCTTGAGTCGATCACGTAAGTGATACCCAAAGAGATAGTGAAGTAGATCTTGTGGTTTAGGGCCACGGGGCTGCCCCAGAAGGCCGGGGTCTCCCAGCCGTCCATGCGCGAGCGGTCTTCTGTTGCTACGTCGAGGCCTGCCGAGTTAGTAGATTCGGTTCGGAGCGGAACTCCGTAGATGCGCTTGCCTGTGTCATCGATAGCGACAGGGAGCTCAAGGTATTCCACTTTTCCTGTGGTTGTGTTGACGCGCCCAATGGAGTAAGCTGGCCCGGCGCGGCCTTTGGGTGGCTTGCGATTGCGGCGGTGGTTGGTGCTAACAAGAAAATAGTGATAACCGTCTACTACGATGTTGGCGTGCCAGGCGGGCTGGACGCGAAGGACTTCACCGTCGGGCAGGGGGAGCGAGTCTTTCACTTCGCGCAGGTTGATGTTGGTTAGCACGTCGTAGCGGGATTCTGCTTTATTCCAGCGGCGGTAATCCACTTTCTGGATCAGGGATTGCGTGCGGAGGAGTTTGCCGGATTGTGAGTCGAAGACAAGGTGTGATTCTTCGGGATTGAGGCGAAACCAGTAGGCGTATTTGGGGTCCCAATGCATGACGTAGAGGGCTTGCCAGGTGGGGGCTTGTTCTATTCCGTCACCCGCTACAAACTGCCAGAGGCTCTTGCCGGATTTGGCATCGGTGAGGCTGAGGCCTACGGGGGCTTCAGGGACATCGTGCCAGCCACCGCGGCCGTGCAGAATAGCGAGGGTGCCGTCTTTGGTTTTACCCAGGCGCGGAGTGTTGTAAGTGGTGGTGCCGTCCGCGTTGGTCCAGGCCACTTTGCCAGTGAGTTTATCGATGGCGCGGAGGTAGTTCCAGCCCGGCTTGTCGACGGGTTCCACATTGTAGATATAGTCTCCGGCGAGGATGGGTTCGAATTGTTTGTTGAAGGGGAAGGGTTGGCCCCAGGGCTTGAAGGTGCGGCGCCAAACTTCGTGGCCGTCCATATCCCAGCAGCCCATTTCGCCGCTCGCGTTGGTGAACCAGACGTGCTTGCCGTCGGTGGCAGGCGTCGGTGTGGTTGAGTCGGAGTAAGCGTAGTTCATGGGGCTTTTTTCTGCACCATTGAGGGTGACGCTCCAGAGAGTTTTGCCAGTGACTTTATCGATGGCCATGCCGGTGATGCGACTGCTGAAGCCCTTCTCGCCGGGGGCAAAGGTGGTGAGGAAGAGACGGTTGCCCCAGATTCCGATTCCGCTTTGGCCGGTGTTGGGAAGAGGGATGCGCCAGGCGATGTTTTGATTGCGAGCGACAGACCAAGCAGTGGGTGGCTCGTTGCCGGTAACTTGCCAGGTGCCTGCTGGGCCGCCAGCTTGCGGCCAGTTCTGGGCAAGCAGGAGGAATGGGGTTGCCAGGAAGAAGAATCGCATTGAATGTTGAGTCTATCGCTATATGCTGGTGCTTGGAGGTGTCTATGGCTTATACGAGACTACTGACCTGTGCGGGGTGTGGAACGCAGAACCGGATTCCAGCACGGTTCCTGGCCAGTGCGGGGAAGTGTGGGGTTTGTAAGGCTGCACTTGCGCCGCTTGGGTTTCCTCTGGATGTGGATGAGGCAGGCTTTGATGCGATTGTGGGGGCGGCGAAGGTGCCGGTATTGGTGGACTTCTGGGCTGAGTGGTGCGGGCCGTGCAAGATGGCAGCACCGGAAGTGAAGGAGTTGGCCCGCGAGATGGCTGGGAAGGCGATCGTGCTCAAGGTGGATACGGATGCCAACCAGGCGCTAGGGGCAAGGTTTCGGGTGCAATCGATTCCCAACTTTATGGTGTTCAAAGAGGGGCAGGTGGTGAAGCAGCAGGCGGGCGTGGTGCCTCGGGCGATGATGCGGGGCTGGCTTGAAGGAGCTGGTTAGGCAGCCGAGTCGAGACGTGAAACCGAAACTTTCACGCGGTAGCCGAGGGCAGCCAGGAGCCGAATTAAAAGGTCGCTTGAGACATTGTCGAGATTGCCATTGAGGATTGAGGTAACTCTGGTGCGCGAGGAACCGCCCCGCTTGGCGACTTCAGCGTGGGTTAGCCCCTGTCTAAGAACGATCTGTCTGAGCCGCTTAAGGAGGGTATGTTGTACTTTCCATTCTTGCGCTTCGAGGCCGCTGAGGCCGAGGGTTTTGGCCAAATCTTCGGGTGTTTGGGCGATTGTCAGTTTAGTCTTCATCGTGCATCTCCTTAAGCCGCTTTCTTGCTATTTGAATCTCAGAGGGCGGAGTTTGTTGTGTTTTCTTTACAAAGGCGTGAAGCACCAGGATGCCTTCGTCACTTGCCGCTAAATAAAAGGTTCGAAACTGGCCGTCACCACTGCGGAGCCGCAGTTCAGAGACGCCGGGTGCAACCGAGGGCATCGGCCTGGATAGGGGCATAGCAAGCGCCTCGCCCACCTGCAACAAATAGAGCGCCTTACCCAGTCGGTCACGGATTTCAACCGGGAATTCCCGAATGACATCGCGAGCTCTTGGGTGAAAGACTACTGGTTTCTCACTAAGCAGTGTATCGAAATTGAGACATTCATGCGCGAACATCTAGTGCCAAGCATCAAGCTAGATTCGCGTGTTCTTGCCCACATAAAAGAATGTGTTCTTGCGTGTGTTGTAATCGCAAGATGAATGTCGCTGCGTGTTGGTCTTTGCTTCTGTTCTTGGCTGTTCCCGTGTTGGGACAAGCTCCTGTAGATGATGTGCGGCAGACTTATGCCAAGCTCTGTTCCGGCTGTCACGGGGCGGATGCTCGCGGGTCTCAGCAGGGGCCGGGACTATCGGGAAATTTGCGGTTGCGGAAGCGGTCTGTGCAGAGCCTGCGGAATGTGATTGTGCGAGGAGTTCCGGCGGCGGGGATGCCGGGTTTTGATCTGCCAGCGGCGACTCTGGATGGGCTGGTGAGTCTGGTTGTGTCGCTGAATGCGTCAGCCTCAGAATCCAAAGTGCCTGGCGATGTGAAGGCGGGCAGTGACTTTTTCTTTGGCAAAGGACAGTGTTCGAATTGCCATATGGTGTCAGGACGCGGGGCGGCAGTAGGGCCGGATCTTTCGATTGTCGCGACCGAACTCACGGTGGACCAGTTGCGGGATGCGCTCGTAAATCCGGGGGTGAGGATTGTTCCTGGTTACGATCTGGTAAAGCTGGACTTGAAGAAGGGCGGAAGCTTGCGGGGCTTTGCCCGGAACCGGACTGCATTCGAGATCTCAGTGCAAGATCTCAAGGGTGGTCTGCATCCCGTCTTGCTTCAGGATGTGCGCGAGGTAACTGAAGAGAAGGTGTCGCTGATGCCGGCGGTGGAAGCCGGCGAGACAGAGCTGCAGAATACGGTCGCGTTCTTGAGCAGCCTGAATGGGGTGAAGGCAGGAATGGTTGTCGAGAAGTCTGGTGGGGTGGATTTTGACCGTATCCTCAATCCGAAGCCGGGGGACTGGCTCACTTACAACGGCAATCTCAGTGCGAATCGCTACAGCCCACTGAAGCAGATCGATCGAACGAATGTGAAGAAGCTGAAGCTGGAGTGGGCGTTTTCGATTCCGCTCTGGACACAGTTCCTGCCGGATACGCCTTATTTCCGAGAGAACATGCGTTACTTCGGGCTCGAGACTGTGCCGCTGGTTGTCGATGGAATCATGTATGCGACTGGGCCGAATCAGGTCTTTGCGTTGAATGCTGCGACGGGCCAGCAGATCTGGCAATACGCGCGACCGAGGACGCCAGGGCTTGTGTCTGATCCTTCGCTAGGTACCAATCGTGGAGTGGCTATCTTAGGTGACAACCTTTTCTTTGTAACCGACAATGCGCATCTGATTGGGATCCACCGCGTGACTGGCAAGCTGGTGTGGGAGACGGTGATGTGGGATGAGCCGCAGAAGTATGGCGGGACGATTGCCCCGCTGATTGTGAAGGACACGGTGGTGGCCGGTGTGGCTGGCGGCGATTGGGGGATTCGTGGTTTCGTTGCAGCCTATAAGGCCGGGACGGGGGAGCGGGTTTGGCGCACATGGACAGTGCCGGCTGAAGGCGAGCCTGGTATTGAGACGTGGAAAGGGAATGGCTACAAGCTGGGCGGCGGCTCGACCTGGCTGACGGGCTCTTACGATGCCTCCACAGATACCTTGTTCTGGGCAACTGGTAATCCATGGCCGAACTCGGATGACCGCGATCGCGGTGGCGACAATCTGTTTACCGACAGTGTGCTGGCGCTGGATCCTGCCAGCGGCAAGATGAAATGGTATTACCAGTTCACGCCGCACGATACACATGACTGGGACGCGACAGAGCCGAATGTTTTGATTGATGCCGAGTATCAGGGGCAGATGCGGAAGCTGATGTTACATGCAGATCGCAATGGGTTCTTCTATGTGTTTGATCGCACGAACGGAAAGCTCCTGCTGGCCAAGCCCTTCGTGCAGCGCATGACGTGGGCGAGCGGGATTGGGAGTGACGGTCGTCCCGTGATGGCAAAGCCCGGCGAGCTGAGCTGCCCGGATCATGCAACTAACTGGAACGGTACATCCTACAGTCCGGTGACCAGACTCTACTATCTGATTGCGATCGAGAAGTGTTTGGTGAACCTTTTGCCGGGCAGTTGGAAGACGGCGCGGCCTCCCGAGGACGCTGGAAAGAAGTATTTGCGGGCTCTCGATATTGAAACGGGGAAAACTGTGTGGGATGTGCCGCTTGTTGGTCCGGTAGACGGCAAGCGCGTGGCCGGAATACTAGGTACTGCCGGTGGCTTGCTGTTTTATGGTGACCCAAGCGGGTACTTCATCGCGGCCGATGAGAAGGATGGCAAGACGCTGTGGAAGATGCCGCTCAATGCAACCATCAAGACTTCGCCGATGACTTACAGCGTAGCTGGGAAGCAGTATGTGACCCTTGCGGTGGGCTCGAATCTAATGACTTTTTCGCTGCCGGATTAGGGTCTAATCCTGGACAAGTCTTCGAGCGCCTTGCGGGCCACACGGCTTTGGGGCTGTACCTTCAGAAGGCGCCGCATGGTTTCGCGAGCATCGTCCAGGTGCTTCATTTGCACATAGACTCTTCCCAGATTGAGATAAAGAAGCTCGTCACCCGGTGCCGCAGCGATGCCTCGTTCGAGGGCTTCAATCGCTTTAGCCGGATCTCTTCTCTGAAGATGAAGTATCCCGAGATTGTTCCAGGCGGATGAGAGTGTGGGCTTCAAGCCCACAGCCTTGAGAAGAGCCGATTCAGCCTCTGGCATGTTGCCTCGCTTGGCCAGCGTCAGGCCTAGGCCGTTGTGGCCGTCTGCGTTGTCCGGCTCGAGTTCAAGAGCCTTACGGAAGTAGGCTTCTGCTTGCGGCAGCTTGTCGAGCTTGTCTGCCGCCTGAGCGGCGTTCAGCAGCACATAGGCCAGACCACTTTTGGCCGCCAGTGCTCGCTCAAAATGTTGGAGTGCCGTTTGAAAGTCTTCGCGGGCCATGGCTACGCCGCCCGATTCGTTCCAGGCCTCGGCCGAACGCGAGTCGAGGCGTAGTGCTTCTTCGAGCAGGCCTGACGCTTTGTCGAGGCGATTGGCTTCCCGATGGATTTGCGCCACCAACACCATCGTGCGGATGTTGGCTGGCTGCCGTCGCAGGACGGCTTCAAGATAAGGCAGGGCTTGCTCGGGATAGCCACACCAGAGCAGCGATGCCCCTAGCTTGAAGAAGTCACGGCGGGCCTGTGCCGGAGGGCGCGGGGCCGCCATGTCTGCCCTTACCTGTTCTGCTGAAGGGGGCTTAGCGTAGATCTTGATTGCGTGGCCCTCTGCGTTGAGCAAGAGCGAGAGAGGCAGTTCGAGTGGAGCCCGGTACTCGAAGAGGTAGCGGCGAAAGAGCGAGTAAGCGGCAAGCAGATCCGGGTTGGCCGTGCGCAGCGTAAACAGGCCGGGGCCTTTGCCTGGCTCTGGAAGCGGCACCGGCTCAAGAAACCAGGTATCGTGCAGGCGGGGTATGTTGTCGCCCTCAGCCTCGCGAGCCTCGATCGATGCGGGAGTGGCGAAAGGCCTTCTCTCGGCAGGGCCGCCTTCGCGAATTTCATAGACTGCGTTTGCCGTCAGTTTCTCCAGCTTTTGCTCAAGGCCACTGGGCCAGAGGATCGTGATCGACTTGGCCGTTGCGTTATCACTCAAGCCGAAGTGCAAGGTCTTGGTGTGCTGCGAGATATAGCCCGACCCAGCACTCACCCACTTTGTTTGGCCATCGACGGTGATGCGGGCACCAATGGCATCGCGATTCGATTTTGTTCCTATGAGCCGGAAGGCAATCCGCTGGCGAGACTGTCCAGCGCGATTCTGGAAGACACGCAGTTGAGGCCCGAGGCGGCTCTTTACCAGCAGATCGAGACAGCCATCCCCATCGATATCGGTAATTGCGAAGGCGCGCGAATCGCCGGAGAAGGCGAGCCCGGATTCCACTGAGGCGTCTTTGTAATTGTCTCCGTAGGGGACGTAGAAGACGTTTGGCTCATTGCCGTTCCAGCTGTAACCTTCGCGGATGAATTGATTGATGGCGTTCCAACCGTTTTCGTAGGGGCCTGACGCCATGGCCGTTGCTGGAGTCTTTGCCACAACCTGGCGCCAGAAGAAGCCCATGAGATCGGGCTGCTTGGGTCCAGTCATCATGCCGCAGGTGAGAAACAATTCTGCGCGCCCATCGTTGTCGAAGTCTGCAGCGTCGGCAGACCAGCCCCAACGGCCCATCTCGATGCCGCGAGTTTCTGCTTGAAACTTGCCACCACCAAGATTTCTGTAAAAGCTGTTGCCTTTGGTGTGCCCGCGCCAGGCGTCATTGAAGGGATGAGAAAAGTTCTTGTGACGGACGATCTGCTGGCCGGCTGCCGTCCACATATTGGCAACGTAGAGGTCTGGCAGTCCATCGCCGTTTTGATCGAACCAGGCAGCGCTCATGCCCGGGCCGACGTCTTCGACACCACTTGCGGCGGCGACATCATGCAACTTGCCGCGCTCGTTGCGGTAAAGGTTGTTGCGGCCAAAGTCATTGGCGACATAGAGGCTGGGCCAGCCGCTGCCATCGTAGTCGCACCAGGCCGGCGCAAAGCTGTAGCGATTGTTGTTTTCGTTGATGCCTGAGGAGGCAGTAGTGTCCTCGAAAAAGCCTGTGCCGTCGGCATTGAGCCGGTTGCGAAACAGAAAGTTGGGCGGGCCGTTTTGAGCGTCAAAATACGGAACGGGATAGCGGAACTGGGCTTCGCTTTGAAAGAAGCTGTATGTGCAGAGGTAGAGATCGAGCTTGCCGTCCCGGTCGTAGTCGGCCGCAGCCATTCCGGTGAATCCACCTTGAGGGGCCTGGGCAAAACGGAAGGCATCGGGCACGGCGGTGAAGTTGCCTTTGCCGTCGTTGAGAAAGAGCAGTGGCCCTGAACTGCGCAGGACAATCAGATCCTGACGCCCGATATTGCGGAGGTCCAGGAAAAGCGCCGAGGAGGTGTCGTCTTCGATGTCCACTCCGGCAGAGACTTCGACAAGCTTGCCGTTCTGCCAGCGGAAGAGCAGGTTTCTCAGACCCGATGGTTGACAGACATAAACTTCATCGCGGCCATCGTTGTCGATGTCGCCAACTGCTATCCCGTTGTTGCCATAGATATCGATTCCGGTGGATGCGTCCAACCTGGCCATCCAGTAAGGGATGCCTTTGGAGAGTTGATCTGAATCAAGTACGGTGCCAGTAATGTCTGCGAATCTGCCGTCGCGTCTGGGGGGCCAAGTTGGCATGGGAGGGTCGGGCGGAAATTCATCATGGCCGCCTTCAATCAGCGGCAGGTAGGGAAAGTATGGCGGGTTGTTGCGATAGGTGATGGTCTCCGCACGGGCTGGCGAGGCAAGCAAGCAAGACAGCGCGAATAAGTGACGACGTGTCATGGGAGGAGGGGCGTTACTGCAGCTTCTGGAAGGCGGCCATGTGGCTGCTTGCTTTCTCGTGCTGACCCATCGCGCGATAGAGAGAAGCGAGACGGTAATGAGCGATTGAGGTGTCAGGCTTGAGTGCCAATACTTTTTCAAGAGCTTCGATTGCTGCCGGGCGGTCGCCAGTTCTTGTATAGAGCCGGCTCACTTCGATGAGCGGGGCGGTGGCGGCACGGTCGAGCGCAATGGACTTCTTCAGCAGTTCGATGCTCGTGGCTTCTTGATCCTGGATCAAGCGTGCCCGGTAATAGAAGGCTTCGCTGCTGGCTGGATTCTTTGCGGAGATCTTCTCGATTACCTCCAGAGCCGGGGCAATGAGAGAAGGAACAACCAGCGCGGTCTCGGCCAGGAAAGGCACGATCGTTACTGAGTTAGTGTTGGCGCGGCCAATTGAAAGCAGCTGCCTTACCCCTTCTGCTTCCTGCCCTGAGAAGAAGAGCGCGACCGCAACGCCGATTGGGAGTTTTTGATCACGGAACCACTTCTGGGCTGCTGGAAGCAGCTTTGCTTCAATCAGACGAACCCCGCCTTTATAGCCGCTGAGCTGCTTGAGTCGCGACATCACCTCTGCATTCAGCTGCGCCTTTTCAGCCGAAGCATGGGATGTTCCATCGACTGTTGCCGCAGAGCGATCCTTCTGAAATACCGGGCCTGATTTAAACTCGGGCGCACTGGTAATTTGCGCCACAGCAGGGTGGAAGGCGCACAGAGAAACAGGGACTAGTAAGAGTAGCAGCAAGATTTATCTTATCCTCCACGGATGGCGCTGAGGAAATGAAGCTCGCTGGAAGCGGGTACGGATTCGAAGAGGCCAAGCGGAGAGATTTCGCCGTCGATTGCGATGGCGATATTGGGGCGAAGCCGCCCACCTTCGAGCAGACGGTCTTCAACGCCCGGATACTTCGCTTCGAGGTTGGTGATGATCTCCCGGACGGTAGCACCTTCGATATCTACTTCGGTGCAACCGTCCGTGAGGTGCCTCAAGAGAGTGGGGATAAAGATTTTTGGCACCAGATGGCCTCCATGATGGCTGGTGGGTTCATGGGCAGACGGGTCATGCGCATGCCAATGGCGTGAGTGATGGCATTGGCGATGGCGGCCTGTGGCGGGATGATGTTGGCCTCGCCGACACCACGGACACCAAAGGGATGGCCCGGGTTGGGCACCTCGACGATGATGGTTTCGATCATCGGCACATCGAGGGCCGTGGGCATGCGGTAATCGAGAAAGCTGGAGTTCATCATGCGGCCGTCAGCGTTCATGAAGTACTCTTCGTTGAGTGCCCAGCCGATGCCCTGGACGGAGCCGCCCTGCATCTGACCTTCGACATAAGCAGGATGGATGGCGCGCCCCGCGTCTTGTACGCAGGTGAAGCGAAGGATGGTGGTCTTGCCCGTTTCGGGGTCGATTTCGACGTCGACAATCGAGCCAGCGAATGAGCCGCCGGCACCACGCGGATCGACAGCCGCACGGCCGACGATGGGGCCACCGGTTTCTGAGATGCGGGCCGCGAGTTCTTTGAACCCGATCGTGTGGCCGTTCGATTTGTAGATGCCCTGTTCGGCAGTGACCGTATCGGGAGCCACGGCCCAGAGTTTGGCCGCACGTTCTTTCATCTGGCGCACGACATCCTGAGCGGCTTCGTAAGCGGCCCAGCCAGTAGCGAAGGTGGTGCGGGAGCCACCGGTTACGGCGGTGAAGCCGATGGAGTCTGTGTCGACGATGGAGGGATGAATGTCTTCGGCCCTGAGGCCCAGGACTTCAGCTGCCTGCATGGCAATAGAGGTGCGCGAGCCACCAATGTCTGTTGAGCCTTCGATTAAATTGACGCTGCCGTCGGCGGTAACGTTGAGCGTGCAACTGGAAGGGAATCCGATGTTGAACCAGAAGCCAATGGCGACGCCCCGGCCACGATTGGGGCCAACGAGCGGCGACTTGTAGTGATCAGAATTCTTCATCGCCTCCAGCACTTCGATGCAGCCGATACGTGGGTAGCGTGGGCCATCGGCGCGGCGGGTGCCTTCTTTAGCAGCGTTCTTGAGGCGGAAGTCGATCGGGTCGAGATTGAGCTTGAGAGCCAGTTCGTCGATGACTGATTCAGTGGCGAAGGCCGAGTTGGGCGCGCCCGGTGCCCGGTAAGCGGCGGTGCTGGGCTTGTTCACCACAACGTCATAACCATCGATCAGGACGTTAGTGAGGTTGTAGGCGGCAAAGGCTGTCATGGCCCCCGGCACAACCATCGCCCCCGGATAAGCGCCCGCTTCAAAGGCAAGATAGGCCTGAGCGGCAGTGATCGTGCCATCCTGCTTTGCGCCGATCTTAACCTTCATGTAAGAGCCGGGCGTGGGTCCGGTGGCTTCAAATACTGCCTGGCGCGGCATCAGAATCTTGACGGGGCGGCCCGACTTTTTAGAGAGCAGCGCGGCGACCGGTTCCAAGTAGACAGGGATCTTGCCGCCGAAGCCGCCACCGATTTCCATCGGGGTAACTTTGATCTGCGAGACAGGGATGTCGAGGATGCCGGCCGTGGCATCGCGTACGACGAAGGAACCCTGAGTGCTGCACCAGATGCTGATGCGGCCGTCGTTATTCCAGAGCACAGTAGCGTTGTGGGGCTCGATGTAGCCCTGGTGTACAGTGGCCGTGTTGAATTCACGCTCAACGACGACGTCCGCTTGGGCGAAGCCGGCTGAGATGTCGCCAATTGAGAACTGGATGTGATCGGCTATGTTTGAGACAGTGCCGCTATCCTTGCCGAGTTCCTTGGTGGTGAGGTCTTCGTGCAGGAGAGGCGCGCCCGGGAGCATCGCCTCTGGCGCTGTGAGGACGCAGGGGAGCACTTCGTATTCAACTTCAATCAATCTCGCTGCATCTTCGGCGATGTGCTCGTTGACGGCGGCCACGGCGGCGACGGCATGCCCGCGATAGAGCACCTTGTCGCTAGCCAGAACATTGCCGCGCGCATAGGCAAGGGGCATCAGTCCCTCACCAAGGTCGACCATCTTCTTACCATCCACTTCAGGGAAGTCTTTGGCAGTGATGACGGCATGCACGCCTGGAAGGGCTGCGGCTTTGCTGGTATCAATGCTCTTGATGCGGGCGTGCGAGTGTGGGCTGCGCAGAATGAAGCCACGCAGCAGCCCAGCCATCTGAAAGTCTGCGCCGTAGATTGCGCGTCCAGTAACCTTGTCTGCGCCGTCGTGACGAATGGGGCGGGTGCCGATTACCGAATACTTCATGCCTGCATCTCCTTCGCCGCTTGCTGTACGGCCTTGATGATCTTGTCGTAGCCGGTGCAACGGCAGAGGTTGTTGGACAGGAAGAAGCGGATGCGCTCTTCAGTGGGGTTGGGTTCCTGCTCAAGCAGAGTTTTGGTGGCGACGATAAAGCCGGGTGTGCAGATGCCGCACTGCAATGCCGCGTTTTCGAGAAAGGCTTTCTGGATCGGGTGGAGCTGGTTGCCGTTGGCGATGCCTTCGATGGTTGTGATCTTGCGGCCTTCGGCTTCAACGCCGAGCACAAGGCAGGACGTAACCAGGCGGCCATCAATCGTAACCGTGCAGGAGCCGCAGTTGCCGTCGTTGCAGCCTTCTTTGGTGCCGGTCATGTTGAGAGTGTCACGGAGTACTTCGAGCAGGCTCTGGCGTGGCTCGCAAAGGAAGTCGCGATCTTCGCCGTTGATGGTGGTGTGAACGTGCGTTTTGGACTGCATGGCTATTGAAGCTCCTGGGCTTGCTTGACGGCCGCGTGTAGCGCGCGGCGGGTGAGAACGGCACAGAGGTGACGCCGGTATTCGGCGGTGCCTCGCATATCGGAGATAGGCTGTGCTGCAGACTTCGCGAGCTCTGCTGCAGCCTCGATCGATTCTTCGTTGACGGGTTTGCCTTTGAGCGAATCCCCTGCGGCTCGAACAAAGAGCGGGGTGGGCGCGACGGAAGCCAGCGCGATGTGAGCCTCGGCGAAGGTGCCGTTGCTCAGCACTACGCTGGCGCCGACGCCAGCAACGGCGATGTCCATTTCATTGCGCGGGATAAAGCGTAGATAATGTGCGCCCGAAGATGGTTTGGGGGCAGGGAACTGCACCGAGACCAGGATTTCGCCTGGCTTGAGTGAGTTCTTACCTGGAGCGATGCAGACGTCTTCGACTGCGATTACCCGTTCGCCATGCACGCTTGCGACGCGGCATTTGGCGCGGAGGGCAATCAGTAGCGGGATGGAATCTGCACTGGGCGCAGCATTGCACAGGTTCCCGCCCAGTGAGGCCCGGCCCTGAATCTGCGTACCTCCAATAATCGACGAGACTTCGGCTAAGGACGGATAGTGACGCTTCACGTCGGGATGCTCTTGAATGTCGGCCCAGTTGACGGCGGCACCGAGGGTGAGGCCGGTCGATTCATCAAAGGAGATCTCGTTGAGTTCAGCGACATGTTTGATGTCGATGACGAGGTCCGTTTCTTTGCGGCCAGCACGAAGCTGCACAAGCAGATCTGTGCCTCCGGCCAGCAGGTACGCGCCGGGGTGGCCGTCGAAGTCGGCCAATGTGCCAGCGAGCGTAGTTGGGGCTTTGTAGTCAAACCACTTCACGGGGATGAAACTCCTTGGGCGTTCTCGGTCGCCTGATTTCCTGAGGGTATCACTGTGTCGGGTTGTGCGCTTTGCTGGAGAGCCCGCGATTTGCCGATTGATACCTTGGCAGCGCACTGGCCCGGTGGCGTTAACCATGTCAATTGACCATATGTGGTCGTTTGGTCATTTTCCAGACATCAAAAAGTTCGGAAAACTCCATATTCCCCGCACTTACCCAGGAAATCATCAGTCTTTAGCTTTGGTGCTCCGCGTGCTGACTAAACAGCGAAGAGATATTTATAAGGAGGCCTTTTATGCTTTGGACTATTTTTGTAGTGCTATTAGTGTTGTGGGCGCTTGGGCTAGTAACCTCATACACCGTCGGCGGGATGATTCACGTCTTGCTCGCCATCGCACTTGTTGTGCTCGTCCTGCAGTTGGTGCAGGGCCGCAAAGTAATTCTCTAAAGGTAACTGAACCTTTGCCGGACTTGTTCCTGTAAGAAGTAGTAGAGTGAGAGGTGTTTAGATTGGACCTAAGGGTTAATTTCTTCCATGGTCCAGGGTCAGGACATGAAAAGCTGTGAATGCAGCACCCAAATTCGTCTCGAAATCGTTTGGTTCTCGATCTGTATTTGGTTTTTACCGCAGCGTAGAACATGGTGAAGAAGCTCTTGCAGAAGCTCGCAAGGGTGGATTCCGACGCTCAGGAGTATTGCATCGCTCGCCAGAAAATGTCCTTCGGGTTTCTCACGCTGGCTCTGGACCCCTCGAAAGAGCCGCGTTCAGTTTAGGATGCCTGGCTATCGCCGGGGTTGCTGCCTTAGCGTTCGCCTTAAATGGCTGGGCTGCCGCTACTACGATGATCCTGGCCTTCCTTGCTGCCTGGTATGGGACGATCTGGTTAGGCCTGGGGATTCGTGATCGTGTGCTGCGAAGCTACAGCGGTGTGCTTTTGCCCGGTGAGAGCATTGTCGTGCTGGAGGCAAATGAGGCCGAAGTGCCCTCAGTTATTGCAACACTGAGGCGAATTGGACAGTCCTCTGTTTTCGCGATTCGTCCGGAGGCCGGGCTGGTAGACGCCAGGGATGACCAGGCGCAGAGACGAGAGCCTTTCACCACCGCGAGTCTGCCAGAATGTGCATCTGAATTAGCCACAACCCATGCACTTGAAAAATTTACGAGATCTCGCTCCCTCCTGCCGATTCTGCGGGGTTGCGAGATCTATATCGAGCGAGCCAGAGCGGATCTGGCAGAAGCGGTTCGGTTAGAGTACGCCATTACGCACGAGGCAGAGTGGCTGCTGGACAACGCTTATCTCATCCGTTCCCACATTGCCGACATCCGGCATAACCTTCCAGACAATCACAACAAGATTTTGCCGGTCCTGAAAGACCGGCGTTGTTCTGTGCACATACGGATTTACCATCTGGCTGCCGAACTGATCGACGGCACAGGCCATCGGCTGGGGGCTGAGAGCATTATCACTTTTCTCAATGCCTACCAGCGCGAGTCACCTCTGACCATTGCCGAACTTTGGGTGTTTCCGCTCATGCTGCGTCTGATTCTGCTCGAACGCCTGAGGAGGCTTTCGGTATTAGCGAGTCAGAGGCAGCACGAGAAAGAGCTTGCCGACTTCTGGGCCGATCGATTCTTGAATGCGGCCCAGAAATCGCCAGAACTGTTTTCTGAAATGTTAGCTGAACTCGATCGTCGCGGTCACCGCCTGACACCGCATTTCATCGAAAGGCTTGGCGAACAACTGCATGAAGAAGAGTCGACACTTGCTCTGATCCAGAATTGGATTCAGGACAAAACGGGCCAGTTGCTGGTGGACATCATCAGACGCGAGCAGGCTGAAGAAGCCAATGACCTCCTTCTGATCGCCGGCGCAGTAGGAAGCCTCCGTCAGTTGTCTGAACTGCAATACCCGAAAATGGTGGAAGCGGTAAGCCACATGGAAGCGATTCTTCGCGGAGATCCCGCAGGAATCCATGCAAGCAGCGATTTCGCCACTCGCGATCGAAGCCGGCGGCAGGTAGAAGCAGTCGCGCGCCACTCAAAGAAATCAGAATCTGAAGTAGCCCAGGTTGCGATTCAACTGGCGCAGGCGGGCGCTGCAGGCAGCCGTGAGCATTGCGTCTCTTATTACCTCCTCGATGCAGGTCTTATGCAACTGGAGATGCGTCTCGGCTGCCGTATTCCACTTCGCGAGCGGTGGCAGCGTTTACTGCTGCGGCACCCGGCATTCGTCTACCTCGCAGGCATGGCAACGCTAACTGCAGCGCTTTCCGTGAGTTTTGGCTATGCCGCTTACTCATCTGGATTGCAGTCGCAGGTGCTGCTCTTGCTGCTGGGTGGGCTTGCCCTCTTTCCGTCCAGCGAACTGGCTACTTACGTGTTGCACATGGCTCTTGCAAGAATGCTCCCGCCGCGTGTACTGCCAAAGATGTCTTATGAGGAAGGCATCCCGGACGATTGCCGCACCCTGGTGGTTGTCCCGATGATGCTCCTGACTCCGGATTCGATCGGCGGGGAGATCGAAAAACTCGAGGTTCGGTATTTTGCAAATCCTGGTGCGAACGTCTGGTTCTCGCTTCTATCCGATTACACAGACGCCGTCGAACGTGAAATGCCAGAAGACGACAATCTGCTTGGCCTGGCGATGAAGGGGATCGAACAGCTCAATTCGCGCCACAGTGGTGGGCGCTTCCTGCTATTTCATCGCACCCGCGACTGGTGCGAGACCGAACAACGGTGGATCGGCTGGGAACGCAAGCGAGGCAAGCTTGAGCAGCTGAACAGTTTGCTCAATGGTGGCCATCATCCCGATCTCTTGAGAATTGGCACTCTTCCAGAGGCCATCCGGTATGTCATCACACTCGACGCCGATACGCAGTTGCCTCATGACACGGCACTAAAACTGATTGAGACTATATCTCACCCTTTAAACCGGGTTGATCTGAAGGCGGACCAGCGCAATCGTGCTCGCGGCTACACGATCATTCAACCCAGGGTAAGCATTACACTGCCTTCGGCGACGGCAACGCGCTTCACACGGCTCTTTACGGACGCCCGTGGTACCGACCCTTACAGCCAGGCTGTCTCAGATGTGTATCAGGATCTCTTTGGGGAAGCCATCTATCACGGAAAGGCCATCTACGATGTACGTGCATTTCATGACATTCTCACAGGCCGCTTCCCGGAACAACGGCTCCTGAGCCACGACCTGATTGAAGGATCGTATGTAGGAGTCGGACTAGCCACCGACATCGAGTTGTTCGAGCAGTTTCCGAACGACTACACCAGCTACGGCAAAAGACAGCATCGCTGGATTCGTGGCGATTGGCAAATCGCTTCGTGGGTCTTTGGGAAAGTGCCTGCGGCCGTTCGCGGTACATTTGAGCCAAACCCGCTTTCCATCATCAACCGGTGGAAGATCTTCGACAACCTGCGTCGCAGTCTGGTTGCGGTAGCGTGTATGGCGCTATTGGTAATCAGCTGGACTTTTCGTGCGGTGCCTGCTGTTGCCAGCACTCTGGTGGCTTTGTCGCTGCTGCTGCCGCTTTTGTTTCAAATTCTTGATCGCATCGTCGCACGATCGAAGGGTGATTCTCAAAGCTGGCGCGAGGCCAATAGCGATTTGAATCGCGCTTTAACAAAAACAGCGTTTTTGCCGCACCAGGCCTATCTTGCGGTTGATGCCATCGCCCGTGTTTTTTACCGCTTGAGGATAAGCCGCATTCATCTGCTCGAATGGCAAACTGCAGAAGTCTCCCAGGAAATTTCGCGGCTGCATCTCGATCCATTCCGTGCCCATTTCTATGTGATCTCGGCCATAGCGGCATTCTTTATGCTTTGGCTGCAAGTCCGTGGCATCCTGTGGCACCTTCCGTGGGCTCCTTTCCTCATGCTCTGGGTGTTTGCGCCAACAGTGCTTCACTGGATTCGGTTACAGCGCCGCTCGTTGCGAAAGGCTGAAGAAATCAGCTTCAACGACCAGCGTCTTCTGCGTAGTTTTGCACGCCAGACCTGGCGCTACTTTGACGACCTCGTAACTCAGGAACAAAATTGGCTTCCTCCGGACAACTCACAAGTAGCCTTGCGCGTCGAAGTGGCGGAACGTACTTCACCCACTAATATTGGTCTTTGGCTCACCTCGGCTCTATCGGCTCGCGATTTTGGCTTCCTGACTCCCGAACCCATGGTCGAAAGATCCACCGCCACAATGGCTACCCTCGAAAGGCTTGAGACCTGCGAAGGTCATCTCCTGAATTGGTACAACACCAGAACTCTCGAGCCGCTCCTTCCAAAGTATGTGTCCACAGTGGATAGCGGCAACCTGATTGCAAGTCTCTGGGTGTTGGGACAGGCCTGCAATGAACTTGAAGACGAACCGCAGCTCGACGCCCGCACACTGCGCGGATTGTCCGATACGCTGGCAGTGATTGCGGAACGGCTTCCGCCTGACCACAGCACCGAAGTTCTTATTGCGGTGCTGCGAAATCTCCTTGCTGAGCAGTGCACGGGAATCGAAATTCTGGGGCGAATCCGACTTGCCGTCGAGCCGGTGCAAAAACTTGCTGATTCGCTGCGATGGAGCGTACCACGCACGGGCGAGCGTGCCTACTGGTTCACCCAACTACAATCACAGCTCAATAGCTGGATCTTCCATGCCGATCGATATTTGCGCTGGCTGGATGTGCTGGCTGCCCCACCGGATGAATTCCTGCAACCGCTTGGCAACCGCATGGTTGCGGAGAGGCGTCTGCTGCTGCTCAATCCGCCCAGTTGGGGGGCTGTCGCCAAGGGGGAAATCGGTCTCCTCAATACTCTCTCTGGCACGCTACCGGGCAAAGAGAATCTCCCGGAAAACCTGATTGCGTGGGTTGCAGAATTGAACGCAGAATATGCGTTGGCCCGTCTTGCTTCGGGCGAACTCCTGGACCGCTACAAAAGTTTGGGTGCGCGCGCGGAAGCCTTCGCCGACCGCATGAACATGCAGTTTCTGTACGACTCCGCCCGCCGCTTGTTCGCCATTGGCTATCAGGTTGGCGGGCCCACAACATTCACTTCACACTATGACCTTCTAGCTAGCGAGACACGCCTGGCCAGTCTGGTGGCCATAGCAAAAGGTGATGTGCCAGCAGAGCACTGGATTGCACTGGGCCGCCCATATACGTCGTTAAACGGACAAGTACTTCTGTCCTGGAGCGGCACGATGTTTGAGTATCTGATGCCAATGCTCTTCACGCGCAGCTTCCGCAATTCATTGCTTGAAAATGCATGCATCGAGGCGGTAAAACGGCAGATTGACTATACGAAAGACAAGGGCGTTCCCTGGGGTATTTCCGAGTCTGCTTACAGTGCCATTGACTCTAACAGGATCTACCAGTACCGGGCTTTCGGTGTGCCCTCCCTCGGTCTCAAACGCGGGTTGGAGGAAGACCTGGTCATTGCGCCTTATGCTACTGCCCTGGCCTTGCTGGTGAACCCTGCGGCTGCTATTCAAAATCTGAAGCGTCTTACCAAATTGGGTATGTATGGGTTGATGGGGTTTTACGAATCACTCGATTACAGCCGTCAGGACGAACGGCAGGGCTCCAAAGGTGTCATCGTATACGCCTATATGTCGCATCACCAGGGTATGAGCCTGGTGGCCTTCAATAATGTGCTCAATCGCGGCATCATGCAGAACCGCTTTCACGCAGATCGTCGAATCAAGGCAGTCGAGCCTCTTCTGTTTGAACGAATTCCGCCCGTGCCTTCGATGCTGGTTCACCGTCCTCCCGATCACGCAGCCATGCGCCTTGCCAGCGTCGTCTCCGAACCCGAATATAGAGTCTTCGATGAAGACACGCTGATACCCAGAGTGCAGTTGATGGGCAATGGGCGCTACTCCATGATGATTACCAACACAGGGGCTGGCTATAGCCGCTGGGGCGAGTTTGATATTACGCGCTGGCGATCTGATACGACCCGGGACAATTGGGGCAGTTTCTTCTATCTGCGAGAGCCCGACAGCAATACGCTTTGGTCGATCACTCATCAGCCGCTCAATACAAAGGATTCGCGATACACGGCAACCTTCAGCGCCGACCGTGTTGAATTCCGCCGCCGCCGGATCGGTATCGAGAGTCAGATGGAAGTGACTGTCTCCACCGAAGACGATGTAGAGATCCGTCGCATCACGTTAATCAATCAGGGCGCAAGGGCCAGAACGCTGGAATTGACAAGTGCGGCGGAACTGAGCCTGGCCCCTCATGGTGCAGACCGTTCCCACCCGGCTTTCAGCAAGTTGTTCATCGAGACTGAAGCGCGACCTGATCTGTGCGCACTCATCGCCTGGCGCAGACCTCGATCTGCATCGGAGCGTCCTATCTGGGTGGCTCAAATGATGCTTCACAGACAGGACGGTGAACCCTGTTTTGAGTACGAGACGGACCGCGCGAAATTCCTTGGCCGGGGCCGAACCTGGCTCAATCCAGCCATGAACTTCAGTCAGACGGCTGGCTTCGTGCTCGACCCGGTCTTTGCCATCCGGCAAAGGGTGGAACTGGAACCAAGGCAGCAAGTGCAGCTCTCGTTGCTTACCATTGCCGCAAGCTCGCGGGAAGAGCTGATGCGTTTGATTGTGAAGTACCGGGACGCAGATGTCTGCAGCCGTGCCTTTGAATTGGCATGGTCACATGCACAGCTTGAGTTCCGCTATCTCGGAGTCCGAAGCGATGCGGCCATGCGATTTTCAGAACTCGCAAGTCACATGGTTTTCCCGAATCTCCGTCTACGTGCTCCTGCCGAGAGACTGCGACGCAATGAGCTCACTCAATCGAGACTCTGGGCGCATGGCATTTCCGGCGACCTGCCAATTGCCGTGGTTTGGATAGACGATTCAGAAGGGCTCAGCTTCGTTCGCGAATTGCTCACAGCGCATACCTACTGGCACTTGCATGGCTTCAAGACGGACCTTGTCCTGTTGAATCGTGAGCCGGCCAGCTATGAACAACCCCTCCACCAACAGTTGCTTCGACTCGCAAAAGCGCATTCCCTGCACACTGGAATGCATGTGCCTGGAGGCACTTTTCTGTTCAGGGTGGATCAATTGCCCGAGGAGGACATGAACCTCATCCTCTGCACTGCGCAGGTGGCAATGAGTGCAAGCCGGGGCACGTTATCCAAACAACTGAGCAGCCCTCCGGAAGGTTTTCCGCTGCCACGCCAGTTGCCGGTGAAGCGAGGCGAAGAGCTTCCCTCTACTCCTCTACCCTTTCTTCAGCTGCCCTACTTTAATGGGCTTGGCGGCTTCACTTCCGACGGTCTTGAATACGCAATCTACCTCGGCCCCGACGCTCTGACTCCCTTGCCCTGGATCAACGTGATGGCAAACTCCGTGTTTGGCACGATCATCAGTGAATCAGGCTCCGGCTGCTCCTGGTACGGCAACAGTCAATCGAACCGGTTGACACCCTGGGCGAATGATCCGGTTTCTGATCCCCCGGGTGAGGCGATCTTTATTCGCGACGAGACGACTGGGGTTTGCTGGACGCCCACGCCACTTCCGATTCGCGAATTGGATGCTTATCGTGCTCGCCACGGGCAAGGCTATACCGAAATCGAACACAACAGCCACGGCCTCGAACAGTCCCTGATGACCTTTGTCCCGCTACAGGCGGACCGTGCCGACCCTTTACGCGTCCAGCGCCTGCGGCTTCGAAATCGTTCTACCGAACGGCGGAGTCTGTCGATTACAACATACTCGGAACTTGTTTTGGGTACAGATCGCGAAGCCACCCAGATGCACATAACCTCCACCTGGGATAACGCCTCAAAGTCCCTGCTTGCGCGCAATCCATATCACACTGATTTTGGGGGACGCACTACTTTTGCGTATTTGTCGCCAGAAGCTACAACCTACTCCAGTGATCGAACCGTCTTTCTGGGACGCAATGGTTCGATCACTGCACCGGCATCGTTACGCCGGGACTTGCTCGCCGGTCGAACCGGGCCGGGGCTTGATCCCTGTGCAGCATTGCAGACAAAATTCGAGCTGGCTCCAGGCGAAGAGAAAACGGTGGTTTATCTGCTGGGGCAGGCAGACGATGCCGCCCAGGCACGTCAATTGATCGCTGATTTTCGAGATGCTCCAAGCGTTGAGCGATCGCTTGAAACTACGCGGAAGTGGTGGGATCGACTGCTCACTACAATCCAGGTCAAGACACCGGTCTTGTCGGTAGATCTGATGATGAATCGCTGGCTTCTTTATCAGTCGCTGAGTTGCCGTGTGTGGGGGCGTTCGGCACTTTATCAGTCCAGCGGTGCTTTCGGATTTCGAGACCAGTTACAGGACTCCCTGGCCCTGCTCTACGCCGCTGCACCAGTTGCAAGGGAGCTCATTCTTCGTGCTGCCTCACGCCAGTTTCTCGAGGGTGATGTCCAGCACTGGTGGCATATGCCTTCGGGTGCGGGCGTCCGCACTCGCTGTTCTGACGATCTGTTGTGGCTACCCTATGCGGTTTGCCAATACATCGACGTTACCGGAGACGCAGCGCTTCTCGATGCCGAAGCGCCTTTCCTCAACGCTCCCGTTCTTTCGGAAACCGAGCACGAAATCTACGGCCAGCCTGTCGTATCCATCGATCAGGAAAATATCTTTGAGCACTGCCGCCGTGCGATTGAAAAGGGAATCACTGCCGGCCCGCACGGATTACCTCTGATTGGTACCTGCGACTGGAACGACAGCTTCAGTACCGTCGGGATTGAAGGCAAGGGCGAGAGCGTCTGGCTGGCCTGGTTTCTCATCGACGTGCTCAAGAAATTCTCAAAGCTCTGCACTGCCAGAGGCGAGCTGGAATTGTCCGCCCGGTATTCGCAAATCGCCACCCGCCTTAGTGCAACGGTTGAGGAAACCTGCTGGGACGGAGAGTGGTATCTGCGTGCATTCTTCGATGACGGCTCGCCCCTCGGTTCACACCATAACTCCGAGGCGCGTATCGATTCGATCGCGCAGTCCTGGGCCGTCATCAGTGGTGCCGGGAATCCCCACCGCGCTGCAATGGCAATGCAGGCCGTGGAACGGCACCTGATTCGCGACAAGGACAGGCTCGCTCTGCTCTTCACGCCGCCCTTTGACAAATCGAAACCCAATCCCGGCTACATCATGGGCTACCCGCCGGGAGTGCGCGAGAATGGCGGCCAATATACGCACGCGGCGCTTTGGGTGGCCATGGCTTTCGCGAGGATGAAGGATGGCGATCGGGCGGTAAGAGTTCTTCAGTTGCTCAATCCGATTGAGCACTCGCGCACCCCGGAGGCTTGCGCCACATACAAAACCGAGCCTTACGCTGTCGCAGCGGATGTTTATTCTCTCGAAGGACAGACCGGCCGAGGCGGATGGACCTGGTACACAGGCTCTGCCGGGTGGATGTACCGCGTGTGGCTCGAAGAAGTGCTGGGATTCAAGCTCAAGGCAGGCAAACTAAGCATCGAGCCGGCAATTCCCGCTGACTGGCCGGGCTACCAGATCACCTTCCGCTTTGGCAGCGCTGAGTATCGCATTGAAGTCACCAATGGAGGCGAAGCCACCACAAAGCAATTTGATCTCGTCGATGACGGCCAGATTCACGTGATTCAGGTTCAGGCTGGATCCGCAAAGGCATCCACTCTTCCCGCTTCCTGAGTCAGCTACAAAACGGTACAATCGCCGAAGTGCCGATGAACACAAGTGACGGCGGAAGCCGTATGAAGTATGCGTGGTTTGTAGTTGCTCTGCTGATGCCGGTAGCATTGCTCAACTATCTCGACCGGCAGATGCTGGCCGCGATGAAGTTCTCGCTGATGACGGACATCCCCGATATCGGCTCTGAAGCGAACTGGGGCAAGATCCTCGCTCTATTCAAGTGGACCTATGCCTTCCTGAGCCCTGTTGGCGGCTACCTGGCCGACCGGTTCAGCCGCAGGCATGTGATTGCGCTCAGCCTTGCCATCTGGTCCGGCGTGACCTGGGCTACAGGGCAGGCCACTACCTATAACGAGTTGCTCTGGACCCGCGCCATCATGGGCATCAGCGAGGCCTTCTACCTTCCTGCGGCACTGGCCCTGATTGCCGATTACCACTACGGGCCCACCCGGTCCCGCGCCGTTGGTATGCACCAGATGGGCATCTATGCGGGTGTGATTGTTGGCGGCTTCAGCGGCTACGCAGCCGACAGCCCTGCCCTTGGCTGGCGCTGGATGTTTGAGGTTTGTGGTCTGGTGGGCGTTGCCTACGCAGTGCCGTTGTTTTTGATGGTGAAGAATTCGCCGGTCGTAGAAAAGCTCGAGCGGCACAGCCCTCTCAGCTCATTGCGAGAGCTGCTGACGAATCGTTCGTTTTTGCTGCTCGTCTTTTACTTCACCTTGCCGGCCATGGCCGGATGGATTGTCCGTGACTGGATGCCTGCGATCCTGAAGGCTGAGTTCGGCATCGGCCAGGGCAAAGCCGGTGTTTCGGCCACCTTGTACTGGATGATTGCGGCGATTCTGGCGGCCTTTGTAGGTGGCTACGGAGCAGACCGCTGGATGCAGCGCACCAACCGCGGGCGCATCTATACAAGCGCACTGGGCATGGTCCTGATCGTAATTGCGATGCTTGGGGTGGGCTATTCGCCCCGCACCGGCATGCTTGGTGTTGCGATTGGATTCCTGATCTTGTTCGGTCTTGGCTGGGGCTTCTTCGACACCAACAACATGCCGATCCTCTGTCAGATTACGAGGCCACATTTACGCGCCACCGGCTACGGCATCATGAACCTGGTAAGCATCAGTTGCGGCGGCCTCGCGGATATGGGCTTCGGTATTTTACGCGATGCCCAGGTTCCTTTGATGACCATCTTTGGCATCTTTGCCAGCGTCGCTTTGTTCTCGATTGTGCTGGTGCTATCGATTCGGCCGATGGCAACAGAGCCTCAAGCGTGAACCGCGCTCAGTTCCTTGACGATCCCCGCCACAAAGCCTTTGGCGTCGCCAAAAAGCATCAGCGTCTTGTCCATGTAATAAAGCTCGTTGTCGATGCCGGCGAAGCCCGGGCTCATCCCGCGCTTGATCACCATTACAGTCCGAGCCTTGTCGGCGTTCAGAATAGGCATCCCGGCGATGGGGCTGCCCGGGTCGTTGCGGGCGGCCGGATTCACCACGTCGTTAGCCCCAATTACCAGTGCGACATCCACGTGTTCCAGCTCTGAGTTGATCTCATCCATCTCAAAAAGCCGGTCATAAGGAATGTTCGCTTCCGCCAGCAGCACGTTCATGTGGCCCGGCATGCGGCCTGCCACAGGGTGGATCGCAAAGCGTACATCCACACCTCGTTTGGAGAGACTGTCAAAGAGTTCCCGTACCTTGTGTTGCGCCTGCGCCACGGCCATACCGTAACCGGGGATGATCACCACCGTCTGTGCGCTGCCCAGAATCTCGGCCGCTTCTTCGTGCGACGCAGAACGAACGGGCTTCACTTCGCCCGTGGCCGCTGCACTGGCCTGCACCTGCCCAAACGCACCAAAAAGCACATTGCTGAACGACCGGTTCATCGCCTTGCACATGATGATCGAAAGAATCAGGCCGGAAGATCCGTCCAGCGCTCCAGCAACAATCAGTAGCTTGTTATCGAGGGCAAAGCCCATGGCACTGGCCGAGAGGCCCGCATAGGAATTAAGCAGTGCGATCACGGTTGGCATGTCTGCACCACCAATGGGCACAATCAGCATCACCCCGAAGGTGAGCGCCAGCAGCGAGAAGATCGGGAAGAGCCAGGTACGCGACGGGTCAGCAACCAGGGCCATGCCCAACACAAGAGCGAGTCCCAAAATGCTCAAGTTGACGACATTCTGACCCTTATAGGTAATAGGCCTGGTGGGCAAAAGTTCCTGCAACTTGCCAAAGGCCATCAGGCTGGCAGTGAAAGTAAGAAATCCAAGCAGCACCTCCGCAGCCAGCGCAGTCATCACAAAGCGGTCGGGCGTGGCCCGGTAATATTCCGCAACTCCGATCAGTGCTGCAGCCAGCGCACCAAAAGCATGCGAGATGGCCGTCCGTTGTGGCACAGCCGTCATCGGCATCTTGTAAGCCAGCGGCACGCCGATGGCCGAGCCCAGCAGGAAGGCCGCAAAGATCCAGGTGTAATCCACCACTTCAAAGCGAAGCAGCGTTCCTACCACCGCAAGCAGCATCCCGATCTCACCGGCCAGCACACCGCGTCGCGCAGTTGCCGGAGAACTCATCCATTTCAGAGCAAGGATGAACCCTGCCGCTGCGGCAATGTAGATCATCTCCAGAATGGTCTCGTTCATTTCGCCACTCCTTCCCGGCGCTTGAACATCTTGAGCATTCTGTCCGTGATCAGGTAACCGCTCACCAGATTGATCACTGACGCCGTCACGGCCGTAAAGCCCAGGATGCGGCTCAGCATGGACGCGTCTTTCTCTCCTGCGATCAGGATTGCACCCACAACGGCAATCGCCGAGATGGCATTGGTCAGCGACATCAGTGGCGTGTGCAGCAGTGGCGACACGCGCTTGATCAGCTCAAAGCCCAGAAAGGCTGCAAGCATGAATACAAACAAGCCAGCTTCAAAACCCTTCATGACGTCACCCCAATTCGTTCTGCCACTTCAATCAACTTTGGATGCACGACTCGTCCCCCTTCGCACACCAGCGTCTCGCGAATGATTTCGTCCTCACGATTGAGATGAAAGTCTCCTTTGACCATCAGGTTCTTGAGGAATGCCGAGACGTTATGGGCAAAAGTCTGGCTGGCGTGATAGGGCAGTAGCGAGGCGACATTCATCGGCCCCATGATCGTGACACCCTGAAAGTCAATCGTCTCGCCCGGTATCGTTACCTCGCAGTTGCCGCCGCGCTCTGCGGCCAGATCCACCACGACAGAGCCTGGCGCCATCGCCGCCACCATCTCGGTGGTCATCAGGATGGGTGCCTTGCGGCCTGGCACGGCTGCAGTGGTAATCACAAGATCCTGCTCGCGAATCACGTCGGTAAGCAGTTCCCGCTGGCGCTTGTAGAAGGCCTCGTCCATGGCCTTGGCATAACCACCTTTGTCTTCGGCTCCAGCGTTGTCCACATCGAGAACAATGAACTTCGCCCCCAGGCTTTCCACCTGTTCTTTGGCGGCGGGCCGCACGTCGTATGCGCTCACTACTGCGCCAAGGCGCCGCGCCGTAGCAATCGCCTGCAAGCCGGCAACGCCTGCCCCCAGTATGAGAACCTTGGCCGGCGCGATAGTGCCAGCCGCGGTGGTCATCATGGGCAGAAGCCGAGGCAACTGGCTTGCGCCCATCAGTACCGCCTTATATCCTGCGATGCTGGCCATCGACGACAGTACGTCCATCGACTGCGCCCGCGTAATGCGGGGGATCAACTCCAGAGCCAGATAAGAGACGCCGGTTTGCGCGAGATCCTGATTCTCTTGTGGGGCCGTCAGTGGTTCGCCTAGCCCCAGAACAACCTGTCCAGCGCGGTAATGGGGCAAATCATCGCGGCCCGCCAGAGGATTCGCCCCAAGCGACCGCACCTGAGCAAGGCTTCCGGCCGAAGCAAACACCTCCTTGCGGCTCGCCAACTTCACCCCACGCGACTCATAGTCCTTGTCCGGATATCCGGCCGACGTCCCCGCTCCCGCCTCCAGCACCACTTCCAGCCCGGCCTTGCCCAAGGCCTCCGCGGCCCTTGGGGTCAAGGCCACACGCCTTTCGCCAGGCAGTGTTTCCTTTACTACTCCGAGTAATGAAGCCATTTGCTTTCCTCGGCTGCAATCCTATTCCTCCAAAGCCTCAAATGCAACCGCTATCTTTGGGTCTCCTTGACGGCAGGATGTCTTGACCGACCGTATTTGGTCAGTGGCGTTATTTGGACGGTCACATGCCCCCAGAAAATCGCTAAGCCGCAGGATTCATTGACTCTTTTGTATGGCCCTAAACGTGCCAACACATTATGTCTTTCTGCGAGATCGTCTCGTAGGAAGCCATTGCTCAATGCCTGCCCCAAAAAATAAAACCAAACTGATAAAATCTGCTCCCCAACAACTTCCCAAGTGCCCCACCGGTATCTACGGGCTGGATGAAATTGCAAAGGGCGGCTTGCCGCGCGGTCGATCCACTCTGGTTTGTGGCGGAGCCGGTTGCGGAAAGACCCTCCTCGGGATGGAGTTTCTGGTTCGCGGTGCGATAGAATTCGACGAACCAGGCGTCTGCCTTTCTTTTGAGGAGACGGCTGACGAACTTGCCAGTAACGTTTCCTCTCTTGGATTCGACCTTCCTCAGTTGATCGCTCGCAAAAAGCTGGTCATTGATCATGTTCACCTCGATCGAAGTTTGATCCACGAAACCGGTGACTATGATCTGGAGGCGCTCTTCGTACGGCTCGCTTATGCCGTCGATTCCATCGGAGCCAAACGAGTCCTGCTGGATAGTGTGGAGGCTCTCTTCGCCGGGCTTGAGGATCAGGGGCTCTTGCGGGCGGAATTGCGCAGGCTCTTCCGCTGGTTGAAAGACCGAAAACTCACCACAATCGTTACCGGAGAACGAGGGCAAGCGATGCTCACCCGGCATGGTCTCGAAGAGTATCTGTCCGATTGCGTGATTTTACTCGATCAACAGGTGACTGAGACGGTTCTCACGCGCCGCCTCCGGATCATCAAATATCGAGGCTCCACCCACGGGATGAACGAATACCCCTTCCTGATCCAGGAAGACGGCATCTCCGTCCTGCCCGTAACTTCGACGGACCTGAACTATTCTTCGAGCACCGAAAGGCTATCCACAGGCGTGCCGGCGCTGGACGTGATGTTTGGCGGCAAAGGCTATTTTCGCGGAAGCAGCATTTTGATATCGGGCACTTCGGGCACCGGAAAATCAAGTCTCTCATCCCATTTTGTGGCGGCGGCCTGCGCCCGTGGCGAGCGCTGTGTGATCTTCTCATTTGAAGAATCTGCCGAACAGATCATGCGCAACATGCGCTCCATCGGCATCGACTTGAAGCACTGGATGGACAAAGGCTTATTGCGTTTCCATTCTGTAAGGCCGACAACATTCGGCCTTGAAATGCATCTGGTAAGAATCCATAAAATTATCAAAGACTTCAAGCCAAGTGTCGTAGTGGTAGACCCGGTAACGGCATTACTTCACGCCGGTACGCCCCATGAGACAAGAAGCATATTGTTGCGGCTGATCGATTTCCTGAAACAGGAGCAGATTACCGCCATCCTGAATACCCTGACCAGCGGGTCTAATACTTTAGAAAATACCGACATTGATATCTCTTCGCTCGCCGACGCGTGGTTGCTGTTGAGAGACATCGAGAGTGGGGGAGAACGCAATCGTGGCATGTATATCTTGAAAGCACGCGGTCTTTCTCATTCCAACCAGATTCGCGAATTTTTGCTTACCAGCCAGGGGGTAGCCCTGCGCGAAGTGTATTTAGGCGAACTTGGTTTGCTCACAGGTTCCGCGCGTGTCACACAAGAGGCTAAGGACGCCTCGGCCCGTATCGAGGGGCTCCAGGAAATTGAGCGTAAACAGCTCCTGCTCCAGCACAAACGCAAAGCTCTGGATTCTCAAATCGCCGTCTTGCAACTGGAGCTGAAGGCCGAAGAGCAGGAGTCGCAGCAAATCATTGCCCAACAGAAGGTGAAGTTTATGAAGTGGGAAAAGGACGCACACGAAATGGCTCAAAGCCGTTTCGACAAAAAGGGAATCCCGGATTCCAATGGTGAAAAATCCAGCACGCGAGGGGAGAAGAATTAGGATGCCGAACAGAACCAAACTACAGGCTTCAAAGGCGAAATGGCAGATGCGGCTCTATGTCGCCGGGCAGACGGCGAAGTCCATCCAGGCTCTTGCCAATCTGAAGCGCATTTGCGAGGAGCATCTCCCGAACGAGTATCACATCGAAATTGTGGACTTGCTGGTGAACCCGAAGTTGGCGGCGGGAGACCAGATTTTTGCTCTCCCAACCCTGGTTCGTAAGCTTCCAGAGCCGGTACGAAAAATCATTGGCGACCTTTCCAATACAGAGAAAGTACTTGTTGGGCTTGATCTGATCTCGAGTCCTTCCACCCTCCGTTCATGAAAAATATCAAGCTGAATCCGCTACCGGAAGCCGAACCCGATCGAGAGCAATTTCTGCTCAAGCTGTTCATCACCGGCTCTACTCCAAACTGTACCCGAGCCATCCAGAACATCCGCACATTTTGCGAGGCAAACCTCGAATTCCGCTACCAACTCGAAGTAGTAGATCTTTACCAAAACCCCGAGCAGGCCAGCTCGGAGCAGATTGTAGTTACCCCAACACTGATTAAGAAGTACCCCCTGCCAATGCGTAAGCTGGTGGGTGATCTGTCGGATAGCACCAGAATCATGGCCGGGCTTGATATCGCAGCAGGCCGAAAATGATGAGCGAAACCAAAGAACAACTGCGCGATCGCATCACGGCGCTGCAATCGCGGGTCGACGACGCCGAAGAAACTCTAAGAGCGATTCGGGATGGGGAAGTAGACGCCATCGTATCGACGGGCCCGGAAGGAGCCCGTGTCTACACGCTGAAGGGCGCTGACGCTGCTTACCGGGTAATGATCGAAGAAATGGCCGAAGGTGCCGTGACTCTCGGTCCGGACGGGCTGATTCTCTTCGCAAACAGGCCGTTTGCCACTATGTTGGGCTTCCCCCTGGAGCGTGTCCTTGGTGCGAATATCCAGGACTTTGTGGTTGCTGACGATGTAGATCTGGTCTCGATTCTGCTGAAGTCTACAGGCCGCAGAAAAGCCGAACTTCGATTGAAGAGCGGCGCATCGGCTTTGCCCGTATATTTCTCGATGCAGAATCTGGTTCTGGGTGGCGTGGCATGTTGTTGTGTTGTGGTCACCGACTTGAGTGAACAAAAGCTCCGCACCGAACTGGAAGCACTGCTTGAGACTGTGCCGGTGGGCGTGTACATTTCCAAAGACGTCGAGTGTACAACCATCGAGGCCAATCGAAAGGCATACGAACTGCTCAGGCTCCCGGTTAACAGCGGCGCCCTCCGGACCGCCATCGGCCCAGATCAGTTAAGCTCTTATCGGCACTTCAAAGACGGCAAGGAAGTTCCATTTGAGGATCTGCCGCTGCAACGAGCGGCGCGAACCGGCAAACGAGTCGACGACTACGAGGTGGACTTGCTATTTGACGATGGCGATTCCTTATGCCTGCTCGGCAACGCCGTCCCCTTGTTGGACAGTTCCGGGCAACCTCGCGGTGCAGTGGGTGCGTTTATGGATATCACGGAAAGACGCAAGGTCGAGGAGGCGATCGTTCGTTCGAATTTGGAGCTGAAGAAGTTCGGAAAAGCGTTAACTCAGGATCTTCATGACCCTCTAACCATGATTGTGAAATTCACCAGGATGCTGGCGGAAGATTACCAGAACAGACCCGGTGTAAACGCTCAAGTCTACTTAAAGGAAGCGCTGGAGAGTGCCTTGCGGATTGAAGCCCTGATTAATGCTCTCTCTAAGTACTGGAATTTGACCCAGCGCGGCGCTTTGATTTTGTCGCTGGTAGATTGCAATCAGGTCTTCTCCCGCACCGTTGCGAAAATGGCTGGCGTAATCGCTGAAAGTGGCGCCAGGGTGAGCTCTGCAATCTTGCCAACGGTAGTGGCCGAAGCACCGATGCTCGATTCCCTTTTTGAAACGCTGATCGGAAACGCGATTCAATACTCTGGACCTTCACAACCTGAGATTCAGATTTCCGCCGACAGCTCCGCCGACCGGTGGCTATTCTCGGTGCGCGACAAAGGTATTGGAGTAGAACGCGCGAGTCTTGAAAAAGTGTTCGGCATGTTTGAACGCTTGCACGGTGATGAGATTCCTGGCACTGGTATCGGCCTTCCCATTTGCCGGCAAATGGTCGAGCGTCACGGAGGCCGCATCTGGCTGGAGTCGATTCCAGGCAGCGGCACTGCCGTTCGCTTCACGATCCCCAGTTCACTGGAACCTGTCGGCGGCTAGTCCTTCTCAGTTCCCGACCGATCTTGCACCTGCCCTGTGCGAGAATCATAAATTCTTATGCCTGAATTACGACGCGATCCGGTGACTGGCCGGTGGGTGATTATTTCCGTCGAACGTGCCAAACGTCCGAGTGACTTCGTGCGTGTTCCGGTGGCTGGTCCAACAAAGAGATTTTGTCCCTTTTGCGCCGGTCACGAGTCGAAAACCCCGCCCGAGATTCTGGCCTTCCGCCCGGATGGCGGCCAGCCCAATGACCCGAACTGGACCACCCGCGTGGTGCCCAACAAATTCCCCGCTTTGCGAGTAGAAGGCAATCTCGATCGCACCGGTGACGGCCTTTATGACCGGATGAACGGCGTCGGTGCTCACGAAGTGATCATCGAATCTCCGCAGCACGACCTTTTCCTATCCGACTGCTCAGAGAAGGCAGTAGAAGAATTGTTCTGGGCCTTTCGTGAACGCATTCGCGATCTCAAGCGCGATTCCCGCATGCGCTACATCGTCTGCTTCAAGAACCATGGCGAACTCGGCGGAGCCACCCTCGAACACACGCATTCCCAGATCATTGGCCTGCCCATCGTGCCCAAGCGTGTGCAGGAAGAAATCGAAGGCGCACGCAAGTACTTCGAGTTTCGCGAGCGCTGTATCTTTTGTGACATGGTGCGGCAGGAGGTTGAGGGCGGGACGCGGTTGATTCTCGAGACCGATCATTTTGTTGCCGCATCGCCCTACGCCCCGCGCTTCCCCTTCGAAACCTGGGTGATGCCGCGTCAACACTCCAGCCACTTTGAAGACGCCACACCGCAGATGATCCACAATCTGGCCTGGGTCATGCGAACCCTGCTGCGCCGTATCGACAAGGTGCTGGAGCGTCCCAGCTTCAACTTCGTGATCCATACCGCACCCGTGCACGAGGGCGCTATGGAGCATTATCACTGGCATATCGAGATCATTCCGCGCCTCACCAAGATCGCGGGCTTTGAATGGTGCACTGGTTTCTACATCAATCCCACACCTCCGGAAGAAGCGGCAAAGTTTTTGCGCGACGCGGGGATGGTTTGAGGTGTTAGGGTTTTAGATCATGGAAAGTTTTCGCCCAGTCTCGCGCCGTATCGGCATGAAGCCGCCCGCTGTGGCCAAAACTGGCCCGGTAGCGGAACGAGCGCCAACTGTCGCCGGCACTGGCAACTTGCGCGCTACCAGTAGAACCTTTGAGCTCAAGGGCGAGATCCATCGCAAGTTGATCAGCGTCCTCAATCTGGACAAGGTGAATTCTCTCCCACGCGACCGCGTGCGGATGGAGATTGGGCGTGTGGTTGAGAAGCTCCTGCAAGAGCAGCGCGTCCCAATGACGACGGCAGAAGAAAATCAGATCATCGAAGAAGTTCTCGACGAAGTTTTCGGCTTGGGCCCGCTCGAACCTCTGCTCAAAGAACCTTCCATTTCAGACATCCTGATCAACGGGCCCAACAAGGTTTACGTGGAACGCTTCGGCAAGCTCACCCTGACTGGCATCCGCTTCAAGGACAACGCACACCTCCTCCACGTAATCGAGAAAATTGTCTCCAAGGTAGGTCGCCGCGTCGATGAAGCCAACCCGATCGTAGACGCCCGCCTGCCAGATGGCAGCCGTGTCAATGCCATCATCCCGCCGCTGGCCCTCGACGGCCCCTCAATGTCGATTCGCCGTTTTGGCAAGCATGTCATCACGAGTGAAGAGCTGATCGAAAAGAAGACGATCACACGCTCGATGCTCGAATTCATGGCTGCCTGTGTGGCCGCCAAGACAACCGTACTGATCTCAGGCGGAACCGGTAGCGGCAAGACCACCACACTCAATGCAATGTCCCGCTTTATCCCCGAAGATGAGCGCGTCGTCACCATCGAAGATACAGCCGAACTGCAGTTGCAGCAGCGGCATGTAGTGAAGTTTGAAACCCGTCCGCCGAATCTCAACAAAGAAGGCGGCATCAACCAGCGCCAGCTTGTAAGAACCGCCCTGCGTATGCGCCCGGACCGCATCATCATCGGTGAGTGCCGCGGCGGCGAGGCGCTCGACATGTTGCAGGCGATGAACACGGGCGTCGAAGGGTCGATGACCACGATCCACGCCAACACCCCCCGCGACGCCTTCTCGCGATTGGAGGCGATGATGTTGATGGCAGATCTTGAGATCCCTTCCAAGGTCTTGATCCAGCAGCTCGCCAGCGCCATCAAGATGGTGTGTCAGGTGGCCCGCCTGCAGGATGGCTCACGTAAAATTACTTCAATTGCCGAGGTGACCGGTGTGGAAGAAGGCCGCGTCATGACCCAGGACATTTTCTTCTTTGAAAGAACCGGCATGACGGCCGACGGCAAAGTGAAGGGACGCTTCAAATGGAGTGGCGTCCAGCCCAAAATTCTCGACCGGCTCCGCATGGCGGGAGTAACGCTGCGCCCGGATATTTTTGATGAAGTGGTTGAGGTGAATCAGGAATGACACGACGTGAGATGGCACTAACCAGCATGGCCGCCGCCATGAATGCAGATACAATGCCCGAGGCAAGACTGGATCCGGTGGCCTATTCGCGCGAGCGCCACAAAACAGCACCCTTGCGCCTTCAGTTCAACGCCACAACCCCGGCAGCGGCACGAGCCTGGCAACGCAAGCTACGCGTAAAGCTGCGTGAACTCGTCGGTGGCTTCCCGGAGAACCCGGTCAGCTTGCGCCCGCGAGTGATAGAGACCAAAGACTTCGACACCTACACGCGAGAAAAAATCGTCTTCACCAGCCGCGAAAACATGGAAGTAATGGGCTACCTGTTGAAGCCCAAAGCTGTGGCTGGCGCGCTCCCGGTGATGGTGTGTGTCCCTGGTCACGGGCGCGGTGTCGATGACATTGTAGGCATCGACGACAAAGGCAAACAGCGCACCGACAAGGCTGGCTATCAGGCCGATTTTGCTCTGCAGTTTGTAGAACAGGGCCTTGCCGCCTTTGCCATCGAACCTCTCGCTTTTGGCTACCGTCGCGACCCCATCAACGCCGCCAAAGGAATCAACAACAACAGTTGCCAACCCTCAGCCGGCGCGGCGCTCCTCTTCGGCGAAACGATGATTGGCTGGCGCGCCTATGACGTCATGCGTACGATCGATTACATCGAGACGCGCAAGGATCTCGACGCCAAACGCGTGGGCTGCGTTGGCATCTCTGGCGGCGGCACCTGCACTCTCTTCGCCTCTGCACTCGATACCCGCATTCAGGCCGCCATGGTGTCGGGCTATCTCAATACCTTCCGCGATTGCATCCTGTCGCTTGCCCACTGCATGGACAACTACGTGCCGGGAATTCTGAACTGGGCCGAGATGAGCGACGTCGCTGGCCTGATCGCCCCACGCCCGCTCTTTGCCGAAACCGGCGAGCAGGATCGCATCTTCCCCTTGGCCGGTTTTGAAGAAGGTGCCAAGGCCACCCGCAAGGTCTATGCCGTCTTCGGAGTCAGCGAAGCCTTCGGTACAGAAGTGCATCCCGGAGCGCACGTGTTTCATGGTGTGAAGGGTGTTCCCTTCATTGCAAGGTATCTGAAAGGCATCTAAGAAATGCGTTTGATTGGGTTCTTATTGGTGGCAGCGACTTTGCCTGCTGCGGTAGAAAAAATTTATCTGGTCTCTCGTGGAGACGCCGGTGAGCGATACGAACGAGTGGAAGCGCGAGCCCATTTTGTCCTCGACCCCAGGCTGCCCGCCAACCAGATCATTCGCGATATCGATCGTGCCCCGGTAGACGACAAGGGCATGGTGCGCTTCTCGGCCGACCTCGTGGTGCTCAAGCCCAGAGACCCTGCCACCGGCAACGGGTCGATCCTCTTTGAAGTCTCCAATCGCGGTGGCAAAGGCCTGACAGGAATGTTCGGCGAGCCTTTCCTGATGGAGCAGGGCTACACGCTGGTATGGGTGGGCTGGCAATGGGATGTGCCTGTTTCGCCCGACCTTTTGCGAGTCTATCCGCCGATTGCCCAGGGCGTGGAGGCGATGATCCGCAGCGAATTTGTGCCCAAAGCTAAGGTCACGACGATGAATCTTGGGGATCGCAACATGCAGGCCTACGTCGCAAGCGGTGCCTTGAAGCTAACGATCCGCGACAGTCGCGACGGCAAGCGTCAGGAGATCCGGGAAGGCTGGCAACTTAACGCGGCCAAGACCGGAATCGAGATGGCCTCCGGCTTTCAGCCTTATCAGATCTACGAAGCTGTCTATCCATCCAAAGACCCTGTAGTGGCCGGCACGGGCCTGGCTGCGATTCGCGATGTCATCAGCTTCCTGCGTTACGAAAATGCAGGCACGACCCTCCTGGGCGACCAGTATCGCCACATGAGGCGAGCTCTCGCCTTTGGCACCTCGCAAAGCGGCCGATTCCTGCGTCAATACCTCTACGATGGCTTCAATACCGACGAAAAGGGCCGCAAGGTCTTTGATGGTGTCTGGGCAAACGTGGCAGGAGCAGGGCGGGGAAGCTTCAACATCCGTGGTGCTCAACCGAGCCGCGACGGCCACCCCACCTTCAATCACTTCTATCCGAGCGATCTCTTTCCTTACACCGATGTCGCGCTTACTGACCCAGCAACCGGCCTCACCGACGGCCTGCTGGCCAAAGTGAAGGACGTACCGAAAGTTTTTTACACCAACGGTAGTTACGAATATTGGGGCCGCAACGCAGCGCTGATCCATGTAACGCCAGACGGCAAGCAAGACGCCGAACTCGCCCCCAACACCCGCGTCTATTACGTAGCCGGAAGCCAGCACGGCCCAGGCCGGATGCCGCCACCCAAGGTAGGCAGCGTCAATTTCGCAAACATGAACGACTATCGTCCGCTCTATCGTGCCTTGCTCACGGCGATGCAGGAATGGGTAAAGGACGGAGTAGCGCCACCCGAGAGCCGCTACCCAAGAATGGACAAAAAAGAACTGGTGGCTTTCGAAAATCTCAGCGACACAGGAACGCCCAAGCAGCCGATGCGAGCCTGGCGCGTGGACTACCGCACCGAGCCGCCAGTACTAGGCAAGCAATTCCCCTTGATGGTGCCAGCGATAGGCGCAGACGGGAATGAACTGGGCGGAGTAAAGATGCCGGAAGTAGCGGTACCGCTGGCCCGCTACCGGGGCTGGAATTTCCTCGCCGACTCGAATGCACCAAAGGGCTATGTAAACGACATGGTAGGTTCGACGCTACCTCTCCCTGCAAGCGAAGTCAAAAAGCGCTACGAGACCCGCGAGAAGTATCAAAGCCAGGTGCGTGAAGCGGCAACCGCGATGGTGAAGCAGCGGTTATTGCTGGAGCGCGATATCGAAGCAGTCGTAAATCGAGCCGGACAGGCCTGGGACTGGTTGATATCCTCGAAGTAATGCAAGATATTCCCGGCATCCAAAACATCGTAGCGATCGGTTCAGGCAAGGGCGGCGTGGGCAAAACCACAGTCAGCGTCAATGTCGCGATCGCCCTCTCCCGTCTCGGCAACCGCGTCGGTTTGCTCGACGCCGATGTCTATGGGCCCAACGTTCCCCTCATGATGGGCGTAAGCGAAGCCCCCCTAACCGATGGCCAGCAGATTCGACCAATTATCAAAGAGGGCCTGCGAGTCATGTCGATGGGCTTTCTCAACCCCGGCGACAAGCCGCTCGTCTGGCGCGGCCCGATGCTGCACAACGTGATGCAGCAGTTCTTGCGTCAGGTGAATTGGGGCGAACTCGACTATCTGATCATCGATCTGCCCCCCGGCACCGGCGACGTCCAGTTGAGCCTGATGCAGTCGACCAAGCTCACTGGTGCTGTCGTCGTCACCACCCCCAGCGATGTGAGCCTCGAAGACGCCCGTAAGGCCGTCAACATGTTCCATCAGGTAAAGGTGCCCGTCCTCGGCATGGTTGAGAACATGAGTTATCTCATCGCTCCGCAAAGCAAAGAACGCATCGACGTCTTCGGCCACGGTGCCGGCAAAAAGACGGCTGAAGTGATGAACATCCCCTTCCTCGGCGAACTCGCACTAATCCCTGAGATCCGCAAAGGTGGCGACACCGGCAAGCCCGTAGCCCTCGAAGGCCCGGCCAGCGAGATGGCGTCTGGCTTCTACGCCGTCGCCAAAATGATCGAGGCCCGCTGCGCAGAAGTGAGCCAGGTCGCCGGGCCGACGATGACCATCAGCGACTGAGCGACCGGTTCAGCTTTTCGGTCAATTGTGGGATACGGTCCGGATAGCGCAGCAGCTGCCGGATCGATTCGCTCCCATCGCTCTCCAGCCATACCTCAGCGGCCCACAGCGAATAGGCATAAGCCGTTCCAGCCTGTTCGGAACTCAACCCCATCCAAGAGCCCGCAAGGCGCTCTAGCCCCGGCAGCTTCCCCGAAGACAACGCTTGTCGAAGCTGCCGGCGGTAGTCTTCCGTAAGCTGATCCCCGCTCAGTCTCTGCGCCAGCCCTTCGTGAATCCAGGTCGGGAATCTACCAAAGCGTGCAATGCAGGCGTGAACCATTTCATGGGCGAAAACCTTCCGCATTTGCGGGCCCACCCGGCTCCGCTCGTAAACCAGTGGTACCTGAATGCGGCCGTCAAAGAGACCTCCAGCCCAGGGCGAATGCCCCGCAGCCTGCCAGGCATCGAGCGGAATCACGACGGCCGTTACCTTCGATCCAATCACGCAGCCAAGCTCATGCCGTATGCGTGCATATTCCTCATCGAGGGCATCCAGCATTTCGCGAGCAACGGTTGAAGAAACTTGTCCGCTTGGGTAGTGGAGAGTGAGATCGGGCGACGAGGTAGTCGCATCTTGAGCGAGCAGTGATAGCAAAAGAAGCCACATCTTGCACAGCTATCGGCAGATTGGCGGGATTTCTTAAAGGACGCCGTACTTCTTGTACACGTCGCGGAGATAAGCGCCTTTTTGCAGTTCAGCACGGGAGTTGTTCTCACCCGTTACCTTTGCATTCGCCCGCTCGATCGTCGCCTCGATCAGCGCCGTCGGGATCACGATGATGCCATCAAAATCGGCAACAATTAGGTCACCAGGATTCACTTCCACCTCGCCGCATACAATCGGCTTGTTATACGAGGTAAGCAATCCGCGGCCGTTGGAATCCAGCGGCTTCATGCCCGTGGCGAAGACCGGGAAACCCAGTTCTTCAATCAGCTTGACGTCACGCACAAAGCCGTCCATCACCGCACCCCGCGCACCGCGAGCGACAGACGCAGTGGAGAGCAATTCCCCCCAGGGTGCATTCTGAATCGAGTTGCCGGTAGCAATCACGACGATACTATCAGGCAGTATCGCGTCCACCGCCTCAATCTCGGCGTCAAAGGGATTCGGCAGAACCTCGTCACTATCGACGAAGGCAATCGTATGCGCGTACCCGGCAACCACCTGATACTTCGAGTGGACCGGGCGAATGTATTCGCGCATAACCTGACGGCGGTAGCCCAGACTGTCGAGAGAGTCTGAGAGTACCGCCGTGTAGAGATTCTGCGAGATGTGATCGAGCAGGCTCATGTTGAATTACCCTGCGCCGGCTTCACTCATTGCAGGACGCTGCGCAAAGCTTGCTTCGACATAGTGCCGGTTCATGATTGCGATGTTTTCAATCGAGATGCCCTTGGGGCAAGTGGCTTCGCATTCCTGCATATTGGTACAGGAACCAAACATTTCTTCGTTCATCACAGTTACCATCTTGAGCGCACGGTCCAGCTTCTCGGGCTGACCCTGTGGCAGCAGATTCAAGTGAGCGATCTTTGCACCGGTAAAGAGGCTGGCCGAAGCATTTGGGCAACTAGCCACGCAAGCGCCGCAACCGATGCACGCAGCCGCGTCCATCGCACGATCGGCATAAATCTTCGCAATTGGCACAGCGTTACCATCCACTGCTGCGCCCGTATTCACAGAGATGAATCCACCCGCCTGGATGATGCGATCAAAAGACGCACGGTCCACCATCAAATCCTTGACGACTGGAAAAGCGGTGGCTCGCCACGGCTCCAGAAACAGCTCGTCGCCATCCTTGTAATGGCGCATATGCAACTGGCAAACCGTAGTCTTGGGGAACCCGCCATGAGCCTTACCGTTGATCATGAATCCGCAGGAACCACAAATGCCCTCGCGGCAATCGTGTTCAAACGTGATCGGTTCTTCCCCTTTGACAATGATCGTCTCGTTCAGAACATCGAGCATTTCCAGAAACGACATGTCTTCATTGACGTTGGGCAGATCGTAGCGCACCATCTTGCCGGGGGCGTTGGGTCCGGTTTGACGCCATACATTGAGAGTTAGCTTCATGGTTATGGGGCTCTTTCTTTACTTATAGCTGCGCTGGGCCGGCTTGACGTATTCAAAGGTCAACGGCTCCTTGTTCAGCGCCGGCGCCACGCCTTCGCCCTTGTATTCCCAGGCTGCGACATAAGCGTAATTCTCGTCGTCACGTTGGGCTTCACCTTCCGGAGTCTGGTATTCCTCACGGAAGTGGCCGCCACAACTCTCCTTGCGGTCCAGTGCATCGATGCACATCAACTCACCCAGTTCGATGAAGTCCGCTACGCGTCCGGCATTCTCAAGTTGCTGGTTGAGGTCTCCGCCAGAACCCGGTACCGTGACGTTCTTCCAGAACTCTTCCTTGATTTCCTGCACCTTGCCGATGGCCTTTTTGAGCCCGGCTTCATTGCGGGCCATGCCGCAATAATCCCAGATCGTCTTGCCCAGTTCGCGGTGAAATTGAGTAACGGTCTTCTTGCCCTTGGAATTGAGCAGGCGGTTGGTGATGCCCTCTGCGTTGGCCAGCGCGCCCTTAGCTTCCATGTGATCGCTCGCCACTTTGTCCAGCTTGGTTTCGGCCAGGTAGTTCGTAATCGTGTAAGGAGCGACAAAGTAACCGTCGGCCAGACCCTGCATCAGTGCACTTGCACCCAGCCGATTGGCCCCGTGGTCGGAGAAGTTTGCCTCACCCAACACAAAAAGACCCGGAATCGTCGATTGTAGGTTGTAATCTACCCACAGGCCGCCCATCGTGTAGTGCACAGCCGGGAAGATACGCATAGGAAT
>JALHNH010000026.1 GCA_022843625.1 Bryobacter sp. | reverse complement strand
GTTCTCGCTGCTGCAATAGCCACACTTAATTGCCAAAGCTACACCCTTTCCTTGGAGAGTCGATTCCAGATCTTTAGAGTAGCGTTGCTTGTGCCGCTCTGGCCCGGCTTGTTAACCTGAGCCTTGAGCCGCACACGTATATCCCCAAAGAACTACTCTTATTTGCTTAACACGGTTCAAGCGATTTGTCACTTAATTTCTTCATTTCATTGGGTTTCGCTGTTTGTTTGTATTCCATTAGTGGCGCAGTATAGGCCTCCTGTTGTGGGTGGACCAATGCCGCCGAATGCGGCTGTGAGTGGTCCTGCGGCGAATCCGAACGTTAAGCTTCCTTTTGTGCGACCGGGTGCGCCGCCCCGGGACAAGGTGAACGTGAAGGCAATGGGTTCTCAGACGGTGGAAGGGGATTGGGTTAAGTTGCGGGTGGGGGCGGTGGTAGATATTTACGAGTCGACGCTGGAAGCCGACGAGATTGACTACAACCTTGAGACAGGGGAAGCGCATGCACGGGGGCATGTGCACTATAAGAACTACGAAGAGGGGGAGGAAATCTTTTGCGCGAAGGCAGATTACAACACGAAGGATTCAACAGGGAAGTTTTATGAAATTCGAGGGACTTTTGCTGCGCGGATTGATGCGCGGCCGGGGATTTTGACTTCTTCGAATCCATTTCAGTTTCAGGGGGAGTGGGCGGAGCGGTTGCAGAACAAGTATGTGTTGTACCAGGGAACGATTACGAGTTGTACTTATCCGCGGCCGTGGTGGACGCTGCGGGCGCCGAAATTTGACATCGTGCCAAACCAGCGGGCGATTACGCAGCGGGCAATGTTCCGGGTGAGAGGGGTGCCGCTGTTTTACTTTCCGTACTTTTATAAGTCTCTTGAGAAGCAGCCGCGGCGGAGCGGGTTTCTGACGCCGAGTTTGGGAAACTCTTCACGGTTTGGGCAGATGATCGGGATTGGCTATTACTGGGCGATCAATCGATCTTATGATTTGACGTACCGGCCGCAATACTTCACTGCTCGGGGGCTGGCGCACAACGTGGAGTTTCGCGGGAAGCCGCGGACGGGATCGGATTTTGACTTCACGCTGTTTGGAGTGGACGATAAGGGATTGTTGTTGACGGATGGCCGCCGGATCAAACAGGGCGGTTACAGCTTGCGGTTTGATGGGAAGTCGGAGCTTGGCAAGGGGTGGCGGGCACAAGGAACCATGAACTATCTGTCTGCTTTTATCTTTCGGCAGGCATTTACGCAGAGCTTCAACGAGGCAATTTTTTCGGAAGTAAACTCGGTGGGGTTTGTCGAGAAGCAGTGGCGCGGGAACAATGTTCAGGTGGTATTTGCCCGGAGCCAGAATTTTCAGACAACCGAACCTGGCGATTCGATCACGGTGAGGAAGCTGCCGCAACTGGAGTATACGAGGCGGGATACGCAGATCTGGAAGAAGCTTCCGGTGTGGGTCTCGATGGAGTCAACGGCTGGCCTAGTGAGAAGAAACCAACCGTTGTTTCAGACAAGGCAGTACGTGGAGCGGGCGGATTTTGCCCCTCGCATTTCGACGGCGTTCCGGTATGCGGGATTTAGTCTGGTGCCGAGTTTTGGATTGAGGGAATCGTATTGGGGTAGCTCGAAACTGGATGGCCGGGTATCTGGAGAGAATCTTCGCCGGAGTGCACGGGACCTGAATGTCGAGCTGGTGATGCCATCATTTTCGCGGGTGTTTGAGAAGTCTCCAAAGTGGCTGGGAGGCGGGAAGATGAAGCATGTGATCGAGCCACGGGCATCGTTTCGTTATGTGGACGGGATCAACGACTTTTCGCGGATCATTCGCTTTGACGATACCGAGTTGATGACGAATACGAAGGAGCTGGAAATCAGTTTGACCAACCGTTTGTATCTGAAGCGCGGTGGGACAACGCAGGAACTGTTGTCGTGGCAGGTGTGGCAGCGCCGGTATTTTGACCCGACCTTTGGCGGGAGTGTAGTTGAGGGGCAACGGAACGTGAACCAGTCTACGGTTGATTTTGCCGGCTACTCGTTTTTGGACGGGCGAAGGAGTTACTCGCCTGTTGCCAGTTCGGTGCGAATGCAGCCTCTGCCTGGGACAGGAGTGGAGTGGCGACTGGATTACGACCCGTTACGCGGGAACGTAACGAACAGTTCGTTCACGCTGGATGGGCGTGTAGATCAGTGGTTCATGTCGGCGGGCCATACGCAGGTGGATTCGTCGAGAGCGCTGTCGCCACAGAACAACCAGTTCCGTGGATTGCTGGGTTGGGGCGCGGATAACCGGCGGGGCTGGAATGCCGCGTTTAATGCGATTTACGATTACCGGGTTGGGGTGTTGCAGTTTGCCAATACTCAGGTGACTTACAACACCGATTGTTGCGGGCTATCGGTGCAGTATCGCCGGTTTAGCTTCGGCACGCGGAACGAGAATCAGTTCCGGGTGGCGTTCTCGATTGCGAATCTGGGATCGTTTGGGACTTTGAGGCGGCAGGAGCGGTTCTTTTAGTTTTTGTGATCGGAAGCGGTGGGGTTTCTCGCATGGTTCTGGTATGGAAGCTCACGGATTGTTTGTAGCGAGGCTCTTTAGCTGGACTGCCCTGGTTGTCGGGGTGCCATCGATGGTGGGTACTTTGTATTTCGGTGGGTGTGCGCTGTTGTTGTGGATGCAGAAGCCGGTTGTGAATACCTCTGTCGATGCCAAGGCTTCGGATTCTTTGGTGAATGTGGTTGTGCAACTGGCGGGCTTTGCTGGGAAGGTACTGACGGTGTTTGGGGGATTGGTTGAAGGCATTATCCGTGGCCTGGCTGTTGCTTCGTTTTCTTGTTTGGTTTTTGCCGGGATGCTTTACCTGACCGGGCGTGGCCTGGCCGGGAATGCTCTGTGGGCCAAGATTGTGGGGAGCGGGCTGATGCTGATGATGATGTTTGTCGCCGGATTTGGAAGCTTCATGTCGGAGTTTGGGCCGTTCCGCGTGGTGCCCTTGATGTTTCTAGTGCTTGGTATGTATTCGTTGTGGGTGATTTGGCGGGGAGTGAGTTAGTCGCCTAAAATCGAGGAATGAGTTTTATCGATGAGCCGCGGAAGGTTTGGTGGCGGAAGGCGCTGTTTCAGGTGCATTTGTGGCTGGGGGTGGGGCTGGGGCTGTACTTCATGCTCGTTTGTGTGACGGGGAGCGTGATCGTTTACAAGAAAGAGATGGAGCGGATGATGATTCCGCAGCTTGTGAAGGTGGAGCCGCTGGCGGCACGCGTGTCTTTTCAGGGGATGGTGGATTCTGTTCGGGCGGCTTATCCGAAGGCTAGCTTGCAGAATGTGTATTTGTATTGGGGCGAGGGGGATAGCTGGTCTTTCCGGATGCAGAGCAAAACCGAGGGGCGGATTCAGGTTTATGTGGATCCTTACCGGGGTGTGATTTTGGGGGAGGACCGGTATCGTGGGAAGTTCCTACAGTGGGTTTACGACCTGCATGTGAATTTGTTGATGGGGGATTTGGGGGAGTTGCTGAATGGGTGGGGCGGGTTTTCGCTCGCGCTGGTGAGCTTGAGCGGGATTGTGGTTTGGTGGCCGGGGAAGAGGTATTGGCGGAACGGGTTTGTGTATGAGACGCGGGCACGGTGGAAGCGGCAGAATTATGATCTGCATAAGTTGGGTGGGCTGGTGTCGAGTTTGTTGCTGGTGTTGGTGGCGGTGACGGGGTCTTATTATTCGTTTCCTAAGGCTTATGAGGATTTTCTTGAGAAGGTGACTGGGACGCCAGCAAAGATTGCTACGCCCCGGGTGGCGGCGGTTGCGGAATGGGTGAGTCTGGATCTTGTGCTGGAGGCGGCGGTACAGGCTGTGCCTGGTGGGACGCCGACGTTGTTTCGATTGGCGGCAAAGCCGACGGAGGTGCATTCGTTGCATCACATCCTGGCTGGAGACTGGCGGACGCAGGGGGACCATGTAGCTTATGTGAATCCGCAGACGGCTGAGGTGGTGCGGGTGACTTATCACCAGGATGTGCCGTTGGCGGCACGGTTGCAGCGGGATATTTACGGGCTGCACTTTGGGACCTTTGCGGGGGATGTTTCGCGGGTGCTTTGGGTTGTGTTGGGGGTGACGCCGGTGGTGTTGTTTGTCACAGGTGTGTTGATGTGGTGGAACCGGAGTTTGGGGAAGAAAAAGCGATGCATTGATGTGAGAAAGCCAATGGTTACAGTTGAGCAGACCAAGACAGAATCCACTTAGTCGAAGACAGTGAAAATATATGATCGAAAGCCCGGGAGAGGATTAAAATTAAGGTAGGAAGTTTTAAATGCAAACTTCCCAGGAGCATTAGTCATGAAAGACTCCAACCCGACCTTGGTTGCAAATGCGCACAAGAAAGTTTCAAGCCCGGGTGCGGAATCATCACCCAGATGGCATTACCGGTTGGCGGCAAGGTTGTTTGGTGGAGAGGCAGTGGAAGAAGTTGTGTCCACGGAAGCGATTATAGAAGGCAGTCCTATCGAGGCTTGGGGCTGCCTGATGACCTACGAAGAGATTCCTGTAAAGGCCTCGTGGTTATTGCGATGGTTGCTGCCGCAGCCGATCGGAACCTCCGGGGACAAGACAAAACCGGGAGAACAGGTGCCGTGTACCTACGTCAATGGGGGATTGGTAAAGCAAATTGTAACAGTGAGCGCCCCATCGGAATTGACCTTTGTTGTGTTGAACCAGAAGCTGGGAGTGGAAGACTGCATGATTGCTGTTGGTGGCTCGTACCACATTGTGCCAGATGGAAGTGGCAGCCGGATCACGTTACTGACCCGTTACGAGGCAAAACTGCATCCCAGATGGTTTTGGCGTCCGGTTGAGGAATTTCTGGCACATCGATTTCATCTTCATGTTTTGAGTGGAATGAAGGATTCGTTACGAGGTAAATCATGAGCGACTTAGTAATTGGAGTAGTTCCGCTAGGGCTGATGCAATGGGCAGTAGCTGCGGTGTGGCTGTACGAAGGGTTGTGGAGCAAACTGCTGGGTGGGGCGGAGAGGCAGGTGGAGGTGGTGCGAGCGGTACCCCTGCTGGGGCCGCTGATCGGTTTGTATTTTTTGAAAGTGTTGGGGGTGGTGGAGGTAGCAATTGGGTTGTGGGTTTTGAGTGGGCAATATCCTGGCTGGTGCGCGGTGACGCAGACTGCACTCTTAGTCACATTGAATGCGAACGGGCTGATGTGGTCCAGGCATCTGATTCACGATCCTGGAGGAATGGTGGTTAAGAATGCGGCGTTTCTCGTCCTGGCCTGGATGACCGGTGCGGTGGCAGTGGGGCGGCCGTGAAGCCGGAGACGCCCTGGCGGCAGGGACGATTCCAATCGAGCGCGGGTGGACAGCGACTATTGTTTGGGCAGATGTATGAGGATGTACGTATAGAACAGGAAGCGTTTGCCGGCCGGAGCAGGATTTTCGCGATCGCCTCGGCGGGCTGCACTGCACTGGCCTTGTCTGGCAATCACAAAGTGGTGGCATGCGATATCAATCCGGTACAACTGGCTTATGCCAGGCGCAGGATTGATGGCGGGGGGATCGAGACCGGGGATGCGGAGCGGGGGATGTCTGTGGCGAGAATGGGAATGCCGTTGATTGGATGGAGTGAGGGAAAGGTGAAAGAGTTTTTGGGGCTGTCGAAAGAGGAAGAGCAACTGGGGTACTGGAGGGCGAATCTGGACACCTGGCGATTCCGGACCTGCTTCGATCTGATGATGTCGCGAGCGGTATTGCGGCTGGTGTATTCGCCGGAGTTGCTGGGTTCTCTGCCTGAAGGGTTTGGCCCGGTGCTGAGGGGGAGGCTGGAGCGGGGATTTGGGCGTCATTCGAACCTGGAAAATCCCTACTTGCAATCATTGTTCTTGGGTAAAGGATCTGGCGCACCTGTGCGGGCCAAAGGAGAGATAGAACTGGTTGAGGATGATGCGGCGTCTTATCTGGAAGGATGCGAGGCAGGCTCGTTTGACGGCTTCACGATCTCAAACATACTCGACGGCGCACCACGGTCTTATCGGGAGCGATTGGTGCGGGCCATCAGATTTGCGGCAAGCGAGGGTGCGATGGTGGTGCACCGTAGCTTTGGGGAGCCGCCGCAAATGAGCGGAAATCGTGCGGCTGACGATAGGGCCCTGCTTTGGGGGCTTGTGGCTGTGGTGGACGCACAGAGCGGGCTTTAGCGAGCGTTGCGGTAGGCCTCATCGAGGAGTTCGACGATGTGCTTGACAGGTTGGGGATTGTCTTTAAGCTTGCCCTGGCCGTGGAGCCTCGATCCGGCAGCGAGCTGGATCATGCAACCGGGGTTGGAACTGGCGATCTGCTCCGGGGCGACCGAGTTCACGTTGCGCATTTTGGATGAGAGAATCTGCTCGGCCATCTCGTTTTCGATGATGTTGTATACACCGGCAGAGCCGCAGCAGACGTCGCTGGCCGGCATCTCGACAAATTCAAGACCTGGGATGAGTTTGAGGAGTTTGCGCGGACCGATTTTGACCTTCTGGCCGTGGCAGAGGTGGCAGGAATCCTGGTAGGTTACTCGCCTGTCGACCTTGCCCATGTTCATGTTGAGGTCGATTGAGGCTAGGAATTCGTTGACGTCCTTGAGCTTGCCGACGAAGCGTTTGGCTTTGTCATGATAGGCATGGTCATGTTCGAGGATCTCGTGGTACTCCTTGAGGGTCGCACCGCAGCCGCCGATGTTGGAGATGATGGCGTCATAGTTGGTTTGCAGAAGGGCATCGATATTATTGCGTGCGAGAGCGCGTGCTTCTTCGCGACGGCCGGCGTGCGCATGAAGAGCGCCGCAGCAGCCTTGAGTGGCCGGGACAACGACTTCACATCCATTTTTTTGAAGCACGCGGACGGTTGCCTCGTGGAGGCGTGCGAAGAAGATGTTGCCAATGCAGCCGCCGAGCAGAGCGACACGGTGCTTACGCTCGCCTTCGGCGAAAAAGACTTTGCCGTACTGGGAGAAGAAAGTGGGGAGTTGTGCCTCGGGGGTAAGGTGCTCGATCTTGCCGAAGGGACCCATGAGCTTGAGGATGCCGGTAGAACGAACAAGGCTTTCGAGGCCGGATTTCTGGTAGAGCCACATGTTGAGGGCCACGAGGCGCAGCATCCAGGGTGTCTGGACGAGTGTGCCGTAGGCGAAGTCCTCGACCTGTTGCCAGGGGAAGGGCTTTTTGACTTTGGACTGGATTTCAGTGCGGGCGGCTTCGATGAGTTTGCCGTATTCGACGCCGGAGGGGCAGGCGGTTTCGCAGGCGCGGCAGCCAAGGCAAAGGCCCATGTGTTCGAGATAGCTCTCGTCCATCGGAGCGGCACCACTGGCGACTTGCACCATCTGGTAGATGCGGCCGCGGGGGGAATCCATTTCAATGCCGAGTTCGCGATAGGTGGGGCAAGCGTTGAGGCAGAGGCCGCAGTGGACACACTTGTCGAGATCTTTTTGCTGAGGGGCGTCTGGGTGGCGGCCTTCGAGGACTCGCAGGGCAGTGTTAGATTCGGCCATAAAGCCTCCCCGGGTTGAGTAGTGTGTCTGGATCGAAATAATGCTTGATCTTTTGCATGAGGAAGAAGTCGTTGCCCGGGGCTGGCCAGAGCTGTTCGCTCGATGGACGCTGGACGGGTGAGTATTCGATGACGCCTTTGGCGTTGGCGGGCAGGGTTGCTGCCGAGGGTGTGTGGGCGTAGATGGTGCCGTTGCCAGCGCGCGCGATTGTGGCGTATTCTGCGGGAAGTTTGGTGAGGGTGGATTCCATCTCCATGAGTTGGCTGGAGATGCGGAGAACGTGGCCTTCGGTGTGCCGGTTGAGCCAGGTGGGGGTGAAGTCGCGGACCTGAGACCAGATTTTGTTGTCGATGACGTCGAATTCGGGGAGTTCGATCTGGTAGCGGGCGAGGACACGTTCGCTGCCCAGGGCTTCGATCAGTAGAGACCACTGGGGCGCGAGGCCAAGTTGGGCGGCGGCAGTGGGATTGAGGACATCGATGCCGGAAGGTTGGAGGACGCTTTTGAGGATCGAGTCGCGGCGATTGAAGACTTCAAAGGCCGAAGCATTTTGATAGAGGAATGTTTTGGCGCCGGTTGGGGCAGGGGCGAGTTTGAAATTGACATGGGTGATGCAGGCCAGGGTGCCGAAGGAGCCGGTGAGGAGCTTAGCGAAGTCGAGGCCGGCGACGTTCTTTACGACCATGCCGCCGGATTGGACGGTGCGGCCCTGGAGTGTCGCGAAGTTCATGCCGATGACGAGATCGCGGACGGTGCCGAAGAGGCGGCGGCGGTAGCCGGAGGAGTGGGTGGCGAGGATGCCGCCGATGGTCGACTCTTCGCTGAAGGGCGGATCGATGGGGAGGAATTGTTTTTTTTCGGCCAGGATCCTGGAGAGGTCTGAGTACTTGATGCCGGCTTCGACACTGATGGTGAGGTCGCGGTGATCGTAGGCTAAAACACGATTGAGGGCTTTTGTTTCGAGACGCAGATCGGCATCGATTACGGGGCCGCCCATACGGTGTTTGGTTCTGTTGCCGCAGATTTCAATGCGGTGTTTGGCGGATTGGCTATCCCGGAGCAGCTCGACGACTTGCGCGGCTGAGGCGGGGGATTCGACTCTCATGTTGAAGCTAGAATTTTATCAGGGTGTGGATGGCATGAATTTTGTATTGTGGAGACAGCCATGCAATTTGCCTTTACCGAAGAGCAGAATGAGCTGCGCAAGATGGTTCGTGAGTTTGCAACCGTGGAACTCGCACCACACGTCCTGGTCTGGGATGAAGCGCAGGAGTTTCCACTGGATGCTGTGAAGAAGGCTGCCCGGCTGGGGTTGCTGGGGGTGATCTTTCCGGAAGAGTATGGTGGAGCGGGGATGGGGTACATCGAGTACTCGATTGTGATCGAGGAGCTGGCCCGGGTGGACCCGAGTTTTGCCCTGATTGTAGCTGCTCATAATTCGCTTTGTACCAACCACTTGTATGTGGCCGGGAGCGAGGAACAGAAGCGGCGCTATTTGCCGAAGCTGGTGACGGGGGAGTGGATCGGGTGCTGGAGTTTGACTGAGCCTGAGGCGGGGTCTGACGCGGGTGGGACCCGCACTCTTGCGGCTCGTACCGAGGCTGGCTGGGTGCTGAACGGGGCGAAGACGTTTACTACGAATGCGCATTACGCGGATGTGTGTGTGGCGATGGCGCTGACGGATCAGGCTTCTCGTTCGCATGGGATTTCGGCGTTTGTGATTGAGCGGGGGACACCGGGGTACCGGTTGGGGAAGAAAGAGAACAAGCTGGGGATGCGGAGTTCGGCCACGGGTGAGGTGGTGCTGGAGAACTGTACGCTTGGGGTTGGGCAGTTGTTAGGGGAGGAGGGTGAGGGTTTTGTGGATTCGTTGCGGATTCTGGATGGGGGGAGGATTTCGATTGCTGCTTTAAGCGTGGGGATTGCGCAGGGTGCTTATGAGGCTTCGCTGAAGTATGCGAAGCAGCGGAAGCAGTTTGGAAAGTTCATCAGCGAGTTTCAGGCCATTCAGCATAAGTTGGCGGATATGGCGACGCAGATCGAGGCGGCGCGGCTATTGACGCTGCAGGCGGCGTGGCTGAAGGATGAGGGCAAGACGGTGACGCGGCAGAGTGCGATGGCGAAGCTGTTTGCGAGTGAGATTGCAGTAGAGGTTTGTGGCGAGGCGCTGCAGGTGCATGGCGGGTATGGGTTTATCAAGGACTATCCGGTGGAGAAGTTTTACCGGGACGTGAAGCTGATGACGATTGGTGAGGGGACGAGTGAGATCCAGCGGATGGTGATTGCCCGGCAGTTGCTGAAGAGTTAGCTGTCTATACATTCGATCCACTGGCGGAGGATGTGTTCGAGGGCTGGCTGGTTGGCCTTGAGGTGCTTGATGTCCGTGAAGTCGATGGAGGCGCGGTCTTTGGCCAGCCACTTGAGGAGGCCGCTGGGGTCGTCGATCGCGAAATCTTTTGGGAGGTCTCGGACTTTGGCACCGAGGTGGAGGATGAGGCCGATGCCTATTTTGGAGCGGAGGTTGGTTGTTGCGAAGAATTCGGTGGTGCGGAAGCTGGGGGAGTTCCACTTGATTGCTTCTGTAACGGCTGGGCTTAGGGCCAGGATCAGCTTGCGCATCTGTTGGATGGCTGGCTTTTGCGGGTGGTCGAGGGCGGCGATGAAGTCGACGACAGATGGAGGTTTTTGAGGCATGATTTCTCAGGATATGCCGAATAGTAGACTGGGGAAATGTCTCAAAGTATGAATGGTAAGGTAGCGCTGATCACAGGTGCCAGCAGTGGAATTGGACGGGCTACGGCTGAAGTGTTTGCCGCGCGGGGAGCGAGTCTGGTGCTGGCAGCCCGGCGCAAAGAAGAGTTGATTTCGCTGGTGTCCGAAATCGAATCGAGGGGTGGTAGAGCTACCAGCATCGTGACCGATGTGGCCGTGGCAAAGGATGTAGAGGCGATGGTGGAGCATGCGATTGCGATATTTGGACGGATCGATTTTGCTGTGAACAACGCGGGGATTGAAGGGGACTTTGCAGGTGTTACCGAGATGACGGAGGAAGCCTGGGATCGTGTGCTTGACACTAATCTGAAAGGTACTTTTTTATGTCTGAAGTATGAAGCCAAGGCAATGCTGGCTGGAGGGTTTGGCGGGGCCATTGTGAATGTGGGCTCGGTTAATTCCTTTCTTGGTGTTGCAGGTGGCGCGGCCTATTGCGCGTCGAAGCACGGGCAGATTGGTATTACGACCAGTGCTTCGGCTGAGTTGGCACCGCAAGGAATACGGGTAAATCTGGTTTGCCCTGGAATCATAGACACGCCAATGCATCATAGGGTACGTGGAGTTTTTGGGGATGACTTGTTTGACAAGGCGGTGTTGCCCAGTGTCCACGTCAAGCGTGCGGGCCAGCCTGAAGAGATCGCGCGCACCATTGCGTTTTTATGCTCGGAGGATGCCAGCTATATTACGGGGACCACGCTGACTCCCGATGGCGGATTCACTCTGACGGTTTGATGCGGGTGCTGAACGAGCCGAAGACTGGAGCGGGGGGACACAAATATGTGTTCGTTGATCCAGCATAGACGGGCGGAGTGCTGATAGAACTAATTGAGGAGCATTCTTAAGTTTTGAAGATCGATACCGGGATTATTGGCGGCAGCGGGCTCTACTCGATGCCAGGTTTTGAAGTGACCGAAGAGGTTGTGATTGATACGCCGTATGGCAAGCCGTCGGACCCTTATGTGGTGGGGACGATTGCTGGCAAGCCGGTGGCGTTTCTGGCCCGTCACGGACGTGGGCACCGGATCACGCCGACGGAGTTGAATTTCAGGGCGAATATCTGGGGCTTCAAGAAGCTGGGTGTGGAGAGGATTGTGAGTCTCTCTGCCGTGGGGAGCCTGAAGGAGGAACATGAGCCGGAGCATTTTGTGATGCCCGATCAGTTCTTTGACCGCACTGCGGGACGTGTGTCGACCTTCTTTGGGGAAGGGCTTGTGGCGCATGTGAGTTTTGCCGAGCCGACCTGTCACCAGTTGATGGATGTGTTGGAGACGGCTTGTGCCGGGGCTGGTGTTGTGGGCAAGAAGGGCGGTACTTATCTTTGTATGGAAGGGCCGGCGTTTTCAACCAAGGCTGAATCCAATGTGTATCGCAGTTGGGGTATGGACATTATCGGGATGACAAACCTGCAGGAAGCCAAGCTCGCGCGTGAAGCCGAGATTTGTTATGCGACTGTGGCGATGGTTACCGATTATGACTGCTGGCATCCGCATCATGATGCAGTGACGGTGGATCAGATCATTGCGACGCTGGTGAAGAATGCCGAGAATGCATCGAAGGTGATTCGACTGGCGATTGAGGCGATGCCCGCGCCCGGAGATTGCAGCTGCAAGAATTCACTCAAGAACGCGATTATTACTGACAAGACCAAGGTGCCTGCCGAGACGCTGGAGAAGCTGGAGATCATCGTTGGAAAATACTTCCGCTAGCCGGTTGGCCAGCTTGTTGCTGGCGGGTGAGCCTGAGCCGGAAGGACTGGTCGCAAAGGTAATCGAAGAGGCGCTGGCTTCGAACGAAGGGTCTGTCGCGCTGTTTCGCGATCTGGTGGAGCCGCTGGCCGATGCGTTTGAGTTTCGCCTGGTGAATGTGTACACGCATGTTTTTGCTCGTGTGATCGAGGCGGCGCTTCCGGATATGGATGCGTCGACCTTGATCGAGCGGTTTATGCGGATCCGGAAGCCGCGCAAGTTTATCGGGAATCCCGAGAGCATCGAGAATGTGTTTGTCCTTTCGCGGATTACGATTGGTGCGGATATTGCGATTACAAGCCGGATATTGCGAGCGGTGTTTGTGCACTTTCCGAATGCGAAGATCTACTTTGTCGGGCCGCGCAAGAATTACGAGATGTTCGAGCCGGAAATCGGGCTGGAGCTGGTTGAGGTGCCTTATAAGCGGACTGGTACATTGCGGGAGCGCCTGGGTGTTTATCCAGCACTGAAGGAAGCTCTGAGTGTTAAGGGTGCGCTGATTGTTGATCCGGATAGCCGATTGAGCCAGCTTGGACTTTTGCCGCTTGGTGAAGAAGATAACTACTACTTCTTTGAGACGCGGAGCTGGTGGAGCGATGAGGATATGCCGCTGGGCGAGATGACCGAGCGCTGGGTGGAGCAGACGTTTGAAGTGCCGCTGCATGTGCCAATTGTGGCTGTGGAAGACCGGCTTGAGGGCTTTGACGTGACGCTGAGTTTGGGCGTTGGCGAGAATCCCGAGAAGGCGATGCCGTGGCCGTTTGAGCCGAAGCTCTTGCAGTTGCTGGTGGATCGTGGGTTGCGAGTGCTGGTGGATACTGGCGCTGGTGGTGAGGAAGCGGAGCGGGTGAGGCGGGCGATTGCCGAGGTGCGGCCGGGTGATAACGGCAGCGTGACGCCTTATTACGGGAGCTTCAAGGAGTTTGCGAGCGAGATTAATGCGAGCGAGTTGTTTATCGGTTATGACTCGGCGGGCGGGCATGCGGCTTGTGCGCTTGGTGTGCCGGGGTTGCTCTTGTTTCGCGGGTTTCCGAATGAGCGTTTCATGATTCGCTGGATTCCGTGGGGGGATGGCGAACTGGAGGTACTGGATGCGGAGGCGTTGCCGATTGAGGAAGCGCTGGACCGTGTGCAGGAGGCAGTGGAAGCGATCTTTACGGCCGAAGGTCTGATCGACGAAGACGATGATGAATTTGACGAAGATGACCTAGAGGATGAAGATGATGAAGATGACGAGACGCCGCCAGTACGTTGATATAAGATGAAACCGGAGGCTTCTTATGATGCATGTCAAGCTATTGTTATTGCTGGGTGTGGCTGTGGCGGGGATGGCGCAGACAAAGTCTCCGCGCAAGTTAGACCCGACACTGGACGGTAAGGGCTTGTATGTTTCTTACTGTGCAAGTTGTCACGGGATGGATTTGAAGGGTAAGGGGCCGGTGGTTGAAGCTCTGAAGACACCGATGCCGGATCTTACTACGATTGCCAAACGGCGCGCGGGTAAGTTTCCAGTGGCGGATCTGGAGAACCAGATTCTTGGCGAGGCTTCGATGAAGGCCGCTCACGGAAGCCGGGAGATGCCGGTTTGGGGGCCAGTTTTCCGAAGGGTGGAGAAGGACCAGGATTTAGGGCTGGTGCGGGTACGTGCGGTAGTGGATTATCTGAAGTCGATGCAGGTGAAGTAGCGAGGCTTTATTCGTTTTTGAGCGCTGGAGAGCTGCATGTTCCGGACTGGCAGAACCAATCGCGGAGGAGGGCAATGATTCCGGGTTTGCCTTCGCCGATGTAGTCCGTGCGGCGGCGCTTGTATTCTTCAAGAACCGGGGCAAGCTGGGCCCGGAATTGTTTGTCGGCTTCACGCTCGGTAGCGCCCTTTTCAATTGCGTAGACTACGCCCCGGTCCGCACGGGCAAAGGTGGGGTTTGAGACAAAATCGCGGGGAACAAAAACACCCGTAAACGTTTGTTGTCTTGATGCGGAGACGAAGAAGTCTACTGCGTAATCGGGGTAGCCGTAGAGGTAACCGAGACCGCGGAATCGAGAGGGGCCTTCGAGATATTCGATGGCCATGAGAACTTCCATGGGGTGAGCGTTTTCGCTGAGGCCGAGGGGGATAAAGAAGTCTTTGTGCGCGAGTATGGTGCGTCGGAGGCCAATGCGGTTGAAGACGACGCCGTCGAAGTAGCGCTCGAGTGTTTTGGTGTCTTTGCCCGGGAAGAGACGGGCGAAATGGTGGACGGTGGCGAAGAGGTCGTTGCCGCAGTGGAAGACAGCGAGGAAGCGGCGTGCTTCGTCGATGGTGTTTGCCTCAAGAGAGTCTGCTGGCAGCTTGAAGGTGGTGTAGCCGCCGGACATGGGCTTAACTGCACCGATGACGGTGTAGAGCGCTTCGCTATCGAGGAGTTTGAGGAAGAGGTCTGCAGCGGATTTGTGTTGTGCTTGGGGGAGTTCTTCGATGGGGAAGCATCGCTCTCGCGGCACAGTTTGTGCGGCGGAGAGAGTAGCGAATAAAACGAGTGTCAGTAGTTTCACAGGATCACCTTGATAGCGAATTGAATGGAGCGGGGGCCGCCGATTTGAAAGAGGGGGCTGAGGGCTCCTGCTCCTGCGGATAGACCTCTGCCCAGCATGTTTTGCGAGATGCCGAAGGCGGCGTTGTTGAGAGCGCCAGAGGGGTTTGCGAAGTTGGGCGTGTTGAGGATGTTGAAGAAGTCTGAGCGGAGTTCCACACGGATATTTTCGCGCCTCAGGATGTTGCGGCGGACGGCGAAATCGATTTGAGAAACGGCGAGGCCGCGGAGGGCGTTGCGGCCGAGGTTGCCGTATTGATTGGTGGGGACGCGGAATGCGTTGCGGTTGATGATGCGAGAGCCCGGGCGCGATGGGTCTGTGAGGTAGAGCGGTGTGCCGGTGATGAGGTCTGGCCGGAGGGCTGTTGTCAGGCCTAGGTTGAGAGGATCGGTGCCGGTAAAGACGTTGACCGGTGTGGCTGAGCGGGCACGCGCGATCGAGTCGAAACTGAAGCCTTTGAGTTCATAGGTGAGCGCGAGGACAAGATTGTGACGGACGTCGAAATCTGCGGGGCCGCGGTCCAGATCGCGAGGATAAAGCGAGAGGGGCAGGGCTTGAGTTGTTTCGTCAGAGAAGTTATCAATCGCTTTGGACCAGGTGTAGGAGACTTGCGATTGCAAAGATTTTGCCGCCCGGCGGCGGAACTGAATCTGCATCGACTGGTAGTTCGAAGCGGATGCATTGCTTGAGATGTTGACGTTGCTGTTGTTGCCGAAGAGGGCTGGGTTTACGACGACGCTGGCGGGAGCAGTGGCAATTGCCGGGCGATTTCTCAGGAGTTCATTGAATAGGAGTTGGGTGCCGCGGTTTGCGACATAGCGCACATCGAGGGCCCCGACTTTACGGAAGTCTTTCTCGATGCCAAAGCTCCAGTGGACCGTGAGCGGCTGTTTGAGGTTGGGATCTGTGAAGAAGAAATCGGCGCTGTAGGGGGCTTGAGCATTGAAGGGGATTGGCTCAAGGGCTGCGGCACTTGGTGGGAAGGGCGAGTTGAGGCTGTTGCGGACGGTGTTGTAGGGCCAACTGTTGAAGCCGCGTGAGGCTTGGCCCGTGCCGAGGTCATGGAAGAGGCCGATGCCGCCTCGAATCGTTGTACCGCCCCATGCCTGGTAGGCGATGCCGATGCGCGGGCCGAAATTGTTCCAGCGGGTTTGCCAGAGTTTTGTGCCCGAAGGCGCGATGGAAATAGCGAGAGGATTTGTGATCTGGGTTGGGCCGAAGATGGGGCGGCCGGAACTTCCCGATGGCGGAGGTATCAGTTCCCAACGGAGGCCGTAGTTGATTGTTAGTTTGGGTGAGACACGCCAGTTGTCCTGAGCGAAGAAAGAGTAAGTGGGAAAGTCCATACTGGCTTGCGGTGCAAGCGACTGGAGGTTGACGGTGGCTGTGCCGAGATTGATGGCGTTTGAGATGGAGCCGAAGTTGTAGCTGACGCCGTATTCGCGGAAGGCGGCAGTGGGGAGCATGGGGCGGATATCGAAGCCGAATTTGAACTGGTGAGAGGAGACTGTATAGCTGAGGTTGCCAGTGAAATTCAATTGCTTTTGACGGTTGCCGATGGAGCGGCCCTGAGTGAGATTTGGCGGCGAGATGCCGGGAAGAAAAACGCCGAGAAAGAAGCCTGCACTGGCTCTGTTGCGGTCTGTATAGGCGGGGAATAGGAGGGAGTCTTGTGGCTTGATGGCACCGGCGAATTCGCCTGCGTCCCAATTGAAGCCGGCATCGGAATCGCTGTAGTTGAAGCGGAATTCGTGAATGAGCCGAGGGGTGATGGTGAGGTTGAGACCTGCGGTGTAGGTGTAGAGGTTGGACCTTGTGGTGGTGATCTGGTTGGCGAAGACACGCTCTGTCCGTTCTGTGGGGGAGACGCTAAGACGGCCGAAGAGGAGAGCCTTTGAGGTGAGGTTATGATCCAGACGAAGAGAAGCGATATTGGTTGTGGCGGGGTCTGAGAATGCGGCGCGGAAGAGGCCTTCATCGGGGTTGGTGAAGGGAGACGGAGCGTTGGGGAGGGGGAAGGCATTGAGGAGGGATTGGATTGCGCCTGTTGCACGGCGGCGAGCGGACTCTGTGGGAACCTGAACGGTTTGGAAGCGGGGTTGGCGGAGACGGAGGCCTTCGTAAGCAGCAAAGAAAAAGGTACGGTTTTTGCCTGAATAGATTTTTGGAATGCTGAGTGGACCGGAAAGCGTGCCGCCGAACTGGTTGAGCCGGAAGGGGGCGCGCCGGGAGCCGGCGGCGTTGGCAAACCAATCGTTGGCGTCGAACTTTTCGTTTCTCAATTCATAAAACACTGACCCATGAAATTGATTTGTGCCGGAGCGGGTGGCGAGCGAAACCTGGGCGCCTGGAGTGCGGCCGAATTCGGGAGCGAAGGTGGAGGTTTGGATGCGGAATTCCTGTAGAGCGTCGAGGGTTACCAGGCTGTTGGTGCCGCCAAGGACCGTGAGGCCGGGGAGTGTGCCTGCAGCTTGTTGACTGAATGTGGCGACAGCAGAAGCGCCGACGTTGCCACCGACGCCATCCACCATAAAGTAGTTGGAGTTTGTACGTTGGCCATTGACTGAGAACTGGCCTGCAGAGACGGTGGTGGAATTGGTGATGACCACGCCTGGGGTGAGTTCGATTAGCGATTGAAAAGAGCGGCCGTTGAGGGGGAGATTCTCAACGAAGTCTCGACCGATGACAAGGCCGACGCTGGGGAGCTCACGGTCGGTGGCTGGTGGCAAGGCTTGCGCGGTTGCTTTGAATGTTGCGCTGGCTTCGGAGAGAAGGAAATTGACGGTAGTGTTGCCTGCGACTAGTAGTTCAATGCCGGTAACGGATTCTGTTGTGAAGCCTTGGGCAGAGGCTTCGGCCGAGTAGGTGCCTGGAAGAAGGCCGGGGATGAGATAGCGGCCTTTGCTGTCTGACTGCGTTTGCCAGGAGCGGCCCTGGATGGGGTTCTTGAGAAGAATCGTTGCGTTGGGCAGCGGTTTGTTTTGAGGGGTGGTGAGGGTGCCGGTCAAGGTTGAAGTGGACTGGGCATAGACTGTGATTGTGCCGCAGAGTAGTAGCAAAACTTTGAACATCTAAATTAATGATATCTAATTATCGTTAAATTTGTTTTTAAACAAGGAGGAGATGTAATGGTGAGCCGCCGTATTGCTGTGTTGAGTGCTGGGTTGTTGCTGGGGAGGCGGGGGAGTTTTGGGAAAGCTTCGCAGCCGCGGACGATGGTGGACTTTGCTGTGCCCAAGGGGGCTTGTGATTGCCATACGCATGTGTTTGGGGATGTGAAGAATTTTCCGATGTGGGCGGGGCGGAGCTATACGCCGCCCAGTGCTTTGCCGCGGGAGATGGCTGCTTTGCACCGGACCTTACAGGTAGACCGCGTGGTGATCGTTACGCCCAGTGTTTATGGGACTGATAATGCTTCGACGCTCTATGGACTAAAGGCGCGGCGGGGGACTTCTCGTGGGATCGCTGTGATTGATGAGCGGACTCCCGATGCGGAACTGAAGAGTATGGGAGCCCTGGGGGTTTGCGGGATTCGGGTGAATTCACCGCGCGGGTTGCGGCCTTTGCTTGAGAAGGCTCTCGATCGCGTGTCGGGGCTGGGTTGGCATGTGCAGGTGTATTCGGGATTGACTGAAGTGGCTGGGGTGGAAGATCTGGTGATGCGTGCGCCGGTGCCTGTTGTGATCGATCATGTGGCCGGTGCCAAGCCGGATTTGGGTGTGGGGCAGGAGGGCTTTGCCGCACTGTTGCGGATGGTGAGGGCGGGGAAGGCTTATGTTAAGGTGACCAACCGGTTCATGCCTAGCGGGAAGCTGGAGGCCACCGGCCTGATGGTTCGCGAGTTGATTGCGGCTAATGCCGAGAGGGTGTTGTGGGGGACGGACTGGCCGCATCCAGATAACCGGAGTGTTGCGGGGCGGAAGGCGACCGATGTGGCACCGTTTGAAGATGTCGATGATGGGATCTGGCTGAACCAGTTTGCCAAGTGGGGCGGGGACAGGCGAATGCTGGTGGAGAATCCGGCTCGATTGTACGGGTTCTGAGTTAAGATCCTTGGCATGGATCGACGCGCATTTTTGATGAGTGGTGCGGCAGCTATGGCCGCGCCTGTTGCCCCTAGTGAACGAGTGACGATGGGTTTGATTGGGGCGGGGAATCAGGGGTTGAATGACCTCAAAGGTTTCCTGCGTGATGAGCGGGTGCAGGTGGTCGCGGTGTGCGATGTGAACAAGGAGTCGCCCGGCTATTGGGATGGTGGGGTTGCGGGGCGTGAGCCGGCGCGGCAGTTTATCGAATGGAATTATGCGCGCGAGAAGAAGAGCGGAACTTGGAAGGGTTGCGCGGCCTATGAGGACTTCCGGCAGGTGCTGGCTCGCAAGGATATCGATACGGTTTTGATTGCGTTGCCGGATCATTGGCATTCGATTCCGGTGATTCAGGCGGCGCGGGCCGGGAAGGATATCTACGGGGAGAAGCCGCTGGCGCTGACGATTGGCGAGGGGCGGGCGATGTCGGATGCGGTGAGGGAGAGCAAGCGGGTGTTTCAGTGTGGGAGCCAGCAGAAGTCGGATGTGCGGTTTCGCAAGGCTTGTGAGATTGTGCGCAATGGGCGGATTGGGAAGTTGCATACGGTGTTGTGCGGGTTGCCGGGTGGGACGCCAGACTTTGGGCGGACGCAGGACCGGCAGGATGAAGAGCCGGTGCCTGAGGGTTTCAATTACGACATGTGGCTTGGGCCGGCACCCGATGCGCCTTACGCGCCTGGTAGATGCCATGTGAACTTTCGCTGGATCCTCGATTACTCAGGCGGGCAGATTACGGACTGGGGCGGCCATCATCCGGACATCGCTCATTGGGGGATGGGGATGGAGTTGAGCGGGCCGGTGGCGATTCAGAACGGGCAGGCCACGTGGGCCAAAGAGAAGCTTTGGAATACGGCGACGGACTTTCATTTTGAGGCTTTGTATGCCAATGGAGTGAAGATGATTTATTCGAGCCGGGTGAGAGGTGGGGTGACGTTTCAGGGGAGCGAGGGTTGGGTATGGGTGAACCGGGGAGCGATTGAAGCGAGCCCGATGTCATTGCTCGATTTTGAGGCTGGCGAGAAGGATGTGCGTTTGTACCGGAGCGCGAATCATATGCGGAATTTCATTGATTGTGTGAAGTCGCGGCAGGAGACTGTGGCGCCGATCGAGCAGGCGCATCGGTCGATTACGGTGGCGCATTTGGGGAATATCAGTTTGCGGCTGGGGCGGGATTTGAAGTGGGACCCGGTGAAGGAGCGGTGTATCGGCGATGAGGCTGCGAACCAGATGTTGATGCGACCGATGCGGAAGCCGTGGAGTTTGTCGTGAACCGGAAGACGGTCTATCTTTCGATCCTGGCGGTGGTGTTCCTGGGGGTAATTGCAGTGGCCTGGATGCTGGTTCCCAAGGGGCCCAGGCGGGCGGATATTCGGTTTGCGGGAGATACGATTCGGGTGGGCGACCGGTTTGCGTCGCTCGTGGTGGTTTTGCGACCGCCTACTTTTTTTGGATCGAGAAACACGCGATCCAGATACGGAGTAGATCTGGTGTTGCATGATGTGACGGATGTAGGGCGGGTGGATGTAGTGACGCTGGTCGAATATGGGGATGAGATGAAGCTACGCAATGACGCGAAGCTACTGGGATGGGACGGACGGCGGGTTTGGGCTTATGCACATACGCTGGTTGGGCTGGACCTGAAGACGAAGCAGCGGGTAGGTTTTGAGGAGTTGTCGCGGGCCAATCCGAGTCTGGCGCAGTTCTGGGTGGATGAGGCTAAGTTTTACAGCGTGGGAGGGGCTGTGCCGAAGTTGCGGCTGAAGGTGGCCGACGCGCGGCAGTTTGAGCTGGACCCGGTGACGCTAACGGGAACGCCTTATGAAGATGAGAAATGGGCCAAGGCAAAAAGCCATGAAGAATCGATGAAGCAATGGGCGGAGTACAACGAGAAAATGACGATGTTTGGGATCGGGCCCGGAGTTTACTTCTGGAGGGGAGAGAAGCCCGGGGAAGGCGAGTGGTTTGGATTGATGACCCGTGAAGAAGCTGGAAATCTAAAGGAGTCTGGCGTACCAACAGGGCGGGCGATCCTGAACGGCAAGACAAGTGCACTGTGGAGAGTACAGGCTCGAGAAGGAAAACGAGTGGGTGAGGTGGAGTATCTCGATGCTGGTTTGTTGCGTGAAGAGAAGGCGGCTAAGCCGTTGCGGCTTGAGGGGCCAGCGGGTTATCTCGTGATGCATCAATCGCGTCTGGGGCAGGACGGGACGCTGGTGGTGACGCGTGTGGATATGGAGGGGAAGAAGCTTTGGGAAGTAAATACCGGGATTGGAAAGCTGGATCAGGTGTTGCCGGATGCGAGGTATCTGGGGCTGGTGGGAGAGCAGCCGAAGGTGATGATTAGTGTCCATATAGTGGACGGGACTATGAGTCAAGAAAATTTCTCCTTAACACCAATGAAATAATCGCGTAAAATGGCTAGTACTCTAAAGTACTCGCATGAAAATATACACACGGTCATTCCTGATGCTGCTGGCGCTGCTGGCGGGCAATTTGATGGGGCAGCTTGCCTCTAATACCTCACTGGTGGGAACTGTGACTGACGCCGCCGGTGCGGCTGTTTCTGGAGCGCAAGTAACTGCGCTGAACCAGGGGACAGGAGAAACGCTGAGCGCGACCACTTCTGAAGCTGGCTACTATGATTTTCAATTTCTGAAGGCTGGTGTGTACACGGTGACGATCCAGAAGGCTGGGTTCTCTACGGTGACCACCAAGGACATTGGGCTTTCGGCCAACCAGACGGTGCGAACGGATGTGGCGTTGAAGGTTGGGTCTGTGGATACGAAGCTGGAAGTGACTGCGGACATCCCGCCGATCAAAACAGACGACGCGAGTGTGAGTGAAGTGTTGTCGACCAAGCAGACGGTGGATTTGCCGACGCCATCGCGCAATGTAATGCGCCTTGCGATTACGACGCCGGGCGTGATTCCGGGCTTTAAGTCGCCAGCTGGCAACCCTGGTGGCGGTGAAGGTTATATCGGGGCTGGTACGCGCGAGATCATGAACTCGGTTTCGCTGGACGGTGTGTCGATCATGAACAACCTGATCACGACGACGACGCTGCGGCCGAATGCGGATGCGGTGCAGGAAGTGCAGATTCAGACGGGAACCTATCCGGCGCAGTATGGCGGGTATCTGGGTGTGCAGTTGAACATGGTGACCAAGTCGGGGACCAATGAATATCACGGCGCTGTTTATGAGTTTTTGCGGAACCAGACGCTGGATGCGAAGCCGTTCTTCTTGCGGCAGGGTGCGGCAAAGGCACCTTTCCGCCAGAACCAGTTTGGTCTTGCTGTGAATGGACCGCTTTCGATTCCGAAGCTTTATGACGGCAAGAACAAGACCTTCTTCATGTTTGCCTATGAGAAGCTGATTTCGAAGACGGCCGCGCCGGTGGTGGATGCCGTTTTGACTCCTCGTATGAGGGCCGGTGACTTTAGTGAACAGCCAACAACGATTGTGGACCCCTTCAATGCGCGTGCGCCTTTTCCGGGGAATGTAATCCCGACCAGCCGTCTATCGCCGCAGGCGGTTCGCGCACTGGCTTACATGCCGGCCCAGACCTCACCCGGATTTGTGAACAACTTCAATGCGAATGCGGCCAACAACAACACGACCAGCCAGTACATCGGGCGAGTGGATCAATCGATCGGCGACAAGAACCGTATGTTCTTTCGCTACACGCTGAACGATACGGCGCTGCTAAATGAGAACTCGAATCCGTTCAATGGTTATACGCAGCCTGTGGGAGACAGAAACTGGGTGGCGGGTTATACGCGGGTGTTCTCAAGCACGATGATCAATGACTTCCGGTTTGGACGGCAGTACACGTCGATTGACAGTTTGAATTTCTTTACCCCCGGAAGCCTGTATCCTGCGACGGCAGGTACGGCACTGGGAATTCCCGGGTTTACCAGTGACGATAAGAATCCCGGATTGCCCAGTATTGCGATCGCGAATTTCATGCCCATTGGTGGGCAGAACATGAGCTCTTCGAATTGGTTCCAGAATGACCGCACTTATCAGATTTCCAATACGTTTTCGGTGTTCAAGGGTGCGCACAGCATTGCTGCCGGTATCGACTCGCGGCAGGTGTTGACCAATCGTACGGCGAACAACAATCCTCGCGGCGGCTTTAACTTCAACGCGCAATTGACCGGGTTTGGCCCGTCGGACTTCATGCTGGGCGTACCTCAGGCTGTGACCACGCCGGGCCCGCTGTTTCCTGGCGGCGGCCAGCAGTGGCGCTATGGATTCTTTGTGCAGGACAAGTGGCAGGTGAATCAGCGATTGACGCTGACCTATGGTCTCCGCTACGAATTGCCGACCGTGCCGCAGTCGACTACCGGCAACGGTACGATTCTGAATCCGGAGCAGACGGCCTTTATTCCTTCGACAGTGCCTTCGAAGATTCCCTATCACCAGGGCGACAAAAATAACTTTGCTCCGCGTATCGGGCTTGCCTATCGTATGCCTTCGAAGTTTGTTGTGCGTGCCGGCTTTGGGCTTTACTACAACCCGAACCAAATGAACTCTTATACGCTGGCGACGACGAACCCGCCCTTCTCGACGATTTTCACGTTCAATAACGCAGTTAACGCTACTCCGCAGTTCACGCTTGCGGCACCGGTACCTGCCGGTGGTGGTGCGGCGAACACCCGGCCGAACGCTTTCCACATTAATCCGTATCTGCCGAACGCGACGATGAATCAGTGGAGCTTGTCGCTGGAGCGTGGGCTTTGGAAGTCTGCCGGTTTTGCCCTCGAATATCTGGGTAGCTACTCCTATCACCTGGATCGCAGCTTCTTCCTGAATACGCCGCGGCCGGGCCCTGGTGCGATCAACGATCGCCGCCCGAATCCTCGCTATGGTGTGATTCGTATGATCCAGAACGATACGATCGGCAAGTACAACGGCTTGTCTGCTGTGTTCCGCCAGAACGGCTTTAAGGGCCTGACAATGATGGCTTCTTACACCTATTCGAAGATGCTCGACATGGCGACAGACTCCAATGGTGGCTCGAACGTGATGGATCCATTCAACACGCAGCTCGATTACGGGCAGGCGAACTGGGATCTGAAGCATCGCTTTGTATCGAGCTTTAACTACGAGATTCCGTTCATGAAGTCGAACCCGAATGCAGCGCTGCGGCTTGCGCTTGGTGGATGGCAGATGAATGGTATTTTCACGGCGCAAGGCGGCTTCCCGTTTGGTGCGATTCTGGCAGCAGATCAGGCCAATGTGGGCCAGGGTACGCAGCGTGCGAATTTCTCTGGCAGCCCTGTGAAGGTGGATTGCGGTTCGGGCAAGCTGGTGCGCTGCGTTGATATCGCTGCGTTCTCTTTGCCCGCCCAGTTTACTTACGGCAACACTCCACGCAACTTCATGCGTGGGCCGGGACTTGTGAATCTTGACTGGAGCTTCTTCAAGAATTTCGCGTTCACTGAGCGATTGAAATTGCAGTTCCGCATGGAGACATTCAATACCTTGAATCATCCGAATTTCGGCAACCCGAACAACTCGTTTGTTCCTGGCTCGACTGTTTTTGGAAACATCACCGGGACCGCAACGAACATGCGTCAGATGCAGATGGCTCTCAAGCTATTGTTCTAGTTGTGACCGCAGCACAATTTCGTCTGGCATTAACAGACGAGTTTGAACCCGTGGCCTCCCTTCATCAGGGAGGCCACACGCTTTTGGTGCATGTAATGCCGTGTGGCGTGGCTTCAGTCTCGTAGTGCTTTGAGGTAGCGGCTGCCCTGCTGGCTGCGGCCGCGGGAATCGCGTTGTTGCCAGGAAACGTTGAGGTGTTTGCGGGCCCGGCTGACGGCGACGTAGAAGAGGCGGTGCTCTTCGTCGAAGCGGCCCTCCTTGATGCTGCGCCAACTGGGGAATTCGCCTTCTACGGCTTTGACTACAAAGACGGTATCGAACTCGAGGCCCTTGGCCTGATGGACGGTGAGGATGCGGACGCGGTCTTCGTCGCCGAGTTGGCGTTCGAGGTCGAGGCCGAGGGAGGCGACTTCGAGGGCCTGGTCGAGCGTAGTGAAGTGGGCCACGATGTGGCGGAGTTCTTCGAGGTGTTCGAGGCGTTCTTCGCCTGTGGTGTCGCGGCCAAAGTGCTCTTTGAGCAGTCCTTCGTAAAGGATCATGTCGAGGGTTTCGAGTGGGGTTTGGGTTGCTGCACGCTTGCGCCAGTCGTCGACCTGGTCTGCCAGTTCGACGAAGCGTTTGCCTACCTGATTGACGATTTGATTGCGCTGCTGTGCGTGTTGGGCGAGGAGCTTTTTGAGTTCGGTGAGTACGTCGGCAGTCATGCGGACGTCTTCCATTGCCTGATGGGCTTCACGCAGGGGGAGCTTGAGGGCTTCGACTACGTTGGTGAGGCGGTAGCGCGTGAGCTTGAGCATGCGTCGGCTGATCTCGAGGGTGTCGGCGGTGCCTTTGATGTTGAAGCTGAGCTGGCTCTGGTTGAGGATGAGCGGCCAGTCGAAGGCTTCTAGGTTGTGGCCGACTACGACACAGCCTTCGATGAATTCTGCGAATTGCTGGAATGCAAGTGTTGCTTCGATGCCTTCTTTTTCGATTCGCTCGCGGGTGACGCCGTGGACTTTTTCGGCGTCTTTGAGGCGGGCCCAGGTTTCGTCTTTGGTGGGTTTGAGGATGCGGTAGAACTCTTCATTTCCCTTGAGGGCGGCGAGTTCAACGACCTCATCGAGATTGATGTCGAGGCCGGTGGTTTCAATGTCGACCACTACCGTTGGGTGAGTGAAGAGAGCGCCGAAGGGGTCTCCGTCGCGGTGGGTTGCGGGTTGCAAAAGGTCGCCCAGCCGGAGGCCGACTTCTTTGGGGAGGGCGCTCACTTTTTCCAGAGTTGCTTCGCCGATGCCCTTGGGTGGCACCTGGAGGAAGCGATGGAGAGCGTTGGCTTCCTGGGCGTTGCGGAGAATGCGCATGTGAGCGATGGCGGCCTTGATTTCAGCACGCTGGAAGAACTTTTCTTCTTCGACGCGGACGTGGGGGACGTGGTGTTTTTCCAGAGCTTCGGAGACATCGCGGGCGGTGAAGTTGGTTCTTACCAGGATCGCGAAGTCACTCCAGTTGAGCTTGTCCTTGTCGTGACGTTCGAGAATTTCGTTTGCGACCCATTCGTATTCGTCGCGTGCGGTTACAAAGGGCTTGACGAGGACGGGCGAGCCGTCGGCGGCGACATTGGGGATGATGCGCTTGGTGAGGGCTTGGGGGTGAGAGAGGATGACGCGCTCGCAGGCAGCGAGGATGAATCGAGTGGAACGGAAGTTCTCTTCAAAGTGAATGACGGTGGGCTTGTAGTCGTGCTTGTATTGATCGAGGATTTCGAAGGGGGCTGAGCCGCGCCATTCGTAGATCGTTTGATCGACGTCGCCGAAGAAGCTGAGCTGGCGGTGGTGCTGGGCGAGGAGGTCGAGGATGCGGTATTCAGCGCGTGAGGTGTCTTGGACTTCGTCGACCTGGATCCAGTCGTAGCGGGCTTGCCACCAGGCGAGGCGGTTGGGGTTTTCATCAAAGAGAGTGACGACGCCGAGGATGAGGTCTGTGAAGTCGATGGCGTGTGAGTCGCGCAGCATGGCGACGTAGTCGGAGACCAGGGCAGCGTAGTTGATGTTGGGTACCTGGTAGGCGGGCCAGAGGCCGCTGGCTTTTAGTTTTTCAAAGAAGACGTCGCGGGATTTGCGGGGTGGGCTGGATTCGTATTTGGCGAGGCGGGCGTCGCTGATGGCTTGCCAGATGGCGTAGCGAACCCGGTTCCATTGGCCGGGGACGTCGATCTCGTGGCGGGTGGCGAGGCGGCCGCAGAGTTCGGTTGCGTCTTCTTCGTCGTAAATGATGAAGTCTGCGGGGAGGCCGAGTGCGGCGGATTCCATGCGGAGGATGTTGGCGCAGAGGGCGTGGAAGGTGGAGCACTGGACGTCGCCTCCGACGCGGCTTTGGACTTCGCGGGCGGCGCGGTTGGTGAAGCTGAGGCAGAGCATGCGCTCTGGGGCGATGCCGCCGGCGATGGCCATGGCGGCGCGTTCTGCCAGTGCCATGGTCTTGCCAGTGCCAACGGGGGCCATTACGAGGACTGGCTGCTGCCACTGGTTGACTACACGGGATTGAAGTTCGTTGAGCAACACGTGTTGATGATATCGAGACAGGGATAAACTAAGGAGCTTATGGTGAAAAAACAGATCGCGATGTTGCCGGGAGACGGGATTGGGCCTGAGGTGCTGGAGGCGGCTGAGGCGGTGATTCGGGCTTTACCGGAGCTTGATTTCGATTTGGTGGAATGGCCTTGCGGGGCTGGTGAGTATTTGAAGAACGGCGACCCGCTGCCGAAGGCGACAATTGAAGGTTGCCGTGCGGCGGATGCGATTCTGCTTGGTGCGATGGGGATTCCTGCTGTGCGTTGGGCGGATGGCCGGGAGATGGCACCTCAGATCGATTTGCGGGAGATCTTTGGGTTGTATGCGGGGGTAAGGCCGACGAAGTTGTACAACGCGGCGCATTCGCCGTTGAAGGCCCCGGTGATTGATTATGTGCTGGTGCGGGAGTCGACCGAGGGGTTGTTTTCTACGCGGTTGCGGCCCAGGGTGATGGGGGCTGATGAGGTTCGCGATGAGATGCTGGTGACGCGGGCGGGGAGTGAGCGGCTGTTCCGTTTTTCGTTTGAGCTGGCAACGCATCGGCGTAACAAATTGACGCTGATTGACAAGGCGAATGTGCTGCCTTCGATGGCGTTCTTTCGCGAAGTGTTTGACGAGATCGCCAAGGAGTATCCGCAGGTGGAGACCGAGCGGGTGTATGTGGATGCGATGGCGTTGTATCTGGTGCAGCGGCCGCAGAGTTTTGACGTGATGGTGACTGAGAATATGTTTGGAGATATCTTGTCGGATCTGGCAGCGGCGACTGTGGGTGGAATGGGGATGGCGCCTTCAGCGGATATTGGGGATGACCTGGCAGTGTTTCAGCCGGCGCATGGTTCGGCTCCAGATATTGCGGGGCAGGGCAAGGCGAACCCGGTGGCTACGATTTTGTCGGTGGCTATGATGCTGGAGTGGTTTGGGGATGTGGATAGTTTGAATGCGGCGGGGCGGATTCGACGGGCGGTTGAGTTGGTGATGAGCGATGCGGCGAATGCCACTGGGGATTTGCGGGGCGGGCTGAGTACGCGGGAGTTGACGGCTAAGATTATTGGGGCGCTTTGATAAATGATGAAGCAGTGATCCTGAGTGACCCGAAGATCATGAACGGGATGGCTTGCTTTCGCGGGACTCGCGTGCCTTTCAAGAACTTGGTTGATTATCTTGAAGGGGGGGTATCCGCTGGCGGAGTTCTTGCATCAGTTTCCTAGCGTTGCGGAGGAGGTGGCCCTGCGTGCTCTAGCGGAAGGTCAGGGGCAAGGTAGAGATCAATCGCTTCTTTGATGTCTGCCATTGCTTCTTCTTCGGAGTCACCGAAGGAAGCACAGCCTGGAAGTTCTGGGCAGACTACAGAGTATTGTTCGGTCTCTGCATCGTATTCTGGGAAAATCCGGTAATTCATGGCCTTAGTATAGGCTGCGATTTGGCTGGATTATCGTGCCGGTGCATGCGCTTAATGAAAATGTCGGGAGATGCCGCAGAAGGCGGTTGAAGGGTATCTCCCCGGATTGAGGTCCGCTTACTTAATAGGCGTGCCAGTGGAAAGACTTTTGCGAGATCACCCAGTTGCCGTCGATCTTGATGAGCTGGAATAGGTCGGATAGAGTGGCTCCCGGGGAACCGGCGAGCTTGCCGTCGAGGTTCTCCATCTCCAGCCGGACGACGGCGACAGTTCGGAGAATGTCCACGCTGGCGACGCTTGAGCGGGTTGCGGCTGCGGGGCCATTGCCATCCACCCAATCGAAGAGCATTTGGGTTGAGCCTGCGAGAAGTTGGCCCTGAAAGTAACCGAAGAAAGTGGAGGCGGGATGAAAGGCGGGCTTCATGATTGCGCTTGAGCCTGCCTGGAGCCCCTGGTTGTAAAGGTGGATGGCTTCGAGAATTGCATCGTAATCCGTTATGTAGCTTTGCATGAGTTTTCCTTTTGTTGATTGAAGATCGTGATTGCCATGTTTGCTGGAATTCGATTTTGGAGCAAGTGAAGAGCGGTGAAAAGTTGGGAATAGTTAGGAATGCAACGAGTTACCGGGTGCGATAGACTTTGGGATCGATGGAGGCAATTCGAATAGGCAGGGCCGAGGTGGATCGCGCGAGGCAAGCGGTGCGCGTGGACGGAGTGACTGTTGTGTTGCCGCATCGGACGCAGTTGGTGCTGTTTGCCCTGATGGATGCCGATGGGGATGTGGTTAGTAAAGAAGATTTACTTCGTAAGGCATGGGGCGGGGAATTTGTGGACGAGTCGAATCTTACACAGGCTATCGCCAAATTGAGAAAAGTGTTGAACCCGGAAGCGATTCTGACGGTGCCACGGCTTGGGTATCGGTTGGGTGTGGGCGAAAAGGTAATAGAGGTTAGGACGCGGAGTTTTCCGCGCCGGACGCTCTGGATTGTGGCAGGCGTGACACTGGTGTCGATGATTGGATTGGCCTTGAGGAGCAGTCGTTCTATCGAAAGCCCCAGGTTTGTTACGGCAGACCCTGTGACTGGATTTGAAGGGGATGAATTGACCCCAACGGTTTCTCCGGACGGGGAGAAGCTGGCGTTTGCGTGGACAAAAGGGAGTGGGTCGAGCGATCTCTTTTTGTTAAATTTGAAAGATCGAAAATTGAAGGCGATTGCGGCGCGTGCGGAACATGAGTCCGGGCCGGCATTTTCACCTGACGGCAAGCGAATCGCCTACTTGAGGCATAAGAGCGCTTCCGCTGCGGTTGTGTTGCTCGATTTGACGAGCGGTACTGAATTGGAAGTAGCGGAAGTGCCCGCACCGCATCATGCCGACTACGGCCAACCGGGGCCTTTTGTGGCATGGATGCCCGATGGCAAGGGCTTGTTCTTTTCGGATCGAAATCAGCCGGGAGAGCCTCTTTCCATTTATCTCCTGACTCTGGAGGATCGTAAGAAGCGGCAGTTGACTTCGGCCCCGCTAACAGCCGCACGCGGGGACTCGGACCCGGCAATTTCACCCGATGGGCGACGATTGGTCTTTGCCCGGGATCTTGCAGCCGGGGTGAGTGAGTTGTGGACCCTTGAATTGAATGCGGCCGGAGAAGCGGTGGGCCAGGAGTCGCGATTGGTTTGGAAGCAGAGGTGGAACCGGAGCCCGGCCTGGAGCCCTGACGGGAAGCGGATCGTCTTTGCTTCAGGGGATTGGGGGCGTGTGAGGTTGTGGGCTTTGGAAGTAGGAAGCGGGCGCGAAGCCGAACCTATGTTGGTGGGCGAGGACGGTTGGAATCCGACTTTCTCCCGCAATGGGGACCTTTACTATTCGCGGTATTGGGGGACGAGTCATATCTGGCGATTGCCTCTTTCGGCACCTGGCGTAGCGGGAGGAGAGCCTGTGGCTGTATTGACTTCAACACGAAATGACACGACGACAATAGAGTCACCGGATGGGTGTTGTCTGGTATTTGAGAATCGGCGGGCCGGAAGTTTTCAGGTTTGGAAAGCTGGGTTGAACGGTGAAAATGCCGGACCGTTTATTCCCTTTCGCGGTCATGCAATGGGAACTCCCCGGTATTCACCCGATGGGCGTTGGATCGTGTTTGATGGTGTGGAAGAGAAGGAGCGTGATTTGTATCTTGTCAGGCCTGACGGGACAGGGTTGAGAAGATTTACGGCGGCCTCGGGTGACGATGTGTTGCCGCGTTGGTCTCCCAATGGGAAGCATGTTTACTTTACTTCGAAGAGGTCAGGCCGTTTTGAGATTTGGAAGCAGGCACTCGAAGGCGGAGATGCAGTGAAGGTCACTCGCAACGGCGGGCATATTGGAGAGGAAGTGGAGGGGCGGCCAGGACTATATTTCCGCAGAAACGATGAACGCCAGGGGCCTTTGTTCTGGTTGGATCCATCAGGTGGTGAGCATGTCGTTATCCCTTCGGTGATGACCCGAAATTTTACAACAACGCGAGCAGGGATTTACTACTTGACTGGATTGGCGAGTGAGCCGGGAATTCGCTTTCATGACTTTGCGACTGGCAAGTCAAAGTTGGTAGTGGATCCGCTTCCTGGTGTGCGAATGCTCTGGACTGTCTCGCCTGGACATCAGCGACTGTATTACGGAGTGCAAGGGCCGCGGAGCGGGGATTTGATGGTGTCGCGGCGAAGCCGTTGAATCATCCGAGGGCAGGGCGAGGATCGTAGTGGTTTTCCTGCTCAGTCACTTGGCCATTGGCATCTACAACGAAGAGATCCATCACTCGCAGAGACTTGCCTGATTTGAGCACAAATTTGGCTTGGACAGAGAGCGCTTTTGCGTCTTCGTTAAAGAAGTAGTCGATGACGTTGACGGATTCGAGAGCCGCATAAATACCGGAGAAGAAACCAAGCACTGCTTCTTTCCCGACGATCGGGCATTCGCTCCCCCCTTCTGCTAATGGTGTGCGGAAGATTACTTGATCATGATAAGGAACGGCAGCTAGGTCCGCTGCAATCAAGCCGCTAAAGTATGCGTCGGCTATGGATTTGAGTTGTTCATTTGTCATTGGCTGATAGTATTTCAGAAATGACGGTTGGGTGGCTAGGCGAGCATCTTCTTGATGACTTCGCCGCTAACGTCGGTTAGGCGGAAGTCGCGTCCCATAAAGCGGTAAGTTAGCCTGGTGTGGTCGAAGCCGAGACAGTGCATGATTGTCGCTTGCAGGTCGTGGACGCCAACGGGGTCTTGGGTGATGGTGAAGCCTAGATCGTCGGTGGCTCCGATGACCGCTCCGGACTTGACTCCGCCTCCGGCCAGGAACATTGAGTAGGCGTTGGGATGGTGGTCTCTTCCTGCATTGTCCGGGTCTAGCGTGTTGCGGACTTCCTGCATTGGAGTGCGACCGAATTCGCCTCCCCAAACGATGAGAGTGTCTTCGAGGAGACCTCGCTGCTTCAAGTCCTGGATCAAAGCTGCAGTGCCCTGGTCGGTCTTTTCGCAGTTTGTCTTGAGGCCCTTGTTGAGGTTGGTGTGCTGGTCCCAGGAGGCGTGCATCATGAGGATGAATCTTGTGCCTCGTTCGACTAGGCGGCGTGCCAGCAGGCAGTTGGTGGAGAACTGATTGGTGGGTTCTTTGCCGATGCCGTACATGTCGAGGGTGGCTTGTGATTCTTTGGAGAAGTCGACGAGTTCTGGGCCTGCTACCTGCATTCGATAAGCCAGTTCGTAGGCGGCCATGCGGGAGGCGATTTCCTGGTCGCCAGTTTCGTCGAGATGTTCTTTGTTGATGTCAGAGATCGCGTCGATGGTGGCGCGCTGAGCTTTTGAGTCGACACCGTCGGGGTTCGACATGTAGAGGATGGGATCGTTGCCGCTGCGGAACTGGGTGCCCTGATACGTCGAGGGCAGGAAGCCGCTCGAGAAGTTGGAGGCTCCGCCGCTAGTGCCAGCGCCGGAGCTTAAGACCACGAAGCCGGGAAGGTTTTCGCTCTCGCTACCCAAGCCGTAGACGCTCCATGCGCCTAGGGTTGGGCGACCCGGAACGGTTGAGCCCGTGAACATGAGGAGCTGGCCGGGGTGGTGATTGAAGGCCTCGGTGTGGACGCTGCGGACGAGGCAGAGGTTGTCGGCTTGCTTTGCGATGTGGGGGATGTAATCGCTGAGTTCCATACCGGACTGGCCGTGTTTGGTGAAGACGCGCGGGCTGCCGAGGACGGCGGCGCTGGGTTTGATGAAGGCGAGCTTGAGGTCTTTGGTGAAGCTCTCGGGGAGGCTCTTGCCGTGCCATTTGACGAGTTCGGGTTTGGGGTCGAACAAGTCCATCTGGCTTGGGCCGCCCTCCATGAACATGTAGATGACGCGCTTGGCTTTGCCGAGGAAGTGTGGCTTCTTGGGGGAGAGCGGGTTGAGGCTGGCGGCGTAGCCGTCGCGTGTGAGCAGGTCGCCGAGGGCCATCATTCCGATGCCGCCGCCAATGCTCTTGAGGAAGTCTCTGCGTGGGTTCATGGGTGGCTACTCTCTTACGATGAATTCGTCGGTGTTGAGGATGATGCGGGCGAGGCCTGTCCAGGCGGTTGCGGGCGGCTGTTCATCCAGGTATTTCTTGAGTCGGGTGAGTTCGCGGGGGTTGGCTTTGCGGCCGAGGGCGAGCTCGAAGGCGGTGTTGATTTTGGCTTCGACTTCGGCAGGTGCTTCGGTCTGCACGCGGTAGGCGAGGGCCTGAGCGGATTCGTAGAAGACGGGGTCGTTGAGGAGGTTCAACGCTTGTAGCGGGGAATTAGAGGTGCGACGGCGACTGCAGGCGACGGTCATGTCGGGCGCGTCGAAGTTGCCGAGCATGGGGTAAGGGGCTGTGCGCTGAAAGAAGATGTAGAGGCCTCGACGATACTTGTCGGTGCCGGCGCTCTCGTTCCATTTGGCTCCGCCGTAGACTAGCTCAGAAACGCCTTTGGGTTGGGGGGGCCTTACGCTGGGGCCGCCGAGTTGGGTGTTCAAGAGGCCGCTGGCGGCAAGGGCAGAATCACGGATCGCTTCGGCGCTGAGACGGATGCGGCTCTGGCGGGCGAGGAGTGCGTTGTCAGGATCGATCTCGGCTACTTCGGGGCGAGCCTTGGAGCTTTGCCGGTATGTCGCGCTGGTGACGATAGAGCGGTGGAGCTGCTTGACGGACCAGCCTTTGGTTTGGAACTCGCGAGCGAGATAGTCGAGGAGTTCGGGGTGGGAGGGCTTGTCGCCCTGGAGGCCGAAATCTTCGCTGGTCTTGACGATGCCACGGCCGAAGAATTCCTGCCAGTAGCGGTTGACGATGACTCGCGGTGTGAGGAAATTCGCATCGCTTACGAGCCACTTGGCGTAGGCGAGGCGTTCTGGTTCGTTGCCGGGTTTGAATTCGGGCAGGACAGCGAGGGTGCCCGGTTGGACTTCGATGCCGGGGGTCTTCCAATCACCCCGAACGGCGAGGCGTTGCGCTGGAGCGGTGGGATCGGGAATGACTACGTAGGCCTGAGTGAGCTTGGCAGTTTCGTCTTCGAGCTTCTTGATCTGCTCTTTGACGGTTTTGAGTTTTTCGATGTTCTCTTTTTCGCCGCGTACGGTGTGGCTCGGGTTGTTGAGGAAGTAGGTGAGGAGGCGCCAGGCGTCGCGCTCACTGCGTTGCTCGGCCGGCATCATCATGACGCGTTCTGCGTGATCGAACATGACGCGGAAGCTGGTGACTGAGAAATCCCATTCGCCGTCGACGCCGGGGTTGGTGATGGCGGCACGCATCTTGGTTTGCCAGCGGGCGAACCATTCGTCGATGGGGGCGCTCTTCAGGATGTCTTCGCGCTTCTTGAGATAGGTTGCACGGTCTGCCAGCCAGGGGCCGAGTTCGCCGGGCATGGGGGCATCGATGGTGGTGTCGTAGCTTTTCGAGAAGACCGCCATCGTTGCGTAATATTCTTTTTGCGAGATGGGGTCGTATTTGTGATCGTGGCACTGGGAACAGCCCATGGTGAGGCCCATCCAGGTGGTAGATGTTGTGTTGACGCGGTTGACGAGTGTGTCGAAGCGGTCTTCGGCGCGGGTGACTCCGGCTTCACGATTGATAAGAGTGTTGCGGTGGAAACCGGTGGCTACTTTTTGTTCGAGCGTTGGGTTTGGGAGGAGGTCTCCGGCAAGTTGTTCGATGGTGAACTGGTTGAAGGGCTTGTCAGCGTTGAGGCTGTCGATGACGTAGTTGCGCCAGCGCCAGGCGTAGGGGCGGGCGAGGTCTTTTTCGAAGCCGTCGGTGTCGGCGTAGCGTGCGAGATCGAGCCACTGTCGGGCCCAGCGCTCGCCGTATTGCGGGGCTTTGAGGAGCTGATCGACAGCGCGCTCGTAGGCGTCTGGACGAGTGTCCGCGAGGTAGGTGCGAGTGAGCTCCTGCGAGGGTGGGAGGCCGGTGAGGTCGAGGGCGACGCGGCGGAGGAGGGTGAGTTTGGTGGCTTCCGGTGAGGGGGGTATGTTTTGCGATTCGAGCTTGGCGAGGGTGAAGTTGTCGATTGGATTCTTTGGCCAGGTGGTGTTCTTGACTGGAGGTAGAGCGCCTTGCCAGAGGGGCTGGAAGGCCCAGTGGGTGGTCTTGCGCGTGGTTGCTTTGCCGATGGTGAGGCCAGCAGGCCAGGTGGCGCCTTCGTTGATCCAGGTCTTGAGGCCGGCGACTTCAGCGTCGCTCAAGGGTGGGCCCATGGGGGGCATGCGGAAGCCGTCTTTTTTGGATGTGACACGCTCGATGATCTTGGACGCGTCTGCTTTGCCGGCGGTGATGATGGGGCCGGAATAGCCGCCCTTCATGGCGTCGGTGCTGTTGTCGAGACGAACACCGGCGAGTTGTTGAGCACCACCGTGGCACATGACACAGCGCTTGGCGAGCACTGGTTGTACATCAGTGGCGAAATCGGCACCAAAGCCCAAGCTGATTGAGATCAGGGGCAAGAAGACATTTCGCATGTTTCTATTCTATTCCCGTTGTGATTGGTTAAGCTTGCTTTAGAAAGTAGAATCATTGGGAATTGCCGCAGACTTTGTTTTGATCATTTTGGCCGGATTGATTGGTGGGATGCTAGCGCGCTTAGTGCGGTTGCCGTTGCTGGTGGGCTATGTTGCTGCGGGGGTGATTGTGGGGCCACACACAGCCGGGCCGACAGTTGTGCAGGTGCGCGATATTGAGCTGTTGGCCGAGATTGGGGTGGCGCTGCTCTTATTTTCGCTGGGGCTTGAAATTTCGTTTCGCGATCTTGGACCAGTGAAGAAGGTTGCGCTGATCGGGGGGCCGATTCAGATCGTGGTGATCTGCGGGTTGACAGCTGTGGCTGCGAACCGGCTGTTGGGGATTGCGGTTACGGAATCGATCTGGTTAGGGGCGATGGTTTCTTTGTCGAGCACGATGGTAGTGCTGAAGACCCTGTCAGCGGCGGGAGTTACGGCGACACTGGCGAGCCGGGTGATGGTGGGGTTGCTGGTGGTGCAGGATCTGGCGGTGATCCCAATGCTGACGATATTGCCGCAGCTCAATGATCTGGATGGTGTGGTGCTGAAGGTGGGGAAAGCTATCGGGGTGGCAGCGGTATTTCTGGCTGGCGTTTATTTTGTGGGGACGCGGGTGTTGCCGTTGTTGCTCAAGCGCGTGCTGTCGTGGGGATCCCGGGAGTTGTTTCTGGTATCGGTTGTCGCGGTTGGAATGGGGGTGGGTTATGCAACTCACGCGGTGGGGTTGTCGTTTGCGCTGGGTGCCTTTGTGGCTGGTATTGTGCTGAGCGAGTCTGAGTTTAGCCATCAGGCGTTGAGCGATGTGGTGCCGTTGCGGGATGTGTTTGGGCTTCTGTTTTTTGTGAGTGTGGGGATGTTGTTTGAGCCGGCTTATGTGGTTTCCAATATCGGGCAAATAGTGGTTGTGGTTTTGCTTATCTTTGTCTTGAAGGCGGTGGTGATGGGCTTTTCGACGAGAGCCTTTGGGTATGTGAATATGGCACCGTGGATTGTGGGCCTGGGGTTGAGCCAGATTGGCGAGTTTTCGTTTGTGCTGGCCCGTGCGGGTTTGTCGTCTGGAGCGTTGAGCAAGCCGACTTATGATTTGGCGCTTACTTGCACGGTGCTGACGATGGCGCTATCGCCGGTGGTTTCTTCGTTCGCGGTGCCGCTGGGGAGGATTTTCCGGCGTAAGGTTGTTGTGGCGGGTGGTCAGGCAGAGCAGAGTGAGGCGGAGGGGCATGTGGTGGTGGCAGGGTATGGACGCAGTGGGCGGGGCGCTGTGGAGAGCTTGCTTGAGGCGGGTATTGCTGTGGTTGTGGTTGAGTCGGACTATGTCCTGTATGCGGATTTGGCTGATATTGGCGTTGAATCAATATGGGGCGACATTACAAGCCCGGAGATTCAACATGCAGCAAATGTGGGAAAGGCCCGGGCCTTGATTCTGACAATGCCAAACGCGGTTACGGTTGAGATGGCAATCGAGCGGGCAAGGAATGTGAAGCGAGGATTGAAAATTGTTGCGCGGGCTGTGAATGAGCCGCATGTGACAAAGCTGATGGAAATGGGGGCCGACGCCGCGATCCAGCCGGAGCGGGAAGGCGGCGTCGCCATGGCGCAGATAGCGCTTACTTCATAGGGCTGTAATCGGTGGGTTCGAGGAAGACGCTTTCGACTTTGGTGGTGAGCTTGCCGTTGACTTCGCTGGCGGTGCGGGCTTTGACCCAATCGGCATCGGTGCGGAACTTGTCCCAACTTGCCTTGGCGGCATCACGGCTATCGTGTTGCAGGAGGTAGATAAGAGTGTTCTTGGAGGTGGGGCCTTCTGAGGGGACACCGTAGACGACGTTCTTCATGCCGTGCTTTTCGAAGATCTTGAGGGTGTGGTTGCGGAAGCGGGCGTTGAGGTCGTCGAGCTTGCCGTCTGGGGTGGTGTAGGTGCGGAGCTCGAATACGTGGTTCTTCGATGCAGCGCCAGCGCCGCTGACATAGCCCAAGCCAAAGACGCCGCAGATGCCGGCAGCCAGGAGAATCATTTTTTTCATTTTGGAAACAGTCCTTTCGGTATATCCTATCGAACCTTGTCGCTGCGTTGATATCCTTTTGGAGTTGTCTTCAACGATTCCTTTAGGAGCACTCTAGTTTATGTCTACACAATCCGGTGCCGAGTTCAAAGCAGAACTCCGCAATGGCAGCCCCAAGATGGGCCTCTTTCTGAATTCTGCATCAGCGACCGTTGCCGAGCAGTTGGCGCATAGCGGTTACGACTGGTTGCTAGTCGATGCGCAGCATGGCCCGATGGGTTATGAGAAGCTGAGCGCGATGCTTTGCGCAATCGCCAGTGGCGGTGCCAAGTCGATGGTGCGTGTTGCTGGTTATGGCGACCGGCAGGGGATTCAGCAGGCGCTCGACCTCGGGGCCGACGGCGTGCTGGTGCCTTATATCAACACAGCTGAAGAAGCACGCCAGGCTGTTAGCTGCTGTCTCTATCCGACGGCAGGTACGCGTAGCGTGTACTTCCCGCAGCGGTCGACCAACAAGGCCGGCCTGCTTGGCTATGTGCCGAACGCGAACAAGAACATCATGGTGGCGTTGCAGGTTGAGACTCATGACTGCATCAAGAACATGGCCGAGATTGCGGCCGTGCCGGGTGTGGACATTTTGTTTCTGGGCCAGAACGATCTTTGTATGTCGATGGGTCTGTTTGAGACCTATGTGTTCCCTGAGATGTACACGAGCCCTGAGTTGCTTGCGGCAACTTCAACGCTGATCGAAGAAGCCAAGAAGAACAACGTGATTCTCGGGTTGTTCCTGTTTGGGACTGCACGCGTGGGTGAGTTCCTCGATAAGGGCTTTACGTTCATCTCGATTGGCAACGATCTGCATCACATTCTTACGCAGACCGGCGCGCATGTTGCGGCGCTTGAAAGTATTGGTGCTGAAAAGGGCAAGCCCTGGTCGCGCCGTCCTACCAGCTTGCTGTAATCTGTAACGATGACACCTGGAACGCCACTGCTGATAGCGACGCTCGCGGCAGTGGCGTTGCTGCTTTTTCTGATTCTTTATTTGCGGCTGCATGCTTTTCTGGCGCTGCTGATTTCGAGTTTTTCGCTTGGGCTGATGACGGGGATGTCGCCGGCGAAGTTGTTGAAGTCGATTCAGGTTGGGTTTGGTGAGGCGTTGGGGTTTATTGCTGTTGTTGTGGCGCTTGGAGCCATCATCGGACGCTTTCTTGAACATTCCGGTGGGGGAAGGCATCTTGCCGAGTGGCTGCTTAAGAAGTTTGGATCGAAGCTGACGCCCTGGGCTTTGTTGACTGCGGCGTTTCTGGTGGGGCTGCCGTTGTTCTTTGAGGTTGGGTTCATCATCATCGTGCCGCTGGCCTGGAGCCTGGCTCGCGAGTCGAAGAAGAGCCTGCTGTATTACGGGTTGCCGATGGGATGTGCGTTGACGGTGGTGCATGCGATGGTACCTCCGCATCCGGCGCCCGCGGCTGCGGCGCAGATGTTTCATGCAGATCTGGGGAAGACGATTTTGTGGGGGATTGCGATCTCGATTCCGATGGCGATCTCGGGTGGGATCGGGTATGGATTGTGGATCGCGAAGCGGATGTTTATTCCGGTGCCCGAGATTGCTACCAAGGATGTGCGGGTGGAGAATCCGCCGAGTGTGCCGATGGTGTTGTTGCTCTTGTTGATGCCGGTGACGCTGATCTTTATTGCGACGTTTATGAACCTGGAGAATCCGAAGGCGGATAACTTCTTTACGCTGGTGGGGCATCCGTTTTCGGCGTTGTTGTTGACGACGCTGGTGACGCTGGTTTGTCTGGGTGCGCAGCGGGCGATGAGCAGGGCGCAGATCTCGTCGATGGCGAATGAGTCGCTGGCGCCGATTGGCGCGTTGCTCGCGATTATGGGTGGGGGCGGAGCGTTTAAGCAGGTAATTGTGGATTCCGGGGTAGGGCCATATGCGGGGCAGTTGCTGGCTTCGTCTTCGATACCGCCAATCCTGGTAGCTTATGCTGTGGCGACGGCGCTGCGGGTGGCTCAGGGGTCGGCTACGGTGGCAATTATTACTGCGGCTGGGATTGTGGCGCCGTTGGTGAAGGATATCCCGGGGCAGTCGTCAGAGTTGTTGGTGCTGGCGTTGTGCGCAGGCGGGACGATCCTGTCGCATGTGAATGATGCGGGGTTCTGGCTGGTGAATCAGTATCTGGGGCTGACGGTGCCGGAAACGTTGCGGACGTGGACTGTGATGAAGGTGATTACGTCGGTGGTGGGGATTGCGATTATTTTGGTGGTGGACTGGTTGCGTACCTAGCGGATCAGAGCTGTTGACGGGAACTGGGTGTACCAGGCGAACCAGAAGGCACGATGGGCGGGAAAGGGTTTTCCGTCTACGGTGAGGGTGGTGACGCCGCCTTTGGTTGTCTCGACCTCGATAGATGCTCCTTCGTGGTTGGTTTTGAATTGCGGGTGCTTGAGGAGATAGGACATTGCGATTGCCAGGGGCTGCCGTTTGGGGAGACGGATGGCTAGGATTTCGTCTTTTTTGCGGAGGCGGCCGTCTTTGCCTGAGACCTGAAACATGAGTTCGTCTGAGGCGAAGTAGCTCCGGTATGCGACGCCTTCGCCGTAGTCGCGGCGATGCCCGGTATCGAGTGAGAGGGCGGTTGTATCGGGATGCAGCGCACGCCATTCACCCCAGGTTGTCGTGACTACGTTTGCAAATTCGAGTTGGAGGCCGGAGTTTGCCAAGGGGCCAATTACGGGTTGTCCCTGGAGGGTGGACCACAGCGAGTTGGTCTCTTCATCAAACATCAGTTTGCTGCTCTCATAGAGCAGGCCTGAGGTGCCAAAAGTATGGGACTTGGCGAGGTAGGGAATTACCGTACCACAGAGGGTGCAGTAAACGAGGCAGATGTTCTGGCCATCGAAGGTATCGCGGGCCATCTCGTGCCAGGCGAGGATTCGTTTGGGATAGGCTCGGGAGCGGTCGCCGATGGTGAGGCCAAAGACGGTGTGGTTGTCTTTGAGATAGGTGGCCTCGGCTGCTGCTATGTGTTTGGGGTTGACCAGTGGCGGGATGCCGTTGACGCGGACTCCACCCCATTCCACCTGGTCCAGCCGGATGCGGGATTGGGTTTGACGATCGGGCGGGAAGAACGTCTGCATTCGGGGATCGAAATTCGCGTAGAGGATTCCCTTGAAGATTGCGTAATGGGGATGCGGGTCATAGGGCAGCGACCAGATCCAGCGATGCCAATCGTGCATTTTTAGGCCAAGGTTTTGCCCGGTGCGGAGTTCGAGAAAGCGTAGGAGGCGGTCCCGGGCGGGATTGTCTGCGGCGAGCAGGGTGAGCATTTCGAGCAGCATGATGGCATAGGAGTTTTTCCATTTTCGCTGTAGCTCGGACATGGCTGGGCTGAAGACCTGGGATTCGTTGGAAGTGAGTTGGGAGAAGACCTCAAGCGGTGTCATGGTTGGCTGGGCATGTAGGGTGGGCGCGAATACCAGCGGCAAGGCATGACGACGAAGCATATTGTTAGAGTTGACGCGCGGGGAGGGCCGTTCGATTCAGGTGTGAGTGTAGCTTATTGCCCCAGATAGTGTGGCGAATTGACTCAATGTAAAATGGTGTTTTGGAACCACTGATCAAGACGCGACTGCCGAAGCAGCGGGCGTGCAATGAAAAAAACGAAAAGGGCAAGATTTGTGCGGGTCACCTGAAAAGGTGGTTCACATTTGGTGGGGATATCGCGGATCGATTTGGGGCTGATGCGGAGCTTTACCGCTGTGAAAAATGCAAGACGATTTATCTGCCAAACCCGGAAGAGAGTCCTCGCACGGCGACGCTGGCTTGGTAGTGGTTGGAAATTGTGCTAGATTAATGGATTCTTTGAGATTGCCGATAGACTGCGTAAGCCGCAGTTCTAAAAGCTGAGGTTCCGCAGGGCGCTTCTCATTAGATAGACCGCATCGGATTCGGGTGGGTGGGTTTTGCTAGATCCTCCTCCGATGCGGTCCGCCCTCGGTTACCACTGGGGCAACAATCGGTGCGCCTGCTGCGAGTAGCGTAACGGTTCCCGCCATCTTGCTGGATGAAGGCCCGCGTCCTAATTCAACCCTTCATCCAACAGCTACCTGCATTGCCGGTACTCCGACTGTAGAAAAACCAAAGTGCAGAGAACACAATATTGAAAGATCCGCGAAACGAAGACTTCGTTTCAAAGTTTTTGGCCCAAGCCCACAACAAGTGGAGCAAGTTTAGGGCCATGTAAATGTCCCTTTACAATTGATTGAAGACATAAAAATCCCCTCTGGTGCAACCGCATAACGGATGAGTGAGCGGTTCGTAAATACTGATCCCGACTCCCGCAAGCACGCAAGTCTTTTTGGACCCGCTCGCTTTACCGCCTGCCAGTTGCATCAGAGGGCAGGTTTTAAAGGTACTCCATCAATTCACTAGCTAAGATAGCAAATCTAGGGCCACCATTGCACAAAAAGATTCTATTGAAAACAATAGGCTTTGTGATGGGATCTGCATAGGGGAGAGGCAATCTGGACACGGAAGTGTAGCGCTGTGACACACTGATAGAACAATGCAGTGGCTTCTGATTTTTCTTGTCTGTGGGACGGTGCTGGGGCAGACGGCGAGCGAAGAAAACTACAAAACCTACACAGAAGCACCACGGCTCCTGCTGCGGCCGTCGCGACTGAGGCTTTTGACGCGGGAGCGGGAGCGTCAGACGATTCGTTATCAACAATTTGATACCTACATATCCAATGGGGCTGCGATGCCGGAGGCAGGCTTTGCGCTTGCGCTGGCGAGCAGGATCAGCAGCAATCCGGTACATTGCAACAACGCCTACGCGTGGCTTATGAAGTCGAAGCAGGGGGATTTGCGGCAGGAAGCAATTGTTTATGACTGGTGTGCGGGATCGCTTGCCGAGGGGCAGACGAAAGCGTTGGGTGAGAAGCTGCAGAAGTCTGTGCCCGCAATTACGGATTTCCGCTCCTTGCGGGATCGAGCTTTTGTAGCACTGGCGATTGCGGATCTGGATGCTGCTTTGTCGGAGCGGGTATTGCGGGAGACGGTTTTGCACTGGCGGACGAAGGTAGCACCGGGGTTGAAACAGGCGATGCCTGTTAAGCCCGATCAGTTGTATCCGCTGCTCGAATTGCTGCATGTGGTGCGGGACAATCTGGAGATCGACTTGCGTCAGGATTCGCCGCAGTTCTTTATCGATCTGCCGCTCACGCAGATGCTGGGCTATTATCCAGCAGCCTACCCCGGGCCTGACAATGAGTTTCGCGTGGCCTTCTTTACCGGCGATGGTGAGCCGGATCTGACACTGGCGACGATGTTGCGATCGGCTGAACTGTCACTGGTATCGCTGGACAACAATGCGGAACTGGCGCAGTCGCTGCAGGGGTGGTTGATGCAGGACCGGTATTTGCTGAGGTCGGCATTGGGGATTCCCTATGAGTTTCTGTGGGCGAATCCTTACCAGCCTGGGTTGACCTATCACCACTTGCCGAATTCGTATCACGACAAGCGTAAGGGGATGCTTTTCATTCGGAATCACTGGGAGGAGGAAGCGCGGTTTCTCTGTTACTACGACGGGAAGATCCAGCTGTTTGAAGATGGAAAGCGGAAGGTGTTGAAGGTTTCGCCCGCGACGCCGCCGGTGGAGATGGGTGGGGCGACGATTCTGGTGGGCGGGCAGGATTTACTGAAGCCGATGCAGTTTCAACTGACGGGGACGGACCGCGAATCCTGGTATCTGATTGGGCTGCGGCCCAATGCCATTTACGATGTTGAGATTGACGATCACGAACTGGAAGAGGCGCAAACGGATTCAGGTGGGATTTTGTCGCTTGAGTTTGTGAAGAGTCTGAAGGCGGGTGTCCGGGTGTCATTGTCGCCGTTTGTGAAAGGTTCTGAATAGTTATGTTGAGCAGGCGGACTTTGATTGAGGGTGTGGCGATGCAGGTTGGGGCCAAGGCCATGCGCTACGAGGTTTGGGATGTGTTTACGGCAAAGGCTTTTGGCGGGAATCCGCTGGGGGTTTTCTTTGAAGCCGATGGCCTGACGACGGAGCAGATGTTTTCGCTCACTCGCGAGATGAATCACTCGGAGACGACCTTTGTTACGAAGGATCGCAAGGTGAGGATCTTTACGGCAACGCAGGAATTGCCCTTTGCCGGGCATCCGGTGTTGGGGACGGCGTTTGCTTTGCAGCGGCGGAATCCGTCGGAGAAGACGGTGATGGTGAATGTGCCGCAGGGGGCGATCCCGGTGAGCTTCAGCGGATCTACTGCGATGATGCTGCAGCAGAAGCCCGAGTTTCGTGAGACGCATGAGGCTGCTGTGATGGCGCCCATGCTGGGGTTGAAGGTGGAGGATGTCGATGCGGGGTATCCGGTACAGAATGTTTCGACGGGGCGGCCGAATCTGATTGTGATGGTGAAGACGATGGCGGCGATGAAGGGCGTTCGATTCAACTGGGCCGCGCTGACAGAGTATTTCGCCAAGGGGGATGTGCAGCGGGGGATCTATTTGCTGACACGCGATACGCTCGAGAAGGGCAGCACGGTTCATGCGCGGAAGATCACTCCCAGGCTGGAGGATCCGGCCACCGGGTCTGCGGCAGGCTGCGCTGCGGCGTATCTGGCGAAGTATGGGATTGCCGGGTCTGGCAAGACTGTACGAATGGAACAGGGGCATTTGATGGGGAGGCCGAGCGAGTTGTTGCTGTCGGCGGTGAAGGCCGGAGACGGGTCAGTGGATCAGGTGCAGGTGGGGGGATCGAGCGTGCTTGTGCTCGAAGGACAGGTACATCGTTTAGGATGACAATCATGCGTCGTTTTGTTTGGTTTGTGTTTGCAGTGAGTGCTTTCGGTCAGCAGTGTGTGATTCCGGGAAACATTCCTTCGACTCGCCCGACCCGGGTGGATTACAAGAACAAAGACATTACGGTGGACTATCACGGCTTGTCCCTGAGTTGGTCGCCGCAGTTTTGCAATTCGCCGGCCGGTCAGAATCCTCGAAATAGCTGGCAGTGTGCCGAGAATCGTTTTGGGTTTGTGGTGCATGGGCTTTGGCCGCAGTCGGCCAAGGCGAGACGGAGTGATGAGCATCCGCGAAATTGCAAGGCTCCAGAGATTTTGCCCGCCACTACCATCAAGCCGCATCTTTGCACTATGCCCGGGGCGCAGTTGATTCAGGATGAGTGGGTGAAGCACGGTACTTGTGCGTGGCCGAATGCGGCCGCTTATCTCGACCAGGTGGAAGCGCTTTACAAGAACCTGGTGTTGCCTGACTTGAGGGGTGGAATGACGCGGGCCGGAGTTATTCGCAAGATTGTGGTGGATGCAAACAAGGCGAAGGGGCTGAAGGCCGAACACACGCATGTGCGCGTTGTTTCTGGCAATCGCTTTTCAGAGCTGATGATTTGCTATGACAAGAAGTTCCGGTTCACGGCTTGCGCCGACCCCGGAACTCCTGATGATGTGGAAGTGCGTGTGGCGGCCAAGCGCTAGACGAAGGTCTTGAATTCCATGACGTCACCGTCAGCGACGACGTACTCTTTGCCTTCGGTGCGGAGCTTGCCTACTTCGCGTGCTTTGGCGAAGCTGCCAAGGGCTACCAGTTCTTCGTAGCCAATTGTGTCGGCAGAGATGAAGCTCTTTTCGAAGTCCGAGTGGATGACGCCAGCAGCTTGCGGTGCCTTCCAGCCAGCGTGGATGGTCCAGGCGCGGGTTTCCTTGACGCCAGTTGTGAGGTAGGTGCGGAGGCCGAGCAGGTGGTAGGCTTCCTTGATCAGGTTGCCGACGCCGCTTTCTGTAACACCGAGGCCTTCGAGGTATTCAGCGGCTTCTTCTGCGGCCAGCATTACGAGTTCTGCTTCGATTTCGGCTGAAACTACAACGGCGCTGGTGTCGTGATGAGTGGCGACATAGGCGCGGACCTGGCCAACGAAGGGGTTGGCTTCAGGGTTGGCCAGATCGCCTTCGGCGACATTGCAAGCGTAAATGGTGGGCTTGTTGGTGAGCAGGAAAAGGGGCTTGGCCAGGGCCTTTTCTTCCGGGGACATATCGAGGGTGACGGCGTACTTGCCGTCTGAGAGGTGAGGCTCAAGCCGGGCGATCAGGTCGATTGTGGCGGCGGCTTTTTTGTCTCCGCTGCGGGCCAGCTTCTGGAGTTTACCTTTTTGTTTTTCGATGCTGTCCATGTCGGCGAGCAGCAGTTCGGTGTTGATGATCTCGATGTCGCGAACGGGATCGACAGTATCCATGACGTGTTCAATGTTGGAGTTCTCAAAGCAACGGACGACTTGAACAATCGCGTCAACTTCACGGATGTGGGCGAGGAACTGATTGCCGAGACCTTCGCCTTTACTGGCGCCTGCGACGAGGCCGGCGATGTCGACGAACTGGAAGACAGCGGGGATCAGCTTCTCGGAACCGGAGAGCTTGCTGAGGACGGCGAGACGTTCATCGGGAACGGTCACCATGCCTTCGTTGGGCTCGATGGTACAGAAGCGATAGTTCGCCGCCATCGCCTTGCGCGACTTGGTCAATGCGTTAAAGAGCGTACTCTTACCTACGTTGGGCAACCCAACAATTCCTGCTTGCAACATGTGAGGGAAGTTCCAGTTTAGCGTTCCCAGCCGCTAAAGTGCGGACTCATTGTAGATTAGGGATTGATGCTTTTACGTTTTGCTCCGCTTGTGATGATGCCGATGCTGGCTTTGGGGCAGTTGGCAACGCAACCGGTGATTGTCTATCGCGGTGTGTTGAATGCCGCCAGTCTGGCCCCGCCGGGGTTGCCGAATGCCGGGATTGCCCGGGGCAGCGTCTTTACGATATTTGGTTCCAATATCGGCCCATCGACACCTGCTACGGTGACTTCGTTTCCTCTGTTTCCTGGATTTAATGGGGTGAATGTTACGTTGGCTCAGGGCGGGACCAGTGTGTCGGCGATTCCGATTTTTGTGTCGCTCAATCAGATCAATGCGATTTTGCCTTCGAATGCGCCGCTGGGAACGGGGTCTTTGCGGGTGAGCTTTGGAGGGCGCACCAGTGCCCCTGTTTCAATTGAGGTGGTGGAGAATGCGCCCGGGATTTTCGCGATTTCTTCTGGCGGCTTTGGGCCCGGGGTGGTACAGAACTTCAATACCGAGGGCGACCAGCCGGTGAATTCGCTGGATAGTTCGGCCGCTCGCGGGCAGGTGATTACGATCTGGGCGACAGGTTTAGGGCGTGCTCCTTTTGCCGATAACATCGCACCAACAGCGCAGAATCTGGAGATTCCGCTAACAATCACGATTGGCGAGCGGGATGCGATCAAGCTTTACGGGGGACGCAGCCCTTGTTGTGCGGGGGTGGACCAGATTGTAGTGAGAGTGCCTGAGGATGCGCCGCTTGGTTGCTACGTACCCTTGCGGATCAAAGCTGGCAACACGGTATCGAACACGGTAACGATGGCAATTGCAAATACGGCTGGTGCACGCTGCAGCGACACCTTCAATCCTTTTACCAGTCTGATCCGCAATTCGAGGCGTCAGGGGATGGTGATGATGGACCGTACTTTGCATCAGATTGACAGCTACATTACTACTACGGAACAAAATACAACCGAAGCGGTACGAGCGTATTTCTGGAACCGCGAGCCTTCGTCGTTTGCCTTTGATCCGCAGTTTTCTTATCCGCCTCCCGGCACTTGCATGGTGCAACAGGCGAGTGGAAATTTAATGCGCGGGGCGGTGCTGAGGGGCAGCCTGCCTGCTTCGAGTTCTCTTGATGCAGGGTCTGTTTTAAGGTTGAGTACAAGCTTTAGCGGGACGGCTGAGATACCTCGAACTCTTGTGCCTCTGGCAGGTTATGCGGCGGTTGTCGGGAGCTTGCGGGCCAATGATGGCGTGGGGCTTCCGAAGCTTGATTTCCCGAATGCGACGACGCTTAGCTTTAATGGAGCAGTGGGTGAAGTAAGCGTACAGCCGAATCTTACGAATCTGTTTGCCTGGGGTGGACGTGCGCTACTTGAGCGAATCCGCCGTAGTGTGAATACGCGGATTCAGTTCACGCCCAATGATTTTAATGCCACCAGCGAGCTTTCCTTGGTGGCTTATTCGGCAGTTCATAATGCGACTACGGCGATTACCTGTCTGGCTGCCCCGGGGGTGGACACGATTCAACTCTCTCCGGACTTGATGTCCAATTTGCCACAGTCCTTTGGCCGGCCGGATGGGTCTCTGGCGATGCTTGGGATCGGGATAGTTCCCCTGAGTCGCGCGGTGCCCTTTAGTGCAACGGGCCTGGATGGCGGACTTCTTCTCTTCTCGCAGTGGCAAACGAAATCGGTGTATATCCAATGAGAATTCTGATCAGTGTTGTAGGTGTGGCTATGCTGCAGGCTGGCGTCGTTGAGTTGCTTGGCCCCAGCGGCAGGCAGGCTGCGCGGAATCAGACGGTGGACCGGCAGGACGGGACGGGGCAGTTTATGGAAGTGGCGATTTTTCCTGCGCCGGGCGTTGCCGGATTTTCCCGCGTGCAGGTGTGGACGAGCAAGCGTGAGGCGGGCAAGTATACGCGAGTTCGATTGCAGGAGAAGGAATTGCAAATGCCTGAGCCGCTGCGAATTGCTCGTGAGTTGTATGACTTTCCTTTTGTGAATTTCAGCAGCCCCAATGCGGCATTGGCCGAGAACCGTGTTGCTGTGCTTTGTGGTGGGACCGAATTTACCTTGCGTTTGTTGAACCCGGTGGCATTGACGGTTGGGCGGTCGATTGTTTTGCCGGCGCTGGCGAGACAGATTTCTTTGCGCCCCGGAGCAGGAGAAGTGTGGGTGACCCATGCGGGGACTTCCAATCAGATCTCGATATCAGATACGGTGAGCGAGCGATTGGTGACGAGTATTCCGTTTCGCCTGAATCCGCAGGCGGTTCCGGTGGGGCTATTCTTTTCGCCATCAGGGAGGACTGCTTATGCAGTGGTACGAAACCCGGAAAGCGTGAATGACCGGGGTTTTGTATTTGTGATCGATGCGGCGACGCGGGTGATCCGGAATAAGGTTTCGCTGGGGACGACCACTCCGCAGTCCGCGGTGTTGAGCCCCGATGGATCGACGATTTATGTGATGGGGACCAGCCTGAACGAGCTGAATACAGCAGAGCCAAGTATGAGCCATTTTGATACTTTGACTAACACTCACAGTGTTATGGCACTCGGGCTGCCGATCGCCGCTGAGCAGATTTTGATTCATCCAAATGGGTCGAGGATTTTTTGGAGCTTTCCGTCTACCTTTGGGCTTGATGAGTACGATGTGCAGGCGCGCCGGGTGGTGCGCAGGATTGCCTTGCCTCGCTTGATACAGCCGCAGAATCTGGAATTCACGCCAAACGGAGACGTAATGTTTGTGCGGGACATCCTTGGGCAATCGGCGACGCATCTGGATCCGGAATCTGGTGAGATTCTAGACATTCAAATGATCCCGGCAGGACCTGGGATTTCACTGGTTCGCTAGGCTTTGTCGTTTGTGTATCGGGAGACGAGTCTATCCCATTCCACAATTACTTTGCCGCCATTGTCTTCGTGTGTTTGCCGCCACTCCTGAATCAGGTCGAGACAGGAGTGGTCGAGGTAGGTGAGGTTTTCAAAATGGATATGCAACTCGGATTGTGGTGCTACGCGGTCTAGCGTATCGGCCAGCACTGGAAGTCGCAGGAAAGTGGCAGAACCTTCCAGGTAGATGTCTGAGCGTCCGGAATGGTGAGTTACGAGCTTTATACCTAAACGGGAGGCTTTGTAGACCATCTTGAGAATGGTGAGGCTGATGCCGATCAGGACGCCGGTGAGGAGATCGAAGGCTACGACGCCAATGAGGGTTGAGAAGTAGATCGTCAGCGGGATCCAGCCGAATTCGCGAAGTTTTCGGACATGTTCCACACTGACTAACTTCCAGCCTGTGAGGACGAGGACTGCTGCCAGGGCTGAAGTGGGGATTCGCTCGAGGACGTGCGGAATGAGTGCAACAGTAAGGAGCAACCAGCCTCCATGCATGACGGTAGACCAGCGGGATTGAGCGCCAGCCTGAACATTGGCACTGGAGCGGACGATTACGCCTGTCATCGGCAAGGCACCGAGGGCACCACACAATAGATTGCCGGCACCTTGAGCCATGAGTTCGCGATCGTAATTGGTACGCAATTCTCTTCTCCCTGAGGCTGCCGTCATTTTATCGACGGCCGCCGCGCTCAAAAGTGTTTCGGCACTTGCGATGAAGGCGAGGGCTGCGGCTTCGGCCCAGTATTTCAGGTTGGTGAGCCCACCCAGATTTTGAAAACCTTGCAAGCTTAAGTTACCGATCAAGTTATTAGGGACATTGACGTGTTTAATTTCAAGGCTGTAGAAAAAGCTGGCGATTGCGGCAGCGAGCAAACCCATCAGCGGCCCCGGAAGAAACTTGAGGCCTTCGGGACGAAACTTGTTCCAAGCGAGAATCACGGCTACGGTGAGAAGCCCGATGAGGGCTGCCATTTCGTGGGGGCTGCCATCGAGTGGGAAAACTCCATTGAAGATGGCCTCAGGGATGGACATGATGTTCTTGATGCCGGTTCCTTTGGGTGTGTCGTCGACTACGACATGGAACTGCCCGGCCATGATCAGAACGCCAATGCCTGCAAGCATGCCGTAAACGACTGCCGGAGAGATGGCGCGGAACCACTGTCCTGCCTTGAGAAAGCCCAAGCCGACTTGCAATAGCCCAGCCATCATCAGGATCAATCCGAGGGCAGCCATGCCGTGCTCCTGATGGAGTTCAAAAACAAGAACGACAAGACCTGCTGCGGGTCCGCTGACCTGCATTGGGGAACCCGAAATCATGCCGACGAGCAAGCCGCCCACGATTCCGGTGATGAGCCCCGTTTCCGGAGGCATGCCAGAGGCGACAGCAACGCCGAGACATAAAGGGAGGGCGACCAGGAAAACGACAAAACTGGAAAGAAGGTCTTTCGAGAAGTTTTTGCTCACTACTTGCGTCTCCTGCGTTTGGGAGTCGCGCTCGGGATGTGGTCTTCGCCCATGGGTACAAATTCGCCCTGATCGGCATCGAAGGAAAAGAGATGACCTTCGGCGATATCGAAGACCCAACCATAGATGTCAATGCTGCCAGCGGCCAGGGCAGCAGCTACGCTTGGATGCGTTCGCAAGTGGTCGAGCTGGGCGAGGACGTTTTCTTCCACCATCGCGTGAGCCCTTTCATCCGGGGTGAGCTTTTCATTGCTGACAACAACACGGCGAGCGCTTTCGCAATGATTGAGCCAACTTCTGACGATGGGCATGTGAACGGTTTGTTCGGGATGCATGGCGGCGTCCATTGCGCCGCAATGGGTATGGCCGCAAATGATGATGGCCTTGACTCCCAGCACCATGACGGCATATTCGATGGTTGCCGACACGCCTCCCATCGCCTCACCGTAGGGGGGGACGATGTTGCCAGCGTTACGAATTGTGAATAGATCGCCGGGTTCGGAGTCGGTAATCATGTTGGGCACGACACGAGAGTCTGAACAGGTGATAAAGAGCGCTCGTGGATACTGGCGTGCAATCAATTTGTCGAAGAACTCCTTGCGTTCGGGATAGATTTTCTTTTCAAAACGCATGACCCCTTTTGTTAATTCGTTCATGGAATGCTCTTTCCTGCTGCTTCTGGCAGCGTCCAAAAGGCCACACACACGTGTGGCTGCTCAAGAATCAAAAATGTCTTCGAAGTTTGGTTTAGGCTAGGCCGAGGCTGGAGGCGGGCGGGGAAGTGCAGAATCTACGATCACATCTGGTTTGTGCGCCGCAAGAGCGTTTGTCTGCAATAAGAGATCGTGGCAAATCAGAGGAAATCGTAGATTGACAGCAAATACAGGGAGGCCGCCAGCAAAGGCGGAAGATTTTGCGGCTGTTGCGTGACTGGCAGAGCTGCTGTGGGTGGTGCCGACGGAGACCCGGTGGCGCGAATTCCTGTGAGTGCGGCGAGGGCTGTAATCGACGCCGTCTTCGTCTGCGGCGCAGACGAGAAAGGAAGCTGAAAGGACCACGACTGAGAGCGTGAAGACGAGGCCCCAGATCAGCCGGGAGGCTGAGCTTAGGAAGCGAAAAGGATCAAAACCTCGAATCATGGGTCCGGTGAAGCGTCGTTGCTTCAATAAATTCTTTCGAGTCAAAGTCTATGGCAAAAAGCGGGTGCTAAACTAGAGAGTTGCTAGGCTTTGGGCTCCGTGCAATGATCGGCCGCAAACCCCGCCAGGTCCGGAAGGAAGCAACGGTAGTGGTTTAGCTCGTGTGCCGCGGATCACCCGGAGTCTAGCATAACTATAAGTTAATACAACCCCTCACAATGTCCTATCAGGTTATCGCACGCAAGTATCGTCCCAGCGATTTTGATGAGCTGATTGGTCAAGAGCATGTCAAGCACACGCTTGACAACGCAATCACTCAAAAAAGGATTGCCCACGGCTACATTTTTGCCGGACAACGCGGAACTGGCAAAACCACCGTAGCCCGCATTATGGCTCGTTGCCTCAACTGTGTAGAGGGTCCTACGGCCAACCCCTGCGGCAAGTGCTCCTCATGTATCGAAGTGGTTCTGGGCAACGCGATCGATGTGATCGAAATCGACGCTGCGTCTAATCGCGGCATCAATGAAATGCGCGAGTTGCGTGAGAATGTTCGCTTCCGTCCGTCGCGTGACCGCTATAAGGTTTTTATTATCGACGAAGCGCACCAGATCACGACGGAAGCCTTCAATGCCCTGCTGAAAACACTGGAAGAGCCACCGGAATGGGCGGTCTTTATCCTGTGTACGACTGAAACGCACAAGATCCCGGTAACGATTGCCTCGCGCTGCCAGCAGTTCAGTTTCCGCTCTGTGGAGTTTGCCGAAGTGATGGAACGGATGCGGTATATCTGCAAGCAGGAAGGCATCGATGCAGATGACGATGCGCTTGCGGTGTTGGCGCAGACGGGCGAGGGAAGCGTTCGTGATTCCCTTTCGGCGCTAGACCAGGCGATTGCCTGTTGCGGGACCACGCTGAAGGCGACCGAAGTGCGCCAGTTGCTGGGGATTTTTGGGATTGATTCCCTTGGGGACGTGTCGCAGGCGCTGGTGAAGCAGGATTCGGCGCGGATGCTTGAGATTGTGATGGAACTGGAGCGGTCTGGCCAGAGTTTGCAGCATTTTTGCCGCGAGTTGGCGCGCTACTTCCGCAATTTGCTGGTGGCGAAGGTGACGGGGCCGGGCACCCGTTTGATTGCTGCCTCGCCTTCAGAAATCAAACGGATGGTGGAAACGGCTGAGAACTTCTCGGAACTCGATTTAACCCGCTATCTGCAGTTGACGCTGGATCTGTTTCGGGACTTGCAGCATTCGTTGCAGCCCCGCTTGCATATGGAATTGGGCTTGATCCGGATGGTGCAGGCCGGCAAGTTGACGGCGATCGAAGAGGTGCTGGCGAGTCTGCCGCAGTCAAGGCCAGTGGCTCTAAGTGCGGCGGCGACTGCGCCTCGTGAGCGGGCCAATCTGCGAGTGAATGTCGAGCCGAAAGTTGTGCCTGTCGCTCCTGTTGCGGCGGTCGCAGTTCCTGCTGAGGACTCTCCGCTGAAGGAGCGTCTGCTGGCCCATCTCAATGAGCAAAAAAAGAAGTTTTCCGCCGATGCAGTACAGAATGCGCGGGTGATGGAAGTAGCTGGCGGGGTGAAGTTTTTGGCCCCTCGCGAATTTGTGCGGCCGCTGCAATCCCGTGACATTGCAGCGGCGCTGAATGCGGTGCTGGGCCGCATGGCACGGATTGAAGTTGTTCAGGACGATACGATTGTAGAAGCCAAGGCTGTGGCTCCGAAGCCGAGTCAGGACGATGAGGCTACTCGAGAGCGGGCGCTGGAAAATCCCCAGGTGCAGCGCTATCGCGAGATATTCAAGGATGCTGTCGTACGCGGCGTGAGAGACTTGTCAAATCAGGAATAGTTAGGCACCAATCATGAAATTACCAGGCAACATGCAAAACATGATGAAGCAGGCGCAAGTAATGCAGGAGCGCTTGCAGCAGGAAATCGCAGCAATCCGCGTCGAAGCGGGCGCAGGTGGCGGCACCATCAACGTGAAGATGGATGGCCAAAAGCGCGTGCTGGAAGTCAAGATCGACCCGGAAGTAGCGGGCGATGTCGAGATGCTGCAGGATCTGGTGATGGCAGCCTTTAACGAAGCGGCCAAGAAGGTTGACGACGAGACATCCAAGAAGACAGGGGCCATGCTGGGAGGCATGGGCCTGCCGCCTGGCATGTTCTAATGCCTGATTTCGCAGAGCCCCTCGAAAGACTGATCGCCGAGTTCAAACGTCTGCCCGGGATAGGACAGAAATCGGCTCAGCGGCTGGCGTTTCATGTGATGCGGTCTCCGCGCGAGAGTGCGCTGAGATTGAGCCAGGCCTTGATTGACGTCAAAGATAACCTGACGCTTTGCTCGGTTTGTAACAACATCAGCAGTGCCGAGCTTTGTGTTTTTTGCTCTGACCCGCATCGCAATCGTAAGTTTATCTGTGTGGTGGAAGATCCGCACAATGTGATTCCGATTGAGACCACACGTTCGTTTGATGGTCTTTATCATGTGCTGCATGGGGCAATTTCGCCGTTGCGAGGGATTGGCCCTGAGCAACTCAAGATCAAGGGCTTGCTCGAACGCCTGGCAGATCCGGGGATTGAAGAAATCATTCTGGCCACCAACCCTACGGTTGAGGGAGAAGCGACCGCTGCTTACCTGGGAAGGTTGCTGAAGCCTCTCGGCCTCAAAGTAACCCGGATTGCGATGGGGATTCCGGTTGGGTCTGATCTCGATTTCGCCGACGAAGTAACGATGCTCAAGAGCCTTGAGAATCGTCGCGAAGTCTAGGTGAGGACCAGGAGCGGATTGGCTTCGCGTACGCCACGGCTGGTAATTGCACCCAGTTCAACTTCGATCCACTGGCTTGCCGGCCTTGCCTCATTCAGTTGCACCCTGACATAGTTTGTTGTGAGCGCGGTGCCCTGATCGTTGAGAGTGACGGCTGAGAATCGCTGGCCGAGCAGGCTGAGATGAAATTGGCGTGTCTTGGCAAGGCTGAGCTCCTGGAGGATGCGATTGCGCTCGCGCCTGAGCTCCATCGGAACCGGCGCATCCATTGTTGCGGCTTTGGTGCCTGGCCGTTCTGAGTATGTGAAGACATGCAGATAGGTGAGCGGCATGGCTTCGATGAAGGCGCGGCTTTCTTCGAATTCCTCTTTGGTCTCGCCGGGGAAGCCCACCATGACATCGGCTCCTATTGCTGCATGCGGCATCAATTGTCGAGCCAGACGAAGACGGTCTTCGTAGTGACGTGGGCGGTACTTGCGGTGCATGCGGCGCAAGACGCTGTCGCTGCCGCTTTGCAATGGTGCGTGGACGTGTTTGGCGATCCGGGGGGTGGAGGACATCAGTTCCAGCAGGTTCGTCGTGAAATCCATTGGTTCTACGCTGGAGAGGCGGATGCTGCGGATCGATGTTTCTTCGAGCATCCTGCGAAGCAGATCGGGCAATTGGCGGCCAGCACCCCATTCGCGACCCCAGCGGCCCAGGTTGATTCCGGTGAGCACGATTTCGGGATAGCCACTACTTGAGAGCCGTTCGGTTTCTGCCAAAACCCATTCCGGTTGCGCCGATCGGGATTTGCCACGGACGCTCGGAATGATGCAAAAGGAACAACGGTTGTTGCAGCCGTCCTGGATCTTGAGGTTCGGTCGTGCGCGGTCTCCAGCCGGGCCCTCTACCGGGGCGGTGAAGAACTCATTCTGATCGAAAATGTTTCCGACATGGACTTCGGCGTGATAGGGCGTAGGGTTTTCGGTGACAATGTCGCCAATGCTGCCCTTGTGCGAATTGCCTACAACCCAGTTGACGCCCTCAAGGCCAGCGATTTCCTCAGAAGAGCGTTGAGCGTAACAACCGGTGACCAAAATGCGGGCGTTGGGGTTTTCCCGTTTGGTGCGTCGGATGAGATATCGCAAGTCCTGGTCGGCAGAAGCTGTGACCGTGCAGGTGTTGAATACGATCAGGTCTGGGGTTGCGCTCTGAGTCAGGCCTTTTTCAGCAAGGCTGGCCTCAAGGGCGGCTCCGTCAGCTTGTGAGGCGCGGCATCCGAAATTCTGAACATGAAAGGTTTTCACCCTACCTCTAGATTAACAATGGGCCTACTCATGGGAGAAGGATTCAGAGTCGATACCTCTTTTGATGTCGGCCCGTGTTCTTTCGCAAAATGAAATCGATAATATGTTCCAACAGACGAGCGCCAATGCTCGTCGAACGGAATTGGCCCGCAGGGCGCAGCCCTACAACTTCAGGCGCCCTGACCGGATCGCCAAAGACCAGCTGCGGTCTATTTATGTTTTGCATGAAGCGTTTTCGCGCTCGCTGGCGAGTAGCTTATCGGCTTATCTGCGCGCTTACGTAGTGGTGAATCTGGTGAGTGTGGAACAGCTTTCGTTTACGGAGTTTCAGCAGGTGTTGCCATCGCCTACGGTGGTGGCGACGGTGGATGCGCAGCCGTTTGACAGCAATTGTTTGCTGGAGTTGAACCCGACGATGATCTTTCCCATGCTCGAAATGCTGCTGGGTGGATCCGTGAATACGCTCACGAAGATGGAACGGGAAGTCACCGAGATTGAACAGTCGATTCTTGAGAGCATTTTCAAACTGATGTTGCGCGACCTTAAGGAGGCTTGGAAGGGCATTGCCGCTATTGACTTCCAGATTGCCGGCTATGAGACCGAGCCGCAGTTGATGCAGATTCTTGCTCCGAATGAGGCGATTGTGGCGGTGTCGATCGAAATCCGCATTGGCGAAGTAAGCGGCATGATGAATATCGGGATCCCATCCATCATCATCAAAATGTTGAGCCACAAGTTTGCCGATCAGTGGACGATCCGCAAAACAGAGAGTACGGATGAAGATACGCGCCGTATTTACAGCCGGGTGCGGAATTCAAAAGTGGAACTCGACAGCCGGTTACGTGGACCGAACATGCTGTTGAGCGATATGTTGAAGCTGAAGGTGGGCGACGTGCTGACCTTTGACTATCCGGCGACCAAGCCACTGTCGGTAGAACTCAACGGCAAGCTCAAGCACCGCTGTCATATTGTGGTCTCCAACAAAAAGCGGTCGGTCAAGATTCTTGAGCCGGTGGATCCTGCCGCGTAATCAGCCGTGCGCCTCGATTGAAACTGAAGTAGTCAAACCCCCAACGGATGGCGACGATGATGCGGGATTGAAAATTCACCAGGTAGAGTACGTGGATGACGGCCCAGAGCAGCCAGGCAAAGTAGCCTGTGAATTCGAATTTGCCGATTTGCGCTACAGCCCGGTTGCGGCCAATGACCGCCATGTTGCCCTTGTCCCAATACTGGAAAGGGGGTTTCGTCTGGCCTGCGATTCGCTTCTGGATCAGGTCGCCGACGTAGTCTCCCATTTGCATTGCAGTTTGGCAAACACCTGGCAGGGGTTGGTCGAGTCCATGCTGGAAGTGCGCCATGTCACCGATCACGAAGATCTCAGGGTGTCCGGGGAGGGTACAGTCCGGCTCAACCCGGATCTTGCCACCTTTTTCCAGCGCTTGACCGCTGGCTGCAGCCAGGGCCTTGCCTAGCGGAGAACCAGTAACACCTGCGGCCCAGATCACTGTGCGGGCCGGCATGAACTCCTGACGGCCCTCGATCATGACAGTGGCCCCTTCCGGGCTGACATCGACTACCCTTACTCCTGCCCGGCAGAGGACGTTGAGGCGGATCAGTTGTAGTTCTGCCGATTTAGAGAGACTTTCAGAGAACGAGGAGAGTATGCGCGGGCCTGAATTGAGAATCATTATGCGGGCGTCTTCAGGGTCGAAGCTGCGAAAGTCTTCCTTTAAGGCATCGTTGGCAATTTCGCTCAATGCGCCGGCCAGTTCTACCCCTGTAGGCCCGCCGCCGACAATCAGAAAAGTGAGAAGCGCCCTGCGTTTGTCCGGGTCGCTCTCTTTCTCCGCTTCTTCAAAGGCTCCGAATATGCGAGCCCTGATGCTGGTGGCATCCTCAATGTTCTTGAGCGAGGGGGCAATCGATGACCAGCGTTCGTTACCAAAATATGTACTTTTGGCTCCAGCCGCAACAATTAGCGAATCGTAGGGAATGTCTCCCATTTGAGTGTGAACGAGACGCTGATCGATATTGAATCCGGTCACTTCTGTCATCAAGACCCGCAAGTTTTTCTGCCATTCAAAGATCGCTCTTAGAGGCGCTGCGATCTCGCCTGGCGATAGACCTCCGGTTGCAACCTGATAGAGCAGTGGCTGGAAGAGGTGGTAGTTCCTACGATCCAGAATTGTGATTTCCAGGTCCTTGTTTTGGAGGGCCTTGCCTGCGTGCAAGCCGCCGAAGCCGCCGCCGACAATTACCACTCGATGTTTAGCCATTGATTTTCATATTGTCCAAAGAAGCAGAATCGACCTGGCGCTCCATGCAGCCGTTCTTATCCAGTTGGATGCTACCAAAGTCTTTAAGGGTGCTGGATGGACTCCTTTAGCCAGTTTTCCATGGAGCGGGACCTGTATCAGCATTGTAGATGCCCACGCAATGATGGTGAGCCCGCTTGCTACCCATAGCGCGAGAGGTGAAGGCGCAACCAAGTGAATCGCAATGGAGGCTATCAATTCCAAAAGCATCGCTGGAGCAACGACGCGTGTGGTGAGCCTTTGGTGTCGCTGCTCATAGTCGAGGAAGGCTTCCCGCCCAACGTGCGCAAAAAGAGGGTAGTGGACGATCTGAACAAACCAGATCAGACCTGTCATGTAGAGAGAGCAGGCAAGATTGATTTTCAGCAGAAGTTCAGCCGGCATTGGCGGCTACTGCCTCTGCTGCGTGCCTGCCATTGACCAGTGCTGATTGTATGCTGGGCATGAAGCGGTGGTCGCCACAAACGTAAACGCCACTTTCGAGTCTGGTAGGTTTTTCGGCAACCGTTTCAGGTCGATGGGCGGGATGGGCGTTCAGAATTCTGTAGATGCGTAGAAGCTTCCAGGTGTCGAGATTTTGATCGAGCCATTGGCCTAGTTGCTTGCGGACGGCAGCTTCCATTTCCTGGTTGGATTGGGTGGGGTCCCCGAGCACAACGACACTGGCCAGATGATGCCCGGCGGGCGCGTAGTTCGGGCAGACCAGACTGGGCAAACAGGCGTTCTGAATCGGCCATTCCATATCTCCGTTGAGCATGATGATGGGATCAGCAATGGGAGCATGCCCTCGTATCGAGAAGTAGAGGGTCATCGCCATGCGGCTTTCAACATGGGCGATTTCAGGCAATAATCTGGCAGCCGTGGGGCCGTCGGTGGCAACGACCACGGCTGAAGCCTTAAGTTCTTCATTGCCTGCGATGCGTACTGTATTCGCTGTTATCGACTCGACTCTTGTGTTGTAGCGGATGGAGTTTGCCGGAAATCGGGAGGCCAGTTGTGCAGGAATCGCTCCCATGCCCTGAGACGGCAAAACGGTATCTCCTGACGCCATCATTCGAAATACATATTCGAGCATGTGAGAGCTGACATTGAGATCTGCATCGAGCATAATCCCACCGAAGAAGGGCCGGAAGAACCGGTCGATCATGTTTTGGGAGAAACCGTATTCCTGTAGGGCCTGGTGGCTGGGTTTTTCTACTTTGTTGAGAAGGTCATCTGCCTTGCCCGCCATCGCCACGGCCCGCAACCGTGCCACCAGCAGTTTGTCCTTCATGTTGCCGACGGGGTTTAGAATTCCTGCCAGTGCTGCAAACGGTTCCCGCCAGGGGTCCATAACACGATGAAAATTGCCGTTGAGCCGAACCATTGCTCCGGGCGAAAAGCGTCCAAATTGAAGCGCGCTGTAGTCGAGTAAGCGCTCCCCTTCCGGGTAGGCCGTAAGATAAACCTGAAAGCCACGATCGAGTTGAAAGCCGTCGACTTTGTCTGTTCTTACCCTGCCACCGGGGGCGTCTGAGGCTTCGAGCAACAGAAAAGGGATCTTGTTTTTCTGAAGTTCGAGAGCGCAGGCGAGGCCCGCAAGGCCTGCTCCGACGATGACTACTGGTTCAGCTCTCATCCGCTTAGCGCGAAGCCGGGGTATCGTTCATCTCACTGACCAGGGCGACATAGTCAGGCCGGTCTGCAGCACTCTGGTGACGGTAAGACTTCAGGATTTCACCGTGGAATACAAGAAAGACTCCGGGCATTTGGGTGACATCGCCGTCTGCTCCGCCCACTCCATGTTTGCCAAGGAAGCCTGCTTTGAATCCACGGAGCCAGACTTTGGGGCCAAGCAATTGTGCCAGCGCGCCCTTTTCAAGACCAAACGCACGATAGAGAGACAACTTCGGGTCCCACACTCTGGGAACGTCGGCCAACTTATATTTCTGCAGTACGCTTTCGGCTGTCTCTTCGCGGCCCATGTGAACCAAAACGATTTGCGTTCCTGAGGCTTCGATGTCTGCCCGGTTCGCATGAAGATCGGCCAGCGCCTCACGGCAAAAGGTGCATCCTACATGGCGAAGGAATACAAGAAGTACCGGACGCAACTTAGAATGTTCGAGAATGCTGAGACCAAATTGTGACTTGGCTCTCATCGCCCAACCCTGGATATCTGGCGAGAAAACCCGCTGTTTGTCTTCTGTCTCTTTGGCCGCATGAATCAGGATCAAGGCAAAGGGGAGCCACCAGATCAGATCATTGGTGAGGTTGATCCAGGCAAAAGACATTGGGAAGCGACCTTCCCATAGAGCTTTTACCATGCCAATGGGTCCGAGGATCTTACCCAGAAGCCCGACAAGGACAATAGGCCAGTGGCGAACAGGGTCGCTGGAGGCGATCCAATAGCCCACACCGTAAACTCCCACAATCATGCCGATACATTGCCAGAGCTCCGGGTAGTTAGGACGGGCCAGACCGGCGAGGTCGAAGAAGAGGTTCGGGGCGAAAATCACAATGGCTCCCCAAACAATGTTGTAGAAGCCGGCAGCGGCCAAAGCGAGTTTCATCCAGGACGGAAAAGTCTGAGTTGGCATTGTTTTGTCTTGATCTTATCCCTTGATTGAAGAGATGCCGCAAGGAGCGCGGAGATCTTGTATTTTCAGTCAAAGGCATTTGGGGCGCATCACATTAACAAAGCTAATGAATCTTCAGTATTCGAGCGAAGGAATCCACGCCGTTGATATTGATTTGTGGCTGGACCCCCAGGTTTCAAAACCAGCAGCCTGGATCTCTCACGCTCACAGCGACCATGCCCGATACTACTCAGAGACCGTCATCGGAACCAGTATCTCCCTTGAAATCTATAGGATGCGTTGGCCTGGCAACGATGCCTTGAAGCAATCGCTCGAGCCGCTCGACTATGGCCAATCACGGGATTGGAAAGGGGCACGAATCACCTGCTACCCAGCTGGGCACATTCTCGGTGCGGCCCAATTGCTGATCGAGTACAAGAACGAGCGGATTGTTTACACCGGTGACATTAAGCTGAGTCCACCTTTGTGTGGCCAGCAGACGCAGATCATAGAGTGCGACCACCTGATTCTCGAGTCCACCTTTGGATTACCGATTTTTCATTTTCTGTCTCGTGAACAGGCGAAAGCCGAAATCGCCGATTTTGCACGTGAGTGCCTTGCAGAGGGAGCAACTCCTGTCTTTATGGGCTATCCGCTGGGACGCGGGCAGGAAATCGTGCATTGCCTGACGCAGGCGGGGATTGCAACTGCAGTGCATGGAGCGATTGCGAAGTACATACCGATATATGAGGCGAACGGGTTTAGCTTTCGAGGATGGAAACCATACGAATCCAGTCAGACGGAGGGGCAGGCGCTGGTTGTTGTGCCGGGCATGAGAAGGCAGTTGGAATCAGCGGGCAAGAACATGCGAGTGGCATATGTCTCTGGTTGGGCTCAATTGGATAATGCGCGATTGCGATCTGGTGCCGAGAAGTTGATTCCGTACAGCGATCACGGAGACTTTGACGAATTGCTGGAGATGGTACAGCGATCCGGGGCAAAGAAAATCGATGTAATCCACGGCTATACGGAAATGTTTGCCCGTCAACTGCGAGACCTGGGCTTTGATGCCTCGGCACCTGCAAGAGCTCGCCTGCGAAATTCCGAAGAGGAGTCGATTCAGGCAGAATGAACGGCTCCATGGACGGACTGGCGCGAATCCTCGATCAGATTGCCAACACCTCAAGCCGGAATCGGAAGGTGAAGCTTTTGGCTGTTTGGCTGGGCGAGCAAAGTAATGCCGATTTGAGGCGTGCTGTTGGCTTCATGAGCGGGCAGCCGGTTTCGGGTGTTGGCGAGAAGAAGCTGAGTATCGGCCGCTCGGTGCTGCGGGATGCGGCATTGCTGGCTACCGGCGTTGACGCCGAGCTGTTTCGCTTTTGTCAGCGCGAAGTCGGTGATACCAGCGAGACGATCAGTCTGCTTTTGCATGGCAAGACTACGGACACTCCCATGAGTCTGGAAGCGGCAGAGGCTTGCTACATGCGGTTGTTTGCGGCTCGGAGGGCAGAAGACAAAGCGGCGATTTTGGCTGAGGCGGTACGTCGGCAGAATCGGCTCACGACGAAGTATTTTCTGAAAGTGATTACTGGTAGCTTTCGCATTGGCTTGCAGCAGAAACTGGTGGAAGAGGCGATTGCCGAATCCTGCGGAGTGAGCCTGGCTGCCGTTCGAGCAGCTTCCAATCGGGCCGGAGATCTTTCGGAGGTTGCCGTCTGCGCAAGACAAAATCTCCTGCATACACTCGAGGCGCGGCTCTTTCACCCAATGGAGTTTATGCTGGCCCGGTCTTTCGATGAAGCCGCTGAACTGCCAGCGGCAAACGACTGGTTTGTAGAGGACAAATTCGACGGCATTCGAAGCCAGGTTCACTTTGAACATGGCAAGGTTGCTATTTTCACCCGAGGTTTGGAAGACACAACAAAGGCTTTCCCGGAGATTGCTGCTGCCTTTGCCGGCATCGTGGGCAACGGCATTGTGGACGGAGAAGTGCTGGCCTGGCAGAATGACCGTGCTCTCAATTTCACGGTGCTGCAAACGCGGCTGGCACGCAAGAAGGTGAGCGAAAAGCTGATCGCTGAGGTTCCGGTTGCCTTTATTGGTTATGACCTTTTATACCGGGACAAAGAACTTCTGCTGGACATGCCGATTGAGCTACGGCGGCAGCGGCTGGAGGCTCTTTTTGAGGGCAAGTCCTTGCCGCTGCTGATCTCTGCCCAGCGGCGCGTGGATCTGGCTGAGAACATCGAGGAGACTTTTCAGTTGGCTCGCAGTCGAGGGAATGAAGGGCTTCTGCTCAAGCGTGCAGGAAGTCTTTATGAATCGGGCCGGCGCAGCTCGAACTGGCTCAAAGTGAAGCGCGCCTATGCCAGTCTCGATGTTGTAGTGACTGCTGCGGAGCAGGGCACTGGGAGACGTGCCACGATGCTCAGCGATTACACCTTTGCCGTGCGAGACGGCGAGCGCTTTCTGAATGTGGGCAAGGCGTATTCAGGCCTGACGGATGATGAAATTCGTGAGCTGACGAAGGTCTTTCGATCGATTGCCAAAGAGCGATATGGAAGAGTGACGCTGGTTGAGCCGCAGGTGGTTTTGGAAGTGGCCTTTGACGGCTTGCAGAAAAGCCCGCGTCACAAGAGCGGTTTTGCCCTGCGGTTTCCCCGTATCTTGCGTTGGAGAAAAGACAAGAAGGCTGAGGATGCCGATACGCTCGATCAGGTGAAGGGGCTCTATGAGCGCTCGCTTGCGCAATAGGCTTTATCCACCATTGACCGAATGGTTTGCCCAGCGCTTTCCAGGCTTCAGCGAGATTCAAAAGCTGGCACTGCCGCACACGCTCAAGTCGGAGAACACGCTGATACTGGCGCCTACCGGGAGTGGCAAGACCCTGGCGGCTTTTCTGAGTGCGCTTTCGGCATTGGGGAAACTTGCGTCGAAGAACAAGCTCGAGAATGCCACTTATGTGGTCTACGTTTCTCCGCTACGTAGCCTCAACCGGGATATTGATCGCAATCTCAGAGCGCCGCTTGAGGCTCTGAATCAGAGTCTTCCGGCATCCCAACGCATTCGACAGGAAACCCGTACAGGGGACACTTCGCTTAGCGACCGGCAGAAGATGAACAAGCTCAAGCCACATCTTCTGTTAACCACACCCGAGAGCCTGAGCAGCCTGCTGAGCCAGGCACAGTGGCGGGACGGATTTCGGCCTCTGTGCGTCATCGTCGATGAGATCCACAGCTTTTGTGAATCCAAGCGTGGCAGCCTGCTTGCGATTAGCCTTGAGCGGCTTGAGGCACGGGGGGGGAAGCCGATGCAGCGCATCGGTTTGAGTGCGACGGCTGCGCCGGTTGAGGCCGTGGCTCGTTTGCTTGTCGGGAAACGGGAATGTGCCATCACACAGGCGTTGACGCAACGCGTACACCGTCTTGAGATTGCACCAGTACCCGATGAAACGACGTTGCCGGCAGCGGGATTCAATCCCTACCGCGTTGCTCATGTGGTGGCTGATCTGGTGGGGCGTGCCAAGTGTTCGCTGGTCTTCACGCAAACCAGAAGCGCTGCAGAGCGGCTTGGGCTGGCGTTGAAAGTGTTGCTTCCCGATCTCGAAAACGATATTGAAGTGCATCATGCTTCGCTCGACCGGGAGAAACGGCTCTGGGTGGAAGACCAATTGGCAGAGGGCAAGTTGCGCGCGGTGGTGTGCTCTTCAAGCCTCGAGATGGGCGTGGACTTTGCAGGAGTGGATCAGGTGCTTCTGCTGGGAGCACCGCGCGGGGTGAGCCGGGCGTTGCAGCGTTTGGGCCGCGGTGGGCACAGGATTGGTGGCCATGCCGTAGGTGCGCTGGTGCCGCTGAGTCTGCCCGACTTGCTCGAGTGCATCGCGATTCGCGCTGCGGTGAAGGCTGGCCGTCTGGATCAGTTGAAGATGCCTGAGGCTCCACTGGATGTGCTCGCTCAGGCATTGCTCGGGCTGGCAGTGGAGCGTGAGCATTCGATGGAAGAGGCGTACGAACTGATTCAGCGCGCGGGCCCTTTTCAAGACCTGAAGCGCGAAGACTTTGATGCTGTGCTGCACTATCTTGCTGGCGGTGGAACCGTGCTTGGGCAGAATGCGGAGTATGGAAAAATCAAGCTGCGTGACGGTAAATTTTGTGTAGCCAACCGCAGGGTTGCGCGTGCCTATTATCAAAATATTGGAACGATCAGCGATGACTTTGCGGTTAGAGTTGTGAACCGGAACCAGCATCGTTTGGGAGAGGTTGAGGAGAGCTTCCTGACGGCTCTGCAGCCAGGAGAGGCCTTTGTCATTGGTGGCAAGAGCGTTGTGGTGAAGCGCTTCCACGCCAATGTCGCAGTTGTAGAAGCAGCCAAGGGAGAACGGGTGCGGACGCCGCGCTGGATGGGTGGCAAGATGAGCCTCACCGCTCGCCTGGCTGAAGAGGAATTGCGGCTTCGACGGAGCCTGCGTGCGGCTCATGAGTCTGGGGGGAGCCGCGAATGCGTGCGGGTACTTGAGTCGGAATGGGGTGTCAGTGCTTCGATTGCGCGTCGCGTGGTTGCCTATCTCGACAGGCAGTATCTTGCGACGCCTTTGCCGGTGGATTGCCCGGTTCTTGTTGAGAGAGTGCCCAGCCAACGGTCCCTCATTTACCTCTTTCATCACGTGGCTGGGCGCAGCGTGAATCGTTCGATGATCTGGACGTTGAGCCACCGGCTTGGAGAGGAGTTTGGTTCGATGGTGGGGAACTTTGACGACCACAGTTTCCTGCTGAGCTTTGGGGCCAAACGTGCGCCCGGCGCAGACCGGTTGCGTGCTGTTTTCAACCCGGAGAACTTTGAGCGTGATCTCGAAGCTGCGCTCGACAAGACAGAATTGCTGGGTGCCAAGTTTCGCCCGATCTGCGAGACTGGCCAACTGATGGCCAGGCGCAATGCGAGCAATCCGGGATCGCAGAAGCGCGCCGCAAGCTGGAGTGGCCGTCTGCTTTTTGAGACATTTCGACGCTACGAGCCGAACCATCCCCTCTTGCGCGAAGCAATTCGCGAGGTGTTGGAGGATGATCTCGATGGTGCTGCGGCCTGCAGGGCGGCTGCGCGAATTTTTGTCGACCCCTGGGAAGTTTACGATCTGGAGCGCCCTAGCCCCTTCGCCATCCCTCTCTTCTCAGGCTTCAACCGGGAAGCTTTGATTGCCCAGGATCCAGACAAGGCTCTAGATGAAATCGTTGCCGGGATGTACGAAGAATGGAACTAAGTATCGAGATTGCTCCCGGCCGGATTGCTCATGGCAGCGGAGCTTTGTTTCTGCATGAAAGCCGCACGCTGATGATCGCCGATGCGCATCTCGGTTATGGCTTTGCGCAGCGTCGGCGAGGCCAGCTTGGGCCTACGACCGATGGTGGGATCCTCGACAGACTCCAAGCTGTTCTCGATTTCTTTGAGCCATCTGAGACTGTCTTTCTCGGCGATACGGTTCATGCCCCGAGCCCGATGGCGGCTGAGCGCGAGTTTATTGAAATTGCCTTGCGCTCTGTTCTCGCGAAGTGCAAGGTAAGGGTTGTGCAGGGCAATCACGACCGCGCGGTGGTGCGCGATTTCGGGCATCTGCCGATTGAGGTGGCGGCGTCCTGGAGGGAAGGGAATCTGCTCGGCCTTCACGGAGACCGCTTGCACCTGGAGCTTCCCGATGCCGGGCATTACCTGCTGGGGCATCTACACCCTGCTATCAACTTGCGTGATGATGCTGGCGTCAATCGACGGGTTCCTGCATTTCTGGTGAGCAAGACGGCTACTGTTTTGCCCGCATTCTCGCCCTTTGCGGCCGGGATGGATGTGTCCAAAACGAGCCTGCCAAAAGAGGTGAAGGCCATTCTGGGCCGACACGAAATCTATGTGGCGACAGGCCGGCAGGTGGCCTTGTTGCCAGCTAGAGCCAGCCGAAGCGGTCGATGATTTCTCTGGTGGGGCCTTCTGCCACAATTTGCCCCTTCTCGAAAAACACGGCCCTCGTTGTGGTTTCAATGGCGAATCTCGAATCATGCGTAATGATGATTTTTGCCATCGACTGTCGATTGAGCATCTGGCTGAGACTGCGGATTCCGGGCGGGTCGAGGAAGGTGGTGGGCTCGTCGAGGATCAGTACTTCAGGCTCCATGAGTAGGACGCCTCCGAGCGCAGCGCGGCGCTTTTCTCCAGCGCTGAGATGGAAGGGGTTTCTCTCGGCATAGGCTTCGAGGTTGAGGCTCACGATCATCTGCATGGCACGCTGTCTTGCCTCTTCAACGCCGACGCCTTGATTGAGCAAGCCGAACATGACGTCCTCGAGAACGGTAGGCAGAAACAATTGATTCTCAGCAGACTGAAAGACAAAGCCGACCTTGCGGCGCACCGCCTCCAGTGTGTGGCTCTCCACGCGGATGCCGTCGATTTCGATCTGGCCCTGCCCCTGGAGGATGCCGTTCAAGTGGAGGGCAAAAGTTGTCTTGCCAGAGCCATTGGCCCCGAGCAGCGCAACGCTTTCACCGCTGCCTTGTGCGTAGTTGATTCCACGAAGAACAGGCCCCGAGTCTGAGTACTGATAGCGCAAGTCTGAGACGCGGATCATAGAGCCCACCTTAAGCCCGCGATTCCCGCGAGGCCGACGACGAGAGTGACGCTATCTGCGATGTGCCACTGCATCGGGTAGAGCCGGGGCAGCCTTCCGCTGAAGCCACGGGCCAGCATTGCATTATGGATTCCGGTGGAGCGCTCGAGGCTGCGCACGAAGAGCATGCCAAGGCTTGAGGCAGCGATCAACTTGCTTTGGGCGGCACCCCGGCACAAGGCTGCCAGGCGCATTGCATCGGCCTCGGCCCGCAGCACTTCGAGGTAGCGCATGAGAAATTCCGTGACGATGATCAGGAATTTTGGTGCACCCAGGCGCTCCATCGCTCGCAGCAGGTCGAGCGTGGAAACAAGTTTGGTTACGATCAAAACCGTGAGGATCGAAATGTAGCTTCGCAGCAGAAAGAATACGGCCTGAGCTGTGTTGCCGCGCAGCAGTGCGACGGCAGCAATTGCGAAAGAGAACGGCAGCACGTAAGCTGCCTGGGCCAGGAGGTCGGCTTTGGGCAGCGGGCTGAAGATCAGCAGGATCACGGGCAGAACACACATCAGGGCAAGCAGCAGATTCTGGCCTGGACTGAGTGAAGACAGTGCAACCAGATAGGCGAGCAACAAGAGCAGGGCACAGCGAGGATCCAGCTTCATGACTACTGTTGCTGTCCGCGCGGAATCAGCTTGGAGAGCAGCAGACTCAGACCGTAGACAAAGATCAAACCGGCAATTCCAGCTGCTGACTTTCTCATCCATTCGCCATCGAATTTGCCCCATTCGTAATCAGGCATGAGCGCCGCAAAGCTTGTGCCATTGCCGGCAATGCCGGTTTGCTGTTGGAAGTACTCGAGAACGTCTGGCGAGCTTGAGGCGAAGAAGACGCCGGTTAGCATCACAGCGATGCTTATGCCCAGAATCCAATACCGATTGGGCCCGGTAACCGCAGCCGTGGGCGTGTTGCCTTCGAGTCTTTCGATCGCTTGCCATGCCGCAAGCGTGACTGCGCCTTCAATTGCGCCGGTGATAGTGAATAGCCCAAGGCAGAAGATCCAGAGCCCCTGACTCATCACGCCGCTGGAGATCGATACCTGCCCCAGCGCGAGGATTGCAGAGAGAAAGACTGAAAGTAGAGAGCCGATAAAGAGGCCGGTCCGGGGGTGGCCCGCCTGGGACAAAGTCTTGAAGGGGAGCCACGCTGCCCATACTCCGAGTATCGCCATGTTGAAGACATTGGCTGCCAGTGCCAGAACCCCACCATCCTGAAAGACCAGCGCCTGCACGAGGAGAATTGCCGTCATCGTGATGCTGGCGGCCCAGGGGCCGATCGTCGCAGCCAGAAGCGCTCCGCCGAGCAGATGGCCGCTAGCACCTGGGCCAACCGGGAAGTTCACCATTTGGGCTGCAAATACAAATGCACCCAGCACACCCAATAAAGGAATGCGATGTGCCTGCGTTGTCTCCTCCGCTTTCCTGGCCGAATAAATCACGCCAAGACAACTCGCGGCGCCAAATCCAGCCAGAATCGGAGCAGATAAAATTCCGTCCGGGATATGCATGAACTTGTTTCAAAGTTAACATGGCAGATCATGCGTGTTCTTTTCTGTTTGCTTGCTTTGCTCTCATTACTCCCCGGTGCTGAGGTGCTGCCGGAGGACCGTGGAGTGGCTGGCCTGCGTCATTCACTCAAGCAACTGTCTACCGACGCGCGCATTCTTTACGTCACCGCCCACCCGGACGACGAAGATCCCGCACTGCTGACTTATTTGAGCCGTGGGCTTGGTGCTCATGTCACGATGTTGATTCTCAATCGCGGTGAGGGCGGGGCCAATGTGGTGAGTGGCGATTTCTTTGAAGCCCTCGGTGCCCTGCGAACCGTTGAGATGTTGAAGGCAGCGCAGTACTACGGCGTGGATGTGCGATTCACCCGCGCAGTTGATTACGGATTTTCGAAGAACATTCGTGAAGCTCTCACGCAATGGAAAGAAGAAGAATTGCTCGCCGATGTGGTGCGCATCACTCGGGACGTAAAGCCACACATCATCATCAGCCGCTTCAATGAAAGTGAGCGGGACGGCCATGGCCACCATCAGACGGCCGGCCGTATGGCCAAACGAGCCTTTCGTGAAAGTGCGATTGCCGGCTGGCGGCCGCTTAAACTTTACACGACGAATTGGCGCGAAGGGGAGCCAATAACGCTCAAGATCAACACCGGTGAATACGATGCAGTGCTGGGGCGCAGCTATGCGCAGATTGGCCGCGACGGCTATCGCTGGCATCGCAGTCAGGGTATGGCTGGAAACATCCCGCGGCCCGGGCCGGTATGGGCTTATCTCAAGCTTGAAGGGTCAAGTCTCGGCATGGCGGATTCCGAGACTTCTGTGCTCGATCGTGTGCCACACAAGGTAGAGGACGAGAACATTGCTGCTTTAGTGAGACTGTTTAATCCGCTCGAGCCTGAAGCACTTGCCCCACAGTTGGCACACGCCTGGCAGCGGCTGCCTGAGCGCCGCAAGCTGCTCGCAAAAGCGCTGGCTCTGTCGCTGGGGCTTGAGTTTGAGGCACTCGTTGAGCCCGACCAACCGGTCACTGGGCCCTTTGCGATGTTTCGTCCGATCGAGACGTTGCAGGTGGCGCAGCCAGGGCAGGCGCTTAAAGGGCGAATGGTCTTGCACCAACGCGGCAATACGAAAGTAGATGGGATTCGCTATGGCGTCAAAGGGCCCATCGAGATTGGTCAGCCCGATTCTGGCGGAGTTTATCCGCTAAAAGTATTGAGCGACGCCAAATCGACCTCTGCCTTTTGGAGCCGGCCATCGGTTCGTGATGCCATGTATCAACTGAGCGATCCGAACCTGCTCGGCCGGGTGGTTCCGGATTCCGGCATCCGTGGGCTGGTTAGTTTCACCTATCGGGGAAATGAAGTCACCTTGGAGTCGGAATTCGAGACCAGCAGCGTTGATCCGCGTATAGGTGCACAGCGACAGACGCTCGCGATCGGGCCTCCTGTCAGCGTGCAGTTCGAAAGCAGTTTTGGGCTTGCGCCGATCGGCAAGCGCGAATACGAACTAAGCGTTACGATCCGCAATCTTTCGATGCTGCGTCAAAAAGGCCAATTGCAGTTGCGCCTGCCTGCCGGCTTCAGCCTGATCGGCGACGCCCCCGGTTTTGATCTCGCCAAAGAGAAAGAAGAAGCCCGAATCCAGCTGCGGCTTCGGCTTCCGGAGCGGCTCGCATCGCAGGACTATCCGATTACTGCTTTTGCAAAGATCGGAGATCTCGAATATAGTTCGAGCTTTCAACCGATTACTCAACCCGGATTCCGGGTTCTCTACTGGAGCCAGCCCTCCACACATGCTCTACGCGCTGTGGATGTGAAGATTGCCACCGGGCTGAAAGTGGGCTACATCATGGGCAGCGGAGATGAGATGCCCGAGGGCCTTCGACAGTTAGGCATCCCGGTGGATCTGCTCAACGAATCTACTCTTGCAACGGGGGATCTCTCGAAGTACTCGACGATTCTGGTGGGCATCCGCGCCTATGCCGCACGGGAGGACCTGAAGCGGCATAATTCGAGGATGCTCGATTATGTAAACCAGGGAGGGGCTTTGATTGTTCAGTACCAGACTCAGGAATACGACAAAAACTTTGGCCCATTCCCTTACACACAGGGCCGCGGGGCTGAAGAGACCAGCGAGGAAGATGCTCCGGTAACGATTCTTGCAGCCAATGACGTGGTTTTTGAATCGCCCAATCGCATCACCAAGGCCGACTTTGAAGGCTGGGTGGAGCAACGGGGCTCTAAATTTTTTGCAACCTGGGCACCAGAATGGCAGCCGATGATAGAGACTCAGGATCAGGGGCAAGCGCCACAACGCGGGGTCTGGATGCAGGCCCGCTACGGCAAGGGGCTTTATGTTTATTGCTCGCTAGCCTGGTACCGGCAGCTTCCCTTTGCCGTGCCTGGGGCGGCTCGGATTGTTGCCAATCTGGTAAGCCTCGGTGCGGCAGACTCTAGATGGCGAAAGACAAACTCTAAATGAATGCATGGAATCTGAACGGATATCGGGCCCTGGTGACAGGTGGCTCGAGCGGTATTGGCCTGGCCATTGTCGAAGAGCTCACCCGCCAGGGCGCGACGGTGGTGAGCGCTTCGCTGGAAGCAAGCCCCGGTGGCATAGAAGCGGATGTATCAACCGTTGCAGGCCGGGAGGCGGTGCTTGCCGCGCTACCTGAGGATTGGGACAGCCTGGACATCCTGGTAAACAACGCAGGTACGAACATCCGCAAGCCAACGATCGAGTTCAGTCTCGAGGACTTTGAGTTTGTGCAGCGGACCAATTCGACAAGCATGCATGAGCTATCGCGGTTATTGCATCCCCGGTTGAAGAAGAGCGGGCATGCCAGCGTCGTAAACATCGGCAGCGTTGCCGGTACTGTATCGGTTGGCTCCGGCGCTGCTTATGCGATGACCAAGGCTGCGGCATCTCACATCTCTCGCTACCTTGCCGTTGAATGGGCCAAAGACAAGATTCGCGTGAACACCGTTGCACCGGGCTGGGTGGCCACTCCCCTGACTGCCAAAATTCAGATCAGTGAACGGGCGATGCGCGTGATTGAAGAGCGAACGCCGCTTGGGAGAATTGGGCAGCCAGAGGAGATTGCCGCTGTTGTAGCGTTTCTCTGTATGCCTGTCGCCAGCTACCTCACTGGAGCCGTGATCCCGGTGGATGGGGCGATGACGGCCTTTGGCATGGACATGACGGCAGCATTACGCGACAGCTAGCCTGAGGGCTTCTTCTTTCGACTGAATACGGCCTTCGAGTTGCGCATCTTCCACCTGCTTCAGAATCTGGCTAAAGCGCGGCCCGGGCTCGAGGCCAAGCGCGATCAGGTCTCTGCCGTCAATCAAAGGGGCGGGGAACAGAATTTCGGGGCCCAAGCTGGCCACCATCTCGCTGGCAAATCGATACGCACTGGTTTCCCCATGAGTGGCGCGATGCAATTCCAGGTGGTCGTTGATATTGGCGCGACGCAAGAATCGCTTGAGGTGTGAAAGTGACATCTGCGATAGGGTGCGGAATCGATCCTCGTTTGCCAGAAGGTCTGCGCAGGCATGTTTTTCTTCTTCCGAGAAGCGGAAGCGCCGGTAGACAGGGTTGGCATCTTCGACACCTTCGAGCAGCGCTGCCCACCCGAGGCTTACACTCACTGCGCCGCTGAGACTGGTGAGCCGGAAGCCTGCTTTCGCTTCGGGAACCATTGCGCGCATGAGGCCCGATTCGCTCAGGTGCTTCCAGGCCAGATCGAGGTTTGGGCCTGTCAGAATGCGGCGCATTTCATCGTGCAATCGTTCGCCTGCGATCTTGACGATCAGCGAAGCCATCTCAGTCATCGCGGCAAAGGTCTTCGCTTCGAGCGCGAATCGAAAGCGAGCCGCAAAACGTACTGCCCGCAACAGCCGCAGGTGATCTTCGCCAAAGCGCACATGAGGGTCGCCAATGGCCCGAACTACTCCGGCCTCAAGGTCTGACTTTCCGCCAACAAAATCGATCGTCTCATTGCTTACGGGATCGTAGAAGATGGCGTTGATGGTGAAGTCTCTGCGTGTTGCATCCAGAGCGGCTTCGGTTTCATAACGAATTTCCTCCGGTCTTCGTCCGTCGCGGTAATTGCCTTCAGAGCGGAAGGTTGCGATCTCGATGCCTCCACCGTGAAGCACCACGCCGAAGCTGGCCCCGACGAGCTGTGCTCCTGGGAAGAGACCTAACACCACTTCTGGTTTGGCTGAGGTAGCGACATCGAAGTCTTTCGGTTTGCGCCCCATCAACTGATCACGCACACAGCCGCCTACCCAGTAGGCTGTGTATCCAGCCCCCTGCAGTCGCTCTACGATTCTTGTTGCCAATTCGCGATCAGCTTCCAGTTCCATCGATTTCAGCCTAGAATAAAAGTTGCGAGCCGGTCATTCGGTTTGCAAATTATGTCCATTCCCGCTTCTGACCCGTCTTCTCACAGTTCCACTACAACCAAGGTAGTCGTCGCCACAACTGTAGCTCTTTCTTTCATCAGCTTCTGGCGCGGGGCTGCGATTGTGCTGAGCGATATGGCATCCACCATGTTCTACATCGGTGGCATCACCGAACAGGCCATTGGCAAAAGTGCTCCCTGGTTCATACTCGCCGTCATGCTCTACAGTTTTGCTGTTCGCAGCGTGTATATGGAGAGTTGCAGCATGTTTGTCCGCGGCGGCGTTTATGTTGTTGTCCGCGATGCGCTCGGCCCCCTGATGGCCAAAATCAGTGTGAGTGCGCTGATTGTCGATTACATTCTGACAGGGCCGATTTCGTCAGTGGCAGCAGGGCAATATCTGGGGCATCTTCTGAACGAAACCTTCGAGAAGATGGGCAACGGCTACCACGTAGACCCACCCATGTTTGCGGCTGCATTCGGTGTGGCTGTCACCCTCTATTTCTGGTACTCAAACATCAAGGGCATTCACGAGAGTTCTCACAAGGCTCTTCGCATCATGCAAATCACAACGGTGATGGTGGGCATGCTGATGATTTGGAGCATCTACACGCTGATCGTTCGAGGGGGAGCCCCTTTGCCGCCGGGGCCAACGCTCGAGAACCTTCGCTTCACTAAAGAATCGCTCGGGTGGTTTGAAGGAAGTTTCTGGCCCAATCTTGCCGCTGTTGGACTCTTGATTGCATTTGGCCACAGTCTGCTTGCGATGAGCGGATTTGAGACCCTTGCCCAGGTCTATCGTGAAATCGCATATCCCAAGATGAAGAACCTGAAGATCACAAGCAACATCGTTTGCTTCTATGCAGTGATTTCAACGGGCTTCATTTCGCTGCTCGCGGTGATGATTATTCCCGACGCGATACGCCCCAAGTATTACGACAACCTGATCGGCGGCATGGCGATGAGCCTTGAAGGTGACCCGCTGCTGAAATATGCATTCCACGTTTTCGTCGTCATCGTAGGTACGCTGATCCTCAGCGGTGCCGTCAACACTTCGATTATTGGTGCCAACGGAGTCTTGAATCGTGTTGCCGAGGATGGAGTGTTGCTCAAGTGGTTCCGAAAGCCGCACGCGAAGTTCGGTACCAGCGCACGTATCATTCACCTGATTACAATCCTGCAGATCGTGACGATTATCGGCTCGCGCGGCGACGTCTATCTCCTTGGCGAAGCTTATGCGTTTGGCGTTGTCTGGAGCTTCTTCATGAAAGCAATGGGCGTCCTTGCGCTTCGCTTCCAGCGCCATGATCAGGAATACAAGTTCCCTTTCAATTTCAAGATTGGCGGTAAGGAAATTCCCTTTGGCCTTGCCGCGATGACCGCTTCGCTCTTTTTGATCGCTATCGCCAACTTGATTTCAAAGAAGGTGGCCACTGTTTATGGCATCACTTTCACTGTGGTTTTGTTTTTGCTTTTTACGTTCAGCGAGTACGTAAACCGTCAGAAGCAGAAGCGCAAGGTGAAGGGGCTGGAGCAATTCAATCTCGAACATCAGGTTGAGGTGACCTCGGATAGTCTCGAGGCGCGGCCTGGGTGTGTGCTTGTCGCGGTGCGTGGTTGGCGCAATATGGAGCACCTGAAGAAAGTTCTTGAGAAAACCAACCTGCGCCGCCACGACATCGTCGTGATGACTGTTCGGCCAGTCGCAATCGGTACTGGCGAACATGATCTTTCCCAGGAGCAACTCTTCACCAGCTACGAACAGGAACTTTTTTCCAAGGTGGTTGAGGTGGCCGAAAAAGAAGGCAAGCACGTGGACCTTGTGGTGGTTCCTGCCGTGGACCCCTTTGAGGCGATGGTTCAGACTGCGCACAAGCTCAAGGCTTCGCGGCTTGTGTCGGGTGTGAGTGCCAAGATGGCCAGCGAAGAATTGGCTCGCAGAATCGGACTTGCCTGGGAAGGCCTTCCCGACCCGAAGCACCCGTTTTCACTTGAGATCATTGCCGAAGGCCGCACGAGCGTCTTTGTAAACCTTGGGCCTCACCCGCCACGCCTGTGGCCTGAAGATGTCGATTTGCTACACGAGATCTGGCTCAAGCTCTCAAGCGATGAGCAACTGGGCAGCCGGTTGCATCACCGCGACATCGTGGGCGTAGCCCTGCGCAGACTGGATGAAGAAATCGACAAGTCGGGCAAAGAAGAAGTAGTGAAGCAGTTGCAGACCGATCTCGGCAAGAGTTAACCTAGCCGGCCGCTTTGCGAGGTTTTGGGGGAGGGGCGACTTCGTTTAGAAAGTCGTGATCGCCATAACAGGTACAACAACGCACCTTTGCAGGCGTCGTTCCCACAAGCGAGACGATGTTGTGGTTCGTTAGTCGCTTACACTTGACACAGAAATCGTCTACAGTGTCTCCAAGTCTGTGATCTGAAGGAAACATGTCTTTAGGTTCCAACAAGATAGTATAAATCACAAGTACTCACAATGAAAAAAATTGCACTCCTGCTCGCCTTGGCCCTCACCCTCGTGCTAGTGTACTGTTCCCGGTCGGGCCCATCACCAGAACCCCAGATTGCGCCTGGCAAAAATTTCAATAGCGCTTTTCCCAAGCCCTCTGCCGGGCTTACTGTTCAGTTCACTCAGGAAAAAGAAGGCTATGCCCAGGCCGACCTGTTGAAGGACGGCAAGAAGATGGCGCAACTCTCAATATCTGACACTGACTCCAATCCCAGTGCCCGCGAGAAGTTTAAGCCTGGTGCCCGTACGATTGCCGGCCACCCGTCTGCCACGGTTGGCTCATTAGGCACTGCAATCCTGGTTGCCAATCGCTATCAGGTACAGGTGCGGTCTATCGATCCTGGCTTTACGGCGCAAGAGCGTGAAGCCTGGCTCAATCAATTTCAACTCGGAGGTCTCAAGTAATGAGCAAAGCAATCGACCAACTTGTCGATGAATTACCCAGTAGCGGGATGACGGTGCGCGTTCTTGGGCTGCTGGATTTTGCCGCACCCGGGCAGTGGCAGAACACGACGGGTTTTGACAATACGATCCGCTATGTCACGGGTGAGTCTGACGCAGGCTTCATTGGTCAGGTGAGGCAACGGGCTTTGACGCTCTATGCGGATCCGAATGAGGGCTACCAGCGCGCAGTTTCGATTTATCAGATGGTAGATAGTGCGGGTGGCAAAGTGGGTCTGGCGTCTATGGCTCACATGTTGGGAGAGAAAGTAGGCATTCTGAGCTTCCTTTCCAAATTAACTCCGAAGGAAGACCAGGCTCAGACGGTGGATCTTGGACTCAAGCTTGTCGCCGAAATGGTGGCCTTCTGTTATACGAACGGATTCCCAGGCGATAGTATTTCTGACTTCATGGGTGCGGTTAAATCTTATGAGAAGGAGAACCTGATTCGTCTTTGCGGTATCGCAGTTTTTGACGGGTTGATTCCTTTGGGCCCGGATTACGCACAGAAGCTGATGGATTCTGCCTCTGGCTGGAGCGTGGACGATCTGGCCAAAAGCCCAATTTACAAAGGCATACAGGGCGTGGTTCCGGGAGGGGAAGCGCTGCCCTTTGTCAAAAGTGGCCTCGGTGCGTTTCATTCGTATCTTTCCAGTTTTGCGTCAGACCGCGGCATTACCCTCGACAAGGTGCTGGACCAGATGCGCGGGGTGATTGACTTCAGCGAGGGCAAATTCGATTTGCTGGCAGCTTTTCTCGATATCAGTACAAACTACATGGAGCATACGGGCATACAATCGGTGTCACGCAGTTTGATTCAAAGAGCAGCAGGAGAAATCTAATACCCTTATGCGCATTCCTATTCTTATGGTGATTTTGGCGTCCTCAGTGTGCGCCGACTTCAGCTACACCACGACCATCAAAGGAGCCGGCCCGGCAGCGGGGGCCATCACGAAGCACAAGATCAAGGGCAACAAGATGAAAATTGACACTGGATCAAACATCATCATTTCCGATCTGGATGCACAGACGGTAACATCCATCAATGTCGCCGCCAAGACTTATAGCGTCTCGTCCATCACACAACAAGGCGCAGCCCTCGCAAAGTCTGGTATGGACGTCAAGGCGGAGGTAAAGGATACCGGCCAGCAGAAGCGCATCGGCGGATTCAATTGCCGTCAGATCATCATGTCGATGACCATGACCGGCCAACCGATGGCGATGAACATGGAGAACGAGATGTGGGTCTCGACAGACGTGCCCGGAGCAGCGGAGCTAAAAGCAATCGGACTCAAGATGGCCGAAAAGGGACTTTTCCCCGCAAGCGGCGATGCGCGAAGCACTCGCATGATGGCTGACCTGCAAAAGCAGATGGCCAAAGTGAATGGGATCCCTGTCCTTCAGATCACCCGGATGAAGTCGGGTGACGATGAAAAATCCAAACAGATGCAGGCTCAGATGCAAGCCATGCGCGCCCAAATGGAAGCCATGAAAAAAGCCGGTGGCAAGCAGGCTGAGATGGCAGAAAAGGCAATGGCCGCTATGGGTGGGGCGAGCAACAGCAAGTACCTGATGGAAATTACTTCTGAGTCCAGTGCCTTCTCAACTGCAACGATTCCGGCAGGCGAGTTCGCGATTCCGGCAGGCTTCAAGAAAGCAGATCGATAAGACATGATTCCCATGCGCCATCGCGTCATTGCGATGACTGTCCTGCTGGCCGGTGTTACCTATCTCGATCGAGTTGCGATTGGTGTTGTGGCTCCCCAGATCACGAAAGATCTGAATCTCACCAAAGTCGAGATGGGCTATGTGTTCAGTGCCTTCACGGTTGCTTACGCTGTCTTTGAGATTCCCACTGCAGCCTGGGCCGACCGGATTGGCTGCCGGGGTGTTTTGACTCGTATCGTTGCCTGGTGGAGCGCATTCACCATGGTCACTGCCGCAGCCTGGAGCTACCTCTCGCTGCTCGTAATTCGCTTTTTATTTGGAGTTGGAGAAGCAGGCGCATGGCCTTGTGTTGGCCGCGTATTCTCGCGCTGGATTCCGGCCGGCGAGCGTGGCAAGGCGCAAGGCATATTTTTCTCTGGCGCATTTTTGGCTGGTGCCTTTACGCCTAAGCTGGTGGGCTGGCTCAGCACGATGATGCCCTGGCGATATGTGTTTCTGGTATTCGGCATGGTCGGCTTTGTGTGGGCTCTTGCGTGGTGGTTGTGGTTCCGAGATGAGCCGCGCGACAAGGCTGGTGCTTCCCCCGAAGAGGTGGCCTTGATCGAGCGCGAGCGTGGTTTGCCCGTTGCAGGACACGGCAACTGGCGCGATGTCTTCAAGCTGCCCGTAGTTGTGCCGATCTGCATCAGCCACGCTGCTAATTCCTGGGGCACTTACTTCATCATTACGTGGCTGCCCACCTACCTGGTTGAGATTCGCGGCATGAGCCGTGGACAGATGGAAGTCTTCGCCGGCCTCCCGATGATCATTGCCGCGACTGCGTCTCTGTGTGGCGGATACGTTACCGACGTGGTGACCAAACGCATGGGCTTGTCCTGGGGACGTGCCGGTGTTGCCGGTACCGCTTATTCCATCTCGATGACCGCGATGTTTTTCGCCGCCCGCGCCCAAGATCCGCAGGTCGCAGCAGGCCTCATTGCCTTGAGCTATGGCGTGAGCATGTTTACTCTCGGCGCAGCCTTCTCGCTGTGCATTGATGTTGGCAAGCAGAACTCTGCCGTGATGACAGCAACGATGAACACTGCCGGGCAGGTTGGCGGTACGCTCAGCCCGATTGTGCTCGCATATCTCGTGCAGTGGTTTGGCGACTGGTCGATTCCGCTTTACGTCATGGCAGGCCTTTATGGTGCTGCGGTGCTGAGCTGGATTCTGATCGGCACCCGGCTGAGAGATACTATCCTCGATGGCCAACATTGAAGGACTTGGGGTTTTCTACCTCGGCGAAGAATTTGATCTAGACAACAAACAGCGCAAGGGTAACCTTCTTCTCTATGAGTCGAAGCATCTGGTAACGCACGCCGTCTGCGTCGGCATGACTGGCAGTGGCAAAACGGGCCTTTGCGTTTCGTTGCTGGAAGAAGCCGCACTCGATGGCATTCCCGCGATTGTGATTGACCCAAAGGGTGACCTCGGGAACCTGCTTTTGCAATTTCCAGACCTGAAGCCCGCAGACTTTGAAGCCTGGGTCAATCCCGATGAGGCGCAACAGGCACAGTTGACCCCTGCCGATTTTGCAAAGCAGCAATCGGAGCTTTGGACCAAGGGCCTGGCCGACTGGCATCAGGACGGTGAACGCATCCGGCGCATGGGACAGGCTGCCGAGTTCACAATCTACACGCCAGGCTCTCGCATGGGTCGGCCACTGTCGATTCTCAAGAGTTTTGAAGCTCCATCGGAAGAGCTGATGGAAGACCGCGAGATGTTTACCGATCGGATTTCCAACGCCGCTACCGCTGTGCTCAGCTTGCTTGGAATCGATGCTGATCCTCTACAGAGCCGCGAACACATACTGCTTTCGCAAATCTTTCAGGCAAATTGGGCCGAGGGCAAGAGTCTGGATCTTGCCGGAATCATCGGCCAGATTCAGGAACCTCCCTTCAAGAAGATCGGGGTTCTCGACATCGATAGCTTCTTCCCCTCCAAAGACCGCTTTGCCCTTGCCATGCAGGTAAACAATCTGCTGGCCAGCCCTGGCTTTGCTGCCTGGATGGAAGGCGAAGGAATGGATATCGGGAAGCTGCTCAGAAATGCACACGGCAAGCCTCGCGTTTCGGTGATTTCTATCGCGCACCTCAACGATCAGGAGCGCATGTTCTTTGTCGCCCTGTTGCTCAACGAGTTTCTGGGATGGGTGCGCACGCAAGCGGGCACTTCCAGCTTGCGCGCCATTCTCTACATGGATGAGATCTTTGGCTACTTTCCGCCGCTGGGCAATCCTCCCACCAAGAAGCCGCTGCTTACACTGCTGAAGCAGGCACGCGCCTTTGGTGTTGGCATCGTTCTTGCGACGCAGAACCCGGTCGATCTCGATTACAAGGGCCTCGCCAATTGCGGCACCTGGTTTATCGGGCGTCTGCAGACAGAGCGCGACAAAGCCCGGTTGATGGAAGGCCTGAGTGGCGCAAGTGCGCAAGCGGGAATGGCGTTTGATTCTGCCAAAACCGAGCGTATCCTGTCGAGCCTCGGCAAGCGCGTTTTCTATCTCAACAACGTCCACAACAACACGCCGGCGATCTTTCAGACTCGCTGGGCGCTCAGCTATCTGAGGGGCCCTCTTACTCGCGATCAAATCAAAAGCCTCACGGCAAAGGGGCCGCAACCAGACGCTGTTGCCGAGGCAAAGATCGGCGCGAAAATCCCAACGCTCGCTCCCGCAGCCGCACGCCCTGTGCTTCCGCCCGAAGTGCTGCAGAAGTTTCTCGCAGCCCGGTCTTCCAGCAAAGACCTCATGTACTTTCCTCATGTGTGCGTAGCTGCCAAGATCCGTTTCAATGACACGAAGTCTGGTATTGACGAGTCCGTCGACCGTGTTTACCTGACACCGGTCAAGGATGACAATACGCCTGTGGAATGGGCGGAAAGTCAGGTTGCCGACATTCACCCGGATGAGCTGGAAGGTACACCTGCAGAGGGCATCGGTTACGCCGAGCTTTCTGGTGCTGCAACCAAAGTGAAGAGCTATGTAGGCTGGCAGAAAGATCTGGTTACCCACATTTATGCCAACGAATGTCTTGATATTTTTACCGTTCCCGAACTGAAGGCCTTCTCGCATCCTGGAGAATCCGAGTCTGACTTCCGCGCCCGTATCTCGCACGAATTGCATGAAGAGCGCGATGCCGAAGTGGAAAAGATCCGCACCAAGTATCGTCCCAAGGTGGATGCGCTTGCCGAGCGATTGCGCAAGGCTGAAGCAGCCAAGCAGTTGCAGGAACAACAACGCTCAAGCGAGATGATGAGTACCGGCATCAGTATATTGGGCGGAGTGCTTGGCGCAATGTTTGGACGGGGCAGCGCTCTTTCAAAGACGAATATCGGCAAGGCCGCCACCGCCGCCAAGCAGGCCGGCAAGGTGCTCCGGGAGCAGGGTGATGTCGGCCGGGCCGCCGATACCGTAGAGGCCGTTCAGGCGCAGATGGCTCAAATGGAGCAGGAGGTTGAAAGCGCAGTTGCTGCCATCACGGCCAAGCTCGATTCCGGCAATGCCCAGATCGAGACTGTATCGATCAAGCCGAAGAAGACGAACATTTCAATTGGCTTTACTGCTTTGGTTTGGGCTCCTTGCGAACATGAAGAGGGCAAAGACCCCGAGCCAGCCTGGTAGTTGCGATCCGATACAATATCGGCATGTCGAACTTCTCTCGTCGCGATCTCCTGAAGGTGACTGCCGGTGCCGCAGTTGCTTCCGCGCTTCCGCAGTTGCAGGCCGCAAAACGTTCTGCAACGGATTGGGTCACCCTTGGCAAGACCAATCTGAAGGTTACCCGGCTGGCTTTTGGAACGGGCACTCATGGCGGCCGTATCCAGCGAGAGTTGGGGCAGAAGGAATTTACACGCCTTGTTCGTCACGCCTATGATCGTGGGATTCGCTTTTTCGAATCGGCTGACAACTACGACCAGATGCACGAGATGCTGGCTGAGGCTCTTAAGGGGATTCCGCGGGAGAACTACCGGCTGATGACCAAGCTGCGCTGGCAGAATGCCGCTCGTGAAGGCTACAAGCCGATGGACGATATCGAGCGCTTCCGCCGCGAACTCAATAGCGATTACTTCGACATCTTCCTGCTGCATAACGTCAAGACCACCACCTGGCCCAAAGAGCTGGAGGCCTTGCGCGACGCTTTGTCTGAAGCCAAGCACAAACAGTTGATTCGCTGCCATGGCTGCTCAGGGCATGGCTTGCAGCCGATCCGCGCCTATGCTGGCAACAACTGGCTGGACGTAGCACTCATGCGTGTAAACCATGATGGAACCCGCATGGACAACCTGCGCGATGAGGCGAATGTCCCGGGAGACCGTTCTGAAGTATTGCCAACCATCGAGAAAGTGCACGCACAGGGCACAGGGGTTTTGGGCATGAAGATCATGGGAGAGGGCAAGTTCATCACGCCCGAGCAGCGCGATGCCTCAGTCAAATTCGTGATGCAGTTTGGCAAGGTGGATGCCGTCACGATCGGGTTCAAGTCGACTGCCGAGATTGACGAAGCCATCGAGAGGATGAATACGCACCTCAACGCCTGAGGCTACGGCCACTTCCGGCTTCCCGTTTCCGTCAAAATCGGCAACTACCAGATTCCAGGCTGAAGCACCTGCCTCAACCCGGCTGACTTTATCTACCTGAATTATGTCTACATGGTCGCCGGCGGCGGCGACGATCATGTGGTGGGACATCTGAAATTGCCAAGTACGCCCATGACCTGGCAGTGCTTTCTTCGACCGGCGGAAATTGCCTTTGCCGTCACCCAGCAACACATGTGGCCTTCCATCGTTGCCTGGCCCGACAACGGCGTCCAGCTTGCCATCCCCGTCCCAATCCGAGATTTCCAATTGAGCGGTTCTCATCTTGTGGTTTTGATCCTCTTCGCTTTGTAACAGCTCGAATTTGCCCTTACCCTTTCCCAGCGCTACCAGAAGGTCAGGGCCCCGATCATCGGTGCTTGCCACCAGAAGGTCTGGAATCCGGTCCTGATTGATATCGTCTATCTTCACCTGGTAAGCTCCAGCCCCCATTTTCATGGGTGAATTTGCTGCCTCCAGGAACCCGCCCTTCCCATCTCCGAGCATCAGCGTAAGGTCGCCATCCCCAATATTGGCCGAGGCGATGTCTGGAAAACGATCTCCATTCAGATCGGCCACTCCAAGGCTATGATTGTGCGGTTTGCCCCCCTTTCGCGGCACAAAAGGCGAACCGGATACGGCCTGAAATCCTCCTTTGCCGTCGCCCAGCAATACAGCAATGCGGTAACTGTCATGGCTGCCCGAGATCAGATCAAGCCGTCCATCCCCGTTGACGTCAGCAAGTGCCATACCACCTGGTTCGCCCACGCCGATGCCCTTGATCTTGTGCAGCGCTTCGAAACGAAATCGTCCACGATTCAAGTGCACACCATAGCCTTCCGCCGTCTGCGCAATCAGGTCAGGCAGCCCATCTCCGTTGATGTCTCCGGCAAGGATGAAACTGATAGTTTGGCCCTCTCGAATCGCTTGGCTCAGGCACAGAAACAGAAGAATGAGTTTCATACATTTTGCCAGACGTGATGTGCAGCAGATCTGTTAACGGACTCTGAATCAAAAGCCAGCTCGGCTCTCATCAAATTGCCACCGCGCATACGCGACAATAGAGGGAATGACCGAAATTGTGAAAATCACTGGCCGCGAGATCCTCGATTCGCGCGGCAACCCTACTGTTGAAGCTGATGTCCTGCTCGCCGATGGCTCCATTGGCCGCGCTGCCGTGCCAAGTGGTGCTTCCACTGGCGAACACGAAGCTGTAGAGCTTCGCGATGAAGACAAGGATCGCTACCTCGGCAAGGGTACCTTGCGTGCCGTTGCAAATATCAATGAAGTTCTGGGTAAGAACCTTCTCGGCCTCGATGCCACCCGTCAGGCGGAGATTGATCGCCTGATGATCTCCCTTGACGGAACCCCCAACAAAGCAAACCTCGGCGCAAACGCGCTGCTTGCTGTTTCAATGGCCACTGCACGCGCTGCCGCCGCCAGTTTGATGACGCCTCTCTACCGCTACATTGGTGGCGTGAATGCTTCGATTTTGCCGGTGCCCATGATGAACATCATCAATGGTGGCGCACACGCCGACAACTCTGTGGACCCGCAGGAATTCATGATCGCCCCGATTGGTGCCACAACTTTCCGTGAGGCATTGCGAATGGGCACCGAAACCTTCCATGCTCTCAAGAGTGTTCTCAAGAAGAAGGGCTATTCGACTTCAGTGGGCGACGAAGGCGGTTTCGCACCCTCGCTGAAGTCCAATCAGGAAGCTCTCGACGTCATCCTCGAAGCGATTGTCAAGGCTGGTTATACGCCAGGCGATCAGATCGCGATCGCCCTCGATTGTGCCGCTTCTGAGATGTATGACAAGTCGAAGAAGAAGTACGTCTTCAAGAAGAGCGACAACAGCGAATACACCTCGGACGAAATCGTTGCTCTCTGGGAAAGCTGGGTCAATCAGTATCCGATTATCTCGATCGAAGATGGTCTGGACGAAAACGATTGGGACGGCTGGAAGACGATCACCGATCGCCTGGGCAAGAAGATCCAGCTCGTTGGCGACGATCTTTTTGTTACCAACACTGAGATCCTGGCCAAGGGTATATCCAGGGGAATTGCTAACTCCATCCTGATCAAGGTAAACCAGATAGGTACTCTTACCGAGACTCTCGACGCGATGGCTATGGCCGCAAACGCCAATTACACCTCGATGGCTTCACACCGTTCTGGAGAAACCGAAGACACCTTCATCGCCGATCTTGCTGTTGCTACCGGCTGTGGCCAGATCAAGACTGGTTCTGCTTCACGTACCGACCGTATCGCCAAGTACAACCAGCTTCTTCGCATTGAAGAAGAGCTCGGTTCTTCTGCCAGATATCTTGGCAAGAAAGCGTTCAAGCAGTAATGTCCAAGCCTGATCTGGTTGTTCTCACCATCCTGGATGGCTTTGGCTGGCGCGAGGAATCAGAAGGCAATGCAGTGATGGCCGCCCACAAACCGAACTTCGACCGGTTGTGGGCGGCCAATCCGCATACCCTGATTGAAGCTTCGGGCCCCTGGGTGGGGCTGCCTGTTGGACAGATGGGCAACAGCGAAGTCGGCCACCTCAATATTGGTTCTGGCCGCATTATACGTATGGATGTTTCGCGCATTGACCATGCCATCGAGACTGGCGAATTCTTTCAGCTCCCTGAGCTGAAAGCAGCGATGAAGACCAAACGTGTCCATCTGCTAGGCCTGCTTAGCGATGGTGGTGTGCATTCTCTCAATACCCATCTCTATGCCTTGATCGACATGGCACAGCGCGAAGGTGTGGCCGAGATTTACGTCCACTGCTTCATGGATGGCCGTGATACTCCGCCTCAGTCGGGTGCCGGCTTCATTGAAGACCTGCAAAAGCATCTTGGGCCCGCAAAAATTGCCTCCGTGATCGGTCGCTACTATGCCATGGACCGCGACAAGCGCTGGGAACGTGTGGAACAAGCGGCGGTCGCAATGACGACTGGCGCGCCCAAGACGAACCAATCGCCATTGCAAGTCATGCTCGACAGCTATGCTGCCGATGTCACTGACGAGTTCGTTTCCCCTGTCACGATCGTCGATGCCGGCAACAAACCGGTTGGCCTGATCGAAGAAGGCGATTCCTGCATCTTCTTCAACTACCGCGCCGATCGAGCCCGTGAGATTACAGAGCGGCTCACCAAAGGGAATCAGCTTCGCTTTACGATGATGACCGAGTACGATCGTACTTTTAGTCACCCCTTCGTGTTTAAACCAGAATCGCATCGGAATGTTTTGGGCGAATGGTTGTCCAATCACGGCGTTGCGAATCTGCGTGTAGCTGAGACTGAAAAATACCCTCACGTCACCTTCTTCTTTAATGGAGGCGTCGAGAAGCCTTACACGGGTGAAGGACGCGAGATGGTTGCCTCACCAAAGGTTGCAACTTATGATCTGATGCCCGAGATGTCCGCTGAAGGGGTTTCGGATGTTGTCGTTAAAGCGATTGAATCGAAGAAATACGGTGTCATCATCGTCAACTTTGCCAATCCCGATATGGTGGGCCACTCTGGTGTTTTTGAGGCAGCGAAGAAAGCCGTCGAAACAACCGATGTATATCTTGGCCAGATCGAAGCAGCGCTCAAGGCGCATGGCAGCTTTGCCTGGATCATCACCGCTGATCACGGCAATGCAGAGACCATGATTGACCCCGTCACCAAGGGCGTTCATACTTATCACACTACCAACCCCGTACCGGTCATTGTAGTTGAGGATGCTCATAGAACGCTGCGCACAGACGCTCCAAATCTGCGTGGAAGTCTAAGAGATCTTGCCCCCACGATGCTGGATTTACTGCAAATACAACAACCACCCGATATGTCGGGTGTGTCGTTAAGGCAATAAAAAAAGGCCCGCTTCGGAAGAAGCGGGCCTTTTCACTTACTAACTAAAAAACCTTAGAGCTTGGGGAGAATTACGGCATCAATGACGTGGATTACACCATTGTCGCAAGCGATGTCAGCCTTAACAACATTTGCTTTGTCAACCATCACCTTGCCGCCTTTGGCAGTGAGCTTGGCAGACTGGCCATTGACGGTCTTTGCAGGACCAGTCTTCACGTCGGCGGCCATTACCTTGGCTCCAACAACGTGGTAGGTGAGAACGGCCTTCAGCTTGTCAGGGTTGGCAGCGAGCATGTCCATCGTTGCCTTGGGGACCTTGGCAAATGCTTCGTCGGTTGGGGCAAACACGGTGAACGGGCCAGCGCTCTTGAGCGTGTCCACGAGGCCAGCGGCCTTCACAAGTGAAACCAGAGTCTTGAAGCTGCCAGCGGCGACAGCGGTGTCAACGATGTCAGCAGCAAAGCTGAAGCTCGCAGAGGTCAAAAGCAGAAAAGTAGCAAAAAACGCCTTCTTCATTGAAGTTCTCCTAATCATTTACGAAAGATCTTTCTTTCACCTTGCTTGATGAGAAGTGATTCAACGAAGAGCTAATTTTTTATCGGGCACTTGCAACCAATTGTGCAAATTCTTCCTGGTCACCCACTTTAAGACTGATTTCTGTATCGCTGTTGCTATCTGATTTCATGGGTATCGTTAGATACCCCTGAGCCAGTTCAGAGTGGCTTAACTGAAGACGATCTTCGCCCAGAAACAACTGCGCAGTATCTGCACTCTGAACTAGCGAGGAGGAGGCGTTCCATTTTGCCTTGAGTTCATTTCCATCAATGGAAATTTCAAAACCGAGTCCAACTGGTTTTTTAGCTGAATCCTGCCGGCCTGAATTCCATTGAAGCAGCCAGATAAGGCCCACTGTAACAACAGATGCGGCAATGATCATCGTAACTGCCTGTAGCCAGGGGAAGCGGCTGGTTGTGACTACTTCGGCTTCTTCAATCAATACTCCCGCAATGGAGTCGCCGCCCATCAGGGTTTCTCTATCTACATCTACAGCAATTGGTCCTGGCTTCAAGGAGAGTCTGGTGGTGGGATTCCTGGGCTCGAAAAGGTCTTGCCGGTTGCGCACATAAACGGCCGCATCGGCAGGCCGCTGATTGCTCGGACGAATTATCATCACAAATTGAGAAGGGCGATCAAAGAACTTTTCATGAAACTTGATGTCGTGTTCTTCGAGATCGGGCTCTCCTTTGGTTCGTGATCGGAACCAGCCCAATACTTCCATCGATTTCAAAGAAGCGTCGTTCTTTGCATTCTCAATCGTTTTGCGCAATAACTGTTCTTCTTTGGGGTTCAAGTAAAAGTGTTCAGTGGCGTCTTTGCCTCTCGAAATGGGCCGCCAGGCCAGAACTTGCACGGACTCATAATGACGATATCCAAACAGCAAACCTCCTGCGTCTTCCCCCAGGCCGCTTCGGCTGATAAAGGTGGAACCAACGTAGGATCGGATCTGCTCAAGCAATCCAACTCGCCAGGTTAAATCAACAATTCCCTGCCGGCCATCCAACCAGGCAGTGTTTTCTGTTGCCTCTGACAGGCTGAAAGGCTTCGCCTGCTCTATTGATAATGTCGTCAAACCTAAATCCCTCCAACTTGATGATTCTGATGGCTTTCTCCTCCATCACAATCACCTGTAACCAGTTTGAGGCCAATAATGATTAAGTCAATCCAGTACCCGTACCCCCAAATATCGATTTACTACTAGAACAAGTGGCCCAGTACTTAAAAAAGCTTAATAGTTAAGGTTGCGGAAGTCCTGTATTTTCCTACACTTCGCCTCAAGAGCCTTCGGTACACTGGTTGGTGAACTGAAATTTATGCAGACGAAACGCCTTGGAAATAGCGACTTGGACATCACCCCGCTGGGGGTTGGTGCTTGGGCCATCGGTGGTGGTGGGTGGGCCTTTGGATGGGGCCATCAGGACGACAACGAGTCAGTGGACGCGATTCGTGCCGCAATCGAGGCGGGCATGAATTGGATCGATACGGCGGCAGTTTACGGTTTGGGGCACTCAGAAGAAGTTGTTGCCAAAGCTGTGGCTGGTTTGTCAAAGAAGCCCTACATTTTTACCAAATGTGCACGGGTTTGGAATGAAAAGGGTGAGATTGGCAAGAGCCTCAAAGCGGATTCGATCCGCCGCGAAGTTGAGGCGAGCTTGCGTCGCCTCAATGTCGACGTAATCGATCTGTACCAGATGCATTGGCCCGAGCCCGATGAAGACGTTGAAGAGGGCTGGACCACCATGGCCAAGCTCAAGCAAGAAGGTAAGGTGCGTTGGATCGGCGTCTCCAATTTTAGTGAATCTCAGATGAAGAGGGCTCAGGCAATTGCGCCCATAACCTCGCTTCAGCCTCCTTATTCGCTGGTGCAACGCGAGATCGAGGGCAGCATTCTTCCTCATGCTGCCGCCACGAACGTGGGCACCTTGGTCTATTCACCGATGAAGAACGGACTGCTCAGCGGTCGCATGACCAAGGCTCGTGTAGAGAATCTGCCGGAAGATGATTTTCGCAAGCGCAGCCCCTACTTCCAGGAACCCCGGCTCACCTCAACGCTCAATCTCGTTGAAGATCTTCGGCTGATTGCCTCCAGGTATGAATGCAGCGTAGGCGAACTCTCCATTGCCTGGGCGCTCCGGCACCCTGCCGTTACTTCTGCCATCGTAGGTCTGCGCAATCGCGGACAGCTCGACGGAGTTCTTAAGTCAGCTACTCTGAAAGTTGAGCCTGCTGATTTTCAACAGATTGAAGATCTTCTTGCCAGACACGGACTCTAAAAAAGAAGCCTTGTGACAACGTCTTACCTCACAGCTCTATCCCTTGCCCTCGATTCGATCAAAGCGCATCGCCTAAGGAGCTTTCTGACTCTGCTTGGTGTCGTGATCGGTGTCGCCAGCGTCATTCTTGTTGGTGCCGGAATTGAGGGTTTGGGCATAACGGCTGAAGAGACCACCTCAAAGGCCTTTGGTACCGAATCCTACCTGCTGGCACAGGTTGCCAACGTAGGGCGCCTGACTGCCAAGCAGCGCGCTGCTCTGCTTCGCAACAACCGCCAGTTGCGCCGTGAGGATCTTGTCTACCTTCGTGGCGCAACAGGGGACCAGGTTCAATATAGTCCCTATTCCCAGCGCCAGGACGACGTCAAGCGGGACGATCGGTTGCTTGAGGCTTGCAGTATCCTGGGCGTGTCTGCCGTTCTGGCTGAAATCCGCGATGTAGGTATCGTTGATGGCCGCTTCTTTACCGAACAAGAAGAGCGGAACAAGAGCTACGTTGCGGTTGTGGGTGATGAAATTCGTACTTACTTTTTTCCCGGCGCTTCTCCCATCGGGCAAACCATCAAATTGCGCGGCTATGACTTCCTGATTATCGGGGTGCAGGAAAAGCTCGGATCGAACCTTGGCCGAAGCCAGGATAACTCTGTTTATATTCCCGACACAACCTTTGAAAAGCTGTATGGCCCCGCCAAGTCGATGAGCATTTTTGCTCGCTCTAAGGCGGGCTCTGGACTTTCTCTTGATGAGGCACTTGAGGTAACTCGTACAGCGATGCGCGTTCGCAATCACCTGGGCCCAAAAAAGGAAGACAATTTTGGTTTTCTTACTCCGGACTCCATTCGCGGCTTCATCGACAACATTCTGGGCTTGATCCGTATCGTAGTTGTTCCCATCACGCTAATTTCTCTGGTCGTTGGCGGAATCGTCATCATGAATATCATGCTGGTCAGCGTTACCGAGCGCACGAAGGAAATCGGAATTCGCAAGTCCCTGGGCGCTAGAAGTTCTGACATCCTCGTCCAGATCCTCACTGAGAGTTTTGTCATCTCGGCGCTCGGCGGGTTTCTCGGAATTGCAATTGCCTGGGGCCTGGTTCAAATCATTACAAGCTCTTTTGATGTGAAGATGCAGATCACTGCCCCGTACATTCTGCTGGCTGTCTTCGTCTCCAGCGGAGTGGGCCTGATTTCAGGCTGGTATCCTGCCCGCAAGGCTGCTCGTCTCGATCCAATTGAAGCTTTGAGGGCGGATTGATCCATGAGTGTTCCTGTAGCTGAAACCATCAAGCTGGCGGCCGAGTCTGTTTGGGCCAATCGTTTCCGGTCCGGGCTTACGATCCTCGGCATTGTTATCGGTATCACTACCGTCGTTACGGTTGCCAGCCTCCTCACCGGCCTTCGGGCTGGAATCGTCACTTTCTTCGAAGAGTTTGGCCCTGATTCCATTTTCGTTTCCCGATTCTCCGGTGATCCGAATTCCGGTGGATCCCCAAAAGAGCAAAAGCGGCGCCCGCTTGAGGCAGGCTACGCAGAGTTTATTGAGCGCACCAGCCCGGCCATTGAGCGTGTTTCCGTTTCCATCTTTATTCCAACCGTACAAGGTGGAAGAGCACTTTCGGCCAAAGTTCCCGGTTTTGAAAGCGACACGATTGGCCTGCAGGGCCGGTCGGCTAACTCATATCTGGTGCAGCCGCGGGAGCTTCGTGCCGGCCGGGTATTTACGCCGGACGAAGATACTCGTGGCCTGCGCGTTTGTGTGATTGGTCCCAGCGTGGCCGAGGCGCTATTCCCCGATGGTCAGGCCCTCGAAAAAACCATTTCCGTAGATGGCGCTGAGTTTCGCGTCATTGGTGTCTTTGAAAAAGCCAAAGGAGGTTTCTTCGGCGAAAACGGTCTGGACCGCAATATTGAGATTCCTCTGGCCGTCGCAAAACAAAAGTACCCTTTCGCCGACAACGTTTTTCTCACAGGCAAAGCCCGCGAAGGAATGCGCGAGCAGGCTTTTGAAGAAATGCAAGCTGCCATGCGCAGGATCCGCGGTGTCAAATTTGGCGACGACAACGACTTCAACATATCCACTGCCGATCAGATCATTGCCCAATTCGACAAGATCACCGGCTTGATTGTGATTGTCTCAATCGCCATCTCCGGCCTTGGCCTGCTTGTTGGCGGCATCGGCGTCATGAACATCATGCTCGTTAGCGTAACCGAGCGAACTCGCGAGATCGGCATCCGCAAAGCACTTGGTGCGCGCAAGCCAGATATCGTCTTTCAGTTCCTGCTCGAGGCCTCTAGCCTTACTGTTCTAGGTGGCATTATCGGCATCATCGTCTCCACCCTTGTGACGCTAGTAGTGGCTGCCCTCGTGCCCGCTCTGCCCAGCAGTACTCCACTCTGGGCGGTCGTCGCTGGTCTGGGCGTCAGCGTTGCCGTTGGTGTCTTCTTCGGCACATGGCCCGCAATCAAGGCAGCCCGGCTCGACCCCGTTGAAGCTCTGCGCTACGAATAGCAGCTACCTTAGATTCTCTTCTTGATACCTGACGAAAGTACTAATGCGAATTAGAGGTACTACTACGTGTTTTGCTTAGTTGAAGTGAGCGGCGATATGCCCGAGTATTGAGTTATCCAATGAGCCTGGAGTACTAGAAGATGCCATACCAAAGTTTGATCGCCGCCCGAAAACACCTATCCCAACTCCTGGTTGACACCAAAGGACAGGATCTTATCGAATACGCCCTCCTCGTGGGCTTTATGGTTATTGCCCTTTGGGTCTTTTTCCCAACTACGGTTGTGCCTTCCATTAGCACCATTTTTTCCCGAATCATATCCGTTGCTTCCAACTTACCCTAGGCCTCTGGTACTGTCGCTTCCTCCTTCCCAAAGAGCCCTTGGTCCTCCTTGGCCGGATCGAAGTTTGGATTGCTACCTGGCATGACGGCACTGACTCGTTGCCTCCATCTCTGGAGCATCCCGTGCATCTTCAAAGCTCGTACCTTTTCGACCACGCTTAGATTCCTTTTTTCTCCAGCATCCTTGCTCAGGTCAAACAACTCCAACCTTCCCGTTTCATAGAACTCAATCAGTTTCCAGTTCCGTTCAATCACAACTCCACCCGGAACTCCCCCCTGGTTGGAGTAATGCGGATAGTGCCAATAGAGCGCATCCCGCTTCAGGCTCTTCTTCTTGCCTTCGAGAAGTCCAGCCAGTGACACTCCGTCGATCCCTTGCGGTTTGGCGATGCCAAGAAGGTCGAGCACTGTTGGGTATAAATCGATTCCGGAGACTCGCTGGCTCACCTCCAGCCCTGCTTTAGATTTCCCGGGTGCCTTCACAATCAGCGGCACTCGAATCCCACCCTCATAAAGGTGTCCCTTACCCGCCCGCAACGGCTGGTTGTTTGTGACCGCCTCGCGGCTCTTGCCTTCGTAGAGCAGCCCCCCATTGTCTGAGGTAATGATCCAGATCGTGTTTTCGTATTCGCCTGCCGCCTTCAGTTGATCGCGCATATGGCCAATTTGCTCGTCGGCGATCCGAAGCATCTCATGGTAGGTTCCTTCCTTGGAGGAAAATCCTGGAGCCTGCAATGGCAAATGGACGGCATAATTGGGCCAATACAAAAAGAACGGCTTGCGGTCGGCAGCGGCAAACTTTCTCGCGGCTATCCCAAGCTCGGTAGTCAAATATTGCTGCGCATTCCGCCCTTCAAGGCCTGGCAGGTTGAAGGGCCCGAAATAGGCGTTGGCTCCGCGCTCATTTCCCCCGGTGTTGTGATCAAAGCCCTGATCGGTGGGCATATGTCCATCGCTTCCCCCGAGATGCCACTTTCCAACCGACCCCGTCCGGTATCCAGCTTTTTTCAATGTTTCGGCAATCGTTACTTCTTCAAGCGGAAGATACGTACCCGTCCTCGGTGTCACCAGTTTTGCCGTCGGCCATTGGGCTCTGCCTGCAATCCAGTCGGTTACGCCCGTCCTCGGTGGATACTTTCCAGTCAACACTGCCGCCCGGGAAGGGCTGCAAACCGGGCACGCCGCATAGGCCTGAGTAAACTTCACCCCCTCTGCGGCGAGCGCATCAATGTTTGGCGTTACTGGCTTGGTGTTTCCAAAACAACCAAAGTCCCGCCATCCCAGATCGTCGAAAAGCACTAAAACAATGTTGGGTTGTTTCGTTTCTGCTCTTAGTAATGCGCCAGCCAGTCCCGCAAGAACATTTCGTCGTGTTTGGTTTCTCATCGCTTTGGTTTTACAGTAGTGTTATGGAAATTCAGCCGTCACCGGCGCTTGTCGATATCGCCGTTCTCGACGACGACAACGACTTCCGCAATTATATGGAAGACGTACTGGTGGAGGATGCTCAATTTTCGGTCCACGGCTTCTCTCATCCCGAAGATCTCTTTCTCGCCGCTGAACAACGCCTCCCCGATATCGTTTTGCTCGATATGAAAATGGGCGACTTTCAGGGAGAGCAGGTTCTCGATCAACTTCTCACCCGTTGGCCCACTCTCTGCGTCATCGTCGTTACCGGATACCCGTCCCTCGACGACATGCGTGCTGCACTGAAGCGTAAAGCCTTCGACTACCTCACGAAACCGTTTAGTCTCGTCCAGTTGAGAACCACGCTAGCCAATGCCATAGAGTCATTCGGTCTCGGCCGTGCAGCGCAAGACCGGCTCCGTGAGCGTCTTGGGCACAAAATTAAACTCCTGCGGGTAGAAAAGGATTGGAGTTTGAAAGATGTAGCGGCGGCCACAAAGCTCAGCGTCAGCCAGATCAGCTCGATCGAACGCGGCGCCCACCTGCCTTCGCTTGAGAGTTTTCTCGCCATATGCAAAGCCTTCGATAAAAAACCCTCAGAGATCCTGGCCTCGATCGAATTCTAGTGAATGCAAAGCTGTTCCCGGACGATATTCAGCCGCAATCACTAAATCTTATGATTAGCGAGATTTATGAAAAACCCTCCTTGCATTTGCGAGGCTTTTGCATTAACCTACAAAGTATGACGAATCTGCTGCGCAATCTCCGCTACCAACGGCCTGCCAGCATTCCTGTCTATCGGGCCGTTGTCATCATTATTGGCATTCTTCTCGTCGGAGTCGGGGTCGTACAAGTACCCTCAACTCCCGCCTGAGCGGCCTCAGGAATCTTAACTTCTAGGCCACTGGCGGGAACCAAAAAATCCAGCCCGTGGCCTTTATCTTTGTCAACGTAAAATTAGTAACCGCAGCTTAGGAGTTCAACTTACTTAAATGGCATCCACCATCCAACCTCCCGCAACACCAGGCGCTCTCATGAGCGGCTCGCACATCCTGCTTGAATGCCTCTCCCGCGAAGGCGTAGAAGTGATCTTTGGTTATCCCGGCGGCGTCACTCTCCCCTTCTACGACGCCATGTATGACCACCCCGTCAAACACGTCCTCGTCCGGCACGAACAGAATGCCGCTTTCGCCGCCCAAGGCTACTCTCGCGCTACGGGTAAGGTCGGTGTATGCTGCGCCACCTCTGGCCCCGGAGCCATGAACCTCGTCACCGGCCTCGTTGACGCCATGATGGATTCCATCCCCGTCATCGCCATCACCGGTCAGGTCACCTCCAAGCTCATCGGTACTGACGCCTTCCAGGAAGCCGACACCTTCGGCATCACCCGTCCAGCCACCAAGCACAACTTCATGGTCAAGCACGTCTCGGAACTCCCGCGAATCCTCCACGAAGCCTTCTACATCGCCACAACCGGACGCCCCGGCCCCGTCCTCGTAGACATCCCTAAGGACATCTTCCAGGCCTTCTCCCACTACCAGCCTGTCGATTCCATCCATCTCCCCGGCTATAAGCTCTACACCGAAGGCCACACCGGCCAGATCCGCCGCGCCGCCCAGATGATCTGGGAAGCCGAACGTCCCTTCGTCTACGCTGGCGGTGGCATCATCCACTCCCACGCCCACAATGAACTCAAGGAATTCGTCGAACTCGCTGACCTCCCCTGCGTCAACACCCTCATGGGCCTCGGCGCCCTGCCCGGCAACCACCGCAACTTCATCTCGATGCCCGGCATGCACGGATCCTACGCGGCCAACATGGGCATGTACAATACCGACCTGATCATCGCCCTCGGCGTTCGCTTCGACGATCGCGTCACCGGCCGCCTCGCTGCCTTCGCCCCCCACGCCAAGGTCATCCACGTCGACATCGACCCCAGCGAGATCTCCAAGATCCGCAACGCAGAACTCCCCATCGTCGGCGATGCCAAAAAGGTCCTCACCAAGCTCAACAAGGTCATGCGCGAACTCGAACCCGAAATGCGCGCTCAAAAGTCCGCTCAGCGCGCCGACTGGTGGAACACCATTCGCGGCTGGATGGAAGAGCACCCCTTCAAGCTCGAAGTCTCCATCGACGAAATCAAGCCCCAACACCTCATGGCCGAGATCAACCGTATCTCCAACGGCGAAGCCATCGTCACTACCGACGTCGGCCAGCACCAGATGTGGGCCGCCCAGCTCATCCGCTACGATCACCCCCGCCTCTGGATCAACTCCGGCGGCCTCGGCACCATGGGCTTCGGCCTTCCCTCCGCCATCGGCGCTCAGATGGCCTGCCCTGAAAAGCTTGTCTTCTCCATCGCCGGCGACGGCGGCTTCCAGATGTCGATCCCGGAATTCGCCACCATCGCCAACCATAAGCTCCCCATCAAGATCATCTGCATGAACAACGGCCACCTCGGCATGGTCCGCCAGTGGCAGGAGCTCTTCTACAACAACCGCTTGAGCCAGGTCACCCTCGACAGCTTCCCAGAGCCTGCGCAACTCGCCGGCGCTTACGGCTTCAAAGGCAAAACCATCACCAAGCCCGAAGAACTCCGCCCCGCTCTCGAAGAAGCCGTCAACACCCCCGGGCCTTACCTGCTCAACGTAATGGTTACCCCCTTCGAAAACGTTTACCCGATGGTTCCGGCAGGCGGCGCGATCAACGAAATGGTCCTCGGCCAACCACAGCCCGTAGAGGTTGCCAGCTAGGTACAGAACAGCTAGGTACACAACAATGCTCCAAACCCTAACGATCCTCCTCGAAAACAAACCCGGCGCACTCATGCGCGTCGTCGGCGTCCTCGCCGCCCGCAATTACAACGTCGAAAGTCTTACCGTCGCCCGCACCATGGACGACACCCTCTCACGCATGACCATCGTCGTCGACGTAGAGCATAAGGTCCGCGCCCAGGTCGTAAAGCAGCTCAACAAGCTCGTCAACGTCCTCCAGGCTCAAGACCTCACCGAAGAACGCAGCGTAGCCCGCGAAATGGTCCTCCTCCGCGTCCGCGCAGAGATGTCCAATCGCACCGCTATCCTGAAAGAAGCCGAGATTTTCCAGGCCCGCGTCGTCGATTCCAGCGTCGAAGGCTTTGCCATCGAATGCACCGGCGACCCTGAAAAACTCGACGAATTTATTGATTTGATGCGTAGCTACGGCGAAATTGAAATCACCCGTAGCGGTCTGGTAGCGGTAACACTCGAACCGAAGAAACTACGCCTGGCCTCGCCCGTCCCCATGGGCGCTGCCGAAGAAGAAGAAGAGCAAGAACTAGAAAGGGTACTGAGCAAGTAAATGCCAAACCGCTACTACGAAAAAGACGGCAACCTAGGCCTCCTGAAAGATAAAACCATCGGAATTGTCGGCTACGGCAGCCAGGGCCACGCCCATGCGCTGAACCTCCGCGACTCCGGCTGCAATGTCGTCGTCGGCCTCTATGAAGGGTCCAAGTCCTGGGCCAAGGCCGAAGCCGCTGGCCTCAAGGTCATGACCGTCGCTGATGCTACCAAAGCCAGCGACTTCCTCATGATCCTCGTCAGCGATCATATCCAGGCCGATATCTACGAAAAAGAAATCAAGCCCAACCTCGCCCCCGGCAAAACCATCATGTTTGCCCACGGCTTCAACATCCACTTCGGCTTCATCAAGGCCCCCGAAGGCGTCGACATCACCATGGTCGCCCCCAAGGCCCCCGGCCATCGTGTTCGTGAGCTCTACACCGAAGGCGTCGGCGTACCCGCCCTCGTCGCCATCCACCAGGATGCCAGCGGCAACGCCCTCCAGAACTCCCTCGCCTACGCTCTCGGCCTCGGCTGCCTCAAGGCTGGTGTAATCGAAACCACCTTCAAAGAAGAAACCGAATCCGATCTCTTCGGCGAACAGGCGGTCCTCTGCGGCGGCGTCAGCGAACT
>JALHNH010000025.1 GCA_022843625.1 Bryobacter sp. | reverse complement strand
GCCTCCGCCGCAGGGCTTCGCTACGCTACGCCCTGCAGCTACGGCCCCCATCCGGCATGGTTCTTGACAAGGGCATTTAACCAAGGAGGACTGGCTTACACAAAACTATTGACACATCCACTCGAAGCGAACCAACGACGCTGTAGATTCAAAGTAGGCCAAGTAGAAGTTGAGTTCAGCTATTGATCTATGGAAAGTGGCTTCGGGAATGATGGCCTGCAGATACCGAGTATCAACAGAGCGAGAAGCCAAAATCAATACTCCACTATCGAGATAGGTTCGAATCAAGCCCAGCTGCCTCGACGAGACCTGATCTCAGCTTCGAGTTCTTCTTCATTTAGCAGCTTGATTCCAGACTCTTCCACCTTACGGCGGAGCATAGCGAATTTGCCTGGCACAGCAGGAGGAAGCACCATGTTTACTGCGCTCTCAACGAGTTCTGCTGGAGAGTTGAAGAGGCCCTTTTTAACCGCTTCCTCTATTCTGGATTCGAGCTCTGGACTGAGGGTTATCGACATTGTCTGAGATCTCAACTCAAGCTTACAAAAAAATTGCGCGGCTCCGGTGCTGGTTAGCGAGGAGCCGCGACCTCATGGAGGTTCAGGGGTGTTGGACTACTCTTGCGCTAGAACTCATAGCGAAGAGCAAACTGGAATACGCGAGGTGTGGAGGCCGCGCGGAACTGACCGAAGGTGGCCGGTGAGCTGAGGGCCAGGGACGGATCAGAGAAGTAGTGCTGGTTGAAGGCGTTGAAGGCTTCTGCACGGAACTGAAGGGTGTGGCCTTCAAAGGGCATGAAGAAGCGCTTGGCCATGGCGATGTCCCAGTTCTGAAGAGCATCCATGCGGGCAACGGCGCGGGCGCCGGTCTGGCCTGGGTACTGATCCATGAAGTTGGAGACTTGAGTGGTGGAAGGGAAGAGAGCGGGCTGGCCCTTTTCGTTGAAGCCAATCTGGTTTGTCGAGGTTCCCTTCGGGATGGCGAGGCTGGAGAGCCAGTAGTTGGAGTTCCAGACGCCGGAGCCACCGATGGTGGTGGGGAGGCCGGTGCGGTAGCGGAGGATGGTGGTGATGGACCAGCCGCCGACGGCCTGATTGACGATGGAGTTGGCTGAGCCGAGGAACTTCTGCCCCTTACCGAAGGGCAGTTCGTAGACGGCGTTGGCGTTGATGTTGTGGCGGATGTCGAAGTCTGAGGAGCCACGGAAGGCGCCTACGTTGTAGACGTTCTGGAGTGTGCCACCGAACTGGCCAGCGCCGGATTCTGCGGCTGAGCCGTTATCGATGGAGTGGGCCCAGGTGTAGTTGAAATCGAAGCCGAAGCCTTTCTTAAGCTGGCGACGAACGGCGAGAGTCATGCCGTGATAGTTGGCGATGCCGGCGTTCATCCAGGTGGGAAGGGCTGAGCCTTGCTTGGCGAAGAAGGTGTGGCAGCCGGGAGCGGACACGCACCTGCCACCGCCGAAGCCGGTGACACGATCGAGGAGGTGGAGGGCGTCCATGTCGCTGCCATCGTTTTCGTTATAGACGTGATTGAAGTAGTTTGCCGTGGCGCTGCCGGGGAAGTAATAATTTCTGAGGCCAGGGAAGACGTTTTCAATGAAGGGGATGTTGTTGATGGCGGCGGGGTTGCGCTGAACGGTAGCCGGGGTGAGGCCGCCTTCAAAGAGGTTGCGGGTGGTGGTGGCCATCTCAAGCCAGGTTTGACCGGATCGTGGGTCTTTGTAGCCGGTCATCGGGGTGAAGATGTCGCCCTGGATGAGGGTCTTGCGGGAGAGACGGCCGGCATAGCCAACTTCAACTGTGACGCCGCCTTTGACTTCGCGGGCGTAGTTCATGTTGAGGATGACCGAGTAGGGAGTCTTGAGATCTGAGAACATGCCGAGGCCCGTGCCGGCGACGGCGAAGACGTCAGGAGGAGTGTAGGGGAAGCCGCCGGAAGGCGCGGCTGGCAGGGCAGGGAAGGCACCGGCAGTGGTGAGTCGCGGGGCGCTGGTCATGTTGTAGCTGAGGGGGAAGCCTGAGCGTGAAGCGAGACCGACGCTGCCGAGCTGGTCGAACTGGGTGATGAGGTCTGAGCCGAAGCGGTCATAGACCATGGCTGCTCCGCCGCGGAGGACTCCACCGCTGCCGAAGATCGACTTGGTGAGCCAGTTGGCGGGGCTGGCCTTGGAGTAGGCGAAGCTGAAGCGCGGGGCGAAGTTGTTTTTGTCGCGAGCGTACCAGTCTCTGGCATCGTTGGCGGGGCCAGCGAGGGCGTACTTGAGGGTGGCATCGGGCAGGGCGTTACCGGCGATGCCTGCTGCGCCGCCGCCGACGCGCTGGGCGAAGTAAGTATCGAGAGGAGTGGTGGTGTTGACCTGGAGGCCGCCTGCTTCGTAAGGCACGGAGTAGCTGCCGTAGCGGAGGCCGAAGGTGAGGTTGAGGTCTCGGGTGGCGCGCCAGGAATCCTGCACGTAGAACTCATATTCGTTGGTTTTGAAGGAGCGGGTCTGGGCTGAGCCGACCGGGATGGACTTGCCAGTTTTGTCGAACTGGAAAGTGACATCGAGGTTGGTGATCATGCCGAGGTAGACACCGACGGCGTTGACGAGAGGGACACCGTTGCGGAGGCCGGTGGAGGCGGGCAGGCCATCGCGAGTCTTTACGTAATCGAGGATGGAGTTGGTGATGTCGGCTCCGAGGCCGAGCATGGTGCCACGGCTCATGCCGAAGGTTGGGAATGAGGGTGCGAAGTTGAAGCGGTCGTTTTTGACGAAGCGGAAGTTGATGCCGGTTTGGATGGTGTGTGAACCCTTCATCCAGGTGATGTCATCGACGAGTTGCCAGACGGGAAGGATACGGCCGTTGCCACGGACGTAATTGATCTGGTCGCTGAGGCCGCTGAGGTTGAGACGAGGCCCGGTGGCACCGGACTGTTCGAGGCCCTGACGGGTGAGAGAAAGGCTACCGGAGTTGGTGAGGTTGGACTTGAGGACGGAGGTAACGTTGACGGTTGCGCCACGGCTGTTGTTGAGCAGTAGCGAGGCGGCTGGCTGGCCGGGGAACTGAGCGAGAGCCGAGGATAGATCTTCGCGATTATCGGCGAGAGTGCCGCGGATGTAGGCGTTGTGCTTGCCTTCTTTGTCGATGCGGAAATCCATGCGTGCGACGTAGGCTTTGTTGTCGAGCTTGAAGGGGGCATTGAAGCGGAGGCCGGAGAAATTGAGGCCACCGTCGGAGCCGAGGGCGGCGTCGTTGCCGACGGGGTACTTGGACAGCAGGTCGCGGATGAAGGGCGAGAAGCCGCGGCGCTGTGGGTCGATGACGGAGGTCATTTCCTGGGCGGAGAGACGGCGGGTGGCGCCGTCAGAGGTCTGCAGTGTGAGGATGCCCTGCTTGAGAGCTTCGCTGGGTACGGTGCGGGTTTGAGCGGCGGCTGAGGCGTCGATGCGGTTTTCGTAATTGAAGAAGAAGAAGATGCGGTCTTTCTTGATGGGGCCGCCGATGGAGCCGCCGAACTGATTGCGGATGAGAGCTTCGCGTTTAATGCCGGCGCGGTTGGAGAACCAGTTGTTGGCTGAGGTGGCGGTGTTGCGGTGGAACTCGTAAAGGGAGCCGTGGAACTGGTTGGAGCCGGACTTTGTTACGAGTGAGACCTGACCGCCGGAAGAGCGACCCTGGTTGGCGCCCTGGCCACCGACGGTGACGCGGAATTCCTGGACGGAGTCGAGAGGTACGGGGAGGACGGCTGTGAAGGCACCGGCAGATTGATTGTCGTTTACGTCTGCGCCGTCCAGGGTGACGTTGTTCTGGTCTCTGCGCGCGCCGAGAACTTCGCCGGTTGCGGTAACGCCGGCCTGGAGGCTGAGCAGTTCCACAACGTTGCGGGTGAGGAGGGGAAGCTGGCGGACCTGAGTCTCGTTGAAGGCATTGCCGATGGTGGCGTCCTGAGTGTTGATCGGCGGGGCTTCGGCTTCGATGGCGATGGTTTGGGAGACGTTTCCGACTTCGAGTTTCAGCTCGACGGTGGCAGGGAGGTTGACCTGGAGGAGAACGTTTTTCTGGAGCAGTGTGGCGAAGCCGGTTTTTTCGGCTTTAACGGTGTAGTTGCCGGGGGGAAGCTGGAGGAACTGGTAGAAGCCGGAGGTATCGCCGACCGTTTTGCGTGTGAGGCCTTGTGAATCAAGCGTGATGGTAATCACCGCTTCGGGTATCGTGGCCCCGGTGGGGTCTGTAACGCGACCGGAGAGGCTGGTTGTGGCCTGGCTGAAGAGCGAAGCCGTGGAAATGAGCAAGAGACTGCTTAAGACCCACGAACGTGGGACGTTTGAGAAAGACATGGACCCTGATCCCCTTAATTGGAGTAAATGTTGGTCCATCCGGCAGGGATGGTGAATTTTGCTGGGCTAGGCTGGGATTTGCGCAGGGCTTGGCGCGGAGGGAGCTGCACGTGCAGCGTTCTATCGAGTAAATCGTAATTGGTTCATTAAAGCCAATCGAAAAAATTTATGGGGTCTGATTCCACATTTTCGGGCGGAGGCGGTCTTCTGTGGCCTTGCGTGTGGTGGACATTTCAGTGCGGACTTCAGGGCCGAGGGGCCAAATAGTGAAGTCGCGGAAGGCGAGGCGGGTGGGCTTGCCTTTGAGGCCGATGAGGGCAGAGTGGAGTTCGAGGAGGTGGCCACGGGACATCTCGAAGGTATGTTCGCTGGGCTGATAGAAGCTGCCGATGGGGTATTCGAGATAGGGTGTGCTGGTTTGTTCGATGTGGCAGCCAACGATGTGGGTGATGATTTTGCCGTCGGTGAAATCGACGATGCGCTGGATGGACTTTTCGAACTGGTCCCAATAGGTGACGTAGAGGCGGCCGGGGTAGAGGGTGTCGCCGATCAGAAGCAGGCCGGTGCGCTTGTCGTAGAAGGCGACGTCGGTGTTGTGATGGCCGGGGATGGGTACGACGTCGAGGGTGCGGCCGCCGAGGTCGAGTTTGCCGATGCTGGTGGGCCAGGTGGTGATGTTAAAGGCTTTTTGGATGGAGGGGATATCGAAGGGGACGAATTCGATGTCTTTGCGGTTGGTGAATTGCGAGTCGCCGGCGATGTGATCGCCATGGCCGTGGGTGTGGATGACCATCTTCTGGATGGAGGTGCGGCCTTTGCGTTTGAGCCATTTGTCGACTACGAGATCGTAGACGCGGGAGATATCGTTTTGGCCTGCGCCGGTGTCGATAAGGGTGACCTTGTCATTGCCGAAGATGACGTAGAGGAAGGGTTTTTCGTAGTGGGTGCAGCCGGATTCGCGGAGGATGTAGAGGTCTGCGTTGTATTCGTGGATTTGCCACTCGGGCTCTTCCATACATTTGGGGCCGCCGGAAATCCATTTGGCTGGGAGGACTCCCGGTTCGACGCCCGCGCCGTTGGGCTGAGGGACTTGGGAATAGAGACTAAGGATGCATAGCGCGGCGACAGGGGCGAGCATGCGAAACACAAAAAGTGGCTTCGTCATGGTGAGTTTTAGCATGGGGGATTTGGGGGATCAATGTCAATGCGTTATGATTGATCTTGGAAGGGCGGGAGTAACTCAGTGGTAGAGTCTCAGCCTTCCAAGCTGTTGGTCGCGAGTTCGATTCTCGTCTCCCGCTCCAGTCTTGCCCTTCCAAACCCCTACCCCCCTCCCACGCCAACAATCAGCGTTTGCGTATCCACCAAGTCCAGGACAGACCGATTAGAGCCATTGTAATTGCCGTTGGCTCGGGCACTGCGCTGACTGGCGTATTGAAGCTGATGTCGTCGATGCCGAATCCAGCGTTGTGAGGACTGAGGTTATCGACTTCAATCCGGTGGATTCCTGGCAAGGCGAGCGAGTAAAACTGCCACGAGTTGCCCTGGAGGGTTTGCGTATTGAGCAGGGCTCCAGTGAATGAGTAGGCGCGAATTTCAAAGGTATCCTCGTCGCAACAATCGTCCCCGGCATAGAAAGACAGAAAATCTGTTTGGCCGGGAATGCTGGTGTTGGGCAGAACGAATTGAAAGTAGACGTTGCTCGATGCGAAACTCTCGATTTCGCCGGCGGCATCCAGGCCAACGATCACGTTGGGTGCCGAAATTTCATTAAAAGTAGTAATGGAAACCACGGCAACTCCAGCGCTGATTCCTTCAAGCCCGAACAAGATGCCCTCAGGATTCAGTTGATTGGTAAGGACCGAGGCGGCATTGTTGGGAATGCCAGACACGTTTGTTGAACTCGGAAGCGAATCGAAGTTAATGGTTGCGGCGCTGGCTAAGGTTGCCAGCAGCGGGATCAGAAAGGTTTTCATGGTGTTTGTCTCCAATCGTTATAGGGAAAACGGGGAGGAGATCACGTCAGGCTCACACGAAAAATCCGTGTACAATTTCTGCATGCGTATTTTCAATCGTATTCTCGTTGTCGCGGCCTTTGGCGCGGCGATGGTTTTTGCCCAAGATGCCAAGAAGATGGACAAGATGGCTCCTAAGGCTGCTGCCAAGGCCGCTGAATTGGTTGACATCAATTCGGCCACCAAGCCCCAGCTGGAAGCCCTGAAGGGCATCGGTCCGAAGTATGCCGAAGCCATCATCAAGGGCCGTCCTTACAAGGGCAAGGATGAGCTGGTATCGAAGAAGATTGTTCCTGAGGCAACCTATACTGCCGTCAAGGATCTGATTATCGCGAAGCAGGCCGCGAAGAAGTAAGGTAATCCATCAGGATCGCGGCGGCGGTCTTGACACCTACCGGTAGTGCGGCTTCGTCAATGTCGAAGTCTGTGGTGTGGAGGCCGCCCGTAATTCCTTTTGCTTCGTTTCGAATCCCCAGCCAGAACATGGCTCCGGGGATTTCTTTTTGGAAGAGACTGAAATCTTCGCCGCCCATCTGGGGGGCGGTTTCAACTACGCCTGCTTTGCCAACGATGCGCTCGATTGAGGGGAGGGCGGCGTTGACGACTTCGGCCGGGTTTGTTGTGACGGGGTAACTGGGCTGGATCCAATCTACTTTGTAGTCTCCGCCGTTGATGGCCGTGCATCCGGCGAGCGTTTGTTTGACGTAGGTGCGGTATTCTTCGCGGGTTTGTTCGTTGAAGGTGCGGAGGGTGCCTTCCATCTTGATGCTGTCGGCGATGACGTTGCTGCGGTCTCCGCCGTTGATAGTGCCAATGGTGAGGACGCTGGGTTGCATGGTGGAGATGCGGCGGGAGTGGATGGTCTGTAGCATGTTGACGCATTGGGCGGCGGTGACCAGGGCGTCTGCGCCGTCATGCGGGGTTGCGCCGTGGGCTTTTTTGCCCTTGATGGTAATGTCGACGGAGTCTGCACTGGCTAGCAGCGGGCCACGGGCGAAGCCGATCTTGCCGGCGTCGACCATGGGCGAGACGTGGAAGGCGAAGATGGCCTGGGGCTTGGGATTCTGCAGCGCTCCTTCTCGGATCATGAGGGCTGCACCGAAGTATTCGGCATCGGAGACGCCTTCTTCTGCGGGCTGGAAGATGAACTTGACGGTGCCGGGGAGGTCCTTTTTGATTTTGCTGAAGAGCTCGGCGACGCCGAGGGCGACCGTCATGTGAGCATCGTGGCCACAGGCGTGCTTTACGCCTTTGTTGATGGACTTGTAAGGGAGTTTGGATTCGGATTCATCGATAGGGAGAGCGTCCATGTCGGTGCGCCAGGCGACGACGGGGCCGGGCTTGCCGCCTTTGATGATGCCGATGACGCCGTGGCCAGCGACGTTTGTTTTGATCTCATCGAAGCCGAGTTCTTTGAGGCGGGCAGCTATCACCTGACCTGTGCGGGCCTCTTTGTTGGAGAGCTCGGGGTGGATGTGGAAGTCGCGACGGGTCTCGATGAGTTTGGGTGTCATCGCGTCGACGAGCTGGTTGATGTCTTGGGCCTGGAGGGTGGCGGCGATAAGGATGAGTGTTTTCACTGTGCGTTCCTGGTGAGGTAGTCGAGGAGGATCTTGGAGCCGGCGTGGACGCCGATGGAGAGGGCGTCTTCGTCGATGTCGAATTCGGCGGTGTGAAGGCCAGCGGTGATTCCCTTGGCGGGGTTGCTGATTCCGAGGAAGAACATGGTGCCCGGGATGACACGCTGGTAGGCGGAGAAGTCTTCACCGTAGAGGCCGGGGCCTTGAGATAGAGCAGCGTTGGGGCCGAGGGCTTTGTCGATGACCGGGAGAGCCGCTTTGTTGAGTGCGGGGCTGTTGAGCATGGGGAGGTTGCCGCGCTTAAAGCCGAGTTCGTAGCTTGCGTTCATGGCAGAGGTGCAGCCGTCGAGGGTCTGCCTGATCATCTTTTCGTATTGGTCTGTGATGGATTCCGAGAAGGTGCGGAGGGTGCCGGTGAGAGAGATGGTTTCGGCGATGACGTTGCGGCGGTCTCCGCCATGGATGGTGCCGAGAGTGAAGACGCTCGGGTTTACCGTGTCGATGCGGCGGGAGTGGATGGTTTGCAGGGCGAGGATGCACTGGGATGCTACTGCTACCGCGTCGATGCCTTGATAAGGGTAAGCGCCATGAGCGCGACGGCCTTTGAAGGTGATGTTGATTCCGGTAGAGGCGGAACTGGCGGCGTTGTCGGTGTAAGCGATCTTGCCGGTGGGGACGTTACTGGCAACGTGGAAGGCGAAGATGGCGTTGGGCTTGGGATTTTCGAGCGCGCCTTCTTTGATCATGAGCCTTGCGCCGTAATCGGTGACGCCGGAGACGCCCTCTTCTGCGGGCTGGAAGATGAATTTGATGGTGCCGGGGATTTCGCTTTTGAGCTGGTTGAGGGTTTCTGCGATGCCGAGGCTGATGGTGGTGTGGGCGTCGTGACCGCAGGCGTGTTTGACGCCTTTGACTGTGGATTTGTAGGGGGCGGCGAAGGTGGATTCGTCGATCGGGAGGGCGTCCATGTCGGCTCGCCAGGCGACGACGGGCCCGGGCTTTGCGCCTTTAAGGAGAGCGGTTACGCCGTTGCCGGCGATGTTGGGTTTGATGTCTTCAAGGCCGAGGGCGCGGAGTTTTTCGACGATCAGTTTGCCGGTGCGGACTTCGTTGTTGGAGAGTTCCGGGTGCATATGGATGTCGCGGCGGCATTCTACGAGCAGGGGCTGGAGGGATTTGGCGATCTGGGCGATCTTGTCGTCGAGGGTTTGGGCGGGAAGAATTGTCGCAAGGGCAGCGAAGAACAGCAAGGCTCTCATAAACTAAGAGTGTAGCTATTGTTATGTCTAAAACGTATTCTCGTCCCGATCTTGTTGCCCAGCGCGCCTTGTGGAAAGCTGAGGGGAAGAAGGTGGTTTTCACTAACGGGTGTTACGACATCCTGCATCCGGGGCATGTGCGGCTGCTTGAGGCGGCTCGGTCTTTGGGGGATATTTTGATTCTGGCCTTGAACACTGATGACAGCGTACAGCGGTTGAAGGGGTTGTCGCGGCCGATTCTGCATGAGGATACTCGGGCCGAGATTGCTTCGTCGCTAGAGGCTGTGGATGCCGTTACGTTTTTTGATGAGGATACGCCTCGGGAGTTGATCGCCGCCGTATTGCCGGATTTTCTGGTGAAGGGTGCTGACTGGAGCCACTTCATTGCCGGGCGTGAAGAGGTTGAGGCGGCTGGGGGGACTGTGATGGCATTGCCTCTGGAGCCTGGCTATTCGACGACGAATCTGGTGCAACAGATTTTGGACCGCCATCAGTGATTCGTGACCTTCTGCTGAGTGTTGCTGAGAGAGCTGAGTTTGTCCAGGTCGTGGAGCGGCTTGGGCGGGAGGACGCGCATACCCTTTCACTGAGTGGCCTGACTGTGGCGGCCAAGGGGCTGATGCTGGCCTTGCTTTGGGACCGGACGCGGACACCGATGCTGGTTGTCACGGACGGGAATCGTGAGGCTGAAGCTTTGCTTGAGTCTACGAATACGTTTCTGACTTTGCTGGAGCCGTCTGGGGCGCGGGCGCAGCTTGTGCCTCCGTTGGACGTGCTGCCGCATCAGAAGTTGGCACCGCACTCGGAGATTCTCGAGCAGCGGGCGATCGGACTTTGGAAGCTCTCGACAGAGCGCGCGCCGATTACGATTGCGCCGGTGGCGAGTGCTATGTTGCGGGTGGCGGCACCGAGTTTCTATCGCCAGTTGGTGTTGTCGCTTAAGGAAGGTGAGGAGGTTGCTCTTGAGGATCTCGCACTGCATTTGAGGCGGATCGGCTATGAGCAGCGTGAGCCGGTGGAGATGGTGGGGGAGTTTTCGATTCGCGGGGGCATCGTTGATATCTATCCGGCTGAGGCGGATAAGCCGGTGCGGCTGGAATTCTTTGGGGACACGATTGAGACGATTCGACGATTTGATGTCGAGACGCAGCGGAGTGTGGCAAGGGTGCCTGAGGTGCGGATTCTGCCTTTGGTGGAGACGCCGACCGATACGGATGGGCCGCGCGAGTTTTCATTGTTGAATCTGGTGGGTAAGGGGTTGTTGTTCTGGGATGAGCCAGAGCAGGTGCGGGCGTCGGCTGAGCGGTTCTGGAAGCGGCTGGAGGATGGGGCGCATGAGGTGGAGCCGGAGGGGCATTACTTCCACTACGGGGAGCTCGCTTCGCACGGGGCGGCGTTAATGCGCGAGCTTGAATTGCGCGAGTTGGGCCTTGATGTGGGGGCACATGCGTTTGAGTTTGGTTCGCGGCCCGGGATCACGTTTCGCGGCAATATCCGCATGGCGGTGGAGGAATCGCGGACGCTGGTGGCTGGTGGGTCGCGGGTAGTGTTCTTTGCGAATTCGCTGGGTGAGGTGGAGCGGTTTGCAGATGTGTTTAGCGAGTACAAGGTGCCTTATCAGGTGATGTTGCCCCCGGAAGAGGTGATGCCTGCTTATCTGTCAGAGCGGGTGTATCAGGGTGCGAATGCGAATGTGATTCTGGTGAAGGGGAGGCTGGCGCGTGGGACGGTGTTTCGTGAGCCGAAGCTTGCTTTGTTTGGCGGGGATGATTTGTTTGAGTCCTCCGACATGGTGGCGCGGTCGAACCAGCGTGGGCCGGTGGCTTCGATGGGTGCGTTTGCGGCCGATATCGCGGACCTCAAGGTAGGCGATTTTGTGGTGCACCAGACGCATGGTGTGGGCAAGTTTTTGGGGATCAAGGTAATCAATCAGGGGGAAGGGAACGGGGAGTTTCTGCTGCTGGAGTATGCAGGGGAATCGAAGCTGTATGTGCCTGTGACGCGGCTCGATCTGATCTCGAAGTATCGCAGCGGGAGTGGCGGGGAGACGAAGGCGCCGCTCGATAAGTTGGGCGGGATCACGTGGCAGAAGACGAAGAGCCGCGTGAAGGCCAAGATGCGCGATATGGCCGATGAGCTGCTGAAGTTGTACGCGCAGCGGAGGATGGCTGAGGGTTTCTCGTTTTCGCCAGATTCGAACTGGCAGCGCGAGTTTGAAGACTCGTTTGAATACAACGCGACTAAGGATCAGATGGCTGCGGTGCGGGATATCAAGCGGGATATGGAGAGCGAGTTGCCGATGGATCGCCTGGTGGTGGGCGATGTGGGTTTTGGCAAGACGGAAGTGGCGATGCGGGCGGCGTTCAAGGCGTTGGGGGATGGCAAGCAGGTAGCGGTGCTTGCGCCTACGACGGTGCTGGCCTTTCAGCATTTTGAGAGCTTCAAGCGGCGGTTTGCTGCGTTCCCGGTGCGGATTGAGCACTTGAGCCGGTTCCGGAATCCGAAGGAATCGAAGCAGGTGATGGAGGACCTGGAGAACGGCAAGGTGGACATCCTGATTGGGACTCACCGGATCTTGTCGAAGGACATCAAGTTTCCAGATCTGGGATTGCTGGTGGTCGATGAAGAGCAGCGCTTTGGGGTGTCACATAAAGAGCGGCTGAAGCAACTGAAGAAGAACGTGGATGTGTTGACGCTGTCGGCTACGCCGATCCCTCGTACCTTGCATATGTCGCTGGTTGGGATTCGCGATTTGTCAGTGATCGAGACGCCGCCGAAGGACCGGCTGGCGGTGCATACGGTTGTGGCGAAGTTTGATCAGGAAGTGATCAAGGCGGCGATTGAGCAGGAGATTGCTCGCGGGGGCATGGTGTACTTTGTGCACAATCGCGTCGAGTCGATTTATGAGCGGGCGTTCTCGATTCAGGAACTCGTGCCTGGGGTGAGGGTTGGTGTGGGGCATGGACAGATGGTGGATAACGAGCTGGAGAAGGTGTTGCTTGGCTTCATGCGCCATGAGTTTGATGTGTTTGTATGTACGACGATTGTTGAGAACGGGCTGGATATTCCGCTGGCGAACACGATCATTATTGAGAACTCGCAGAATTATGGGTTGAGTGAGTTGTATCAGTTGCGGGGCCGGGTTGGCCGGTCGAATCGCAGGGCTTATGCGTATTTGCTGGTGCCGACGGATACGGAGTTGACCGAGGTGGCTCGGAAGCGGCTGGCGGCGCTGAAGGAGTTTTCAGATCTTGGTGCGGGCTTCAAGATTGCGGCGCTGGATCTTGAGTTGCGCGGCGCGGGTAGCTTGCTTGGTGGTGAGCAGAGCGGGCATATCAATCTGGTTGGATTTGATATGTACATCAAGATGCTTGAGGAAGCAGTAAGGGAGATGAAGGGTGAAGAGGTGCCGCTTGAGATTCACTCGACTCTGAATCTTGGGTTTGAGATTCGGATTCCTTCGACTTACATTCCTGAGGATAATCAGCGGTTGCGGGCTTATAAGAAGATTGCCGATGCTAAGAGCCGTGAGGTGGCCAGCGAGATTGTGGCTGAGTTTGCAGATCGGTATGGGCCGGTGCCGGAGGATGTGAAGTTGCTTGTGGACTTTGGGCAGGCGAAGAATTTGGCGCAGGTGATTGGCGTGGAGAGTGTGGAGAGGCGGCAGGGGATGTTTCAGGTGAAGTTCCATCCGCAGGCGAAGATTGATCCGGCCAAGTTGATGGAGTTGATCCAGAAGTCTCCGGGGGCGAGTTTTTCGCCGGCTGGGGTGCTGAAGGCGATTGATACTACAGGGGCGTCGCCGGGGAAGATTGTGGGGGCGTTGACTGGGTTGCTTGAGGGGTTGAGGGCGCGGCCGTTTTGAAATGGATAGTGCGAGGTGTGGCTTATCTTGTTTTGCCAGGGGTGGTGTATTTGATTGCGCGTTGGATGGGGGCCTCGGCGCTATTTAGTGGGGGGCTTGCTGGTGGGTGGCTTGTGTTTGCCGTGTTCCTGGTTGAGGTGTTGGGGCGTGGATTGGTGGATTGGATGCGGGTGATTCGGAGCGGATGAGGCTTCGAACCACCCTCTTCGCTAGTTGGCGGTGACGGTGAAGGTGTTGGGGGTGCTTAAGGGGTTGCCAGCGCCGTTGCGGAGGCGGATGGTGTAGGAGCCGGCGGGGATGGTGTTCAGGAAAACCAAGTCTGTTGTGGAAGCTCCGGCTGGCTTTACGGTGCAGCCGGTGGCGCCGCAGACTCCGCCGGTGAGAAGGGCTTCGATGTTTGCCGGGATGAGGTTGGTCCCTCTGAAGACGATCGCCAGAGGCTTGGTGGCTATGGCCTTGGTGGTGGCTAATGCAAAGTAGGTGAGTGAGGGGGTGGCTACGGTTGTTGCAGGAGTCGGAGTGGTTGTTGTTCCTGCGGCACCGTAGAGAGTGACAAGGCCGTTTTTGTCACCGGGTTCAAGGCTTCGTTTTTTTGTTTCTCCAGCGCCGGCGGAGAACCACATGGTTTCTTCCGCGCAGGTGCTGGCGCTTGGGTGGGTGAGGCCGAGGGCATGGCCTAACTCATGAATGGCGATGTTCTGGACATCAAATTGACCGGCCTGGCCGGTGGTGGTCCAGGTGTAGCGATTATTGAAGGTCATCGAGAAGCGGACCATTTGCTGGCTGCTCTGGAAGAATTCTACCCGGGTTGAAGCGAGGGTGGAGCCTGCGCCGAGGTCGGCCAGGCTGATTGTATGCGGGCTGGACGGGCTGAAGCTGAAGGCAAATTTTGAGCCTCCCTGATTCCAGCCTGTGGCGGCGGCCTGAATGGCGGAGGCCCAGGTGGAGGGGATCGAGGAGGCCAGGCCATAGGTGGTGGCGGGGGTGCTCCATTTGGGGCCCATGTAGGCGGAGCAGGTGGTTGCGTCGAGGTCCAGGAAGGTTTCGGGGTCGCTGTTGAGCTTGCCTTGACGGTTGAGGAAGCGGTTGAGGCGGCTGGACTCGAAGTCGCTAACAGGGGTGCCTGAGTCTTCGCGGTATTGCCGGATGCGATCGAGAGCTTTACGGCCGGTGGCTGAGGCAAGGTTGATTTTTTCTTCCGGCTGGGTGGTGGTGCCGAGGTAAAGGACGTCTTCGCCTGCTTCGAAGCGCGGGGCATCGGTGAAGACTACTACCCGATCTCCGACCTGACCGCCTTTGATGTCGAAGGCCAACTCGGCTGGTGAGACGTCTTCGGTGTTTTTGAGGACCGCTGCGACCTCGAGGCGGACGCGGGTGTAGATTTCGCCGTCTTCAGCTATATAGCTATCGGCTGAGGTCACCCGGCCAGCCAAGATGAGTGGCGCATCTTTAGTGAGATCTTCGAGAGTTTTGTGTTGGGCTGAGAGCGCAGTCACGAGAAGGAGTGGGGCAAAGCAGAGTAGGCGATTCATGGATTGGTTCCAGCTTGAGGCTGGATCGGTTTTGTTGGAATCAGGGAAAATACCTGAAGGCCACTAAGCAAGTGCTTAGCGCTTTAGGAATAGGTGTAGCCAGTGCCGGAGTTGGGCGAGGGCCTGGGGGTCTTTTGAAAAGCGGGCTTTTTCGTAGAGAGATGTGAATTCGTTCTGTTCGAGTTCGCGGGCGGTCTGGCTGGAATTTCGCTTGCGTTTTGAGGCTTTCAGATATTGCTCAAAGAGCTGTGTGGCTTCGTGAGGGGCGGCCGATTGGTTATTGCGCCGCTGCCAGAGGAGCCAGGCTAGCGGGATCGAAATTGCAGCGAGGAACCAGGGCCAGGAGATGTCGGGGCGGGAGATGTTGGGGCGCTTCATGCCGCTGGCGCCGCCCATCCATTCTTCACTTAAAACGACAAAGCGATCCTGCATCTGGATGAGCCACTTCATGCCGGCGGAGAGTTGGGGCTGGTTGTTGCCGGCGGGAGTGGGATCGAAGACGACCCAGCCTTTGCCTTCAATCCAGACCTCAACCCAAGAGTGGGCGTTGGAGCTTCTGATGACGTACCAGGAGTTGATTGGCTCTGGAAGTGAAGCGTAGAAGCCGGTGACGACTCGGGTGGGAATCTTGAGGGTTCGCAGCATGACGGCCATGGCGCTGGCGAAGTATTCGCAATGGCCGGCGCGGGTATTGAAGAGGAAGTCGACGAGGGGTTCGCGGCCGGCGATGTTGGATTCGAGACTGTAGGCGTACTTGGTTTTGAGATGGGTCTCAATGCGGTTGGCGATGTCAGTAGGGTCGGTGAGGTTTGCGGTGATGATTTCGGCTAGTTCGCGGATGCGCGGGTTAACGCCGGGGAGGCGGAGGTAACGTTGACGGAGGGGCTGGGTGAGGGGGCCGCTGGTTTCTGACGCTTGCGGGTGCAGGGTGGGATCCAGGAAGCCCGAGAAGGAGTATGCGGGGAGGGCGTTCTCGAGCGAGATCTGTTTGAAGGCACCTTCGGAGTTGCGGCGGAGGCGACCTTGCGGGAGGTAGATGTATTCGGGGACGCCGGTGGTGAAGAGGACACGGTCCATTGCGGCGAGGGTTTGAATTTCGTAGAAGAGGCGGGGGCCGGGCTTGCGGCGCTGGTCGTCGGAGGCGACGATGATCTTGCCCTGGTTGGGGAATTCGTACCAGGATTCGAGGGTGTTGGTCCAGGCGGAGCCGTTGAAGTCGGAGAGGGCGGCCCCTCGCCAGCGGACGACGGGAGGGGGTGTTCCGCTGAGGAAGCGGACGCGGAAGGCGGGGGTGCGGTCGTCCTGGAGCTGGCCGATTTCGCCGAGGCGGACGGAGCCAGAGAAGCCGACGAGGCGGCGGAGGGGTTGGAAGTTGAACTGGAAGGCGGCGATGGGGTTTCGGGGTAAGAGAAGATAAAGGCCGCCGGCGACGATGCCGATGCCGAGGACCATGAGAAGGCCGAAGCTGGCGAGGGGACGCAGCAGGCGCCAGCCGTCGATGCCTTGCCATTCTTTGAGCTGGTCGCGATTGCGGCGAAGTTCGTTGAGGCACTGGACGATGAGGAACCAGGTGAAGAGGATGGCGAGAAGGAACCATTGCTGGGGTCCGCTGGAGGGGAAGAGGGAGGCCATCATGATCCAGATGCAGTAGCTGGAAACGGCGGCGAAGTCGCGGCCGGTTTGAGCGCTGAGGAGGAAAACCATGAGGACAGCGAGGAGGAAGTCTTTGATGTTGAGCGAGGCAATGCTGCGAAAGAAGAACCAATAGAGGGGAGCTGCGGCGGCGACCAGGAGCAGGGTGGCGCAGCCGGCGTTGGTGCTGAGGGTGAGGCCAGCGATGCGGAGGAGGGCGATTCCGAGGCAGAAGAGGAGGGTAGGCCAGGCGAGGCCGTCGGTGGTGGCGACCAAGAGGAAGGTGCCGACGATGAGGACATAGACGGCTAGTTCCTGGATGCGGGGGAGCGTAGAGGATTGTGGCTTGGGCGCTATGAGACCAGCATAGCGCCCGGACACCAAGCTGTCGCGCTAGCTGCGGGGCTTTCCCCAGCCAGCATTCGCTCAACGGCTCCTAGCCTGTATTCCTTGATAAATACCCGCCGCTGCTTCTTCTGAGTCTGCTGTTGACCATCTTGAGTTTGGTGATGCGTGGGTTCTATCGCGGCTTTGCGCTTAGTTTTGTTTTCGATGTTTTGGGATGGCGTAATGAGGTCCTTGCAAGTGAATTTCGGTTGGACCACCACTGCTGAAGGACCTACTGTGGGGTGGGGGACGATCAGATTGAGCCGTAGTTAGTTCAACGGAGTTACTGATTTAGGTTGTACAAGTCTCTTGAGCATTTGTACATCAGGCGCTAAAATTTAGTTATGACTCTGACCATTTCAAAAGTGCGGCAGAACCTTTTCTCACTGGCTGAGGCTGCAGCAAGGGGAGAAAAAGTAGAGTTCGCCTACCAGGGAACGAAGTTTCGGCTGGTTGCGGAAAACAAGGTGTCGAAGCTTTCGCGGCTCAAGCCAATGGACATATTGGCCCCCGGAGTGAGTTTAGACAGCCTTCAAGCGGACATGAAAGCTGAAAAAGCAAAACTTGCAGCGGAATGGGAAGCCCGCCAGGTTTAGTCTGCTGTAAATGCACGCTTATCTCGATACACATGTGGTTGTCCGCCTGTCAAGTGGAGATACCAAGGGGCTGACCGGAGCCGCGATGAAAGCGATTGACCGATACGATCTTCTGATCTCACCAATCGTCAGACTTGAACTGCAGTTCATGTACGAAATCGGTAGATCCAAAACGGGTGGCGACCAGATTCTTGGGCACCTGGAAGAAAAGTTGGATTTAAGGGTTTGTGAAATCCCCTTCGATCGAGTTGCCAGAGCTTCCTGCCGTGAAACTTGGACCCGGGACACGTTTGACCGGATGGTTGTTGCCCACGCCCGGTGTGCCGGTGATGCTTACCTGATCTCTGCGGATGGGGATATTGGAGCCAACTACCCTTTCACGATCTGGTAACGAGGCTAGCGGAGCACCATCACCTCGTTGAGCGGTTTCTTTGTGAGGACCGGGACCTGGGCGTCGGGTGCTGGGTAGCCGACCGGGATCAGGAGGAAGGGGCGTTCGTTGGCTGGACGGTCGAGGATCTGGCCGAGAAAACCCATGGGACTTGGAGTGTGGGTTAACGTCGCGAGGCCGGCAAGGTGGAGAGCGGCGAGCAAAAAGCCGGTGGCGATTCCTACGCTTTCCTGAACGTAGTAGTGCTTGATCTTGCGGTCAGCTTCAAGGCCATAATCAATTCGGAATACCACTATTATATAAGGACATATTTCGAGGAAGGGCTTTTGCCAGTCTGTGGCGAAGGGGGCGAGGGCGTCGAGCCACTCCTGGGGAAAGCGATTTTCGTAGTTTTCGCGCTCTTCGGCTTCGGCAGCGATCCGAATCTGGCGCTTGAGGTCAGGGTCTGAAACTACAACAAAACGCCACGGTTGCTGGTTTGCGCCGGAGGGAGCGGTACTAGCGGTTGCGATTGCCTGCTGGATTAATTCGATAGGGAAAGGTTGGCCGGAAAAGTCGCGCACAGTGCGCCTTGAAGCCATTTGCGAACGGAATTCAGTGACGCGCTTCAACTGATCGGCGGGCTCCATTGGCGGAAGCGAGAATGGGGCGAAGTGGGGCATCCCCATATTTTTTCATAGATGCAGTTTCGCACAGGAAAAAGTGTTGAGTGGTAAGGTTAGTGCTAAGTAGAGGGATAAGCCCAATCTTTCTCAATGCTTAGCTTGTGGAAAAGATGTGCATAAGAAGGGTTGGCTTGTGTAAAAAAATGTGCTGGCCTGCAAGTTGTTGCACTGTATATAGATATTTTTCTTGCTGTAACACAATATGTTGTGTCATCATCGCTAACGCACCAAGATAAAGCACGCCTCCCCCGGCTGCCCACCGTCCCCGTCTTGTTGCCATAAATTGTTTAAGTAAAAATAAAAAGAGGTTTCGTTTATGGGCCAGCTTGCTGTTGCACTCGATGCAAAAATCCCCAAGGCCAAAAAGTCGCTGAGCCGTGCAGAGCGCACGGGAGTGAACTTTCCACGCTATTTCACTGCGAAAATGGAGTCTGGAAAAACTCCCTATGATGAGATCGTATGGGAGAAACGGACTGCGACGATTGGAACATCGTCCGGTGCAGTAGTTTTTGAACAGCGGGATGTAGAGGTGCCAGCCGATTGGTCTCAGACGGCCACCAACATCGTGGCCAGCAAGTATTTTCATGGAAAGATGGGTTCTCCCGAACGCGAAACCAGCGTCGGGCAACTGGTGCATCGTGTTGTCGACACGATTGCCGATTGGGGAATGAAGGACGGTTACTTCAAGACAGCTGAGGACTGCGAGAACTTCCGCAGCGAACTGGCGCACATGATGTTGACGCAGAAGGCCTGCTTCAACTCGCCGGTGTGGTTCAATGTCGGGGTCAAAGAACAGCGCGGTTATGGTTGGGTTTGGGATGAAACTACTCAGCAGGTGCGCAAGCTGGAAACTGGCGAGCATCGGCCGCAGTGTTCGGCCTGCTTTATCAATTCTGCCGGGGACTCTCTGGAATCGATTCTCGACCTGGCCAAGACGGAAGGCATGTTGTTCAAGTGGGGATCGGGTACAGGTTCCAACCTGTCGAGCCTGCGTGAAGACAACGCAATTTTGAGTGGTGGCGGACGCGCTTCCGGCCCGTTGAGCTTTATGCGTGGCTTTGACGCCTTTGCCGGTGTGATCAAGAGCGGTGGCAAGACTCGCCGTGCGGCGAAGATGGTGATCCTCAACACGGACCACCCGGATATTGAAAGCTTTGTCTGGTGCAAGGCCAAGGAAGAGAAGAAGGCGCATACTCTGATTGCGGCCGGTTATGATTCTTCGATGGACGGAGACGCCTATTCGAGCATCTTCTTCCAGAACGCGAACAACTCTGTGCGGGCAGATGACGACTTCATGGAAGCCTCTGAGCGCAATGGCGAATATTGGACCAAGAGCCGCGTGACTGGTGCGCCCGTCAAGCGCTACATGGCCAAGGATCTGTTGCGTCAGATTGCTGAAGCGACCTGGCAGTGCGGCGACCCTGGCATGCAGTTTGATACGACGATTAACCGTTGGCATACGTCGAAGAACACCAACCGTATCAATGCCTCCAACCCCTGCAGCGAATACATGTTCCTTGACGATTCGGCCTGCAATCTGGCTTCGCTGAACCTGATGAAGTTTCTGGGTCCGGATGGGAAGTTCCAGGTGGAAGCCTTCCGTCATGCGGTGGATACCTGCATTGTGGCGCAGGAGATTCTTGTAGACAACGCAAGCTACCCGACCGAGCGGATTGGCAAGAACTCGCATGACTATCGTCCGCTGGGTTTGGGCTATGCCAACCTTGGCACGTTGCTCATGTCCATGAGCATGCCGTATGACAGCGATGCCGGTCGCGATATGGCTGGGGCGATTACGGCAGTGATGTGTGGACAGGCTTATTTGACCAGTGCCCGTGTGGCTGAGGCTGTTGGCCCCTGCCCAGGTTATGAGATGAATGAGGAACCATTCCTCGAAGTGATCCGCATGCACCGCGACAGCGTGGCCAAGATCAGCGCAGCCAATTTGCAGCCCGATCTGATCGGCGCAGCCTGGGATTGCTGGAACAACGCTTACGAAGTAGGCCGCGGCAGTGGTTATCGCAATGCGCAGACGACAGTGATTGCGCCCACGGGCACGATCGGTTTCATGATGGATTGCGATACGACCGGTATCGAGCCCGACCTCAGCCTGGTGAAGTATAAGAAGCTTGTCGGTGGCGGCGTGATCAAGATTGTCAATCAGACAGTGCCTCAGGCCCTGATCAAGCTGGGCTATTCACCGGAGCAAGTGGAGAAGATTGTTACTCACATCGATTCGACTGGCACGATCGAAGGGGCGCCCGGCTTCAAGGACGAGCATTTGGCGGTGTTTGATTGCAGCTTCCGTCCGATGAATGGCAAGCGGTTCATCCACCACATGGGCCACGTGAAGATGATGGCGGCTGCGCAGCCGTTTATCTCGGGTGCGATCTCGAAGACGGTGAACATGCCGGAAGAATCGACGGTTGAAGATATCGCTGATGCTTACCTGCAGAGCTGGAAGCTGGGTATCAAGGCGGTAGCCATCTATCGCGACAATTCGAAGAAGGCTCAGCCCTTGTCGAGCGGTTCGTCCAAGGGTGAGAAGAAGTCTACTGGTAGCCTTGCTGACTCGAAGCAGGAAGTGAAAATCGTCGAGAAAATCGTGTATCAGCCGAAGCGTCGCAAGCTGCCGGAAGAGCGCGAAGCCAAGACGCACAAGTTCTCGATTGCTGGCCATGAAGGCTACATCACGGTAGGTCTATTTGAAGACGGCACTCCGGGTGAGATCTTCATCACGATGGCGAAGGAAGGCTCGACGATCTCGGGCCTGATGGACAACTTCGCGACAGCGATCAGCTACGGCTTGCAGTACGGTGTGCCGCTCAAGTTCTATGTCGACAAGTTCAGCCATGTACGGTTTGAACCGTCAGGCTGGACAGGCAATCCGCAGATTCCTTATGCGAAGTCGATCATGGACTACATCTTCCGCTGGATGGGCGCGAAGTTCCTGGGCCCCGAGTATGCATTGGGAGAAGCGGGCGAGACGACCAAACTGTCTCCGACCGAGAAGGATCCGCAACAGGATTTGTTTTCGCCGGTGGCGGCTGATGCTCCGTCTTGTGCCGAGTGTGGCGGGATGATGACACGTAACGGGTCTTGCTATAAGTGCGAAAACTGCGGGTCGACTAGCGGCTGCAGCTAAATTTCAATCCCTTCGAGTTGTTTTTAAGCCCCGGTGCCCTTGGCCGGGGCTTTTTCTATCCTTTTGTACCATTGCAGGACTCTATTCGGTGGCCCATGATGGGGAGATGAGAGTTTGGATCTGTCTGCTAATGACGATGGGACTGTTGCAAGCTGCCCCGAAGAAGACGGTTGCCAAGCAGCGGTTGGACGTCACTTGTGTCGATACGCCGAGGGTTGCGGCCCGCAAGAAGCCAGTGAAGAAGCTGGAGCTTTCTGAGAGCATGAAGAGAGAGCTGAGCGGGGTTTTGTTTGGAGTGAGCTTGAACGACCGGCTTGAACTCAATATCGACATGGAGGCACCAACGGACGAGGGGGCCACGCAGCTTGAGAAGATGGTGGGTGTGCTGGCTGAGGCGCAACAACTGAAGTCGCAAGAGGGGGAGGCGGTGATCATTGATCTGCCCAAGGCGACCCGGGTGTCGAAAAACGGGAAGGTGGTGCGGACAACTGTATCGCTTAGTGATGCGCAGCTGGAGAAGCTGCTTGAGGCGCGATATGGCCGGAAGCTGGTCTCAGAGGCGAAGTTGCGGCTGGTTTACGTGCATGGTTTGCCGGGTGGGACGAGGAATTATCCGTTTGGAGATTCTGTGAACGTAGACCTGCGCCGCTAGAGATATGATCTGAAGGATGACTCGACGATCCTTCCTTTACGGCGTCGGAGTGGCACCGTTGGTTGCCGCCGCTGAGCGGCCTAATTTTCCATGGATCTAGAGTGGGGCTCGCCTTGAATGAAGAGCATGCTCACGGGTCAGAATCCGGAGCGGCATGGCCTTATCGATATGCTCACTTCGAGTGCGTTTGTGCGCTGCGGTCTTAGTACATCGAATGAACTTCTTGTTGATATTTGGAGAGCGTGGAGGGCAGTTGATCCAAATGCCGGTGGGAAGGCCATGTCGCAAAGAATCATTCAGGATTACCGATAATTTCCATATGCAAGGATGGATCTAATCAGACAAGAGATCCATCCTCACATTTCTACATTGTGAGCGAATTGATCACTTGGCTTTCTTGCTCCGGAGGTAGCGCAAGAGTAAAAGTCCAGGTGCTAAGGACAGCCACGCAGAGGGCTCCGGTACGGTGGAAGTCGGGTCAGCCACAGTAGCTGCATCGCCATAAACTAAAGTGTCCAGAGTGTAGGGGAATCCGGATGCTGTGCTAATCGTGACGCTTGAGAAGGCCACATCGGAAGTGAAGCCGATGAACTGACCAGTGGCCGTTCCTGGAAATACATCAAATTTGCTTAGGATCACGTCTCCAATATTTAAAGTCGCAGTGTAATCGCCTGCAGTGCCCGCAAAGGTGTTGATGTCGATCGCGAATGCGGTGATGGCTGAGCTGAAGGAGAAAGTCGCGCTCTCCGAAGCCAGGAAAAATCCCACCGAACTAGAGCCCAGTCCGTTGCTGCCTGTGGTTGTTAGATAGCTAGATGTTACGATTGGGGTTCCGCCCGAGGCACCGTAGGTAACGCCATTGATCGGTGCTAATATCGATCCCACAGGAAGTGAATCAAAATCTTGTTGAGTAACGCTGCTTCCATTTACAGCAAGCTGGAATTGCGCCCTTGTGAATTGGGTAATAGTAGCAGCCGGTGCGGAAAAAGCGGTGCAAGCGAGTAAAGTGGCCAAAAAACCGAGTTTCGAACGAGTGTTCATGCAGTTAAGCTCCAAACCAGAATTTGAGGCTGAAATCAGTTATCTCATTGGTTATTAAAGCCAAACTAGCACCCAATATGAACGATGTAAAAGGAATCGTACTAAGAAAAGTACCGAGAAATTTGAGAAAAGTAATAGTACTGAGGTCCGCTCTCAATGATTGATCAGGTCGAATCCATTTTGCGATTAGATTACAACGATGTCTCTTGTCTTTTCGCTTTGCAGTGCAAACTTATGCCGATTCAGCGTTGGAATTGCTTGTAATAACTTAAGGGAAGCAGTACAAGTTGAAGCTATGATTTGAAGGATGACACGAAGATCCTTCCTTGCTGCTACTGGAGCAGTTCCTCTTTTAGCTGCTGCGGCGAAACCCAATTTTGTGGTGATCTACACCGATGATCAGGGCATCGGCGATGTGGGTTGTTATGGCCACCCTGAGGTGCAGACGCCGAACCTCGATCGACTCGCCAGGAGTGGGGCGCGGTTTTCGAACTGGTATTCGAATTCCCCTGTCTGTTCGCCGTCACGGGCGAGTTTGCTGACCGGGCAGTATCCCGAGCACCACGGCATTGAGGACGTGCTAACGTCTACAGCAAAGTTCGATACGCCCGGCTTGAAAGCGGGAGAGAAGACGCTGGCCGGGGAATTGAAGAAGGCCGGCTACCGCACCGGGCACTTTGGGAAGTGGCATTTGGGGAGTGCGGCGCATTCAAGGCCCAAGGCAGTTGGCTTTGATGAGTTCTACGGTTTTTATTCGGGCTGGACGGATGCGATCTCGCATCGCTATTACACATTGGGGCGCGGGCAGAGCGAGATATTGCATGACCTCTGGCACAACGAAGAAGAGGTGTCGCGCGACGGTGAGTATCAGACCGAGATATTGGGCAGCGAGGCAGTGGCCTTTTTGAAGAAGCAATCCAAGGCGCAGCCTTTCTTTCTGAAGCTCTGCTTTGGGGCTCCCCACTATCCGATGATTGCCAGGGAGAAGAGTCTGGCGCGGTTTCCGAAGTCGATGGACCGGGACCGTAGGATGCATCTGGCGATGATCGCAGAAGTGGATGATCAGGTGGGGCTGGTGATGGCAACGCTGAAGCAGAAGGGGCTGCTTGAGAATACAGTGATCTTCTTTCAGAGTGATAACGGGGCGACGCAGGAATCCCGTGCCGACCATGCAGGGAGGCCTTATCGTGGTGGCAGTAATGCACCGTTTCGGGGCTGGAAGCAGGGCTTGTTTGAGGGAGGAGTGCGGATGCCGGCGATGATGAGTTGGCCGGGCAAGATCGGGGCAGGGCAGGTGGTGGATGGTGTCGGGATGGCGATGGATGTGTTGCCTACGTTTCTGGCCATGGCTGGCCTTACTGCGCCTGCGGGGCTCGATGGCCGTGATCAAAGCGAAATGATAATGCGCGGGGGCAAGAGTGCCCACGCAAGCGTGCACTGGCTGTATCTGGGAAGCAGAGCGGCGAGGAAGGGAGATTGGAAACTGATCGAGAATCCACCCAAGTTTCCGGATGACCCTTACGGCGAGCCGAAAGAGAAGTTATGGCTGAGCAACCTGGCAAAGGACCCTTCGGAGAAGAAGAACTGGGCGAGTGAGGCTCCACAGGTGGTTGAAGAGTTGATGAAGCTGTTGCCCAAAAAAAGTTGACCGGATTCAATCCGAAAGTCTGCGGGAGCCGTTTCCCAATGCATGAGAACGACTCTGATCATGATGGGGCTGCTGTGCGGCCTGTCCACTCACGAAGCCCGCGCTGAGAAGGCCTGGGGCATTGACTCGAAAGCACTGCTGGTGAGCTTTGACACGGATCGGCCACAATTTCCCACCAGCCTGCAGTTGATTCGCGGATTGCTGCCGGGTGAGCAGGTGCTGGCGATTGATTTCCGGCCTGCTACGGGGCAGCTTTATGGATTGGGTTCTTCCTCACGCATCTACACGATTGATCGTGAGACGGCGCTGGCCAAAGCAGTGGGTACCGGGATGGCATTTACGCCAGCGCTCGATGGAACCGAGTTTGGCTTTGATTTCAATCCCACGGTAGACAGGATTCGCGTGACGTCCAATACGGGCCAGAATCTGCGCTTGCATCCCGATACGGGTGCGGTTGCCGCTACCGATGGGGCATTGAACTATGCGGATGGAATGCGTCCTCAGGTAGTAGGCAGCGCTTATACAAACAGTTTTGCGGGGTCTACGAGCACTGTGCTGTACAACCTGGATCTCGCGAAGAGGGCTATTGTGACGCAGACACCTCCTAATGACGGAGTTTTGGGAAATGTAAAACCGCTCATCAATATCGACTTGAGCCGGGTGGCTGGATTTGATATCTCACCGGTAACCAATCGTGGCTATCTGGTGATACGGGAATCTGCCTCCAGTAAGTCGATATTGCATGAGATCTATTACGAAACAGGTGATCACAACCCGATTGGGAATCTCTGGTTTTTCGAACAGTTTGGAGGGATCGCGGTCGAGCCTCCCAATGCGAAGTAACACCACGGCTTCAAGTTGGTAGACCGCGTGGCGGAGCTGAAGCAGGGGCAGCTCCGCATTTTTAGTTTAAAAAAAAAGCCCTCGCTTTGAGCGCGAGGGCCGGGTAAAACACGGTACTTATCAGGGTTTGTGTTTACCCTCTCATCCCACCATAGGAAGAGATCGATAGTTGAGTGCAGCATTATTAGCTTGACGGAATGGGGCCTCAAAATCATGCCGGGGTTGTAAAAGTGTTGTGAAACTCGTGGGCTTTGGGCGCAGCACCAGCGAGCGGAAGGCGGACGCAGAAAGAAGCGCCTTGAGAGACAGCTTCCGACCAGAGATCCCCGCCATGAGAGCGTACGGTTTGCCTTGAAAGAGCGAGTCCGAGCCCCATTCCATTTCTCTTTCCGGCTGTGGCAAAAGGCTCAAAGAGCTGTGACTTGAGTTCCGCCGCAATGCCGGGGCCAGTATCGGAAATTCTCAGGATCACTGTTGTGGCTGTTTCTTCGGACCGGATGCGGATTGACCCGGAGCCTGACATCGCCTCAACTGCATTGGCGATGAGGTTGAAGAAGACTCGCTCCATACGGGCCCGTTCTACCGAGACAGTGGAGCTGAGATCTACATCGATGTGGATGGAGATAGCGTTCGAATCGATGGAAGTGAGCAGCCTCTCGGCAGAAGCACAAACGACCTCAGCCAGACTGCACGGCTCCAGCGGGGAGAGCTTGCCGCTAGAGATATTGGAGAGGTCCTGAAGCAGGGACTGGATACTGAGTGAGGCCTGGTAGATGTTGCGAGCGATGCGCCTGGATTGAGATTCGTTGAGACCGGTATCGACCAGCATCTCGGAGCCACCGTAGATCGCAGCGAGGGGATTGCGGAGGTCGTGCACGATTGAGGTAGCGAATTGGCCGATGGTGGCAAGGCGCTCCTGACGGATGAGTTCTCCCCGGGCCTGTTGCAACGACACGCACATGGTGTTGAAGGATTGGGCGAGGCGGCCAAGCTCGTCGCCGCGATCGATGAGCAGGCGCGTATCGTAGTTTTGTCTGGCGACTTCGGCAGCAGCCTTGTCGAGACGCTCGATGGGGTCGACGATCTTGCGGGTGAGAGCGTAGCTGAGGCCAAGGCCGAGGAGCACTGCGACGGTCCAGAGGCCCAGCATGTCGCGCTGTAATTCGTCGAGGCGCTCTTGCGCGGCATCAAAGGAGCGGACGATGCGGAGCTCTCCGATAGACTTGCCGGCGATGTCGAGCAACGGGGCGGCGAGGAGGCCAAAGCCGGCGCCTTGCGTGCGAACGAGTACAGGATCGAGGCCCGGGTTGGGTGTCTGATTGAGTTGAGCCGTTTTGGCCGGATCGAGTGTGGAGGCGATGGGTTGGCCTGCGGAGGAAAACACAAAATCGCTACCGGTATTCTGGCGCAGAGACTTTGCCAAACCGGCGTTGACCGGGTAGCCGGTGAGGAGAATATTCAAGAGGGCAGAGCCTTGCTGGGCATCGACGTAAACGGGGGTGACTACGATTTGCCAGAGTCTGCCGGCGTGGGTGAGGAAGCCCTTGCTTTGCTGGGGAAAACGCGGGGAGGCGGAGCGTATAACGTCAGCAAGTGGAGGTGCCGGGCCGCCGCCGAGAGAGGCAATGACTAAGCCGGCTGGATCAGCGACAAGGAAGATGGCTTCTTCCTGTGAGACTTTGGCCCAGACTTCAGAGGCGGTATCGCGGATGGTGGCCTGGTCGCCGGTGCGGAAGGAAGCTCTTACTTCCGGCATGTTGCTCATGAGCGAGCTGACGGAGGCGAGCATGTTTTCGCGAGCGCGCCAGAGAGTTTCATAGGCGCGGAGGCTGGCGGTGACCTCGCCCTCGAGGCCACGCGAAGTAGTGTTTACGGCAAAGCGCAGAGCTAGCCAACTGGTGGCCCCGACCAGCAAGGAGATGCTGATGGAAACTGCCATCAGGATTTTTCGTGTGAGGGGCCAGCCGCGCATCAGCGTTTTGCTCCCGGGTAGATCGGGTTGGAGTCGGCTGGCGGGTAGCGATTGCCAAATTTGTTAGGGTGAGCCACCGGGATGTAGCCTGATTCGGATACTGTGATGGGTGGGATCTTGAGGCCGGAATCAGGGATTCGAATGCTTCGCTCAAGCGCCTTCAGCGTGGGGGCAGTGCTGCGTTCGTGATAGAGCTCCAGCTTGTAGTTGCCTGGAGGCACTCCGCGAATCTCCCAGGAGCCATCTGCGAGTGAGGTGGCGAAGTGGGGTGTAGTGAGAACCACAACGATGGCGCTCATGGCGGAATGGATGTTGCAGAAGAGCCGGGTGATTCCCGGGCGATCAAAGCGGACCGCTCTGGACTGTCCGGGCGGGTAGAGGCCGAGGTCGAAGACTTTGCCGTCGAAATTGGAGAAGGCGTTGTGGAAGATGGGATCGAGGTTCGGGAAGTCGACCGTGGTGCCGACGGAGACTGCCAGCACATGAGGTTCAAAGCGCTTGTTCTTCTGGATGATGCGTGCTTTGGCTGTAGTTAGGGGTGAGGGGAGCGGTGCGTCGATGGGGGTGAGCCAGAAGACGACTCCGCTTTTGTCCTTTTTTGCCTTCTGGTCGCGGGAGTCCTGTAGCTGGACCATACCGCTGATGTCGGCGGCCTGGATGCTGAGGGCAAGCAGACTAAAACTGATAAGCCAGTGCGAGGTCATAGTGGTTCTTCAGTCTTCGGCCCAGCCGTAGGTAGTCTGTGCGCACCTGGCTTGCTTCAAAGGAGATGGTGACATTGGTGGCAATGCGGTAGATGAGGTTGCCGGCATAGAGGAAGTTCTTGGCGACTCCGCCAGTGGCGAGGTCGCTATTTCTGTCGTCGTGCTGGCCGGAATAGATGTTGGTTGCCAGGCGCGGAGTGAGTTGGTAAGACAACTGTCCCCAGCCTGCTCTGGTATTGGTGGGGCGTACGATGCGACTCGCGAGGATGGTGAAGCCCTGACGGTTGGTTCCCATGTGGGCAATGTTTTTCCCGGTGAAGATCAGGCCGGTGAAGGTGAGGCGGTCTGTCGGAGCCCAGAGCCAATCGAGGCCATAGAGCCGGGAAGGGACGCTGGTTGCGGCAACCAGGGTTGAACTGGCATGAATGACTGGGGCTAGCTCCCAGCGTGTTTCTCCGTTTGACTTGCGATTGAGGGCTAGCCGGCCTTGCCAGCCCGGCCGGCTGGGGGCAAGGCTGTCTGCGAAGGCAGCGGGCAGGGCCGCAGATTCCTCCGCTGTCTGATAGATGGAGCCCTGGGCTTTGAGCTGGGTGGATTCGTTGAGGTTGAAGCGTTGTTCGATGCGTACCTGCGGTTGCCAGAGCCAGGGATTGCCGGCACCAGTGGCTGGGGCAATTCCGACCTGGGCCAAGGAGGTGGGGTCACGATGGGAAATGAGCGGCTTCTCCTGGCCGAAGGACAGGCTGGTGTTCTTCCAGGCAAGTTCGAGGTTGGCGACCCGAAGCCGGGGATAGTCGGCGAGATGGCGGCTTTGCTGGCGTGGGGGCGTGCCGGTTCGCGCGTTGGTGTCAAAGAAGTCGACCATGGCGTAGCCGGTCACGTCGGCACCGAGAACGGTTTGCGGGCTTTCAAAACGCAAGCCGATAATCGTCTGGCTGGCCGTGATGCCGGCCGAGCGGGGGGAAGCCACCAGTGCGGCTGAAGCGGAGTTGATCGCACCGCCGTTGTTGCGGCCATTCCAGTAGCTGTTCATGAGCAGGATCCCGGTAATGGCGAGTGGCTGTTTTGAGGTGGATTCTACTTTTGCCTGTGCCTGTTCGCGGATCTGGGTCTTTTGTACCTCTACCACTTCGGCCAAGGGTACGCTTCCAGGATTGAGTTGCTGCCGAAGGCTTTCGATTTCTTTCTTGAGTGATTCGTTTTGAGCTTCCAGTTTTGCGAGGCGTTCGAGAATCAATTCGAGTTGTGTTTTTTGCTGTGCGGCTAGCGGGGCTAGAGCAAGAAGGCAGCTAAGCGCTAAGGTTTTGCTTCGCATCGAAGAGTCGCTCCAAAGTTTGTCGCAATACCAGCGGAGAGTAGGGCTTGGAGAAGAAGGCGTCGGCTCCAAGGGATTTCACTCTCGCAGGGGTGGCTTCGTCTGTGTTGGCGCTGATTACGACAATCGGAATTTGACTGTAACGGATGTCGGAGCGTACTTGCTCAATCAGTTGGAAGCCATCGCCAAAAGGCATGTTGAGATCGGTGCATAGAGCGTCTATGCCTTCTTTGCTGTCAACTATTTTCATTGCTTCCAGCATAGATCCTGCCGTGCGGACGTCCACATCCTGAATCGACATCAGGGCCAGAGCCATCGCCTCTCGGGAATAAGCGGTGTCGTCGACAACCAGGATGAGCTTCTGCATGGAGGGCCTAGGGAAGGAAACGGTATCCGACTCCATGTACGGTGATGAAAAAACGAGGGGAGTCTGCCTGCTGCTCCAGCTTTTGGCGGAGACGCACTACGTGGGCGTCGACGGTTCGCGTGTTGGGAAAGGATTCATAGCCCCAGACGGAATTGAGTATCAGCTCGCGGGACAGGGGACGATCGGGGTTCTGAACGAAGAAGGTGAGCAGATTGTATTCGGCAGGTGTGAACTTCACCTCGACGTCGTTTTTTGTGACGACACGGCGGTCGAAATCAAGACGGATATCGCTGAAGGAAAAAACCTGGTTGGGTGGTGCGGTGGCTCTGCGTAGCACGGCTCTGATGCGGGCGATCAGTTCGCGGGTGCCAAAGGGCTTGACGATGTAGTCGTCTGCGCCAATTTCGAGCAGCAATACTTTGTCGATCTCGTCGCCCACAGCGCTCAACACGATGATCGGGGTATCCATACGGGCCGCACGGATCTGTTTACAAACTTCGACCCCTCCGAGAACTGGCAGGCGCAGATCTACCAGAACCAGATCCGGCTTGGCGGAGAGTGCGGCATCGAGGCCTGACTTGCCGTCTGCATGCGTGATGGTGCGAAAACCTTCGCGCTCCAGAAGAACGGCAATTGTGTCCCTAAGGCTTTCGTCGTCGTCGATAACAAGAATCGTTGTCACTTTGGATAGTTACAGTTTAGTTGGGACAAGGCGGATGGCTTATCTGTATTTTGTAAAAAACGTGTGAAGTGGTGGGCCTACAATGGTGGCGTGATACGCAAATTTGCTTTCCTGATTGCGCTTGCGATGAATCTTCCGGCAATTGAGCCGTTGCCCGTCAAGACAGGCCAACTGACGAACGGGATGAAAGTGATTGTTGGAGAAGACCGCGACATTCCCAATGTTGCGATGTATTTGTTCTACAAGATTGGCAGCCGCAACGAGGTGCCGGGCAAGACGGGGCTGGCTCATTTCTTCGAACACATGATGTTTAACGGGGCCAAGAAGTATGGCCCGAAGATGTTTGACACTGTCATGGAGAAAAATGGGGGACGTAACAACGCCTATACGAGCGAGGACCTGACGGTCTATACCAACTTTATTCCGAGCTCCGCTCTGGAGGTTACGTTTGATCTTGAAGCAGACCGGATTCGAGATCTGGCCATTGATCCAAAGATGGTGGAGAGCGAACGGGGCGTTGTTTATAGCGAGCGACGCCTGAGTGTAGACGGCAACAATCTGGGCACGCTCAACGAGCAGTTGGGTGCGGCAGCCTTTACCGCGCATCCCTATCAATGGAGTGTGATTGGCTGGCCTAGCGATATCGAGAGCTGGACTCTCGATGACCTGCGGGCTCACTTCAAGATGGGCTACGCACCGAATAACTGCACTCTTGTGGTGGTGGGTGCGGCGAGCTTTGAAGAGGTTATGGGGATGGCGAAGAAGTATCTGGAGCCGATTCCCGCGCAGGCACCGCCGCCACCGGTGAGAACCAAAGAGCCGGAGCAGAAGGGCGAGCGGCGGGTGAAGATCGAAAAAGCTTCGCAGTTGCCGTTGTTGATGACCGGCTATCACGTGGGCGATTCGCGTGACCCGGATTACCCGGTGCTTACGGTGATCGATGCGCTGCTGACGGCTGGCAAGAGCGCGCGCCTGACCACACGCATGGTGGACAAAGAACAGTTGGCTTTGCAGGTACAGGCGGAGAATCCGATGAAGCTGGACCCTGCACTTTTTCTGTTTCTGATTCAGCCTCGTAGCGGGATCGCCCCGGAGAAGGCCGAGGCCGTGCTGTATGAGGAGCTTGAGAAGTTGAAGACAACGCCGGTGCCGGCGAGGGAACTCGACAAGGCTCGCAATCTGATCCTTGCCGCCTTCTATCAACAACTGAAAACGATTGCCGGCAAGGCAAATCTACTGGGTCAATACGAGATTTACTTTGGCGGGTACGACAAGCTTTTCGGGTTTGACCAGCGCATCGCTGCCGTAACGGCCGCGGATGTACAGCGTGTGGCGGCCAAGTATTTCAGAGAACAGAACCGGACGGTGGCGACACTGGTGCCGGTAAAGGGTGAGGGTAAATAGGATGCGTGCCATTGTTTTGAGTCTGTTGATCGCAATGTCACTGGCGGGGCAGATTCGAATGCCTGCCTTTCAGCGCGTTGGTCTGGACAACGGCGCAGCGCTCTTTGTGATGCCCAAGAAGGACCTGCCGCTGGTGAGCGTTAGGGTTTCTGTGCGTGGAGGTGCCGAGGCTGACCCGGCGGGCATGAATGGCGTTGGGTCGATTGCGCTGGAGATGCTCACGCGCGGGACCGAGAAACGAAGCCGCGAGAAGCTGGCTGAAGACCTCGATCAATTGGGCGTGCGCGTACAGGCCGTGATGTCGAAGCAAACCGCTTCCATCGATCTGGAATTTCTGAGTAAAGACTCCGCTCAGGTGATTGCTTTGCTTGAGGAGATGCTGCTGCAACCGAAATTTGATGAAGGCGAATTGAAGCAGTTGATCGCGGAGAAAGTGGATGCGGTGAAGGTGGCAAAAGACCAACCGCAGGTGGCGTTGCGCGAGTATTTTCCTGCCTTCTATTTCGGCAAAGATCACCCCTATGGGAGGGCCATGAATGGGGACGAACTGAGCCTGCCGAAGCTGACTCGTGCCACTGTGGCCGAGCACTGGAAGCGAAGCTTTGTAGGAAAGAATCTGGTAGTGGTTGTGGCTGGGGATGTCGAAGCGAAAACGATGGAAGTGCAATTGAAGGAGGTATTTGGCAAGCTGCCTGCCGGGTCCGCCTTTGTCGCCAGAAATGCCGCTGCGCCCAAGAGTGGAGCGCCCCGTTTGCTTTTGGTGGATTCCCCAGGAGCCACGCAGACCTACTTTGCCATCGGACAACCAGGGATCGACCGCGTGAATCCCGATCGAACGAAGCTGGAACTTGTAAATACGCTCTTTGGCGGGCGCTTTACTTCTATGCTCAACGATGCACTGCGTGTCGATAGCGGGCTTACTTACGGGGCCAACAGCATTTTGCAGGTGGACCGGCTGCCCGGGACAATTTCGATTGTCACCTTCACCAAGACGGAATCGACTGAAGCGGCGATCGATCTAGCGCTCAAACAACTGGAGAAGCTGCAAAGTCAGGGAATCGATGCAGAGCAGTTGGCCAGTGCGAAGGCTTATGTCAAGGGAGAGTACCCGACGAAAGCGCTGGAGACAATCAATCAGCTCTCCGGGATGTTGACCGATTTTGAGATCTTTGGGCTCAATCGTGGCGAAGTGGATGATCTGATCTCGCGTATTGACGCTGCAACGCTGGAACAGGTGAATCAAACCGCCAGGAAGTATTACAAAACCAGCGGACTGGTGTTTGTGCTGATCGGGGATGCGGCCAAGATACGTAAGACGGCCGAGAAGTATGCCAAGGACGTCAGGGTAGTGAAAATTAGCGAACCGGGGTTCTGATGCGCCTTCTACTTCTGTTTGTTGCCGCAAACCTGGCTGGACAGGTGCTTCTCATTGAGGGGGAAAGCGCTTTTGTTGTGCCACCTCGAACGAGTGTTGAGTTGAAGGTGGTGCTCTCGGGGGCTAGCCTGGGTGGGAATGTTGCAGGGGTGAATGTTCGTTTTGTGCCTCCAGCCGGGCAGGCCAGTGTGACCGTTCGGACGGACGCTAGCGGAAAGGCGTCCACCATGTACACGAGCCCGGACGCCGCTGGATACTTCAACGTGGATGCTGTGGCTGAATTGGGGGATGGGGCCGTGGTGAGTTTTGCTTTTTCGGTGGGGACGCCGACGCCATCCGGGACTGCGAGTGCAATCAAGGCTGAGGTGCGCCGGGTGCTGTTACGGAATGCGGCTGATGGCGGCAACTTGCAGCTTGTAGGGCCATACTGGTTGCCGGCAGGGAGTCTAGTGCGTCCGGCCCGCTGGGGCAAAGATAAAGAAGTGGGCGGCCTTTGGAGGGCTGAGGTAGGGAGTTGGTTGCTGTGGGTGGACGATGGGCCAGCGAAGAGTTGGGCCAAGCCCACTCGCTTCTACCTTGTACCGGGGAACGACTTAGGCCAGGCTCGGATTTCGGGTGAAATGTGGTGGCCGCTGGTGCAGACTCCGGGTGGAAACTGGCAGAGCGTTGGCCGCAGCACCAGTCTTGCCGGGGGGCTGATTCCTGTGGTCGAACTTGCTCCTGTGCCCGGGGAGAGTTGCGGGGTTTTGCTGTCGACCAACTCTGTGAGCAGCTCTGCATTTATGGCTTTCTTGCGCAAGACCGGGATTGCGCGTGTTTATTCTGACCCTGCTTTGGCCGTGGGGTGCAGGCGGAGTCTCGTCTTGGTGAGTGGAATGGGGGATGCAACGGGCGTGTGGTTGGACCATTGGTGGTCCTGGGAGGATCTGGGTCAGAGATTGAAGAATCTAGGTGAGGTAACTGTTGTAGTAGAAACAAATCAGAGTGGTTTAGCTGCAAAATTCTGGAATGGAACGGGTTTATCAGGGATTGTCGTCAGTTCAACGGATGATTTGCGGATTGGGTACATGCAGCCATTGCGCGGGGGCTATGTGGCCCGCGGGTTATTGCCTGCGCTCGAAAGGCTGAATGGGAGCTTTGAGCAGGCTGTAGCTGAAACTCAACGAGGGGAGCTGGCGGTGGGAAGCGCTCGTCCTCAATTTCAGCGGCTGATTGCTTCCGGGATTCAGCGGGTGGCTCTTGAGGATGTTGAGTTTTCCAATGTGGGTGGGGTGCGCTGGTTGGGTCTGGATCCCCGGTTTGGAGAGGCTTCAGTCAGTGTGAGTGATTCAAAGGTAGCAATTGCAATTGTGACTGGTAAAGGATTGCTGGTGCAGGGTTTAGCCTTCGGAAAGGCCGATCTGGTTGTGGTGGGCGGCGGATATCAGGGGATTGCCACTGTTCGTGTCGGGCTTGGTGAGTCCAGTATTCGCACCTGTCTAATTGTGGCTGGACAGGCACAGTGCCTGGGGCAAATGCAGCGAAGTATTCCAGTGGCTGAGGATGAGGTAGGCGGGCATAGCTTTCTTGAAGTGCAAGATGAGACTATAGCTGCAATCAATTCTAAAATATATACTTATAATCGTGGCGAGAGGAATATTCCGATCCAGGTCAGAGGTTTGAAGTCTGGACGAACGCGGTTGAAGGTTCGCAGCCATGATGGAAAAGTGGTGGGGGATATTCCGGTTCAGGTGGCTGAAGCGGGTGCGACGATCTCCGGAGTTGCGCCTGCAAGTTGCCCAGATGCAGCAACTTATCGAAGTACATTTAATGTAGTGGGTGGGGACCAATCGCTCTTTGAACCGTTTGGAGGTGCGTGGTGGGGTAACGGGATTACGCTTGTTTTTCGCCGGCTAGGGGCAGACCGCTTTGAAATCAGAAGCAGCGGTGCGCCAGAGGGGCAGTTTTTCTCGATGGGTGGTGCGCTGTCCGTAGACTGCAGCTTCATAGGAAGTGGTATTGGGGTGGCGGGATTGCGTGTGACTACCGCTCAGGTGAGAGGGCGTATCACGCAGCGAGCGGGAGTTTTTGACTCCATGACGCTCGATTACGCGATCGGGGTGGACGGGGTTTTCCCGCAGGCGATTGAATATCGGGGGACGGGTACGCTTGCAGCCGGATGTGGCTACCAGGTTGCACTCGGCGAAAATCTGAGTGCGGCCGGAGGGCTTTTCCCCGTGCGGGTGGGCAGCCCTGCACTTTGCCCCTGGGAGGCGACGGTAGCCAGAGGATTGGGAGAAGTGGTGGTGGGGCATTTGGGTTTTGGGCCGGGGGTACTTTGGTTGCAGGTGCCGCAGAATTTGGGGGCTGAGAGGATTGTTGGTCTTCGGGTGGGTGGTATCGCGGTGGATTATGTTCAGCCAGGAAGGGCGACGGACTCGCCGGTGATTTGGACTGGGTTGAATGCGGGAACGCTCGAAACGGTGGTGAGCCCGGGGTCGCAGGCGTTGGTTTTGGGATCGGGGTTGACGAGACCGATCCGCGTTGGAGGACTTGCCGCTACCACTCTGTACTTCAATCCGGGTTATGCCGTGATTCAGGTGCCGGATGACGTGAAGTTGGGTATAGCGGACTTGGCCAGCGGGATTCCGTTGCTTGTAGAGCGGAGTGCGCCCGGTATTGTTTCGGTTCGCGATGGCCAGGTTTTTGTTACCGGGGTGGACCCGGCTCTGCCGGTTTGGGTTGAGGTAGGGGGCTTGGAGCTCGGAGTAGTTCCAATCAGGCCAGTAGGGGCCGGAGTATTCCAGTTGGAATTCGTCACCTTCCCAGCGCGACGGGGATCGATTGTGGTGCGCCAAGGCGGCCGCGCATCTCAGCGCGGCGTATTTGTGATGTGAGCGGTGTGGTGACGGCCGTGCCAGGCGTAGAGCTGTAGCAGTTTGTCGAGGGTCATGACGCCGTTGTCCGGATGGACGATCTCACGGGCGAATTGGTCGGCCGGGGTGAGCTCAAGCATGACAGTCATGCGATGGTGGACGTTTTCGATGATTGCGAGCGAGTGTTCGATGGGGAGTGCGGAGTCAGGAAGTTGCGACCAGGCGTTCTCATCGTAGGGCTTGATGGTGGGTTTGTCTTCTGTGAGCCCAAGCCGAAAACGGATGAACGCGTTCATGTGGGAATCGGCGATGTGGTGGATCAGCTGGCGAACGGTCCAGCCGCCTTCGCGATAAGGGGTGTCGATCTTGCTCTCGCCTAAGGATGCCAGTGCAGCGCGGACGTTGCGAGGCAGATCGCGGATCTCGGCGATTGAGGCCTGACGTTCGGATTCCTGGGTGAATGGCGTGAAGGAAAATGTCCCAACTGGGTAGCGCGGGTCTGACATAATCTCATTATGGAACGTCGATCGTTTTTCCTCACGACCGCGACCTTATCTTCAGCCATGATGATGCAGGGGCAGGCTACGGCCCCGCCCAAGACGCATCTGAAGGTTGGCGATATGGCCCCGGATTTTAGCGTGCCTACAACAGCGGGCAAGCCATTCAAACTTTCTGACTACAAGGGCAAGAACGGAGTGGTGGTTGCATTTTTCCCCGCTGCGTTCACCGGTGGTTGAACAAAGGAAATGACCGGGTACCAGGCTGGTATCCAAAAGTTTAAAGACATGGGATTTGAAGTCATTGGCTTGTCCACTGACAACGTACCCAGTTTGAAGTATTGGGCTGACAATGTGATCAAGCCAGAATTTGCTCTTGGGAGTGACTTTGCAACGCGCAAGACGGCAGAAGCCTACGGCACGTTGATGAAGGATCGTGGGATCTCCAACCGGGCCACCTTTGTGGTGGATATCGATGGAAAGATCACGAGCATCGAAGAGGGAAACACGGCAGTCGACGTAACCGGAGCGGTGACGGCTTGTTCACGGAGCAAGGGCAAGCTTTAGTGGCGGCGCCGTTACTCGAAGTTCAAAACATCACAGTAATTCGCGGAGAGAGGCCGGCCCTGAACGGCCTCTCTTTGCGTATTGAGGATGGTGAGCATGTTGCGATTCTGGGGCCGAATGGCTGCGGCAAGTCGACACTGCTTAAAGTGATCACTCGCGAAGAGTATCCGTTGCTGCGCCCGGATAGTTTTGTTCGTATCTACGGGCAGGAGCGCTGGCATCTCGATGACCTGCGCAAGTGGCTGGGCATCATCTCGAACGACTGGCAGGCCAAGGGCACGCGCGACGTCAAGGCGCGTGAACTGGTGCTGGGTGGTTTCTTCAATAGCGTCGTGATCGAGCCTTATCACGAGGTAACCGCAGAGATGCGCGAGCTTGCCGATGCCGCTCTGATCGATATGGGTGTGATGCACCTGGCCGATCGCTGGACCGATGAGTTGTCCAGTGGCGAGGGGCGAAGAGTGTTGCTGGCGCGCGCGCTTGTGCATACCCCCAAGGCGTTGCTGCTCGATGAGCCTGGGACGAGTCTTGACTTCGCGGCACAGCTGCATCTGAATGAGCTGGTGAGTGCACAGGCACGCTCTGGCAAGACGATCGTATTGGTGACGCATCATTTGAGCGACATCATTCCCGAGATGGAGCGCGTAGCTTTTCTTAAGGGCGGGCAGATTGTCGGTGACGGGCCCAAGGACAAGATGTTGACCAGTGCCAAGATGAGCGAGTTGTTTGGCGCAAAGCTGGAAGTGGTGGAGCGCGAGGGCAGGTATGCTCTGGTTTAGTGCGGCACTGCTGGTGGCCGGGATGGACCTGTTTGAAGCAGGGCAGGGTGGCTACATGACCTATCGCATTCCGGGCATGGTGAGGCTTGGCGATGGGACTCTACTTGCTTATGCAGAGGCGCGCAAGGACGGGGCAGGGGACTGGGCTGATATCGATGTCGTGATGCGGCGCAGTGTGGACGGAGGGCAGCACTGGAGCGACCGCGTTGTGCTGGCCGACGTTGGTACTGAAACGGTAAACAATGTTGTTGCGATTGCCGGGCGTGGCAAACACGAGGTGCACCTGATTTACTGTGTGAGCTATGCGCGGGCTTTCTACCGGCATAGTGTCGATTCAGGCAAGAGCTTCACCGAGCCGGTTGAGATTACCAGCGCTTTTGAGCCTTTGAAAAAGCAGTACGACTGGAACGTGATTGCCACCGGACCGGGGCACGGAATTCGCTTGCGAACCGGGAGGTTGTTGATTCCGGTGTGGATGTCTACCGGCGGGAAGGCGCACCGCCCTAGTGTGGTGTCGAGTCTCTACAGTGACGATGAGGGCAAATCCTGGAAGACGGGTGAGATCGTGTTGGGACCACTGCGCAACCCGAGCGAGACAGTGGCGGTTGAATTGAAAGATGGCCGCGTGATGATGAACCTGCGCAGCGAGAGCGACGCAATGCGGCGGGCTGTTGTTTACGGCAAGGACGGGGCTAGCGGCTGGTCTTTGCCTGAGTTTGTGTCTGAGTTGAAAGAGCCGGTTTGTATGGCAAGTTTGCTTCGGTACCCGGGTGGCAAGAAGCCACTGCTCTTTGTGAATCCCGATCATGTTGACGCTGAAGCCGGGACGAAGAAGGGTCGCAATTCGATGCGTCGGAATTTGACCCTGCAAGGGAGCTGGGATGAAGGGCGCAGCTGGAAAGTGCTCGAGGTGATTGATCCCGAAATTTCTGCGTATTCCGATCTGGCGGTTAATACTCAGGGTGAGGTTCTGGTGCTCTACGAGAAGGGTGGGCGCAAGGGAAATATGTACTTCACCGAAGCGCTGCGACTGGTGAAGATTCAGGCACCTGTTAAATAGCTTGAGTTCTCTCAACGGCTGTGAAATATTTCAGCCATGAAGACAATTGAGCGAAGATCCATAGTGAAGTCTGCACCACTGATTGTAAGTGCGACGACGGCATTCAGCTATCAGGCGAATTCGAAGGTAAGCTTCGGAATTATTGGCACGGGTGGGCGTGGGCAATATGTTGGAACGCTGATGGCCAACGACCCCAATGCGAGGATCGCCGCGATTTGCGACCGCTACGCGGACCGCATTGACGCAGCGAAGACAAAGATTCCGGGGGCTGATAAGGCCAAGACTTATCGGGATGCCCAGCAACTGTTGGCCGATTCCAATGTTGATGCTGTATTGATTGCCACGCCCGTGTTTATGCACCCGGAGCACTTTGAGGCGGCGATTGCCGCGAAGAAGCACATCTATTGTGAGAAGCCTGCCGGTGCTGATGTAGCGGGTTGTAAGCGGCTGCTTGCCGCTTGGGAGAAGCGCGACAAGACCAAGCGGATTCAGTTCGGCTTCCAGCAGCGATTCAGTGCCCAGTATCTGAAGGCTCATGGCTATTTCACCAGCGGCAGGATTGGTGAAGTGAAGCTGATGATGAGCTACTGGGTTCTGGGTTATTTGCCTCCGACGGGTGACATGGGGCTCTATAAAGACCTTCCGCTGGAAGAGCAAAAACTGCGTCGTTGGGCGTCGTGGGACAAGCTATCGGGCGGGCCAATTGTAGAGCAGGATTGCCACGGCATCGACGTGATGAACTGGTTTGCTCGCGACGTTCATCCGGTAAGCGCGGTGGGCCGTGGAGGTTTGCGCTATCCCCTGCCATATGGGGATTGGGGAACAGATCATCACGATGTGATCTACCAGTATCCGGGTGGGATTGAAGGGTGGCTGATCTCGATCAAGCACACTGCCGGGTATCGCGATGTGAAGGAGCAATTCTACGGTTCCAAGGGCATGCTGGAGACTTCGCGCAAGTACATGAAGTTGCACGGCATGACTCCCGATGTGCGATACAAGAGCGCTGACGACCTGCGGGATACCAGCCTGATGGAGCGCGAAGAATCGAATGCTGACATCACCGGCGAGGCGACGCAGGCCTTCTTTGCAGGCATCCTTGCCGGCAAGCCCTATGACATGACCAGGACGGCGGTGGAGAGTACGCTGACGGCGATTCTGGGACGCATGGCGATTGAGACCAAGCGCGAAGTGACTTGGGATGAAATGATGCGTTCGGCCTGATTGGGCGGCTTTACACGACTTTTACATCGCTAGAGCCAGAGGGCCGAAACTCCCCTCTGCAGATGGTGTTTTATTCATCAGGAGCGAAAGACCTAATGAAAAACAAAATTCTCAAAATGATGATGATGGTGACTCTGGTGGCTGGTTTGAGCTTTGCTCAAGGTGGCAAGCGGGGCGGTCGCGTGGCTGAACAGCTTGGGTTGAGCGAAGATCAGAAGCCTCAGGTACAGTCGATCCTAAAGGAGCAGCGGGAAGAGATGCAGGCCGCTCGCAAGAACAATGCTTCGAAGGACGAGATGAAGGCGATCCACCAGAAGACCCACGACAAGCTGGCCGGCGTGCTTAATTCCGAGCAGTTGCAGAAGTTTGAGGCTGGAGCGAAGAAGATGAAGCATCGCCGTAAGCCACAGGTATAGTAGTAAACGTCCTGCGTGCGGTGCACGAGGACGCTATGACTCTCTTTACCCGTCTGGATCAATGGAAAGAGCGCGGAACGATTTCGCCAGAACAGCACACGCTGCTGACGGGCCTCTCGCGAGGGGAACCGTTCTCGCTCTTTCTTGAGTTGAATCTCCTGCTCTATGCAGGAGTTCTTCTTTTTGTGGGCGGCCTTGGCTGGACGGTTAGCACATGGTCGCAACAACTTGGTGATGTTCTCGTCCTGGCTGTTCTGAGTGTTCTGTTTGGGACTTCTCTTTGGTACTGCTTTTCTCGCGCGACGGCCAGCCTGATTTTCGATTATGTTCTTTACTTCGGATGTCTTATCTGGACAGTGGAACTTGCGTACATCGAGAATCGTTTTCAAATGCTTTCCGGCCAGTGGGATCTCTATCTTCTTGCTACTGCCGGGCTTTATTTCTTTCTGGCCTATCGTTTTGACAATCGCTTTGTCCTGACGCTAGCCCTAACTTCGCTGGCAGGATATTTCGGACTCAGCATCGCCCATTGGGGTGGCCGTCAGGACACGGACTACAGGAACTATGCAGTGCTTTATGGCCTGATGGTTGGTGGTGCTGGAACACTGCTTGAGCGACGAGGTTTGAAGCCTCATTTCTTTGACACGTATCTGAACATTGCTGCCAATGTGCTGTTCTGGGCCATACTGGCTGGAGTTTTCGAGCGGCAAGATAACTCCTTCTGGTTGCTATGCCTCATTGCTCTTTGTGCCGCGTCTTTGGCATGGGGACTGAAACGACGGCAGGCACTTTTTATCGCCTATGCCGCAGTGTATGGCTACATTGGTATCAACTCAATTCTTCTGCACAACTTGCATGATTTTATGGCTATCGTCGCGTATTTCCTGGTAACTGGAGTCGCCATGCTGGTTCTTCTGGTATGGATCAGCCGTCGATTCGGGAGGGAGCAGTGAGAGCCTACAGCGCCGCCAATGAGGAATCGCTGCGCGCCAGCGGATTGCTTCAGGATTGGGCGGGCGAAGGTTTTGTGACTGAATCGCAGCATCAGCAGATGCAGCAGGAAACGGTGTGCGAACTCCGCCGCACCAATATCTTTCTCAGGCTCGTCCTGTTTTTGTTTAGTCTGATCATCCTCGGTGCTGCGGTGGCGCTGTTTTTTTTGCTTTTCCTTGGGCGAGCGTCGCAGCAAACCATTGGATTGTTTCTGGTGATTTCTGCGGCTGGCGCCTATGCTGCTGCCGAGCAGGCTGTGTCCCGGTTTCGGCTCTATCGCTACGGGATCGAGGAAGCCTTGCTCGCTAGCACAGTCGGGTTTCTCTGCACGGGGATCTATTTCTCGCAATTGAGTGGTGCCGAAGTTCTGGCCCCTATAGCTGGATCGATTGTCTCCCTGTGGATATGGCATCGTTTTGGGCTACCGTACTTTTTCTTTGCCGGGATGATATGTCCGCTATGGCTTCCCTTTTTGTGGGCCGTGCCCGCAGTAGTGCGTCACCTCTCGGTAATTGCGCTTTTCGCCGTCGCATTGGCGGCAGTGCTTCGTCTGCGTCCTCGTTATCATCTGAGCTATCTCAACCAGCGATTTTCTATTGCCGAAGCTTTGCTTTGGTTTGGAATCTATGTTGCGACTAACCTTCAGCTTTCGGACCTTAAAGTACATGGCCGGGGATGGTTTGCGGCTCCTTCCAATAGCGAGTTCTCAACGGCGTTTTATTGGACTACTTGGGCTTTGATCTGGTGCCTGCCGCCTGTCGTGCTCGCTCGTGGCCTTCGACTGAGAGACCGCTTCGTCATTGCGGTGGGCCTCATCGTTGCGATCCTCACTCTCGTTACAAACAAGCCCTATTTCGGCGGCCAGCAGCACAGTTGGGACCCGATGCTGCTTGGGGCCTTCTTCATTGTTGTCGTGCTCGTGATCCGGCGCTGGCTGGCCCAGGGGCCTAACGAAACCCGCCTGGGTTTCACGGTGCGGCGACTTTCGGGTAAGGACAAAGAGTGGATCAACGCAGCGACTACGGCAATCGGGCTCGCCGCCCCGCAAGCAATCACACCGGGCCCGCAAGCGAACAATACTGGTGCCCAATTTGGTGGGGGCGATTCAGGTGGAGGCGGCGCGAGTTCTGATTGGTGATCTGATGCTGTTGTCGCGTTGAGTGCGGTACACTACCCGACGATGAACGATTCTTCTCTGATTGCCAACGCCGAAGAGGCCGTCCGCTCCGCGTTTGCGAGTTTCAATGCCGCCGCCAAGGTGGGTGATGGTGCAGCGCTCGACGCGCTTCTCGCTTCTGACCTGATGTACAGCCACTCCAACGCCAAAGTCGAGAATAAGGCCGAGTGTATTTCCGCGCTGGTGCACAAGAATATTGACTTTCAGGAACGCGAACCCGCCACCATCGTTGTAAGCGGTGATGGAAGCTCAGCTATGCTTCATGGAAAGATGGATGCCCATAACGTAGGTGGCGTGATTGTGCCGTTGCACTTCATGATGATGTGGGTGAAGTCGGCCGAAGGCTGGCTGCTGCTGGGCCGTCACACTACGAAGCTTCCGAGCTGACCTACTTGCGAGCGAGGATGGCATCGAGGGGTGAATGCTCAAGGACAATGCCCTGAACATCCCGGAAACCGGCTGTCTCAAGGATCTCTTTATACTCGCTCAGCCGGCGCTCTTTGCCTTCGGTAACGACAAGCATGTTGAGGGACTGAAGCAGAGTCCACAGCGGCTTTACGCCTGATTCGTCGAGCAGCTTTTCGGCAATCAGAATTGCGCCACCTTCGGGCAGCGTTTCGTAAATCTTTTTGAGCAGCAAGTCTATCTTGGCGCGGGTCCAGTCGTGCAGGATGCGGCCTAGCGCGAAGAGGTCGGCTTGCGGGAAGGGGTCGGCAAAGAAGTCTCCACCGATCGTGTCGATGCGATCGCCCAGGCTTGCACCGTCGATCACTTCCCGGGTGACATTGAGCACTGCAGGCAGATCAAAGACGCTGGCCTTGAGACCAGGGTAGGCCTGGCAAGCGGCAATCGGTAAATGGCCGGTGGCACCGCCCAGATCCACCAGGTGTTTGAATCCAGAAAGGTCAAAGGCTGTCACTACTTTGGGTGAACTGATTTGCCCAAATGCGTGCATGCCCATGACAAATCTGCGCTTGTCCTCTTCGGTCTTGTAGTAATGCGAGAAGAGTTCGCCCTGGCCACCGAAGACCTGCTCCCAGCGGTGAGTGCCTTCACGCACTGCATCGGGCAGCCTGGCCCAGAGATGCCAGAGAGCTTTTTGTGAGTATTCGATGTAGCCAATCAGCGAGTCCGGCGAGCTCCGTGTGAGATAGGTAGAGGACAGGGCTGGGTTGGAATAAGCGCCATTATCGAGCGTGAGGAGTTCGAGATGGACGCAAGTGTTGAGCAGTCGCTCCAAGGCATCCGGGTTTGCCTGGATGAGCGAGGCCAGTTGATGTGCGCCGAGGGGGGCATGCTGGAGGTGGTCGAAGATTCGCAACTCGACTGCTGTAAACATCGCCTGAGAGCGGCGGAAAGCTTCGATCAGGAAGAGAATTGGCTCGGGGTTGGGTAAGGACATGAGATTAATGCCAGCGCGAGTAGGATATCAGGGTCCAGTAGATGGCGGGCATGGAGAAGAGGCTGGAGTCCAGACGATCAAGCCAGCCACCGTGGCCCGCGAGCATGGTGCCTGAATCTTTCATGTTGGCACCGCGCTTGAGGGCGCTCTCGGATAAGTCCCCAATTTGTCCCGCTACATTCCCGATGATGGAGAGCACAGCTGCTTCCACCAGGCCTACCTCAGGGAGCACCTTGGGCAGGTAGAGACAACCAAAGAGGACGCTGGCGAGGATGCCACCGAGCGCTCCTTCTATCGTCTTGCCGGGGCTAATTGAAGGTGCCAGTTTGTTTTTGCCAAAGCTGCGGCCCGTGTAGTAGGCCGCTACGTCGCCGGTCCAGTTGAGGGCCGCCGCGAAGAAGAGCCAGTGATGACTTTTCTCATGGAGGGCGATACCGCAACGCCAAGCTCCAAAAATGTAGAGGATACCCAGGATCAGGGCACCGGCGCTGGCGAAGCCCGTCTTGAAGTCTGCGACGCGCAGGCTTAGCCCAAGTGCCAGCAAGGGAAGCAGTGCTACGGACGTCCAGCCAATGTCCGGAAGTGTTAGCAGTGCAAGACCGGCAACATATCCGGTAAGGCTGAAGCTGACTAGGCCCTGATTCTCTACCATGCGGGCAAATTCCCGGAAGCACAGGACCGAAAGCAGGCAGACAGCCAAAACAAAGAACCATGCCGGTGCTAAGAAGATACTGTAGATGCCGAAAGGAACCAGCCAGGCAGCGGTGATGATCCGTTTCATCGCGAAGCTACGCCGACAGGAATGGAGTCGATTTCCTTCTGAGCCGTTACCGGTTCACCCACTCCGCCGAATCGGCGTTCTCTTCGCTGGTAATCGAGAAGAGCTTCGAGCAAATGGCGGCAGCGAAAGTCTGGCCACAGCGTTGTCGAAACCACGAGTTCGCTGTAGGCAATCTGCCAGAGCAGAAAATTGCTGACACGCATTTCACCCGAGGTGCGGATCAGCAGGTCGGGTTCGGGCAGTCCGTTTGTGTAGAGATGACGCTCAATCAATTCTTCGTCGACCGCGTCGGCGGGGACACCAGAAGCGATGATGCCCCGGATTGCGTCTACCAGTTCGGTACGACCGCTGTAATTTAGCGCCAGATTCAGTTGCAGGCCCGTGTTTGCGGCCGTAAGGCTAGTAACGTGTGCAAGTTCGGTTTGCACATAAGCAGGGAGATCTTCGATACGGCCGATGGCGGTGAGACGAACATTGTTTTCGCGAAGGGTGGAAAGTTCAGAACGAAGATAGAGCCTGAGCAACTGCCAAAGTGCCTGAACTTCGAGGGTGGGCCGCTTCCAGTTCTCCGTAGAGAAGGCGTAAAGGGTAAGCGCTTCGATGCCGAGCCGAGCCGAGGATTCAACGATGTCGCGAACGCTGTTCACGCCAGCCTTGTGACCGGCGATACGGGGCATGTGGCGCTGCTTGGCCCATCGGCCATTCCCGTCCATAATGACGGCAATATGACGCGGAAGGCGCGCAGGATCGAGGTTCTTTGCCAGGATCCATTCCTCAGACCCGGGTTTCAGTGTCTCGAAGAAATCATTCATTGCAACTCACCATGGTACAACGATGCCGCTTGATGCTTCCACGTAGAAGAATGGGGGGACAAGCGCTGCTACACCGAGGAAAGATCCGAACGGAAGTTCATAGGATGCAGCGTCCTTCTTACTGACTGCGATGAAGAGCAGGCCAAGGACCGACCCGGCCAGGCTGCCGAATATCAGAGTCACCAGCGAGCCTTGCAAACCATAAAAAGCTCCAATCATGGCGATCATTTTAACGTCGCCAAAACCCAAACCTTCGCGGCCCCGAATGCGAAAGTAGAGCTCGCCGATTCCCCAAAGAACTAAGGCTGGCAAGAGACCTCCGAGCAATGCTTCTCCCAAGCTGAGAAAAGATTCTTTCCAGTCTGAAGGAAGAATGAAATGTCCAACAAATACGGGTAACGGAACAAAAAAGCTAAGCAGTAAACCAAAGATCATGCCGCCCACTGTGAATTCGTCAGCCAGAATACGCTCTTCAAAATCCATAAAGGTAAGGCCAACAATCAGGGCACAAAAGATGCAGAGCTTGATTGAGTCGGCGCTGGCTCCAAAGCGCATAACCGAGGCGAAGAAGAGCAAACCGGTGAGCAGTTCAACCACCGGATATCGCCACGAAAAAGGCTCCCCGCAATTTCGGCATTTGGCACCCAGGATCAAATAGCTCAAGACCGGGATGTTGTCGTACCAGGCGATTTGCTTCTCACACCCGGTGCAGAAAGACCGCGGGTGAACCACGCTGAGGTCGCGCGGCAGACGGAAGATACAGACATTGAGAAAGCTACCTATCAGGAGCCCGAAGAGGGCGGCAATTGCAGCTACCAGGACTGTCTCAGACATTTTGAAGCTCCTTGTAGGCCGCGAGTGTGTTTGTCACCATATGTTCCAAAGTGAAAAGTTGCAGATAGCGGCGGCGGGCATTCTCGCTGAAGCGAAGGGCGAGGTTACGATCCTCTCGAATGGCCTGTATGGCCTTCGATACTGCCGTTTTGTTGTTTTGAACCAGTAGGCCAGAGAAGCCCTCGTCTACTGCTTCGGGCAGGCCACCGACGCGGCTGGCCACGATCGGCATGCCGGCAGCCATAGCCAGGAGCACCGCAGAACCGAGCCCTTCGCTCTCGCTTAGATACAGAAAGAGCAGGCCGCTCTTGAGCGCATCCGAGAGATTCTCGCTGAGCCTGAGTTCGGCAGAAGCTTCCTTGCAACACAACTGCATCAGTGCATTCAGCTTGCCTGGGTCTTCGCTTTTCAGCCCGGCAATGTGGGGTAACAAAGCAGCGGGCTGGATGTCTGGCACTCCGTCATACACAACGCGAATGCGTTCAGCGGGAACATTGGCACGCTTGAGTTCACGGACGGCAGCTTGCGACACAGCAAGATAGCCCGCAGCGCGTGCGTATTTCTTCTGAGAGGCCCACGTCTGCTTCACCGGAAATGCGACTCGACGGGATACAAAGAAAGGGCGCAAGCTGGCAAGTGCAGCCAGAGTGTGTGAGTGAGAATCCTGCACATGCACGACGTCCTGATTTCGACTCGCGGCGAGCACGCTTGTAAGGCCAACCTCTCTTGTTTCGAAGCCCGATTGCCTACAAAGATCCCACAGCAGCGAGCCATGTCTTACCAACAGCGTCACCTGATGGCCGTGCTCGCGCAAACCTTCTGCGAGGTAGAGCGTCTGCCATTGTCCGCCCCGCATTTTCCACCCGGAATCGGCAAGCAGGATCTTCATCGCTGAGGTGCCATGTTCCTTGCTTTTGCGTACTTGAGGAAAGTGTAGATGCCGGCCATATAAGCAATCGCAAGACCTTCCGGCCCATCCAGAAAACCCCGTTGGAGGAAGTAGCTTTTGAAGAAAGTCCATGCTGGATCGATGGCCATGTGCCGCCAGGTGATGGATCGCTTGTCATCGATGAGTTGCTCTGCGGCGAGTGTTGTATAGCGGTCCATCGTGCGCAGATGTTCGCTCAGGGAATCGCAAGTGTAGTGGAGGAGGTTTGTGTCGAGATGCCCGACGGATCCATGCACGGCCACGCTTTCATGGACGTAATCGCCCTCCCATTTGGCCTTTCGACGATCAAATAATCTCACCTTGCGGTCTGGATACCAACCAGAATGGAGGATCCAGCGGCCCAGGTATTGAGCCAGCCGGGGCATGGTGTAGCCGTCGAATTGGGCACCGTGTTTTTTAAGGTGCCAGATCTCACCTTCGAGTGCTTCGCTGAGCGCTTCGTCCGCGTCGATGCTAAGTATCCAGTCGTTTTCGCAACACTCGGAAGCGAAGTTTTTCTGGGCAGCATAGCCACGCCAGTGGGTTTCAATTACCCGCGCCCCATGGTTTTGGGCCAGCTCTACTGTGCGGTCGTTTGAGCCACTATCGATCACCACGATTTCGTCACAACAACGCAGGCTCTCGATAGCTCGCGCGATCTTGAGTTCTTCGTTATGCGTGATGATGGCGGCCGAAATCTTCATCGACATTAATAGCGTAGCGGAGCAACCATGAAGCAGAGAATAAAAATCAGGGCCGCGAGGGCGGCAAAGCCCCGGCGTTGCCCGTTCAGAGGCGATTCATCGTAGATATGCGGGTGTCTTCTGCCAAAAAAATACAATGCCACTGCCCAACCCAACCAGGGCGGGTAAAAGTAGCCGAGCGGAACGAGAGCAGCAATCGCCGCCAGTGAGATCTGCCTGGACCACCTGCCGGCTAGCGAATAAACAATATGGCCGCCATCGAGCTGTCCGATAGGAAGCAGATTGAGCGCTGTCGCAAAGACTCCTACCCAAGCAGCTCGTGCCATGGGGTGGAGGTAAATCGAATCGGGAGAAATACCTGGAAAGAAAAAAGCCTCGAAAAGTCGAATGATGAGGGGTGTGCCAAAAACAAGATCGCCCTCTATTGCTGCCGGGGAAACATGACTCATCCAGACTCCGAAAAACAGGAATGGCAGCAACACCACCATGCCTGCCAGCGGCCCGGCGATTCCAACATCGAAGAGCACCGTGCGGGAGTAGATGATCGAGCGAATGCGAATGAAGGCTCCAAAGGTTCCGATGAAAGTTGGGACAGGCAGAAAGTAAGGAAGGGTGGCGTCCAGTTGGTAGTAGAGACAGGCAAAGTAATGGCCGAGTTCGTGGGCCAGCAGGATCACAATCAGCGGGAGGGCAAAAGATAAGCCGGCAAAAAGAGCGGCAGGGTTGAGGAAGGCATCGAAGAGAGCAAGAGCATCCGGCTCAAAACGAAATGCCGGGAGATTGTTCTCAAAATTGTAGACCATGCGTGATCCTGCCGCACAAGTCGTCCAAAGGGTAATCAGTAACAGTGTGGCGGCAAGAAAGTATCTTGGCCTCTGCTGCTCTTCGATAATCACTCGTTTGGGTTAGAGCGTCTGCAGTTCTTTGCCGGGCTTGAAGCGTACTGCCTTGCCTGGGGGAATTGCCACTTCATCGCCTGTGCGCGGGTTGCGGCCGATACCGGTCTTGCGGGGGCGGACGTTAAAGATTCCGAAGCCACGAAGTTCAATACGCTCGCCCTGGCCCAGTGCGCGCTTCATACTTTCAAACACTGTTTCGACGGCCATTTCAGCCTTGGTTTTGGTAATTCCGGTTTTCGAAACCACTTCGTTGATGATGTCGAGCTTGATCATGGACTGAATTCCTTGGGAAACGAGAACTACTAGCTAAATTATTAAAAACAAGAACTTTACTATAGACTTTCAGCCCCATTCAAGTCAAGGGGCTTCAATTTCAGGCCTCTGCTCCGCTATACTCTCACGATATGTTGCGACGCAATTTACTTCCTCTCGGTTTGAGCCCGCTTTGGGCCGCATTTGCGCAGTCAGTGAACGCTGCTACGCCTCGCGATGAGCAGTTCTGGACAATGCTGCGCAAGCAGTTCCCTTTGCGTGAAGGACTTGTTTATTTGAACGCAGCGAATGTGTGTCCTGCATCCTTGCCGGTGCTCGACCGGCACCAGCACTTCCTGCGTGACTTTGAAGCAGACCCGAGCTTCCAGAATCGTGCGAAGTTCGGACCCCTGCGTGAGAAGGTGCGTGCCCGCGCTGCGCAGTTCTTTGGAGTTACTGCCGATGAGATTGCATTTACTCGCAACACTTCGGAGGCTTCCAACACGATCGTTCATGGGCTCAATCTCAAGGCTGGTGATGAGGTTGTGCTGGTGGAAGACAACCACCCTTCGAATCTCGATTCCTGGAAGAATCATGCCAAGCGACTGGGCCTTGTTCTCAAGATCGTTCCGGCAACACAGTTGATCGACTCAAGCGATGCCCTGGCAGAAAAAGTGGAAGGCGCTTTGGGACCAAAGACAAAAGTCCTGGCCGTGACACATGTCACCAGCAGCAGCGGACTGATTTATCCTGTGTCCAGGCTGTGTCGCGCAGCCCGCGAAAAAGGCATCTGGAGCCATGTCGATGGGGCTCAAAGTGGAGGCATGCTGCCGGTGGATCTTCGGCAGATTGGTTGCGATTCTTACGCCACCAGTTCGCATAAGTGGTTAATGGGGCCACTGGAGGCCGGTGTGCTTTTTGTTACCAGCCCCCAGCAGAAGAATGTCTGGCCGTCGATTGTCAGCGTCGGCTATAGCGAAGACGGCAAGGGCGGCGCGCGCTTTCTGGAAGCCTATGGCCAGCGTGATGATGCGCGTCTTGCCGCACTCGACGCTACCTTCGACTTCCTGATGATGGTGGGCATGCCCGCAGTGGAGGCGCGCATCCGCCAGTTGACGACCCGCCTGATGGATCAACTGTCCAAGAACCCCAATGCCCAATTGCGAACCAACCGCAAAGAAGGATTGTACTGTGGCGTGGTGAAGGTAGATCTGCCTGCGGTGCCGAATTTGCAGGTGCTCGACGCGAAACTCTACAAGGAGCAGGGCATGGCCTTTAGCGTCACCCCGGCCGGGCCACTGCGTGGCATCCGCGTCTCTCCGCATATTTATAATTCGCTGGAGCAGATGGATCAGGTGGCAGAAGCATTCCGCAAGGCATGAGTACACTTTCTGAATTGCTGCTGGCTCCCGGAGTCTTCTCGTTAGGCTCTGCGGCTGTTCTTGGAGCTGCGCATGCCCTGACTCCGGGCCATGGCAAGACTGTCGTCGCCGCCTATCTTGCCGGTACGCGTGGCTCGGCTTTTGATGCCTTGCGGCTGGGCACGATCGTTACCTTCACTCACACGGCCAGCGTTTTTGTTCTTGGAGTTCTTGCCTATTACCTGACCGAGTCGGTTGACCTTCAGGCGCTGCATCCTTTGCTAAACAAGGCCAGTGGCCTCTTGATTGCCGGCATTGGTTGTTGGCTGCTCTATCAGCGCCTGCGGCCAGTGCAGACAACAGAGGCCGTCTCATTCAGTGGCGGCAGCGATCATCCGCATGGCATGTCTCTCAAGGCCCTGGGCGTTTCGGGTGGCATCGTTCCTTGCCCTGAAGCTTTATCTTTATTGCTTCTGTCGATGTCGCGCGGGCAGAGCCTTTACGGTCTGGTTTTGCTATTGAGCTTTTCGATTGGGCTGGCAGTGGTCCTGATCGGGTTGGGTCTGGCTGCTGTACTTGTTGCACCTTCCATGAATCGGATGAAGTCTCTCTCAGTCACGATTCCAATCATGAGTGCGCTCGTCCTGATTGCCTTGGGTATTGCGCTGTTGCTATGAGGTCGCTTGTCATTACCGGCGTGTCCACCGGGATTGGACTGGCGACAGTAGAATCGGCTCTTCGTGCGGGCTTTGAAGTGTTTGGTTCGGTCAGAACCAAAGAAGACGCTGTCAAACTCAGCGAGCAATTCCCAAAACGATTTGTGCCACTGGTTTTTGATGTAACCGATGAGGAGGCAATCGAAGCTGCCGCCAGGCTTGTCGAGCGGGCACTGGGAGACCGCCGTCTCGATGGCTTGATCAACAATGCGGGCGTCGCCATCAGCGGACCTTTGCTTTATCTGCCGGCAGAAAAATTGCGGCATCAGTTTGATGTCAATCTTTTTGGTGTGATGGCCGTAACGCAGGCTTTTGCACCTCTTCTGGGCACTGACAGCGCGCGGAAGGGCAAGTCGGGCCGTATCATCAATATCAGTTCGGTAGCGGGTAAGTTTGCGTCGCCTTTCGTTGGGGCTTATGTCGCTTCAAAGCACGCGTTAGAAGGCTTGTCGGAGAGCCTGCGCCGCGAACTCCTGCTTTTCGATATTGATGTAATTGTGGTTGGACCTGGGGCAATACGAACTCCTATTTGGGGTAAAGCGGAGTTTGAACCCTACCTCCAGACTCCCTATGCGGATTCGCTGAAGCTGGCCTATGCTTCTATGCTGAAAACAGCGAAGCAAGGTTTAGACGTAGAGCGTTGTGCGGAGTTGCTGGTGAAGATTCTCTTGACTCCGCATCCCAAGACCCGGTATGCGTTGGTGCCGAAGCCCCTCCTGAATTGGTGGATCCCCCGGATCTTGCCCGCCCGATGGATTGACCGGATCATGGCAAAACGTCTTGGCCTCAGGCCGCGCTGAGGGTTAGGATATAGGTTTCATGTCCTTCATCAACGACAACTTCCTGCTTGAGACAGAACAGGCTCAGCACCTCTACCATCAATATGCGGCAGCAGAGCCGATCCTCGACTACCACTCCCATTTGCCTCCAAAGGACATTGCGGAGAATCGACGCTTTGCCAACCTCTTCGAGATCTGGCTGGAAGGCGATCACTACAAGTGGAGGGCGATGCGGGCGAACGGGATCCCAGAGTCGCATTGCACTGGTGATGCGTCGCCGTTTGAGAAGTTTGAGGCCTTTGCGGCAACCGTACCGCACACCTTGCGCAACCCTCTGTACCACTGGACGCATCTCGAACTAAAACGCTATTTCGGGATTGACGATTTGCTCAACGAAAGCAACGCTCGCCGGATTTGGGATCAGACCAATGCTCAGCTTGCTTCTGAAGATATGCGTATCTGGGGCATCCTCAAGAAGTTTGGAGTGAAGGCCATCTGTACAACGGACGACCCGGCTGATGACCTTCGCTGGCACGCAGCCATTGCCAAAAGCGACTGCCCGGCCAAGGTCTTCCCAACCTTCAGGCCGGATGGTGCGATGCATGTGCAGCGGCCGGACCTGTTTCTGCCCTGGATCGAAAAGCTTTACGAGACCTCAGGCGTGAGCATCGATTCGTTTGCTGACTTTCTCAAAGCGATCGAGTTGCGCCATGATGCTTTTCATGCGATTGGTTGCCGCCTGTCCGACCACGGCCTCAACCGATGCTTTGCCAACTTCTGTGATGAGGAGGAAGCGGCTGGGATTTTTGACAAGGCGCGCGAGGGCGGGGAAGTCTCGGCCGATGAGTTCGACCGGTATGCCAGTTTCATGATGCTCTTTTTTGGCAAGCTCGATGCGGCCAAGGGCTGGACCAAGCAGATTCACCTGGGTGCGCGTCGCAACGCGAATTCCAGGGCCTATCGTGAACTGGGCACCGACAAGGGTTTTGATTCCATTGGGGACGCTCCGCAGGGAGACGCGCTGGCCGCGTATCTCGATCGCCTGGATCAGGGAGACCAGTTGCCGCGCATGGTGCTCTACAACTTGAATCCGAATGAGAATTACACGTTTGCCACAATGGCAGGCAACTTCCAGGACGGAAAGATCGCGGGCAAAATCCAGTTTGGCTCCGGCTGGTGGTTCCTCGATCAGAAGGAAGCGATGGAGTGGCAGATGAACGCCTTGTCCAACTGCGGCTTGTTCTCACGCTTCATTGGCATGCTCACCGACTCGAGATCCTTCATGAGTTTTCCGCGACATGAATACTTCCGCCGTACGCTTTGCAATCTGGTTGGAAACGACATGGCCAAAGGTTTGTTGCCTAATGACGAGGCCATGATCGGAAACATGGTTCGCAACATTTGTTTTGGCAATGCGCGCGATTTCCTGCGGCTGCCGCTCTAGCGATTGTGCCTGCCGCGCATCCGCCGGGCTAGCTTTTCGATCTCTTCCAACTTCTTGAGCATGCCGATGCTGAGGATGTTGTGGTCGTTCTTTTTAAGCTCCACCTCCACTTCCTGACTGAACTGAATGAGCCTTGCCGCATCGGCGAGCATCTTTTTTTGTTCATCCTTGAGGATGGCTTCGCTCTGCAATGTTCCATCGGGGAGGCGTTTGGCTTTCTCCTCTTTTTCGGTCGGTGGCAACACCTGCGCCAGCAATGCGGTGCAAAGATTGGCAAGAAAGCTCTTTCGAGCCAGACTGATCATTCGCTACTCTTTCTTATTGGGAATGGAAACGCTCTTTACAATTGGACATTCGAATCATTCGATCGAAGTATTTGTGAAATTGTTGCTTGCTCACAACATCGCACAAGTTGTGGATGTCCGCACATTTCCGTCGTCACGATTTTCGCCGCACTTCAACCAGGATGCGCTCAAAGAGTCTCTGGCTGCTGCGGGGATCGATTATGTCTATGCCGGAAAACACCTCGGCGGGCGTCGAAGCCAGAACAACACCGAGTTGCGGCAAACTCAAGGTTTTAAGCTGGCCCTTCGCGATTTGATCCGCCAGTCGCAGGATCGTCCCACTGTGATGATGTGCGCCGAAGAGGATCCCTACCAGTGCCATCGCCGCTACCTGTTGTCGCGAGCGTTGATGGAGGATTTTTCGTTTCTGGAGATCGAACACATCCGGAAGGACTCTACCGCGCAGATGGAGCCCGGTTTTCCAGATTCGGCAGTACAAATGACCTTGGGGATCGAGTAAAGGCCCGGTAGACGGCAGCTAGCATCGGTTCAAGAATTGCAGCCGTGACGAAGAGCACTCCCACACTGGCCGCAACCAGAAGCGGGCCCTGGCTGAGACCTGCCATTGCGCCAAGGCGGACTATTAGATTGCGGATGGGGACGTGCAAAAGCCAAATCAGGATTGAGATGCGAGCAAAGAAAACTATGATCGAGTGGCTGGCGATGCGGTAGCACCAGCCCCGGTTGAAGTAGCCGGCGGTTACGATCCAGAGGGCAAAAGGCAAGAACAGAATGCGAGTAAAGTTGTGCATGGCCTCGGAGCCAAACTCCAGCCGAATCGTAAGTAGCAAGGTGCCTGCGACGCATACGGCGGAGAGCAAGGGGATGTCCCTCCGGAGGAATTCAATCAGTCTGTTTTCTTTCCCCATCAATGCAGCACCTAAGACAGCACCGGCAAAGATTTCGAGAAATCTTGGGAAATTGGCGAAGAATTGATTTTCGGTTGCGCCTGGTATGGCATAAAAGAAATCCAGCACAACGCGCAAGGACATCAAAGCAACGCAAACTGCCGCGGCAACTGGGGTTGGCCAAGACCGTATTTGTAACCATTTGAGGCATGGCAGCATGAGACCGCCTAACAAAAGTGGTGTTAGAAACCAGGCGGGGAAATTCCACTTGTACGTAAAAACTCCGATCGCGGCTAAATTTTGCAGACCCGGGACCCAATAGAGCAGGATCTTCCCCAGTTCCGCGAAAGAGATTCGATCCACTCCTATAAGGGCTGGGATCAGTACGAGCACCAAACCGACCCAGTGGGGGAGCAACAAACGGAGCGTACGCTTTTTGGCTAAGAGCAATGCCGACCCGGAATAAAAGGAATCTGAGGAGGCGATGAGAAAGCCTGACATGCTGAAGAACGTTACTGTCATGGCGCCGCTCAGGAAGAGATCGTTGAGAACCGGACTTACGAATGAACCAACACCGTAGTGTCCACACATCATCACGATGCTGGCAACGAAGCGGACGGCATCGAGACTGTATGCACGCTCTGGATTCATCTTCCATTCGTCGCTTAGTGATTGTGCCGGGGAATGATCTCGCCCAGGTTGCGGTACTTGACGGCGAATTCAAGAACGCCACCAAATTCGAGTTGCCCGACATGAGCGCGATAGAACTCCTGCCAGGGGGTCTGTGTCTGCGCAATTTGCAGCTTGACGTTTTTCTTGCGCTCCTCGATCTCTTCATCGCTTAATACAACGTCGACACGGCGAGTGTTGAAATCCACACGAATGGTGTCGCCGGTTTCGAGGATCGCCAGATTGCCACCTACTGCTGCTTCCGGGGACACGTTGAGGATGGAAGCACTGGCGCTGGTGCCGCTCTGGCGTCCGTCCCCAAGTGTTGGTAACTGGTTGACGCCGATCTTGATCAGCCGGTCTGGCGGCAACATGTTTACTACCTCGGCCGCACCGGGATAGCCAACAGGGCCACAGCCACGGATCACGAGAATGCAACGCTCGTCGATGTTCAGCGATTCGTCGTTGATTCTCTCGTGGTAATCTTCCGGGCCTTCAAAGACGATGGCGCGGGCGGTGAAAGCATTTTCATCACCGGGGTTTTCGAGGAAGAGTTTGCGGAATTCTTTGCCGATGACGGAACTCTTCACAAGAGCGCTTGAGAAGAGATTGCCGTCCATCACCAGGAAGCCGGCATTTTCTGAGACAGGGTTCTCAATGCCGCGGATCACCTTGTGATCGGTGGAGCGAGTGTGCCGATAACAATCGCCAACGGTTGCGCCACAAACGTTCATGGCCGATTCATGGATCTTTCCCGCGCAGATCAGCTCGCCGATTACTGCCGGGATGCCACCCGCCAGGTGGAAGCTTTCCGTGAGATATTCGCCGGCGGGCTGGACGTTAGCCAGTAGCGGGATCTCGTGGCCAACGGTCTCCCAATCTTTCGTTTTGAGTTCGACGCCCATGTGGCGGGCGATTGCAATCAGATGTGGAGGACAGTTGGTGGAGCCGCCGATGGCGCTGCAGACGACGATCGCATTCTCAAATGCCTGCCGGGTCATGATGGCCGACGGCCGCAAGTCTTCGCGCACCATCTCGACAATGCGCCTGCCGGTGCGGAAAGCCATCTGAGTTCGTTCGCGATAGGGAGCTGGGATTACCGCGCAACCGGGAAGGCTCATGCCAAGTGCTTCGGCCAGCGAGTTCATCGAACTCGCCGTACCCATCGTGTTGCAATGGCCGGGGCTGGGCGCGGAGGCCATCACCATGTCCATGAACTGGTCGTAGTCGATCTCGCCCGCTGCGTGCATGCGGCGTGCTTCCCAAACTGTCATTCCACTTCCGGCCAGCTTGCCCTTGTAGTAGCTATTGAGCATCGGGCCGCCGCTGAGAACGATCGACGGGAGGTTGACGGTTGCTGCCGCCATCAGGCAGGCGGGCGTGGTTTTGTCGCAGCCGGTGGTGAGTACGACGCCATCGAAGAAGTAGCCATGGAGGATTTCCACCAGGCCCATGTAGGCGAGGTTGCGGTCCAGCGCCGCAGTAGGCCTGCGGCAATTCTCGAAGATCGGGTGAACGGGGAAGATAAAAGGAACTCCGCCTGCATCGCGAATCCCGTCGCGGATGCGGTCGGCCAGATCGAGGTGGATGCGATTGCAGGGTGAGAGGTCTGAACCCGTCTGGGCGATCCCGATGATCGGCTTACCGGATTGCAGCTCTTCACGGGTGAGGCCATAGTTGGCGTAACGCTCGAGGTACACCGCGGTCATGCCGAGATTGTCGGGATTCTGGAACCAGTTCTGGCTACGGAGGGGGAACTTGCGGTCGCGATTCATGTGTTTCAGCCATTCTCTCTCAAAACTGTTGAACTAAAGATCCAAAACATTTATGACGATCCTGCTTTAGAACTAAAGTTTCGTTCATGTAGCCGATCAAGATTTGTGATAGGTTAATGTTACAAAACCCTTTCCTTCAGGAGGAAAAATATGCGAACTAGGTTGTTTGCACAGGTAAGCCTGTTGCTACTTCTTTTCTCGGCCTCAGTCTTTGGCCAAACCCTTGGTGACGTTTCCGGTGCGGTAACTGATCCTCAGGGTTCTCCCGTTGCTGGCGCTAACGTCACAATCAAGAATGCTTCAACGAACGCCTCGCGTTCCACGACGACCAATAGCGAAGGCGTGTACAGTTTTCCTGCACTCGTCCCCGGCAGCTATTCGGTGAAAGTGGACAAAGCGGGCTTCAAAACCTTTAACCAATCCAACATAGAAGTGCAGGTTCAAGCGAGTGTGCGAGTTGACGTTGCTATGCAACTCGGTCAGGTAAGCGAGACCATCGAAGTTTCTTCTTCCGCCGCTGCACTTCAGACCGAAAACGCAACGGTGGGAACCGTTGTCGAGCAGAAGCGAATCGTCGAGCTGCCGCTCAATGGCCGCAACTACTTGCAGTTGACTGCTCTTGCCCCCAACGTAAGCTTTGGTTTTCCCTCGGCTGGACAGGCTGATGGCCGTCAGGGTGGCGACCGCGCGAATCAGAACATCTCTGTCGCCGGTATGCGCAACAACTTCAACCGCTTCACCCTTGATGGCGTCGAAAACACCGACCCCAACTTCAACACCTACGTGATCTTCCCGTCAGCTGAAGCGCTGCAGGAATTTAAGGTGCAGACAGGTGTTTATCCGGCAGAATTTGGCCGTGGCGCAACCCAGATCAACGTGTCCACCAAGAGCGGTGGCAATCAATTCCACGGCTCGATGTATGAGTTCCTGCGTAACGAAAAGATGGATGCCAAGAACTACCTCTTTGGTGGTGCTGGTGCCGTCGAGCGTAAAAAGGATCCCTTCAAGTGGAACCAGTTTGGTTTCGTCCTCTCTGGCCCTGTTGTGATTCCGAAACTCTTCAATGGCCGCAACAAGCTCTTCTTCATGTCGAACTATGAATGGTTCCGACAGCGTCGCGATGTCATCGGCAACTTTACCCTGCCTACTGCATCCAACTTTGCTGGCGACTTCAACACTGCGATTCAAACGAATGGGATTTTTGATCCCCGTACGCGCGTGATCACGAATGGCGCTGTTTCGGGTGCTTCGATGTTCCCCAATAACACCGTCCCCGCAAGTCGGTTGCATCCCATCTCGCAAAGGCTGTTGGCCTTTTACCCTCAGGCGAATACCCCCGCTGCGGGACTCAACAACAATCACTTCATCTCGCTTGGTCGGCCCATCAACAAGGACCAATTTATCCAGCGTTTTGACTACGTGGAAAGCGACAAATCAAACTGGTTTGGCCGCTACTCAAAATCGGAAGAAAATCAGCTCGTAGCGAGCCTGCTCAACAACGGCGAAAAGATTGTGACCAACGCCAGCCAGTGGACGGTCACCAACACTCGAGTACTCACCAATACCCTGGTGAATGAGTTCCGTTTCGGTCTCACGAAGTTCTACAACACAACTGGCCCCGAGCTCGCTTTTGGCACGGACGTTGTGGGTACTTTGGGTATCCCGGGGCTGTCCTCCGGTCCTCCCGTTCAGTGGGGCATCCCGAGTGTCGGAATCACTGCCTATAGTGGCTTCGGAAATAGCTCTGAGGGTCCTTATGAGAACAACAACCGCGCGATGCAGTTCATCAATAACCTGAGCTGGGTCAAGGGTAAGCACACCCTCAAAGTTGGTGGCGAGTTCCGTCGCGATGAGTACAATCAGGTCGGAAATCAGTTTGCTCGTGGTCAGTTCACCTTTGATCGCAATGCAACTCGTAGCCCCCTGGTGAATGGTTCTGGCAACGCCTTTGCCGACTTCCTCCTGGGAGAAGTATTCCAGGCTGAAGCCGCAGTCTCAATTGCTAAAGCGGAGTTCCGTGCAACCGGCTTTGCGTTTTATATAGACGATACGTGGCGCCTGAGCAAGCGTCTCACTCTCAACCTCGGTCTGCGGTATGAAAACACCCCTCCCTGGACCGATCAGACGGGAACCTTGTTCAATGCAATCGTTCCCAACGACATTCGCCCCACCAACCCATTGGCGGCAATCGTTCAGGATCAAACCCAACATCCCTACTTCCTGCGTCAAGGCGCTTCCCGCCAGAATTGCTATGAAGGAATCAATCTTCGCTGGACCGCAGGTCCGCTCTTCCCGAATTTCCCGATTCAAGTGCGTTGCGATGGTTCCCTTGGCAACAGCCTGGTGGGTCGCGATAACAACGACTGGGCACCGCGTCTCGGTGCCAGCTACCAGTTGAATGACAAGACTGTGATTCGTGTTGGCACCGGCGCTTTCTACTCGCAGGATACGGGCAATCCCCGTTTCGACATGTCGCGTAATCTTGCTGGCCGTCTTCGTGACAACTCCAGCCAGGTTACCCCGCAGCTCAATTGGAATAACGGTTTGGCCTCGATTGCCGGTGGCGTTGCCAATGTGAATCGTCCATACTCGTTTGCGAATCCTTATGATCGCCGCACTCCCTACACCATCACGTACCTTTTCAATATCCAGCGTGAATTGTCAAACAACCTGGTTCTTGAAGTTGGCTATCTTGGCTCTGTAAGCCGTCGCCTGGAAGGCCTTCGTGCAGTAAACGAATCCATCCCGGTTGACCCGAGTGTTTCCAATCTTTCGCTGGCCGCCCGTTCCCCCTTCCCGGAATTTGGTCGCATCCAGTTGGTCGATAACGGCGGCAAGGGCAACTACAACTCCCTTGGCACCAAGTTGACCAAGCGCTATTCGGGTGGCCTTACCGCCCTGTTTAGCTACACATACGCAAAGTCGATCGACACAGCAAGCGCGATCCGTAACCAGGGTGGCGACACCTTGTTCCCACAGAACAGCGGCTGCCGCCAGTGCGAGCGTGGTTTGTCGAGCTTTAACAACGAACACCGCTTCGCCTCGAGCATCCTTTATGACCTCCCGTTCGGTAAGGGCAAGAAGTTCAACATCTCAAACGGCTTCGCCAATGCCATCGCCGGTGGCTGGCAGTTAGGCGGGATCTTCACGGTCCAGTCGGGCTTCCCCCTCACCGTAACCAACGGACGTGACCGTTCGAACACCGGTGCTTTCTTTGACCGTCCGAACGCGACCGGCCTGAATCCGCAAGTGAGCTCTGTCTCAACCGAAAACGGCTTTAACACCGCCGCTTTCATCGAGCAGGCTGCCGGGACGTACGGCAACGTCGGTCGCAACACCCTCATCGGCCCCAGCTTTGTTAACCTGGATTTCTCGAGCTTGAAGAACTTCAAAATGCCTTACGCGGAAAACCACCAGTTGCAGTTCCGCTTTGAAGCCTTCAATTTCGCGAACCACCCAAATTGGGGAAACCCCGACGCCAACATCCAGAGTGGTAACTTTGGCAAGATCCGCGGGACGCGTGGCAACATGCGCAACCTGCAGGTTGCTCTTCGCTACACGTTCTAGAACTCAGTTAGTAAAAAAAAGAAACCGCCAATCCCTCAGGGGTTGGCGGTTTCTTTTTTGTTAGATTGATGGTCCCGGCCTCGTTGCGGCAGCCGACAGGCTGTGTGTCCGCGGCAAGCTTAAACGCCACGGGCAGCGAGTCCGGCTTCACCCTTCGATCTTGATGCAGGCGCTCGATCCCAGAAACTGTCGCACTGCTGCGGGGGTGGTGGGCAACTTCAAACCAGGTGTGGATTCACTCTGCTTCACCGGAAGAAGAGTGTTGCGCTGGTCCGTCAGATGAATTATTATTTCCCTATTCGTTGTAACAGTTCTCAGGGAGTTTTTCCATGCGCCGACTATCTATCGCCTTTTTGTACCTCATTGCGCTTGCTTCTATCAGCTACGCGCAAATCTTGCACGGTTCTTTAATCGGAAATGTTCGTGACCAATCGGGAGCCAGCATTCCCGGTGTCCGTGTTGCGTTGCGAAACTCAGAAACGGGACAGACCCGCGACACCACCACCAACGAGACTGGTGCCTATTCCTTCTCAACCCTATTGCCTGGCAGCTATGACATCACGCTAACCAAAGATGGATTCAAGGTACAGAAAGAGCAGGGTCTCAACGTCGCAATCAACACTGTGACGCGTGCCGATGCCGCCTTGCAAGTAGGCGCGGTAGGCGAGTCGGTGACCATCGAAGCCAGCGCTGCAACCCTGCAGACGGATCGCGCCGAGGTTCGCGCAGAAGTAACCAGCAAGGAGTTACTCAATGTACCGGTCCCTCCTGGCCGCAACTACCAGGGGCTCTTTGTGACCATCCCTGGGTTTTCCCCGCCGCGCAATGCCCACTCTGTGCCGGCAAATCCGTCTCGCGCCCTCCAGTTCAACGTGAATGGCACCAGTTCCAGCTCCAACAACACACGCATTGACGGTGCCTCTTCCACCAACGTCTGGCTCCCCCATATTGTGGCTTATGTGCCCGCGCTGGAATCCATCGAAACTGTAAACGTTGTAACCAACTCCTTCGACGCCGAACAGGGTCTGGCAGGCGGAGCGGCGATTAACGTACAGATCAAGACCGGCACAAATGGCCTGCACGGATCTGCATTCGAATATCACAACTCAAATGCAACCAAAGCCAAGCCCTTTTTTCTGCCCGCGGGAAGTAAGATGCCGAAACTGGTCTACAACCAGTTTGGCGGCACTGTCGGCGGGCCGATCATCAAGAACAAGCTGTTTTACTTCGCCAGCTACGAAGGGTCTCGAGACCGCCAGTACGCCTCGTCGTTGATTTCGATTCCTACCCCTGCAATGCGCAACGGCGACCTGTCCGGCGCACCGGCTGCCCGCCCCGTATTCGATCCCATGACCGGAGACGCTTCCAACTTCGGACGGCAGCCATTCCCCAATCAGCAGATTCCTGCCTCGCGATTCAGCCCGGCAGCGGTGCGCCTGGCGGCTCTCTTCCCAACACCCACTGCCGCCGGAACCGTAAACAATTTCTTCGCCGGCAACGGTTACGCTTTTGACCGCGACACCCTCGACACCAAAGTGAACTGGAATGCGAGCGAAAAGTTGACCATGTATGGCCGCTTGTCGTTCCTGGATTACCGGGTAGCGAATCCCGGCAGGCTGGGTGAGCAACTGGGCGGCGACCCGGTTGCCGGCGGTCAGGTCGGCCGCGCCCTGGGCAACTCCTATTCAACAACCTTCGCCGCTACTTATGTGGTCAAACCCACCTTCATCATTGACGCCTACTTCGGCTACACACTAATGAAGGGAGATTCTCGCCAGCCACGCCTGGATGAAAAGGTAGGCCTTGATGTTCTCAGGCTGCCGGGTACTAACGGTCCTCGCTTCTTCGAGGGAGGCATGCCTCAGTTTCAGGTAGCCGGTTTCTCAAACTTCGGGCATCCAAACAACTTCATGCCCTATATCAACCGGGATCCGCAGTTCCAATACGTCGCAAACGCGAATTGGTCCCGCGGCAAACACCAGATCCGCTTCGGAACCGATTTCTACCAGCAGCAGTTGAACCAGACTCAGCCTGAATTTGTCGGCGCGCCCTGGGGTGCTTCTGGCGGCTTCGGTTTTGCTAATGGGCAAACCAGTTTCCGCGCGTCTCCCGGCGGCCCAGCCGCCCCCAACGCATCGGAATACAACGCGTGGGCTTCCTTTATGCTGGGCCGCACCAACTCCCTGGGCCGACTGCTGATGGTGCCCGATGAATTTACCACCCGCACCAATCTTTATTCGGCCTTCCTGCGCGACCAGTGGCAGGTGACCAACAAACTCACACTCAACCTCGGCGTACGATGGGAGTACTTCCCTTTCCCGACTCGTGGCGATCGCGGATTGGAACAGTATGACTTTGCCACCAACAAGATGCTTGTTTGTGGTGTGGGCGTTGTTCCGCTCAGATGCGGTGTCAACGAAAGCAAGCGCCGCTTTACGCCCCGTTTCGGCCTCGCCTACCGCGTGAAGGACGATATGGTGATTCGAGCCGGTTACGGCATCACCAACGATCCTTTCAACCTCGGACGTCCGTTCCGGACGAATCATCCCCTGCTGATTCCCTTCAACCAGACCTCAGCCGATGCCTGGACGCCAGCCAGTCAGTTTGACGCGGGCATTCCCGCTATTGTCGCGCCTAACCTCGGCAACGGCATTATTGATATCGGTCCCTTTGTGGAAGCAAACACGCTCATTCCGAACCAGTGGACCCGCGGTTATATCCAGAGCTGGAACGTAGCGATCCAAAAGAAGGTCGCTGGCGGATGGGTGGCCGAGGCCGCCTATGTCGCGACGCGTGCTGTAAATCAGTTGGGCAACCTCAACCGCAACGCTGGCCCCATCGGCGGAGGAAACGCAGGGCGACCCCTTGCACAGCGTTTCGGCCGCTTTGCCAACACGATTCAGGTCACCGGCTTGGGCACCTACACCTACGACTCCCTCCAGACAAAACTCGAGCGCCGCTTCGCCTCCGGTTGGCAGGCCCTCTTCGCCTACACGTTCTCCAAGAACATGGGCACGGCAGGTAACGTCAACTCCGACGGTGGCCCGCGCATCCACCTCCCCTCGCATTTCCATCTGAACCGCGCGGTGAGCGATTTGAATTCCCCTCATAACTTCCAGTTCACCGGCATTTATGAAATGCCTTTCGGCAAAGGCAAGAAGTACCTCACCAGCGGTGTAGGCAATTGGCTCCTCGGCGGCTGGCAGATGAATGGACTCATGTCGGCTTATTCCGGTCCACCCTTTTCGGTGACTGCCCCAGGCACCGATTTGAACGCACCCGGTAACGCGCAGCGTGCCGATCTTCTCAATCCCGTAGTCAACAAAATCGGTGGTGCCGGACCAGGCCAGAAGTGGTTTGACCCTACGGCCTTCGGTCAGGTGCGTGAGGCCCGGTTCGGTACAGCCGGCTGGAATATCCTCCAGAGCCCAGGCGTAATCAACGTGGATGCCAGTATTTTCCGGTCATTCCGCGTCACGGAGCGTGTGAACCTTCAGTTTCGCGCTGAAGCCTTCAACCTGAGCAATACTCCCCACTTTGCCGCGCCTGTTTCCGACGTGGCAAACTCCCGTTTCATGGAAATCACCGGCGTTCGCGGTACAGGACGGGAAGGCATCGACGAGCGAGTTTTCCGCTTCGGTCTGCGAGTCGCCTTCTAACCGGTTTTCTTCCTCGGCTCTTTCAAATGCCTCTCGCCCAACCGGGCGGGGGGCATTTTTGCAGTTCTCGCACCGGCATAGGGTGAACCGGTTGGCGCACCGTGTCTGGCGGCCATCCACGCAGAAACTCGAGGGCCGAACCACAAATGCGACCCTGACATGCGCCCATGCCGCAGCGAGTCTGCAGCTTCGCTTCACGCTTGTTGCTGCAAGCTACAATCTTGCCAAGGCTTACGTCCTCACAACGGCACACAATCGTATCGGGCTTCGCCAGCGATTTGAGCTCTTCCCGCAAGGCAAAGCACCGGCGCAGTAGTTCGACAAATGTCCCATGATTGCCTCTCAAAGCAGTTCTGCTTCCGGCCGCCTCGCCTTCGGCCTCTGCTTTTTCCACACCACCAATCCCTGTCAGTTCCCCAACCGCATAGATCCCGCGCACGCTAGTCTCTTGCATTGCATCAACACCGACAAACCCGCTTTCAATCTTGCAGCCAGCCAGCATGGCAAGCTCCAGATTCGGCACCAGCCCAAAGCCACACGCGAGGTAGTCACATTGCAACGTTTGGCCGTCTGACATCACGACACGGCCAGGCTCTGCCGCAACGGGCCAGACAGAGGCGCGAAAGCGGGAAGTCCCCAGCCCCGCCGCCTGCATGATCTTCCCGGGCCAGCGCCAGAGGCTCAAGCCAAAACTGATCAGACTGCTCCAACTCGCCTGTTCCGCAACTAGCACAACCTCTGCCCCTGCCTTCGACAAGTTAGCTGCAACCGCCAGCAGTAACGGTCCGCTACCGGCGACAACAATGCGCTTGCCGCTGATCTTCAAACCCGCCTTCACCAGCGCCTGCAAGCCGCCCGCACCAACCACATTCGGCAGCGTCCAGCCCGGGAAGGGAAGAAAGAGCTCTCTCGCCCCACAGGCCAGAATCAGTTGCTCGCAATCGAGATCGAGATCCGAAACCTGCGTGCTGTAGCGCTTGTCGATCCCGTCGATATCAAGTCCTGAGTAGCCACGCCAGATCTGGCCTCCGGGCCCCCAGTTATCGTCGATCAGCAAGACACTCTTGCCTATACGCTTGGCTGCCCGGGCGGCAGCAAGGCCTCCGGGGCCAGCTCCAATGATGATGGTGTCATGGCGCATCCGTCGTTACCTCCATGCCGTCATGCACCAGCATCTGGCAGCCGCGTTCGTGAGCGATTCCATCGACAGTCACCCGGCATTCAAAACAGATCCCCATGCCGCAGAGAGGGCCTCTGGCTTCTCCTTCGATGCTCTGACGTGCTGTGAGGCCAGCATTCATCAGCGCAGCCGCTACGCTTGTTTGTGCAGGCACATCGTAGAGTGTGCCGTTGAGTCTTATGCGCGGCATTCTGCGAACCTTTCTGCTCCATAATCGGCCGCGCGCAAAATTCCCGTCTGTCCGCGAACCAGATTCAGAAGCAGTTCTGCTGTTCCAAGAGAGGTTGTGATCCCCAGCCCCTCATGACCTGTCGCGAGGTACGTCTGCTTCAGCCCCGGGCAAAGGCCAACTATGGGGAGCTTATCGGGTGTGGCGGCGCGGAAGCCGGTCCACAGCCGGATCACGCTCATGTTCTGAATCGACGGCAGGTACTCTACCGCGCGAGTCAGCATCTTCGAAACCATATGTTGCTCTACCGCCTTATCTTCCACCCCGTATTGCCGCGAGCTGCCAATCAGCAACTGGCCAGTCTTGCGCGGCTGCACATTAAACGCAACGCTTTCGGTGGAGTGCCCATGAGCACTCTTGAGATAACCCAGTTCGATCAATTGATGCTGCACCGCCCCAGGGTATCGATCGGTAATCGCCAGGTGGCCCTTGCGAGGTTTCACCGGCAGAGCAGGGAAGAGCTCGGTAGCAAAAGCCCCTGTCGCGCAGATCAGAATCTGCGCGCTAAGCCGGTCTCCATTGCGAAGCTTCACCCAGCCGTCGCCTATCTCCGCAACTTCGTCAAAGACACGCGTAGCTCCCTCGCTCAACCAGTTGGCCGCACAAGGCGCATAGATCACACTATCGCCCGGCACCAAAAAACCTCCGGCCATCCCCGCACGCAATCCCGGTTCGGCCTGGTACAGTGCCTTGGCGTCCAGCAATTCGGTCTCGACCCCGCGCTCAAGGTAATAAGACTTCTTGCTAGAAACCGCTGCCAGTTCTTCTTCATCTGCCGCCACCCAAAGCGTCCCGCGCCGTTCAAACTCCACCTCTGCAGGCATCACCGGCACAAGGGCATCCCACAGGTCCCGCGATCTGTGCGTCAGCGCAAATTGCGATTCGCTGTCGTCCATCACCACGACATGGCCCATGCCGGAAGCAGTCGCACCGCCACCAATCAGCGCTCGTTCTACGATCGTCACGCTCATGCCCTGACCAAGAAAAGCCTTGGCGCAAGCTGCTCCTACGATGCCTCCACCCACGATCAGTACATCAGGGTTCAACGGCGAATCCCCCAGCAGAAAGGATCTTCGGGATCCAGCACCAAAACGCACTCAGCGTTGACATAGGCCCGCCCTGTAATCGAAGGGCGCACCCCTTCGCCTTCCCATTCGAAACGGCCTTCAAACTGGCTGCCCACGATGCTCTCCTGCTTCCATACCTCGCGGGGTTTCAACTTGCCATCGGCGGCAAGACAGGCGAGTTTCGCGCTAGTGCCTGTGCCGCAAGGTGAGCGGTCATAAGCCTTGCCAGGGCAAAGCACGAAGTTGCGGCTGTCTCCTCCATTGAGACCAGGGCCAAAGATTTCGATATGGTCGATCTCGGCGCCGTTCTCCCCTGAGATCCCATCCCGCTCCAGCGCAGCGCGGATCTGCGAGGTTACGCTGGTCCAATGTTCTGCATCCTGCACCAGAAGCTTTTCGGCTAAGCCATCCACCAGAAAGAACCAATTGCCGCCCCAGGCGATGTCTCCGTGAATGGTTCCAAGATCTGCTACTTCGAGTGGCACTGCTTTCCGGTAGCGGTAGCTGGCGACGTTCGTGATCGTGACTTCGTTTGTTGCGGTGAGCGTTGCCGTAACCGTGCCCACCGGTGTCTCGATCTGATGTGCACCGGGCTTGATCCGCTTGAGGTAATCCAGTACTGCCATCACGCCGATTGCGCCATGTCCGCACATGCCAAGATAGCCGACATTGTTGAAAAAGATCACGCCTGTGCTGGCCGCATTGTCCACCGGAGGAAGCAGCAGTGCACCCACCATTACGTCGCTGCCGCGTGGCTCGTTTACTACAGCGCTGCGAAAATCATCATGGTGGCTGCGAAACTTCTCCAGCCGCTCAGCCATGCTTCCCGAGCCAAGATCAGGGCCGCCTTCGATGACGACCCTGGTTGGTTCCCCACCGGTGTGGGAATCGATTACTCGAACACGCTTCACAGCTTGGGCCTGGTGGCGAGTGCCTGACGAATGACTTTGAGAACCTCCTCGCGCTCAGCGCCTTCTACGCGCAGACGCGGTGCGCGGGTGACTTCACTGCCCATCCCCACTTCGGCCATACACATCTTGATGTACTGTACGAGCTTGATGCGCGTGTCGAGTTCCAGCAGCGGGGTGTACCAGCGGTAGAGCTCGATTGCTTCTTTCCAGCGGCCGGCGACGCAGTGTTCCCAAAGCACGCGGTTCTCATCCGGGAAGGCATTTACAAGGCCGGATACCCAGCCAACCGCGCCCAGCATCGCACTTTCCACCACCAGATCATCGACACCGCTGAAGAGGATATACCGGTCCCCAACGGTGTTTTTGAGGTGGGTGATGCGGCGCGGGTCGCCGGCAGATTCCTTGATCGCAACCAGCGTCGGCTCATCGGCGAGTTCCACAAAACACTGTGGCGTCAAGTCGACAAAGTAGCTGGGTGGATTGTTGTAGACCATGATGGGTAGGCCGCTGGCACGCGCGACAGAACGGAAGTGCGCCATCGCCTCTCGCTTGTCTGCCTTGTAAATCATGGCCGGCAAAACCATCATGCCGTCGATGCCGATCTTCTCGCAATCACGCGCGTAGGCGCATGCCGTGCGCGTCGTATTCTCGGCGACACCCGACAATACGGGGATGCGACCCTTCACCACGGGCAGCAATTCGCGCAAGACAAGAAGCTTCTCTTCATAGCTGAGCGCTGTGTTTTCACCAACGCTTCCGAGGAGGATCACTCCATGGATTCCGCCGGCGATCATCTTCTCCAGATGCGCGGCTGTTGCCTCGATATCGATGCTTTCGTCTTCTCGAAATTGCGTCGTCAGTGCGGGGTAAACCCCCTGCCAGTTCACGTTCATTAGAATCTCCATTTGGCGACAAAGTTTTTGTCGAGTTTTGTCTGTGTCAGGCTGGCGCGCACCATCTCGATCGGGAGCGCGTTGCCTTTAAGAATGTGGTCGTGGAATGCCCTGGGCGTCATCTTGCCACTCGCGACAAGGTCACGATAGAGGCTTCGAATCTGAAGCCCTCCAAGCATGTATGCAGCTTGATAGAGCGGCGGATAGGTACCCTCAAAGCTGCGGCGTACTTCGGCTGCGGCGTTGTCACGCTCGTGGCCAACGCGGTCGACAAGAAAGTCGACGCACTCTGGTGCCTTCATCTGGCCCAGGTGAAACTTGAGCGAGAAAATGATGCGGGCGCAGCGGTGCATACGCCAGAAAAGCATCCCAACTTTGTCCTCTGCATTGCGGGGAAAGTTGAGATCCCAGAGCAGCATTTCCCACCACAGCGCCCAGCCTTCACGCCAGAACGGCGTTTCAAAAACGGCTCGATAGGACCGGTGGCGTTGGTTGTAGAAGCGCTGCAGGTTATGGCCGGGGATCAACTCGTGATGCACCACCGCTCGCGAGAAATGCTCGTTGTTGCCACGCATGCTCATCAGCTTCTCTTCATGAGTCATCGTGTCTGTCGGGTAGCTGATGATGATGCTCTCGCCACCAAGAAAGAACGGATTGATCCGCTGCCGCTCAGGCGACATCATCAACACGCGCCAGGAATCGCGAGCCAGTTGCGGGACGGTGACCAGGTTGCGGCTCGTGACGAATTCAATGGCCTCGGTGACCATATCCAAGATCATCTTCGGCTGCCCACCCGGGTTGGGATGAAGATTTTTTACGCGTTCAACGGCGGCCTTGGTGTCGTCACCGAGGCCCATCTCTTTAGCGGCCTTCCGGAGTTCCGTCTCACACCAGGCGAATTCACGATTGGCGATCTCGATCAACTCGTCAGGCGTGTAAGCGATCATATCGGCACGCAGGTCGCTCATCAGAGCTTCACGGCCAATCGGGTCACCGACGATGGTGTCACGGTCGTCCTTCTTCAGGCCCGCACCGCGCTCGCGCAGAGTGGTCGCATAATCGGTCAGAGCCTTTGAGAGTTTTGTTACCGGGTCTTTCACCCACCACTCAAATACCGGATCGTAGCCCTGGTAGAAAGCGAACCATCGCTTGAGGCTGGCTGCCAACTCGAGTGCGAGCCGGTGTGCGCGTAAGGCGACGGTCTGGCTTTGTTTTGGTGTATCCGGCTTCTTGAGCCAGGTGTCGAGTTCCTGAATCTGTTTGTTTACAGTTACCAGAACGCCCGCCGCGTCGCGGCCTTCAATCGGGTCAACGCGCTGGCGGATTTCCTCCAGCCTCCAAAGGCTCGGAGCAAATGACAAGAGTGCCTGCATTTCCCGCCATCGGGATTCATCCAGATCGAGCAAAGCCAACGCGCGCTGGTTGGTGTTGCGGAGCATCAGCCAGTCGATACGGCTTTCCACGTCAAAGCTATCGAAAGGCAACTGCTCAATGTTCTTGAGCCAAACCTGATGGAACTCGCGAAGCACTTCGAAGCGGGTGCTGGCATAGGTCAGCGGATAGAAGGCATCGATCGCCCGCAAGTCGGCCCGGTAGCGATCTATCAATTCTGGCAACGCCGCAGGCATCGTCTCCAAAACGTACGGAGCACGCTTGGGGCGCTCGGCTACGGCTGTTGCAGTCGCAAGCAGTGTAAGAATTGAGCGCCTGGTCCAAGGCAAGCTGCACTGCGATACGATTAACGGCATGAAAACCAGATTACTACTGCTGGCGATTGTGGCGGGATGCCATATGTTCGCCGCTACGCCTGAAGAGGACCTCAAGGCGACTATCGAGAAGTGGAAGACGGCCGTTGTCAAGAAGGACAAGGCAACGATCGAAAAGCACACCTCACCCAACGTGACCTATTCGCACTCTAACGCGCTGATGGAAAATCGCGATCAGATGATGGCGGCATTCCTGGCACCAGATATGGTCTACAAGTCCATGGACATGAGCGAAACTACCTACCGAATGTTCGGCAATGTCGGCATCGTGCAAACCAAGATGATGGTGAACAATGCGCAAAAGGGTGTTCCCAAGACCACTCCGCTGAGCGTTCTGATGGTTTGGGTAAAAGACAAGGGCGTTTGGCAGTTGACCGCACGCCAGACCACACGCCTTCCATAGAACTCGATAAAATGGGGTTGCCATGACACGCAGACATTTACTTTTAGCTGGCGCGGCAACCCCACTGCTTGCGCAGAAGACCGAGACAGAATTGATTCAGAAGATCCGCAAAGAACTTCTGATGCTGCCTTATTACGGGTGCTTCGACTTTCTCACCTTCAAGCTGGAAGACACCAAAGTCACCCTTGGTGGATACGCAATGCGGCCCACTCTCAAGGATGACGCCGAGCGCACCTTGAAGTCGATCGAGCGCATCTCGAAGGTCGAAAACGAAATTGAGGTCCTGCCGCTTTCCCCCAACGACGACCAGATTCGCTGGGCTGTCTTTCGGGCGATCTATCGCGATCCGGCATTGTCCCGATATGCGCCCGGTGGCGGTTTGTACGGCGGACCGATGAGTCGAAGACGGGGCGGAGCCTTCTTCGGCGGACCCTTTGAACGTTGGAACATGCCAGCCGGCACCCTTGAGCCGCTGGGCTCCTTTCCCATTCACATTATCGTCAAAGAAGGAAATGTGATCCTCGTTGGAATTGTTGCCAACAAGGGAGATTCTGACCGTGCGAATATTCTCGCCAACGGGGTTTCAGGTGTCTTCGGTGTGAAGAATTTGCTGGCCGTCGAGAAGGTGAAATAAGTCTCAGTCCAGCCACACGGCAACGATCGTCACCCACAAAAGTTGCGCAGTCAGCAAATGCGAGATCTGCATCCATCCCGGTGCGGCGAGCCAGATGTTGCCTACGCCTAACGCGACCTGAATCACAACTAACCCCATAGCAGCCAAAGCCCAACGGCTCTGACTGCGGCGATGGAAATAAGCCAGAACTCCAAATACAATCGCCGCCGTGATTGCAGCAATCACTGGATGCACCACTCGCAAGCGAATCAAAAAGTGCTGGCCGGGTGAGACGTCTTCGCGGATCTTGGCGATCAGTTCAGGCCCCATCGACGGCTTGATCGGAAAGATCGTATCGCCCAGAGCCGTTACTGCGCCTGTCGCATTGGTGATCACCAGCAATGCCATGACAAGCCAAATCAATGCCCCGGCATAGCCATTGCGATATCGCTCTGCTCCAACCCTCACAGCCATTGCAACAGCACAGAGCATGAGCAGCATCGTGTTTACCAGGTGCAGGGAGATCACTACCGCCCGGCTCATCGAGGCGTCGTTTTCAACCAGCTCCTTCTTTACCAGCACCGCGCCGATAAAGCCTTCGACGAGAAGAAAGAAGAACATACCGGCCGCCCAGGACAAGGCGGGAGACTTCTTCCTCCAGGTCCAAATCAGCAAGGCAAGCCCCATTAGTCCCGACAAGGCACTGGTGATGCGATGTGTGAATTCGATGATCGTTTTGACGCTTGGTTCTACGGGGAGCACCACGCCCTGACACGTCGGCCAATGATTCCCGCAGCCCGCACCAGAGCCGGAAATGCGCACCCAGGCCCCAAAGAGGATGACGAAGATCAGGTATCCGACGAAAGCCCAAGCCAGCTTCTGCATACCTATAGGATAGGTTGCCGTCTTGTCCCAATTCACTTTTTCTTCAGCCATCGTTTATGGTCGACTAGGGAAATGAGACTTCTTTCCTTAATGTTGCTTGCCGGATCTGCAATTGCGCAGTTCCCTGGATTGACGCTCCCGCCCAGCGGAGGAAACCAGAAGGCTACAGTGGTGCAGGGAATCGGCCCGGTAAGAGTAACGGTCGATTATTCCAGCCCGGCAGTAAAAGACAGGAGAGGGACGATTTGGGGCGGATTGGTGCCCTACGGATTGGTGAAGGACGACTTCGGCAATGGCCAGCCTTTGCCGTGGCGAGCTGGTGCCAACGAGAATACAGTGTTCGCCGTTTCACATGATGTTTTGATTGAGGGCAAGCCACTGCCAGCAGGTCGCTATGGCCTTTTCATGATTGCCGGGCCGGAAGAGTGGACGGTCATTTTCTCTAAAAACTCAGAGTCCTGGGGCCACTATTTTTATGAAGTGAAGGATGACGCACTGAGAGTTGTGGTCAAACCGAAAAAGCACGAATATCGTGAGTGGCTTACCTTCGACTTCGTATGCCGGAAATACAACGAAGCAATTGTCGAGATGCAATGGGAGGATCTGGCAGTTGGTTTCACCGTGAGCGTCTCCGGTCTAAACGACATCATCCTCAGTTCGCTCAAGAAGGACCTGCAACGGGAGGCTGGCTTCAGTTGGCAGGGCTACCTTGCAGCGGTAAATTTCTGCTTGCAGCAAAAGGTACATCTCGACCAGGCTTTGGTTTGGGCCGATGCTGCTGTGAGTCTGCCTGGAATAGGCCAAAAGAACATTGAGACGCTTTCCATGAAATCTCGTGTTCTGGCCGAGATGGGAAGAACCGAGGAAGCGCTGGCAACGATGAAGGCCGCAGCCAATTTGCCAACCAGCGGCCCTCTCGAAATTCATCAGGTGTGTCGGCAGCTTCTTGGTATGAAGCAGCCCAAAGCAGCTCTTGAGGTCTTCCAGCTAAATCAAAAACGCAATGGTGATGTCTGGCCGGTGAACGTCGGACTGGCCAGGGGTTACTCGGCCAATGGGGACAAGGTAACAGCCTTGACTCACGCAAAGAAGGCGCTGGAACAGGCTCCTGACGACATCAACAAAAAATCCCTCACGCAGTTGGTGAAAGAGCTGTCGGGGAACTGAGCTGCACCAGCTTCAACTGTCCGCAGGCTGCATAAATATCGCGGCCACGCGGCTTGCGCACATAGCAGTGGAAAGCCTTCATGATGATGCGCTGGAATCGATCTACGCGCTCGTCCGTCGGCGTTTGATAGGGAATGCCGGGCCCCGGGTTGAGCGGGATCAGATTCACTTTGCAGCTAAGACCTTGAAGCAAGGCAACGACACGCTCGGCATCGGCATCGCTGTCATTCACCCCGCCCAGCAGGACGTACTCGAAAAAGATGTGCTCTTTCGGCTTCAGTGGAAACTTGCGGCAGGTTTCGAGAAGGTCTGCGAGATGCCACTTCTTTGTGATCGGCATGATCTCCTGGCGCTGCTCCTCGCTGGAGGCATTGAGGCTGATGGCGAGTCTGGGGCGAATTGTGGCCTGAGCCAACTCTTCGATCTTGGGGATGAGGCCTGAGGTAGACAGGCAGATGCGGCGCTCACCCATCCCAATCCCGCGCTGGTCAATCAGAATGCGGGTGGCCTTTAGAACGTTGTCCAGGTTCATGAGCGGCTCGCCCTGCCCCATCATGACAATGTTCATCGTGCGGCTCTTGGGTGCGAGGTTGTGCCGCTGCATCACGTGCAACACCTGACCTACGATCTCGCCCGCAGTGAGATTGCGCTCCAGACCCATCAATGCGGTGAGGCAGAATTTACAATCCACCGGGCACCCTACCTGCGAAGAGATGCAAATCGTGTCGCGGCTGCCTTCCGTCATGAAGACAGTCTCGACGGTCTTGCCGTCGTGGAGCTGCATCAGGTAGCGGACGGTGCCGTCTGCGCTAACGTATTTTTCGGCTTCGGTTAGAGCACCCGTCTTGTATTGATCACGGATTGGCTCCGGGATCAGCGTCGGGTCGAAGCTGCGTTGGGCGTAGACCGAATCATAGACCCGGCGCGCGTGGAATTTGGAGTGGTTCGGGGCAAAGGCTGCTTCAAGGTCAGCAAGCTCCATCCCGATAAGATCAGTCACCTTTTCATTATCGCGAGTCAGGGCCGTGGCATGCCGCTGATCTTCTCGAAAGCTCGCTTAGGGTCAAAGTTTGAATTCGAGACAGGTATGCTCGCACCACAACTTTCAATCCAGGCCCGAAGCTGCTTTTGCATCCGTGCAGTCCGTTTGGGTTCCCGTGCAGCAAGGTTGCGCTTCTCACTGGGATCTGTTCTCAGATTGAAGAGTTCCAGTCGAGCGCTGGTAACGTAGCGGTCTCCGTCTTCAGCGTTGAAGAAGTCACCGAAATAGTCGATCAGTTTATAGTCTCCGTCCCGCATTATGGCGCTGGGTGTTGCTGCCCAGTTGAGGTCGTAAAAAGGCATGTACCAGTAGAGCGGGCGAGGCGCTGTCTTCTTGTCTTTGAAGAGAGGCATCAGGGAGATCCCATCCAGACTGTGGTCCTTGGGAATCGACGCTATCGCCGCCGTTGCCTCAAGTAGCGTCGGCAGCATATCTACGATGTGTACCGGCGTATGGCACGTGGAATTCGGCTTTATCGTTCCGGGCCAACGCACGAGCATAGGCACACGAATTCCGCCCTCGTAAGCAAAGCCCTTACCTTCGCGCAAGGGAGCATTGTCGAAAAGTCTCTCAAACAATTTGAGCTGGTCGGTGCTCTCCGCTGAAGGCCTCAATTGCCGGTGAATGCCTCCGTTGTCGGTGAGGAATATGACGATGGTATTTTCGCGAAGATTGGTTTCATCGAGAGCTTTGAGCAGGCGCCCAATCGCCGTGTCCATGTGCTCCAGGGCCGCGAGGTAAGTTGCGTTGTTCAGATTTACTTCCGGGAAGCCTTTGTCACGATACTTTTTCACCAACTCTTCGGGGGCGGCCACAATGTTGTGGATCGAGTGATGGGCGAGATAGAGAAAAAATGGCTGCTTCTGATTCTGCCGGATGAAGTCAATCGATTCATCCGTGAAGCGATTGACGGCCTTATCGCCTTTGCCAAACTCACCCTGGATCACTGACGGCTTTGCCACGACATCGAAGCCGTAGTGATGGCTTGCCTGCGGATTGAGGCCATTATAGTTGCCATCCTGACCTGTGGTGAGATGCCACTTGCCTATGGCAGCCGTCTGGTAGCCCGCAGCCTTTAGACCCTTGGGTAAGGTAAAGGTGTCACGCGACAGGTTGTCGCGATGAGGAACTTCTCTCACACGCGCATAAGGGTATTGATAGGGCGGGATGACATGGAACATCTTGTTACGGGCCGTATACTGGCCAGTCATCAAAGTGGACCGTGTCGGAGTGCACTGAGGCGTGACATAGGCATTGGTGAAGCGCATGCCCTCAGTGGCCAGGCGATCCAGATTCGGGGTGGAAACGTATCGATTCCCCTGACTGCTCAGCGCGCCATAGCCCATGTCATCCATAAGAATGAAAACGATATTTGGCATTGCAGGGGCAACTGCCAGCAGGCTTGCGATGAAGTCTCTACGTTGCATGGACTAACTCAACGCACTCATCAGAACATGGCCGTGCACATCGGTGAGGCGGCGCTGCAGGCCATTGTGATACCAGCTGAGGCCCTTGTGGTCGAGGCCGAGCAGATGAAGAATGGTGGCGTGGAAGTCATAGATCGTCACCGGATCTTTTACTGCCTTGTAGCCCATCTCGTCGGTCTCGCCGTAGCTGAAACCTTTCTTGAGGCCTGGACCGGCCATGAAAGATGTGAAGCCTTCGGGGTTGTGATCGCGGCCTCCCTCGCCTAAACCCTGACTGATCGGGAGACGGCCGAATTCCGTTGTGAAAACTACAAGCGTTTCGTCCAACAATCCACGCTGCTTGAGGTCACGCAAGAGTGCCGCTGTCGGCTTGTCGAGAATCGCGGCGTTGTTATTGTGATTGGCCACCAGGTCTTCGTGCGCATCCCAATTGACGCGCGGTTCGCCGAAGTGGCCGCCGTTGTAAAGCTGAATACAGCGGACGCCTTTCTCTATCAGCCTCCTGGAAAGCAGGCAGTTGTAGCCGTAATCGCGGGTGACAGGATCGTTGAGGCCGTAGCTCTCCTTTGTGGCTTCCGATTCACCCGAGATGTCTGTCACATCTGGAGCGCTGATCTGCATCTTTGCGGCAAGCTCGTAGGCCTTGATTCGCGATACCAGCGCGTCTTCGCCCGGGTTGAGTTTGAGGTGCTCTTCGTTGAGCGCACTCAGAAGATCGTATGAAGCGGCTTGCGCCTTCGTATTCACTCCTGCCTTGGGTTGCAGGTCGGCGATCGGGTTACGCTGGTCTCCGAAGATCACTCCCTGATGTGAGGCAGGCAGGAAGCCGTTGCCCCAATTGGCGACACCGCAGGGCGGAAAGCCACGTCGATCCGGCAGTACAACAAACGAGGGCAGATTCTTGTTCTCTGATCCCAGACCATAGCTCACCCACGATCCGATCGAAGGAAAGCCCTGGAAGATAAAGCCCGTTGACATCTGAAACAGGGCAGGGCCGTGAGCGTTGCTGCGCGAGACCATCGAATGGAAGAAAGTCATATCGTCTGCAAGCTCGCCCATCTGCGGTAGCAAGTCAGACACATACTTGCCACTTTTGCCTTTGGGCCGGAATTGCCACGGCGATTTCATCACCGTTCCACGCTTGCCAAAAAACGGCGTGATCGCGTTGGCACCCTGAGTCTCTTTGCCGTGGTGTTTGACCAGCTCCGGCTTGTAGTCGAAGGTGTCGATCGAACTCAATCCTCCCGGCAGAAAGATCATGATGATGTTCTTGGCCTTGGGGGCAAAATCAGGCTTTGGCACTCGCAGCCTTGCTGGAGCCGCAGATGCAGTGTCTTGCGAAAGCAGTTGCGCAAGGGCAATGCCCGCCAGGCCACCGCCCATCTCCCACAGTGCCTGACGGCGCGTGAGGGGCGAAGTCTGGAATTGGCAATTCTTATGGGACATAGACAAACTCATTTGCGTTAAACAAAGCTCTGGTGTAGATGTGCAGTGGCTGGCTGGACAGAAATTGATTCCCCAGCTTCAGCTCCGCAGAATTCGGTTCGCGTCCGTAGAGCAATCCGTAAGCCCGCCGGATCTGACTGCTCGTGTTGCTCCCAGCCTCTTTCTTCAGGCGTTCGGCGAAAAGGCCAGCCTGGCGCAGAACAAATTCGTTGTTCAGCAGCGTAAGCGCTTGTACGGGTGTGTTTGAGACGCTACGCTGCGGTGTTGCGACCGATGGGTCGGGACAATCGAAGCTATCCATCATGATTCGCTCGCCACCACGTACAACGAATCGATAGATAGCGCGCCGCCAAACTTCCGGCCCATCGTTGTCGAGCGTTTCGTAAATGAATGCTCCGCGTTCTTTCTTCTTTTGGAGGAAAAAACTCGGGCCGCCAACAGAATCCAGACGCAGCTGACCGCTTGCATGCAGAATCGAGTCCCGCAGCATCTCAGCATCCATCCGCTTCAGCGGCATGCGCCACAGCATCCTGTTATCACCATCCGCGGCAAAGGCGGTTTCGTTCATCGCCGAGCTTTGACGATAGGCTTCAGAAAGCAAAATCTGCCTGTGCAGCCACTTGATGCTCCACCCGTTTTCCATGAAAGACACTGCCAGCCAGTCGAGCAGTTCCGGGTGGGATGGGCGATCCCCATTGAGTCCAAAATCACTGGGAGTATTTACGATGCCGTTGCCGAAATGGTTGTACCAGATGCGATTTACCAGCACGCGGGCAGTAAGCGGATTCTTGTCACTTGCAATCCAGTTGGCAAGCGCCAGGCGACGCTCGCTGTCGCTGGCAGAGGCTGGCAAACCAAGGTTGGGATCGATCTGCCGCACCGCGCTGAGTGCTCCCGGGCTCACCTCTTCGATTGGTTTTGCTACGCTGCCACGGTCCAGCAGAAACGCCTTATCCATCGCATGAGGCTTTGCTGCGTACAGGCGCATGGGCTCGCTTATCGCGGATAGTTCTGCTTCAATTAGTTTACGCTCCTGCTGCAGGGCCGCTCTCTGATTTGCTTTTTCCTGCCCAAGCCTGGCCACCAGTTCTGCTTCGCTGACACGCGGCAAATCGAGCTCAAGATCCCGGATGTGATCGAGTGATGAGCAAAGGGTACGCCAGGTTTGTCCGTCGCGCGATGCCTCCAGCCGGAAGACCCTGGGCATCCCGGTATTACGTCCATTCTTTTGATCGGTCCACCAGAAGACCGTGTCGATCGCCTTGGCCCCAGGGTTGGCGATTTCAATGTATACCGGCTCGTCTTCACTCGCCTTTTTGCTGCCGGTCCATCCATCCATCACCAAACCTGCCGGCTGCAACTCCAGATGCTCCAGTTGAGGCCGTTCACTTTGGTGGTTCGTAATCACCAGTCGTAAGCGCGTCGAATTATCGACGGCAAAAGAATTTCGATTCCAAATTGGGTTCAGCGGCATTCGACGTGCTGCCGCGATGCGTTTCTGATCGAATGCCCGGTACCGATCGAGCAGCATAGCGCTCCGCACAGGGTCCTCGATATCCGCCAGCTTCTGGCTGGCTGCGTTCAGACGATTGCGGATTGGCTTCGTTTGCGCGTCGTAAGCCTGAATCTCATGGTCCTTCGCCACGCGCCGAGTGCCAAAGGTCACGCCACCGAAGACAGCCGTGAGGCGGTAGAAGTCTTTGCTCGGAATGGGGTCAAACTTGTGATCATGGCAGCGGGCGCAATTCACAGTCAAGGCCTGAAAGGTGTGAAAGGTGGTCGTCGCCATATCGTCGAGTTCGTCCACCCGCGCGGCGGCAGCAAGCAGTTTGTCTTTGTTCAGTTCGGCACTTACCTGATCCCAGGGGCCGGCCACCAGAAAGCCCGTAGCTGCGATCATCTTGGGGTTGTCCGGTGCGATCAAGTCACCGGCAATCTGCTCGCGGATGAACTGTGTGTAGGGTTTGTCGGTGCGGAAGGCATCGATCACGTAGTCACGATAGGGCCAGGCATGCAGCCTCTCATAATTGTGTTCCCCGCCGTCGGTCTCACCAAAGCGAACCACATCCAGCCAGTGGCGCGCCCACCGCTCCGCATAATGCGGCGACGCTAGCAGGTGCTCGATTGTGTCTTCATAGCTTCGCTTATAGTCTTCTGGCTGCGGGGGTAATCCGGTGAGGTCAAAGTGCAGACGGCGGATCAAGGTGCGTTGATCGGCTCTCGGGTTTGGGGTGAGACCTTTTGCTTTGAGCTTCGCCTGCAGAAACTCATCGATCGATTTGCCCTCGCTCTTCACTGGAGAGCGGAAAGACCAGAACTCACGCTTGTTGTTGGATGTCTGTGTCCAAAGAGTGGATATGCCAATCAGCAGCGCAATACTGAGCCGTTTCATATCCTTCTATTGGTATCACAAGGAGTGTGTTTTTAGCGGCTGGCGGAGAGGGCCTGGTCAAAGCTTCCCAGCATGGTTTTTACGCTTTTTGCTTCGTCCATGTCCGGGTTGAGGGTGAGCATGCGTTGAAAGTGTTTGCGGGCAACTGCGAGAGTTTCAAGCGAGCCGGTGGCCTGCGCCTGGGTTGCATAAACCAGGCCGCTCAAATAGTGCGAGTAAGCATAGTCAGGGTCGTACTGAAGACTCTTCTGACAAAAGAGAGTTGCATCCGCAAGCTTCTTGTCGCGAAAGGCGCAATCGCAAAGCCCAAAATAAGCCATGCTGCGAAGGTCTTGCCAGATATCTTTTTGCGCTGCGCGTCTGCGCTTTCCTTGCCCAACCAGAAAACCGACAACATAGTAGTTGAGATTGCCAGACAAGCCGGAATCGAAGTTGCTGAAGCGCAGGTAGTCGACGTATTCCTTGCGCGATTCCTTGTAGTTACCCTTCAATCGCAAGCTCTCGGCCAGCCAGAAATGGGGCTCAGCTATATTTGGCGCAATTGAGATTGCATCGCGGGCGCTCTCAATAGCGTCGTCGTAACGCTCCTTGATCCGGTAAGCCTGAGCCCTCAATGCCAGAGTTTGTCGATCTTTGGAGTTGCGCTTGAGTACGACATCAAATTGTCGAATGCTTTCATCTACATTACCGATATCCAACAACATGCCACCGTAGCTCATTCGGGCTTCTGCAAAATCGGGGTCGATTTTGATAGCAGCTACGAAGTATTGTTGGGCCTTCGTCTGATCTTCCAGAGCATTGTAGCTGCGCCCCAGATAGAGCGCAGCCTGGCTGTAAGTGGAATCTGCGGCGAGAGCTTGTGTAAAGTGCTCCACTGCCTTTTTGTAATTCTGCTCGAAACCTTTGTTGTAGAAGTCGAGGCCCTTCTCAAACTGATCCACTGCCGCCTTAGGGCGTTTACGAGGAATCAGGATTTGAATCTTGACCGTCGATTCCTGACCGGGATAAACCATCTCTTCGCGAGGCCCGTCTGGCTCATAGCCCATCTTCACGCCCTGAACCTGGTGCGTGCCCGGCCGCAAGCCAGGCAGCCGCAACGGAGTTCCTTTACTGGCTAAACCAGCACTTTTGCCGTCGACAAACACCTCTACCTCTTCGCGGTTAGTCTCAAAGATCAGGGTGCCAAACTTCGGTGCCGGCGGGGGAGCCGCAGTTGCATAAGATGGCACATACGCAATCAGCATTTCAGGATCAAAGCTTCCCCGGTCAGACCGCGGAGTCTGCTTGCCTTTGGTCGCTTCGCGCACGTTCTTTCGGACGTACTCTGTCATCTCCACGGCAGTCACCTGCCCATCGCGGTCATCGTCAGCCTCGCCCTCCATGCCTTTCACGACATAGTAGGTGAAGACTCCGTGGCCGCCACCAAAATCGGGCGATTCAAAGCTTCGTTCCTGGTCGCGTGAGGCGGTAAGGCTGAACATATTCTTGTCCAGGTTCTGCCACAGATTATTCAAATTGTCAGCCCGGGTTTCCGAGGTGACGAATCCCGAGTGGCAACTATCGGTCAGCAGCACCTTCCACTTGGCTTTCACCTTCTGGCCGACGGTTTTGGCCAATGCCTCCATCGGGTAGCCGCTGCCAGCGATATTGTTGAGGTCAAAGTCGTAAGGTGCAAGATACCCCTTGCCTTGATGCACAAATCCGTGGCCGGCAAAATAAATGAAAACGCGGTCGTTTTCATTGGCAACACTCGGAAGCCAGACCTCGAGTTCTTGTTTCAGGTTGGCAAGCGTGGCCTTGGCCCCCAGCAACTTCTTTACATTTTCAGACCGGAAGTTGCCGCCTTCGAGACTGATCAGAATCGAATAGAGCGAGTCAGCATCGCGCTCAGAGTAAGCCAGGTGCAGGTCTTTGGGCAAGTTCTGGTAGGCGCCCACGCCCATCACAATGGCGTAACTGCGAGGAATCTCCACCTTCTTGGTCATCAGTTGACTCTCACCATCAGGGAAGGGGTCGGCTTCCACCTTCAGATCGCGCGCCTTTTTGGGGTCGGCTCTCTGCGCAACAAGCAAAGCGGCTGAGATCAGAATCGAGACGAGTAGCTTCATTTGTGGGTCAAAGTCACTTCCGCCGTTACGCGAGGATCATCTCCCCGTTTACTGGCAACATAAGCTGCATGTTCAAAGCGCGGGCCAAGACTAGAGCTCTTCTGTTCGCCTTCCACTTTTTCAACGATCAGGTCGCGAGCATACATGGTGCGGACGCGATCTACAAATGGATCGCCGAAGTTGGTATTACTTGCGAGAATGATTCCCGGTGCCGGCCGGATCGGTGCCGATGGCGAAGCGGCGGGTACCTGGTTGCGGTCTGGCGCAACCTTATATATAAGCCCATCAAAATCTGGTTCAGGCTTGCGGCTGAAAACGATAAAGATGCGTTCTTCGCCAGGCTGTTCGTCAAACTTGAACACAAAGCCGGCAGGAATCGTGTAAGCCTGATTCGGGCCCACGCGATTGTCGCCGCCTGAAATCTGCGGAGAAGGAAAGAGGGGGCTCCACTTTCCTGAGCTTCCCCGCGCCAGGATGTACAGGTAACCGAAATCATTCACTTCGACGCGAACGTTAATTCTGTCGCCACTCTTGAAGGCCTTCGTCGTTGGGACTTCCTTCTTGTTTCCATCCGGCATCAATTGGGTGATCGTCCAGCGCATGGCCAAGCCACCACTTTGAGAAACTGTGTCGGAGGCCAATCTTACGGGTAACGGTTGTTCCCCCGGTACTGCGGGTGGTCTTGCCGGTTGGTTCCTGGCAGTCTCTAGGGGGTCCTTCTGCTTCGGAGACGCAGGTGCCTTCTTTGTGGCTGTGGGCGCCGCCGGAACTGCCTGTGGAGCCGGTTTCGCGCCGTAAAAGATTTCACGCGCAGTCATTCGCGGCCCACTATCCGTGGCTGCGTCCTGCGACCAAAGCAGTGCGCTTCCAAACAACGCCATCAAACTAGTTCTCTGAAACATTTTTCAAGTCTCCCGATTCTTCTTCAGTATATTCTTGTAGAACGATATGCAAAGGTTATCCATTGGCCACTTCCTTGCTCAAATCCTGATTCTGTTGCTGCTTGAAACGAGCTTGCCTGCCCAAATTCCGCCTGCGGCACCGAAGTTGAACATCGTTCTGATCAGCGGTGACACTGCAATTAACAACATTAGGAGCCGAGTAGCCCGCGAAACGATTGTGGAAGTTCGAGACGAGAATAACAAGCCCATTGCCGGCGCTGCGGTTGTTTTTCTATTGCCGGATTCTGGTCCTGGACTTGTCAGTTCGAATGGTTCTCGCATGATCTCTACCGTGACTGACGCCAAAGGCCGTGCCGCAGCCAGAGGATTAAAACCCAATGGCCAGACTGGACAATACAACATCCAGGTGCGCGCCAACTTCCAACAGTCCTTCGGACAGATTGTAGTCAGCCAGTCAAATATAGTAGCGGCAGGAGCCGCCATTTCAGGTCTTACTGCTGCATTAATTGCTGTTGGCGTCGCTGCGGCCGCCGGAACGGCATATGCCGTGACCCGCGATAAAGGTCCAGGCCGGGGTACTGTAGGAGTCAATCCGGGAACGCCTTCCGCAGGAGCACCACGCTAATGACAACGGCAAAACGACTACTTCTCACAACGCTCGTGGCCGGGCTTCTACCCGTCTGGTCTCAGACTACTGCGCCTGCCTTCAGCCCGGTCACTTTGCCCGGCGGGCAAGTTGCGGTTTTTTATACTTCAACCGCCATCGGCAGCGCACTCATTGGAGGAGCAGGGCCATTCACCTTTGACCTGTCAGCAGGTTCACTGCCGCCCGGCATCTTTTTGAATTCCGTTACGGCCTCACTCGGCGGCACCCCCGAATTTCCAGGCACTTACAATTTTACTGTCAGAGTCACCGATAGGTTGTTCAGAACCGCTACCGTCACCACGGCGCTTGTCGTAACGAATCCAGTCAATCTTCCTGTAATCAGCACGAGTAGTTTTCCGATCGGTGTCGTTGGCTCTCCCTACCCTGCTACGAATATCACTGCAACGGGGGGCACTGGCACCGGTTATACATTTACGATGAGTGGAGATCCTTCCCCTCCTGGCCTGGTCCTCAGCAGTGCAGGGGTCCTCAGTGGAACTCCTCTATCGCCTGGCGACTATCCAGTCTCCATCGAGGTTAGGGACAGTAGTGGTGTCCTGGGATACCGGAATTACATGATTTCAGTCACAGAATTTTATTGCCCTTTAGGCTACACAATCCTTGGTTCGCCCTATTCTGCGAGTGTCTTCACGAGCCCGTTTAATGCAACCAGCTTCGCCATCACCAGTGGGGTACTCCCGCCCGGTCTCTCGCTAAATACGACCAATGGTCTGGTTACGGGCACTACAACTTCCCCTGGCACATTCACTTTTATTGTGCGGGCGACGAATTCTATGGCTCAACAGGTAAGTCGAAGCTGCAGCATTACTCCCCAAACTGAGATGCAACTTACCAGTTCCCGCACAACTGCACGCGTAGGCTCCCAGTACCGCTCCTTTGTTGGCGCGATCGGTGGCGTTAGCGCCTATTCCCATTCGATCCTAACCGGTTCGCTGCCGCCGGGGTTGACGTTGGATGCATCCACGGGCTTCATCAGCGGTACTCCAACGACAGCCGGAACCAATACCGCCCGCATTCGAACCCAGGACTCAATTGGAACCGCCAATGATCTCGATCTCACCATTTATGTCTTGGCGCGCGACTTTCAACCGATCCTTCGCTGCCCCTTACCTCCCGTTGTCCCCGGCAGGTTTTATAGTTCGGGGCTGAGCCTCAATTCAGCCGCGAATCCGGTCTATTCCATAACGGGGAGTCTGCCCCCTGGTTTGAGTCTGAATACCTTGACAGGGCAGATCTCGGGTTCCCCTACGGGAATTGGATTGTATTCCTTTACTGCCTCTGCATCGATTCCGGGCGTGGGCACGGTCACAGCCTCCTGCTCGATTTCTATTCCAGAATCGTCTATTCCCGACCTGAACTTGGCCTGCCCTGACCAGAGCGACATCATGGTTGGCGAAGCCTATGCTTCGCCTGCGATCGCCTCGGGAGGCAGAAGGCCATACCAGTTCTCCTTGTCTGAGTCCTCATTGCCCGCCGGACTCAGTTTGAACCCAAACACCGGCTTGGTTTCAGGTTTACTGACTGCCGCAATTCCCAATTTCACTTATGTTTTGAGAGCTGTTGATGCTACAGAATCGTTTACGGTTTTAAGTCCGCCTTGTGCCACTACCGTCATCAACAGCAGTCCTCTCACAATTCTGACCAGCGCCCTGCCGAATGGCAGTGTCGGAGCCAACTACAGTGCCGACATTCAAATTGGCGGAGGGAGTTCTCCCTTCACCGCCAGCATCCTCACTTCTTTGCCGCCCGGTCTGTCTTTTTCAGTTGTAGGTAGCCAGGTCAGAATCACTGGAAATCCATCTCAAGCCGGCACAACTTCGTTCCGGTTGACCGTGCGGGACAGCGTTCTACAGCAGGCTTTTCGCAACTACACGATCAATGTGGCTGCACCCTCCGAGCCGCTACAGCTTTTGACGACCGTATTAAACGGAGCAACTGTCGGAGTCAATTACTCCAGTGGTCTCGACGCCACTGGCGGTGCCCCTCCATATCGGTTTTCAATCGTTAGCGGTGCACTCCCGCCTGGTATTGCTCTGTCTGCCGCTGGAATTCTTCTTGGTCAGCCCACAACCGCCGGAACCTACCGGTTTGACCTTGAAGTCATCGATTCTTTGGGCAACCGGGAAGGGCGCTCTCTTTCTCTCCCAGTATTCCAGGGGAATTTCCGACTCGGTTGTCCGAACCTGCAGACCGAACTCGGAGTTCCTTACAGCTACCCTGCCAACGTCATCGGTGGCTCGCAGCCCTACAGCTTTTATCTCGCCAGCGGTCAACTCCCTCCCGGTTTGATTCTGGATAGTGCGACGGGAAATATCAGTGGCCGCGCCACGGCGGCAGGTGCGTTTGTATTTGTATTCGGCGTCAGGGACGCAAGACAAGCTCAAACACAGTCGTTATGCTCTATCGGTGTGCTTGGTGGTGCCTTACGCATCATTTCAGAAGGTCCAATCTCGACAAAGGCAGCTGAGCCCTACCAGGGGCAAATGGATGCTGCCGGCGGTCAGCCCCCTTACCAATGGACTCTTCTCAACGCAGCCCCAGAGGCCGGCCTGGTCCTTGCAGCCAATGGCTCATTCACTGGCCGAGCAACCAGGAAAGGTATTTTTGCAGTTACCGTTCAGGCTCGCGACGCTATCGGCGCAACGGCGACAAAGGTGCTTTCCGTTCAATCTGATGATTCCACTTTGACACTGTCCTGTCCCGCAATCACAAGCTTTCAATTGGGTGTCGGCGCAACGGGGCAATTCGTAATGACTGGTGGCCAGGCCCCTTACCGTCTCTCCCTCTTCTCCGGCTCCTTGCCACAAGGCTTTGTCCTGAACAGCTCTGGCTCTTTCGCCGTCACAGCATTGCAGGCGGGATCATTCCCGGCCCAGTTTCAGGCTGTGGATGAAACCAATACCGCAGCAAATGTCCGCTGCAACTTTGAGATTACGGGTGAACCTTTCACGATCACCACCGATGCTCTGCCAGCCGGACAGGTTGGTAATGCTTATTCAGCTGGTATCAGCTCACGTGGTGGCGTTGGAGCGGTGCGTTACAGCTTGACCAGCGGCGGCCTTCCAACAGGTCTCGACTTCGATTCCAGCACCGGCTCCATCACGGGCAGTCCAGAGCAGGAAGGCACGTTTGCCGTCGGCTTAAGTGCCACCGATGAAGTGCAGCGGCGCGCGTCAAAGACATTGTCTGTGAGCATCGAGCCCGGTTCGCTTCCATTTCGAATCACCACCGCTTCACCTCTGTCTGATGCCCTTGTTGGCCGCAGCTATTCACAAGGCTTTGCCGCTGAAGGTGGCAAAGCGCCTTACGCATTTTCCTTCGCAGGAGTGCCGGCCGGCCTGTCAACCGTGGGCGAAGGCGTTTCTGGAACACCTTCTGAAGCAGGCCAATTCACCATCACTGTTTCCGCTCGCGATGCCAGTGGTGCCACCGCATCGAAAGCTTTCCTGCTTCGGGTCAAGGCGGATGGCTTGTTCATCCTTACAGACTCACTGCCAGATGGTGTCGAAGGGGAGCCCTACGGAATCGGCGTAATCCGAGAAGGTGGCCACGGTCCGTTTAGCTGGTCCATTGTCAGCGGCGCAATTCCTCCCGGAGTGGAATTCAATCCAGCCACCGGTAACTTTGAAGGAAGCCCCTCCCGAAGCGGTCAGTATTCGATGTCTGTGGTAGTTACCGATGCCACAGGGACCACTGCTCGACGCACTTACTCCTTCGAAGTCCGGCCCGCTGGTGTGGACCGTCTTTCCATCACAACCGATTCGCTGCCGAACGGCAATGCCGGGCTGCCTTACTCCGCCAACATTGGTGCCACAGGCGGACGATCCCCCTATGGCTGGGTGATCAGCGGCGATTTGCCTGCAGGACTTTCCTTCAGTCCAGATGGTGCCATCAGTGGCACCCCACAAGTGATCGGCACTTCCAATTTCCAAATCACTGCAACGGATTCCCTCGGCCTAAGAGCCTCTCGTGTTTTCAGCTTGACCATTGGCACCGCAACTACACCTGCTCTGTCAATCGAATCACTACCTGACGCCACCACAGCAAATCAAACGCTGCCCCTGACTCTTCGAATGGCCAGCGCTTTCGGTGTACCTATTTCCGGTCGCCTTACTCTCAACTTTCTCCCGGATCCCAGTCATGGCGCAGATGACCCCTCGATTCGTTTCGCAAGCGCATCAAGAACCCTCGACTTCACCATTCCCGCTGGCTCAACCGCAGTTACCGTCACAGGAAGCGGTTCGATCGCAACAGGAACTCTGGCTGGCACAATTCGCATCGACAGCGTGCTCAACTTTGCCGGTGCATCGGTTCCCGGCCCTTCCCGCTCGATCGTAATTCGCCGGGCTGCTCCAACCATCACATCTCTCACTCTGACGCGGTCCGGAAGCGGACTTGAGGTCAGAATCGAAGGCGCAACCAACACTCGTCAGTTGAGCGAGGCCAGGGTCACCTTCACCGCCGCCGGCGATGTAGATCTTACAACGGCCAGTCAGCTTACGGTCAATGTAAGCGCTGCTATTCAGAGTTGGTTTGCCAGCGCGGCAAGTCAGCCGTTCGGCGGAAGATTCGCCCTAAGCCTGCCATTTACCGTCAGCGGGCAGGCAAGTAGTATCACGGGAGTCAGCGTCGTCATCACAAATGGTGAAGGCGCCTCTGCCGCTGCAACCGCAAATTAACTCAATGAACCGCCGAGGCTTTCTTTCCGCTTTAGGCAGCGCCGCTGCGCAACAGCGACGAAGGCCGAACATTCTTCTTGTCCTTGCCGATGACCTGGGCTACGAGTGCCTGGGTTGCAATGGTGGTACTTCTTATCGAACTCCAAATCTGGACCGCATGGCCGCAAATGGCGTTCGCTTCACCAACGGCTACTCTCAGCCCCTGTGCACCCCAACTCGTGTTCAATTGATGACGGGACTCTACAACAATCGCAACTGGAAGGGATTCGGCATCATGGATCCCCAAACCACCACCTTTGGCCACCGTATGCTGAGCGCCGGATACAGAACCGCGATAGCCGGCAAATGGCAGTTCTGGAGCTACAATCCGCCTGACTATCAACCAGAGCAGCGCGGCAAGGGCCAACTCATCAAAGATGCAGGCTTCGAGAGCTATTCGGTTTGGCATGCCGGCCACACCGAAGACAAAGGTTCACGATACGGCGACCCAACCTATGAGGAGAACGGCAAACTCTTCAAGTCAGTTAAGGATGAGTACGGCGACGATCACTGGTCGCAGCATCTGCTTTCGTTCTTTGATTCCCACCGTCGAGAGCCGGTCTTTGCTTACTACCCGATGGCTCTCACTCACGACCCTTTTAATCCCACGCCAAAGAGCGACGGGTGGAAAACCCAGAGGCTGAAGAAGGATCGAGCTTACTTTAAAGACATGGTGGAGTACATGGACGACATTATGGGCAGGCTCCTGGATGGCCTGGATAAGCAAGGCTCGCTCGACAATACAATCGTTCTTTTTCTCGGCGATAACGGTACTCCTCAGGAGATTACTTCTCAGATGGGAGATCGAGCCATTCGCGGTGGCAAGGGCCTTCCTACGGATGCCGGTACACACGTTCCGCTTCTCGGTTATTGGCGGGGTACTTCTCCCAAGGGCAGAGTCTGCGACGACCTGATTGACACAACTGACTTCCTGCCCACCATGCTCGATGCCGCCGGAATCAATCCACCAAAGACCCTTTCGCTGGATGGTCGAAGTTTTCTTCCTCAGATCAAGGGCGAAAAGAGCAATCCTCGCGACTGGATCTATTGCTGGCACGATCCTCGTCCAGGCTGGGACAAAGACCAGTTCCAGCTCGAAGAATGGGTCCGCAACAAACGCTTCAAGCTGTACCGGGATGGCCGTCTCTTCGATATTCCCGCCGATCCTCTCGAACAGCGTCCCCTCCAACCAGGACTCGATCCCGCCGCAACGGCGGCTCGCCGCACACTCCAGCCCGTGCTGGATCGAATGAAAAAACCATAGATTTCCGTTGACGTTAACTACAGTTAAGTGTAATGTCGAAGTAGGCGTTATGCTCTTTCGCTTACCTGTTGCTACATTTGTGTGCGTGCTGTGCTTAAGTGCTCAAAGCGGCGCAGTTCTCGATTTAACGGTAAGAGACGCATCTGGCGGCCCGATTCCTGCTGCGCAAGTGACCCTTAGTCTTGAAGCCGGTGGTGCTCAGCAAGAGCGCTCTACCAACGCAGACGGGCGTTTGCGTTTTTCCAACTTGCCCTGGCAACGCTTCCGTATTACGGTGAAAGCGCCGAATTTCGAACCGCAGCAGCGGGTAGTTTCTCTGCGTTCCAATATCCCGGAAAATCTCGATTTTGTCCTTTCCATCGCCGGTGCCAGCGAAAGCCTGATCGTACTTGAGAAGACGGATGTAGCCGTCGATCCAGAGCAAACAGGCAGCAGAACTTTGATATCGCGGGAGTCGATTGAGCAGTTGGCCAAAGGCGGAGGCTCCCGGGGCATCGAACAAGTGCTCGCCACCTTCCCCGGTTTTGCCCAGAATGCCAACGGCGCAATCCACCCCAGAGGGGCTCACAATCAGATGACCTTCGTCGTTGACGGTATGCCAATCAGCGACCAATTGGGTGGTGCCTTTGCCAATGCTATTGACCCTGCCCTCGTCGAAACACTGGAACTCTACACAGGCAACATTCCTGCCGAATATGGCAACAAGGTCAGCGCAGTAGCGCAGATCACCACCCGGTCCGGCTTCGGTCTCGGGCGTAAATTTACAGGAAGCTTAAGTGGACAAGCCGGTCAATTCGATGCTCTGAGTCAAACAGTGCAACTGGCCGGAGAAAGCGGCAAGCTGTCCTGGACAGCGATGATTCTGGGCGTCAAAAGTAATCGTTATCTTGACAGTGTTTCGCTCGACAACCTTCACAACGGCGGCAACTCGCAACGCTTCTTCACACGCCTCGACTATCAAGCCTCTCCTCGTGATACCGTTCGTCTCTTCTCAATGGGCGGAAGGGCTGGCTTTGAAAGTGCCAACCTTCGCAGCCAGCATCAAAACGGGATGCGACAGCGCCAAACCTTGACCGATTCGAGCATTGCCGGTTCCTGGTTGCATGTTCTCGATCCCACAAGTACTACAGAACTGAACCTGAGTTGGCGGCCTTCCAGGGCTCAACTCTTGCCAAGCGATGGCGATACGCCGGTTACCGCATGGCAGGACAGGCGAGCCGCCACTTTCAACGCCAACGCCCGCTACTCCAAAATCAAAGGCCGGCATCAACTCCGCATGGGGCTTGACTACCAAACTTACCCCCTGCGCGAAGAGTTCCGCTTTGCGGTCACCAATCCCGCTTTCGATCCAGACCTCGCTGCCTTTACTCTTCCCCTCGGTGGCCGCACGTTTCAGTTTGCAGCTCAGGCCAGAGGCAGCATGCGCAGCGGCTTTTTTCAGGATCATTTCCGCCTCGGACGCTTCACCGCGACTCTCGGCTTGCGCTATGACTCGTATCGGTTTCTGGCCAACGGTGGCCAGTGGCAGCCCCGCCTCGGCTTCGCATATCACCTGAAAGAAACCAACACCGTCTTTCGGGCGGCCTACAACCGGCTCTACCAGACTCCTCCCAATGAGAATCTTCTACTTTCCAGCTCAGAATCGGCCGCAGTCCTCGCTCCTCCCATCGTGCGCCAGACCCTCGGCCGCGCGGCAGTTGTATTGCAGCCTGAACGGCAAAATTTCTATGAATTAGGCTTTCAGCAAGGTGCCGGGAAGTGGGTCAGCATCTCCGGCACCTACTATCACAAAGATGCTCGCGACCAGCAGGACAACAACAACTTCTTCAATACCGGAATCATCTTCCCGATCACCCTTGCCAGTATCCGGGTCAATGGAGCCGAAGGGCGAATCGAATTCCGTCAGTGGCGCGGATTCTCCACCAACCTCAGCCTCACCCATGCACGTGCGATCTCTACTCCTCCCTTTACTGGTGGCCTCTTCCTTGGCAACGAAGCTGTCGAGGCACTCTCCCAAGGGCCCTTCGTGATTGACCACGACCAGAAATTGGGCGTCAGCGCACTACTTGCCTACACCAATTCGCGCGGCTGGTTTGGTACTCTCTCTTCACGTTACGATTCCGGCCTGGTCGCCAATCCGTCCGACCCGGCAGAAGTAGCCGCCGATCCTGACTACTTCGACTTGCTTCCTTATGTAGATCTAAGCGGGACTCCTGCTCGAGTTCGGCCTCGCACCATTACGGATCTGGTTGCAGGCTACCGGCACAGAGCCGCCGAACGAACGCGATGGGAAATTGCCGCTCAAGCCACCAACCTCACCAATCAAACGGCACTTTATAATTTCCAGAGCGCTTTTGTCGGAACACGAGTGGTCCAGCCGAGAACCGTCTCTCTTCGTTACCGCTTCTGGTTCTAGATTAAAAATCATAGATCTAAAAGCGAATCCCTGGCATCTTTTGTTCAATGAGCGAAGACCTCAATGAATTGAGCGACAACGAACTTCTCCTCCGGGTCAGGGCCCGGGAAGGGGATGCCTTGATGGCTCTCTACCGCCGCTACCGCTTGCGCGTCTTTGCTTTGGTCCTGCGAATCCTTCAGGACCGCCCCGCTGCAGAAGAGGTCTTGCAGGATCTGTTCCAGAAACTTTGGGATCATCCTGAAAAATTCGACTCCTCCAAGGGCGAACTTTTGCCTTGGCTATTAACGGTCGCAAGAAATATTTCGCTTGATCATAAGCGAAAAGAATCCCGGAGGGCCAGTTTCTACGTATACCCTGATGTAGAGACTCAGGTTGAACTTGCGTCACTGACAGAACACCGTTTGGACGCAGAAACCATCCATTCGGTGCGCCAGATACTGGAAACCTTGCCCGAAGAACAAAAACGGGTTTTGGAACTTTCCTATTTCGAAGGGCTAACTCATCCTGAATTGGCTGAAGCTCTGGGAGAATCTCTCGGTACTGTTAAGACTCGAATCCGCCTCGGCATGCAAAAACTCAAGCATGCAATGAGTCTCGGATTGTTGCAGTCGAAATGAATTTGAATTGCCAGATGCAGAATTCGGATTGGGATGGCCTGGCGCTTGGTGCTTTAACGCCCCAGGCTGCCGCACCCCTCGTAACTCACTTGCGCACAGGTTGCCCCGAGTGTGAGACCTTGTTTGCAAAATCACAATCCGCCGCATTGGCCCTGGGCGCCAGCCTGCCTGGGCAAGCCCCCAGCCAATTGGTAGAAGACAAACTTGCCAGCTATGTAGGCAAGACCAAAGTAGTGGCAATGCCTGTACCCCGTCGCACTTCTTTTGCTCCCTGGCTGCTTGCAGCCGCAAGCTTTGCTTTTGCCGCATGGATGGGCTTCAATCGGCCTGCCCCGATAACGGTTTCCGTTCCCATTCCCGAGCGAATCGAGACAACCCGCGTTGTCGACCCCAATCCAAATCTGCAGAAGCGCATTCATGAGCTGGAACAAAACCTGGCCAAACCTAAGCCAGTAGAAGTTGCCGTTTCTGTCAAGCCTCTCGTTCCTGTTCCACAACCTGAACCAATCGTGGTGAAAGTAGAAGACCCGGAGAAAGACAGGCAACTGAACCTTTATCGGGAACGGCTTCAACAACTCGAGGCTCTCAATCAAGCTCAACAGAAGCAATTGGCTGAGCTTCAACAGGCTAGAGACAAGAGGCTGGAGCAGGTGAATGCCCGCGTCGCAGGTCTTGAGATAGACGCTGCTGTCCAAAAGAAAGTGCTCGAAGACTATCGCAACGCCTTTCGCACCATAGAATCGAACGGAATGAAGCAAGTCGAGTTGGCCAGTGTAGACCGCGCCTCTCAAAATTCTTCGGCCCGCGCCCTGTATTCCCGGCAGGGGGGGCTCCTTGTGTTGGCACACGATCTACCCAAACTGCCAGATCAAAAATGTTATCAGCTCTGGATCCTGCGTAAGGGCTCACCTTCGATCGTCAGTGGTGGCTTGATGAAAATAGATGCTCAGGGGCGTGGCTTCTTGCAGTCTCCGCCAACACCGGCACTCATCGACGCCACTGGTTTTGCTATTACCGACGAGCCCCCAGGTGGGAGTGTGGTTGCCCGTGGACACAAATTGCTCTTTGGTGCCATCTAGCTTTTAGAAATGGAATGATCCTCTGGGGGCAATCGTGAAAAAGTTGGCGCCATTGCCAAGCTTGTTCCAGCGCATGTCCAGTCCCCAGGACAACCGGGGCTTGACGCGCCACTCAATGCCACCGCCAGTCTGGAAGCCCGGCGAGATGCCCCCTTGCCCCGAGGGCAATCCAAGCGCTGTCAACTCTTTGGCTGCTGCGATCTGTCCTCCAATCAGCGCTCCGCCAAAAGGCGCACCGTTTCCGAAGAGCGCATTCAGCGCGGGGGCATTGCGCAGACCGGTAAGCGTGGTTTGATTGCTGATGGTCACAAAAAGACCAAAGCCCATTACGACATAAGGCCGCAATCGCCAGCGGCTCAGGCTTGCGTTTTGGTACTTCAATCCAAAAGGAATCACCTGCAAAACATCGACTTTGGAGCGGCTGGAAACCTGCACCGGGAAAGGCGCAGCACCGGTGCCCTGCAATGCATCGGTGAGTTGCCCCGGGCCCAGTACAGCCAGGTTGGCCACTTGGGCTACATTCGATGTAATCGTTAGTGGACTATCGCTTCTGCTGAGTCCGGCGGAAAAATCGTAAAGTAACTGCCCCCCAGGCGCCTTCATCAAAGGCAAAGATACCCCTCCGCTCAAGTAAGTACCCCGGCCACTCGAATAAGGCCCGCTATGAATTCCGGCTGAGAAACTGCTGGACGCTCCGATCAATCCGAGGTTGGGGAGCAACTCCTGCGGCATGCCACGCTCACCGGTCATCGTTTGACGTTCTGATCGGCTCACTTCCGGCGCTGCCACCGGTGCCACGATATTTGCCGCACTCTCAACGACCGGCGGCGCTCCCGCGCGTGTCATCAACTGCTGGATCAGCGCTTCCGCCCTGGCCAGTCGATCTTCCAGGTCCCGAATGCGCTGCATTGTCTCCTCCTGACTGTTCGCACCTGCGGCGTGGCAAACACAGGCAAACAGAAGCAGAGTTACCGCTAAAAATGAGTGCATGGATACAGATTATCAAGCGACTATTTCCCTGTAACCGAGCTCTATTTGCGAGCCTTCGCGTAAACACTTCAAGGTCGAAACATCTTAGCCAGCCGGAGTGCACCGCGCTCGGAGTTTTTAATCAGATTTCGTAAAAAACTCTGTCCTCATTTGGTAAGCGGCTTCGCTTCTCTTTTTGTGGGTGCTGCTTTTCTCTGTGCCTCCGGTTGGTGTCGGCGGCTTCCGTCCCCTCTTTCGGGGTCTGCTCTGGCCGATCAGAATACTTTTAAGGTGAAATGATATGAACAGATTTCTTGGTTTGCTTCTGCTTTGCTCCTCAGTCGCTGCGGCAAATCTAATCACAAATGGGAGTTTTGAAACCGGAACCTTTACGGGTAGTAGTTTTACTCGAGTAGCGGCGGGACAGACGAATTTGACGGGTTGGAGCGTGCTGGGAGTCGCCGTAGACTGGCACAACAACGTCGAGTTTGGCCCGATGCACGATGGGACCCGTGCGGTGGATCTGAACCTCAATGGTGGAACGTCGGGCACAGGCGTGTTGCAACAATCGTTTAGCAGCGTCATCGGGTCGACTTATTTACTGAGGTTTTTCGCCGCAGCCCCGACGGTTTCCGGGCTGGGTACAAGATCGATGCGAGCGAGCTTAGGAAGCGGACTTGATCTTGACATCATCTTGACCAGTTCGCCACAGTTCGCAATGGTATGGACTGAATACTCATTGCTATTCAATGCGGTGAGCGCAACCAGCACTGTTTCATTTTCTTCACTCAATGGAGCTGGGTTCTGGGGCCCGGTGATCGATAGCGTTTCGGTTGTAGCAGTCGATACGAGCGTGCCAGAGGGCAATAGCGTGTGGTTATTGGCAGGTGGTCTGTCTTGTTTATTAACTGCAAGGAAAGTGCAAAAGCTGCACTCGACACGCTGAAAATGACTACTGTTCCGCAATGTGTGAACGGTCTCTTTCCCTGATAGTTTGGACCAAAGTTGATGCTGCACCGCTGTCGCCAGCGCCCTACTGGTTATCACTGACCTTTCAGGATGACGCCTTGGAAGGTTACCGCGCCTTCACCATTGGTGCATTGGGTGTAGCCGATAGCTCGGGCGACAGTATTCCGGAGCCGTCTTCCATGGCGCTGCTAATCACTGGGCTCGGTGGCATTGCCTGGATTCGTGGCCGCCCCTGAGCGCAATCCAAGGACACTTGGTCCAATTTGGAATCGGTCCTCCCTTGTGGCTTGAACTCCAGGACGGAGAATAAAGATCGACTAGTGAGACGCCCCGAAGGCTTAAGGCCGGCGGGGCGTTTTCTATCCTGGCTGGAACTCAATCCGGTACTCCCCCGTAATCGCCAGCGAGGTACTTGCGAAACAGGTTGTCGCGCTGGCGGGCCTTCGTGTTTCTAAGCTGCGTGATGGTACTGCAGCCTTGTGAATCTTTGTTGCAAAGGATCACCTGATCCCGGGTCAGCTCTTCAAGCAGGATCGTGCTGTGCGTGGTGAACCAAAGCTGAGAGCCTGTTGGATGGCCGGATTCAGGCGTATAAAACCAGTCAAGCAGTTTTGGGACCAGCAAGGGGTGAAGCGTGGCATCAAGATCATCCAAGGCGCAAAGAGAACCTTGACGGAGCGCAGCATTGAGAAACGGAAAGGCGCGCACAAAGGCACGGGTGCCACCGCTTTCAAGGCTCCAGGGGATTTCCTGCTTCATCCCCTGATGCGCGAATCGAGCCTGCGGACCCTGTGGCGTGTATTGGTAAGACATCCTCTCAACGCCCAGGCAAAAGCGGGGAAGCTGGCGATTGAGCTGGAGCAGGGAATCGGGCTCACTCGACAGGATCTGGTGGACAAGTTGGTCAGGGGCGTGGCCAAGCAGCGGGCTGCGCAGGGCGACGCGTTGGGCCCAATCGGTGGAGAAGTTTTCGAGGCGCTGCCAGTGCCCTCGGCCATCGGGCTTGTGCCGGAGGGATTCGTGCTTGATGATAAGCCCTGACCGGGTGGCCGCCTCCACGATGAGCAGATATCGGAATAGGGCAAACTGGTTGGAGTCTGGGATGGGAGCAGAAAACTCAATGGCCAGACGGGTGGGCTCGTGGAAGGTGTCCGGGCTGTTGAAGGGGAAGCAGGCGGAGGGTGAATTTTCGCGGCGGGCCGCCACCTTGAGTGCGAATTCCAACGCAAGCAGGATGTTTGTCTTGCCCGAAGCATTCGCGCCAAAGACGCTCACCACTTTGGGAATGTAAGCACCGGCACCAGGGAACAACTCGGCGTATATACGTGGATCCGGGGGAAGGCTGGCATGGAAGTGCAGGTCGAGCACCTGAGCATCCCGGAAGGAAGCGAAGTTCTCGATTTCAAGGCGGTAAATCATGGGTAAATCATGGGGGGAGACGGAAAAGCCCCGCCCTGTGGGGCGGGGCCTGCATACCTTGCGGCGCAGTAGCATTAAGCCTTGAAGGGCTTGTCGGAAACCTTCCAGGTCTTCTCGTCGAAGTACATCGTCTTGCCTTCGCGGAAGCTCTTCACAGCCATAGTGATCAGCACCTGGGCACG
>JALHNH010000024.1 GCA_022843625.1 Bryobacter sp. | reverse complement strand
GCTCTTCCGATCTGCCAATAAAGGCCAGATCATCGGCACCGTCACCGACCCCAACGCGGCAGTAATTGCCGGCGCTAAACTCGTTCTCCGAAATGTTGGAACGGGCACCACCCGTGAGCTGACCACCACTTCTACAGGCACTTACCGCGCTGTGTTGATGGATCCAGGCACCTACGAAATCACCACCACCACCACGGGCTTTGCTGAAAACAAAATCAGTGGGCTTGTGCTTAACGTCGGTTCCACCATCACAGTGAATGTGCAGATGGCTGTCCAATCCACCAGCACCACAGTTGACGTCGGTGAAACGTTGCTTCAGGACGCTGTGCCTGTAGCAAGCGCGCTGGTCAACAGCATTGCAATTACGAATTTGCCGATCAACGGCCGTCGCTTTCAGGACTTCGTCCTGCTAACGCCAACGGCAGTCGTCGAAGGCCAATCCCGCAACCAGATTTCTTTCGCCGGCCAGCGCGGCATTAATTCCAACATCATGCTCGATGGTGCTGACTACAATCAGCCCTTCTTCGGCGGCATCCGTGGCGGCGAACGCTCCACCAGCATCATCACCGTCCCACAAAGCGCCATCGCTGAATTTCAGGTTCTCGCAACCGGCTACTCCGCCGAATATGGCCGCTCCACCGGCGGCGTTATGAACACCATCACCAAGTCTGGTAACAACGAAATCCACGGCGAAGGCTTCTACCAGATTCGCCACCGTGCTCTAAGCGAATTCAACCCAGTAGTTCTGATCCGTCCTTCCGAAACCCTGCAGCAGTTTGGCGGCGGAATTGGTGGCCCGATCAAGAAGAACAAGCTCTTCTGGTTTGTCGCGGCAGAAAGCCAACGCTCCACTACTCCCCGTCAGGTAGTGATTCCTTCTCTTACTGGCGTGCCTGTAACGGCTCGCAACACCGAAGCCGTCAGCCTGCTTCGCAGCTTTGAGCGGTCCTTCCAACAAACCAACCGTGCCAGTGCTGTAACCGCTAAAACCGACTACTCCTTTGCTGGTGGCCACAAGCTCACCATGCGCTACAGCTTTAGCGATTCCGTAGAAAAGAACGCCGTCACCGTTGGTGCAGCCGTCAACCCCGTTACTAACAACCCTGAAGAAAACGAAGGCAACGAACTGGACCGCATCCACAACGGCGGCCTGCAGTACACCCACATTTTTTCCCCTTCAGTTGTAAACGACTTGAAGTTCTCAGGTTCTTATGAAGAGCGACCGCGCACGGCGAACTCGACAAATCCTGGTGTGAACCTCCAGAACGTATCAACCTTCGGAGCCCGTTCTTTCCTCCCTACAGTTCAATCGGACAAGCGCTGGCAGATCACCGACTCAGTCACAATTCTGAAAAGCAAGCACAGCATGAAAGCCGGCTTCGACTTTAGCTTCCTCCCTACTGCACAGGCCTTCGGCTTCAACCAGTTCGGAAATTTCAACGTTAACGGTGTTCCCGCTGCAGTGCTCGACATTGCTGGCGGCAACGGTGCCAACGGTGGCAACCGCTTCGACAATGCCAACGTTACCTATAGCCGTCAGATTGGCAACCTTCAGGCTGCCTTCTCGGCCAAGCAGATTGCGGCTTTCGTGCAGGATAGCTTCCGCGCAACCAATAAGCTCACTCTCGATTTCGGCCTTCGCTGGGAAGGTCAAGTCAACCCGGAAGTGGTAGCCAATAACGCAACCGTGCTCGCGCGTGTTGAAGGCGTCCGTTTCCCCATCGGTGGCATTGCCAGCCCGCGCAAGATCAATAACAACATGAACCAGATTGCGCCGAGATTCGGATTCGCCTGGACTCCGTTTACCGATCAGTTCCGAACCGTAGTTCGTGGTCATACCGGCATCTTCTATGCGGCTACCCCACTACTTACCTTCGCCGACCCAACTGCAAACTTCCGCAACCCTCCGGGCAACGTTTCACTCAGCGTCGGTGGTCCCGGGACGATCAAGACTGCTTACCAGAGCTTCCTCGAAGCCGGGGTTGACCTCAATCGCACTCCGCTCACCGCGCTGCCTGTCATTCCTCTCGAAATCGTTCAGCGCGCCGCTGCGATCTCTGTTGGTGCCACCGCTCGCGACCCGTTCGTTGGTGTCGGCTTGACCACAACTGCGCCAAACTTCCAGAACCCCCGCTCCTTCCAGATGGGCCTCGGGACCGAAACCGAATGGTTCAAGAACTTCACTGCTGGCATCCAGTTTAATTACGTCAACACCGTGCATCTGAATCGCAACCGCGATTACAACCTTCCTTCCCCGACCTTTCGCACAGGCGACCAAAGCCTCCGTCCTGATTACGGGATTGTAGGTGGAGGTATTCTGCGTCCTGTCCCGACTGTCGGTTCCCTCACCATCCGCGAATCTTCGGCCCGTTCAATGTACCGCGCTGTCACCTTTCAGGCTCAGTATCGTACCAAGAAGCTGCAGTTCCAGGGCTTCTACACTGTTGCTCAGAACTTCTCAGACGACGATAGCGAACGCAGCGCTGGTGGTTTCGACTACATGGACAGCTTCAATCTGAAGAGCGAATACTATTACAGCTCGCTCGACATCCGCCACAACTTCACCGGCAATGCCGTCTACTCACTGCCCTGGGGCTTTGAGCTCTCAGGCATCTTCCGCGCTCGTACGGGCACGCCGATCAACCCGCGCGCTGGTTCAGATCTGAACCGCGACGGAAACAACAACGATCGACCCTTCCGTTCTCCTGGCGATCCCTTTCCACGCAACTACTTCCGCAACCTGGGCTTCAGCACCACCGACATGCGCATCATCAAGAGCTTCAACTTCAAGGAGCGCTACAAGGTACAGTTCTCGGTGGAAGCCTTCAACATGCTGAACCGCGACAACGTTGTTCTGGGGGGAACCACTTCCATCTATGGAAACGGCTTCTCCGCTAATGGCACAACGGCACCAGTTGCCGCCGACTTCATGCGCTTGCGCAATGCAGACGGCAGCTACAACCGCCAGAACGCCCAGCTTGGCAATCCCCGCCAGTTGCAGGGTGGCCTGCGCTTCTTCTTCTAAAGAGCAGCTCAATCCCAATGAAAAAGGGGCGGAACAGCGCATTGCTGTTCCGCCCCTTTTCTTTCCCGAGAGGAAGAAAGGGATGAGGTTATGAAAGCCTCTCTGGAGAGCCTAAGGGTTGAACTGCGCCGGAAAGCGCACCACAGTATAGTTGCGAAGGGTCACCACATCTGAGCTTGCTGTTGCCAGCCGGGCGCTGAATGTGATTTGAGTAGCTGTGGTTGGGGTTAACGTTACGTTGCTGGCCTGGCCAGCCATGGCACTTCCTGCACTCGCGCCCGCTGTTCCGAAGCTGTGGTTGCCAAATGCGACTCCGGTCGGGTAGTAACCACCGGAACCTCGCACAAAGGCCAGAGTATCTGTCGAGTCAAACTGGCGGCTGAATACCGAAGTAGAGCCGATAAACATCTCGGTGATGAACGCGCTCGCTGAGCCCGAATGTTCGAAGTTAAGAGAGATTTCGATACGGTCACCCGAGTCAAAGAATGTTTGTGGGATGGAACAAGACCCCACAACCACGTTGGTGGTTGAGGAGGTAGCTCCTCCTCCTACGCTGCATAAAACCTGCGTGATCGGATGCACCTGCCCTGCCTCAAATGTCTTGCGTGCTCGTTGCGAGTTGTTAAACCAGAAATCGCCACTGGCCGGGAATTGAGGATCTGCTCCGAAGCCGGAATCATTGAGTGCCGCAAATTGCGCATTCGACGACACGTTCATCTTCTGAACAGCAAGCGTGCCGGCACTGCTAACGCTGGCTAGTGTCGACCCGGCCGCATTCACCCAACGTGTGAGATCGGTGCTTCCTTGCGATCCCGAGGCTCGTATCGTCAGGTTCGCCGCAGGGCTGCCAGTTCCGAGTCCAAGACGCTTGTTCGTTGCATCCCAAAAGAACGATGCAGAGTCTTGCGTCAGAATCGAACTCGAGTTTACAAAGGGTATTGCCCCGGTTGTGAATCCTGTGAACAGACAAGCGTTCCAAACAGCATCCTGACCATTCGAGGTCAGACAACGGTTGGCCGCTCCAAGCGGCAGCCGCATCCATCTGGTTGTGGTTCCTTGTCCCACCAGAAGATCACCGCGCACCACAGTTTCAGCAAATGTATCTGTGTGCAAATCGCTCAACAGGTTGTGCGGCGCGGTTCCGAAAATACCTGTCCGGTATGTGGCTCGCAGTAGGTCTCCAGTTTGCGGCTGTGCACCGCTAACGAACGTGATTGTGTTGCCAGCGAGAGTGTAATCGTCCGCCACACTCAGCCTTAGTCCATTCCGATACAGCTCCAGGCTTGACAGTGGGCTGGGCGTGGACGCCAGTGTAAACACCAGGTTGGATCCATTGATCAGGCCCGTCGGAGTTTCAAGATCGACAAATGCGCCAGTACCGTTTTCTCCGATAACGCCACCTCCGCCAGAATTTCCTCCACCGGAATTACCCGGGGCAGAAACAAAGCCACCAGGCAACAAAATAGCCCTTACATCGCGGATTTTGAGCGTCGCCGAACTTGGCGATACCGCCCAAACTTCAGTAAACAAAACTCGCCCGGCACTTGAATACTTTACCGAGTAGTAAGTGTTGTTGGTGTTTGTAGTGGGTGCCAACTGAACTTGTAGCAGGCCGTCGACAATACGAACCACCTTACTATTTCTTCCAATCACTGAGCCATTGGCGGTATCAAAGCTCTTCCAGTCAATGAAGGCGAGGCCGTTAAACCGGGACCCGTCAGCCAAATAAACCATATCCTGAATCTTCGTCAGAACTGGCTGGGTTCTGCCAATCTCGCCGGTGGCGAAAAACAAGGCAAGCAAAAAACAAAGGGAGCGAATCGACGCTCCTTGAATCGAATTCCAGACCATAGTAAATCCGTTCTTCCTCATGAATCACGCACAACCAGCGACGCTCGTTTGCGAGACCATTACTCGAAGTCGATCTTAGTGAGGGTTAGCGGAGAAATCAGAACAGATAGGAGCGCTAAAGTATCTCAAGTCGTTGATAAAAAGGAATTTGCCAGACTTGAGAAAAAGTCAAAATACCTGTGAACGGTTTTGCGGCGGATCAAAACTCAAGGCTGAGCGAGAAGCGCAAAGTACGTCCGTCGTTCAACGTGTTAGTGATCTTTCCAAAGGCAGGGTTCGACAGATCCCACACCGGCTCTGCAAACTGCGGAGTGTTGGTGGCGTTGATCGATTCGGCTCTGAAGGAGACGGCGCGGTCCTGACGGATCGTAAATCGTCGTTCTGCTGAAAGGTTGAGATTCCGGAATCCGGCACGTCGAAACGTGTTCATGCCAAGGTTTCCACGAGCCGCCGTGGGCTCAATAAACGCGAAAGACTCCCGGGTCAGGATTTTCGGAGCAAGATCGGGATGTGAAATCGACTTCCCAAGAATCGCCGTGTCCACTAGATTCGGGCGATCGCCGCCCACCCCGTCTACATTTCCATAGCCGGGTGCATCCGATCCCGTGATCACTGAAAAAGGCGTTCCCGATTTGGCCACAAAAACTCCAGACATACGCCAATCTCTCAACCACACCCGGCGATGTGCCAACTGGTAGGAGACCCGGCTCAGCAATGCATGGGTCTGGTGGAAATTGCTCAATCCCCGCAGATCGCTATTGATGTCATTTGCCACTTGGGCATGGCCTTGGCTGGCGTCATCACCCGCAGCGATATTTACGAAAGTAGCCCCGGTATCGATCGCCTTCGAGAACCAGTATGCCGCGTCGATCGTCAAGCCGTTCTTGTTCGCAAGCGTGTAGGAAATCTTCCCGGCATCATAATACGCTCTTGCCGTGTTTGTGATCTCCCGGTGGTCGAAGTAGCGATTGTCGGGGCGTCTCGTGTTGATCGTCGCTGTTGTCTGTGCAATCCCGGGCACAACCACTGCGCGGTTGAAGTACTGCATGTAGAGCAGCTTCCAGGTTCGGCTGCCCACGTACGCCGCTTCCAGCCGGCCCCATTTGGCGGGCGTTGGCAGTTGCCATGTGGCACTGTACTGGTGTGCATAGGGTGTCTGCAAGTCTCGCGGATAGTAGAAGACAATAGCGCGAGCACCAGGGTTGATTACAGTGCCGGCCAGCAGATCGAGCAACGGTGGTGCCTGATTTTCGATCTTCTGGAATCCCGGAGGATTCCAGCGGAGCTGTTGCAATGTGGCCGGGAAAATGTCGCCATACTGAGTGGAATAGGACGCTCGAAAAATGCCCAGATGCTTAGGCATCCGCCAGGCAAGTCCGAAGTTCGGGCCATAGTTATTGCAGTCGCAATTGAAAGGGATTTCCGTCAACCGGTTCACCTCGCGGATGGGTCTCTGCGGCTGGAAGCGCAGCCCTGCACTGATAGTAAGGCTCTTTGATGCCTTCCAAACATCCTGCACAAACCAGTTCCAGTCATTACGCCGAAAGCCCCGCGACAATTCGCCCACTGCAAACGAATAGCGATTCACCACACCGAGACGGAAGTTCGTTATGGCATCGCGACCAAAATCATTCCGGAAGTAAATGTTGCCACGGTTAGAGGATGCCTCCTGTCCGTTAAATTGCAGCCGGGCAAACTCACCCCCGGCAGACAAAGTGTGGGTGGAGAATTGATGCTGCACCCGCGTTCCGGTCTGGAAGCGATTCTGCACACGATCCACGGGGATCGATGATCCTGGGCCCAGCTTGTCAAAGGCCGTTCCAATCTGCACTTGTGGCCCTACAGCATTAGGCTCAGGCACTAACAACGTGCGGTTCCGCTGAAATCCTCCCGTCACATCCAGATTGGTTCGGGCACTTTTGACGTAAGTCCAGGTCAGCCGTGCATCGTGCGATTTTGTTGTTGTGTCCGGGTTCTGTCCGGCAATGAGCTGAAATGCGTCGACATGTTGATTGGTCCAGCTGTGCCGCGCTGAAAATCGATGCTTGCCGAGGACCTGGTCTAATCTTGCACTCGACGTAGTGGTATCAATCTTCTGCGGTGCATTCGTATTGAGCGCTCGCGTTTCGATATCGGGACGATTGGGTGCCTGATTCGGATAGGCCTGGAAGAAGCGGTTGATGATCGCGCAAATTCTCGGATCAGTCGACAGGCAGCTTCGCTCCTCCAGCCGCGGCACCAGAATGTTGCCATTCACAAAGCCACGCTTTGCGTCGTGTGCCCCTTCAATACTTAGAAAGGAATTGCGCCACAAAGGTAGCGTCAATCGGGCCCCAAATGTGTTTTCCCTTGCAGGCAGGACAGCCCCAACTTGGAAGAAACTCCTCGCAGCCAGAACGGAATTTGCGTGTGCCCAATTCAGGTTGCCATGAAGATCTCTCCGCGCTCTGACAGCACCCAGATGCATTGCATTGCTCGGCGATAACCCGAATTCCGCTCCAAAGAACCTTGATGCCGCTGTGAATTCGGTAATCGCCGTTGCCGTCATCCCCAACCGAACGTTAGACTCCTTCTGCGCATTGTTATCCAGAGCCGTGATGAAGACATTTTCGTTGCGCCGGGCCTCTCCCGCCTGAGCATTTACCTTCCCCAGTATGTTCGCCGGGGCTACGGCCTCCTCGGGCACCTTTACTTCTGGAGGCTTCTGCGCACACAACTCGAGAGCCACAATCACACCAATGATCAGACACCGGGTCGCCATCCATAATGTCGTAGTTGAAACCAAACTGAAATTATCGCAGATATGCTCCAACTGGCTCACTCTCCGGACGGCTCCCCTGAGTCAATTTGTGAAAGACAGCCTTGTGGGCGTCAAAGGCCATCGACCAGAAACGCAGTGGACTGAAGCCTGCCGCCTTGAACAGACGCGTGTGCATCGAGTAGACCAGCGCAGCCGCAAGACTCAGCACCACCCAGTGAAATGCAATGGTCCCAAATCGCCCCAGATCGCCCCGGCGGGCAGCGCACAGCGCCAGATTGTCAGCCTGAAACTCCAGATGTTGCGCCTCATCGTTTAGGATCCGCTTTGCGATCCGGCGCAAGCATTCCGATTTCGTCGCATCGTGAATTGCAGAGTAATAGGGGATTGCGATGAACTCGGCTGTCACCAACACGGTGAGCATCAACTCAAAGCCAGCCAAATTGCGTATCCGCCGAAACAGATGATCGGCCCAGTGATGATGCAGCCGGGGAATCGATTCGCGATCCAGAAACAGCCCCAGTACGGCCGAGTGCCGCTGTTCCTCCCGGACAAATCGCTGCATCGCCTCGGGCAGGGAACGGACGTCGTTCCGGCCGCTGAACTCGTTAGCCCGGCGCAGCAACCCCAGCCCATCTGAGCCTTCCCCAAGCTGAAATTGCTGAAGTGACATCGCAATCATCTCGCGTTCCTGAGCGCTGAGAGTGGCATCTCCCGGAGGGCAGAGATCGGGTGCAGACCAGTTATTGTGATGGAAATAATGATTCCATGAAGAGTACTTTGTCATGCAAAGTATATTGCCAATAAATCTCTGCATTGTCAACAGGGTGATTTGACGGGACTAGTCGTTCTTCCAGATCTGGAAGAGGTTCGAGTAGTCGTCGGTCCAGGTTCTGAGCTCAGGCCGGGACGCAACCTTCTCCCCCGCGGAGGTCACCAGAGGGATGTTGGCAATACCAGCTTCCGGGCGGTACACCAGTACCCAATCGGAAGAAAACACCTGCGCTTCGTCGATCTCTTCATTCGTGATCTCGAGCGTCTTCAAACCAAGGCTCGTGGCGATACGTTCCACCACCGGGCCAAGCCGCAAGTGCTTGTTGGAGACGTGCACCGCAAGCACACCATTAGGGCCATTCAAATGACGGAAGTAAAGCTGGAAGGCTTCCTTGGTGAGCAAATGCACTGGGATCGAATCGCCCGAAAAGGCATCTACGGCAAGCACATCAAAGTTTTGTACTGGGTCTCGTTCGAGCGAGACCCGCGCATCGCCAAGAACGATATCGCAGGTGCCCCGGCAGCCACTAAGAAAGCGGAAGTTGGTTCGCGCAATATCAAGCACCAGCGGATTGATTTCGTAGATGCGATAGTAATCACCCTTGCGTGCATAAGAACTTAGCGTGCCCGTTCCGAGGCCGATTAACCCAACGCGATGGTTCATCTTCCACGTGTTGGCGATAGCGAGACCAACTCCTGAATTGGGCCCGTAGTAAGTGGTAGGCAGTTGCGCTCTCTCGTCGCTCAAAAACTGCAGCCCGTGGTTGATCGTGCCGTGAATCAGGGTGCGAGTCCAGGTTTCTTTGTCGGTGCCGGAGGTGGAATCCTGAACCCGAAGAGACCCGTAAAAATTACGAACCATCAGGCGGCTGCCATCGGTTACAGCCCGAATTTCGGTATAAGCCAGCACCACGGTTGCCACAGCGGCAGCCGTCCACAGGATGTCCGTCGACCAATGCTCGCGGTAGAGCATCATAAGCGCAGCAAACGCAAAAAGACACAGCGCAATGTAAAGCTCAAAGTAACCGGGCAGTAGCATCGGTGCCGCGATAGAAATCAGGAAGCCGCCGATGGCCCCACCGACAGACATCATTAGGAAGAACATCGTCAGATAGCGGGGGTGTGGCTTGCGAGCGGCAAGTTCTCCGTGGCAAAAAGTACAGAACACCAGCAACGAAAATGAAGCTGCGGCGAGCTGATAGTGCAGTTTTGTGTCGGAGTCCGTCAGGTAGATTCCATAGAGCAAACCAACCAAAATGACTGGAGTCGCAATCCGGAAAATCATCGGGCGATAGATCCGGTCTGAATCGAAAACCAGAATAAAACTCAGCAGGTACATCGAAAGCGGCACAACCCACAAGAACGGGATTGAGGCGACGTTTTGAACCAGATGGCTAGTGAAGGCGAGGAAGAGCATCGTCGGCAGCGAGGCCAGCGTAATCCAAAGAAGGTAATCTTTTTTTGCCGGCGGCGCCGGAATTTCTTCAGACTCTTCTGTCTGAACTACTTCAGATGGCATCGCCGCAGACGCGCGCCACGCCGTATAGGCGCAAAAAAGCCCAAAAGCCGCAAAGGCTGCGTGCCATGTATAGGCCTGGTACCCCGCTGGCAGATAGGGTTCAATTGCAATCGGATATGCCAGAAGTGCCAGGAGGCTCGCAAGGTTGGAGAGCGCAAAGAGCCGGTATGGCGGTGCTGCATTGTGCACCCTCGAATACCATGCTTGAAGCAGCGGACTCGTCGAAGATAGCAGAAAGTAAGGCAGCCCGATGGTTACCATCAGCACTGCAAGAATGGGAAAAATTGGTGCCGATTCACCGCCCGGCTTCAACCATTCCGGGGGCAATGCCGGAGTCAGTATGACGGCAAGCGCCAGCAGTATCGAATGCAGACGAAACTGGGCTTTGGGGCTCAGTCTTTGAATTGTCCAGTGGGCGTAGCCGTATCCGGCCAGCAGCAAGATTTGAAAGAACAACATGCAAGTGTTCCAGACCACGGCAGATCCCCCAAACCAGGGCAGGATCAATTTTGCGATCAGTGGCTGAACCAGAAAAAGAAGAAATGCGCTAAGGAAAACTGTTGAGGCGTAGATGGCCATTCTCGCCTATAGTAACCTAGCTCAACTCAAGAGCTTGATCGAGATCGGCAAGGATGTCTTCGATATCCTCGATGCCAACGGATAACCGAACCAGGTTGTCACGAATACCAAGCCGGGCCCTCTGCTTGGGCGGAATGTCTCGATGCGATGCAATCGCGGGATAGAGCGCCATCGTATGCACGTCCCCAAGGCTTGTCGCGGGCACAATCATCTTCAACCGGTCGAAGAATTTAAAGATGCCTTGTTTGTCGGCACCCTCAATTTCAAACGATACGATCGCCCCAAATTGGTCAGCTGGAAGCAACCGCGCGGTCGTAGCTTGATCCGGGTGATTGGCCAGGCCCGGGAAATAAACTGCTTCCACCCCCGGGTGTTTCGAAAGATACGCTGCAACTCGAATCGCATTCTGATTCTGGCGATCAAAACGCAATGGGAAAGTCTTGATTCCACGCATGGTCAGGTAGCACTCAAACGGCCCAAGGATTGGCCCATAGATCCGCGAGAGCGCTCTGACTGGCTCAAAGTGTTCTTCGTCACAGCTAACCAGGCCGCCAATCACATCGCCGTGTCCCGACAGATACTTGGTCGCGCTGCTCAACGAGATGTTTGCCCCAAGCTCAAGCGGTCGAACCAGTGCTGGAGTGGCAAACGTGTTGTCCACAATCAGGCATGCTCCGGCGTCGCGAGCCATCTGTGCGATCTTGTCGATTTCTCCGATACGCAGCAGCGGGTTCGAGATCGTCTCCATCAAAATGACGCCAGGCTTCTCAGCTGCAATCGACTTCTGAATCGCATCGAGATCGCAGATATCGACAAAACTGCTGGTGGTCCCAAAGGGTTCAAAAACCTGGTGCAACAACTTCACCGTGGCGCCGTATAAAGCGTTGGCGGCCAGCACATGCTTGCGCCTGTCTGTCAGGGCGGCAGTAATTGCAATCTGCAACGCGCTCATGCCGGATGCCGTTGCCAGCGTGCCATGAGCTGATTCAAGGCTGCTCACCAGTTCTTCAAGCGCAGCGTTGGACGGGTTGTCATAACGCGAATACGCATAGCCATGCATCTCCCCGGCAAATACCTTGTCGATCGACTCCAGTGAATCGTAGAAAAAACTGGCTGCCGTATGAATCGGAGTTACTACAGGAATCGGTGTTCCGGTTTTGCGCTTGCGGTCGCCCGCATGGACGGCCTTAGAATGGATTTTCATTGTCGTTTACTCGCAGAGGAAATTTGCTGTGCGTGGCCTATTGAATTGGAGAGCACCCATCTGGGCACAACTACTCGTATCCACTGCCTCCCTCATCGTTGCCGTGATGAGAGTGCAGGGGGCCTTCCGGCGTCGTGCCTGGTTTGATACGGCTTTGTTGCTCGGCTGCGGCATCATGCTTGTCCTGGTTGCATACTCCGGGCTTAAGGCAAATCGCGATGGCCGCCAGGATTGGGGCTGGGGTGCCGTACTCGGATATGGAGTCTTCGGTGCAGTCTTGATTGGCATCGGTCTTCGAATGGCTTGGCGCTAAGTCTACTTACGCTTCCAGCGCACTCCATCTTTGGTGTCTTCGAGCACAATGCCGGCTTCGAGCAACTGGTTGCGAATCTCGTCAGAACGCGAAAACTGCTTCGCCTTTTTGGCTGCTGTCCGCTCGGCAATCAATGCCTCCACTGCGCTGTCTTCCATGCCTCCGGCTGCAACCTTCACTTCCAGAATGTCGAACACGGTATCAAAGCGGGCCAGCAGATCCAGCGCCGCCGCACGGTTACCTTCGAAAAACTGCCCCTGATCGAGCATCGTATTCGTCTCTCGAATAAATTCAAACACCGCCGCCAGAGCCTCCGCCGTATTCAAGTCATCATCCATCGATGCTTCAAACTTGGCCAGAGCCTCAGCCGCCAGCTTCGTCACTGCCTCATTGCTGCCTTCAGCCAACTTGTCGGTCTGAATCCGCAGCTTATAGTTGCGCAGACGGTCGATTGAGGTTTGCGCCCCTTGCAGCGACTCAAGCGTAAAGTTCAGCTTCTTGCGATAAGGCACACTCATCAACACAAAACGCAGTGCCTCGGGCGTATGGCCAAGCTCCACCAGATCCCGCAGCGTAAAGATATTGCCCAGGCTTTTCGACATCTTCTGCATGTCTACATGCAGGTGTTCACAGTGAATCCAGAAGCGTGCAAAGGGCTTGCCCGATGCCCCTTCCGACTGTGCAATTTCGTTTTCATGATGCGGAAATGCAAGATCGACGCCACCGGTATGGATGTCCAGCGTATCGCCCAGATACTTCATCGCCATGGCCGAGCATTCGATATGCCAGCCAGGCCTGCCCGCGCCAAACGGCGCATCCCACGCCGGCTCTTGGCCCTTGCGAGCCTTCCACAATACGAAGTCGCGCGCGTCGTCCTTGTCGTATTCGTCGTTATCGACACGAGCCCCGGCCTGTATGCCAGAAAAATCATGATGCGACAGCTTGCCGTAGCCCGGAAACTTGCTGATGCGGTAATAAACGCTGCCGTCGGAATCGTAGGTGAAGCCTTTCGTTTGTAGCTGCTCGATCAGTTCCACCATTTCATGGATGTGCTCGGTGGCGCGGACGATTTTCTCCGGCTTCTCCAGCCGCATCGTATCCATGTCTTCGAGAAAGAACTTTTCGTACTTGAGCGTGTATTCCGACATCGGAATGCCCAGCTCCATCGACTTGCGAATGATCTTGTCTTCAACGTCGGTGATGTTCATCACATGGTTGAGCACAAAGCCGCGGTACCGCAGCCAGCGCCGCAGCGTGTCGTTGAATGTGAAAGTACGCAGATTGCCAATGTGGGCGTAGTTGTAGACCGTCGGCCCGCACGAATACATGCGGACGGTTCGCCCGTCAGACGGAGTAAATTCTTCTACCTTGAGGGAAAGTGTGTTGAAAAGGCTGAGGGCCATGGAGTCTCTTGAATCTTCCAGTTTAGCCCGAGCGCTCTGAAAGAGTACGAATGTGATGGAGCACCCGCAGATGGATCCGGTGGATGATCGCGTCAGTCCAGATTTGCCAGTAGGCAGACGGGTAGAGTGCCTGGCTGTACCACGTCGTCCCCTCAAGACGAGTCCGCCGCCCGCCATCGAGAGGAATCAGCCGGAACTGCCCACGCTTGGATTGCAGAAAGCCGTCCAGATGCGGCGGATGGATCTTGTATGGGCTTAGTTCTTCCATCGGCGCCGGGCTGCTGGTGACGTTAAATGACAGCAACCGTGCATGCTGCCACTCGGTGATCGGTTCAACAAAGGGCCCGGTGGAGAACTCGCAATACCGCACCGCTCCCGGCCCGCTGCCTTCAATGCGCGCTCGAATGGGATAGGCAATTCCAAACTGAAAAACAAGATCTGTTGGTGGCGGCAATTCCGGAAAGGCGATCACTTTGGGCCAAACCACTTCAGGACTTGCATCAATCTCAACTGACGTCACCACTGAGAACACCTCCATCGGCGGCTTCCAGTAGCTCTCTGTCGCTGCTGTAAGCGGGCACAAAGTCAGAATCGACAAGGCCGCAATCATCGACTGCCGGGCCACCGGCTGCTGCCCGGGGCGAACAATTTCTCGCCCAACAAGCACGCCAATCGCAGCTAGCGGGAGCGCCAGAGGAACACACATGATCAGGCAACTCAATCCCTCAAAAGCAATTGCGATCAAGCCTAGCCCGGCCAGCCCCAGGCCCAAGATGGACGACCAAAAGCAATATTCAAAGCTTCGAGCGGCTGGAATCGATACGAGCAAAGTGGTGAGGAGGCCAACCCCAAACGGTACGCCAAAGAACACTCCCCATCCGTAAGCCGAGAAGGCGTTGATGCAAAGCCAACTGGCGAGGCATGCGCAAAGGGCCGCTACTCCGATCGACGCGAAAAATGTAAACGGGGAATCCTCCTCAAGCAAACCAGGCTTGCATCCCGGTATTGCCGCCTTGGGCCCGAGTAAAAACTCGGGAGTCGCTATCAAAAAAGCGAAAAAAATCAGATTCACAACCGGCAGGAAGAAAAGAATTGACAGCCAGGGCTGCAGCCGCAAAGTTCGCAGCCGGCGAACTGTGAGCCAAATCCCAGCACCAGTAAATGGAATCGAAACCGCCGCAAGGCTCAATGCGAAATTTCGCTCAGCGCCATTCAGCGAGAACAGACTCAAGTTCAACGGTGACCAATAAAGCATCACAGACCACGGTCGGCCAAGCCACCCCGCCACCAGCGCGTCAATCGCAAACTTTACCACCACCAGAAGCACGCCGCAAAACAGGTACGAAAAACGACCAATAGGCTGCATGGCGTGAGGATAGCACTGGCAGATACCATATAAAGTTGGAACCCTTTCAATTTGAACTTGAATCCGTCTGCCCCGACACCGGAGCCCGCGCCGGCAAACTCCACACCCCACACGGCACAATCCCGACCCCCATCTTCATGCCCGTCGGCACCCAGGCCAGCGTCAAAGGCGTCATGCCCCGCGATCTCGAAGACGATATCGACGCCCCTATCATCCTCTCCAACACCTACCATCTTTTCCTCCGTCCAGGCCACGAAACAGTAAAAGCCCTCGGCGGCCTCCACAAATTCATGAACTGGCCCCGAGCCATCCTCACCGACAGCGGCGGCTTTCAGGTCTTCAGCCTCAGCGAACTTCGCAAAGTCCGCGAAGAGGGCGTTGAGTTCCAGAGCCACCTCAATGGAGACCGCCACGTCTTCACTCCAGAAAGCACCGTCGACGTCCAACTCGCCCTCGGCAGCGACATCATGATGGTGCTTGACGAGTGCACCGAATACCCCGCCACCTACGAACGCGCTCGCCAAAGCATGGAGATGACCACCCGCTGGGCCCGCCGAGCCTTCGACCATTACCGTGGCCCCCGCGCTGAATCCGAACAAAACCACGCACTTTTTCCTATTGTTCAAGGCGGAATGTACCAGGACTTACGCATCGCCTCAGCTGAATCCTTGCTGGAACTTAACGCATACGGCTATGCCATCGGCGGCCTGAGCGTAGGCGAGCCACGTCCCGACAGTCTCGCCATGACCGAAGTCGTCGCCCCCATGCTCCCTGCCCACAAGCCCCGCTATGTTATGGGTGTCGGTTTGCCCGAAGAATTGCCCGAATACGTGGCCCGTGGCGTAGACATGATGGATTGCGTGATGCCCAGCCGCAACGCCCGCAACGGGTGCCTCTTCACCAGCCAGGGCCGCATCATCATCAAGAACGCCCGGTTCAAAGACGACTCTTCACCCCTCGATCCCAATTGTTCCTGCTATGCCTGCAAAAACTTCTCCAGGGCCTATCTTCGCCATTTGTTCTTGGCCCAGGAGATTCTTTTTTCAACTTTGGCCACAATTCACAACTTACGGTATTACCTTGACATCATGCGCACCATGCGGGGTAGTATTCTGGATGGGAGATTTCCACAGTTTTTAGCAGAGATGCGCTCCGGCGCAAAACGTGAATCCACGGAATGATCGAAAAAGACTGTAGAATCTTTTAGGAAGACCCCGGAATACCAATCGTGACAATGCCAGCCCTGTTTTTGCAGGCTTCTCCAAATCAGATGCTCGGATTCTTGCCCATCGTGGCAATGTTCGGAATCATGTATTTTCTTGTGCTGCTCCCTGCCCAACGGCAGCGGAAGCAGTTAAAAGAAATGCTTGGCAATTTGAAAAATGGAGACGAGGTAGTCACAAACGGGGGAATTATCGGGACGATTGTTTCGATGAACAGCGAGGATCAAAGTCTCGTGATCCGTGTCAAACCCGACGGCGTCAAGCTGCGGTTTGCACGGCAAAGTGTTGCCAGTGTCATCCTGCCAGAAGGCGGAGACACGAAATAGTTAGCTCACCGGCGCCATCAAAGAATGGCGAGTGGGAATTCAAGCAGGAAGGTTTTCGTAATGGATAGAAGTTTGTGGATCAAGATTGCGTCGATTGTGGGCGTAACCTTGGTGTGTCTCTACGGCATTGTCGGGATTCCCAAGAATCAAAAGGAGTTGGTCGACAACTTCAATAACAACATTAAGCTGGGTCTCGACCTGAAGGGCGGCAGCCAGTTGGTGCTGCAGGTTCAGGTTCAGGACGCATTCAAGGCAGAAGCCGACCAGCTCATCGACCGTATCAAGACCGAGTTGAAGACCGCGGCCATCGACTATGGCACCTTCGACCGCAATGAACCCGGCACCATTGACGATGCCGACAAGATCGAGATCACCGGCAAGGGCATCCCAATCAACAAGACTGGTGATTTCCGCCGCCTCATCAACGAACGCTTCCCCGACTGGAACATTACCAGCATCTCCAGCACCGACTACAAGATGACTCTCAAGACAACGGCTGCGCTCGACCTGCGCAAGAAAACTGTTGCCAGCGCCATCCGCACTATCGAGAGCCGCATCAACGGCCTTGGTCTTGCCGAAGCAAGCGTTCAGCAGCGTGGTGCCGCCGAGACTGTCCCCGAGATCCTGATCCAGATGCCGGGCGTTGACGATCCCGCCCGCATCAAGCAGATCCTTCAGACCGCCGCCCTGCTGGAACTTTACGAAGTCAATGAAGGCCCCTTCGCCACTCGCGATCAGATGCTCAGCCAGTTCAACGGAATTCTGCCTCCCGGCACCAAGGCCCTCCGCGGCATGGGTAGCCAGGAAAGCTGGTTCCTGCTGAAACGCTCTCCAGTGATCACCGGTCGCGACCTGCGCGACTCACGCGCTTCGCAAGACTCCATGAACAACGGTTGGGTCACCACCTTCGTTCTTAGCCAGGATGCTGCCGGCCGCTTCGGGCGGTTCACAGAAGCCAACATAAACAAGCGTTTGGCCATCGTTCTTGATGGCCAGGTGCGCAGTGCCCCCACCATCCAGAACAAGATCTCCGATAACGGCCAGATCACTGGTGCCGCTAGCCAGCAGGAAGCCAACGATCTCGCTCTGGTCCTTCGCGCTGGATCCCTCCCGGCCAGTGTCGTCTACCTGGAAGAAAGAACCGTCGGACCATCACTTGGTGCTGACTCCATTCGTCAGGGCCTCATGAGCGGTCTCGTAGGCTTGGTTGCAGTTGTTCTCGTCATGCTTGTTTACTACAAAAAAGCTGGCATCAACGCAACCGTGGCCCTCATCCTGAATGCGCTCATTCTCATCGCCATCCTCGCTTATGTCGGCGCTACGCTGACCCTGCCTGGAATAGCCGGGATTGTTCTCACTATCGGTATGGCCGTTGACTCAAACGTTTTGATCTTCGAGCGCATCCGCGAAGAGCTCCGCGGCGGTAAGGCCGTCCGCGCTGCAATCGACGCCGGCTTCAGCCGCGCCTTCCTCACCATCATTGACACCCACGTCACTGCCGTTGTGTCTAGTGCCTTCCTCTTCATCTTCGGCACCACCAACGTCAAGGGCTTTGCCGTTACGCTGATCATCGGCTTGCTGGCAAACGTGTTCACCGCCGTTTTCGTCTCCAGGGTCATCTTTGACTGGGAAATGAGCGGAAACAAAAAGGTATCCACCCTGAGCATCTAGCTCGGTACAAAGAAAATCATACTTTTTCCGCTGTCGAGTGATTTTTTTCATTCCGGCGGGAACCAGAAAGGAATGGCTGGTGTCTACCCCAAATTGCACACCAGCCGGGTTTAGGCAGAATGCATCTATTTCGCGATACAAATTTCGATTTCATGGGCAACAAGTGGCCGCTGATTGGCTTGACACTTTTGCTCACCGCTGCTGGTATTGTCAGTCTCGTAATTGAGGGCGGCCCGCGCTACGGCATCGACTTTAAGGGTGGCACCCTCCTCTACGTGAAGTTTGCCGAGAAGCCAAGCGAAGAATCTATCCGCGCTGCTCTCGGCAAAAAAATATCGGGCGAAATTTCGGTGATTTCAGTTCAGGGCACCAACGAACTGATGATCGAAACCGAGATCAAGGACGAGCGCGAATTGCAGTCCACGCGTCAGGCCATTGAAGACACGTTGGCGAGCGTTTTTAGCGCCCAGCCAGACAAGCTCGACTTCACCGGCGCGGCCGCAGGAAGGGTCTACGAGAGGCTCAATTTGCCCCTTCAGAAAGCCGGCGTCTTCATCGGTGATGAAGACCTGCGCAAGTTGGTCACTGAGGTTCTTAGCTTTCGTGACAAACAAAAAGGGGGCATCCTCTCCAGCTTCGATGAGCTCAGTGCAGTTCCCGGGATGACCCCGCAAATTCTGACGGTAATCAAGCAGGAAGGCTACATCGGCAAGTACCTCGTTCGCAATACCGAAGTCGTCGGCCCCAAGGTCGGCAACGAATTGCGCACACAAGCTTTGCTGGCAACCCTTTACGCGATGGCAGGAATGTTGATATATGTAGGCCTTCGTTTTGAATTTGTGTATGGTTTTGCCGCTGTAATCGCTGTTCTTCACGACACGATCATCACTATAGGACTTTTTTCTCTATTCCATAAAGAGATTTCCTTGACTGTGATTGCCGCACTCCTTACATTAGTTGGTTACTCCATGAACGACACGATTGTGGTCTTCGACCGGATTCGTGAAAATTTGCAGAGAGGGCGCAAGGGCGACATGACTGAAATTGTGAATCGCAGCATCAATGAAACGCTGAGCCGAACAATTATGACGTCAGGCCTTACCTTTCTCACCGCAGTTGCGTTATGGTTGTTTGGCGGTCAGGTGTTGAATGGTTTTGCATTCGCCCTGGTTGTCGGAATCTTGGTTGGAACGTATTCATCGATTTTTGTGGCAAGCCCGATTTTGGTGTTCTGGCAGGACTTCATGAAGAAGCGCGGAGACAATCAGAAAAACGGCGGCACCTCACCAGGAGTAGTGGGCTCTAAAAAGCTCGCGGCGAAATAAGAATTGCCACCTCTGGAACCTTGGCCTCCGCCTTGGTGTCTAGATTTAGGGAAAGGATTTAGGGATGTTCGAACAAAGCCTTCTAGTTGAAGAAAGTCAAACGAGGAAAGCGAGCTCCATTGTGGTCTCGTTCCTCATTCAGGTCACGCTGATGACAGTGCTCGTGATTCTGCCTATGATTTATTACGAGCAGATCAGCGCGGCAGCCTTGGGAAGCAGTCTTGTTGCTCCGCCTCCGCCTCCGCCTCCACCACCACCTCCTGCCCCCGTTCAGGTTCAAAAGGTAAAGGTGGTGCCTAAGCAATTCAATGCTAATGTTTTGATGGCGCCAAAGACGATTCCGAAAGATATCGCCATGATCAAGGAAGAAGAGCTTCCGATGGCAACTGGCGTATCTGGCGGCGTCCCCGGCGGTGTTCCGGGCGGTGTTCCGGGCGGTGTCATGGGTGGATTGCTCAATTCAATCCCTGGCCCTCCCCCTCCTCCCAAGAAGGAAGATCCCCCCAAGCCGAAGCCCCCGGCCGCTCCGGTTCGCGTCGGCGGCAACGTACAGAGTGCAAAGCTGGTCCGTCAGCCCAAGCCGATGTATCCGCCCCTCGCCAGGCAGGCCCGAATTTCAGGTGTCGTAAAGTTTAACGCGGTTATCGCGAAGGACGGCACCATCCAGAACCTAACCATGATCTCCGGTCACCCTCTGCTTGTGCAGGCGGCTACCGAAGCGGTCAGGCAGTGGGTCTACCAACCCACGCTTCTCAATGGCGAACCCGTTGAGGTGATTACGACCATTGACGTAAACTTTACGTTAAGCCAGTAATCTTAGTTTTTCGGCGCAAGCCCAATTAAATAGTAGTTCCCGAAACCAAAACAACTCGCAGGAGATTTTTGCATGCTTTTCAATATGCAGTATACGGGCTTCCTTTTGCTACAGGAAGTCGGATTCGATGTCCTCACGATGTGGGACCAGATGGGATTCCTGGCTAAGGCCGTCGTGGTCATCCTTTTCATCATGTCGGCTTGGTCGATCGGTGTCATGATTGACCGCCTGATCGCCTTCAATGCCGCCAAAACCCAGAGCCGTCAGTTCGCCCCGGCAGTAGCCGGTGCCTTGCGCGAAGGAAAGCTTGATGAAGCCATCAAGATCGCCGATCGCTATAAGAAGTCACATCTAGCCAAGGTCGTCGTCGCTGGACTCCAGGAATTCAAGGCCCACCAGCTGAGCAGCGAAATATCTGGCGAAACCATCGAAGCCTCCAAGCGCGCTCTTGAGCGTGCAGAAGCAATCGTCGGTGCCGAACTCAAGCGCGGTGTTTCCAGCCTCGCAACCATTGGTTCAACCGGCCCCTTCGTCGGCCTCTTCGGAACGGTCGTCGGTATCGTTAACGCCTTCAAGGGTATCGCAAGTGAAAAGGCCGCCGGTCTCGGCGCTGTCGCTGGTGGTATCTCGGAGGCACTCGTTACGACCGCACTTGGCCTGTTCGTAGCTATCCCTGCAGTTATGATGTTCAACTACTTCACCAATAAAGTGGAAAGCTTTGGCATCGAAATGAACAACTCGAGCTCCGAATTGCTCGACTACTTCATCAAGCGTTCGCAGGCCTCCCGCCGCGCATAGGCCCTCGGGTCATTGAATTAAGACGAATCTTTGCGAGTTTGTATTCTTCTCCAGGCTGAGGCCTCAGGGCCTCAACCTGGCGGAGAATGGGAATCCGCTGAAGTGAAGGGACTTCTGACATGTCAAAAAGAAAAATTCCACCGCCCCCAGTTTCGGATATCAACGTTACCCCCATGGTTGACGTCATGCTCGTCATGCTCATCATCTTCATGGTGATCACGCCCATGCTTCAAAAGGGTGTGAGCGTTGAAAAAGTCAGAACGAAAAACCCGATATCTATGAAAGATGCCGACAAAGAAGACGCCATTCTTGTTAGCGTCACCAGAGCCGGGGATACCTATCTTGGAACCACCCGCATGGCACCAGATCAGATGCCAACCAAGATCAAGGATATGTTGACCAACAAGCCTGAGAAAGTTGTATATATCAGCGCCGATCGCAGAGCAAAATATGAGCGAGTGGTTACCGTTGTGGACGAAATCCGCAACGCAGGCGTAGAGCAGTTGGGTCTGATCACGGAAGAAATTCAGGGCACGCAGCCAGTAGCTGAAGCCAAGTAATTAAGAGAGAAAAGGGAGACACACAGCATATGTCAATGTCCACGGGCGGCAAAGGGGGTCCTAGCAGCGAAATTAACATGACTCCGATGATCGACGTTTTGCTTGTCTTGATCATTATTTTCATGGTGATTACACCGTTAGTCCCGAAGGGCTTGGAAGCCCGCGTGCCACAACCACCACCCCCAAATTCGCCACCGCCTCCTGAAAATGACCGCACTGTGGTCGTTATCATTGAGAAAGACAAGTCCATGAAGATCAACGCAGAATCTGTTCTTTTTGAGAACTTGTCCAAACGCCTCGAAGACATCTTCAAGACGCGCGCGGAGCGGGTATGCTTTGTGAAGGGTGACCCTGATCTCGAGTTTCAGGAAGTGGCCAAAGTGATTGACGTCGCTAAAGGCGTCGGCATCGACCAGGTTGGTTTGATGACCAAGAAGGTGGAAGCCGGCGAATAGCCGGATGCGAGGAGGATAGCGACTAAAATGTTCAATCTGCTTAAGCCCCATGTTCGCGTAATTTCGACGGCCCTGGTTACCCTCGGCTTGCTGGTCTTCGCGAGCGGTTGTGAAAAATTGAAGGCACGTGATGCCCTGAACAAGGGTGTCGCCGCCTATAAGGCGACCAAGTATGAAGAAGCCGCCCGTAAGTTTCGAGAAGCGATCGATGCCGATCCCACTTTTGAGGTTGCGCGCTTATATCTGGCCACCTCATACATGAGCCAATGGATTCCAGGTGCCGATTCCCCGGAAAACAAAGCCATGGCGAAAAATGCGGAAGACGAGTTCCAGAAAGTTCTGTCGGTTGACCCCAAGAACAAGCTTGCGACTGAATCCATCGCATCCATGCGCTATAACCAGGCCAACGCGTTCACCTCTCTTGAGGACAAGTTACGCGTGATGGATGACGCAAAGGTTTGGTACTCCAAGCTTGTCGAGATCGATCCTGCAAACTCCAAGGCCTACTACAGCCTCGGCGTTATCTCCTGGTCCAAGTGGTACCCGAAGTATAAAGCAGCTCGTGAGGCCGCCAAGATGAAACAGGAAGACCCGGGCCCCATCAAGGACAAGAAAATTCGTGAAGAGTTGAAGGCTGGTTACGCCAATCTTGTCGAAGAAGGTATCGGGCATCTTAACAAAGCCGTAGAAATAGACAAAAACTATGACGATGCAATGGCCTATCTCAATCTCCTCATTCGTGAACGCGCCGACTTGGCCGATAATCCCGCCGACTACACGAAAGACATTGCTACCGCTGATAATTGGGTAGCAAAGGCTCTCGAAGCGAAGAAGATCAAGGCCATCGAGCTCGAAAAAGCGGCCAAAGGCATCAAGAAGAATTAGTTATTTCCTTAACAGGCACCTCTGCTGGCGGGCCCCCCCTTGTGGGCCCGCCACTTTGTTTTTATTGACCTGTCCGCATAGAAGGCGAAATAATTAAGTCAGGGTCCCCCACCTTTGTTTTCAATCCATGGAATCTAAATCCAGTCCCGGCAGCATCAGTGTGTCAGCTCCACTGACCAAGGACGACGATCTATACAGGATCGAAGATCGTTACGCCCAGCTTGAGAAGTCTTTCTCCTCCAACAGACCTAAAGAGGACCTCGCCAAAGTTCGGGCTGCTTTTGAGTTTTCCAGAGATCAACACATCGGCCAGGCCCGCAAAAGCGGTGAACCGTATATCATCCACCCCATAGCAGTCGCTCAAATCCTCGTCGACATGCACATGGATCTGGTCTGCGTTGAAACTGCCCTGCTTCACGACGTCGTCGAGGACACCGGTGTCACCATTGACGAGATCCGCAAACGCTTTGGCCCCGAAGTAGCCGTCTGTGTCGATGGCGTAACCAAACTCGGCAAGATCCAGCTCTACTCGCGAGAAGAGCAACAGGCTGAAAGCGTCCGCAAGATGCTGCTCGCTATGGTCGGCGACATCCGGGTCATCCTCGTCAAACTCTGCGACCGCCTCCACAACCTCCGCACTATCGGTAGTCTCTCCCGCGAGAAGCAAACCCGTATCGGCCAGGAAACCCTTGACATTTATTCCCCCATCGCCCACCGTCTCGGTATGGGGAAAGTCAGGGCCGAACTCGAAGACCTCGCTTTCGCCGCCATCGATCCGGAAGCCCACGCGGACATCTGTGGTCAGATCGAACACAAGCGCAAAGCTTCGCAGGAATTCCTCGAAGGCATTCAGAAAAGCGTCGAACAAAAGCTCGCCCGCGAAGGCATCCCTGCCCGCGTCGAAGGCCGCGTCAAGCGCCCTTATTCGGTCTACCTCAAGCTCAAGAAACAAAAGATCCCGATCGAACAGGTCTACGACCTCCTCGCTCTTCGCATCATTACCGACTCGCTCAAGAACTGCTACGCTGCCCTCGGCGTCATCCACAACGAATGGCCGCCCATCCCCGGCCGCATCAAGGACTTCATCGCCATGCCTCGCCAGAATGGCTACCAGAGCCTTCATACCAGCGTCATGGGAACTGGCGGCCAGGCCTTTGAAGTCCAGATCCGCAACGAGGAAATGCACCGCCTCGCAGAGGAAGGCGTCGCCGCTCACTGGAAGTACAAAGAAGGCCGCCGCGGCAAGAGCACCGAAGAACAATACGTCAACTGGATGCGGCAACTAGTCGAGTGGCAGCAGGAAATGCGCGACCCCGGCGAATTTATGTCTACCCTCAAGGTGGATCTCTATTCCGACGAAGTCTACGTTTTTACCCCCAAGGGTAAAGTGGTCGTGCTGCCCCGCGAATCCACACCGGTAGACTTCGCCTACGCCATCCATAGTGATGTTGGTAACGCCTGCGTCGGCTCCAAAGTAAATAACCGCATCGTCCCGCTCAAATACTCTCTCAAGAACGGCGACGTTGTCGAAGTTCTAACCCAGCCCGGTCACATGCCCAGTAAAGACTGGCTCGGCTTCGTCAGAACCTCCAAAGCACGCAACAAGATTAAACAGATCATCAATGCGACCGAACGATCTAAGGCAATTGAGATAGGCGAGAAGTACTTCGAAAAAGAAGCCCGCCGACTATCAGTCTCGATCTCCAAGATTGATGAAGCCATCCTCGCCCAAGTGCTGGAAGATTACGGCGTCGGCAAGCTTGAAGATCTATTCGCCAACCTCGGCTATGGCAAAATTGAAGCCCGCCCCATTCTCATGCGCCTCTCCCCTGAGCGCGCAGCTCAAGAAGAAGCCAAGGCCTCCGAAGCAGTTGCCCCGCCTCCATCACAAGCCAACATGGACAAGGAGGCAAAGAACCTTGCCCTTCGCGTCAAAGGTCTCAATGATGTCATGATCTACAGGGCACCCTGTTGCAACCCGATCCCGGGTGAAGCTATCGTCGGGTATATCACTCGCGGAAAAGGCGTAGCAGTCCATAGCATTAGCTGCACAAACGTCCAGAATCTGATGTATGAAGTAGAGCGCAAGATCGATGTAGAGTGGGCCAAGTCCGGCGTCGAAAGCTTCGACGTGCAAATCTCCATCACCACCGATGATCGTCCCGGTATGCTCGCACAATTCACTCAGATTCTCTTCAGCGAAAATTCCAATATTCGCAGCCTCGAAGCCCGGGGCGACGATGATCGCGACGGCGCCGTCGTGGATATGAAGATCGAAGTACGGGACAAGCGCCAACTCGAAAAAATCCTGAGTGCCTTGCGTCGCATCCCAGGGGTTAGAGACATTGAACGAAAATCATGAGTTTACAGGAACCAGAACACATCGCCATCTCAAAGTCCAAGGGCATTGAAATCGATTGGCGCGACGGCCTCCACAGCAGCTTCAGTCTGGCCTTTCTGAGGGACAATTGCCCCTGCGCCGTCTGCACCGGAGCCCACGGTACAGAGCCTCAGAAAACCAACTATCAGGCCCCCAGCCCCTTCCAGATGTACAAGCCTGCAATCAAGATGCTCAACTGCGAAGCTGTTGGGAAATACGCGATTCAAATCAATTGGAATGACGGTCATTCCAGTGGCATCTATAGCTTTGAGTATTTGAGGAAGCTGACTACAGAAGGCGGAAGTTAACTTCTACCGTTGCCTGTACAGGCACTGCGCCACCATCTTTAAGCCCTGGCTTGAAGCGCCACTTCATGACAGCTTCAATAGCCTTTTCATCCAGTCCAAGGCCAAGTGGCCGAATCACGCGAATGTCGCGAGCCTTGCCCGAGGGGTCGACAATGATCGACAACACCACCGTGCCTTGAAACTTCGCTTTGCGCGCCTCTTCTGAATATTCCGGCTCTACCTTAAACAACACCGAAGGGGCGGATACGCCACCACCAACGCGGAAAGCCCCACCTCCAGTTCCACCGCCAGAGCCCGGCCCAAAGCCAGCCCCGCTGCCGGAGCCAACACCACCACCCTTGCCACTGCCGAACCCGCCGGAACCTGGCCCCTGCGAGGGAGCGCTCAATCCAGAAAGCGGATCACCAAGCATGGGTAAATTCACCTTGGGCAGCGTATCGGATTGCGCAATAATCGTTGGCTCCATCACCAGCTTCGGTTGTTCAATCTTCTGGAGTTGGGGAGGAACAAACTGCTTCGGTGCAACCTTGGGCAATTTGCCTTTGCTCGGAGGCGTAACGTCACGCGCTCCGCCACCACCGCCACCACCCATCGTCTGCTTCTTGGGTGCTGTCTTCGGGATGTACTCGCTCAGCGGCGCAGCCAGGGGCGTGTACTCCTTCACAATCTTCTGCACTTCTTTGCTGGTCGACAGGAAAATCAACAAAGCAATGATCCCGCCATGCACCAACACGGAGCCGATAGCACTCTTGGATTCGTTACCACCCGTCTGCCCCCAGATATCTTTAACCGGAAGTGGTTTCGAGGTCACTTCCAGTGGAGGCAGCTTCGCCGGGCTGATTGTTTCCTTGATGCCCTGCCATAAAGAGACAAAGACATTCTCCTCTTTGATACCCGAAAGAGTGCTTGCCAGATGGTCCTCTGGGCTTGAGACCGGTTTTTGGTTTTCCGTGCTGATCACGATTTCTTCTGCCCGTTCTAGCGTCGATGTATTCACGTTTTTCATTCCTTTGTCTTCTTCATCGACTCTGCGCTAATCTTGCGACGCTGCCAGAGTCTGAATGGTTGCAGACGGGGATATGAAAATTGGAATATCCAGTGACTTTGCTCTAATCGTATCACGCCAGTCTAAGGTTGAATACGAGTAGGAATCAGACTTTGGATTTGCCGGTAGGCACCTTCCATCGATTCCGGATATTTGTACAACTCAAGCGTGAGCGCATCTGCTCGCTTACCCTTTAGACGCACAGAAAAGCTTCGAGTTTGAGAAGTTTCAGGCCCAATCAGAAAATCTTCGTTGTGATCCCAAATCGTCAGGCTGCACGATATCGAATTCAGCAAAGTATTCTGAACTCTCACCTCAACCTCTAATACAGATTTCCGCAGATCCAGCCTCGCTTTTGCCTCCGAGATAAAAACCTTGGGGTACGCCAGCAACTTCACTAGCTCCGCCTTCCGTTCGAGGCAACCAGACAGCATTAGGCTGTTAGATCGATCAAATCGAAATACATCGTCCAAATTCTCTTGGTCCATAACCTCGCCATTGATCTTCACTTTGCCACTGCAGACCGATCGATCCACCTGTATTCGAATGTGCCGGCCCCGCAATTGTTCTGGCAGAGTCACCAGAAAATGGGCTTCACCTTCACCCGCTCCAGCCGTTTCATGCACCTTGATCTCCTCAATTTTCAGTAGCGGCACAATCGGGGCTGCAACACTTAAGTCCTGCTGGCAGAATCCAACGCACAAACTGAATTGCAATAAAATCAACCCTTTACGCATTTTCGACATCAAGCAAAACGTCAGGGGAATTATAGAAATGACGTACGCAAGAGCAAGATTATGGCTGGGCATCGGCGGTGTTGGGCTGATGGTCATTCTTTCAACGGTTGCTCTTTTTCTGAACTGGCCCACCCAGGTCTTCGGTTCCTTTACCCCAAGCCTCGCCCCAGACCTTCAGGGCCTGCTCTGGATCGTGGCCCTCTACGCAGCCATTCATATCCCACTAGACTACATTGGCGGCTACTGGCTTCCCTGCCACTACTCCCGCCAGTGTCTGATGTTTTCCTTCTTCGCCTCGCAATACATTAGAGGCCTTCTCGTTCAGGCTCTATTCCTGATGCTCTCCGGCTTGGTCCTCCTTCAGGTTGGTCGTCTCGGCGGTCGGCCTGCCGTCCTCGGGCTTCTTCTATTGGTGATGCTGGTCATGATCGAAGGCCAGGATTGGCTCGCCCGCGTTGTAGCCGGTCTTCGTGTCAGTGGCTCCGAATCGGTTAACGGTCAGCAAGTAGTACTGGTCTCGGGTATGGACGCGGGCTTCGCTGGTGGCCTCGCTGGCCTTCCTGGCCGCGAACGCCACATCGTTCCTTCCCTCTGGCAGCGCGTCCTCCCCAAAGGAGTCCTCGATCTTGAAGTGCAGCGCCGCTCTGCCGCTCTCAAAACCGGCAGCCGCCTGCGAGGTCTGGCCCTTGCCATCCTCTTCAACCTCTCTGGCTTTTATCTCTCTTCTCTGCTTCCCTCGGCTGGGGTAACCACACTCCCAGAACTCTTCACCACCGCCCTCGGCTTTACCCTCTGGAGCTTCCTCGGCCTGCTCATCCTTCCCACCCTGAGTCGTCGCGGAGTATTCGAGCTCGATCAGTTCGCCCGCGCAAACGGCATGTCAGACACCAACTTCGCTCTCACCGTCAGAGAGCTCGATCAATTGCAGGACGACGAACCCTCCCGCACCCTGGGCGTAGAAACTGTCTTTCACCCAGTGCCAAACGTCGAATCCCGCATCGCCCGCTTCCGCAGCGGCCTCCACACAACCGGTGCCTGGAATGCAGCCCGATACGCGCTCTACCTCTCCTGGCCCTGCCTCGGCTTCCTCAACAGAGCCGTCCACTGCAACTCCGGCCGTCCCGAACTCTGGGTCATGCTCCCGGTCGACTAAGTCGTTAGAAAAGTCTTCGACGCTTCCCAAATCTCGTCCATCACATCCGTCAGTTCATGTCCTGACTTCATCTCGCGCAGCTTGGCATTTGGCCGCTTCGCAACAAAGTCGCGGCTAAACTCCACCGGAACTACATCATCTTCGGTTCCGTGAAAGATCATCGCATCTTGCGTAAACGCGGGCTCCGCGGCATAACCCAGTCCGTCTTCGATCAACCCATATCCCACCGGCTCCGGTTTCCCCGTCGCGTAGTGCATCATCTCGAGAAAGCCCTGCTGCTTCCATTCCGCCATCCTGGCCTCGCCCAGCCGAAGCTTCCACCTCTCGGCAAAGCCAAACGCCGGCGCGAGCAACAGCAACTTCTCCACTTCCACATGCTGGCTCGCATACAGGGCCGACAGATACCCTCCCATGCTTGATCCAATCAGGCGAATCGCCTGCCCCGGAGCGACAGATTCAATCACTCTCAGTTGCCCGCTCACGGTCAAGTTGCGAAAGCCCTCTCTCTCCAGATGAGGTACCTCTACCTCGTGGCCCAGCTCTCGAAGCTTGCCCGCAAAAAACTGCGCCTTCCGCGAAAGTGGCGAAGAAGCAAATCCATGTAGATATACAAATTTCATGGTGTGAACTTGAGTTCGGCATCGGCACCAAACTTCTGAAAATCCTTATATTCGTATTTCGTCTCAATCATCAAAACCCCATTCACCTGCCGCTTGTAATTCACACTCTGCGGCAGCACCGCTCCAAACTTGGATTCCGTATACTCAATAATCCCCTCATCAGAAATCTGAACGTTGTTCTGGGTGATCAACGAAGAAAGCTGAATCTTGAGCGGGCGCAAATCAGAAGCTCGCAACCAGATCACGCCGCTCAATGGCTGCTGCATCGCCTGCTTGCCATCAAACACCGTCACCGAAGCCCCGCCATCCGTCCGCAAGAACGCATAAACACTCACCCGGTCCGCCCCTAAAAACTCCTGCGCCTTCCACTCAAAGCGAATCTTGTCGATCTCACCAAACCGGAAGAGCAACAGCGATAGGCTGTAATCCGTCGCCAGGCCGTCCAGTCCATACTTGGTGAACTCCTCCATCATCTTCAGTCTGGCCCGTTCATCATCGCTCTTCAGCCCAAATGCCAGCCGCTCCCGCGCCTTTTTCGGTGCCATCACCGAACGCCCATCCACATCGATCACTTTACGAAGCTCATACCAGACAGGATTCTCTTTGCCCCGCAACGCATAGCCAAGCTCAGACCTTATCTTGCGCTCGCGAATCTTTGGTTCAATCGGCTTCAGCGCCGATTCCCCCACCCGGATCCGCATCCGCGTGGAATAGCTAATCGACTTCTGCTGCAGTACCTCTGTGCCAATCAGATTCGGCAACTGCTCGGCAAACGATTGCGCCTGGCTAGCCAGCCTTGCCTTGTCCAAAGGCACCTGCTGCGCCAGCAGACTCACCGATAAAAGCCAAATCAGTCCCATCAATGGAATCTTCGCACGACCAAGTACAATCAGACGTATGCGCTTGCTTTTCCTCGTCTTTGCCTTCACATCCCTACTGGCCGCTCAGGGCCTCGAGTACATCAAAGCCAACTACACCAAGTACGAGCACCGCATCCCCATGCGCGACGGCAAGCGCCTCTTCACCAGCGTCTACATGCCCAAAGACGCCTCCAAACAATACCCGATCCTCCTCAATCGCACCCCCTACAGCGTGGCACCTTACGGCGTCGATCAATACAAAGCCGACATCGGCCCCAGTCCCCTCTTTGGCAAAGACGGCTTCATCGTCGTCTATCAGGACGTCCGCGGCAAAGTCATGAGCGAAGGCGAATTCATCAACATGACGCCCCACAAGCCAGTAAAGAAGGGCACCACCGACGTCGACGAATCCAGCGACACCTACGACACCATCGAGTGGCTCATCAAGAATCTTCCCAACAACAACGGCCGCGTCGCCACCTGGGGCATCTCCTACCCCGGCTTCTACACAGCAGCCGGCATGATCGACGCTCACCCCGCGCTCAAGCTAGCCAGCCCCCAGGCTCCCATCACCGACTGGTTCACCGGTGACGACTTCCACCACAACGGAGCACTCTTCCTCCCACACGCCTTCAACTTCCTCTATTCCTTCGGCCAGCCCCGTCCCGAGCCCAGCCTCCCCAATCGCCAGGCCTTCGATCACAAAACCCCCGACGGCTACAAATTCTTCCTCGATCTCGGCCCCCTCTACAACGCCAACGAGCGTCACATGAAGAACAACGTCCAGTTCTGGACCGACATGATGAAGCACCCCAACTACGACGAATTCTGGCAAAGCCGCAACCTGCGTCCACACCTCAAAAACATCCAGCCCGAGATCCTCACCATCGGTGGCTTCTTCGATGCTGAGAATCTCTACGGCGCTCAGCAAGTTTTTAAGAACGTCGAGCAACAAGGCTTCGCCAAATCCAATCGCATCGTCATGGGCCCCTGGTTCCACGGCGGCTGGGCCCGCGACGCCGGCTCAAGCCTCGGCGACATTAGCTTCAACTCCAAAACCAGCGAGTGGTATCGCGAAAACGTAGAGCTCCCCTACTTCAAGTTCGTATTGAAAGACGGCCCAGACCCGAATCTCCCCAAGGCCCTCATGTTCGAATCTGGTTCCAACGTATGGCGCCGCTACGACGCTTGGCCCCCCAAAGAAGCCAAGGCCAAAACTCTCTACTTCCACTCAAACGGCAAGCTCAGCTTCTCTCCCCAATCTGAAGCTTCGCAAGCCTTCGATGAATACCCCAGCGACCCAGCCAAGCCCGTTCCCTACATCCCCCAGGTTGCCAACCGCATGACCCGTGAGTACATGGTGATGGATCAACGCCACGCCTCCACCCGCCCCGACGTCCTCACCTACGTCACCGACGAGCTCGAAGAGGACCTCGTCCTCGCCGGCCCCGTCTCCCCCAGCGTCTTCCTCTCCACCACCGGAACCGACGCCGACGTCATCGTCAAGCTGATCGACGTCTTCCCCAACGATTTCCCAGACCCCACACCCAATCCTGCAGGAGTCACCATGGGCGGCTACCAGATGTTGGTGCGAGGCGACGTCTTCCGGGCCCGCTTCCGCGAAAACTATTCCACGCCCAAGCCCTTCGTTCCCGGCAAGGCCGAAAAGATCGAATGGAAACTCCCCGACGTCAACCACAGCTTCCGCAAAGGCCACCGCCTGATGATCCAGGTCCAAAGCACCTGGTTCCCACTGGTCGACCGCAATCCTCAAAAGTTCGTCCCCAACATCAACGAAGCGCGTGAAGCAGATTTCCAAAAAGCCACCCACCGCCTCTGGCGCGCCAAGGACACCCCCAGCAGCATCGGTGTCATTGTCTTGCCCGGCTTGACAAATTAGAATAATTCTAAAATAATAAGGGTTATGAAAGCAGTCTCACCGGAACTCTCCGTGGCGGATCTCCGGGAGCGCTGCCATCAGGCGGGTCTTTCCCTCACTCACCAGCGGCTGGTTATTTATGAGCAACTGATGAAGATGGGCGATCACCCGGCCCCCGAAGCAGTCTTTGAGCGGGTGCGGAAGAAGATTCCTTCGCTCTCTCTGGCCACGGTGTACAACAACATTAAGATCTTTGTCGAGCACGGCTTGCTGCGAGAGCTAAGTGTTCATCGCGGCTCCTTGCGTCTCGAAAGCAATCTCGATCCACACCACCATTTGGTCTGCACCAACTGCAAGGCGATTGAAGATATCGATGAATCCGATTTTCAACCGATTCGCCTCAAAAAAGCGCTTCCAAAGGGCTTTACGGTGCATCGTTTTAGTGTGGAAGTGCTCGGGCTCTGCAGTAACTGCGCCGGCAAGATCCGGCAATAATTTCTAATTCACAGTGAGGTTTTTAACATGCTTGGTGTAGGACAAACTTTCCCCAGTTTCTCGGTAGCTGCAACAGTCAGCACCGAAAAGAATAAGACTTTTGAGACGATCACCGAATCGTCCTACGGTGGCAAATGGAAGGTATATTTCTTCTGGCCGAAGGATTTCACCTTCGTCTGCCCCACTGAAATCGCCGCCTTCGGCCGCGCCAACAGCGAATTCGCCGATCGCGATGCCCAGGTTCTCGGTGGCTCTACCGACAGCGAATTTGTACACCTCGCATGGCGCACCCATCATGAAGACTTGAAGGATCTCCCCTTCCCGATGCTCGCCGACGTCAAGCGTGAACTCAGCACCGCCCTCGGCATCCTCGACCCCAACGCCGGCGTCTGCCAGCGCGCCACCTTCATCGTTGACCCCCAGAACATCATCCGCTTCGTGATGGTCACTGACTTGAGCGTCGGCCGCAACCCGCAGGAAGTCATCCGCGTCCTAGACGCTCTCCAGACCGACGAACTCTGCCCCTGCAACTGGAAGCCCGGCGAAGAGGTAATCAAGCTCTAATGAGCTTTCAAAAGCTACTGGATTCACTTCCGTCCTACGCCAAGGACATGAAGCTGAACCTCAGTTCCTTGGTGAATCAGCCGGAATTGACCCCCGTTCAAACCTGGGGCACGCTAGTCGCCTCAGCCATTGCCTGCCGCAACATGGAAGTCACCGAAACGATTTTCACCGAGGCAGAAAAACACCTCACTCCCGAGCAGATGACTGGCGCCAAAGCCGCCGCCACCATCATGGCCATGAACAATGTCTACTATCGTTTTTTGCATCTTACGCCCAACGAAAAGTACGCGACGATCCCAGCCAAACTGCGCATGAATATCATGCGCTCACACGGTGCCGATCACCTCGACTTTGAACTTTGGTGCACCGCCGTAAGTGCCATCAACAACTGTGGAACTTGTGTTGCCTCGCACGAAAAGGTACTTCGCGATAAAGGCGTCCCAGAGGAAACCATCCTCGCCAGCGTCCGCCTCGCCGCAGTCCTTCACTCCATCGCGACGATCCTCGAAGCCGAAAGCATCGAGCCCGTCTACTAACTCCAACTATCCCTCGGGCGGTGCCGTTCTATTTGAAACGGCACCGCCCTCAGCTTTAGCCCACCAATCTTCCCGCCGTATAACCGTATTTGGTCGACTGACCGTCGGTCAACGCCAGCTACGTACACCTTTCGCCCCTCCGCCTCTGCGATTCAATGACGAATCCGCTCGTTTCCACTTCGGTTCCTCGATTGCACCCTACCTCGTTGACTGAGCACTGTGTCTTCAAGACACTTGCCAGATCTTGACATAAGCACGTGAACTTAATGTTCCAGGCAACCAACGAGGAAATTTCATGTACTACAGCAGCGGCAACTACGAAGCCTTCGCCCGGCCGCGCAAACCCAAAGACGTAGAGAATAAGACGGCCTGGTTTGTCGGCTCAGGTCTCGCCTCGCTTGCGGGCGCAGCATTCCTCATCCGCGACGCGCAGATGCCCGGGAATCGGATCACAATCCTCGAACAGCAACTCTTGCCCGGTGGTGCTCTCGACGGAATCAAAGAGCCCGACAAGAGCTTCGTAATCCGTGGCGGGCGCGAGATGGAAAGCAACTTCGAGTGCCTGTGGGACCTTTACCGTTCGATCCCTTCACTGGAAATTGAAGGTGCCAGCGTCCTCGACGAGTTCTATTGGCTCGACAAAGACGATCCGAATTCCTCCCTCCAACGTGCCACTGTCAATCGTGGCGAAGACGCACATACCGACGGCCTCTTCACACTCACCGAGCAGGCGCAAAAAGAAATCGTCAAGCTTTTCCTTGCCACCCGAGAAGAGATGGAGAACCAGCGGATCAACGAGGTATTCGGCGAGGAATTCCTGGGTAGCAATTTCTGGCTCTACTGGCGCACCATGTTCGCCTTCGAGGAGTGGCATTCGGCTCTGGAAATGAAACTCTACCTGCATCAATTCATCCATCAAATCCACGGCATGCCAGACTTCTCCACACTCAAGTTCACCAGGTACAACCAATACGAGTCACTCGTGCAACCGCTGGTCAAGTGGCTCTTGGAGCATGGCGTGGAATTTCAATACGGCACCGAAGTCACTGATGTCGATTTCAACATCACATCCGGGCGCAAGCAGGCCACCGCTATCCACTGGCTCAAAAACGGTATCGATGGCGGAGTCGATCTCAGCCCCGATGATCTGGTCTTTATGACCATCGGCTCGCTCACCGAGAACTCCGGCAACGGAAACCACACCACACCGGCCCCGCTCAACGAGGGGCCAGCACCGGCATGGGATCTATGGCGTCGCATCGCCGCAAAAGATCCATCCTTTGGCCACCCCGATGTTTTCGGATCACACATTCCAGAAACCAAATGGGAGTCAGCCACCGTAACAACACTCGATCAACGCATCCCGGAATACATCCAGAAAATAGCAAAACGAGATCCCTTCAGCGGCAAAGTGGTTACAGGCGGCATCGTAACAGCTAAGGACTCCTCCTGGCTCCTCAGTTGGACAGTAAACCGCCAGCCGCATTTCAAACTACAGCCTAAGAACCAGATCGTGGTCTGGGTCTACGGACTATTCGCCGAGAAGCCGGGCGACTACGTGAAGAAAAACATGCAGGATTGCACCGGCGAGGAGATCACCCAGGAGTGGCTCTATCACATGGGTGTACCAGAGGCAGACATCCCGGAATTGGCCGCAAACGGTGCCAAAACCGTGCCTGTGATGATGCCCTACATAACGGCATTCTTCATGCCTCGCCAGTCTGGAGACCGGCCTGACGTCGTTCCAGAAGGCTCGGTGAACTTCGCCTTTATCGGTCAGTTTGCAGAATCGAAAGAACGCGACTGTATCTTTACCACCGAGTACTCCGTACGCACACCAATGGAAGCCGTCTACACTCTGCTCAAAGTGGAGCGCGGTGTGCCCGAGGTGTTCAACTCCACCTACGACATCCGCACGATTCTCGCTGCCACCGGCCGCCTGCGCGACGGCAAGGAGATCGACATCCCCGGCCCCGCCTTCTTGCGCAACCTGCTCATGAAGAAACTCGACAAAACCCAGATCGGCCTTCTGCTGCGCGAGTTTGGAATTGTTGGCAATGACTAACCACACTTCTCCTCTGTCAGCCTCACGATTCTTACCGAAAAGGGGGCTTCCACAATAATGGAAACCAGAACAGATTCTTCCGTAAATGTTTATCTCAACGGGCTTGGCCTGGGTTCTATCGCTGCTGCCATGTATCTGATCCAGAAGGCAGACTTTAATCCATCCAATATCCATATCTTTGAGCAAAACGGCGACAAGGATCTTCTCGGCGGTAGCTGTGATGCCTCGGAGAGGACTGTCGACGGCCAACCGGCGTTCTTTATGCAGGGCAGTCGCATGTTTGAAGACAAGGTCTACCCCTGCACCAAAGAACTGTGGTCGATCATTCCCTACACCGACGATCAATCCTGTCTCCAGGACCACCAGAAGAACCTTGAAGAATGCAGAGTTCGCACTGCCGTTCGTCTTCTTCACGCCCACGGCAGAAAGGACACCGGATATCAGCTTGGCCTCAACACTGCTGAAAAATTGAAGATGGCCAGGCTTCTGGCCACACCCGAGTCTCTGATTCCCGAAGGCGCAAAGATTACCGACATCTTTGGCGAAGCCTTTTTCACCAGCAATTACTGGTTCATGTGGCGGGCCCTCTTTGCCTTCCAGCCCTGGCACTCCGCAGTGGAAATGAAGCGCTACATGCACCTCTTCTTTCACGAGATGCCGAACATGGACACGATGGCCGCCCTCGAGCGCACCCGCTACACCAACTTCCACTCCTTCATCCTGCCCGCCCTGCGCTTCATGCAGAAGAAGGGTGTGAACTTCCACTACGACTCGAGAATCTCAGACGTAGATTTTGGGATGAACTCCGTCAGCAAGCAGCGTTGGGTTGAGCGCATCCACCTGGAGACCGCAGCCGGCACACCTAAGCCACCCATCGAGGTGCGCGACACAGATCTCGTCTTCCTCACAATCGGCTCTATGGTCAGCAACGCCTCCTTCGGCGCACACAACCGCCCGGTAGACAATCCCCCACAAAGCCTTGGCGGTGCATGGACGCTGTGGAACAAACTCGCCGCCAGGCAACCCGGCTTCGGCCGCCCCGCCCGCTTCCTGCGCGACATCTCGCAGTCCCGAATGATGACCTTCACCGTCACATTCCGCGGCGGATTATTCCAACGCAAGTTCGAGTGGCTAGTCGAGCGCCAGATGGGCCGTCAAAGCCCGCTGCCCCTCACTGCCTCCCCGTGGATCCTTCACCTCCACACCTACCGCCAGCCCCTGTTTCCAGACCAGCCGGCCGGCACATGCGTCATCTGGGTGACGGCACTCCGCGACACCGCCATCGGCACCTTCGTAAAGAAGACCATGACCGAGTGCACAGGTCGCGAGATCCTCGAGGAACTGCTCGGCCACCTGCAATTCGACCAGAACGAGGAAGAGAAGAACGAGATCCTCGATACCTCCACCTGCATACCCTGCCTGCTGCCCTACTGCAACAGCCAGTTTCTCAGCAGAGCCAGTGGCGACCGGCCTGCGGTGGTGCCAGAAGGTTCAAAGAACTTCGCGCTTCTAGGGCAGTTTGTAGAGATCCCCAACGGCATCGTTTTCACCACAGAGTACAGCGTCCTGGGTGCAATCCACGCAGTGAAGCATTTCGTTAAGCCTTCACTGGTAGTGCCGCCAATGTATTTCGGACAGTATCACCCGCTCACGTCCCTTGCCGTCGCACGCGCGTTACTCCGCTAGAGTGAAACTCACTGCGTCAGCGGTTAGCCTCGCCAGAAAGGCCTCACGATTCACGTGCGTCTCATCCACAAGCGGAGGCGGAGTGTGCATGAACGTGAAGTGCGCCGCACCTTCTTCAATCCGTAAATCCACTGTGACCCGGTTTTGCAGCGCGCGCTTGAGCATTTCGCCTTGAGCTGGAGGCGTGATCATGTCCTTCGTTCCAACCCACGTAAGAATGGGTATCCGAACTCCGTCCAGCGCCCCCGGGGCCTGAAAGAAGCCCGTGGCGGGTGTAAGCAAAACCAGTCTTTCCAGACGCTCGTCGCGGGCGATGCTCACCGGGACGCCAGGCCCCATCCACGCTTGCCCTCCCGCCATCGCCAGAAGCACCGTAGTTCCGATCGAATGCCCCAGGCCAGTCACACTAGACTTGCCTGGAACGATTGCATCAACCGCCAGCCGTAGCCGGCGGGCACGCAGCAGCAGCTCATCCGTTGTCACTTGCGGGCGAACGAGCCTGTCGAAATGAGGCGCAACCACAGTTACACCACTCTCAGCCAGGGCTTCCAGCAGCGGCAGATGTCGCTCCGGATTTCCTCCCCCACCAACCGCGAATATCGCAAATCGCAGCGGATCCCGCCCCTCAATCAGCGTTGCGTCAAAGCGCTCAGAACCATCCGCGAGCGATATCCTCGACATCTCAACCCTTGGCCTGCGCCGTCCCGTTCTCCTGAAACGCGGCCCCACCCACCGCCACCATCGCCCCGCCATCAGCCATAAATGCCGTCCCCGTAATAAAAGTCGAATCCTCGCCAGACAAGAACGCAATCACTCGCGCAATCTCCTCCGCCTGCCCCAACCGCTCAAACAAATGCACTTTCTTACAAGCTTCGAGCGCCGCCTCCGGGTCATCCGTCAAAGAAGCACTCCAACGCAGCATCGGAGTATCAATCGCCCCCGGACAAACGCAATTACAACGAATCCCTTGCTTTGCGTAATCAAGCGCAATACTCCGGGTCAAGCCCAGCAACGCATGCTTCGACGTCACATAAGCCGCGCTATTCCCCACTGCCCCAACAGACTGTACACTCCCCACCAGCGAGATCGGCCCGCCCCCAGTCTCCAGCATCTTCGGAATCACCGCCCGGCACACCTTCAGCGCCGCAGTCACATTCACCAGCATCGTCCGCTCCCATACCTCATCCGTCGTCGTCGTCGCCGTCCCATAAGTCTGAATCCCCGCGCTATGCACCAGAATGTCCACCCGCTCAAGCTCACTCAAAGCCTGCGCAATCGATTCATTCGAAGTGATATCCACCGGCTTGTCTATCGACTGTATGTCCCAAACCACAACCTTCGCGCCGCGCTCTTCGAGCAGCTTCGCCGTAGCCAGTCCGATGCCGCTGGCACCACCCGTCACAATCGCCAATTTTTGAGAGAAGCTCATCACGTTTACTGTATGATGACTTTCAGAACCCCAGGAGAATTTCTTTGACCCCCTCTACGTCCCGTCGTTTCTTTCTTGGTGCCGCAACAGCTGCCGCCGCACAGCGTGTCATGGGTGCAAATGAGCGCGTAAACCTTGTCCAGATCGGTGTTGGCGGCCGTGGCCGCGACCACATCAACACCTATTCCTCGCTCCCCAGCCTCGTTAACATTTCAGGCGTCTGCGACGTCAATCAGGCCGCCCGCGAGCGCGGCCAGTCCATCGTCATCAAGGCCGGTGGAGCCAAGCCCAAAGAGTACGACAACATGAAGCAGGTCTTCGCCGACAAGAGCGTCGACGCAGTCTCCATGGCCACTCCAAACCACTGGCACGCCCTCGGTGCCATCTGGGCCTGCCAGGCCGGCAAAGACGTTTACTGCGAAAAGCCCGCCTCCCACAACATCCATGAAGGCATGCGTATGATCGAGGTCGCCCGCAAGACTGGCCGCATGGTCCAGATCGGCTCCCAAAGCCGTAGCACTCCTCACAAGATGCGCGCCATGCAAATGCTCAAAGAAGGCGTCATCGGCAAAATCTATCTCGCCAAGGGCCTCTGCTACAAACGCCGCAAGTCCATCGGCCGCGCACCAGAACTCGACACCCCTCCACCCGGAGTCGATTGGGATCAGTTCCTCGGCCCTGCGCCTCTCCGCAAGTTCACCGAACTCCGCTTCGCCTACAACTGGCACTGGTTCTGGGATACCGGCAACGGCGACATCGGCAATCAGGGTGTCCACGAAATGGATATCGCCCGCTGGGGCACCGGCCTCTCCTGGCCCAAATCCGTCGTCTCCACCGGCGGCAAGTTCGTCTACGATGACGACCAGGAAACCCCCAACACCCAATCCACCACCTTCGAATATCCTGGCGGCCAGCAAATCGTATTTGAAGTCCGTGGCCTGCCCACCGGCCCCGATTGGCCCCTCCCCAAGCGCGGTGCCCACACCATCGGCAACATCTTCTACGGCTCAGACGGCATCCTAGCCATCGACGCCGACGGCTACAAAATCTACAAGGGTGAAGAACTCGTCCTCTCTGAAGACGGCAAGCCCCAAACCAAAACCTGGGACACTGCCCCCCACATGGAAAACTTCCTCAAAGCCGTCAAGAGCCGCAACTACAAAGATCTGAACGCAGAGATCGAAATCGGAGCCATCTCCGCCGGCCTCTGCCATCTCGCCAACATCAGCTACCGCACCGGCAAAAAACTCGACTTCGACTCCACCAAAATGAAGTTCGTCGGAGCCCCCGATGCCGACAAGCTGCTCACCCGCGATTACCGTAAACCTTATGTCGTCTAACCCTGAAATCTTAACTACTACCGTCGGGTCTTATCCCGTTCCAGAATGGCTTGCTGCACTCCCCAGTGAACAGGCCCGCCTTGATGCCACCCGCGTCGTCTTCGACATCCAGAAACAGGCTGGCATCGACCTCCCCACCGATGGTGAGCTCTACCGCTTTGACGTCAATCATCCCGACACCAACGGCATGATTGAATACTTCATCCGTCCCATGGGCGGCATCCGTTCTGATGTCGGCCGCAGCGATCACGAAGCCTTTGCCGCCAAGCAAACCATGGGCTTCCGCCGCAAGGCCGCAGGCGTCGTAGAAGGCCCCCTCGGCGAAGGCTCACTCAACCTCCTCGGCGATTGCGAACTCGCCGCGAGCGTCGCCGGTGGCCCCTTCAAGTTCACCGTCACCAGCCCCTACATGCTGGCCCGCACCCTTCTCGATAACCACTACGGCAGCTTCGACAAGCTCACCATGGCCCTCGGCGAAGTCCTCGCCGGTCAGGTCCGCGATCTGCCCTGCGCCTGCGTCCAGGTCGACGAAGCCAACATCCCCGGCAACCCCGAAGATTGGCCCCTCGCCGCAAAGTCGATGAACCTCGTCCTTGACGCCATCACCTCCACCCGCGCCGTCCACCTCTGCTTCGGCAACTACGGTGGCCAAACCATCCAGAAGGGTCACTGGCAGCAGCTAGTTGAGTTCCTGAACTCCCTTCACTGCGATCACCTCGTCCTCGAACTCGCCCACCGCCCCGTCGACGATCTCCAGTCCCTCAAAGACATCGCCGGTCACATCCGCATCGGCATCGGCGTCGTCGACATCAAGGTCAACCACATCGAGACGCCCGAAGAAATCGCCCGCAGCATCGAACGTGCTGAAAGCGTCCTCGGTGCCGGCCGTGTCGGCTGGGTACACCCCGATTGCGGCTTCTGGATGCTCAAGCGCAGCATCAGCGATCGCAAGATCGAAGCCCTCGTCAAAGGTCGCGACCTCTTCCTCGGCCGCAAATGATCCAGCTCACCAGCGGGCCGGCCATCAGCCACCCCTCATACTTTCTGCAGTCGAGCTTCTTCCCAGGGGACGAAGCTCTCTTCTACACCTCCTACGCCAGCGGCTCGGCGCAGATCTATGAGTGCCCCTATCCAACGGGCAACCCCGCACGGCAACTCACCCACGGCGAGATCGGGACCCACCCCTTCTCGCCGGCTCTTCACCCCAATGGCGAAGACCTCTGCTACGTCCGCGCCGGCGCGGTCCTCAAACTCAACCGCAAAACCGGCATCGAAACCGAAATCACCCGCCGCGACGGAGCCTCCATCGGCGAATGCTCCATCAGCGCCGACGGCCTCTGGCTCACCGCCGCAGCCAAGATCGACGGCCAGAACGGCATCCTCTGCGGCCGCTGGGACGGCTCCGGCTGGCACTTCATCCCCTACCCGCGCACCATCATTCACCCCCAGTTCCATCCCCTCGAACCCGAGTGGATCGAATTCTCTGGAGACCCCGCCCCCCGCATGCACCGCATCCGCCGCGATGGTTCCGGCCTCGAATGCCTCCACCAGCACGACAACAACGAATTCGTCGTCCACGAAACTTTCCTGGGCCAAACCGGCGACATCGTCTTCACCGTCTGGCCCTTCTCTCTGCGCCGCCTCAACTGGCAAACCAAAGAGATCACCACCATCTGCGATTACAACTGCTGGCACATCGCCCCCAACCGTGCCGGCACCAAAGTCCTCTGCGATACCAATCATCCCGATGAAGGCATCCAGATCGTCGATGTCGCCACCGGCAACAGAACCCACGTCTGCGACTCTGGCGCTACCAACGGCGGCTCCCAGTGGCGCACCTCCCGCTACGCCCTCAAAGAGGACTTTGAGGCCGCCCGCAGCGCCGCCAAGTCCGGGGGGACCCTCAGTTGGATGGAAGCCGGTACAGACACCGTCTACGGCCCGCAATGGACCCATCCCCACCCAAGCTGGAGCCGCGACGAGTCCAAAGTCGCCTTCGCCAGCGACCGTACAGGCACCACCCAGGTTTACGTCGCCGAAATTCCCAGATAAATATTTGGTTTCATTGCAGAAAAACTATTGCGGGGGGCATCAATTCCTACGACACTCAAATTGAATCTTGATGTCCGGAGGAAAATAAGAAGTTGAACCTGAAGCTGGCTGACCCGACCGTTGCCTGGGAACCGACCGAGCGTTGGAGCACTACCGACGCCACTGAATTGTATGACGTTGCAAGCTGGGGCAAGGGCTATTTCACCGTCGGTGAAAATGGCAATCTCCTCGTACATCCTGACAAAGATCCGCTGCGTCACATGGATCTTAAAAAACTGGTCGACCAGTTGGTCATGCGCGGCATCCAGGCTCCGATCCTGATCCGTTTCGGGCAGATCCTCAAGCATCGCCTCGGAGAAATCCACCAGGCCTTCTTGAACGCCATCGCCGAGCACAACTACAAAAACAAGTACGTCTGTGTCTTCCCGATCAAGGTCAACCAGCAGCGCCAGGTCGTAGAAGAAGTCTACGCCTACGGTCGCCCCTTTGGCTTCGGCCTCGAAGCCGGCTCCAAGCCCGAACTGCTCGCCGTCTTGGGCGTCGCCGACAACGAAACCCCCATCGTCTGCAACGGCTTCAAAGACGACGAATACATCGAGATGGTCATGCTCGCCCGTAAGATCGGCCGCAACATCACCCCGATCGTCGAGAAGTACACCGAGCTCGAACTCATCATCAAGTATGCCCAGAAGACCGGCGTCACCCCCTCCATCGGCATCCGCATCAAGCTCGCCAGCCGCGGCTCCGGCCGCTGGAAGAGCTCCGGTGGCTACCGCTCCAAATTCGGCCTCACCGTCAGTGAAGCCCTCCGTGCTGTCGAGCATTTGAAGAGCCTCGGCATGGGCGATTGCCTCAAACTCCTACACTTCCATCTCGGTAGCCAGATCACCAACATCCGTCAGATCAAGGCCGCCGTAACAGAAGCCGCCCGCTGCTACGCCGGCATGAAGAAAGCCGGAGCAGGCCTCGAAATCCTCGACGTCGGCGGGGGCCTCGGCATCGATTACGACGGCTCACAAACCGACTTTGAATCCAGCGTCAACTACACCCTTCAGGAATACGCCGCCGACGTCGTCTATCACATCCAGAACGTCTGCGACGAAGCCGAAGTCGATCACCCCGTCATCATGACCGAAAGCGGCCGCGCCATCGCCGCCTATCACAGCCTCCTCGTCTTCAACGTCCTGGGCGTCAGCGGCTTCGGTACAGAAGAAGTCCCCGCCGCGCTCAGCGAAGACGCCGAGCAACCGCTCATCGATCTCTACGAGACCCTCAAGAGCCTCACTCAGAAGAACGTGCTGGAAACCTTCCACGACGCCCAGCAATCCCTCGACAGCGCTCTCAACCTCTTCAGCCTCGGCTACATGTCGCTCGAGCAGCGCGCCCAGTGCGAAAGCATCTATTGGGCCATCGGCCGCAAGATCCAGCGCCTGGTCGCCAACATGGACGAGATCCCCGAAGAACTCGAGAACCTCGATTCGATGCTCTCAGACACCTACTTCTGCAACTTCTCGCTCTTCCAGTCCATGCCAGACTCCTGGGCGGTCAAGCAGCTCTTCCCTCTGATGCCGATCCACCGCCTCGACGAGCGTCCCACATCAAACGCGGTCTTAGGCGACATCTCCTGCGATTCCGACGGCAAGATCGACATGTTCATTGACCGTCGCGACGTCAAGAAATTCCTGCCCCTGCACTCCTTCGACGGCTCGAACTACTACCTCGGAGCCTTCCTCGTAGGCGCATACCAGGAAATCCTCGGCGACCTGCACAATCTCCTCGGCGACACCCACGCCGTCCACGTCTCGCTCGACGATCAGAACGAGAATGTTATTGAAGCCGTAATCCGTGGCGACACCGTTAGGGAAGTTCTCGACTACGTCCAGTTCTCAAGCAAAGACCTGCAAGAGAAATTCCGCCGTGACGTGGAAACCGCTGTCCGTCAGGGCAAAGTGGGCTACGAAGAATCCGGCCAGCTCCTCCGCTACTACGAAGAAGGCATGCACGGCTACACCTACCTCGAAGACGTCCACGAACGCTAAAACCCGAGCAGCATCTCCAGGTGCTCTTGAAGTGTCCGCATCGTCTGGCTCGATACAGAGCCTAAGCGATTTTCAAAGCGCTCTCTGGACACACTTCGGATGTCGTCACACATCAGGTAGCTTGCAAGACGCAAGCCGCCTTCAGGGGGTGTCACTTTGACATGGTAAGGTATTCTCTTGTCCCGCGAGGTCAAGGGAATCACAATGTGTTTCCCTGCCGGTCCTTGGTTGTAGATGTCGTCTGAGATGATCAGGCAAGGACGCCGTCCCGCTTGTTCATGGCCCCTGGTTGGATTCAGGTCAACGTTCCAAATCTCACCACGAAGCGGCGTTTTCATGCGCCTTCAAGCCCGTCAGCAACAGTAGCTTCCCATGCGGCGCGTTCCTCTAGTTCCTCGGCCCAAGCCGCAGGATCAGCTCGCAGCGCAGCGTAGGCCAAGTTTCCTTGTGCCAGAATTTGCCGCTTCCTGTACTCTGATACCGCTTTTTGAACCAACGCCTGAATGGGAAGCTTCTCCTGCCCCGCTAATTCGCGCAAAATCTCATGCGTTTCCGGCGTGACACGAATTGTAGTCGTAGACATCTACAAAACAGTAGACCAATTCGCAACCCTTGGGTCAAGCCGAGTTCCAGCTACTCGATCCGGAAATCCCAGATCATCAAATTAACCTGCCCGTCGGTGAACTCGATCAACGCGTATTCACCGACGGGCAGATCTGCTTGTGGCCACACCTTGTAAAGCCCCTCATCCAGTTGCTGCCGGAAGATCTCAATCTCCTTGCGCTCCTCAATCTGCTCCTTACTCACCGGAATCGATTGCACCACTTCAACAATCCGCGCCCCCTTCTTGGGCGTCAACTGGATCAAAGCAAACTGTTGCGTCTTCGAAAGCCGCAAATAGAACTCCGGCCGCCGCTCTGAGTACACATGCTCGCTTTTCTCCCCTGTAAGCTCCACCGTACTCTTACCCGCCACCATCGGAATCGGCGACAGCAGTTTCATCACTTGCCGCTTCTTATTCATAACCAGCGTCGATTCCGCCAGCTTCATCGTAATGATCTTGTTCTCCGGACCCAATCGAAACAGCCCCGGCTCCTCGGGAATACTCGCGACAATCCGCCGCATCTCCCGCTCCACAGCCGCTTCCTCGGCCAGCATCTGCTTCTCCTGCTTACGCGAATCCTCTCGATCCCCAAGCTCTTTCAGCGTCTTCTTTAGATCAATAAATGAAAGCGGTATCTCTTCCCAGTCCCCGCGCTCCACCGAGTAATATCTCACCCGGTCCCCATCCACCTTGTGTTCGCGCACCATATGGTGCCCGCCCTCTTTCAGATAAAGCCGGTAATTCTGCGCGCCCAAAGCGCTCAGCACCAAAATCAGCATGCAGAGGAAAATTCGCCTCATGCCCACAGCATACAGGTAAAATTCAGTTGTGAAATATCGCAAGCTCGGAAAGACCGGAATTGAAGTCAGTGAGATCGGTTACGGAGCCTGGGGCATCGGTGGCAAACAGTGGCTCGGAGGCGACGATCTCAGCAGCCTTACCGCCCTCAAGCGCGCCATCGACCTCGGCCTCAACTTCATCGACACCGCCCTTGCCTACAACGAAGGCCACAGCGAAACCCTCGTCGGTCAAGTCGCCCGAGAAGCCGGCCACAAGGTCTGGCTCGCCACCAAGATCCCACCGAAGAACCGCATCTGGCCCGCCGCCCCTGGCATCGGTATCGAAGAAGTCTTCCCCTACGATTACGCGATCGAGTCGACCGAAACCAGCCTCCGCAACCTCGGCGTAGAACAAATCGACCTCCAGCAATTCCACGTCTGGAACCCAATCTGGTTCTTCCAGGACGGTTGGCGCCGCGCCATCGAGGACCTCAAAAAATCAGGCAAAGTAAAACACTTCGGCATCTCGATCAACGACCACCAACCCGAGTCCGCCCTCGACGCTGTAGCCAGCGGTCTGATCGATACCGTCCAGGTCATCTACAACGTCTTCGAACAATCCCCAGAGCGCTGGCTCTTCCCCGCCTGCATCGAGCACAACGTCGGCGTCCTCGCCCGCGTCCCCCTCGACGAAGGCTCGCTCACCGGAGCCCTCAAAGCAGACACCACCTTCGAACCCGAAGACTTCCGAGCCTGGTACTTCCGTGACGGCCGCATCAAAGACGTAATCAAACGCGTCGCAGATCTCGAAGCCGCCACAGCCAACATCAAAGGCACCCTCGCCCAACGAGCCCTCCGCTTCATCCTGACAAACGAAGCCGTCTCCGTAGCCATCCCAGGCATGCGAAGAAACTCAACCGTCGAGTCCAACTGCGCCGTCAGCGACCTCGGCCCCCTAAGCCCCGAAGAGCTCGAAATCATGCGCCACCACGTCTGGCTCAAGAACTACTACCGCTAGCCGCGTTAAAGTGGAGGTTTACCCTCCACATGCCCGAAAAGCAATATCTACACCAAGAGATCGAAGAGAAGTGGCACGCGCGTTGGGAAGCCGACCCCGCCCTCTATCGCACCCCCGTCAATCCGACGAAGAAGTTCTACGTCCTCGAGATGCTCCCCTACCCCAGCGGACGCCTCCACATGGGCCACGCCCGCAACTACTCCATTGGTGACGCCCTGGCCCGCTTCATGCGCATGCGCGGCTACGACGTCCTCCATCCGATGGGTTGGGACGCCTTCGGCCTGCCCGCTGAAAACGCTGCCCTCAAGTCCGGTCGTCAGCCCCGCGAATGGACCCTCCAGAACATCTCCCAAATGAAGAAGGGCCTCAAGCGCCTCGGCTTCGCCCTCGATTGGGAACGCGAAATCGCTACCTGCGAACCCGAATACTACCGCTGGAACCAGTGGTTCTTCCTCCGCATGTATGAGCGCGGCCTCGCCTATCGCAAGCAATCTTTGGTCAACTGGTGCCCCGAATGCGCCACCGTCCTTGCCAACGAGCAGGTAGTAGACGGCTGCTGCTGGCGTCATGAAACCGTCCCCGTCATCCAGCGCAGTCTCGAACAGTGGTTCCTCAAAACCACCGCCTACACAGAAGAACTCCTCGCCGACATAAAGGGCCTCGAAGAAGGCTGGCCAGAGCGCGTCCTCACAATGCAACGCAACTGGATCGGCAAGAGCGTCGGAGCCGAAGTCGACTTCACCCTCGAAAGCGGCGAAAAGATCCGAGTCTTCACCACCCGCGTAGACACCATCTACGGTGCCACCTGCCTGATCCTCGCCCCAGAACATCCCAAGGCCGCAGAGCTCGTAGGCGACGCAGGCAAAGCTCGCCTCAAAGCGATGGTCGACGACCAAACCCGCAAAGACCCAGCTCTTCTGGAAAAAGACGGCTTCGCCACCGGAGCCTTCGCCATCAACCCCTACAACAACGAGAAGACTCCGATCTGGATCGGCAACTTCGTCCTTATGGGCTACGGCACCGGCGCCATCATGGCCGTCCCCGCCCACGACGAGCGCGACTTCGAATTCTGCACCAAGTACGGCATCCCCATCGTCCCTGTCGTAAAGCCAGCCGAAGGCGAAAGCCCGCTCCCCTACACCGAATACGGCATCAGCATCAACTCAGGCGAATACTCCGGCCTCCCCACCGCCGAAGCTCGCCAGAAGATGACCGTAGTCGCTGAAGAAAAGGGCTTCGGCCAGGGCACCACCACTTACCGCCTCAAAGACTGGGGCGTCTCCCGCCAGCGTTATTGGGGCACCCCGATCCCGATGATCCACTGCACCACCTGCGGTGTCCAACCCGTCAAGGACGAAGACCTCCCCGTCCTCCTCCCCCTCGACGTAGACATCACCGGAGCCGGCGAATCCCCTCTCGCCCGTCACGAATCCTTCTGGAAGACCACCTGCCCCAAATGCGGAGCCGAAGCCCGTCGTGAAACCGACACCATGGACACCTTCGTCGACTCCTCCTGGTACTTCTATCGCTACTGCGACCCCAAGAACAACACAGCCCCCTTCGACCCCGCAATCATCGCCCAATGGTTCCCCATCGACCAATACATCGGTGGTGTCGAACACGCAATCCTACACCTCATCTACTCGCGCTTCTGGACCCGCGTCATGCGCGACCTCGGCCTCATCACCAACTCCGAGCCCGCCAAAAAGCTCTTCACTCAAGGCATGGTCCTCAAAGACGGGGCCAAGATGTCCAAGAGCCTGGGCAACATCGTAGACCCCGAAGAACTCATCAAAGACTTCGGTGCCGACACCTGCCGTCTCTACGTCCTCTTCGCCGCCCCGCCCGACAAGGACATGGATTGGCAACAGAGCGGCGTAGAAGGTCAGGCCCGCTTCCTCGGCCGCGTCTACCGCTTCGTCACCCGCAACGTCGATCGCATGAACGCCCCAGCCGGCGACCTCAGCGCAAACGACAAACGCGCCCTCCGCAAGCTCCACCAAACCATCGCGAAGATCACGCAAGACTTCGAGCAGCGCTGGCACTTCAACACCTGCATCGCAGCTCTGATGGAGCTCACCAACGAGCTCTACATCTGCGAAGAAGGCCTCACCTCAGCGGCCCTCCCCGAGATCTTGAAATCCCTGATCCAACTCATGGAACCCTTCACGCCCTTCATCGCTGAAGAGCTCTGGGAAGAAATCGGCCAACCGGCCCCCGTCTTCAAGCACGCCTGGCCAGAAGTCAATCCGGCCTACCTGATCGAAGACGAAATGGAGATCCCAGTCCAGGTCAACGGCAAGCTCCGAGGCAAGCTCCTCATCGCCACTGGCTCTTCAAACGCCGTCATCGAAGCAGCAGCGCTAGCCGACGAAAAGATAGCCGCCTTCATCGCCGGCAAAGAGGTAGCCAAGATCATCGTCATCCCTGCCAAGCTCGTCAACATCGTCGTCAAAGGCTAATGAAACTGATACTGATCCTCGCCCTTTGTCTGGTCCCTCTAGGGGCCCAAGACAAAGGGCGTGTCTTTTTGATCAGTCTCGATGGCATGGGCTTCAAAGCCTTCACAGAAGACCCCGCCGCTGCCGACATGAAAACCATGCGCCGCCTCGCTGCTGAGGGCATCTCCGCCCCCATGCAAGCGGCCTTCCCCAGCCTCACCGCCCCCGGCCACGCCAGCATCTTCACCGGAGTCTACGGTAACGTCAACGGCGTAACGGCCAACGACATCCCCGCCACCTTCGAGACCCGGGTCAACGGCTTCCGCGCCGAGCAACTCAAGACAGAAGTCTTCTGGCTCAAGCCCGGCCGCTCCGGCATGAAGACGATAGCCCACAACCCCACCCAGGGCTTCCCCTGCACCAACTTCAATTCTGGCCCCAACGTAGTATTGATGAACGGCTACCAGACCCCCGTGGTCGCCCCGGAAAAACTGGTAAAAGCCAAAGACGTCACCTGGCTAGACAAAGCCCCCGACGGCCTCGCCACTCTGCTCAAATCGCAACTCCCCATCCGCTACTTCCGCTACGATTCCGGCCGCATCCAGTTCGTAGGGGCTGTCTTCGCCAAAGGCTTCCACTACGACACGATCCGAATGACTGCCTACAGCGGCAAGCGTTATGTCGACGTCGAGCGAAAGGAATCAGAAACCGAGCCAGTCCGCACAGGCAACAAAACCCGGCCCCTGGCCCGCTACTTCAGCGAAGGCCTACCGATAGCCGACATCACCGCTGTCCACTTCCGCCTCTTCGACATGAACGCCGAAGGAACAGACTTCCTCCTCTATCAGACCCAGGCCAAAGAGATCAGCATCTGCGAAGACGGCGACACCCAGGCTACCAAGTTCAAGCAAAAGCTTTTAACAACCACCGGAGCCTTTATCGGCAACGGAGCCGGCGGCCTCTACACAAAGGGCGAACTAGGAGTCCCCTACTCCGATGGCCTAGCCGAGCGCCGCTTCCTCGAAACTCTAGAACTCCACGCCAGACAAACCATGCGCCACACCAGAGCGCTCCTGGCCGAATACGATCCGAGGCTGATGGTCGACTACATCAGCACCCCCGACGACATGCTCCACACCTGGTGGGGCAACAACGACAAGATGATCGAGCCATACCGCCGCTGGGGCTACCAGATCATCGACGAAAGAGTAACCCAGCTAAGCCAGCTACTCAAAGAAGAAGATCACATAGTAGTAGTCAGCGACCACGGTATGACCGCAATGCACACCGAGCTGCGAATCAACAAACTACTGGAAGAACTAGGCTACAAAGACCGCGTCGCCGCCCAGGACCATTTCCTGATAGCCAAAGACAAAGACCCCGCACTCCTCGAAGAAGTAAAGCAAAAGCTGGACAACTTCAAAGACGGCGAAACCAAAGTCTTCGCCGAGTGGTTCTGGCCCAAAGAAGCCGCAACAAAATTCGGCATAGGAGGCCCCTTCGGCGGCGACCTCTACTTCGACCTAGCCCCAGGCTACAAATCAACCAGCGGAACAAGCAAACCAACAATACAAAAGCTAGAGAGAGTAAAGGGAGAACACGGACCCCTGCCAACCCGCCCCGACCTCCAGGCCCTCTTCATAGCCCACGGCCCCAACCTCCACTCCCGCGCCGCCTCAATGAAAACCACCAACATCGCCCCTTTAGTCCTCACCCTCCTCGGTTTCTAGCCATCCCAATGCTAAAACGCCACTTATGATCGAGGGCCAGACACTGCGGCCGGTGGATGCTTTAGCGGCAGCAAGATGGAAGATATCTAAGACTACGAGAGCGGGCAACCGGCTTATCGATACTGCAAAAATCGCGATGACGCAACGAACCTACATGAGCTGCCAGGGGCGGCTGTTGCTGTGCATGGTTTAGTGTAAAATTCTGAGTGAGAAGAGATAACCCGTTATGCCACTTGTACTCACTTCTTTTCCCCTCGCAATAACTCAGGGACAAGTAATTAGTTTCCATGATGGCTTCGAGGATGACCGCCACGGAGGCGCACACCAGGCCGTAGATCTAGCCGCACCTCAAGATACTCCCGTTCGCGCAACCACCGACGGGCTGGTTGTGCATTCCTGGACGAGCGGCCACGGGCCTGTAACTGGAGCAGGTTGGTCCACCCGAGGCGGCTTTGTGGTTTTGATTGTCGACAATAACGGCTACGCCCATTACTATGCGCATATGGCCCGTTCGCCACGCGTCCAATCCGGACAAACTGTAAGGGCTGGTACGACGATCGGCGAGGTAAGCAACACTGGTTCCATTGCTGATGGTGGCCCGATCCACCTCCACTATCAAGTCTGGGCAGTTGGCAGAGGTCGCGAGACGGAAGGTGCCTCCGGGATCTATACACGCCGATTCGGCGTCGCCGTCAATCCTCACGCTGAGTTGGCCCGCCTTGCTCGTGGCCTCGGTGCCGGGGTCGGATCCAACGGCTCGGTCCGATTTGGCCCATCCAGGCACTAGCTGCAACGTGGCAAGATGGACAGCAAGATCTGCATCCTGCAAAATTCCCAATAAAATCAGGCCTCCCGAGATTCTCACACCATTCAATCTCGCTGTTCAGCCAAAATGAAACGTCCCCCGAAACGCACCTATCGCATTCAAACACAACAACTTCCAGGAATTCCATCCACCATCCCGAAATCTTCAAATTTATAGAAATTCCGCCTGGGACAGGTCAACCACTCGCTGCGAACACCTTTGACAGAACTCCAAAGATAAGGCATCAATATGGCATATGCGGATCACCGTTGAATTATCCGATGATTTGATGCGCCGAGTGAAGCTGGAGTCAGCCCGCCAAGGCAAGAGTATGCGAGACTACTTCGAAGCCGCCTTAGAACTGAAGCTCAACGAAGGCAAAGCAGCCGCGCGGGTACGCCGGGAGCCTCCAACGGTGGGCTCGGCAGATGGCTCCAAGATCCCGGTCTTCTCGAGCGAAGAACTAGATGAACTCATATTTGACTGATGCCAATGTGGTGCTGGCTCTCTTGGTGAAGAGCCACGTCCATCACGATTTGGCCCGGCCCTGGTATCGCGGTTTAGACGACAAAGACTTCGGGCTCTGCCGGCTAGTGCAATTAACGGTACTTCGCTTGTTGGCTACCCGGCGGGTAATGGGGGAAGAGACCATGCCAGTGTCAGCCGGTTGGCGCGTCCTAGCCGAGTTATCCGAGGATTCACGCGTCGTATTTGTTGCCGAAGACCTGGAGACAGATCGTCAACTCCCGGCTATGTGGCGCTATCAGCAGCCCACTCCACAACTCGTCAATGACGGATATTTAGCAGCTTTGGCCTTGAGTTCAGGGAGGCGTTTAGCGACCTTCGATAAGGGGTTTCGCGAGTTTCCAGACTTAGCCGTAACAATTTTGTGATGCAACCTGGAAACCCTTCCATGAGGCAACTACCGACAACCAAACAACCGGCGCACCCTCAGTTTGCCCCAAGCGCCCGCGACGCAAATGCAACCCGGTCCCTCCACTCGAATGTCCTCATATCATCCCAAATGCGGATGAGTGCATCAGCCACTGCCGAGAAGTCTTGCGGCCTGCAAGTCCGCTCATCAATGAAAACAACCCCATGATGGCTTAGCCCCTTTGCCGCCCAAACCCGCAAGAGCGGCGGTATCGTACGTAGATCGTAGGTGACAAGAGCGTACCCCGCCTCCGCAGTTGCAGCCAGCACAATGGAATCGTCCCTGCCGCGCAGACTCCCCTCCCGCCATTCAAGCAGCGACTCAATCATGACCTCACTTCGTCGCTCACGAACGATCAAACATACTGCCGGTGAAATGTGCTCGTCCAGCAGGGAAAGTCATCGGCCTGGACCGTCCCAATGGGATACGCTCATTTCCCTCAATGTTTTTGAGGGTTTTTCTCTCATTCTCAGCCAAAGCATGCCTCCAGACTTCCCGACAAAATCCGGCGCCATGCGTCAAGTGGCCTGGAATCTACAACTTAGCACAAAACCCCAAAAGTCCGGATTTTGACCAAATCACCGTTGGGACGGACTTACCCGCACCAACTCAAAAATCACCCTGCAGCAACGATGGCAAGGTAAAAAGACAGTCGAAAGCCTCACTAGCAGCCGTCTATTTCAATATCATTTTCCACATCTCCTGCCGCTTCCCCACCCCCGCCAGCCAGCTCCGTTCCCCCGATGAGAACTTTATCAGTCACAACAATTTTCAAAAATCTTTCGCCCCTAACTGAATGATTCCAAATAAAACCAGCCCAGCCCGGAGATCAAGACGCTCACCCCGCCTGCTAAGTTCTGCTCAGGAGAAATCCCATGAACGAAGAACTGAATATTGCCATCGATCCATCAACCGTGGAAGCCCCAACTGAGGCACCACGCAAGAAAACCATGACCGAAGCCGCCCTCGCCGCCAACCGCGCCAACGCACAAAAGTCCACCGGCCCCCGCACGCCCTCCGGCAAGCTCAAAGCCGCCTCCAACTCCCTCAAACACGGCCTCTACTCCCTGCGAAACTTCGACAACTTCATCGCAGACCACGATCAGGCCCTCGCCGTCGCAACCAACTTCATCGAGCAATTCAACCCCGTCACCCCAACCGAAGTGACTCTCGTCCACCAACTCATCCATATGCAAATCCGCTTCCTGCAAATGGAATTCCTCTACGGCGAAGCCATGCGCTTCCGCGTCGAAGACATCCTCGCCAAACCGGTCAACTTCCTCCCCGCCATCATGCGAGAGCTAGACCGTCTCCCCACCAAAATCCAACGACTCATCAAAACGATCCGCACCGAAATCGCCCAGCGTGAAGCCTACATCGGCAAGGGCGACAACGTAGAAATCGAAGCCATCGCCGACGCCGAAAAAACTTCCCGGCCGTCCTCCCAACGAAGTCTACCTGCGCCTCAAACCGACAAAGGCGTCATCGCTGTCGACCGTATCCCCAAAGTAAAAAAAACTGATGGAAACGGACCCAGAAGCCCGAGTCGAGCTAGCCAAACAAATCATCCGCGACTTCCAGCAAAAAATGGAATCCAAACACGGACTCAAATCTCCGCCGGAACAAAAATCTTAAAATCGAACCCAAACCCGCCCGGGACAGTCCAAAACAACGCCGGGCCAGCTCTTTGACATCCAGCCAGATCGCAATAATGACGACGCCCAAACTGTGTCCGGCGGCATAGGCCCCGCCTGTCTGTCGCCGGATCCTTTTACCCCTTGCTTTTACGCGTACTGTTCATCACACTATTGAGGTTCCAAAAAATGTTCAAATCACTGCTCGTCTGCCTCTTCACCGCAACCTTGATCGCTGCCGATCCCGCCGAAGTCTCAAAGCGAATCCGTGACAACGACCTCACATGGCTCAAATTCGAAGCCAAAGGCGGGGCCCTCAACAAGGTCAAAGACGCCCGCAAGAATACGCCCCTGATTTGGGCCGCCACCCTCGGCAGCGTCGAAGCCATCGACATTCTCCTTGCCAGCGGCGCGAATCCAAACGAAGCCAACGCCTTCGGCATCACCCCTCTCATTGCTGCCGCAACTGAACCCGCTAAGGTCAAAGCCCTCCTCGCAAGAAATGCAGATGTGAAAGCCAAAACGCAAATGGGCCAGCATGCACTCTCTGTTGCCGCCGCTTCCCCTCGCGCCACAGAAAGTGTAAAGCTGCTCCTCGCTGCAGGGGCTTCACCTAACGAACGCGGAGCCCAGGGCGGAACGCCCCTGCTCAGCTCCCTCGGCAACGCCTGCGCTGAACAAAATGCAAGGCTGCTTCTCGCCGCAGGCGCCGACGTCAAAGCCATTGATGGCGCAGGCTTCGGTGCCGCCCAGTCTGTCATCAGTTGTCCCATAGGCCTCATCAAAGACCTCCTCCGCCTCGGAGCCAACGTCAACCAGCAAAACACCTTCGGCGGCAAGGTCAAGTTCGGCGACGTTCAGCTTAAAGGCATCAGCGCCCTCATGCTCGCCTCCGCCCATCGAGACCCTGCCATCGTCCAGGCCCTCCTCGATGCCGGTGCTGACGTCAATGCCAAAGATGTGCGCGGCATGACGCCTCTCCTATACGCCGTCTCAAGTGAAGAACAAAATATCGCCAACATCAAACTCCTCCTCGCCAAAGGCGCAGACCCCAAAGCAAAAGATGCAAACAGCGAAGACGCGCTCACCTGGGCCAAAAAATTCAATAACCCAGCCGTCCTCGCGCTCCTGGGCGACAAACCGCAGCCAGTACAGCCTCTGAATTCATTCATCCCGAAAGGCCCCGGTCCCCAAGCCGCTCTTGCCAAGCTCGAATCCTCCAACGAAGAATTCTTCCGCCAAAGTGGCTGTGGCGGCTGTCACCACTCCACCCTCCTCTCCGTTGCCGCCGCCCACGCAAAGAAGGCGGGCCTCACCGTCAACCCTGGTCTCATCGAGGCCCGCAGCCAGCGCACTAAAGGGATGCTCGGTGCCTTCAGCACTGCCCTCCAACAACTCGTTCCCCTGCCCGGAGACATCGATACAGCTCTCTACACTCTGCTCGAAGCCAAAAGCCTCGGCCTCGCTTCTGCCCCGGAATTCGAAGTCCTCGCCCGCTACATTTGGGCCAAACAAAACCCCGAAGGCTCCTGGGGTATGCGAGGTATCAGCCGCAGTCCAATCGAGGAATCAGACATCCACCGAACCGCCCTCGCCATCACTTTGCTCCCGGCTTACAGCGACGCAACGATGCGAGCGTCCGCCACAACCCGCCTTCAGAAATCCACCCAATGGCTGGAAGCCCAAAAGGCCCGCAACACGGACGAACTTGCCATGAAGCTCGTTGGCCTCAAATGGGGCAACGCCTCCGCCTCCGCTATCAACAAAGCTGCTAAAGAACTCGGAGCAGCCCAGCTCAGCGACGGCAGTTGGGCCGGCAACCGCAACCTCTCCGGCGACCCCTACTCCACCGGCTTCGCCCTCTTCGCCCTCCGCGAAGGTGCCGACTGGAAGCCCAGCGCGAAGCCAATCGGAAACGCCGCAAAGTGGCTGCGAGCCACTCAGAAAGAAGACGGCACCTGGTACCAGAAAAGCCGCGCCCCCAAGTTCCAGCCTTACTTCGAAAGCGGCTTCCCCTACGGTCACGATCAGTGGATCTCAGCCGGTGCCACCGCCTGGGCGATCATCGGCCTCACCGAAGCCGGCTCGCTCTAGCTCATCGCACTCCAGATCTTGCCCTGTCGCAAGCACAGTGAGCCGCTTATCGCGATTTTGTGATAGCTTCATCACCATCATCAAGTGATGCCCCAATTGACTCGTCGCCAAATCCTCGCCGCTCCCGCTCTCCTCGCCCAGCCTGCTAAGGCTCGCCCCAATATCCTCGTCGTGGTTCTCGACGACCTGGGTTGCCGCGATCTTGGATACCTCGGGGCCAAAGATCTCAAAACACCCAATCTCGATGCCTTGGCTAGCAAGTCTGCCGTCCTTTCGAATTGGTACTCCAACGCCCCCGTTTGCGCCCCGGCTCGTGCCTCGATCCTCTCCGGCCGTTACCCCGCGCGTGCTGGCGTCCCCGCCAACAGCTCGGAACTCACCCCCGGCCTGCCCAACCTCGGCGCCACCTTCCGTGCTGCCGGCTATCGCACTGCCGCCATTGGCAAGTGGCATCTCGGCTTGAAACCAGACACTCATCCCAACGCCCACGGCTTCGACTCCTTCTACGGCTTCTTGAACGGCTGCATCGACTTCTACTCTCACCGCTTTTATTGGGGGGAACCGAACCGCCCAAACTTCCATGACCTCTGGCGCAACCGCACCGAGATATTTGAAGACGGCCAATACTTCACCGAGCGGATGACCGACGAAGCCATCCAGTTTCTAACCGCTAAAACAGACCAGCCCTTCTGTACCTACCTCGCCTTCAATGCGCCTCACTACCCAATGCATGCTCCAGACAAATACATGCGGCGTTTTTCCAATCTCCCTCTCGAACGGCAAACCTACGCAGCCATGATCTCCGCCGTCGATGACGGCATCGGCCGCATCCGCGCCTCGCTCGAACAATCCGGCCAATGGGACAACACGCTCCTCTTTTTCACCGGCGACAATGGTGCCACAACCGAGAAGCGAGCCGGGCTTGATGGACAATACGCCACCGCCGGTGTAAACACCCCCTACCGTGGCTTCAAGTTCTCTGTCTTCGATGGAGGCACTCACATTCCGGGCTTTGTCCATTACCCTGCCAAAATCCAGCACCGAACTTTGCCTCAGATTGCCCAGGCCATGGACATCTTTCCGACAGTCCTCGATGCCGCCGGCCTACCGCTTCCGTCAGGTCTCGATGGGCTCTCTATCTGGAATGTCCTGACCAATAACGCCGCTTCGCCCCACAAAGAACTCTTCTGGACTAACCAGGGTCAGTTGGCCGTCCGCCGAGGGCCGTGGAAGCTGGTCATCAATGGCAAAGACTTTGACCGCCGGCCCGACGGCAACAAATCGCTCACTGGCGACGATGTCCTCTTTCTCTCCAACCTCGACGAAGATCCCTCCGAGTCGCGAAACCAGCGGGCACTCCACCCTGCTCTGGTCGACGAACTCGCCACTCTCGCCGCCAAATGGCAAGCCGCACTACCGAAATAACCAAGGACAACGCAAATGTGCATCAAACTGCTTTCACTACTTGCTCTCGCTTCCAGCCTGCTCGCACAGACCTCCACCGGCACCCTCTCCGGCGCAGTCTTCGACTCCTCAGGCGCCGTCATCCCGGGAGCAAAAATTCGTTTGCTTGGCACCGAGACCGGTGAGCAGGTTCGTGAGATTGTCGCTGGTGCCGACGGTTCCTTCGTTGCCCCACTGCTGCGCCCCACTGCTTACACGCTTGAAGTCTCGGCTGAAGGCTTCAAAAAGTTGATCCGCTCCGGCATCGTCCTCCGCGTTGATGAGCAGCTCTCGATCCGCCTCACGCTTGAAACCGGCGCTACCTCTGAGTCAATCACTGTATCTGCTTCGGCTGAACTCCTCGAAGCCGCCTCCAACACCGTTGGGCAGGTGATCGACGATCGCACTCTCCAGCAACTACCCCTCAACGGCCGCAACTATCTTGCCCTGGGTAACCTCACCGCTGGTGCGGTACCCGCCTCGCGCTCGCGCGATCGTAGCTTCTCCGCCTACGGCAATCGTAGTCTCCAGAACGCCTTCCTCCTCGATGGTGCCCGCAACCAGAACTACCTGCGTGGCCTCGATAACCGTGCTCGCGACGCCATGCGCCCCTCCCTTGAAGCCATTGCCGAGTTCAAGGTCCAGACCTCCAACTACTCCGCCGAGTATGGAGCCTCTGCCGGAGCCGTCGTCAACGTCGTCACCAAGTCCGGCACTAACGAATTCCACGGCAGTGTCTTTGAATTCCTTCGTAATAACAAGATGGATGCTCGCGATTACTTCCTCCCTGCCTCTTCCAGACAGCCTCTATACATTCAGCACCAGTTCGGCGGCTCACTCGGTGGCCCCGTTATCAAGAATCGCGCCTGGTTCCTCGCTGCCTTCCAGCGCACTCATATCTCAGAAGGCGAAGTCGGTACAGCAACCATCCCCCTGCAGGCAGAGCGCAATGGCAGCTTCACGATGCCGGTCTTTGATCCCTTCACCACTCGGGCCAACCCTGCCGGTGCGGGCTTCGTTCGCACTGCCTTCCCCGGCAACTCCATTCCTTCTTCGCGCTTTGATCGCATCGGCAAATCACTCATCGATCGCTTCCCCAATCCCAACCTGCCCGGCGTTGCTCGCAACTGGGTTTCTAATCCGCTCCAGGCCACCAGATCCAACAATGCGACCTTCCGTGGTGACCTCAGGCTCAGCAACAAAGACACCCTCTTCCTCCGCTACTCCTTCGACAATGGTCTCTTCTCCCGGCTTCCGATTCTCCCTGTAGGAGCTCAGACCGGAGTCGACCGTGAGATACCTGCTCGATCCTGGGGCGTCGGCCACACCCGCATTGTTAGCCCCAACATCGTCAATGAACTCCGTTTTGCCTTCAACTATGTCGGCACCGTTCAGGATGCAACCCTCCCGCTCGACCCCGTCATTGCCAATTCACTCGACCCACGCGTAACGTCCTCTACGCCCACATTCGGCATCAATGGTTATGCCACCCTCGGCGAACAGCCGCCTAACTACGGCAACAATCCGGTCACAAAGAAGAGCAATGTCTGGAACTTCTCCGACAACCTCTCCTGGGTTCGCAATAAGCACACCATCAAAATGGGCTTTGACTTCCAGTACCTCGACATTCCGACTTTTGCTGCGCTCCAAGGTCGGGGCTCATGGGGTTTCTCCGGTGTCTTCACCCAAAATCCCCTGGCTCGCCCAGGCAGCGGCTCTTCCGTTGCTGACCTCTTGCTGGGCCTGCCCAACTCCATCACAATTGGCTCACCCTCAGATGCCAATGAGCGCGCACGTAACTACTACGCCTACGTCCAGGATGATTGGGCCATCACTTCTCGCCTTACGCTGAACTTTGGCATTCGCTACGAGATCACCGCCCCCTTTTATGACGCCAACAACCGCCTGGCCAATTTGATCCTTGAACCTGGAAGCCTCAACAATCAGTACGTGATTGCCGGCGACAACCGACTGCCCAGATCGCTCCAGTTCACTGATCGCAACAACTTCGCCCCACGCGTCGGCTTTGCTTACCGTGCCGCCAAGGGCCTTGTTGTCCGTGGCGGAGCAGGTATCTTCTTTGCCCAGGACGAAGGTTTCGGCGTTTCCCAACGCCCCACCAATAACCCTCCCTTTGTAGGCTTTGGTGCCTTCAACGTCATTTCAGACCAGGTCAATGTTTCCTCCACCATTCCCCTCACTTCTCCCCTGCCAGCCCGCTCGGCTCCCGGAGATCCCGCGACATACCGCCTCTCGCCCACCAACACAGCGCAGATCCGTTCCTGGTCTACCCGCAACACCATTCCTTATGTCCAGCAGTGGAACCTCTCGATTCAGAAAGAGCTGGGCAAGAACTACGTCGCCGAGATCAACTATGTTGGCAACAAAGGGGTCAAACTCTATGGAGCTTACGAGGGCAATCAGCCCATTCCCGGCCCCGGTTCCGTTAACGCACGCCGCCCACTTGCTGGAACCGTTACCTCAGGCTCGGTTCTCAGCGTGGCGCCCTGGGTGACCTCCGCCTACAACGGATTAAGCGCCCGCCTTGAGCGCCGATTCACGCAGGGTTTCTCTTTGCTTGGGGTCTATACTTTTGGCCGCGCTCTCGACATGCAATCCAACATCGATCTCTGCGACGGTTGCGGCGGCTCGGCTGGCTCTGGTGCCGTTGTCGATTCCCGCAATCGCCGCCTCAACTACGGTCTCTCCGATCAACAGGTGGCTCACCGCTTTGTAATGTCGGGGCTTCTGGAACTTCCCTTCGGCCAGGGTAAGCGTTTTGTGTCTTCAGGTCCCGGCGCTCACATTCTCGGAGGCTGGGCTTTGTCCGGCATCACAACGCTATCCACAGGCCTGCCCTATACCGTTACCCTCAACTTCGACAATGCCAATACCGGGAATACCAACTGGCCCAATCGCATCGCTTCCGGCAAGCTCGACAAGCCCACAGTAGATCGATGGATTGATCCTGCCGCCTTTGTCTTCCCCACTCAATTCACCATCGGCAATGGTGGAAGAAACACACTCATCGGCCCGGGTACCGTCTCAACTGATCTGAGTCTGCAGCGCAATTTCAACCTCCCTCTCGGCGAGAAAAGCCGGGCCGAATTCCGTGCTGAAGCTTTCAATCTCTTCAACACCCCGCAACTCGGCCAACCCGGGGCCGCATTGGGAAATACTGCCTTCGGAATCATCGGCGGCACCGCCCGCTCAAATCGCCAGATGCAACTCGGCATCCGGATTATCTTTTAAAGCCAGCCCCGCTGTCTCGCAATCCGCGCGGCCTCAGTACGGTTGGCCGCGCCCAACTTGCCAATCGCCTCCGACAGGTAATTCCTTACTGTCCCCTCGCTCAAATGCAGCACGATCGATATCTCCGAGCTCGATTGTCCCTCCGCCGCCAGTCGCAACACTTGCCGCTCCCGGTCCGTCAGCGGGTCGGCCTCGGTCCAGGCCTCTGCCGCCAGATCCGGATCAATTGACCTCCCACCCGCATGAATCAGCCGGATCGCCTTCGCCAGCTTCGTCGCCGGTGAGTCCTTCAGCAAGTATCCGCTCACCCCCGAATCGAGCGCCCTTCGCAAATACCCTGCCCGCGCAAACGTCGTCAAAATCGCCACCTTTACCGGCAGCTTCCGCCGCTGAATCTCGGCCGCCACCTCAAGCCCAGTCATCCCCGGCATCTCGATATCCAGAAGGAAAACCTCCGGCCGCATCTTCTCCGCCAACTCCAGCGCCTCAATCCCGTTCGCTGCCTGCCCCACCACTTCCATGTCGCCCTCAATCTCGAGCAAAGCCGCCAGCGCCCCGCGGATCATCGCCTGATCCTCACCAATCGCCACACGGATCTTCAAGCGGCGTCTCCCCTTAGCGGTAATCGAATTTCAAGTTCTGTCCCGGCGTCCATTCTCACCACCAGTCTCCCTCCTAGCGTCCCAATCCGTTCCCTCATCCCCCGCAAGCCTGCTCCTTCTTTGCCCTGATAGCCGGTACCATTGTCGGCAATTCGGATCTCTGCCTCATGCCCCTTCATCTCCCCTTGCAACAGACAAGCCGTTGCCCCCGAATGCCTCAAGATATTCGTCACACCCTCCCGAAGTGCCAGCGACAAGACGCTCTCCTCAATCGCCGGCAGCCGCTCGAAACTGCAATTCGCATCCACCCGCAACCCGGCATTTTCCAGCAGCGCCCGTGCCCGTTCAAACTCCCCGCGCAGACCCGTAGACCGGTAGCCCTCTACCGCCGTCCTCACCTCAGAAAGCGCCTGCCTCGCAATTGTTTCTACTTCACCAATCTCCTTGGCGGCACGTGCAGGGTCCTTCACAGCCAAGCGAGACGCAAGTTCAGACTTCAACACAATCACCGACAGCGTATGCCCCAGCAGGTCGTGCAAATCACGGGCAATCCTCTCCCTCTCCGCTACTCTTGCCATCTGCTGTACTTCATTTTGTGCCTGTCGCAGCTTGAGGTTCACCACATGCTGCCGGGCATAGTAGAGCATCAGAAAACCAAGCAGCGGTATGAACACAAATCCGCTCAACAGTGTCATCGGATTGAGCTTGAAGATCCAGGCCTGCAGGCCCAAGATCCCCACCAGCAGTGAACAACTTACCACCACTGCATTCGTCCTCGCCGTATACCCCGAGAACGCTCCTGCATAAATATAGAAAGCAATCGCAAAGGGATTCCAGGGCAGATAAGCGAAGCCCAGTAGCGCCAGCCCCGCCACTGGAATCAAAATGCGCAAGCCCTTCAACCAATGCGCCCAGAAATAGAGCCCAAGGAACACGGCTAGGCCAGCGCAGTTCACCACCCAGTCTTGAAGCGTCGAACTACGGCCTGCAGGCCAAAGCGCAAAAGGCACTGCGTAGATCAGCCACGCATAGGGTGTCCAACCGGAATCGGAGTCAGCAGGCAGCAGTCGCATCATCTACCCGTACATTCTCTCTGAATTCCGTCTCTGCGCCCACAAGATAACACCGGCAAACAAAGCGGCAAACAAAGCGAGTGCTCCAAAGTGCTCCAACAGCGTCCCCCGAGAATGTGCTCCAACTCCCATCAACCCGATCTGCCCCAGATGGTAGTAAGGCAGAAATACTGCCACCTGTTGCAGTTTCTCGGGCATCATCACAATCGGAATCCAGAGCCCCGAAAAGAAGGCTAAAGGCAAATGAATCATATTCACGATCCCGGGTGCGGAATTCGGCCCCGTCAGCATCCCAATCGCTATCCCCAGCAGCGTGAACGGCAAGCTGCCGGCGAGCAAGAGCCCACAAGCACTCAACCAGTTCAGGAGTGGCATCTCGACGCCGCCAAAGAACCAGCCCACGCTAAACAAGATCACCAGCACAATCAGGCTAAACAGCAACGCAACCAAGGTCTTCGCCACCAGATAAGCAGACGGCGGCATCGGGCTCGCTTGCTTTGCCGCCAGCCATCCCAACCCCCGCTCTACCGCGATACCGGCCCCAAGTGACAGCACAGTTGCGCTAATCACAGCGAATGCGCCATAGGTTCCAAGTAGATACTGCTCCATCCCTGCTCCTTTGATCCTGCTGGTCGGAAGCACCAATCCAAACATGATGTAAAAGGCCAGCGGATAAGCCACCGTACTCACCGAGTAAGCCGGCATCCTCAGCATCTTTAGAAACTCAAACCGCGTCTCGTTCCAGTACAACTTCATGTTGCTCATTGATAGCTCTCCTCATGTTGGGTCAATTTGATAAATGCGTCTTCGAGTGTCGCGCTCTGCGCTTGTTCCTTTATTTGTTCAGGCGTGCCCTCTGTCAGCGCGCGGCCCCCGTCAAGCACCAGCACCCTGTCCGACAGCGCTTCAGCCTCTTCGAGGTAATGGGTCGTCAGCAGCACCGCTGTCCCGCCTGCTCGCAATAACCTCACCTGCTTCCAGATCGCGCGTCGCGATTCCGGATCGAGGCCTACCGTGGGCTCATCGAGAAAGAGCAGCTCCGGTCGGCCACAGATCGCCAGCGCGAATAGCAACCGTTGCTTCTGCCCTCCAGACAATTCCCCGAAGGGCCGCTTTGCGAGCCCAGTCAATCCAGCAGCTGCCAGAGTCTCAGCCAACGGCATCGGGTTCTCGTAATAGCTCGAAAACAGTTCGATGTGCTCAGCCACTCGCAAGGTCGCTGGCACGCCCCCAGCCTGGAGCATCACCCCGGTCCGCATTCTTGCAGCCCGGCTCCTCGGTGCCAGTCCAAACAAAGTGGCCGACCCTGAACTTGGGTCAGCCAAACCCAACAACAGCCGTATCGCTGTGGTTTTGCCGGCCCCATTCGGGCCAAGCAGAGACAATACTTCTCCGCGCCGAAGCTCAAACGAAACCCCGTCCAGCGCGGCCACCTTACCGTAAAATTTGGTGGCCGATTCGAGTCTCGCCACCGCAGTATGAGTCTTCATAACCCAATACTGCTCCTGTTCTGGCGGATCCACCAGTGACGGCAATCATCAATCGCTCATGACATTTGTAACTAAAGCAGGTGACAGAAAAGGTGTCAATCGACTTCCAGCGGTCACTGCTTTTCGTCTGAGATTTGAAGCTGCCCTATAGAACCACACGCCTGGCTGTCGCAGACGATTGGCGCAGCACGTGCAGTCTTTGATTTTAAGGAAAGCAATGAAGAATCCAACAAGTTCTCCCGATGCTGTGGACGCCGCATCGGAAGCGTCTTTTCCCGCGTCAGACGCCCCTCCTTAGACCCTGGGAGTGGAAGAGCCAGACGGGAGACTCGAGCGTGATTACACGGGCGAGCTCAGGGTGCCGGCGAATGTTTTCTATGGAGTCCAGACACAGCGTGCGGTCGAGAATTTCCGCGTTAGCGAATGCCGTTTCCAGCGAAACTTTATTCAGTCGATCGGACTGATCAAGGCTTGCGCGGCGAAGGCGAATGGAGAACTGGGGGCGCTACCAGCGGATTTGGCGTTTCGAATTGCGGAAATCGCAGACCGCATCGCGAGTGGGCTGCACTTCGACGATTTTGTTGTGGATGTGTTTCAGTCTGGCAGCGGAACCTCCACCAACATGAACGCCAACGAGATCATTGCCCGTATTTCTGGGGCGCATCCAAACGATGACGTGAATTGCAGCCAGTCGAGTAACGATGTGATTCCCCCGGCCATACACATTGCCGCAGTTCTTGCCATCAGGGACGAGTTGCTCCCTGGGATGGAATTGTTACGCTCGCGCCTTGAAGGCAAGTCACACGAATTCTGGGACGTAATCAAGATCGGCAGAACCCATCTGCAGGATGCAACTCCCATGATGATGGGCGAAGAGTTTGGCGGTTACGCGCACCAATTGATGGCTAGCGCTGAACGCGTGAAGCTGGCGATGGAAGGGATTTACGAAATCCCGCTTGGTGGCACCGCTATCGGCACCGGAGTGAACATGCCAATAGGATTTGCCGCCCGGGCCATTGCATTAATTGCAGAGCGCACGGAGATGCCCTTCCGTGAGGCCCGAAATCATTTTGAAGCGCAGGCTGCTAAAGATGCTGTGCTCTTTTTTTTGAGTGGAGCGCTGAAGGCTTACGCGGTGGCCCTTACCAAGGCCGCCAATGATATTCGATGGATGGGTTCCGGCCCTCGTTGTGGACTTGGGGAGATCCGTTTGAAGGCACTGCAACCGGGCTCGAGTATTATGCCGGGCAGAGTGAATCCGGTGATTGCAGCGAGCGTGCTGATGGTGTGCGCTCAAATCATTGGCGACGATGCGGCGATCACCTGGGGCTGTGCTGCGGGGAACTTTGAATTGAATGCGATGATGCCGCTGATTGCTCATAACCTTCTGGATTCGATTTCGCTGCTGGCTACCAGTTCGGCAAGTTTTGGAAATCTTTGCATTGGGACGATATCGGCTAATTCGCAAAGAACCAGTGAGATGGTAGAACAGTCTCTTGCGATGGCGACGTTTTTGACCCCTGAAATCAGATACGACCGGGCTGCCGCAATCGCAAAGGAAGCTTATCATTCGGGGCGGACGGTCCGGGACGTAGCCATTGAATTGAGTGGGCTTTCTGTTAGGAAAATTGAGCAGCTATTTGCCGCAGGAAATACTCAACCAAGTTGCCTACGGTAATGGCGAGTTTAGAAGAAGGCTTGCCAGAGGCATGCAACTATCCTACGGAAATAGTATAGTCGCATGATTTGCCGCTACCAGTCGGTGACTGAGCCGTCGAACTTGTCGTAGGTTTCGGGATTCTTCCAGTCATGACCGATTTTGTCAGCCATCGCGTTTTCGTCCAGCTCTACACCCAGGCCGGGGGCAGTGGGGAGTTCGAGGTATCCGTTGCCTACTTTGAGGGGATTTTTCAGATAACCTTCACCAAGAGAGACTTGCTCCTGGATCAGGAAGTTGGGGATGCTGGCGGAGATCTGGAGGCCAGCGGCTAGAGAGATTGGCCCTAATGGGTTGTGCGGGGCGATGGCGGCGTAGTGAGCTTCGGCCATGCCTGCGATCAGTCGGACTTCGGTGATGCCTCCGGCGTGGCAGAGGTCGGGCTGCAGGATCGAGGCAGCCTTCTTTTCGAGGACTTCTCGGAAGCCCCACTTGGTGAAGACTCGCTCGCCGGTGGCGATCGGGATGTGAGTGCCGCGGGCGATCTCGGCCATGAGGTCATGATCCTGACAGTTGATGGGCTCTTCAATAAACATCGGGTTGTAGGGTTCGAGTTTCTTGATGAGGACTTTGGCCAATGCCGGGCCGACGCGGCCGTGGAAGTCGATACCGATGTCGGCTTTGTCGCCGACGGCTTTACGGAGTTCGGCGAAGCGCTCTACGATGTAGTCGACTTCGGCTGGCGGTTCCATGTAGCGATGGAAGTTGTTGTTGTTGGGGGAGCGGTCTCCGGTGATGTGGCCGTAGGTGAAACTGGTGGGGTGGCTGCCCTGGGGGCCGGTCTTGAAGGCGGTGAAGCCTTTGGCCATTTGGGCGCGCATCACTTCGGGGGTGCCGGCGTGGGCGTAGACGCGCACTTTGTTGCGGGTGGGGCCGCCGAGGAGCTCATAAACCGGGACGCCGAGGGCTTTGCCTTTGATGTCCCAGAGGGCCTGATCGATGCCGGAGAGGGCGCTGGTGAGGACGGGGCCGCCACGGTAGAAGGCGTGCCGGTAGATGGCTTGCCAGTGGTGGGCGACGGGGCGGGGATCTTTGCCCACGAGGTAGGGCTCGATTTCTTTGATTGCGGTGGCGACTGTGAGGGCGCGGCCTTCAACGACCGGCTCACCGAGGCCGACGATGCCGGCGTTGGTGTGGATCTTGAGGAAGAGCCAGCGGGGCTTAACCAAAATGGTCTCGAGCCTGGTGATCTTGAGATTGTCCTTAGCAGGGACGGGGACGTCCCTGCGTTGGGCCATGGACGCACCTGCGGTGACCATGGAAGCGAATGCGGCACGAACGGCGTGGCGGCGGGATAAAGCAGTCATTGGTTTACCAGGCTTTCTACCAATCCGTGACGGAGCCGTCGAATGAATCGTAGGTTTCGGGGTTCTTCCAGTCGTGACCGATCTTGTCGGCCATGGCGTTTTCGTCGAGTTCGACGCCAAGGCCAGGAAGGGTGGGGAGCTCGAGGTAGCCGTTGGCGACCTTGAGGGGATTCTTCAAGTAGCCTTCGCCGAGGGAGACTTGTTCCTGAATCAGGAAGTTGGGGATGCTGGCCGAGATCTGGAGGCCGGCGGCCAGGGAGATGGGCCCGAGCGGATTGTGCGGAGCGATGGCGGCGTAGTAGGCTTCTGCCATGCCTGCGATGAGGCGGACTTCGGTGATGCCTCCGGCGTGGCAGAGGTCTGGCTGGAGGATTGAGGCGGCTTTCTTTTCGAGGACTTCGCGGAAGCCCCACTTGGTGAAGACACGTTCGCCGGTGGCGATGGGGATGTGAGTGCCGCGGGCGATCTCGGCCATGATGTCGTGGTCCTGACAGTTGATGGGCTCTTCAATAAACATCGGGTTGTGGGGTTCGAGTTTCTTGATGAGGACCTTGGCAAGGGCGGGGCCGACGCGGCCGTGGAAGTCGATGCCGATGTCGGCTTTGTCGCCTACGGCTTTACGGAGTTCAGCGAAGCGCTCTACGATGTAGTCGACTTCGGCCGGGGGTTCCATGTAGCGATGGAAGTTGTTGCGGTTGGGGCCGTTGGCTTCTTTGCCGTGGCTGCCCATGGGGCCGGTTTTGAAGGCGGTGAAGCCTTTAGCCATCTGGGCGCGCATGACTTCAGGCGTGCCAGCATGGGCGTAGACGCGCACTTTGTTACGGGTGGGGCCGCCGAGGAGTTCGTAGACGGGGACGTTCAGGGCTTTGCCTTTGATGTCCCAGAGGGCCTGGTCGATGCCCGAGAGTGCGCTGGTGAGAACGGGGCCGCCGCGATAGAAGGCATGACGGTAGATGGCTTGCCAATGGTGGGCGACGGGGCGCGGATCTTTGCCGATCAGGTAAGGAGCGATTTCCTGGATGGCAGTGGCGCAGGTGAGGGCGCGGCCTTCTACGATTGGTTCACCGAGGCCGACGATGCCAGCGTTGGTGTGGATCTTGAGGAAGAGCCAGCGGGGCTTGACAAGGATCGTCTCAAGCTTGGTGATCTTGAGGTTGTCCTTGGCTGTTACCGGGACGTCTTTCTTTTGGGCGAAGGCTGAGCCTGCGGCGACCATTGAGGCGAAGGCAGTGCGGACGGCGTGGCGACGAGATAAATCCGACATGGGTTTGCTCCTATGCAAAGTAGATCCAAATACCGAGGATGGCACCACCCACGGCTAACGTGAATATCATTTCACTTTTTTTGCCGATTAGAGCACCGCCGGGCGTAATTGTTAGATCAGCAATTTCAGAGAGGGGTTTTGGGAGGGAGAATTTGCTGATTCCGATCATCATGAGGACGCAGAGGAGGAAGACGATGATGGAGTAGTTGAGGAAGCTGAATTCGACTACCTGGTTGAGGCTGCCGAGGTCGATCTTCATCGCGTTGTGGAGGATGTCGAGGCCAAAGCGGCCTGCGCCGAGGAGGCCACCGACGATCAATGTTGTGAAGGCGGCGGTGGCTGTTGCACCGCGCCAGAGGATGCCGGTGAGGAAGACGGCGGTGATGGGTGCGCCGACGTAGGCTTGCACCGATTGCAGGTATTGGTAGACCTCGTTGTTGAGGCCTCGGATGAGGGGGATCCAGGCGATCGATAGAACTACTACGACGCAGGTGGCGATGCGGCCGATGTTGACGAGTTTCGATTCGCTTGCGTTGGGGTGGAGCTTCTTATAGATGTCCATCGTGATCAACGTCGAGCAGGAGTTGAAGACGCTGGAGAGGCTGCTCATGAGGGCAGCGAGGAGGGCGGCGACCATGAGGCCCTTGAGGCCGGGGGGCAGGAGGCGGGTTACGAGGAGCGGGTAGGCGTTGTCTCCGGTGACTTCATTGGGCCAGATGGCTTTGGCGCAGAGGCCGGGGAGCACCAGGATAAATAGCGGGAGGATCTTGAGGGCGGCGCAGAAGAAGGTGCCTTTGCGGGCGTCTGAGATACCTTTGGCGGCCAGGGTTTTTTGAACGATGACTTGGTCTGTACACCAGTACCAGATGCCGAGGATGATGGTGCCGAAGGTGGTGCCGATCCAGGGGTAGGCGGGGTCGCTGGCAGGCTTGATCATGTGGAAGAAGTCTGGGGGAAGGGAAGCGCGGAGGCCTTCGAAGCCGCCTGCTTTGTCGAGGCCGAGGAGGGTGAGGACGATTGCGCCGCCTACGAGCAGTACGGCCTGGAAGAGGTCTGTATAGATGACTGCGGCGAGGCCACCGAAGATTGTGTAAATGCCTGTGGCGATGACGAGGAAGATGGCGGTGGTCATGTAGTCCCACCCGAAGACTTCGCGGATGAGGATGCCGCCGGCGAAGAGGCTGACGGAGATCTTGGTGAAGACGTAAGCGAGGAGGGAGATGATGGTGAGGTACCAGCGGCAGTTGGCACCGAAGCGGCGCTCGAGGAATTCCGGCATCGTGTAGACCTTGCTCTTCAGGTAGTGGGGGACGAAGAGCCAGCCGAGTATGAAGAGGCAGAAGCCGGCGGAGAGTTCGTAGCAGCCTACGGCGAAGCCGGTGGAGGCGCCGGAACCGGCGAGGCCGATGAAGTGTTCGCTTGAGATGTTGGTGGCGAAGAGGGAGGCACCGATGGCGATCCAGCCGACGTTGCCGCCGGCGAGGAAGTAGTCTTTGGTGTTGCGCTCTTTGAGGGAGTGGTAGGCGCCGATGGCGAAGACGATCAGGAAATAGACGACGATTATGGCTGTGTCGAGCATTGGGGATTAGTCTATATCGAAGTGGGGCGGGGTGCGGCAGGGAGTGGAAATTGGTAGGCTGACGGTATGGTGACGCTAAGTATCGAAATTGATGAATCCGCTGATCGTGTCCTGCGTGAATTGGCCGAGCAGCACGGTGGGGATTTGGGGAAAGCGGTGGAGGAGTTGCTTGCTTCGCGAGAGGGATTTGATCTCATGGCCGATGATCTTGAGCATGGGAATGAAGATTATTTGAAGCGGCAACTGGATCGTTCGCTACGGGATTTCGCTGAGGGTAGGGTTGTGGACTGGGCGACGGTCAAGGCCCGCAACAACCTATGAGGCTCGTCTTCTGCGCGGAAGTTTTGGAAGTCTTTGAGGAGTTGCCTGAGCGATCAAAGCGAAAAGCCGCTGACGTGCTTGATTTGCTCATTCGATTCCCCAGAATGTTTGCGGTTAGGCGTAAAGGGATTCTTCGTGGGTATCGCTGTTTTGAAGTGGACCAGAGTCTCTTCTATTACGAAATCAGTAGCAGAGAGATTCGTCTCGTTGCAATATTGCCGGGGATGATGAATCGGGCTTAGGGGCGAAGCCTGAAAAAGAAAGAAAATGGTGGACTACTTCAAGGATTTGCCGGAGCCCCAGGCTTTGCTTGCACTCGCGACTGAAGAGCTTGCAGCGAAATTGCTATTTCAATTTCGAGCGTCAGCCCGAGTTGCCGCTCACGCTATCACCAACGATATTTGGAGTAGTGATTACGCGAAGCGTAACGACTTAAGTCGCAATCGGTCTTTAATGAGCGAAGTTCAAATTGCATTGATGGAATCCTGGCAATGGCTCTTGGCTCAAGGATTACTAATTCTCGATCCAACCCAATCTCCAGATCTTGGTTGGTATGTTTTGAGCCGACGAGCTCGATTGTTTGAGGATTCGAAGAGTTTTGCCGATTTTGCCACCGCTCGGATGCTTCCGAAGCAAGCTTTGCACCGCAGTATCGCCACGCCAGTGTGGGCTGCGTTCATGCGTGGGGAATATGATGTGGCCATTTTTCTAGCTTTCAAGCAGGTAGAAATTGAAATCCGGTCCGCATCCGGCCTTAATCCTGATGATTTTGGAGTAAAGTTAGCACGAAAGGCCTTCGATCCTGAGAACGGGCCTCTGGCCGACACTTCTGTTGAAAGCGGAGAGAGATTAGCCACGATGCACTTCGTGTCAGGAGCAATTGGCGCGTTTAAGAATCCCCAATCCCACAGACATGTTAACGTCGAAGACCCAATACAAGCTATTGAGATGATCCTTATTGCAAACCATATCCTTCGTCTAGTGGAAAGCAGGCAGACTCAAAAGGAGTAATCTGAATACCAATGACACGTCGCGAATGGATGGCTGGGAGTTTTGGGGCGGTTGCCTTGGCGCAGCGGCCGGTGAAGCCGAATGTGGTTTTTATTTTGGCGGATGACTTGGGGATTGGGGATCTGAGCTGCTACGGGCAGAAGATGTTTTCTACTCCCAATATCGATGCTCTCGCGGCGGCGGGGACGCGGTTTAGCTCGGCTTATGCGGGGTCTACGGTTTGTGCTCCTTCTCGCTGTGCGTTGATGACTGGTTATCATACGGGCCATTCGCGGATTCGGGGCAATGGGGCGAATGAGGATGTCTTGCGTAAGGAAGATGTTGTTATCCCTGAGTTGCTTAAAGGGGCTGGCTACCGGACCGGGATGTTTGGGAAGTGGGCGCTTGGGCGGTTGGGCAAGCCGGGCTATCCGACCAAGAAGGGGTGGGATGAGTGGTTTGGGTTCTTCTCTCAGGTGCAGGCTCATATGTACTACCCGCAGGCCTTGCATCATAACGATGAGTTGTTTGAGCTGAAGGGCAATACCGGGACGAGGAAGCAGGATTATGCTCCGGATGTGATTCATGAGCAGGCAATGAAGTGGCTCGATTCGCAGAAGGCCGGGACGCCGTTTTTTATGTATTACACGTCGGTGATTCCCCATACGAATAATGAGTTGGGGCGGGATACGGGGAACGGGCAGGAGGTGCCGGAGGATGCTCCGTTTGGGGCCAAGCCGTGGCCGCAGGTGGAGAAGAATTTTGCGGCTATGGTGAGTCGCCTCGACCGGCATGTGGGGGCTATTGTTGAAAAATTGAAAGCAAAGGGGCTGTATGAGAACACGCTGATCGTCTTTACCTCAGACAATGGCGCGCATCAGGAGGGTGGACATAAATTTGAATTCTTTGATTCGAATGGTCCGCTGAACGGGATTAAGCGTTCCCTTACCGATGGCGGGATTCGCGTGCCGGCGATTGCGGTTTGGGCCAATCAGATTCCCGCTGGCAAGGTGAACGATACGCCCTGGGCGTTTTGGGATGTAATGCCAACGCTTGCTTCACTTGCAGGGGCTACCGCGCCTAAGGGTATCGACGGTATGAATGTGATGGATGTGTGGCGGGGAAAATCCACCGCCACGCAGCCTTATTATTACTGGGAATTTCATGAGGGTGGCTTTGCGCGGGCGATCCGCAGGGGTAATTGGAAGTGCATCCAACTGAAGAATGGGCAGATGCAGTTGTTCGATCTGTCTCAGGATTTGGGTGAGGAGAAAGATTTGGCTAGTGCGAAGCCGGAACTGGTTGCAGAGTTGAAGGCTTTGATGGTGAAGGCGCGGACGGAGAATCCGGATTGGCCTGTTAAAGCTTGAGGGCGCGGATCTGACGCCACTCGACTTGCGTGTTTTCCATGTGGATCTGGAGGCCGATCTGACCGGCTTCGAGGTCCGCTGGTAACTCGTTTGTGGTGGCTACCTCTACGCCATCGACCCAGACTTTGCAGGTGCGGCCGATGACCTGGACTTGCAGGTAGAACCAGCGGCCTTCGGTGTTGCTTGCGATGGTGGATCGCTTGAGGCCATAGATGCTGCCTGTCGGGAAGACAGAGTCTAGTGGCGAATAGATCTGGACCTCGAAGCCGCGGTTGATCAGTTTGTCGGGGCTTCCGCGAAAGAAGATGCCACCGTTGGCGTTGTTGGTAGAGAAGACTTCGGCTGAGAAGAGGAAGTCTTTGAGGACGGGTGCGCCGTAGTTGATGCCGTGGCCGTTGGAGCCGGTGGCTGAATTTGTTGCAGTTTGCCAGGTGCCGGCGTCGCGGAGCTTCCAGGGTTGCCAGTTGTCGACGTACTTTTCATTGGTGCCGAGATCTTCGATTTTCAGGTTGCGGATTTCGTATTTGTGGAGGAGGGTGGCGAAGTGGATGTGGCCTTTGCCTCGCTTGTGTGTCGGGAGCGTGGCGCGCTGGAGGAGCTGGCCGTCCTGGGAGAATTCGAGCTGGTCTGCTTTGAGGGTGAACTCGGCTTTGTGCCAGACGTTGTAAGTGGGCGGGAGTAGTTGGAGTGGTGGCTTGGTGCCGGCGAGTGCGCCGGTGGTGTAGGTACCTTCGCGTTTGTGAAAGTCGTGCGCGAGGAAGACCGCAACGCCTTGCTGGATGGGGCGGCCGATTTTGGGAGTGCGGAGGACGATGGCGGCTTCGGCCCACTGGTCTAGCTTGTATTCGAAAGTGACTTTGGCGTTTTCAAATTCGCGATCGGAGAAATAGCCGGGTTGCTGTGCGGTGAGGAGCAGAAACGCGAGGAGCGTCATATCGCTAGTATGGTCACATGAGCGAGGTTCGAGTCGAGAGTTGGGCGCAGTTGAATGAGTGCCTTTATGAGGGGAGCTGGTATCAGCCTCATGGGCGGTTTCGTTCGCCGTTTGCGTTTCGGGGATTGCCGGACTGGCGTTATGACCGGCGGACTTCGCTGAATCGGCTGGGTGGGCGGTATGCGCAGATCGAAGACGATTTGCTGAGGAATTTCCGCAAGTATGGGTCGCAGATGGAGAGCACGCTGCATGACTCGTGGTGGAACTGGCTCGCGATGGGGCAGCATCATGGTTTGCCTACCCGGTTGCTGGACTGGACTTTTTCGCCTTATGTGGCGCTGCACTTTGTAACCACGAAGGCGGACTTGTTTGCTACCGATGGGGTGATCTTCTGTATCGATTTCATTAAGGTGCGGCGTTATCTGCCAGCTAGTTTGAAGGCGATTCTGAAGAAGGATGATGCGGTGTTTTTTACCGCGGAGATGCTCGACGGCTATGCGCGGACGCTGCCCGAATTCGATGCCAAGGTGAAGCGGGATGGGCAGGAGAGCGTGATCTTTTTTGAGCCGCCGTCGCTCGATACACGGATTGTGAATCAGGCGGCATTGTTCTCGATGATTTCGAGCCCGGAGCGGCAACTGGAAGAGTGGCTCGAAGGTAAGGAGGCTGAGCAGCCGGGGATCTTTCGGAAGATCATTGTGCCGGCGGTGCTGAAGTGGGAAGTGCGGGACAAGCTGGATATGGCGAACATTACCGAGCGAGTTGTGTTTCCGGGCCTTGATGGGTTGGGGGCCTGGCTTCGCCGTTACTACTCACCGAATCATTTGCTTGAAGTGGATTATGGGACGGAGCGGTATCTGGCGCGAGTGCAGCGCTTCGAAGGCCTGAAGATGTTTGTGACGTTGTTTCAAGGGCAGGAGGCAGTGCGGGATGCTGTGTTGACTTCACTGCCGCAGAGCCAGTGGTGGGATTTGACTGTCGATTGCGGTGTTGAGGTGAAGCCCCGGCCGGCGCATTTCGACTTTGTTCCGGATTAGCGTTTACACTAATCCGATATGCGTTGTGTTCTCTCTTTGTGCCTTTTTGTCGCCGGAGCCTTTGGTCAGGAGGCGGTGCTTGCGGGGTTGAAGTTGCGATCGGTCGGGCCGGCTTTGATGTCGGGCCGCATTGAATCGATTGCGGTGCATCCGGATAACCCTGGACATTACTTTCTGGGTGTGGCCAGTGGTGGCGTGTGGAAGACGGTGAATAATGGCGCGACGTGGATTCCTGTTTTTGACAAGCAGGCTAGCTATTCGATTGGCTATGTGACCTTGGACCCGAAGAACCCAAATACCGTGTGGGTGGGGACGGGCGAGAGTAATAGCCAGCGGAGTGTGGCTTATGGGGACGGGGTTTACAGGAGTGATGATGGTGGGGCGACGTGGAAGAACATGGGGCTCAAGAAGAGCGAGCATATTGGCAAGATTGTCGTGGACCCGCGCGATTCGAAAGTGGTTTATGTAGCGGCTTCGGGACCCTTGTGGGGGCCTGGTGGGGATCGAGGGTTGTATAAGAGTATCGATGGGGGCAAGACTTGGAAGGCTTCGCTTGCCATCAGCGAGAACACGGGCGTGACCGATATCGCAATGGACCCGAAGAACCCGGATGTACTTTTTGTGAGTGCCTGGCAGCGGCGGCGTCATTTCTGGACCTTGATCAATGGTGGGCCGGAGAGTGCGATTTATAAGTCGACCGATGCAGGGGCTAGCTGGCAGAAGTTGAGCGGGAATGGTTTGCCGGCAGGGGAACTGGGACGGATTGGCCTCGCGATTGCGCCTAGCGATTCGAATATTGTCTACGCGACGATTGAGGCTACCGCTCGGTTTGGTGGGTTGTACCGCAGTGATGATGGCGGGGCGAATTGGGCCAAGGTGAATGAGCATTTGGCGCAGCCAATGTACTACGCGAAGGTGTTTGTCGACCCAAAGAATCCGATGCGGATCTATTTGCCGGATGTGATCTTTCGAGTGTCTGACGACGGCGGGCGGAATGTACGGCCGCTGGGTGAGAAGAACAAGCACGTAGACAATCATGTGATCTGGATTGACCCCAAGCAGACCAATCATTATCTGGTGGGTTGTGACGGTGGTTTATATGAGTCGTGGGAGAAGGGCGCGAATTGGATTTACAAGGCGAATTTGCCGATTACACAGTTCTATGACATCGCTGTCGATGACGCGAAACCGTTCTACAACATCTACGGTGGGACGCAGGATAACAACTCGCTGGCCGGGCCTTCGCGGACCAAGAGCGGGCACGGGATTACGAATGACGACTGGTTTGTGACTCGTGGTGGAGATGGATTCATCTCGAAGGTGGATCCGTTTGAGCAGAACATCATCTACGCCGAAAGCCAGAATGGCGGGCTTTCGCGCTTTGACAAGAGGACGGGTGAGTCTGTGGGGTTGAAGCCTCTCGAATTGCCAGGAGAAGATGCCTTGCGCTGGAATTGGGATTCGCCGTTTGCCGTTAGTGTGCATAAGGCGGGGCGGATTTATTACGGTGCGCAGAAGGTTTTCAAGAGTGATGACCGTGGCAGTACATGGAAGGCGATCAGTGGAGATTTGTCTCGTGCGCTCAACCGCGATACTTTGCCGGTGATGGGTAAGGTGTGGGGGCCGGAAGCGATTGCGAAGAATCAGTCGACTGCGAGCTACGGGAATTTGAGTGTGATCGCTGAGTCGCCAAAGAAAGACGGGCTGCTTTATACGGGTAGCGATGATGGGCTGATTCACGTGAGTGAGAACGCGGGTACAGACTGGCGGAAGGTGGCTGGTATTGCCGGTGTGCCTGAAGGCGCTTATGTGAAGAAGGTGGTGCCGGGGACGCTTGATGCCAACACTGTATTTGCAGCCTTTGACAATCATCAGAATTCGGACTTCAAACCTTATCTGTTCAAGTCGACCGACCTTGGCAGGAAATGGACACCGATCATGGGTGACCTGCCGGAGAATGGGGCGGTGAAAGCGTTTGTTCAGGATCATGTCGACCCGAATCTGCTTTTTGTGGGTACGGAGTTTGGTGTCTTTACGAGCCTCGATGGTGGAGTGAAGTGGACGAAGCTGACGGGCGGGATGCCGACGATTGCCGTTCATGATCTGGCTATTCAGAAGCGCGAGAACGATCTGGTGGTTGGCACCTTTGGCCGTGGGATTTATATCCTTGATGACTACTCTGCGCTGCGGTCTATGAAGCCTGAGGTATTGAATGCTGAGGCGAAGTTGTTTGGCGTCAAGGATGCGTTGTTGTATGTGCAATCGCGGAAGCTTGGTGGGACAACCAAGGGGACGCAGGGTGAGGCTTATTACACGGCCGAGAATCCGGCATTTGGGGCGACCTTCACCTACCATCTGAAGGATGCGCTGAAGTCGAAGCGGGATGTACGGCGGGATGCTGAGCGGGCGGCGAATCAGAAGAAGGAAGCGATTGTGTATCCGTCGCTGGCTGAGTTGCGGGCCGAGGCGGAAGAGGAAGCGCCGGCGATTCTGTTTACCGTGCTGGATGCAGGTGGACGGGCGGTTCGGACGATCACTGGGCCCGCTACGAAAGGGATCAATCGTGTGACCTGGGATTTGCGGGAGCCTGCGACGAATTTGCCGCGGCCGACTCCGCCGGGGATGGAGGCGCTGGAGGAGTTTGGCCCCCCGCAGACCGGGCCGCTTGGGATGCCAGGTGGCTACAAGGTGCAGATGTCGAAGCGGGTTGGCGGTGTGGTTACTCCGCTCGGTGAGCCTGTCGCGTTTCGAGTGATTGCCGAGGGGACGTCTTCGATGAATGAGGCGGACTTCAAGATTCTGAGTGAGTTCCAGCAGAAGGTGACGCGCTTGCAGAGGGCGGTGACTGGGGCGTCGGAGAATATCGACGCCACGCGGTTGAAGCTGACTGCAATGAAGACGGCGCTGGATTTGACGCCGAGTGCGCCAGTGAAGTTGCGCACGGATGTGAAGGGGCTGGAGGAGCGGCTGGCGGCGGTACGTCTGGTGGTGGTGGGCGACTCGTTTGCGTCTGGCCGATATGTCGATACAGTGCCGGCGCTCTCGGAGCGGATTCGCAATGTGGCCGGCAATATGAGACTGTCTACCAGCAAGCCGGCACAGTTCTGGGTGGATAACTACAATCTGGTGGCCCGGGATTTCGAGAAGGAGCTTGAGAAGCTTCGGGTTTTGCTGGAAGTGGAGCTGAAGAAGGTGGAGCGGGAACTCGATGCAGCGGGTGCGCCGGCGACGCCGGGACGGCTGCCGGAATTCAAGGCTCGCTAGGGTTTGTTACACTTCAAGTGTCGCAATATGTGGCGCCATCGTCTAGCGGTTAGGACGGAGCCCTCTCAAGGCTTAAGCAGGGGTTCGATTCCCCTTGGCGCTACCACTCTCCCCTCTCTTTTCAAATCCAAAGCAATGTTCACCAGATGCGGGGCTAACTAAGCAGCTGTGGTGATCTCAACTTCACCGGCGAGACTGGATGGTTCCGGGATGGGATCCCCGAATTGGCGCAGGGTCTCAAGGTGCCCCTCAATTGCTTCGCGGATGTTGACTTTCGTTTCTTCCAGCGTTCGACCAGTGGTAATGCAACCTGGCAGATCTGGAACATAAGCAGCCCAGTTCGATTGTGCTTGCTCAAAAACTACTGCGTACTTTATGCTCATCGACGATTCTCCAATCCTGCCGACCGAAGAATCGGCTTTAGCGCCCCAATCGGAATATCATCGCCTGGATTTCCCGGTACGGTTACGGCATGCGGTTTGCTCGAATGTTTGAAGTGGCGATGACTTCCCGTTGTTCTCACGTGTCTCCATCCATCGAATTCGATCAGCCGAACCAAGTCGCGGACCTTCACTGTCATAAGCTTACAGCGTTTTGCTTGACATGGAACCGCTTAGACCCTGGCTCGTTCGAATCTCTAAACGTGAGCGAGATAATGCAGTCAGGAACTTTTTTGATTACTCCCCTTGGCTTGATCGTGTATGGCGAAGATCATTTTCTGATTCGTGGCCCGAAGCCGGATGCTGCCATGGCGCGGTATCTGGTGCGGCGGTGGATCTTTCCTTCCATAGAAGACCTGTTGGGTACGTCGCCTCCGATTCCTGCCGATTGGCAGATCACGACTTCGGAATTTCGCGAAAACATTGAATGGACTATTGTGCTGAGTTGCGCTCAATCGCCTTCGCCTGCGGTTGCTCAGCTTGTAGCTGAGATCGCGGCCCGGGGTGTTGCTGTTGAGTATCTCTCAGGCAGCGAGAGTGTCGAATAGGCCGGCCTGGAGCGGCTGGTCGGGACGGATGATTTGCAGCTCTTGCGGGAAACGGCGGACGAGATCGCGCGGAGCTCTTACGTTTTCGATTCCTAACAACTGCTGCATCTGGAAGGCGTTGACGAGGCTGCGGGCTCCGTGGTCGTTCGACAGGACTACGAAGGTGCGCTTGGCGTAGCGGCTGACCTTGCGGATGCGGTGGGTCCATTCGGTGAGTTCGTCCATCGAGTATTGATAAGACCCGGACTGCGTGCGTCCGCAGAGACGGACATACGCAACCGGGCTTGTCATCAAGGCTGTGGGAGGCATGGCCCGCGAATGGTCTGGCTGATCTATGTTGCAGAAACCGACGTGGTAATCGATCAACATCGAAAGTGCATCCTCTTCAAGCCAGCTCGAATGGCGGAACTCGGCTACCAGAGGCAGGTTTTTGAGTTCGCGACGCAGAGCGACGAAGCGAGTGCGGTTTTCGGGTGTGAACCTAAAGCCACTGGGAAACTGCATCAGCACAGCACCAAGCTTCTTTGCTTCCTCGATCGGGCGAATCCCCTCACGGAAAGCGGCAATGTCTTTGGCCTCAAACTGAGCTTCGTGGGTGAGCTTCTTCCAGGCACGGACGCTGAACTGGAATTCAGGGTTGTTGCGAACCTGCCGGCACCAGAGCTTGCTGAGCTCCGGGCGGAGCGGGGCGAAGAAGCTGGATGTTAGCTCGACGCTGTTGAAATAGCGGGAGGTGTACTCGAGTTGATGAAAGTCTTTGGACTTCGTGGTTGGGTAGAAGACGCCTTGCCATTGGGCATGTGCCCAACCGGAGGGTCCGCAATGTAAGGGTCCTGTAGACGGGAGATTCATGTTCGCCACCTCTTCGCTTGAATTTCAGAATAAGGCGAAGACATGGCGAAGTCAACAGTTAGTTTTGCCTCTTCTTCGCTTTTTTCGTAGAGACGAATTCGTAGCTGCCGCGGATGAGTTCTTCCACTTCTTCCCAGTTGATCGGAGGAGTTAGCGATAGGGTGATCCAGCCGTGGTTGCCGATGTAGGGAGTCTTCGTGAAGCGCGGATCTTCCAGGAAAAGGGGCTGAGATTCCTTTTCCACCTTGATGCTGACGTCGTTGTCGTCGAGGACGGCGAAGGGCTTATCGCGCCACTTAAAGAAGGGATGACCGAATTGAATGACCTCTTTGGAGTCTGGAAATTGAAGGCAAAAGTTACGAATTCGGGCTAGTGGATTGACCTGCTTGGACATATTCCCTCGATTTGCTAGAATGAAAGGAGTTTATCCTTTAGAGGAGCTCCTTGAAATGGCTGCTAAACCCGCTTTCGCCACCGCCGCACAGGTGGAACACCCCAAGTTTGGACTTGGATCGGTGCTGGAATGCACTGAAGATTCTATCCGAATTAAATTTGACGAGCACGGCGAAAAGAAGTTCGTACTTTCTATCGTTCAGCCAAGCTTGAAAAAGTCTGATCGTCAACCCCCTGCAGAGAAGAAACGCGCTGCGCGCAAGAAGGCCGCTACCGCCTAGCTTTCATCTACACAATTCAAAGTTTCGATACGATTGGGCCGCTCGAAAAGCGGCCCTTTCTGTTACACTCAAGTTTCCCCAATGAAGCTCGGAGTCGTAGTGTTTCCCGGCTCGAATTGCGATCACGACGCGTATTACGCCGTCACTCGCAATCTCGGGCAGCAAGCAGATTTTGTCTGGCATGACAGTGAGAACCTGAACGGCTTTGATGCCATCATTCTCCCTGGTGGTTTCTCGTACGGAGACCACTTGCGCTGCGGTGCTATCGCGCGATTTTCCCCCGTGATGCGCGCAGTGAAGAAGTTTGCCGATGCAGGAGGACTGGTAGCCGGCTTCTGCAATGGCTTCCAGATTCTTACTGAAGCGCATATCCTTCCTGGTGCCCTCATTCGCAACAAGGGTCTTCGCTATATTTGCAAGACTGTTGGCCTTGAGACTGTCAGCACCAATTCCCCCTTTACCAATGCGCTAAAGCCTGGTGAGGTGTTGCAGATCCCGATCGCCCATGGCGAGGGCTGCTATACGGCTGATGAGGCTACGCTGGACCAGCTTGTAGCCGAGGACCGTATCGTGTTTCGCTACACCGATAACCCGAATGGTTCGATGCGCGACATTGCCGGTATCCTGTCTGCCGGGCGCAACGTGATGGGCATGATGCCACACCCCGAGCGTGTTTCCGATCCTCTGATGCCAGGCACTGATGGCCTTGGCGTCTTTCACTCCATGTTGAATTCTCTGGCTGCAATCTCCCGATGAGCGAAAATAATCCGACCCAACTCGAAGCCCTGCTGAAGACTCACAAGCTGACGCGAGGCGAATACGAGAAGATTCAACAACTGCTGGGACGCGACCCCAATCTGACCGAGCTTGGCATTTTCTCTGTGATGTGGAGCGAGCATTGTTCGTACAAGAGCTCGAAGGTGCATCTGAAGAAGTTGCCGACGCACAGCGAGCGCGTATTGCAGGGACCGGGCGAGAATGCCGGGATCATCGACATCGGCGACGGATACGCGATTGCGTTCAAGATTGAGTCGCATAATCACCCGAGTTTCATTGAGCCGTTTCAGGGCGCAGCTACCGGCGTTGGCGGGATCTTGCGTGACATCTTTACGATGGGTGCGAGGCCGATTGCTGTGATGGATGCGATCCGGTTTGGTCCGCTCGATAGCGAGAAGAATGGTGCCCGGAACCGACGGATTCTGGACGGGGTGGTGCAGGGTATTTCGCACTACGGGAATTGCTTTGGTGTCCCGACCGTGGGTGGCGAGACTGTGTTTGAGAGCTGCTATGACGGCAACCCGCTGGTGAATGTGTTCGCCATGGGTGTGTTCAAACATGACGAGATTTTCTATGGGCAGGCTACTGGTGTTGGCAACCCTGTGATCTACGTTGGCGCTCGGACGGGACGAGACGGGATTCATGGGGCGTCGATGGCTTCGGATGTATTTACCGAGGCGTCGAAGCAGCAACGACCGACAGTGCAGGTAGGCGATCCTTTTATGGAGAAGCTGCTGCTTGAGGCCTGCATCGAGGCGATGAAGACGGGCGCCATTGTTGGTATTCAGGATATGGGTGCTGCCGGTTTGACTTGTTCGACCAGCGAGATGGGTTCGCGGGCCGGCACCGGTATTGATTTTGATTTGAAGCATGTGCCGCAGCGTGAGACCGGCATGACGCCTTACGAGATCATGCTGTCGGAATCGCAGGAACGCATGTTGCTGGTGGCTGAGAAGGGCCGCGAGCAAGAGATCTTTGATGTGTTCAACAAGTGGGGTCTGGAGAGCGCTGTCATCGGTACCGTAACGGATGACGGGATGCTGAGAGTTCGGGACAACGGAGTTGTTGTAGCCGAGATCAAGAATCGCGATCTGGCTGATGAAGCGCCACTTTATAACCGTCCTTATACAAAACCTTATCGGAATGTGCCGATGGAAGGGCCTTCGTTTACCAGTGCCAGTGTTGAAGCGGATCTGTTGAAGCTTCTAGCCAGCAACGATCTTTGCTCGAAGAAGTGGATCTGGGAACAGTACGACTACATGGTGCGGACGAATACGCTGGCGGGGCCTGGTGGCGATGCGGCGATTGTTCGCATCAAGGAGACAGGCACGTCGATTGCGATGTCGCTCGACGGCAATGGCCGTTACTGCTATCTCGACCCGCGCGAGGGCGCAAAGCTGATTGTGGCCGAGTGCTGCCGTAATCTTTCGACTGTCGGTGCGTTGCCGGTTTCTGCTACCAACAATCTGAATTTTGGTAACCCTGAGCGGCCTGAGATTATGGCGCAGCTTGTGGAAGGGATTGAAGGGCTGGCTGAGGCTTGCAAGTTCTTTGAGACTCCGATTACGGGTGGCAACGTCAGCCTCTATAACGAGACGTTGGGTGAATCGATCTTCCCGACGCCGGTGGTTGGCATTGTGGGCTTGCTGCCGACGGTGGCACCGATTCCGATGGCTTTTCCGAAGGCGGGCCTGGACCTGGTGTTGCTGGGTGGGCTTGGCGATTCGGACCTGACGCATTTTGGTGGGACGCAGTACGCTAAGCAGGTACTGGGCGCGCTGTGGGGCTTGCCTCCGAAGCTTGATATGCCGCTTGAGAAGCGGGTGCAAGAGGCAACGCGCGAGATTGTACGCGCCATGCTGACCGAGGCTGCGCATGACCTTGGCGACGGTGGGTTGGCTGTTGCGCTGGCTGAAGGGACCTTTGCCGGTGTTGGCGCGGATGTCGACATCATGACTGATTTGCGGCCGGAATTTGCGTTGTTCCATGAAGGGCCATCGCGTGTGTTATTTGCCACCTCGAATGTGGCTGAAATTTCTGCTATCGCCGAGCGCCATCAAGTGCCTGCCCTGGTAATTGGCAAAACAACAGCAGGGACTCTGAAAATTGCCCTTAACGGAACTCAAGTTGTTCATGTTGGGGTCGATAAGCTGTACCACACCTGGGATCGAGCACTGGAGGAATCGTTGCATGTTTGACAAGTTCCACGACGAATGTGGTGTCTTTGCGATTTACGGCCATCCTGAGGCGGCCAAGGTCGTCAATCTTGGACTTCATTCGCTGCAGCATCGCGGGCAGGAGAGCGCTGGGATTGCATCTCTGCACGAAGACGAGATTCTTTGCCACAAGTCGATGGGACATGTTGCTGACATATTCACCGTGCCGGTGCTTGCCCATTTGCAAGGTGATGCGGCGATCGGGCATACGCGGTACTCGACCTCGGGCGACACGGCGCTGCTGAATGCGCAGCCGTTTTCGGTTCGATGCAACAAGGGGCCGATCGCGGTGGCTCACAACGGTAATATCACGAATGCGATGAACCTGCGCAATGAGCTTGAGCAGGATGGATCGATCTTTCAGGCGACCAGCGATACGGAAGTGATTTTGCATCTGGTGGCGCGGTCTCGTGAGAAAACGATGGCTGGCGCGTTGCGGGATGCGCTGTTGCAGCTTGAGGGTGCGTTTTCGCTGGTGTTTCTGGCTGAGAATCGTTTGATTGTGGCTCGCGACAAGCATGGGTTTCGTCCGTTGGCTTTGGGTCAGTTGGAATTGAGCGGCGGTCGGATCGCTTATGTTTTTGCCAGCGAGACGTGCGCCTTTGATTTGATCAACGCGGTTTATATTTCAGATGTTGAGCCTGGTGAGATGGTGATTGTCGGGCCCGAAGGCATTACGCGGGAGCGTTATGCTCCGGTGGCAGATAAGGCACATTGCGTGTTTGAGCATGTGTATTTTGCGCGACCGGATTCTCTGGTGTTTGGGAAGTCGATTGCGCAGTCGCGGGAGCGGATGGGGCGGTTGCTGGCCCAGCATTGTCCGGCTGACGCTGACATCGTGGTGCCGGTGCCAGACTCTGGTGTGGCGGCGGCGCTTGGCTATGCAGAGGAAGCGAAGTTGCCATTCCGGCAGGCGCTGATCCGGAATCATTATGTGGGCCGGACTTTTATTGAACCCTCGCAGACGATTCGCGATTTTGGTGTGAAGTTGAAGCTGAACCCTGTGCGGCATTTGCTCGAAGGCAAGCGCGTGGTGCTGGTGGATGACTCTCTGGTGCGTGGCACTACGTCACGCAAGATTGTGCGCATGGTGCGCAGCGCAGGGGCCAAGGAAGTGCATTTGCGGATCTCTTGCCCTCCGACGATCTCGCCGTGCTTCTACGGCGTGGATACGCCTACCAAGGGCGAATTGATTGCTTCGAACAACAACCTTGAGGGGATTCGCCGCTTCACCGAGGCGGACTCGGTTGGTTATCTTCCGCTGTCGGCCTTGAGCCAGGCTGTTGAGGACGACAAGCAGGAATATTGTTATGCCTGCTACACGGGGAACTATCCGACTCATCTGATCAATATCGATGAGCTGATGATGGCCAAGAGCCGCAGCTAAGCCTATGTCGAAGGCTCAGATTGCACCTATTGCAGAATCGGTACCTTATTCTCGTGTGCGTGCGATTGCGGAAATTGCGATGCGTATGGAGAATGTCTACCCGCTGTATTTCGGTGAATCGAATTTACCTACGCCTGACTTTATCAAGACGGCTCTCGATCAGGCAGTACGGGATGGATTTACCTACTACACCTCCAATGCTGGCTTGCTGAGTCTGCGTGAGACGATTGCCAGCTATTACGCTGCCAAGCACAAAGTGAAGCTGGATGCGGCCTCACAAGTGCTTATAACCGCTTCTGGCGTGCAGGCTCTGAATGTTAGTATTCGCTGCATTCTCGACCCTGGCGATGAGGCGATTGTGCTGACACCAGCGTGGCCCAATGGTGCTTCGATTGCGGCGCTGATCGGAGCCAAGCCGATTGAGATTGCTCAGCCGCTAGCTGGGGGCCGCTTCACAATCGACTTTGACGCGATGGAGGCTGCGATCTCGCCCCGCACGAAGTTGTTGCTTTATACCTCGCCGTCGAATCCGCTTGGGTGGGTAGCTACTGTGGAAGAGCAGCAACAGTTACTGGATTTTGCCCGGCGGCACAAGCTTTGGCTGCTTGCTGACGAGGTGTATGAACGGTTGATTTACGGAGCGGACATTGCGCCAAGCATTCTAAGGTTGATCGAGCCGGATGATGCAGTGTTTGTAGTGCAGAGTTTTTCGAAGGCCTACTGCATGACGGGATGGCGTCTGGGCTGGGTGGCAGGCCGTCAGGATCTTGTGAAGCGGGCAACAGAACTGAATGAGTTCATGGTGTCTTGCCCGGCAGGGTTTACGCAGCGGGCAGGGGAGACGGCGTTGCGGGATGGTGAAGTTTTCGTCGCGGAGTTGCGTGAGCAGTTGAGATCGAATCGCGATTTTTGTGTTGGCATGCTGAGCCAGGTGGAGGGGGTGCATATTCCTTCGCCTGAAGGCGCGTTCTATTTGTTTCCGCAGATTGAAGGGCTGACCGACTCCTTTGCTTTTGCAAAGAATTGTTTACTCGAGACGCATGTCGGAATTGCGCCCGGTGTTGCATTTGGCCCTGGTGGGGAAGGGTCGATTCGCATTTGTTATGCGGCGGACAAGACGATTCTCGAGCCAGCGATAGAGAGGCTTTGCGGTTACATCTCGAGGCGCCCGCGGTAGTTCATTCCTTTGGTTGGATAGTAAACTTGGCGATAGGGTGTTCCTGTGCCGGGGAGGAAGAGTTCGAAGACGAGTTCTTTCGCTTTTTCTGTCCCGGCTCGCGGGAAGATGAGGCGGGTGTAGGGGTCAGTGGGGGATGGCGGAAAGTAGCCGCTCATTTTGATTTTTTGCTTGCCCAACTTCATGACGCTCTGGTTTTCCATGAGCGACATCTCTGAAGCTTCTCTTGTGGCTTCGGCGGGAATTGCGACAGCCAAAACAATGTATTTGGCTGTGTCTCTTTCGAGGAACTCCTGAAATTCATCCCAGGCGGGATCCTGGATGACGTCGACTCCTGCTACTTTTTTCATGACGCGGCGTCGCTTCTCGACCTCTGCCAACTGAACTGGTTTTGAGGTGGCGAGAAAGGTGAGGACGCCGTTTCCGGCTGTGGATTCGGCAGGTTGAGACCAGGGAGAGTTGCCAAAAAAGTCGAGCAATTGTTCTTCGCTCCACTCCTTGACATCCATGGTGTCCCAGAAAGGAGTTGCCGTCAGGAGTGTGAGTAATGCAAACCACTTCGTCATATCGATATGCTATCCAGAATGAAACCAGTATCGTATCTCGGACGGCGTGCCTACCAGTGGGAGAACCAGGAGCTGCGGGTGACAGTGGTTGCCGAAGGCGGGCACATCGCTGAAATCTTCCACAAGGGCAAGGGGATCAATCCGCTGTGGACGCCGCCGTGGCCTAGTATCGATCCCTCGACCTATTCTGCGGCCAAGCATCCTGAGTATGGGACTGGGCCTGAGGCGAAGCTGCTTTCGGGGATCCTTGGACACAACTGGTGTGTTGACTTTTTCGGGCCGCCGTCGGAAGAGGAAGCGCGGGCTGGCTATAGCGTGCATGGAGAGGCCTCGATTGTTCCTTACGATGAGGAACTGCGGGCGCATCTGCCGCTTTCGCAATTGAATGTCCAGCGCAAGATGGAGCTGGACGGGAACAAAATTCGCTTCACTGAGGACGTTGAGAACCTGTTGCCGTTTGACCGGCATATTGCGTGGCAGGAGCATGTGACGCTGGGGCCGCCGTTTCTCGAGCGAGGAGTGACCAGGCTTGAGGCTCCGATCTTGCGCAGTTCGAAGTTGAATGAGGGCGAATTTGAGTGGAAGGATCGCACCTATCCTTCGTCGCTGATGAGTGCGGATTATCATGCGCATTTGCTGACCAAGGGGGAGGTAAAAGTGACGAACCCGAAGCTGGGTTTGCGGATTGGCTATGAGTGGAATCTGCAGGACTTTCCGTGGCTTGGGATCTGGGAGGAGAATCACGAGAGGAAGTATCCGCCCTGGAATGGGCGCACGATGACTTGGGGCATTGAATTTGGGGCGAGCCCCTATCCGGAGTATCGATTCCGGCGAGCTACGCGGGGTTTATTGTGGGCGGCCCCAACGGCTGTCTGGTTGCCGGCAAAGAGCAAACGGACGATCCAATACACGATGATTCTCGATACTATTAAGAATGGTTAGTGCGGCAGAAGCAGTATCAGTTATTCAGTCAGGCCAGCGAGTTTATGTACATCAGGGGTGTGCCGAGCCAGAGCCGTTAGTTGAGGCAATGACGGCTCGGGCCGAGGATCTTCGCGATGTGGAAGTGGTTCATATGGCGATGATGGGCAGCGCACCCTACGCGCAGGCTCAGTTTAAGGACAATTTCCGACACAACGCGCTGTTTATCGGGGCCAATGTTCGCGAGGCTGTGCAGCAGCGGCGTGCGGATTACATCCCGATTTTTCTGGGCGAGATCGAGGGGCTGTTTCTCGATGGAACTTTGCCGATCGATGTAGCGTTGATGCAGTGCACTCCTCCAGATCGAAACGGGTTCGTGAGCCTTGGGCCGAGCATTGATGTATCGCTTACGGCGGCTAAGGTGGCAAAACATGTGATCGCGATTGCAAACCCGCAAATGCCCCGGACGCATGGCGATACGTTTTTGCATGTGAATGAGATCGATGTAATGGTGGAGGGGGATTTCCCGCTAGCGGAAATGGAGGCTCGATCCGGGCTCCCCGAGCATAAAGTCATCGCAAAGCATGTGGCGGCTTTGATTCCCGATGGGGCTACTCTGCAGCTGGGAATTGGGGCGATTCCCGATGCAATTCTTGAACTGCTGGGGAACCACAAAAATCTTGGGGTTCATAGTGAAATGGTTTCTGATGGGGTGATCCCGCTGCTGGAAAGTGGTGTGATCAACAACAGCAAGAAGAGAATCAATCACAACAAGGTGGTAATTGGTTTTGTAATTGGGTCGAAGCGGCTGCTGGACTTTGTCGATGACAATCCGATCTTTGAATTTCGTCAGACCCGCTATACAAATAATCCATTTCAGATTGGCCGCAACCCGAGGGTCTGTGCAATTAATGCGGCGATCGAGATTGATTTGACGGGGCAAATCTGTTCTGACTCGATGGGAGAGTTGCCGTTTTCAGGGATTGGCGGGCAGGTGGACTTCATTCGTGGAGCGGCGCGGAGTGAAGGCGGGATGCCATTTATCTGCCTGCCATCGACCGCGAAGCACGGGAAGGTGTCGCGGATTGTAAATCAGTTGAAGCCCGGTGCTGGCGTGGTGACCTCACGCGGAGACGTGCACTGGGTGGTGAGCGAGCATGGAGCTGTCAACCTGCACGGCAAAAACTTGCGGCAAAGGGCAGAGTTGTTGATTTCGATTGCTCACCCCGATTTCCGCGAGAGCCTGGAACGTGAGAGCTTCGCGCTCAGGCAAGGGTAGCGATCAGGTCAAGATCCATATTGCCGCCGCTGACGACGATGCCAACACGCTTGATTCCTGCCGCGACTTTGCCTGCCATGGCTGCGGCGATGCAAACGACTCCGCTTGGCTCGGCAACGATCTTGAGACGGGTGAGTGAGTATCGCATGGCGGCGTAGATTTCTTCTTCTGAGACCAGCAGGACGTCTTCAACGAGATGCTGGATGATGGGGAAGGTGATCACACCAGGCTGCGGGGTACGAAGGCCATCGGCAATGGTGGGGCTATTGTCGACGCGGACAGGCTTGCCTGCTTTGAGGCTGAGAGCGTAGTCGTTGGCGAGAGCGGGTTCCACTCCGAAGATACGAATGGCGGGGTTGATTTCTTTGGCGATCAGGGCACACCCAGCGAGCAGGCCCCCACCTCCAAGGCAGACGAGGAGGGCGTCGAGATCGGGGACTTCCTCGAGGAGTTCGAGAGCAAGCGTGCCCTGGCCGGCGATGGTCCAGGGATGGTCGTAGGGAGGGATCAGAGTGGCACCGCTATCCAGGGATATCTGGTTGCCGATTGCCTCTCGATTCTCGGTGAGGCGGTCATAGGTGATGACGTTTGCGCCCATGTCGCGGGTGTTAAAGAGCTTGGTCTTGGGTGCGTCACTTGGCATGATGATGGTGGCTTTGATTCCGGCGACACGGCTTGCGTAGGCGACTGCCTGAGCATGGTTTCCGCTGGAGAAAGCGACTACTCCCCGGGACTTTTCCTCATCGGGAATCTGCTGGATAAAGTTGGTGGCGCCACGCAGCTTGAAGCTGCCGCTGCGCTGGAAGTTGTCGCACTTGAGGTGGCATTCGAGACCGGTGGCTTCGTTCAAGCCTCTCGAGGTGAGTACCGGGGTGCGATGGGTGAATCCTGTAATGCGGACTGCTGCAGAGCGGACGTCGATTGCAGTGGGCGGAGGGAGACTCATGTCTAGTAGCCGACTCCTTTGTCGACGAGATTGAGCAGGGGCTGTCCGCTGGTGTAGCGGGCGAAATTCGCGAGGAAGATACGCATGGAGTCTTCGGTCCAGGTCTTGGTGTGGTCTGCGGTGTGGGCGCTGACGAGGATGTTTTCGAGGTTGTAGAAGACGTGGTTATCGGGGAGGGGTTCGACTTCGAAGACGTCGAGGGCAGCCCCGCGGATCCACTTTTCCTGCAGGGCGACGATGAGGGATTTTTCGTCGATGGCGTTGCCCCGGCCGAGATTGATGATGACGCTGTCGCTCTTCATGGCGCGGAGCTCTGGCTCTGCGACGATGCCCTTGGTGTCTGGAGTGGCAGGCATGGCGAGGAGGAGGTAGTCGCTTACTGCCATGAGTTCGAGCTTGCGATCCATACCCCAGATTTCGTCGGCGGTTTCGTCCCCGGCGGAGCGATCGGGACGACGGCGCAGGGCGATGATCTTCATGTCGAAGGCCTTGGCACGTCTGGCAGCAGCTTTGCCAATATCGCCATAACCGAGAATGCCGAGGGTTTTGCCCTCAAGCATGTCGACGTCGAAGACATCCCATTTGCCTGCGGCCTGACTCTTACGCATGCGATTGAGATCTTTGGCGAAGAAGAGCATGGCGGCCAAGCAGTACTCGCCGAGGGACTGGCTGTAGGCTCCCTTGGCATTGGTAACAGGGATATCCGATTGACGCAGGCGAGTAGCCATCAGATGGTCAACACCTGCGGAGAGGGAGTGCAGCCACTGGAGCTTTTCTGCTTTATCGATGGCTGCCTTGACGGTGACGCCTGAAGCCCCGACGCCGGTAAGGATGATGTCTGCACTGGGGGCGAGCTCTTCGGCGCGGGCAATTTCTTTGGTGACTTCGTAGGTCACGCCCGGGCCCAATTCTGGGAGGAGGCTGAGGTAGCTGCCGGTGGGCTCGGCGATAACGAGCAAGTTTAGAGAAGGCATAGGTTAACTTGTTAGGATATCGTGCCTGAAGCGGTTGCTAGGATGAAGGTGTGCCAGAAGTCTGTAATTGTGGAACGCAACTCGTCGAAGGTGCCAAGTTTTGTCACCGCTGCGGCAAGCCAACGTTTGAAATGCCGGTTGATGAAGAAGAAGTGAGCGAAGTCCCGCAAGAGATGGAGCAACTACTCGACAAAGTAGAGTTGAGCAGTTCGGTGGCTGAGATCAACTTCAGCAATGGTGCTGCGGTTCGGGTAGCCTTGCTAGTGGCTGCGATTGCCATGGTTCTATTTGTACCGCTGGCTGGCTTTAGTGGCATGCCGATACTGGGCATCATTCTGCCCACACTTGCTGCCGGGGTGTTGAGTGTCTGGTTTTATCAACGCCGGACGGGGGCCAATTTGACGGTCCTGGCCGGAGCGAGGATGGGATGGATTACCGGGGTGTTTCTCTTTGCCCTGTTTTTGATTCTATTCACGATTAGCGTGATTCCGGCGATTGAGTCCGGAGAGATGCAGAAGATTCAGGAAGCGGCGCTGCAGGGGAGTTTTTCTGAAACGGATATGGCCCGGCTGAAGGAAATATTTGAAAACCCTGTGATGCTGGGCCTGTCAATCGTGTTGTTTATGGGAATCTATTTCGTCGGAGCCACCACTCTGAGCAGTCTCGGCGGGATGCTGGGTGCGAAGCTGCTGGGCCGCAACGAGAGTCTTTAGGGCGAGGCCACCCATGAGGACCCATACTGCGAGGCGCATGTTGTCGCTGAGGGTGAAATAGGCTGAGAGCGCGATCAGCGCGTAGGCGGCTATGGCTAGTGCGAGTTTGCGATTGCTGATCATGGCATGTTGTAGGAGAAGCCGAACTGGAGCCGGATTACTTCGCCCTTGAATTCCGGTGGGAGCGCTGGGAATGGGTTGGAGGCGCTGATGCCGGCTACCGCTGCGCGGTCCAGGGCTTCTGTGCCGGAGGGGCCTGAGATCACAAGCTTGGGGACGCGCCCATCTTTGCTGATTGAGAACTGGATCATGGTTCTGCCGCGGCGTCCGAAGCGAGCGCTCTCGGGAATGACCGCGAACCAGTTGCGACGGACAATTGCGAGGATGCGCTTGAGGTAGGGGCGGAAGTCGACACCTTGCGGGTCGCTCAATAATTCGAGGCTCGATCCGATTTGGTTTTGAGGCTGCATCGGGTTCGTCTGAGAGGGTAAATCGGTAACAATCTGGCCACTGGTGCCTTGTGAGCCGGGGATGCTTTGACGCATCAGTTCGTCGATGCTCTGCCGCTTCATTTCTGGGATTCGACCGTCTTCGCTGCCCTTCCTGACTCCGGCGGTTTGGCCTGCGGTTTCAAAGGGGTTTCGCTTGGGTTGCTCAAGAGGCTTCAGCTCTGGAGGTGCAATCTGCGGCGTACCGAGCTGAGCGAGGGTTCGGTTGTCGGGGATCGATGCCTGGATTTGCGGTGGGGCTTCGAGCGGGCGAGGGGCGGGCTCCGCCTTTTGCGCTGGGGTTGGGGGTGGGATGTAGGTCTTAGGGGCCCGCTTTTGTTGCATGCTCGCGTTGAGGTCGTCTAGGGTTAGCTCTTGCTTGACCGGGCCTTTATTGGGCTCCTTTTGCGTGAGCTCAAAGCGCGGGGCGACCAGCGGGGTGACTTTGCGCTCGACCTGTTGAAGGTCGCGGGGGTTGCGCGGGTTGCTTTCAAAGAAGCTCTTTGGTGTGGCGAGTATGATGCCGAAGAGCATGATGTGAACCGCGATGGAGAGGGCAGAGACCAGGCCGATTTTTGGGCGCATCGATCCGTCGTCCCAATCCTTGATGAGATTGAGATCTGGAATTGGCCGATCAATTGGATCAGTAGGAAGGATAGCCAGCAACTTTCAGAGTTTCGGAGACGACGCCTGCGTGTAACTCAATTTTATCCACTACATCCAGGGCTACCCGCAATGCTCTTAAAGACGTCTCTCCGTCTACTTTTGGTTTCTCGCGGGTGGTAACGCTTTGCAGGAATGCTTCGAGTTCGAGGCGAAGGGGTTCATTTTTGACGACAAGTTGCGGTTTGATGCGGACCTGCCGCTGGGGCCCGATTTCGATGCCGAAGAGTTCCTGCTTTGCGTAATCCATGCTGAGGTAGGCACCGGGCTGGAAGACACGGAGCTTGCGTACCCTCTCAGTAGACGCGCGGCTTGCGGTAAGGTTTGCTATAACACCTCCGGGGAATTCCATACGAACGTTGGCGATGTCGACTTTCTCACTCAATATGTGGATGCCGGCGGCCTGGATTCCGACGGGTTCTTTTCCGGTGAGGGCCAGGAGAATTTCGATGTCGTGGATCATCAAATCGAGTACCACGTCAACGTCGAGGCTACGGGGAGTGAAGACGCTTAGCCGGTGGATCTCGAAGAAGAGCGGAAGGGTGATTGATTTTTCGAGCGCGGTGACTGCGGGGTTGAAGCGTTCGAGATGGCCTACCTGAAGGATGCGTTTGTGCAGTGCTGCGAGGCTGACCAGATGTTGGGCGCTTTGGAGGTCCAGGGCGATCGGCTTTTCGACAAGGATATCGAGACCGGCTTCAAGGAGTTGGCTTCCGACTTCAGAATGGGCAATGGTAGGTACAGCGACGACGCAGGCTTGTGAAGCTTGGGCAAGAGCCTCGAGCGAGTCAAAAGCCTGGACTCCGAATTCGCTAGCTGCGGTTGAGGCGGTTGCCGGATCGCGATCATAGATGCCTGTAAGAGTGGCGCCTTGAAGATCTTTCAAGACTCGAATGTGGTTGCGTCCGAATGCGCCAGCGCCTGCTACGGCGATGCGGACTGTTTTCTCGTGACTTTCCAAACTACTAGTATTTCATCTGCGTTATGATTCCCATTCGGAGAGTCAAAAATGAAATCCTTTTTTCAAGGCAGTGCCGCCCTATTGGTTCTGTTGGGTCTAGTCACAACCTGCTCTGAGGCGCAGCCCCAGATCAAGCGCAAGCGGGTGCTTGCGATCGGAGAAACACGTGGATTTCATCATGATGCAACCTCGACTGCGCTGCACATGATTTACGACCTTGGTAAAGAAACGGGTCTTTGGGACACCTACATTCAGACGAGCAGTGAATTCATCACCAAGAAAAAACTGGGTGCGAACAAGCGGAATCTGGATTACTTTGATGCCGTTTATTTTCATACGACAGGTGAGCTAGTGATGGATGACGAGCAAAAGGCGGCGCTGCTGAGTTTCATCAAGGATGACGGGAAGGGTTTTATTGGCGGACATACGGCGATTGACACCAACTACCAATGGCCGGAGTACGGCGAAATGGTGGGCGGCTACTTTGACAGCCATCCCTGGAATACTTTTGACGCTCCGGTGATTGTTGAGGATCGCGAGCACCCTGCTACCGCGCACTTTCCGAAGGCGTTTGTCATAAACGACGAGATCTATCAGGCCAGGGCCTATTCGCGTGACAAGGTGCGTGTGCTGGCGCGGCTCGATGAATCCAAGCTTGATATGCAGGCGAAGAACATTCGCCGCAGCGATGGGGATTTTGCTGTTGCGTGGGTGAAGGAATACGGCAAGGGCCGGGTATTTTATTCGACCTTTGGGCATCATGATCAGGCATTGAACCGGCCCGATATCCGCAAGATGTACACCGAGGCGATCAAGTGGGCGCTGAAGTTGACCGAGGGTGATGCTACTCCTCGCCCCAGGCCTTCGAAGTAATGGATTACTTTCCCCTCGTACTTAGTCTGGAAGTTGCGATTGCCGCTACCGCAATCTCGCTGGTGATTGCACTGCTTGTGGCCTGGGCACTCAGCTTTCTTGAATTCCGCGGGAAGGATCTGCTGGATGCTGCGATTGCGCTTCCTCTGGTGTTACCGCCTACCGTTCTTGGCTATTATTTGCTGATTGTTCTGGGACGTGAATCGTGGCTGGGACGTGCGTGGGAGTCTTTGACGGGCAGCCCTCTTGTGTTTACGCCAAAGGCTGCGGTGATTGCGGCTATTGTTCACTCGGCGCCATTGCTGACCAAGTACCTTCGTGCGGCAATTGAGAGTGTTGATCCGATTTACATCAAGTCGGCCCGGAGCCTTGGATTGCCTGAGTGGACGATCTATTTGCGGGTAGTGTTACCGTTGTGCCAGCGAGCGATTGCAGCATCTGCAGTGCTGGCTTTTGCACGTAGCCTGGGAGATTTTGGAGTGACGATCATGATTGCCGGAAACATCCCGGGGAAGACGCAGACGCTTTCTGTTGCAATCTACGACGCTGTGGAATCTGGCAATGCTTCGCTGGCCCGCACACTAGTGCTGATTGTGTCTGCGATCGGGCTGCTTGTGGTTTGGTTAGCAAATCGAATGAATCCACCTCAGGCATTGCGAAGCTAAAGAGATGCTCGAAGTACGTCTACAAAAGCGCTTTGCACCGACAGGAGATGCTGCCGGCTTTGAGTTGAACGCCCAGTTTCAGGTGGGTGCGGGGACTACTGTTTTGTTTGGCCCAAGCGGGTCTGGCAAGTCGTTGACCCTGGATTTGATCGCAGGCTTTTCGAAGCCGGATGGCGGGCGCATTCTGCTGAACGACCGTTTACTTGTGGATGTTGGGACTGGAGTTTTTCTGCCGCCTCAGCAGCGAGGCTGCGGGTATCTGTTTCAGCGTCATGCGTTGTTTCCGCATATGAGTTTGCGGGAGAATCTGGCCTTTGCCGCCACAGCACTGCCAAAGCTGGAGCGCCATCGCAAGGTGAACCAGTTGCTCGAGTCTTTCCGTCTGACCGAAATTGCCGGACGTAAGCCGAATGAGGTTTCGGGCGGACAGCGTCAACGTTGTTCTATTGCACGGGCACTGGTGGTTGAGCCTGAAGTGCTGTTGCTGGACGAGCCGTCTACCGGGCTAGATACTACGCTGCGCCATGAGTTTTATGAGATTCTTGCGAGGATTCGCGATGAGTTTGCCGTGCCCGTGTTGCTGGTGACGCATGACCTGGAAGAAGCTTTTATCCTTGCCGATCAGATGCATGTGCTGATTGATGGCCGGATTGCGCAATCCGGAAGCCCGCGCGAGATCCTGAATCAGCCCGCGTCTGCTGGAGTTGCCGACCTGCTGGGTCTGTTCAATTTGTTGCCGGCGGAAATCAAGCAACTGGACCCTGGTGCAAACCGGAGCAAGCTCAAGTGGAACGACATTGATCTCGAGGGGCCGTATTATCCGGCGCGATTGCTTGGCGATCGTGTAACGGTGTGTGTGCGCCGGGATGAAATCGCTGTGACGCCGAAAATGGGGAAGGCGGAAAAGGGAAGTCTGGTACTGACGCTGGAAGCCGCCTCTGAGACCGCCAGAACTGCGTTGCTGCACTTTGCCGGCGGGCTGATTGTGGAGCTGCCGCTGGAGGAGTTTGCCGAGAACCGGCACCACCGCGAGTGGACGCTTCGCTTTCCCACCACTACGCTTCGAATTCTGTGACACGGCATTGCATCAGTGATGGGAACCTGGGAAGGCTGCCTGCGGCGGACGTGATTCAGTTGCGGGTAAAAGATCTCGATGCCGGGGAGCTCCTGTTACGTGCGCATGACTTGAGGCGCAGGTTTCAAGGGAAGCTTCTGATCAATGACCGGATGGATGTCTGTCTGGCTTCGGGGGCTGATGGGGTGCACCTGCCATCGCATCGAATTGCTCCGATTGTGCTGAAGGAGCGCTTTGGTTCGCACTTGATGATTGGTGTTTCCTGTCACTCGCTGGACGATGTTCTCCGCGCCGAGGCAGAGGGTGCAAATTATGCCTATCTCAGCCCCATCTTTGAGAGTGCTTCGAAGCCCGGCTACGGGCCTGCTCTTGGGGTTGCCATGCTCGAGGCAGCTGTGGCGCAGGTCAAAATTCCTGTGCTCGCTCTGGGGGGCATAACTCAGGCGAACGAAAGATTGTGTGTTGAAGCTGGGGCGGCAGGAATCGCCGGTATTTCATACTTCGATCACTTGGGGTAATCGTAGCCCTTGCGGTAGTTGCGTGCGAGCAATTTGTTTGCAGCGGATTCGTTGGTGATAATTTCTTTTTTGCCGTCCCAGTCAAGGCTTTTGCCGTACTTGAGCGAGGCTATGGCGAGCATGCTCATTGCGGTGGCTTGATGGCCTTTCTCAATGTCGCAAGCGGGGAGACGTTTGGCGGCGATGGAATCCAGGAAGTCTTTCCAGAGCTCGCGGATGTTCTGGCCGTCTGGCGCGTTGAGTTGTGGCTCGACGTGGATGGTGGGCTTTTGGGCGTCGGAAGGAAAAAAAGACCAACCGTCTCGCCAGCCCATATGAAAGGTGCCTTCAGTGCCATAGAAGTAGCAGCCAATGGCAGCCTTCTCGGCGTTGTTGTTGGCGTAGAGGCGGTGCTCCCAGGTGCAACGGAAGCTCTCGAATTCAAAGCTTGTAATCAAGGTGTCAGGGGCGTCGGTGTTGTCCTGACGGATGAAGCGGCCGCCGGTTGAGAAGACTTTGCGCGGATATTTTTCTTCGGTCCACCAGAGGAGCTGGTCGAACCAGTGGATGCCCCAGTCACCGACAGTGCCATTGGCAAAGTCCATGTACTGCCGGAAGCCCCTGGGATGAATTGTTTTGTTGTAGGGTCTATAGGGGGCGGGGCCGCACCAGGCGTCCCAATCCAGGCCTGCGGGAGCTTCGCTATCGGGTGTTTTGACGCCTGCCCCGCCGGCGCTGCCGACGAAGGCGCGGACCATGCCAATTTTGCCTACCTTTCCGCTCTTGAGGAACTCCATCCCTGAAATGCAGTGTGGAGACATGCGGCGGTGTGTGCCTACCTGTACAAGGCGCTGGGTGTCACGAGCGGTTTTGAGCATGGCCGAGCCTTCGCGGAGGGTGTGGCTGATGGGTTTTTCTACGTAAACGTGTGCACCAGACTTGAGCGCGGCGATGACGGGAAGTGCGTGCCAGTGGTCTGGAGTGGCGACGATACAGATCTCGGGTTTTTCTTTGGCAAGCATCTCGCGATAGTCGCGGTAGCGATTGGGTTGATCGCCGGTAAGCCTGGCGACTTCAGAAGATGTGGCGGTAATTGCTGTTTCGTCGACGTCAGAAATACCAACGATTTTCGACTGACCGGCTTCCATTGCGCAGCGAAGGATGTTGTTGCCCCACCAGCCCGCGCCAATAATGGCAGTGCGGTACCTGGTACTGTTTTGGGCCCACAAAGGAGCAGACAAAAATAAGGCAGTTCTTCTGGTCATTGAGTTATGTATACTGTGGAAGCTCCCCCGGCACAAGTTTATTTTTTTTCGTCGATGCCGCAATCCAACGAATTTCTACTTTATAACCTTGCTCATGAGCTGCGCCAGCCACTCAGCACGATCGAATCGATCGCGTACTACCTGGAGCTTGCGCTGCCTCACGGCGACCCCCGTGTTCTCGAACAGCTCACCCGTCTTCGACATCTGGTCGAGCAGAGCGGTTGGATCCTGAACGATACTCTTTCCCTGGCAAAACAAACCGACGCTCATCCAGAAGCAGTGGATCTGGACGAGCTATTCAGTGAGTTTGTTTTCGAGCAAGTGCAGCACGATTCACATTGGCCTCATTTCGATCTCGAACTGGCCGGCGCACCGGTTTGGATGGATTTTCAACAGGCGCGCGAAATGGTGCAAGGGATTTGCCGATTCTTTCGGACCGTTGCCAAACCGGGTACTGAGATTCATGTGGAAACGCTGGTGCTTTCCAGTGGCAGCACTCTCTTGCATGTCAGAGCCGAGGGTCAGAATCTGGATGATTCGAGCCTGCCACCGGGCTCCAGCTTGACGCTGGAGTGGATGGAGCGAATCGCTACCCAAAATTCAGCCACAATGACTAGTCAGCTTCAGGATCCAGCCCGGTTGGAGTTGACATTGGAAGTTCCGGCGGCCCTAATAGAGCATCGAGACTTTGCTGGATTTGAAGAAGCTGTCGCTTCGTTTGGGGCAGGCGAGCTACCAGAGCCAATTGCTCAAGGTACTCTTTAAGAGGCCTGGCCGGAGTGCCCCAAACGGGTTGACCGGCGCGTACGATTTTTGAAGTCAGAACTCCACAACCTGAGCCCAGGACCGCACCGCTTTCTATGCGTGCCTTGTCACCAATTCCAACCTGACCGCCAATGATGGCATGATGCTCCACTACCACTCCGCCGGATAAACCTGTTTGCGCGGCGATTACAACCTGGTCGCCGATCTGGCAATTGTGCGCGATGTGCACCATGTTGTCCAGCTTGACGCCATTGCCGATGAGGGTGAGCCCCAGGGCTGCGCGGTCGATGCATGCATTGGCCCCGATTTCGACGTCGTCACCGATCTTGACACCTCCCACCTGAGGGAATTTTTTCCATTCGCCATTCACAGGAACGAAGCCGAAGCCATCGGCTCCGATGACGGCGCCTGAATGGATGATTGCGCGTTCCCCGATCTCTACACCGTCATAAATCGTGACGCGCGGATGAATGACCGAGTCTTTGCCGATCCTGACGTTTCGCCCGATGCTGCAACCCGCGAGGACTTGAACGCGGTCTCCCAGCGTTGAGTCAGCGCCGATGGTTGTGTGGTGAGCAACCGAGACCTGATCGCCGAGGCTGACGCCGGAATCGATCACAGCGCTTGGGGCAACGCCCGGCTGGGGGGCGATTTTTGGATAGAGCAGCATGAGGCTGCCAGCAAAAGCGGCACGGGGCTCGGCGGCGCGAATCATTGTGCGATCCGCAGATGGATAGTCGAAGCTAACGATGAGGCAGCCGGAGGCTGACGACTCCGCAAGCTTCCAGAATTTCTTCGATCCGACGAAGGCAATATCTCCGGTGCCAGCCCTTTCGAGCTCGGCGGCTCCCGAGATAATTTTCTCTCCGTCGCCTTCAAAAGTAAGACCCAGTCGCTGAGCCAGTTCACGAACACGCATAATCTATTTATGCCCATAGACCCGGGGGCGTGTGTGGCCCCTACTGCCCGAGTCCATC
>JALHNH010000023.1 GCA_022843625.1 Bryobacter sp. | reverse complement strand
ACGTACAGATGGAAATCGAACTGATCACCCCGGTGGCCATGGACAAGGGTTTGCGCTTCGCAATTCGCGAAGGCGGCCGTACAGTCGGTGCCGGCACGGTATCAGAAATCGTCGAGTAGGTTTTTTTACTTGCTTTGGTCTGGGGGCTGAACTCGTATTGGGTTGCAGTCCCCAATTGTTTTATACTAGAGTGAGATCCAGAGATAGGGGCGTAGGCTAACGGTAAACCTGCGGTCTCCAAAACCGCCTTTGGGGGTTCGAATCCCTCCGCCCCTGCCAAATCTCCCCTCATTCCCCGCCAACCCATAAGTGGTTGAGCCCGGAGAAAGCATCACATGGCGAACGAAAATACACTTGAAAAGGCCTCCTCGTGGGTCGATAGCACAAAAGAGTACTTTGAAGACCTCCAAAAGGAGATGCGACTGGTTACGTGGCCCAGCCGCAAGCAGGTGATCGCGACGACTACGGTTGTCGTGACGAGCGTGTTTTTGTTCGCGGCTTATTTCGCTGTCGTCGACCAACTCTTTGCCCGTGGCGTAACGCAGATTTTTGCCTGGAGCGCGAAGTAGTTTCCCGAGGTCCCTATGGCGGAATTTGAAGAAACAATCGAAGCTGGTGCAGAACCAGAAATTGCGGCTGAAGCAGTAGCCGTAGAAGAAGCGCCTCAAGAAGAAGCGGGTGCTGATCCGGCTCATGCAAACATGAACTGGTTCATCATTCATACCTATTCGGGTTTTGAAAACAAAGTTGCTGAGAGTTTGAAGAGCCGCGCGGAAGCGTTTGGCTTCGACCACCGTTTGGGTCAGATTTTGATCCCCAAAGAGCAAGTGGTCGAGATGAAGAATGGCAAAAAGGTTACGAGCGACCGGATGCTTTATCCGGGCTACGTCATGATCCAGATGGAGATGGACGATCAGCTCTGGCACGAAGTGAAGAACACTCCGCGCGTGACTGGATTTGTCGGTGGTGGCAACACCCCTGTGCCGCTTACAGCGGATGAAGTGAATAAAGTTCTATTCCGCCAGACCAAGACGGGCGACGCTCCGCGGCCCAAGGTCAATTACGAAAAGAACGAAACGGTACGCATCGTCGACGGGCCGTTCAACAATTTCTCGGGCAAGGTGGACGAAGTCAATCACGAGCGCAATACGCTGCGCGTGATGGTGACCATCTTCGGACGCTCCACTCCTGTCGAACTCGATTTCTTACAAGTAGAGAAGGTATAAGCACAAATGGCAAAGAAAGTAACTGGCTCGGTTAAGCTGCAAATCCCCGCGGGCAAAGCCACCCCCGCACCTCCGGTCGGCACGGCGCTTGGTCCGCAGGGCGTCAACATCATGGAATTCTGCAAGGCCTACAACGCGAAGACATCCGCGCCTGACATGGCCGGGCTGATCATTCCCGTTGTGATCACGATCTATTCGGATCGTTCGTTCACCTTCATCACCAAGACCCCACCGGTTCCGGTTCTGATCAAGAAGGCTGTTGGCATCACCAGCGGCTCGAAAGAACCGAACAAGAACAAGGTTGGCAAGATCACGATGAAGCAGGTAGAAGAGATCGCCAAGACCAAGATGCCTGACTTGAACAGCTTCGATCTCGAAGGTGTGATCAACCAGGTTAAGGGTACTTGCCGCTCGATGGGCGTCGACGTAGTCTAGCCCTTTATAGAGTTTGAAAATAGTTCGGGCCGGGGAAGCTTTAAGCTAACCCGGCCCGAACTGTTTCTAGCGGAGCGCGTCGTAGATTGCGAAGTCGCCCGTCCATTGAAGGCTGCCGATACCGGCGAAAGTTGTCATCGGAAAGTTCACAAGGTGACCGGATTCCGAGGCTTTAGCCATCCACTTGTCGAGTTGCCATTGGCGAAGTTCTTTCCCCTCGGAATCAGTTTCAATGGCAAATTGCCCTCTTCGATTTGATTGAACGGTAACTACAAAGCCGTGGTTGCCAGATCGGGTGAGCCAGTGTTGAAGGATTAACGACCTCACTATGTTAGGCCCAAGCCCGATATCGCCGGCATTGCGAGCCGTCTCGAGAATCGGTGCTTCAATACGCTTCCAGGTGCCGGCGGCATACTTCTCACCCGTTTTGTCCTCACGGAATCTGCCCTGTGCGTTGTCGATCAAAACAAGCCTGCCCTGGGTGGATTGCCCGAACGAGATTGCCGCTCTTTCTGGGACAAGTTCATTGAGGTAGCTGAGCCTGCCGTTCTCTAGCGAGACTTGGTGAAGATGCATAGGGTGCATGCCTTGAGCCGAGATGGCAAAAACGTCAGAGCCGACCAGTGCCAGTTGGTGGATTCCTTTCAAGGAGATGTCGAAGGTTTTGGTGTCTCCGGTTTGGGGTGTCAGCACAGTGAGCCGTGTGCCGCTGGTAGAGCTTGAGGCCCAGACGATGCGTTTTTCGTCTACCGCTACAGGAACTCTTGGCGGGACCGGTACTTCGAGGCTGCAAACTACTTTGCCATTTTCGAGCTGAAGCCAGGACCTGGATTGGGGATTTTGTGGGGCGCTGGAGAGGATGCCTGTGTTGCCGTCGACGGATGTGATTGCATGAACAAACGATGCTTTGGGGAGAACTGCGGATTGAACTACGGTTGGCGTTACGAGGAGCGTTTCGGCAAACACAGTACTTGTGAGGAGCAGGATCGCCGGGAGCAGGAAGCAAGGTTTCCTAGTCATACTTTAATGACGCTGCACAATGGAGAGGCGTGGAGAGGTATATCTTTTGTAACGAATTCTTGATAATGTTGAATCAAATGTTGCTTCGTATATCATTGCTAACGCTCCTGTTTGCTGGAGTCTCCCTGTTCGGACAGCAAACTGCAGGAACCCTGACTGGTTCCGTCACCGACGCCACCGGCGCTGTCATTCCCGCCGCTGCCATCAAGGTTGTAAACGTTTCCAACAACTCCGTTCGTGAAACTGTCTCTGATGCCAGTGGAAATTACACCATTCCATTTCTTCCCGCTGGCGAATATAGTGTTGCATTGACTGCCAAGGGCTTTCAGAGCCAGAAGATCGCTTCTCTTACCTTACAGGTGCAGCAGACTTTGCGCCAGGACTTCTTGCTGAAGGTGGGCGATGTCAGCGAATCGATTTCAGTGGATGCTTCGGCTGCCGCTCTTCAGACAGACAACGCTGTCGTCGGTACGGTAATCGACGCTGCCAAGGTTATCCAGTTGCCGCTCAATGGCCGCAACTTCGTGCAGCTGGCTCAGTTGATTCCGGGTGTACAGGCCGGAACGCCGGGTTCGATCACGGTCCGTCGTGGACGCGGTTCGATCGGCCAGCAGAGCTCAGCCTTTGGTGAGACAGGCATGAGTGCCAACGGCGCTCGCGACACCGCGAACCGTTATTTCCTCGACGGCATCGAGTTTATGGATTACGACGCCATGACCTTCAGCTTCTCTCCGAGTATCGACTCGTTGAGCGAGTTCAAGGTAGAGACTTCGAGCTATGGTGCAGAATCTGGCGGTGCTCCGGGCGGACAGGTAAATCTGATTACGCGTCGTGGTGGCAACCAGTATCGTGGTACCTTGTGGCTTTTCAATCGTAACGACGCGCTGACGCAAACCTATGACGCGATCGCCGACAAGGCAGCCGTGAACCCACGCCTGAACCGCAATCAGTATGGCGTAAACATCGGTGGCCCGGTGAGCATCCCGAAAGTTTACAACGGCAAAGACAAGACCTTTTTCTTCTTCAACTGGGAAGCTGGCCGCCTGCTGCAGGCAGCAAATCCTTCGTTGCGCATTGTGGCAACCGATGCCCAGCGTAGAGGCGACTTCCGTGGATTGATCAATGCAACATCGCGTCAACCTTTGACTTTGCGTGATCCTCTCAATGCAGGCATCGTAAACAATGTCATCCCGGTATCGCGGCTGAGCCCGCAGGCGCAGGCCTTTATCCGGTTTACGCCGCTGCCGAATACGCAGCAGGGTGTGCAGAACTGGATTTCACAGCGTCCGACTGGTCTTTCTCAACAGGATACTTACACCGGCCGCGTGGATCATACCTTCTCCGCCAAGGACACCATCTTTGCCCGCTATGTCTTCAACGATACGCTCGAGGCGGGTACTCCGATCTGGGGTAATGACCAGCGCGACAACGTGGGCAGCGCCCGCACCTTCAGCGGCAACTGGGTACACACCTTTACTCCGACCCTAATCAACGATTTCAAGGGCGGTACGGCATCGTTTGCCGAGTTTGAAACCTTTGGTACTTCCAATAACCCTGAATTTGATATTGCCAACCAGATGGGTTTGCCGCTGGTGTCGAAGCTGCCCAAGGAATTCGGCCCTCCCGATATCAGCATTTCTGGTGCTGATGGCGGCTACTCTGTCTTTAACCTGCAGCGCCAGATCGGCCCGCGTGACCGTTCGAATGCGATTGTGCAGTTTACTGATACGTTGTCGTGGCAGAAGGGCAAGCATCTGATCAAGATGGGTGCCGACTTTGCCAAGCGTTATGTGACCTTTGATCAGGCGCGTCAGCCTCGCGGGCAGTTCAGCTTTGATGGCAATTACACGGGCTCGGCATTTGCCGACTTCATGCTTGGTTATGTGCGTACCGCGATCATCAACCCGGTGCCGACTTCGACCCGTTTGAGCAACCTGTGGCAGAGCTACTTCATCAATGACGACTGGCGCGCATCCAGCCGCCTGACAATGAACTTCGGTATGCGCTATGACTACTTCGGTGCTTACAAGCAAGCCGATGACCGCATCGTCAACATCACGCAGAATGGTTACATTGTGGGCAACCTCTTCGACCCGAAGACCTCACCCTGGGGCAGCAGCCTGATTCGCCCTGATCGCAATAACTGGGGCCCTCGCTTTGGCCTGGCCTATCGTCCTGCCTTTGTCAATGATGCCGTCATTCGTGCCGGCTACGGTGTTTACTTCACGCCCCAGATTTCGAACGCGATTTTTGCGATGGCGGAAGGCGCGCAGGCTACGGCCGGTGCAAACGTCGTGGGTAGCCCGTCGCCAATTCCGAATCTCTTTTTCAACAATCCTTTTGCTGGCGCACAGACCTCTGGTTCGCTCAACTTTGCTGTGTCTAATGACCCGGACATGCGTGACAGCTACATCCAGCAGTGGAACGTAAACCTGCAGAAGAAACTGCCGGGCAATGTGATCATCGACGTCGGCTATGTCGGCTCGAAGGGCACCAAGCTGATCGTGACGTTTGAAGATCTCAATCGTCCGATCCAGTTGATTGACCCTCGTGTCGCCGGACAGCCGACGATCAATGCGCGCCGCCCGAATCAGGCTTTCCTGCGCCCTGTGCGCAGCGACAAATCTGTCGGCAACAGCACCTACCATGCGCTGCAGATGAAGCTCGAGCGCCGTATGGCCAAGGGCATCACCTTCCTGAGCGCCTACACCTGGGCGCACTCGATCTCTGGCCCGAACGACATTGGCGGCCAGGTGGGTGGTGGCAACTTTATCGGTGCACCGCAGGACGTATACAATGCACAAAATGATCGCGGTACTTCTGGCTTTGACCTGCGTCATCGCCAGGTAAACACCGTGCTTTATGATCTGCCGTTCTTCCGCAATTCCACCAATAAGCTCCTCAAGGGCGCTCTTGGGGGCTGGCAGGCTTCGACGATCATGACCTTCCAGGGTGGCTTCCCCTCGCCGGTGACTGCCAATATCGATACCACTGGCACGGGTGTGAATTCACGTCCTGACCAGCTTTCTGGCCAGAACGGCAATCTGCCGGGCGACCAGCGGACCTGGACGAAGTGGTTCAACACGGGAGCTTTTGTTTCCGCAGACCGGAATCCTTCCGCTTACGGCCGCTTTGGCACCTCACCTCGCACAGACGCGATTCGCCTTCCTGGCATCATCAACGTCGATTTCTCGGTGAACAAGAGCTTCCAGTTCTCCGAAACGATGCGTTTTGAATTCCGTACGGAAGTGTTCAACATCGCCAATCACTACAATCCAGACCCTGGTTCGCTCGATCGTAACGTCCGTTCTGCCACATTTGGCATGGTGGGCGGCGGCGTACAGGGCATTACCACGCGTGTAATTCAACTTGGCGGAAAGTTCTACTTTTAGTCTGGATTCATCGAACCCTAACCTAACCGTAGTACTTTTCCGATAGAATATACAGAGTCTCGCTATTCTGGCGTGGTCTCTCCACGCTCAATATTCACTCTCTGTTCTGAGGAAAAAAACATATGAAGAGCAAAGTAAGCTCAATTCTCTCTCGCGCGGGCCTTATGGCGTTGGCAATGCTTCTTGCCACCAGCCTGGGTTTCGCACAGTCCGATAACTCCACAATCTCTGGCGTTGTCAAAGATTCCAGCGGCGCCATCGTCGCAAACGCAAAGGTTACTGTCCGCAACGAAAGCACTTCGTTTGACCGTCAGGTAACCACAAACTCCTCCGGCTTCTACACAGCAACCAACATTGCTCCTGGCTACTATACGGTCAGCGTGGAAGCTCCTGGATTCAAGAAGGCTTCGATCAGCCGCAACAAGCTGGACGCCGGTATCCCAATCGCGGTCAATGTTGACCTCGCCGTCGGTGCCCTCACTGAAACAGTGACGGTAGAAGCCAGCGTTGCCCAGATCAACACCGAGTCTGCCGTCGTTGGTAAGACTGTTGAAATGAAGCAGATCCAGAGCATGGCGCTCAATGGCCGCAACCCGATTCAGCTGGCTCTCTTGAAGCCGGGTGTTCGTGGTGGCGCACTTGGCAACCAGAACTTTGGCTTGTCGAGCGGTGGTTTCACCATCAACGGTGGCCGCTCTAACGACTCTCTGATCACCTTCGACGGCGCAGTTGGTATCCGTACCCGCGCCAATGGTACTTCGATCGGTTCTGCCGACGTAGACACCATTCAGGAAGTACAGATTCTTACCGCCAACTACACCGCAGAATATGGCCGTTCTGGTAACGGGCAGATCCGCATGGTGACCCGTTCTGGTGGTCGCGAATTCCACGGTGCGTTCTATGAATATCTGCGTAACAACGCGATGGACGCAAACAGCTGGAGCCGCAACCAGAGCGCGGCGAGCAACTTTACGGCTCCCTACAAGTTCAATCAGTATGGCTACAACATCAGTGGCCCGGTTTTCATCCCGAAGGTTTTCAACAAGGACCGCGAAAAGCTGTTCTTCCTCTTTGCTCAGGAATGGGTGAAGATCCGCCAGGAATCCTCGACCTTCCAGCGCGTTCCTAGCGCTGCCATGCGTCGTGGTGACTTCAGCGAACTGCTTGGTAACAACCTTTACTACGGTGGTGCTCGCACCATCAACGACCCTGCTACCGGCCAGCCTTTCCCCGGCAACGTTATCCCGGCGAACCGTTTGAGCTCAAACGGTATGGCCTTCCTGCGTACCTATCCCGAAGCGAATGGCTTGTACCCGAGCAATAACAACTTCTTCCAGGTACGTCCTGCTCCTCGCGATCAGCGCAAGGACACCTACAACATCGATTACAACCCGACCCAGAATCAGGTTATTCGCTTCCGCCACGCCAACTATGCGTATGTGGAATCGAATGCCTTTGCTGGTGGTTTCGACTTTGCTCCTTCCACCCTGAATCGTCCCAACAAGACGGCCAGCCTGGGCCATACCTGGACGCTGAGCCCGACGATGATCAACGAATTCCTGTTTGCGGCTTCGAACGATCGTGTAACGATTGGCGTGTTGCGCACGGGACGCTTCCAGCGCTCGGTGAACAACATCACCTACCCTTACATCTTCGACAATCCGAAGGAAATTCAGGACAAGATCCCGACCGTCGTGATCCCGAACGTTGGCACCATTGACGGTGGTCCCTACCCGGCCAGTTCGTCCGGCCCGATCTACCAGTTGTCCAACAACTTCACCAAGATTGCCGGCAACCACACCTTCAAGACGGGTGTATACTTCGAGCGCTCCGGTCAAAATGACTTTGACCAGATCAACGTATCTGGCGTTCCCGGTGGTACGAACAACCAAAATGGACGTTTTGAATTTAATGACCTCCGTCCTGGCGCACCCGGCACGGGCACTGGTCTGGCGAATGCGGCGATGGGCCTGTTCTCGACCTATGCTGAAATCGGACCTCGCAGCTTTACTCCTTATCGTGGACACTACTTCGAGTTCTTCGGCCAGGACAGCTGGCGCGTGAGCCAGCGCCTGAAGTTGGAACTCGGCTTCCGCGGCACCTTTACCAACGGCTATTACAAGTCACTGTGGGGCAACATCGCCTACTTTGATCCGGCAGCTTATAGCGAGGCCAATGCCGCTGTGCTGGAACGTGGAACTGGTAACGTACTCAGCGGCGATCGCTTCAACGGCGTTCGCATCCCTGGTAAAGAATGGCCCAAGGCCGCTATCGGTCGCGTCCCGGCTGCCAGCGATCCGCAGTTCAACCGCCTCTTTGATGGCGGCGATGCATATCCTTCGCCCAACCAGTTCAACATTATGCCTCGCTTCGGCATGGCGTATTCGATGAACAACAAGCAGGTAATCCGCGCTGGCTTTGGTGGGTTCATGGCTCGCCCCGGCGTTTATGACAGCGTCTTCCTTGGTGGCAACCCGCCCTTCCAGCCGATGGCCTCGGTGACGAATGGTTCGGCTGACCAGCCGGGTGGCGCATCGCGTACCCAGTTTCCGCAGTTCTTCATGACGATTGACCGTGCGTACAAGATTCCACGTTCCTACAACTGGAATGCAACCTACCAGCGTGAAATCGGCTTCTCGACCACTCTTGAAGTGGGCTACGTTGGCACGGTGGGTAACTACCTGTCCCGCGAGCGCAATTTGAATCAGTTGCCCACTGGCACCACCTTCCGCCCCGAGAATGCTGGCGCGAACCCGAACTTCCTGCGTCCGTACAAGGGTTTTGCGAATATCCCGATGCTTGAGCACTCGGGCCGCAGCACCTATCATGGTCTGCAGCTTGAAGCAACTCGCCGCTTTACGCGTGGCTTCAGCTATGGTTTCGCCTACACCTTGTCGAAGACGATGGATAACAACTCAGGTCCTCGTGACGGATTTATCGACGTCTTCAATCAACAGTTGAATTGGGGTAAATCCGCTAACGATACTCGCCACATTGCTGTGGTGAACTTCGTTTGGGAAATGCCTTTCTTCAACTCGAGCGACACCAACAAGGCACTTCGTGCTGTGGCTGGTGGCTGGCAGATTTCTGGTGTGAACCAGTTCCAGACCGGCACCCCCTTCAGCATCGGCAATGGTGATGACTACCTTGGCATTGGTGATACCAATGGCAAGACCTGGAATCTGGCTGGCGCACCCGAATTTAAGGGCCAGTTCAGCAACCGCACCGCTGCTGGTAACTTCGCTGATGGCAACGCCTTCTTCAGCCGGACCGTCGGTGGCTCGCCACTGGCAACCCGCCCTGCAAACGGCACACTGCCGAACCAGAACCGGAACTCAGTAGGCTTTAACGGCCCTGGCTTCCAGAACTGGAACATCGCTCTGTTCAAAGCATTCCGCATTACGGAACGTCAGGCTCTGACCTTCCGCGCAGAAGGCTTCAACTGGATCAACCACCCGAACTGGGGTGGTGTGGATGTAAATCCCACCTCCGCAACTTTCGGCCAGGTTACCAGCAAGAACGGCGAACGCAACTTGCAGATGAGCTTGCGCTACAGCTTCTAATCGCTAAAACGATTTAGAAAAAAACATGGGCCTCCCGCAAGGGAGGCCCTATATTATTTAGCTATGAAGTTTTTCCTCCTAACACTGGCATTCTCCTCGCTGAGCTTTGCCGCTGATTTGACTGGGGCTTGGGCCTGTGAGGTGCAAACCGATGCAGGCAGCGGGTCGCCTCGCTTTGAGTTCACACAGACAGGTGAGAGCTTAAAGGGCAAGTACAGCGGCCAGTTGGGCGACGCCGATGTTGCCGGCAAAGTGACTGGCGACAAAGCAGCATGGTCTTTCAAGGTGGATCTGGGGAGCATTGCCTATGAAGCCACAGTCACAGGCGACACGATGAAGGGCAAAGTGGAGCTGGCTGGCCAGGCCAGCGGCACCTTTAGCTGCAAAAAGAATAAATAGTATGGCTCTGACTCGACGCGCATTACTGGGGCAACTGAGTGTTGCCGCGATGGCGGCTCCGCGAAAGAAGCCGAATGTCATTCTGATCTATGCCGATGATTTGGGCTACGGAGATCTGGGCTGCTATGGCAGCAAAATCCGTACGCCTCATCTGGACCGCCTGGCGCGGGAAGGAATGCGGTTTACGCATTGCCTGTCGGCAAATCCCGTCTGCTCGCCGTCGCGGGCTGCGCTACTGACCGGGCGTTATCCGACGCGCGTGGGCGTGCCGAGGGTCTTGTTCCCTTACGACAAAGAGGGTATGCCCGACGGGGAGACGAATATCGCGCAAATGCTGAAGCCTGAAGGCTACAAGACGATGTGCGTGGGCAAGTGGCATCTGGGGCACAACGAAGCGTTTCTGCCGACCAATCGCGGCTTTGACGAGTATTACGGTATTCCCTATAGCAACGACATGAACCCGCGGCCGCTGTTGCATAGCGTTCCGGGTAAGGTGGAGACGGTGGAGGAGACGGCGACTCTTGAGACGCTAACGCCTCGCTATACCGAGCAGGCTGTGCGCTTTATCGAGAGCAGCAAGGACGCGCCGTTCTTTCTGTACATGCCGCATACCTATCCGCATATTCCGATGGCGGCTTCGGCGGCGTTTCGTGGCAAGTCCCCGCTGGGCTTGTATGGCGATGTGGTGGAGGAGCTGGACTGGAGCGTGGGGCAGTTGCTTGCGACGCTCAAGAAGCACCGCTTGGAGCGGGACACGCTGGTGGTGTTTTCTTCTGACAATGGCCCGTGGTTTCAGGGCTCGCCCGGGAGTTTGCGTGGGCGCAAGGGCGCTACGCTTGAGGGTGGCGTGAGGGTGCCGATGATTGTGAGCATGCCGGGGAGTGTGGCGGCGGGCAAGGTCTCGGACGCGCTTGTTTCGACGATGGACATGCTGCCGACCTTTGCCAAGTTGACTGGGGCGAAGCTGCCGGCGAAGCCGCTCGATGGTATCGACCTCTGGCCGGTGCTGAGCGGAAAGCAGCCTTCGATTGAGCGCGAGGCGTTGATCTATTTTGACGGCTGGCATGCGCAGTGCATCCGCAAGGGGAATTACAAGCTGCATGTGGCGCGTTTCAACTCGCAGGTGTATAGCCCGGCACCGGCGGGCGGGCGAGTGAATTTGCCGCTGGCCAAGGCTGAGCTTTATGACTTGTCCGTAGACCCGGCGGAGAGTTACGACATTGCGCCGGAGCGCCCCGAGGTGGTGCGCGAGATGACGGCTAAGCTCGAAACGCTGCTGGCTGGCTTCCCGGCTGAGGTGCGCAAGGCCCGTGCCGAGACTCTGGCGCGGAAGACGCGCGGCAACGTAGGAACCTTCCCGATTCTGGTGCCCTAGTCTATCGATCAAAAATCAGTTGTTTTGTGAGCGATAGACCTGTGTTCTATCGCTCATGACTTGAAATTACTTCGCAAACTTGAGGATTTCGAGCGGCGAGGGCATGCCTCTGGTGCCGAAGCGGATGATTCCTTCAGGGTCGATGAGGTAGACCGTCCGTTTGACGAAAAGGCCGTGGGCGCTGTAGAGGCGGGCGACTTCCTGCCCTTCGTCTACCAGCAACGGGAACTCGAGTTTGTTCTTGTCGACGAATTTTTTATGGCTTTCGGCGGAGCCAGGGTTGATGCCGTAAACTACGGCATTCTTCGACTTCACGCGAGACCAGTTGTCGCGGATGTCGCATACTTGCTTGGTTCAACCGGGGGTGTCGTCAGCCGGGTAGAAGACCAGGATGACGTTTTTCCCGCGCAGCTTTGCGAGATCTACCAGGTTGCCATCCTGATCTTTCAATTTGAAAGAGGGCGCAGCGACGCCTACTTTGAGCGGATCGCTCCAGAGCCAGCCGAGTTGAAACATCTAATTGATCATCCCTTACCTAGATAGATGAAGCGCACGATAAAAAGTGTCGTTAAAAGATAAACAAGCCAGCCGACCTGCGCGCCTTTGCCCCGGGCTACTTTGAGCAGGGTGTAGGCGATGAAGCCGAAGGCGAGGCCGTTGGCGATGGAGAAGCTCAACGGAATGGTGACGATGGTGAGGAAAGCGGGTATGGCGGCTTCTGCATCTTGCCACTGGATTTCGGCGGCGTGGGAGATCATGAGGCTGCCGACGAGGATGAGTGCGGGCGCAGTGGCCGCGGCTGGGATCACGCCAACGAGCGGTACGGCGAAGAGAGCGACCAGGAAGAGCAAGCCGGTGACGATTGCCGTGACGCCGCTGCGGCCGCCGGCGGCGACGCCCGAGGCGCTTTCGATGTAGCTGACGACGGTGGAGGTGCCTGTTAGGGAGCCGAACATGGTGGCGAGGGAATCGACGGTGAGGATGCGGCCGACGCGCGGGATTTTGTTGTCGCTATTGAGGAGGCCGGCCTTTTTGCCGACGGCGACGAGAGTGCCGAGGTTGTCGAAGAGGTCGACAAAGAGGAAGACGAAGACGATCTCGAAGAGGCCGAGATTGAGGACGCCGGGGAGGTCGAGGTGGAAGGCGGTCTCGCCGAGTTGCGGGAGGTAGCTGGGTTGCCACTTCCACTGGACAACGCCGAAGATCATCGCCGTGACGCTGGTGCCGACGATGCCGATCAGCATGGCTGCGCGGACGCCCCAGGCCATGAGTGTGGCCATGACGAGCAGACCAGCAAGGGCAAGCAGGGTGTTGGGGGCGCGGAGGTTGCCGAGGGTGACGGTGGTGGCGGGGTCGGGGACGATGATGCCGGAATTCTTGAGGCCGATGAAGGCGATGAAGAGGCCGATGCCGACCGCGACTGCGGAATACAGCTCGGCGGGCATGGCTTCGACGATCTTTTGCCGGAGGCCGGTGAGGGTCAACAGAAGGAAGGCGACGCCAGAGAGGAAGACGGCCCCGAGGGCGACTTCCCACTTTACGCCCATGCCTTTGACGACGACGTAGGTGAAGTAAGCGTTGAGGCCCATGCCGGGGGCGAGTGCGATCGGGTAGCGGGCATAGGCGCCCATGAGGATGCTGCCGAAGGCGGCGCTCAGGCAGGTGGCGGCGGTGATTGCGCCGAAGGGCATGCCGGTTTCGGCGAGGATCGACGGGTTCACGAAGAGGATGTAAGCCATCGTGATAAAGGTCGTTGCGCCGGCCAGGATCTCGGTGCGCCAGTTGGTGTTGAGAGCTTTGAATTCGAAGTAAGTTTCGAGCTGTTCTAGAATCGCCATCGAAGTTGTAAGGATACTCCACGTCCGGGACCGTCGACACCCCAACTCATGCCGCGGTAGTTTTTGTCGGCGAGATTTGAGGCATCGCAGACCAGGCTGAGCTGATCGGAGAGGCTATAGCCGCCGCGCACCCCGACGAGGCCGTAGCCGGGCAGGGCAGGGAAGAGGGGAGTGTTGGCGAGCCTGTCCTGAAGTTGGGTGAGCGTAAGCGGGGAGATTGCGGCCAGGCTTGGGTTGTTGTTGTAGAAGGTGGCGATTTGGGCGCGCGTACGGGGTGCGCCGATGCGGCGGTCGTTGAGGGCGAGTTCGCTGAGGCGGTTTTGACGGTCGTTGAGGGTCCAGTAGGGTTCGATCCAGTAGCGCTTGTTGGCTGGGTTGTAGCGCAGTTTGAGGTAGCCCATGGCGGGCGGGTAGGCGCCTTCGAGATTGGGTACGCGGTCGTTTGCAGGGTCGTCGGCGCGCAGCCAGGTGAATCCTTCTTCGATGTGGAGTGCACGGGAGGGAGACCATTCGAGGCGCTGCTCGATGCCTTTGAAGATGGCAGAGTCCTGGTTGCGTTTGGCGGTGACGGGGGAGTTAGAAACGCCAACGAAGACAGCGCCGTCGGCTCGCTGATTTGTGATGCGTTCGCCGGAGATGATTTGGCCGGTTGCGCCTTGCGGGAGGAGAAGAGTTTGGGAGACGATGACGTTGCTGATGCGGGAGCGGAAGCCGGTGAGTTCCCAGACAAGCTTGCGGCCCCGGAGGCGCAGGCCAAGATCGACGTTGTCACTGAATTCAGGACGGAGGCCAGCGGGCGGGAGAGCCTCGAAGGTACCGTTGCCTTGAAGGCCGCGTGAGCCGAGGTCGGTCATGTTGGGGGCACGGAAGCCGCGGCTCGCGTAGGTGTGGAGCGAGAACCAACTGGTGGCGCGTAGAACTGCGCCGATACGGCCGGTCCAGGCGTTTGCGGTGTTGGTTTCGAATTGACCTCCGCCCCAGCGAGTGGCACCACTGAGGCGCAGGCGCTGCTGCCAAAGCAGGACACTGTCCTGGATGTAGACGCCGTATTGCTGGTAGGTTGAGCCGTCGGCGATGCGAGGGAGGGTGTTTTGCGCGGGGCTTCTGAGGTGATCGAAGTAGGCCTCGCCGCCGAAGTAGAGGTCGTTCTGCCAGAGACGCTTGGCGGCTTGGGCTTGTGTGCCCCAGGTGCGGGTACGTTCGTATTGGCGCTGGACGGGCGCGGTGGGGTTGGCCTGGTTGATGCGTTCTTCACGTTGGGCTGTGTAACTGAGCGAGGCACTGACCAGGTCGAAGCCGGCGAAGTTACTGCGGTTGTGGCGGAGGTAGGCGAAGTCGCCCATGATGTTGGCCACAGCGGCAAGGCGGGCGCCATCTCCACCGGAGAGCTGATCGGTGCGCTTGGCGCCGTCCTGCTGGTCTCGCTCGTAGTGGAAGATCCAGTCAGCTGAGGGTGATTGTTTGAGTTGAGCGTGCAGGCTGCTTCCGTACTGAGTGAAGGCGCTATCCGGTATTCGGCCGTAGGCGGGCAGGTTGAGAAAGCGGGTGCGGGCTGCGTGGCTGTCGAGGCCCTGGCCGGTGCGCATAGTGTTGACGCGCTGTGATGTGCCGCGAATCAAGATGCCTCCGTGAGTGAAGGTGCGGGCGAGTGTGAGGGCGTTGCCGAAGGTGTGGGAGGCGCTGGAGTAGAATGGCGTCCATTCGAGGCGCGGGCTGAGTTTTTCAGGACTGCGTGAGATGACGTGGAGGACGCCACCGAGGGAATCGCTGCCGTATTGTGCGCTGTTTGGGCCGCGGAGGACTTCGGCTTGTTCAATGCCGCCGGCATCGAGAAGATTGAAGAAGGTACTGACGCCGCCACGACCTGAGGAGCTGGAATAGCGGATGCCGTCCCGGTAGACTACCACCTTGTTGCCAGTGAAGCCACGGATGTAGATTCCGCCCATGAAGCTGGAGGTGCGCTGGGTTTCGAGGCCGACCTCTTCCTTGAAGGCGTCATTGAGGCCGACGGCGATTCTCTCGCGCAGGCGTTCGAGTCCGATTGCATTCACTCTCTGTGGCACCAGATCGAGAGATTCCCGTTTGCCAGCCTCGGCGCTGACGGTGATTGCGTCCTTCCTCTCAAGGGGTTGCGTTTGCGCAAGGCATAGCACCACCGAGAGTTGGAGAATCATTTCGTTATTGTAGCGAGCATTGGGCCCTCCAAGCCTTGTAAAATAGGGGATTCGTTAGACACCTCCCATGCCATTCCGTACAGACGACGTTCGTATTCGCGGTATTCGCGAACTGCCACCCCCGGTTGAGATTCTCAAAGACCTCCAGCCCACTGAAGAACTAAGACGCCAGATCACGGAAACCCGTGCTTCTCTGCATGAGATTGTTCACGGGCGCGACTCGCGACTTGTGGTTGTGGTTGGCCCCTGTTCGATTCACGATGTGGATGCCGCGATTGAATACGCAGGACGCTTGCAGGAGATGGCTAAGCCCTTTGACGGGCAGCTTCTGACCCTCATGCGGGTGTATTTTGAGAAGCCACGTACAACGGTGGGTTGGAAGGGTTTGATCAATGACCCTGCCCTTGACGACAGCTTCAACATTAATGAAGGACTGCGCAAGGCGCGCAAGCTGTTGCTTGATCTGGGCAACATGGGGCTGATGTCTGCAACCGAATACCTGGATATGCTGACGCCTCAGTACATCGCCGACCTGATTGTGTGGGGTGCGATTGGTGCGCGTACTACCGAGAGCCAGAGCCATCGCCAGCTTGCCAGTGGATTGTCCTGCCCGGTGGGCTTCAAGAACGGCACCGATGGCAATGTGCGGATTGCGATTGATGCCATTCGTGCAGCCAAGGAAGCGCATCACTTTTTGAGCGTTACCAAGACGGGGCATCTTGCGATTGTCGAGACGGATGGAAATCCGGATTGCCATCTGATTTTGCGTGGTGGCAAGTTGCCGAATTTTGATGATGAATCGGTGTCGAGTGCTCTTGATACGTTGCGGGCGCAGAAGCTGCCCGATCGTTTGATGGTGGATTGCTCCCATGCGAATTCGCAGAAGCATGCAGCGAATCAGACCATTGTTGGCGACTCGATCGCAGAACAGATCGAAGCCGGCCAGAGCGGGATCTTTGGCGTGATGATTGAATCGAATATCGTGGCCGGGCGGCAGGACCTGGTTCCAGGCAAGCCACTCACCTTTGGGCAATCGATCACCGACGAGTGCATCGATTTGCCGACCACGCAGCGGATGCTGGAAAGGCTGGCCGAGGCGTGCCAAAAGGCGAGAAGCTAGTCCGGCTCGCTACCTGGAATATCAACGGGATTCGGGCTTGTACGAGGTCTGGGCTTGCTGACTGGATGCGTACGCATGATGCCGATGTGGTGATGTTGCAGGAAGTGCGGGCAGAGCAGCATCAGATTCCTGAAGAAGTAACGTCGCTTGGGGCTTACTACCAGCAGTGGTTTCCAGCGACGGTGAAGAAGGGTTATAGCGGCACGGCGATCCTGTCCAAGGCTGCTCCGAAGAAGGTGACGGCTGGTTTTGGGTACGAGGAATTCGATGGCGAAGGGCGTGTGCTGACTGCGGAGTTTGACAATCTGATTGCTGTCAGTGCTTACTTTCCGAATTCGCAGGAGGCGGGCAAGCGGCTGGATTACAAGTTGCGCTATTGCGACGCGATGGCGGGGCATCTGGCGAAGTTGAGCATGAGGGGCAAACCGGTTGTGCTGGGTGGAGATTACAATATTGCACCCTACCCGATTGACCTGGCACGGCCTAAAGACAACGAGAAGAACCCCGGGTACTTGCCGGAAGAGCGGGCCTGGATGGATCAGTTTTTGAAATCCGGTTGGACGGATACTTGGCGGAATCAACACCCCGAAGAAGTGAAGTATTCGTGGTGGAGTGTGAGGCTGGGGGCTCGGGCGCGGAATATCGGTTGGCGGATTGACTTCCATGTGCTTCAAAGCAAAGAGGTTGGGCGATTGCGTGGGGCCGATATGCTGAATGATGTGACGGGAAGCGACCATTGTCCGGTGACTGTTGACCTGATCGTTGACTGAGTATACGTGTGCAAGTATACTTGTATACGTGGCGCAGCTGAATTTGTATGTACCGGATGAGATTGCCGAACGGCTTAAGGTGGATGCTGAAGCTTCTGGCAAATCGCTTTCGAAATTTGTAGTGGACCGGCTGTTGAGCGAGTCTACTCAAAAGAAGCCATTCGGCCCGGAGTTTTGGATGAAGCTTGGGGCTCTCGGACCTTTGCCTGAGGACTTTGTCGCGCCAGATCGAGACGAAAGGCATCCCGATCCTGAATGGTCTTTCGATGACTTACCTGCTTGATTCGAACATCTGCATTGCGGCGATGAAGCGGGAGCCTGTGGTGATGGCCAGGTTGGATGCGTTCCCGGCTGGGACGATTGCATTGCCTTCAATTGTGGTTGCGGAACTTTCGTATGGAGCCTCGAAGAGCCAGAATGTTTCGAGGTCTTTGCAGGCCCTTGCTTTGCTGACCGATCAGGTGCCCACGATCCCGTTTGATTTCACAGCAGCCCATTATTACGGGCGGATAAAGGCGCTATTGCAGCGTGAAGGCACGCCAATCGGGCCGAATGATTATCTGATTGCCGCTATTGCGCTTGCGCAGGATGCGACGCTGATCACGCGTAATGTTCGCGAGTTTGAACGCATCCCGGGCTTGCGCTGGATTACGTTCTAGTCTGGCAGGGCGAGGCTGTAGAGCACCATACCGGAAGCCACGGCGATATATTGCTTGCCGTTGACTGAGTAGCTGATGGGTGAGGCTGCAGTGCTGGCGCCGGTTTGCATACGCCAGAGCGGGGTGCCTGTTTTGGCTTCGAGCGCGATGAGGTTGCCTTCGCCGGTGGCTGAGAAAAGCACGCCAGTTGAAGTAGCCAGAACGCCTGCAGCGAGCGAGCCACGCGAGATCTTGTAATCCCATTTCACGTCGCCGGTTTTAGTGTCGATTGCCTTGATGCCGGTAACGGGAGCGTCGCCAGTGGAGACCGAGCGGCCACCCCAGTAGGCTTTGCCTGGCTCGTAGGTGGATTTCTCGCGGATGAAGCGCTCGGCACCATCGGCATAGACTACGAAGAGATGGCCGGTGGAGGCGTCGTAAGATGGGCTCTGCCAGTTGGTACCGCCGACGAGGGTGGGGTAAACCACGCGGCCTTCGGGGGTTGAGTCTGTATCGGGAATCACCTTGGGGCTGCCGTCTGGATTGAAGCCAGCGTTCCAGGTTTGACGCACGTAGGGTTTGCCGAAGATGAGCTTGCCATTGGTGCGATCGAGAACATAGAAGATGCCGTTACGGTTGGTTTGTACCAGAAGCTTGCGGTTTACGCCGTCGATTACCTGTTCGGTGAGGACGAGGTCCTGGTTGGCATCCCAATCGTGAGTGTCGTTGGGGGTGAACTGGTAATGCCACTTGCGTTTTCCTGTGGACGGGTCTAGCGCAACTACAGAGCAGGAGAAGAGGTTATCGCCCTTGCGGATCTCGCCGTCCATGTCCGGGCCGGGGTTGCCGGTAGACCAGTAGAGGGTGTCGAGTTCGGGGTCATAGCTGCCAGTAAGCCAGGTGGGTGCGCCGCCGAGTTTCCAGCTATCGCCCTTCCAGGTGTCGTGGCCCAACTCTCCGGGGCCAGGCACGGTGTTGAATCGCCAGGCTCGCTTGCCGGTTGTTACGTCGTAGGCATCGAGAAAGCCACGGATGCCGTGTTCGCCGCCGGCAACACCGACGATCACTTTGTCTTTGACGATCAGTGGAGCTACCGTGATGCTGTAGCCCTCCATCGTGTCGGCGACCTGAGTTTCCCAGAGGGGCCGACCGGTGCGGGCGTCGAGGGCGATCAGGGCGGCGTCGAGGGTGCCGAAGAAGACCCGATTGCCAAGGACGGCAACGCCGCGGTTGTAGCGATTGCTTTCGAAAGCGTTTACCTTCTTTTGGGGCCGTTGGTACTTCCAGATTTCCATGCCAGTTCGGGCGTCGAGAGCGAAGACCTGGCCGGGCATGCCGGCGGTGTACATGATGCCGTCGACGACGATTGGAGTGGTTTCAAGAATCGAATCTCCAGGCATCTGGACAGCCCACTTGGTTTGGAGGTTCTTTACGTTCGTGGTTGTGATCTGGTCGAGTTTGGTGAAGTGGTGGCCGGCGTAATCGCCCCAGTAGGTGAGCCAGTTTTGGGGCTCGTTTTTGGCGTTTTTGATGCGGTCGTAGGTCAAAGGCCCGGCAGGGATCGCGGCCTGGATGGTCTTTGAGAAATCGCGACCGTTGAGGGTCTTGAGGTAGGCGACGATGTCCTGCAGTTCTGCGGGGGAGAAGCGCTTGGCGAAGTCTGCGGGCATGATCGAAACAGGCTGATCCTTGCGTGCCTTGAGCGTCTGTTTGTCGAAGACATGCAGCTTGCCGCTGCGGTCTGCCAGCATCAGGGTGAAGCTGTCTTCATTGCGGCGGATGCCTTCGATGGTCTCGCCGGTTTGTGTGGTTACCGTGATGGTTCCTACGCGCGGGCCGCGGCGTTTTTGTTGGACGTCGCTGGGGTCCTGGAGCTTTTTGAGGAGTGTTTCTGTGGGTTTGGTTGCTGCATCGGAGAGGTCTGGCCCCAGGATGCCGCCACGGCCGCTAACTTCGTGGCAACTGGCGCAGGCGGCTTTGCCAAAGAACAAGGTTTCGCCATTCTTCGGATTGCCTGAAACGAGCTCGTTGATCTTTCCACCGGCTCCATTCAGGCTGCGGAGGTAGCTGACGATCTGCCAGACCTGGGTGATTTCGAGTTTGCCGAAAGCGGGCATCTTGGTGCCCGCGATGCCGTTGCGGATGTTGATGAAGAGTTCGCCGTCTTTTGCACCGTGCTTGAAGGCACCGGTGGATAGTGCGGGGCCACGTTCGCTGCCAGCCGCGTTGCCGCCGTGGCAAGCCTGGCAGGCTTGGCCGTATAGCTTACGACCGGATACGGCAGCACTTGCATCGGCGGCTAAAGGATTTTTTTCGTTTTGTGGAGTGTGCTCCTGTGCGGTGAGAATTACTAAAGTCAGTACAGGAAATAAGAAAACAGAACGACCCATACCTACAGTGTCTCACTGGCGTGTCAGGTCTTTGAGTTCTTTCAGTTCGCCTTCGGTGAGGATGCGCCAGGTGCCTGATTTCATGCCGTCAAGGGTCAGCGGGCCAAGCTGGATTCGCACCAGTTTGAGAACCTTGCTGTCGAGCGCCTCGATCATGCGCCGTACCTGCCGGTTGCGGCCTTCGGTGATGGTGAGTTCGAGAAAAGTCTTGGACTCTGCATCGCGAACGCGCTTTACTCTGGCTGGGCGGGTGATGCCATCTTTGAGCTCTACGCCCTGGCGAAGCTTCTGGAGGCTCTCGTCGCTGAGCCTGGTTGCACACTTGACGAGATAAGTTTTTGCGACGTGGAAGGTGGGATTGGTCATCCGCTCGGCCAGCATCGTGTCGTTGGTGAGCAGCAGGAGACCGCTGGTGTCCTCATCGAGCCGGCCTACGGTACCGACGAAAGACGGAACGTCTTTGAGGAGGTCGTAAACCGTGGGGCGACCTTCCGGATCGCCTTTGCTGGTGATGTAGCCGGTGGGTTTGTAGAGCAGGACGTAGAGGCGCTTGACAGTCTTGACCAGGCGGTCGTCGAGTTCGACGCGGTCCTTGATGAGATCGACCCACTGTTCCGGGTTCTCGATGATCTTGCCGTTTACCTTGACGCGGCGCTCATGAATCCAACTGCGAGCATCGGTTCTTGAGCCGAGACCTGCCTTTGACAAGACTCGTTCGAGCGTCTTTAGCGGCCGTTCTGTATTCTTTGTGTTGGCGTTAACTGTGATGCTCCTTCTTCCCCCGGATCCCCTTTATTGTAAGCGCTGACATACACTAGCTTCAATGCGAAACGTTCTCATCACTGGTGCCAGCAAAGGTATTGGTGCAGCCACAGCTCTTGGTTTTGCCAAGGAAAAAGCGAATCTCTTCATTCACTATTCGAGCGACCTGCAGGGCGCTCAAACCGTTGCGGCCCAGTCGCAGGTAGAAGGTTCGACTGCCACATTGATTCAGGCGGACCTTGGGACGCTCGAAGGCGTGCAAGCCTTTACCGAACAAATCAAGGGGCTCAAGATCGATGTTCTGGTCAACAACGCCGGGTCTTTGATTGGCCGTCACAAGATGCCTGACATGCCTTCGAGCCACTGGGAACAGACGATCATGCTGAATCTGTCGAGCGTGTTCTACATTACGCAGGCCGTGATTCCGCACATGGTGGCGCAGAAGAGTGGGTGGATTGTGAACGTGGGCTCGGTTGCCGGGCGCAATGGAGGAGGCCCGGGCGCTGCTGCCTATGCAACAGCCAAGAGTGCTGTTTCTGGGTTGACCAAGGCCATGGCCAAGGAGCTTGCGCCTTCTGGCGTGAGGGTGAACTGCGTGGCTCCTGGTGTAATCGCAACCAACTTCCACGAGGTCTTTTCAACGCCGCAAATGCTAGAAGCCTTCAAGGCGAATGTTCCGGCAGGATATCTCGGCACGAGCGAAGAGACTGCCGACGTCATTCAGTATCTTTGCTCTGAGAAGTCGAAGTACATTCATGGCCAGACGATCGAAGTGAATGGCGGCTTGTACTTTGCTTAAGGCTTAGGCCGGATCATTCCATTTCTGGCGGGAATTCCATCGTTCCAGAGAAGTGTTCCACTGTTTCCAGCGAGATTCCAGCGTTGCCTTTAGTGGTGATGATGCGAGGTTCTTGAGCTCTTGAGGGTCTCGCTTCAGGTCATAGACTTCTTCTACCGCCGGGTTGGGATCAACCCAGCGCAAGTACTTGTAGCGCTCATTGCGAATGCCTTCACTTCGTGGAATGGTGACTGCTGGTGGATTCCCAGGGAAGAGATGCGAATAGAACCAATCTTTGCGCCAGGCGGGCTTTCTGTCTTCGACCAGCGGCATAAGATTTCGACCCTGAACCGCTTCTGGCACCGGCAGGCCGGCGAGCGAGATCAGTGTCGGTGATACGTCCAGGTTGAGGGTCATCTCGCTGCGAGTCTTGCCACGAAGCTTCGCCGGCAATCGAGGGTCGTAGATGATGAGCGGAGTGCGGATGGATTCTTCGTAGAGGTACCACTTGTCGGCCAGGCCACGTTCTCCGAGGAAGTAGCCGTTGTCAGAACTGAAGACGACAACCGTGTTGTCGGCGAGGCCGCGCCGCTCGAGCGTCTTGAGGATATCGCCCACAACCACGTCTACACCCGCGATGAGCCTGAAGTAACTCTTGACGCTTTCCTGATAGTGAGCCGGATTGGTAAAACGCTTTTGCCAGCGGGCGCGGCTTTCGCTGTTGCGGACAAATTCTGGCATCTGGTCGAAGAACTTCGCGTCGGCCTTGAGCGGCACAGGAACGTTTGCATCCCGGTAAAGGCTGGCTTCTTCGGGGTCATAGAGGTATTGTTTCGGGTCGGCGTCGCGAGCATGAGGGGCACGAAAGTTAACGCTGAGGCAGAAGTTCTCGGTCGCCTGAACTCCTTCGAGAAATTCAATTGCCTGAGCTCCAATCTCGCGGCTCTGGCCTACATGTTCGAGGCCTGGATTGCCGTAGCTGACGTCAAAAAGTTCTTTCGGCGCGCCGTCTCCGCCAACTCCGTACTTGCCAACGAAGCCGGTTTTAAAGCCTGCCGTGCGTAGCAGCGCCGGGTAACTGAGCTGCACAAGCTCGGGAGAAAGTGGAGTTCTGAAGTTGGAGATGCGGTGGCTTTTTTCGTGAAGGCCAGTGAAGAGGGAGGCGCGGCTGGTGCAGCAAATGGCGGTGGCGCAGAAGTTGTTGGTGAATCGAACGCCGCCTGCGGCCAGCCGGTCTATGTTGGGTGTGCGCAGGATCGGGTGTCCGGCACAACTCATCAAATCGGCTCTTTGATCGTCGGTGAGGACAAAAAGCAGATTTGGCTTTTGGGCCATTCCGGCGAGTCCTGCCAAAAACGTTCTACGCTGCATGGATTAAGCATATAAAATAGGGTCAAAATGATACGGGTTCTGTACACTTTAATTTTGGTTGCTGCTCTGTTGTCAGCGGCTCGCCCGGTCGAGTTCAATCGCGACGTGAGGCCGATTCTTTCAGACAAATGTCTGGCCTGCCACGGTGCTGATGCCAAGAACAAAAACATTGCGTTGCGCCTCGACGTCGAGGCTCTGGCCAAGGCAGATCTTGGCGGACGCCGTGCCATTGTCGAAGGCTCACCGGAGAGCAGTGAACTGATCAAACGAATCAATTCTGACTCGAAGGCACGAAAGATGCCGCCTGTTTTCACTGGGCATTCTTTGACCGATGCTGAGCGCAGCACTCTCTCTCAGTGGGTTGCTGAAGGTGCCAAATGGCAGAAGCACTGGAGCTTCATCACGCCTGAGCGCCCGGCCTCACCTGCAGTTTCCATTACGCAGTGGGCCCGGAATCCGATCGATCGTTTTATTCTGGAGCGGCTCGACCGGGAGCAATTGAAGCCCTCAGCCGAAGCATCGAAAGACCGTCTGATCCGCCGCGTCACGTTGGACCTTACGGGCTTACCCCCTACGCCGAAAGAGGTGGACGACTTTGTTGCCGACAAGTCTCCGGCCGCTTACGACAAGCTGGTGAACCGACTGCTGGCCAATCCACGCTACGGCGAGCGGATGGCGATGCGCTGGCTCGATAATGCCCGCTACGCCGACTCAAACGGGTACCAATACGACGGCGAGCGCATCATGTGGCGCTGGCGCGATTATGTGATTGAGAGCTTCAATAAGAACAAGCCCTTCGATCAATTTGTGGTGGAACAAATTGCTGGAGACCTGCTGCCCAACGCGACGATGGAGCAGAAGATGGGCACTGGATTTCAGCGCAATCATCGCGCCAATACCGAGCTGGGCATTGTAGCGGAGGAGTACAACGTCGAATATGTGATCGACCGCGTGGAAACCAACAGCGCTGTTTTTCTAGGCCTTACCTTCGGCTGTGCACGCTGCCACAACCATAAATACGATCCCCTCACCCAGAAGGAGATGTATCAGTTTTACGCCTACTTCAACAACGTTCCCGAACAGGGCCGGGCTATGAAATATGGCAACTCGCCGCCGATGATTCCTGCGCCGACGCGTGAGCAGCAGGCTCAGCTCACCCAGTTGGTGCACTCGATTGACCAGACTCGCTCGGCCATCAAGGTGAATGCCTCGCAACTGAAGGCCTGGCAAGCAAGCTTGATAAGCGATTCGATCGACTATTGGCTTCCGAGCTTTGATCTCAAGCGCAAGCTGAGCCTTGAGAATCCGGATGAGACGAGAGCCAATGCCGGCCAGGTTGATTTTGTGCCAGGCCGAATTGGAAAAGCTGTGGCGCTGAACGGAACAACGTACCTTGACGCCGGCTTTCAGGCTGCCAACTTTGACATGGAAGATCGCTTCACCATTGCCTTGTGGGCGCAAGCGAAGAAGACTCCCGATGGCACGCTCTTTTCGCGCATGAACGACAAGCCGCGTGGCCGGGGCTTTGCGCTGGAGGCGCGAGCTGGCCACATCCATGTGCACTTCACCAGCGACTACGACGATGACGCAATTCGCATGACCTCAAACGAGCCTGTACTCAAGGCTGATCAGTGGCAGCACGTCACGCTGGCCTATTCAGGCTCCCGTATGGCAGAGGGTGTTCATGTGTATGTCGACGGTAAGCCAGTCCGGTTTAAGGTGGATCTCGACAATTTGTACCGGCCGTTAAACAACGGTGGCAAGGAATTTCCAGAGCCTCTTCGAATTGGTTCCGGTGGCGGGCCCAATCGTAGATTTGCGGGAAGCATTGATGAAGTTCTGATCTGGTCGAGGACTTTGCCTCAGGAAGACATTGCGCTGCTCGCCTTGGGCCAGACACTTAAGCAGGCCGACCCGCAATCCCGTCAGGTACGGGAGGCGTATCTCGAGGCCGCTGCACCCCAGGCTCAGAAACAAATCTGGGCGAAATTGATTCAGCTGGAGCAAGAGCGGGAGGCCTTCGAGCGCAGCTTCCCCACAGTGATGATCATGGCCGAGAACCCGCAACGTCGCGATACACACACTCTGATCCGGGGGGAGTACAACAAGCCGGGCGAGAAGGTAGAACCGGGCTTGCCGGGTTTTCTTCCCCCGATGCCAGCCAATACGCCGAATGATCGCCTTGGCCTGGCACAGTGGCTTGTGGCCCGGGAGAATCCGCTTACAGCACGCGTGAACATCAACCGTGTCTGGCAGCTTCTTTTTGGTACTGGCCTGGTGAAGACAACCGAAGATTTCGGCAGCCAGGGCGAGTATCCCTCCCATCCTGAATTGCTCGACTGGCTGGCGGTGGAGTTTATGGAATCGAAGTGGGATCTCAAGCACATGGTGCGGCTGATCGTTAGCAGCGCCGCTTACCGCCAGGATTCGCGCACCACACCTGAGTTGCTGCATAAGGACCCGGAGAATCGTTTGCTCGCGCATGGCCCGCGCTTGCGCCTGCCTGCCGAGTCGATTCGAGATCAGGCTCTTGCTGCTGCTGGCCTGCTCAATACGAAATTGGGCGGCCCAAGCGTGAAGCCCTATCAGCCCGCAGGCTTGTGGGAAGAACAATCCATGCAGAACATGGACTACAAGCAGGATCACGGTGCTGACCTGTATCGCCGCTCCCTTTACATGTACTGGAAGCGGACCATTGCTCCGCCGATGATGACTAACTTTGATGCGTCCACGCGCGAGAGCTGCACCGTGCGTGAGTCTCGCACCAACACCCCGCTTCAGGCCTTGAACCTGATGAATGACGTCACCTTTCTTGAGGCTGGCCGGCAGATTGGCCGGCGCATGCTGACTGAAGGTGGCGCGACCGACGAATCACGAATCGCCTATGGCACCAAGCTGCTGCTGGCGCGCGAGCCATCGGCTAAAGAGCTGGCGATTCTGAAGTCCAGCCTCAACTACCATCGCGACTATTTCGCCACAAACCCGGGCAGGGTAGATACTTATCTGTCCAAGGGCGAGTCTGCTCAAGCGACGCAACTGAAGCCTTCCGAGCAAGCGGCGTATATGGCTCTTGCGAGCCTGATGCTCAACCTCGACGAAACGGTTACCAAGGATTGATTCATGCACCCACTGCTTCAGACCCGCCGCCATTTTTTCCAGAAGTCCGCGACCGGGATTGGTATTGCGGCACTGTCTTCACTGCTCGAGGCCGAAGATCAAAAGGAAGTACATCCCAGGCTTCCGGGGCTGCCTCACTTTGCCGCCAAGGCCAAGAACGTTATCCTACTGTTTCAGCATGGCGCACCCAGTCAGCTCGATCTCTTCGACTGGAAGCCGGGCCTTCAGTCTCGCCGCGGTGAGAATCTGCCGGATACGATTCGTCGCGGTCAACGCCTGACGGGCATGTCGGCGTTTCAGGAGACTTTCCCTACTGCACCGACTGTATTCAAGTTTGCCCAGCACGGCCAATCCCGTGCCTGGTTCAGCGAGCTTGTGCCTTACATGGCGAAGCAAGCCGATGAGCTCTGTTTCATCAAGAGCTTGAATACTGAAGCGATCAATCACGACCCCGCTGTGACCTTCTGCCAGACGGGCTTTCAACTGGCAGGCCGGCCAAGCTTTGGTGCCTGGGTTGCCTATGGCCTGGGGAGTGAGAATCAAAACCTGCCGGCATATGTCGTGATGGTGAGCCAGGGTAGCGGCAACACGCAGGCGCTGGCCGATCGCGCTTTTGGCTCTGGCTTCCTGCCAACAAAATATTCGGGAGTGAAATTCCGGGGCGGGGCAGACCCGGTGCTCTTTCTGTCCGATCCCGAAGGCTATTCCCGCGATGCGCGCCGCCGCTATCTCGACGACCTGGCCAAGCTGAATCAGATCCAGCTCGAAAACTACCAGGACCCGGAAATTGCCACACGCATCTCGCAGTACGAGATGGCCTTCCGAATGCAATCGAGTGTGCCGGAATTGAGCGATCTGTCGAAGGAACCTGAAAGTACTTTTGAACTTTATGGGCCCGATGCGCGCAAGCCGGGATCGTACGCATCCAACTGTATTCTTGCCCGTCGCCTGGTGGAGCGTGGTGTGCGATTTGTTCAGCTCTTTCATCGAGGTTGGGATCAGCACTCGAATTTGCCGAAAGAGATTCAGGGCCAATGCAAACAGACCGACCAACCCTCGGCGGCGCTGGTGGAAGACCTCAAGCAACGTGGATTGCTGAAGGACACCGTAGTGATCTGGATGGGCGAATTTGGCCGCACGGTGTACTCTCAAGGTACGCTCACCGAGACCAATTACGGTCGGGATCATCATCCCCGCTGCTTTACAGCCTGGGTTGCTGGTGGTGGCTTTAAGGGTGGCACCAGCTACGGTGAGACCGACGATTTCTCATACAACATCACGGAGAATCCGGTAGACGTGCATGATCTTCATGCGACGTTGCTGCACTCGCTGGGTGTTGATCACAGCAAGCTTACCTTCAAGTTTCAGGGGCGGCATTACCGGCTCACCGATGTGAAGGGGCATGTAGTGAAGCCACTCTTGACGTAACGCAGGCCATGTCCTCGAAAAAACTCTCTCCGAAATCAACGCCCAAGCTGAGCAAAACAGAGCAACTCGCGATGCTGGCTCAGGCGAGTGAAGCATCTGAACTTGAGATGATTCGTGCCCGTCTGGCTTTGCCGATGCATAAGCGAACAAATTTCCTGCGTGTTCGTGTTGCTGGTGCGCAGAATAAAGGCACGTCCCTCTAGGCGCTCTTCTTTCGCCGCATCCATACGCCGCGGCCAAGCAGAAACAACGCTGCGAATGAACAGGCAATCGTTACGCAACCGATTCCAGCGGTTGAGCCAAAAAGCTGCTTCATGAGTACGGGCGGAAAGTTTGCCTTTGCCGACATCAGCCCTGTGAAGCCGTTGATCGGCATCCCCATCATCATGCCGCCCACCGCCATCAGCATGAGAGCAGGCTCGGTCCACCGGATGCTCTTTACGATCGCACCCACCACCATTCCAACGAAGACAAGAAAGACTGGGTCCTGCAATTGCAAAAAAGAACCCACCATCAGCAGCAGCCCGGCTGCTGGTGCCATGTATTTGATAGGTAAATTTTCTTTGAATGGCGCAAGGCCCATCGCTAGCAGGACCAGCCATTTGCCGTCAAAGAAGACCCGGTCAGTGAACCAATAGATCAACTCCCAGCCCTTGGCCGCCGGGGGCTGCGTTATGACGCGCCGCATGATTTCTGTGGCGATCAGCCCGCCGAGGGCAAAGTAGGCAAGGCTTCGCCAACTGTTTCGTTTCTCGATTGCTTCGGCTGTTGCTTCCAAACTCTGAGGTTCCTCCATTCCCGTCGCCCGCATCCTGCAAATTGCAGGCCCACTATCAGGTTAATCGACCCTGAACTACTACAGGGCCTTTTGTCTCCTAAGATGAGGAAAGGGGTTTTTTGAATTGGACAAGACTCAGGCTGTACTGATCTGGATGATGTTTTTACTAGCTGCCAACACTGGCGTGGTGCTGACTTTGCTTCGCGAAAGAATAGCCTTTCGGAGGATCCGCGACGAAATTGCTGGCCTTTTGCCTCCCGGCTACGATCCCAAAAGACTCGACTATCCCTTTATTTTCCCTTTCACCACACCGCCAGCCTGGGCGCGTGCGCTCCAGGACCACATCGAGAAATTCCCGGAACACATGCCGCGTACTTCCTGGCAGCGCTTTGTCTCCATCCGCAACGTTCTGATGATCGGCGAGGTGGTGACCCTGATTGCCTTCGTCGCATGGATGCTTCTGGGGTAGACTGGTGAGTTCAAATCAATTATGAAGTCCGTTGTCACCTTTGGTGAGATCATGCTCCGCCTGGCACCCCCAGGCATGGAACGCTTCCTGCAGTCCCCTCAATTTGTTGCCACCTTTGGTGGCGGTGAAGCCAACGTCGCTGTCAGCGTCTCGGGCTTCGGTTGGCCGGCGCGTTACACAACGGTGCTGCCCGACAAGCATCCGATCAGTGATGCCTTCCTTGGGGAGATGCGGCGATTTGGTGTGGACGTCTCGGACGTTGTCCGTGGCCCGGGCCGATTCGGAATCTATTACGTAGAGCCCGGTGCCAATCAGCGTGCCTCAAAGGTGCAATACGATCGCGAAGGTTCCGCAATCGCCATTGCCAAGCCTGGTGCGATCGATTTCGCCAAGGTCTTTGAAGGTGCCGGCTGGTTCCACATTACGGGCATTACTCCCGCTATCAGCCCGTCTGCTGCCGAGCTTTCGATTGAGAGTGTCAAGGCCGCCAAAGCTGCCGGCCTCACGGTCAGCCTCGACCTGAACTTCCGCAAGAATCTCTGGAAGTATGGCAAGAAGGCGGCCGAGGTGATGCCGCAACTGGTCGAATACACCGACGTTGTCATCGCCAACGAAGAAGACTGCCAAATGGCTCTCGGCATTGAAAGCGATGCCGACGTACACTCTGGCAAGCTCGATCATTCTTCCTACGAAAGGCTGAGTGCGAAGGTTTTGCGCGCTTATCCGAACGTAAAGACCGTTGCCATTACATTGCGTGAATCCTTCAGCGCTTCTCACAATGGCTGGTCTGCGTGTCTCAATCAAGGCCACAACTTCATGGTGAGCAAGCACTATGACATCACCAACATTGTCGACCGCGTTGGCGGCGGCGATAGTTTTGCCGGTGGCCTGATCTATGGCCTCCTTGCACTCGACACTCCTCAGGCGGCGCTCGAATTCGCTGTAGCCGCCAGTTGCCTCAAACATTCGATCCCTGGTGACTTCAACCGCTTCACTCGCGAAGAGGTAGAAGGTCTGGTCAAGGGCGGCGGCTCCGGCCGTGTGCAACGATAGGTAACCCTTTTTCACGGAGCGCCGTTACAATAGAAGTTGTTCCAAAAGATATGACTTCACGCCGTCACTTTATGCTCGTGGGACCGGCGTTGCTTAACGGTGCTCCTTTTTCTTCTCTAGAGGCCGCTCAAGCGACAAAAACTCCCAATCTCTCCATCTCGGTCAACGAGGTGATCGTACCCATTACGGTCACCGATGAGAAGGGCAAGTTTGTCAGCGACTTGAAGCAATCTGACTTCAGGATCTTCGACGAGAACAAAGAACAGAAAATCTCTTACTTCAATGCGGAGCGAGAACAACCAGTAGTGGTTGGCTTCCTGCTCGACATGAGCAATCTGAACCGGCTGCACTGGAAGACTTTCGCCGAGGCTACCGAAGAGCTTGTCCTTGCGCTGCTGCCTCAGGAAGGCCCCAAGAAGTTCTCCGGTTATCTTGTCACCTACTCAACCACGGCCGAAGTCAGCGTCGACACCACCAGCTCTCCCGACAAGATCCAGGAGAAGATCCGAAAGATCAAGCCTGGCGGCGGTGCCGCGCTTTATGACGCTCTCTACCTTGCCTGTACCAATCGCAAACTGGTGCGCGGTGAGCCGATTGAGCCCAGGCGCATTATCGTGATCATTGGCGATGGACACGATTCGGCTTCGAAGAAAGCCCTCGATGAAGTGCTTGAGGTAGCCCAGCGGAATCTCGTTACAATCTTTGGCATGAGCACGGTGGCCTTTGGTTTCAAGGCTGAGGGTGAGAAGAATCTCATGCGTCTGGCCGAAGAAACTGGCGGTAGAGTTGTCTTCCCGCTGGAAGGCCTCTACAAGGATGTCTCAGGTTATCTATCTACTCCATCGGACGAAGGCAACTACGCCTTGAAGGTGGGTACCGGGGGCTACGGTGCTGAGCTTGCCAAGGGCATGTTTAACGCCGTTGCTGCGATTCAGGGTGAAGTCACCACGCAGTACATCATCCGTTATGTGCCGGAGTCGACCGACGACCGCAAGGCGTTCCGTAAGATTCGCGTCGAGGTTCCGAATATCCCGGGTCTGAAGGTACGTTACAGATCCGGCTATTATCCTGCCAACCCCTAGCCGATACGATATCTGTACCCGATGACATTTTCCCTTCTGAGTCTCGCCCTTCCCGGCCGCCCGGCTGAGCCGGCAGGGGTTATCGTGTACGATGCCGAAACAGAAGAGCTCGGGGTGAAGCTCCGGCGGGACTGGCATCAGCTTGCCTCTGCCGACGACGCCGAAATACTTTCCGGCATGGAAACTCATCTTAAGCAGTTGTCAAGCGAGATGGGTGCCACCGGTGCCATGGAGTGGCTGGAATCGACACTTTCGAATGTCTTTCAGCTTAGTGAGCGAAACGAGGTGCAATCAAATGCCCTCGATTTCACCCTTCATCAGCTTTATCGAGAGCACGTCCCGACCCCTGTTAAGCCCTTTCTAACCCACATTCCTCGCTACTCGCTCCGGTCCGCCGCTGGAGGCTTCGGCGAGCAGATCGCAGACCCCAACGAGATCGCCGAATGGGTTGAGGCACCGCAGGATCTTCGACTGAGCAAAGACATGTTTGTCTGCGAAGTCTATGGCCGAAGTATGGAGCCGGTGATACCGTCAGGATCGATGTGTGTTTTCCGCAAGTTTGGGGCAGGCTCCCGCAATAATAAACGTGTCCTGGTCGAAGATCGCTCCGACCCGAACAACCGCTACACCCTAAAGGTTTACCATTCGCAAAAATCTACATCGGGTGAGGATGGCTGGGCTCACCAGGCAATTGATCTCTCCCCGCTCAATCCGGAATTCCCTGTTTTGCATTTAGATGCGGATCAGGATCGCTACGCCGTACTCGCAGAATTCGTCTGCCTTCTATAGTTCGCGTTCGTAATACCAGTCCACTTGAGGGTCTGTCCCCACCATGAAGATCTTTTCTCCGGTTTTCAGGAATCCCCACTTCATGTAAAACTTCTGCGCCCGGAAGTTCTTCTCCCACACCCCAAGGTAGACTTGCGAGTAGCCTAGGCCCCTGGCCAATTCGAGGGTACCTTCCATCAAGATGTGAGCCGCCCCAGTGCCTATCGCTCGCTGTTCCATATAGAAACGAACTAGTTCGACTCTGTCCGGTGTGTCGCCCTGAATTCTCGTAAACCCCAATGGCCCGTGTAAATCTTCCAGGATAAGAAATCGTGAGAGCGGATCTTTCAATTCTGCTTCTACCTTTTCCGGCGAGTAGGATGTGGCCAGAAACAGATCCATATCTTCATCGCTACAGGTGCCGACAAACGTTTCAAAGAAGGTCCGCCGCCCAAGATCCACCAGTAAATCTCGGTCCTCGATTGAAGCTATTCGAGCCTGCACAATGGATCTCCTACGATCAAACTTTGCCACGAGAGGCTGGGCAGGGCCAGATAGAAGCTTTCAGCCAGATTGCGCCCTGCAAGATAGGCTGGAAACAATTGATCAGGCCGCACAGTCTGCGAGAGGTACGGTTCATCGACGTTGCCAGAGATTCCACTGACACCTTCCCAGACATAGTCGAGAATCATGGATTGAGGGCTGCCCGCAAAATAGCTAAACGGGTTCTTCCAGTCACCCAGTGTCCACGTATAAGGCGGCATTTTCAGAGTCCGTGCATTGGTAGAAACAAATTCTGTGGCAATCGCGCCTGCTAACCATTCCATGCCACTATTGCGGCTCTTACGTGCCATATCGTTCGAGCCCCAGCTGGCATATCCGATCACCTGCTTTTCCGCAGCCAAAACCTTGGGCGTCATCTCAAACACAACTCTTGGCTCAGGCAGAATAATTCCAGCGTTTCGAAGCCAGGAATTGCCTTCGTCATCGTTGTCGGCTTTGAGATCGAGTACCACGCGTCCGATGTTCTTTGCTCCGCGGCAGCGCTCTACCGCCTTGCGCGCATCCTCGAAGCTGTACCCAGCCAGGCGAGTGACCAAGTAGATGGGTACGCCCGGATGACTAAAGACCTGGTCTTTCCGGCGGAAGAACGGATTGTCGACCCAGCCCTCGCGCCGGATCTTTGCCCCACGCATTTCCAGATAAAGTAATGCGAGTTCACTATCGACGCTCGCGTTATCGTTCTTGGCCTCTGCGCTGATGCGGATCGGCATCCCCTGAGTCAATAGCAGATAAAAAGTCGATTCGACTCTTTTGTTTCGACGCAGGCAGTCGCCGATGGGCCCGGAAATCTGCTTCTCAAAGCCAATCCGGTTGATGGTTTCTTCTTCGATTGTCGAGATCCGGCAAACTTGCTGCGGGCTTAGCCCATGCCAGGACGCATAGAACGCCCCCAGCCTCCTGGACAATGAAGAATTATCATTGACAACGAGAGTGACGTTGACAGCATCGCCGGCCAGAGCCAGCGACGAACAAACGAGAATCCAGCAGAAAATACTTCTCAAGTTATTGCTTCGTGGTTCCAGATTTCGATTGAGCTTTCAGGAGTTTTGCCCTTTATCAAGAGTACCCTTCGCTCACCACTTTTTCATCTCCTTTGGATCCACTGGGAAGTATCTAGCCGCTATAACGTTAAACCTGATAAGGCCCATAACCAAATGCTATAATTTGAGGAGTCATCCCTGCAAGTTTAGTCCCAGGAACCCTATGGATCTTGATCAATTGCACACGTTTCTGGAGATTGTCCGGCTTAAGAGTTTCTCCAAAGCCGCTCAAACCTGTTTTCGCACACAGCCTGCAATCAGCGCCCAGGTAAGGCAACTTGAGCAGGAACTGAACGCCAACCTCTTTGAACGTCTCGGTACCCGCATAGCGCTAACACCGGCCGGTCGCATCTTCGCTGAATATTCTGAGCAGATCCTCGACCTCCGCCGTCGTGCCCAGGAATCGATCCAGGAACTGGAACGCGTGCCTCGCGGGGAGTTGATCATTGCCGCTAACGAAGCCACCTGCATCTACGTTCTTCCTGAAGTCTTCAGCGAATACAAAAAGCAGTTTCCTAACGTGCAACTTCATGTGGACCGAAGTTATGGCTCACGTGTTTTGCAGGCCGTCCAGGATAACCTGGCCGATTTTGGCATTACACAACTCCCAGTAGACGCCAAGAAATGTCAGATCGTCAAAATTCATTCTGACGAGATCCGCATCATCGTTCCCAAGGGCCACCCCCTGGCCGAGAAGCGACAGGTACTGGCCACCGACATCACTGCCTTCCAGTTGTTGTTGCCAAAAACCGGAACTACCCGCGCCAAGCTAAACTCCTGGCTCGAACCAGTCGAAGAACAATTGCAAGTCTCAATGGAACTAGACTCAACTGAAATGATCAAACGCTTCGTTATGGCTGGTCTTGGCATCAGCTTCCTCGCTGCGTCTCATTGCCGTGAAGAAGTAGCGGCTGGCAAGCTAGTTACTCTATCGCTTGGGCCTGAACAGATGATCCGGCGTCTCGGATTGATCTATCGCAAAGACAAGGCCCTCAGCCGTGCCGCACTTGGTTTCATCCAGGTAATTCTCGATCAGGCTGGGGATAGCCTGCGACCTCTTGGTCTTGTGGGAGTGGGCGATTGACCACCATCAAGCGGACTACAGTCTACATATCCATTGGGGACAAGACTGAAGTTTTCAGCACTCCCGAGGACATTCCCGCACCCTTGCGCAAGCAATTGGCTGACTCCACCCGTGGCATGAACAGTGCCACAATTCTGATTGCCGACCGCGGGGGGCGTGCCGAGATCCGCAAGATTCTCAATGGCGAACCCAGCCCGCTTAAGAACAGGCTTAGGGCTGACTTCCTCAAACGAAGTTCGGGCGAACCAGTCCCGGTGGCGAGTTCTCACCCTGCTGCCCTGGGCCGATCCTTTAGAAACTGGCGCTGGCGCCAGTGGGCGGAGCTACTCCTGCCGGGTGCCGTTGGACTTGGCCTCTGGCTGCTTTTTACTCTCAAATAGAATTACTGAAATTTGTTTTGTCTGGGGCGATAAGGCTAGTGTGACCTTCTTGCTAGCAAAACAAAGAACGCTGCATGTCTTTAGCGACAACGGCAAGTCGATCCCGGTTTCACTTCGAGAGCGTGATGGGAATGTGGCCGTCTTTGAATCCTCAGAGCCAATTCCCGTTGGCGTCTTTGTCGAATGGGCTGGCGCTGAGCAATTGAACCGAGGACAGGTCCTCAATTGCCGGCCAGTGCCCCAGCCTGGCGACGAGAATAATCTGCTCGAGATCAGCGTCGAATTTAAGCCTTGATACGCTGGTATTTGCCAACATGCAAGTAGCTATCTTTGGAGCCGCCGGCCAGCTCGGGGTCGAACTCGTTCAAGAATTTTCCAAGCGCGGACATACCGTCCACAGTTTTCGCCGCACTGACGTGGACATCACAGACACCTCTCAGCTTGAAACCAAACTGGCGTCTCTTGAAATCGACCTGGTGCTCAACTCTGCCGCCTACAATAAGGTCGATATCGCGGAAAACGAGCCGCAAGTAGCCTACGCTGTCAACGGGCTTGCTGTACGTAACCTCGCAGTTGCCTGCCGACAGTTGGACGCTCGTCTTGTGCACTTCTCCACCGACTACGTCTTTGATGGCACCGCTGGCCGCCCCTATCGTGAAGAAGACCCCGTCCGGCCGATCAGTGCCTATGGTGTCTCGAAACTTGCCGGGGAATTCTACGCTCAGGCCTATTGCGATTCAGCCCTGGTCCTGCGCACTTCCGGTGTCTTTGGCCCTGCTGGTGTTGGTACGGCCGGTGGTAACTTCATCGAATCGATGCTCCGGCTTGCCACCAAAGGTGGCCCCTTGCGGATCGTAAACGACCATATCGCCTCACCAACTTATGCTCCGGAGCTGGCTCGTGTGACAGCCGATCTGGTGGAGCGTAACGAATCGGGTGTCTTTCATGCGGGCGGCGGTCAACCCATTTCCTGGTTTGACTACGCAGCCAGGATCTTCAAGAAGGCCAACCTCAGCCCTGAACTCAAGCCCACCAACGAGCGCGAGTATCGCACTCCTGCCCGGAGGCCCAAGTATTCGGCCCTTGAGAATGCACGGCTCAATCGCACTGGTATTCTGCCCTTTATCTCGCTCGACGACCAGATCGAGCGCTACTTCTCGGCACGTCAGGGCTTTACGAAGTAGCGGTCCAGGTCCACGCCGCGAAACTCAAAGTCTATGTAGGCGCTTCCCAAACTTTGGGAAGATGTGACCGCAAGCTTGGCTTCTGAGAACTGGGTGCCTTCCACCCGCGAATCTCTGGCGTCAGTCTTGTTTTCGTAAAAATAGACCTCTGAACGATAAACAGGCGAAAGCCAGGTCATTTTGCTTTGATCTTGAAGAAAATGTTGTTGTGGGCGAACCGTGATGGATTTGTCATCAAGATAGACCTTTACTGGACTGGGTAGAGGCCTGCCACTTAGGCAAGTTAGCCGTGCTGCCACACTGTATTGGGTCCAGCTTATCTTCTCGCTGACGCACTTTCCGAGATGCGGCAGCCAAAGCTGAGATCCGACAGGCATTTCCACTTTTTGCTCCCACCGGGACAACCGAAGCAAGGCTCTACCTTTCACGGTAACCCGGCGGCCACTCCATTTCTTGTAGGTTTCGGGCAGGAAGCTCAACACTTGCCATGCCTTTCCCTTTCCCTCGGCAAACTGATAAGCGTCTAGCGCACCAAACATTCGATTGCCGCGCACTGGCTCCGCTGCAATCGCTGAGCCATCATCGCCCGTCAGGTTCAGTGATTCGATCTGGTAGCTTTGAACCAATTTTGAGTCGAAGCCTTCCGAAACGAGGGGAAGAACTACTTTTGCCCTTCCGTCCCGAGCCGATGCAAAGGATGGTGGAGCAACCGTAGGACCTTCGAATCGAAGCATGGGGTGAATTGCAGTCCCCGCCCAAACTTGTCGCAGTGTGATTCCACCTCCTCTGGGAAAACCCGCCGCCAGCAAGATGCACCCGGCAAGGCCGATTGCCGTAAGACTCCAGGTCGCAATCCTGCCGCTTTTCGCATAGCTGAGCACAATCACTGCCACTGCCGCCAGCCCAAGCCATATCATGGAAGCTCCAAGCATGACTTCATCTTTTGTCAGCCCGAGAGCGGATGTCTCAAGCAAGATTCCGGCAAAAACAGCAGCGGCGAGAAATGCAAGAAGCGCTTGTGACAAATTGCGAAACAAGGCTGCAATTGCTACTCCCGGCAAAATAACGATGGTCATGACTTGCAACTGCTTCATCGCCTGCTCCGCCGCATAGGCAGTCCAGTCAAACCCGTGCCAATGCAGTATCAGGCCAGTTGCTATCCCATAAGGCACCAGGATTGTAGTAACAGCGAAGAGTAGTTTGGCAGTGACAACGGATTGCCATCTAACGGGTAAGCTGGCCCAATAGGCGCGAGAGTTTCCAGGTGCATCCTCATGGATAGCCATTCCCAGGATTGCTACCCAGGACAGTGGCAGCAAAATGCTTAACCACGATTCTTCCGTCGAGGGCATCGATTGACTGCGCATTGCATCGAGGAAGGCTAAACGTACTAGGAATCCAGTGGTCAGCAGAATCCCCCACCAGAGCCGTTTCAGATCTTTCTTCCAAATCGTGAGGATCATGACTTTTGTCCTTCCCTGGCCATCTCGACAAAGATCGATCGCAGCGGCAAGTTGCGTACCGTAATGTCTGCTACCCCTTGAAACCGTTCTCGAATCGCATCGGTGCCTGCGTACTTTGAATCCGTGAATCGCACATACTCGCCCTGGATACTGTAATTCATCCAGTGGCCCGGCACTTCGATTTCAACCGCTTCCCGCAACACCACTTCCACCTCGCGGAACTCCGATTGCAGTTGGCAGATATCTCCAGAAAACTTGAGCTTGCCTTCAGACAAATAGGAAAAGTGCGTAGCGAAGCTTTCAATTTCTGCCAGGTCGTGAGAAGCGAGCAGCACGGTCGATTCTGCACTTCGCTCGACAATGCTCTCGATCACCTGGTCTCGCACCAATACGTCCAACCCTTGAAACGGCTCGTCCAGCAGGAGCACCTTCGGGCGATAAGCAAGCGTTGCCGCAAGTGCCACCTGCATGCGCTTACCACGCGACAGCGAACTCACCTGCGCCTCCATGGGCAACCGGAAGAGGCCAATCAAGTCCTTAAGTTGTTCGGCCTGCCAATTCGGATAAAACTGGCTTGTGTAGCGGAAGAATTCTGCTACCTTCATCCACTCCGGCAACTGCCGGCTCTCCGCCACATAGCCAATCTTCTGCAGATCTTTGGGGCTCAGCTTCCGCGAGTCTACACCGGCGATTTCGCATCTCCCTCCGTCACTGCGGAAGTGATTCATGAGCAGATGCAGTAGAGTGCTCTTGCCTGCTCCATTCGGGCCGGCGAGGGCGAAAATCGAGTTTGCTGGCAAATCCAGATTCACCCGGTCCAGCGCCATCGTTTTCCCGAATCGCTTCGTTAAATCATAGGTACAGATCATCGGCTACACCTCCACCTGATTGCTCAATGCGTGCCATCCCGCTTCCACTGCAGACAGTAGCTCTTCCCGTTGCATTCCTAGACGAAGTGCTTCCACAACCAGACTTTCGACTTCGCGATGCAAGAGTTTTCCCCGCTCCCGTTTCGAGATACTGGCACCCATAGTGACAATTGTCCCGATCCCCGGCCGCACTTCGAGTAATCCTTCACCAACCAATTCAGCTATCACTTTTTGAGCTGTATTGGCATGGATCTTCACTGCTTTTGCCAAAAGACGAACGGACGGAAAAGCATCTCCCGGCTGCAAACGGCCGGCCAGAATTGCCTTTTTGGCAGCAAACACCACCTGCTCATAGACCGGCTCTCCGGGTATGAGCTCGACTCGGAATGGAATCACAGGTGTACTATGACACGTGTTACAGTGGATTGCAAGTGTTAAGCGCTGGTTGAATAGTATCCGCGCCGCGCCTGTACCTTGAGGCTCGAGTCTTTGGGTTTGATCTCGACGCGGCGGAAGGCCCCGTCCTTTTTGTCATTCGTGGGCGAATAAGACAACGAATACTGGCTGCGCATCTCTTCCTGCAGTTGCTCAAAAGAACGGTCGAGGCTGCCACGCTTGGTTACGTCGAAGACCCGTCCCCCCGTTTCGCCGCTCAACTTCTTGAGCGCACCTTCATCGCTTCCGTACATTGGCTCGTAATAGAAAAAGCTATAAATCACTGCGTCCGAAAGATGCGTCTGCTTGAGTGTTTCCATCGGTTTGTAGAAGCTGCCCTGGTCTGCACCATCTGTCAAGAGCACAATCACCTTACGTCCTGCCTCGTTCTTGAGCTTCTCTTCTGCCGCCAAATACACCGCATCAAACATTCTCGTGCCCCGCGGGGTTGTCGGCACCGGCCCCTGCGTCATCACCCGTGTTGGCCTTTGACCCTCCACCTGGCTCAAGCCCTTGTCGAGCAAGCTGACGGAAGAAGTCAAATCCTGCAATAGTTCTAATTCGGACCCGAATGTAATGAGAAATGCGAGGTCCTTCGGCCGTAAAACTTTGCGAAAGAACTCAGATGCCGCCCGTTTGCCCGTGCTGATCACGTTATACATCGACCCGGAAATATCAATTAGCAGCCCAATTGTCAGCGGCAAATCAGTGTCTCGCTGAAAGCGGTTGATCTCCTGTTGCTTGCCGTCTTCAAACACAGTGAAGTCGTCCTTGGTAAGGTTCCCCACCAATCCGCCCTGCTTGTTGCGCACGGTATAAGTGATGTTTACCAACTGCACATCTACCCGGATTACCGGGTCCTGTGCCAGCAAAACGGGCCCCGCGCCGAGGCCAGTCAGCAAAGTTCGCCGCGTCAATTTATCATGGGTCTTCATATGGAATCTGCTCTCCGTCATCTTCGCCGCCGCGATCCTGTACTCAAACAAATCATCTCGCAAGTTGGCCCCTATGCGATGCAATACCATCCTCCTACGTTTCAGGCCCTGGTTAGGTCGATCGTCTATCAACAACTGAGCGGCAAGGCGGCAGCTACAATTTTTGGACGTTTCAAGGCTTGTTGCGGGGTACGTATACTCAACCCTGCGGCCGTGCTGGCCGTCTCGGAAGAGCAAATGAGGGCCGCTGGCTTGTCTGGCCAAAAGGCAAGATACATCCGCGACCTTGCCGAAAAAACAGCAAGTGGCGAAGTCCGCTTCGGCAGACACAAGAAGATGGGGGACGAAGAAATCATCGCCGAACTGACGCAGGTTAAAGGCATCGGCGTCTGGACTGTACAGATGTTTCTGATGTTCGCTTTGCAGAGGCCTGACGTGTTTCCAGTTCTTGATCTCGGAGTTCGTAACGGGATGAAGAAGCTTTACAACCTCGACCCTAAAGCGAAGTACCCGGACTACGAAGCGATCGCAGAAAACTGGCGGCCCTATCGAAGCATTGCTTCCTGGTACATGTGGCGCAGCCTCGAACTTTGATCACTCGCCCCACTAAGGCTAGAATTTAATAGTGTTGCCGCAGGATGGGTCTAGTGACATTACCGCGCTCCTCCAGCACTGGCAGTCTGGGGATCGCCAGGCGCTGTCGCAACTCGCGTCGGCCATCTACCCCGAACTCAGAATCATCGCAGCCAGCCGCCTTCGCGGTCAACCTTCGGACACTACGCTCGATCCCACTGAATTACTCCACGAGGCCTGGATGCGGCTTGCCAAATCCCAGGGCATGACCTTTGAAAACAGAGGTCCTTTTTATGCCGCAGCAGCCTTGATCATGCGCAATATTTTGGTAGATCGTGCACGCGCCAAAGGTGCGGCCAAGCGTACTTTGTCTGAGCCCTGGCCGGTGCAATTTCTAGGCCCACAAGCCATCGACATCCTTGAGATTGATCGCGCACTCAATGCCCTCGAAACCGTTTGCGAGCGTCAGGCGCGGCTGATCGATCTCCGCTTCTTCGGTGGTTTTTCCAGCGAAGAAACTGCCGGAATACTTGGTGTTTCCCTTGCAACTGTTAAACGGGACTGGCTGGCCGCCCGCATGTTTATCAAGCGATTCCTTGAGCATCTCGATGAATAGATGGGATCTCATCACTGAGCTTCTTGCGGCAGCCACCGAGCTGCCAATTGCAGAACGCCGGGATTGGCTTGCTGCCTCCGGGCATCCACAAGACATCCTCAGCGAAGCAATCTGTCTGCTCGAGGCTTGGGAGCTGGATCCGGAATATCTCGAAATCGATTCGGCCATGCCCGAGACTTTGGGGCCCTGGAGAATCGTCAAAGAATTGGGCCATGGCGGTATGGGCTGCGTCTACGAGGCAATCCACATTGATCCAAGTCTCTCCCGCCGTGTTGCGATAAAGGTGATTGGTGCCAAACGCTTCCACCCCGGGCTGATCGAACGTTTCCTGAAAGAACGGGCAATTCTCGCGCGTCTGGAACACCCTGGTATTGCTCGACTCTACGACACAGGCACCACGCCCAATGGCCTGCCCTACTTTGCAATGGAATTCGTCGACGGGAAGACTCTTGATGCGTGGCTCGCGGCCAACCGGTCAACCCTTCGCCAGCGTATTGAGCTCTTCGCAAAAATCTGTGATGCCATCGCTTATGCTCACCGCAATCTCATCGTCCACGGCGACCTGAAGCCCGGTAATATTCTCGTCACCGCCGAAGGGGAACCTCGCCTTCTCGATTTCGGAATTGCGAAAGTGCTCTCTGATGGCGATTCCGATGGGGCGCCCATGCTCACACCCCGCCATGCCAGCCCGGAGCAACTCGCTGGCTTGCCGATCACCACTGCAAGCGATGTGTTTCAGGCCGGACTCCTTTTGCGGGGAATGCTTGCGCAATCGAATTCCGAACTCGATGCTATCCTCCACAAATGCCTTCGTCAGGCACCTCAAGAGCGCTATCCAACCGCCGATGCCCTCAAGGCAGATTTACATGCCTGGCTGAGCCAGAAGCCAATTTCCGCAGTTGAACCATCACTGCTCTACCTGATGCGAAAGCGCATCCAGCGCCACCCCCTGGGTGCCGCCTTTGTGATCGCCATTGCGCTTGGCGCAGTTACAACCGCATGGCAGGCATGGCGTGCCGAACAAGCCCGTGCCCAGGCTACCCACCAATTTGAAGAGATCCGCAAGTTTTCCCGTTCGATGCTAAGTGGAATTTCCGATCTGCCGATCACTGCGCGAAAACCCATCGTAGAAAAGACGGCTGCGTTGCTCAATGGCTTTGCCCAAAATGACGAAAAGGATCCGGTTGTCCTTCTTGAAGTTGCTCAGGCCTGGCGTTCACTGGCCGCAGTCCAAGGCTTGCCAACTGCCGCCAATTTCGGAGATACGGATGCTGCCTCGGCCAGCTATTCCCGGGCGATTCAGCTAGCTGAGCGGGCGAAAGAATTCAACGAGAAGCCAGCGCTGATCCTGCTTGTATCCCTATACTCCGAGGCGGCCCGGGTTGAAGTTGCCGGCAGGAACTCTGACGGCACAACTGAACTTACTCAAAAACTGGAGGCCGCTGCGGGTGCGCTCGATCGCTTTGGCCCTTCTTCGTTTCTCGCTAATGCCTATAGCGAAATCGCATTCTTTCGTTCCCGTAAAGATCGAAAGGCTGGAATCGAGGCCTACCGAAAAGCCATCGATCAATTCGACCGCTCCCCTGATCCCGACCCAAAACAAAAAGCTTACGCTCTCAAGCGTTGGGGTGCGCTGCTACTGGTGGACGGTCGAGTTGAAGAAGGTGCTGCCAGATATTTCGATGCACTCAAAACAGAACGCGCCAGCAAGGCCAGCCCGGTTGATATCAGTTACACTCTCTCAGACCTGGGCTTCGCAGCGCGAAGGCAAGGCCGCCTTGCGGAAGCGTTGAGTTACTACAGCGAGGCACTGGAAATTCGGGAGGCTGCGCACAAGAAGGACCCAAGTGACGTGCGAATCATGAACAGTTTGGCCAACACGTTGAACTTTCTTGCCTGGGTTTACGCGGATGCTGGTTTGATCGACAAGGCGATTGAAGCGGAGCGTCGATCCGTCGCTATCTGGGAACGCAGCTCCCGTCCTCCGGGGGACACGCCATTCACCAAACAAAAGCTTGGCTGGGGGCGGCTCTTCCTGGTGCATTTCCTGCTGCGCGGCGAAGCCAGAGCGGAGCTTGCAGAGTTGCGTCAGTTGCTTTCCGGCGTCAAACAGGCCCTGCAAGAGCATCCCGATCCATCCCTCGCTCGAGAACTCATTCCTTATAGTGGAATTCTCTAGCTAAAGGAAGAAAACTTCCATTAGTCGCCGAAAGAGATTGCTCGAAGGCACCTGCGCGACCCAGTCAAGTCCACCCCACCCCCCCCCACACAGGCACCTCAAAATCTGAAATGATATGGGCAGTGATTAAGCTTTGTTTCTTCGCGATCTTTTCCGTTGCCGCCGTCGCGCAAGTGCCGGACGCTCAGTTCTTCGAATCTCAAGTCCGCCCCATCCTGCGTGCTAACTGCTACGGCTGTCACAGCGAAGCTAATTCCACCAGCGGCCTCTCCTTGCAAACACGCGACTCCATCCTTCGCGGCGGTAACCGCGGTGCCTCGCTGGACATCATTCTGAACGCCGCCCGCCATGTCGGCGATCTCAAGATGCCGCCCAACAAAAAGCTCACAGAAGAACAGATTTCGATACTTGAAAAGTGGGTCGCAGCGGGCCTGCCTGTGCCGGAGAACCTGGTAAAGTCCAAGCGTCCCGGAGCCAACCATTGGGCATTCCAGCCGCTGAAACCGCAGTCAATCCCAGCCGTTACCAATTCCAACTGGGCCCGCAACGCAATTGATAAATTCATTCTCGCCAGGCTCGAAGCAAATCAGCTTGCGCCCGCCCCAGAGGCCGACCGTGCCACACTCCTGCGCCGCCTCAGCCTCGACATTACGGGTCTACCACCCACTCTCGATGAACTCAAGAACTTCCTGGCAGACAGTAGCCCCAACGCTTACGAAAAACAAGTCGATCGCCTTCTCGCGTCGCCTCATTACGGGGAACGTTGGGGCCGCCATTGGCTCGACATCGCTCGCTATGCCGATTCCGATGGCTACACCATCGACGCGCCCCGAGACATCTGGATGTATCGCGACTGGGTCATCCATGCCACCAACGAAGACAAGCCTTTCAATCAATTCGTGATCGAGCAAATGGCTGGTGATCTGTTGCCCAATCCCACCAATGCCCAACTGATCGCCACCGGCTTCCACCGCAACACAACCAGCAACTATGAAGGCGGCATTGATTTCGAACAATATCGCGTCGAAGCCGTAGCCGACCGTGTCGCGACCACAGGTGCTGCCTTTATGGGGCTGACACTCGGCTGCGCCCGCTGCCACGACCACAAATATGATCCTGTCTCGCAGCGCGAATATTATCAGCTCTTCGCCTTCTTCAACAATACCGATGAAGTGGACAAAGAAGCCGAGCGCAAGTTTTTCAACAAGCCTTTCCTCGAAATCGGAACCGATACCGAAAAGGCGGAGTTCGCCGCCTGGAATAAAAAGGTCATCGACGCAGAAGAACGCATGCGCATGCGCCTCCAGGTTTTCTCCGGCGACCTCAAGAAAGATGAGATACTCGTCGCAATCGACAAAGAACTGGCCGACCTGCGGGCTCATAAACCTAAGTTGCCGCGCACGATGATCATGCGCGACCTCCCCACTGCCCGTCCTGCTTACATCCATCTTGGTGGCGACTTCATGCGGAAGGGCGCACCCGTTACCCCAGGCGTTCCCAGCATTCTTCCGCCATTGGGAAACAAACCACCGAACCGCCTGGCGCTGGGCGAGTGGCTGGTGGACCCAAAGAACCCCCTCACTCCTCGCGTAACCGTGAATCGCGTCTGGCAGGAATATTTCGGCCGCGGGATCGTTGCCAGCGAAAGTGACTTTGGGACGCAGGGCGACAAACCCACACACCCGGAACTTCTCGACTATCTTGCTCTTCAGTTCATTGAAAATGGCTGGAGCCAGAAGGCTCTACATCGCCTGATCGTAACTTCGGCAACCTATAGACAATCTTCAACAGCCACCCCCACCGATCCCGAGAACAAGTTCTTCTCTCGTCAGAATCGCCTCCGCCTCGACGCAGAAATCATTCGTGATTCTTCTCTGATCGCAGCAAATCTTTTTGCTCCTAAAGTAGGCGGCGAAAGCGTTTATCCCCCACAGCCCGCCGGCGTTTATCAGGTGACCCAGGTGCGCCGCGAATGGAAGACCTCTACCGGCGAAGACCGCTACCGTCGCGGGATGTACACCTTCTTCCAGCGCTCGGCCCCACACCCCAGCCTGATCGTTTTTGACGCACCGGATTCATCGGTAAGCTGCACTCGCCGCAATCGCTCGAACACTCCGCTTCAAGCGCTCACCCAGCTAAACGACGAATCCACTACCGAGTTCGCCGAAGCCCTTGCCAAACGTATGACCAGTTCCGGCTCCAGTGATCCTTCGCGCCTCGCAACCGGCTACCAGATCACTCTCAGCCGCGCCCCCCGTGCCGATGAACTTGAGCGCATGCTCCGCTTCATCCGCGTCCAGCGCGACTCACAACTAGACCCGTGGCCCGCCGTAGCGCGTGTCCTCATTAACCTGGACGAATTCCTGACCCGCCCATGAACCCACTTCTCCAAACCCGCCGCCACTTCTTCCGTGCTTCCAGTCTTAGTCTGGCAGCAACATATCTGAATGCTGCCACTCGCCATCACGAGGCCAAGATCGACCATGTCATCTATCTCTTCCAGGCTGGTGGCCCGAGCCAGCTGGAACTGTTTGATTACAAACCCGAGCTCGTCAAGTACGACGGCAAGGCCGCACCCGAAGAGCTCCTCAAAGGCAAACGCTTCGCCTTTATGGACACCTTCTCCAAAGAGCCGCCCAAGATGCTTGGCAGCCGACGCCAGTTCAAGCAGAGCGGCAACTCCGGCATGTACTTCTCAGAGCTCATCCCGAACATCGCCACCGTCGCTGATGACCTTACGATGTTCCATGGCGTCTCAACCGAGAACTTCAACCACGGCCCGGCCAAGCTCTTCATGAATACAGGTTCGGTGCGCGCTGGCCGGCCCAGCATCGGTTCCTGGGTCACCTATGGCCTCGGCAGCGAATCAAAAGACCTCCCAGGCTTCGTAGTGCTCCAGTCTGGCCCGCGTGGCCCTCGCAGCGGTGCGCAGCTCTGGTCCAGCGGCTTCCTCCCCACCAGCTATCAGGGTGTCCCCTTCCGTTCTACCGGCGACCCGATCCTGAACCTGTCAACTCCCAAAAACGTCACGGCCGAGCAGCAGCGCCAGACGATTGAAGCCCTCCGCGACCTCAATGCACTCGAGAAGACTCACACCGGCGACACGGAAATCGATACTCGCATCTCTCAATATGAGATGGCCTTCCGCATGCAGACCTCCGGCCCGGAACTAATCAACTTCGGGCAGGAAAGTCCCGAGACCATGGCCATGTACGGAGCCAAGCCTGGCATGCCCGAACACGCCTTTGCCAACAACTGCCTGCTCGCTCGTCGTCTGGTCGAACGAGGTGTTCGCTTTGTGCAGCTCTATCACACCGATTGGGATCACCACGACGATCTCACCAAGCCGCTGGAGCAAGTCACACGGGAAATCGATCAAGCCTCGGCCGCTCTAATCAAAGACCTCAAGCAGCGAGGACTACTGGATCGAACACTCGTCATCTGGGGCGGGGAATTCGGGCGCACGCCGATGGGCGAAGTCAGGGAAAAAGGCAAGATCGGCCGCAATCATCATATCGATGCCTACTCGATTTTCATGGCTGGTGGCGGTCTCAAACCTGGCACAATCATCGGTGGTACAGACGAGCTTGGCTTCACCCCCTCAAACAAGATCCACGTCCACGACATCCAGGCAACGTTGCTGCACCTGTTGGGTATCGACCACAAGAAGCTTACTTATCGATACCAGGGCCGCGACTTCCGCCTCACTGACGTCGCGGGTGAAGTAGTCCACAAGGCTCTGGCCTAGGCGAAGAACTCACTCACTTCACCGAAGTCAATTACCCGCGTTCCTGCGGCTGGATCTACATATACGAAATCCCGGCCCGAAGGTGTATTGCGGATCCGAGAGTTCGCATCAATACCCAGCACGCTGTAAACAGTCGCGCAGACATCCTCAACATAAATAGGCCGCTTCTTCTTCCAGCCAAAGTCGGTCACATTCGCTGCTTCAGCATCGGTAGCTCCCATCACTCTGCCCCCCTTCACACCCGCGCCAGCAAAGGCCGCCACCATCGCCTTGGCGTAATGCTCCCGTCCAGCGAGCGAGGTTAAATCGCCAGGCGTCCGGCCAAATTCGCCCATTGCAATCACCAGCGTCCGCTCGAGTAGCCCCATCCGCTTCAGATCAAATAGCAGCGCACTCATCGCGGCATCAAGGTCCTTGGCTAACTTGTAAACTCCCCCCGTTGCCGACTTGCCCAGATCCTTGCCGTACAAGTTTCCATGCAGATCCCAACCCGGCTGCGTCACCATGATGAACTTAGCCCCGGCCTTGGCCGCTGCCATGTTGCGAGCCAGCAAGCATGCATCGCCAAAGGGAGTCCCGCCATAAGCCTGCTTCTCTTCCGGCTTCATGGCGAGTACTTGCTTCACCTGCGGATTGCGCATCATCTTCTCCACTGCTCTTGCGAAGCTGGCAAACTGCCGCATCTCCTGAGGCGAATCCGGCTTCAATCCATTGCGGGCTGCATCCATATCCATCAATGCCGCCCAGCGCTTGGCAAAGCGGTCCTTCTCGCTGTCTTCCAGCAGGAAGGGCAGACTTCCGCTGGCAAGATCGAGTGTCAACGGCGAAGCATCCGCCGGCAGACAACCCTCGCGAATCAGCGGCCCATACATCGTTGATGCCTCATAGTTCATTGATACAAACGGAGGCAGATAATCGCTTTCCTTGCGCGTCTTCGCTGCCTCGTAGGCAATCACAGACCCCATTGATGGCGACTCTTTTACCCGCGCTGGGCTCACTGCATGTCCGGTCTGCAAATAATATTGCCCCCGGCTATGAACCGTCTCCCAGGCTTCCATGCTGCGCACCATCAACACATCGTCCAGCCGCTCGATCATCTTGGGCATCAGCGCACGGGGGAATTGATAGCCCTGCTTCACGGTGACAAGATCGCGGTTCTCTGGTGCCCACTTGCCCTCTTTCACATCCCACGTATCCATCTGTGGTGGCCCGCCCTGCAGGTTCAGAAAGATTACGCAATCGGCTGACCCGCGAGGCTCAGTTTTCTTTCCCGCAAAGGCCATCTGCAAAGCAGTTCGTCTTGATAGCAACATCCCCATCACCTCAATAAAAGAGAAAGTCCAACCGGTTCACCATCACCCACAGGAGGTCTTCCACCTCAAGCCCAAGCGCCACCTTCATCTCCGCCTCTGTAGGTGGTCGGCTCAATGCCCTGTAGAACAAATCCTCGGCAAACTCAGGACTCATCTTCTTCGTTGCATCCACCTTCAGTTTTTCTTTCACCGTTGCATCGTTCAACAACAGTGCCGTCTGAATCATCGTGGGCTTCCTGTCCGCCTGTGCATTATAGCGGTCACATTGCCCAAAAGCCGACAACACCGCATGTGTCTTCTTCATCCCGCTCTTCTCAAGATCCTGTGGTGATCGTGTCTGCATCACCCACTTCACTTTCTTGTCAGAGAAGCTCACTTTCACTTCCTGCTGCTGGCCGGTGATCTGCGAGATCGAATCCCACATCTGTTCGGCACTCATGCGCCGCGATACTTGCAGCGATTGATATTGAGGCGAAGTGACGATCCGCCGGATCAACCACCGCAGGTCATAGCCTTTGGCTTGAAACTCGGCAGCCAGCCCATCGAGCAAATCCGGGTCGCTCGGTTGCAAGGTCCATGGTGCCGGCGGGGGATTCTTCTTGTCCTGCCGCGCCAGGTCAAAATCGAAAATTGGCTCGACAATTCCCTGGCCCATCAACTCCGCCCAGATCATGTTGACGGTAGTCCTGGCAAACTGGGGATGCCCGGTGAGCATTCTTGCGTAGGCCTCGCGCTCCCGCTCTCCAGCTTTGGCTCGTGCCCCATCCAATATAAACGTGGGCGTGACATCTTCCCCCTTCTTGCGCGGAGGCCGCAACGAACTCACTGTCGTAAGGTCATAACCTGCCCGTTTATCCTTCACCATGAATTGTGGCGTTCGCCCGTAAACCGGTGCGATGTAGGTCTTGCCAAAGAAGCTCGCCTGCCGCCATAAATCGGACCGCTTGCGATCTGCCAGCCAAAGATTGATCTTCTCCAGATGGCCTTTACCGTCATGGCACGACACGCACTCCAGATTCACGCCAAGAAAGATCCGCGAAGTATTGATCGCAATCTCGTCAGCGGTGTCCTCATGATTCATCACATAGCCATCGCCCTCAAAGACATGGCTGCGCGCCAGAAAGTTTGAGGCCCCGTCCGCCCAGGTCGACACCGCCGATGCCGTGATCATGTCACGCACCATCTCGTCATACGGCACGTTCAGCAGAAGGGATTTATAAGTGAAATCGTAGAAAGTATTGATGCCTTCTTCAAGCAATTGCCCATTGCGGAAGAGATCATTGAAGAAGTAAGCCCAGCGGTCCAGAAACGGCGCATCCTTGATGGCTCGCATCCCCACCTCAGGAATCGGCGGGAACAAACTGTCGATCATCTTCGTGCGCTTGTTCGGATCCTTGTCCGCCAAAAACTGCTTCGCCACTGATGGCTCAGGTAAGCGGCCTGTCAAATCGAGTGTCACCCGTCGCAGAAATTCGGCATCTCCGCCCCAGGCCAGAGTTATGAAGCAGCACAGAATTCCCAATCGCAAGAACATGCTCCACATTCTTTCGCACCGCTGCTTCTACCGCAAGCCTCAAGTTGGTAGATTCAAAGCTTACACTGAAAGAATATGGCTCAAAAATCCTATCCGGCTCCGCCGCCGATGTCGATCGACGTCACCAAGTCTTACACTGCAACTTTCGATACGGCCAAAGGCAAGATCGTTGTCGAACTCTATCCCAAGAATGCTCCCAACACTGTAAGCAACTTCGTCTTCCTTGCAAACGACGGCTTCTACAATGGCACTACATTCCATCGCGTCATTAAAGATTTCATGGTTCAGGGCGGCGACCCAGAAGGTTCTGGTCGTGGAGGCCCTGGCTATCGTTTTGCCGACGAATTTGCTGGCAACGAATGGCTTCGCCACAAGGTAGGCAGCTTGGCTATGGCAAATGCCGGCCCCAACACCAACGGCAGCCAGTTCTACATCACGCACATCAAGACCGATTGGCTCGACGGCAAGCACACCGTCTTTGGCCAGGTTCTCGAAGGTCAGTCTGTAGTAGATTCCATCGCCGGTGGCGATACCCTCAACAGCGTTACCATCACCGAAGCTTAGTGTGAATGCTTGGCGTGGGAATCACGGCCCTTCACGCGGTCATACAGATGACGCGGGTTCGTGGTTCCCAGGCTAGTGTTGTAAAGGCTGTCGTGCCCAAGTCCTTTGCGCAAGTCTTCCTGAAAATCGTGCAACTCCCGCAGCTGTTCTGCTAATGCCGGTTCTTTTACACCCGTAGGTGTCACAAAGAACATCTGATAACCGCCATGAGTCAATTCCCCGATTTCGTGGCCCACCACCACTCCCGCACGCTCGATTCCAACCTTCTCCCCCTGATCCAGCAACACTGCCGCGCAACCTTTGCGCATTACTGGAGCTTTGCCATTGGTGGTTTTGCCAACGGCCATGCCGCTTAGCTTCAGGCTTTCCAAATGATCTTCAAATTTGAGAACTACAGGCTTTTCCCGGCGAAAGAACATAATCTCATTGTACCGTGAGGATATGAGCTTCCTCGACAATCTCGAGAACAACCTGAAGGCGCTCGAGTCGCGCGAAGAAAAAGACCCGCTAAAACAGAAAGAAGAACAGGCCCGCCGCGAGGCAGACCGTCAGACGGCACTCGCCGCTGCCCCTATTGCCGAAGCCCTCAAAACCGGCCCCTTCACAGAAAAATTCCTCACTGCCTGCCGCATCATTGGTCACACCCAGCGCACCATGGTTCGTTTCACATGGCTCGACACAACCCTGCGCCTGGAAGCAAAAGAACGCCGCCTCGACCTTAAGCCAACGGCGCAAGGTGTCGAAGCGACGTTTTTTGTAGATAACGAACCAACAGCTCAGCAGTTGCTGACGCTGAATGAGGATCCGGAGGCTCTAGCCAAACAGTGGCTTAGTGCTTAGCTTCTTCGTGCTTTACTTCCTTACCTGTTGAGTGACCTGCATCGTGCGAAGCTTCAGCATGCGAAGCCTCATGCAATTCGTAAGGTTTCGAAGGAATTGTGAAGTACACGTATAAGAAAACTGAGACCGCAAGAGTTCCCACGAGCAGGGGGCCCATCAGGAATTTTTTCTCTTGATCTGTGTACGCGTTCGAGTTGTGTGAATTTCCAGCCATACTCTCAAGTTAAACTAAAAGTTCCTTCTTGTGATCACGCTCCAAAATCAATTCGAGCAAAACTTCATTACCACCTCGGTAGACTATGTCTTTAACTGGGCTCGCAAGTCTGCGATTTGGCCTCTCAGTTTTGGCCTCGCCTGCTGCGCAATCGAAATGATTGCCAGTACCGCCGGGCGCTTTGACATGGCCCGTTTTGGTGCCGAAGTTTTCCGCCCTTCCCCCCGTCAAGCAGACCTCATGATCGTCGCCGGCACTGTCAGCCTCAAAATGGCACCAGTCCTCAAGCGCATCTACGATCAGATGCCCGAGCCCAAATGGGTCATCTCCATGGGTGCCTGTTCCAGCGTCGGTGGCCCCTTCAACACCTACTCGGTGCTTCAGGGAGTGGACAAGATAATCCCTGTCGATGTCTACATCACCGGTTGCCCGCCACGGCCTGAGAACCTATTCTATGGCCTGATGAAGCTCCAGGACAAAATCGACCAGATGCGGACTCTCACCCGCAAGCCAACTCACGTCCGCCTCAGCGAAGAAATGCTCGCGGATTTCCAGAAGCGCGTTAACCTCGTGCAGCTCGGATGATCCACGCTCCCACACTCAAGGAAATTCCTGAAGTCGAGCACGGCTTCGGTACTCGCGAAGACGAGGCCTGGCTGCCTGAGTCCGGGCATGCATGGCTCAAGCAAATCCACTCCGGAAAAGTTCTACGCAGTAAGGCGGAGGGCCTCCAGGGTGAAGGGGACGCCCTCATCACCACTAGTCCCGAGCTCTGGATTTCCGTCCGCACCGCAGATTGCCTGCCGATCCTCCTTGCCGATCCAAGCGCTCGAATCGTAGCCGCAGTTCATGCCGGATGGCGAGGCACTGTTGAAGAAATTGTTGCCCGCACCGTTCACGAGATGCTGGCCCTCGGCGCAGAGCTCTCATCACTGAGTGCCGCCATTGGCCCTGGTATCGGCCTATGCTGCTTTGAGGTCGGCCCTGAAGTCTCGCCACACTTCGGGTCAGAAGGCAAGACCTGTGTCGATCTCGCAGAAGCCAACGAACGGCAGCTTGTCGAAGCTGGCCTCGATCTTGATAACATCTGGGTTTCCAAGCACTGCACAAAATGCAACCCGGATCTCTTCCATTCTTTCCGAAGGGACACCGAATCCGCTGGCCGCATGGTCAGTGCAATTCGCATTATTTAATCTAATGCCCGAACAAGTAACCGTACTCCTGCAACAATGGCGCGAAGGCGACCCGGGCGCTCTTGAGCTACTCACCCCGATTGTTTATGACGAGTTGCGCCGCCTTGCTGCCAGCTACCTTCGTAAAGAGCGAGATGGCCACACCCTTCAGCCCACGGCGCTCTTGCACGAAGCCTATGTAAAGCTCGCCAACCAGGAGAATCAGGACTGGAAGAACCGCGCTCACTTCTTTGGTGTAGCCGCGCACCTCATGCGTCAAATTCTCGTAGACCACGCCCGCGGTCGCAACCGGGTCAAGCGTGGTGCAGGCGTCGCTAACGTCCAGCTCAACGAGGCCATGGACGCCGCTCAGCAGCGCCCTGAAATCCTGGTCGATCTCGATGATGCCTTGAACGAACTCGCTAAGTTCGACGAGCGCAAGGCCAAGGTTATCGAGATGCGCTTCTTCGCCGGTATGAGTGTCGAAGAAACCGCCGAAGCGCTATCGATCAGCGTCGCAACCGTAGGCCGTGAACAACGTATGGCCGAAGCCTGGCTCGGTCGCTACATGAACAACGAAAAGGTTTAGAGATGCTCTCGCGCATCGGCCCCTATCGCATCCTCTGTGTGATCGGTGAAGGCGGAATGGGTACCGTCTATGAAGCCCGGCGCGACGACGGCCAATTTGACCAGCGTGTCGCCATCAAGGTTCTCCGCCCGGGCATGGCTCACCTGGAACGCTTCGAATCCGAACGGCGCATTCTGGCCCAGTTTCACCACCCCTACATCGCCCAGTTGATCGACGGGGGCAACCACTTCGGGCTGCCGTACATCGTGATGGAACTTGTCAAGGGCGAGCCCCTCGATGCTTATGTATCGAATCACCATCTCAACTTGTTCGAGCGTATTGAACTCTTCATCATGGCTTGTCAGGCTGTTCAACATGCTCACGCCGCTCTGGTCGTCCATCGTGATCTCAAGCCTGCCAACATTCTCGTTACAGCTGAAGGCATTCCCAAGCTCCTCGACTTCGGCATCGCCAAACAGCATGAAACCGGCCACACCGGCTCAGCCCCCCTCACACCGCGCTATGCCAGTCCTGAACAGGTCAGGGGCGGCTGGATCACCATTGCCTCCGATGTATATTCCCTCGGTGTCCTCTTGCGTGAGCTGCTCGAACCTTTCCTTCTCCCGGCAGATCTCGAATTGATTCTTGCCATGGCGATGCGAGAAGAGCCCCAGCGCAGATATGGCTCAGTAGCCCAGTTTGCCGAAGACTTGCAACGTTTCCTCGATGGCCAGATGGTGATCGCACGTAAGGACACACTTCTTTATCGCTGGTCGAAATTTGGGCAGCGCAACAAGCTCGTTGTCGCTCTTGGCTTTTCTTTGGTTCTGGCTGTTGCCGTGGGCTCAATCCTTGCGTGGCGTCAGGGCAGGATAGCCCAACGCCGATTCGACGAGGTCCATGGCCTTGTCAGTACGGTATTGAATGACATCGATGATGAGGCATCGAAGATCGTTGGCTCAGCTACTCTCCGCAAAGTGATGGTAGAGAAGTCCCTTTCGTACCTCAATAGTCTTGCCGCAGAATCGGGCGGCAACGAGAGACTCCTGCAGGAACTAGCCCGCGCCTATCATCAAGTTGGTGACATTCAGGGCCATCGCCGATATCAGAATCTTGGCCTTTTTAACGAGTCTCTGGAAAGCCATTTAAAGGGCATCGAGATTGAAACGCGCCTTCTGTCCAGGCACCCGGATGACAATGGGCTGCTCGGCCAGTTAGCCTGGGGCTACGCACATGCTGCCGAGCTTTACTCTATGCGCGGCGATTCTGAAAAAGCCCTTTCTTTCGCAACTCTGGCTCAGCCACTAGCTCCAAAATCAGACACCTTCACCTATGTGGAGGTTCGTATCGCTTTGTGTCGCGTTTTCCAACTCGAAGGACGCGTCGAAGAGGCGCTCAACGTGATCCAGTCAGCGATCGAGCCAGCGCTCAAAAGCGGTAATGTCCGGCGTGCCAGCACGGTTCTCCACTGGGCCGCAGAACAGGCTAGTTACCTCGGCCTCACTCCCTTGGCGATGCAATACACAAATCAGGAGTTGGAACTCCTCAAGGCCCGGCAATGGAGCGGTTACGATCAGGTGCGCGTTTTCTCTGCCCACCGGGATCGTGGCGTCCAACTCTTCCAAGTGGGCAATCCAAGTCAGGAACTCCCTTGCGAATCCATACCGGAACTTCAGATCGGGGCTGAAGGCAGTCACGAGACTTACCGGCAGGATCCTAAATCGGTCAATCGTATGATCAACACGGTAGCCGACTACCAGATGCTCTCCGCGGCACAGGCTGTCTGTGGCAATCGTGCTGCGATTGCTACCGCAAAGCTGGCCATGGACATCTTCAACGCCGACAAGCTGCGCATCAATTGGGATCTTCAGTGGTCTCTGGCTTTTGCCCAATTTCACCTCGGCTTCTTCAAAGAAGCTGAGGCAACGCTCGCACAAGTCCCGGATCCCAGCTTTGCCATCCTCGAATTGCAGGCGCAATTAGCTGCCCGCAAGAATCAGCTGGATCTCGCACGAAACCTCCTTGCTAAAGCCCGTCTCAAACGTGCACCAGCCCTGGGTATCAAGAACTTCCAGCGCTACATGTACACCTATCAGCAGGTCGAGAACATCAACTCGGCGCTTCGCTTGAAAGATCCTACTCCAGGGCTGCGAGAGGAGGGCCTCAAGCTTCTGGCGGTCTTTCCTGAAGTTGGCTCTGCGCGGTCCATCATTAGACTAAGAAATGAACTGAAACACAGATGACTCCAGAACGCTGGCAACAGATCGAATCTGTCTTCCAGACAGCAGCCGACCTTCCAACGGCAGACCGTCGTTCTTTTCTTGACCAAGCCTGCTCAAGCGACGACGACCTTCGCTCTGAGGTGGAATCCCTTCTCGATTCCGAAGGTCTGATCCACGTCGCGCCAGCCATTGAAGAGGCTGCACAATCTGTCTCCAGTCTGACTACGCTTGAGGGCCAACGTCTGGGTGCCTACGAACTCCTTGGGCCAATAGGCGAAGGCGGCATGGGCACCGTCTATAAAGCCAAGCGCGTTGACGGTCAGTTCGAACAGGAAGTCGCAATCAAGATCATTCGCGCTGGCGCGAGCAACGCCCTTAGCGCTCGCCGTTTCCTCGAAGAACGCAACCTGCTCGCACAACTCCAGCACCCCTCCATCGCCCGTCTGATTGACGGTGGCGACCACGCGGGAATTCCCTACATCGTCATGGAACTCATCGATGGTCTCCCCATCGATGCCTACTGCAGGCAGTGGAATCTCCCCGTCAAAGAGCGCCTCGAAATCTTCATCCAGGTTTGTGACGCCGTCCAGCATGCCCATGCCGCCCTCATCGTTCATCGCGATCTCAAGCCCTCCAATATCCTTGTGACCACTGATGGCACCCCAAAACTGCTCGACTTCGGTATCGCCAAGCTTGTTGTAGAAGGTCAAACCTCAACTCAAACCGGCTGGATGATGACGCCGGATTATGCGAGCCCCGAACAGGTTCGCGGCGAGGCGATCACGGTCGCCTCAGACGTCTACTCCCTTGGCATCGTCCTCTATGAACTCCTCACCGGCGAACGACCCTACAAGCTGAAAAACTATTCCCCAGCCGAGATTCAGCATCTGGTCTGCACCACCGAGATCCACCCGCCCTCCCATCATGTCCCGACAGAAACGCGGCTGCGAAAGCAACTTGTTGGTGATCTCGACAACATTCTGCTGATGGCACTGCGCAAAGAGGCAGGCCGCCGCTATGGTTCAGTAGCGCAGTTTGCTGAAGACATTCGCCGGCACCTCGCGGGCGAGACCGTCATCGCCCGACCGGACACTTTCACCTATCGATGGTCCAAATTTGCACGCCGCAACCGTTTGCCACTGGCCCTCGCCACTCTGCTGGTGGCCGCGGTTAGCATCGGGGCAGCCCTCACCGTTCGCGAGGGCATTCGCGCTCAGAGGCGCTTCGATGAAGTGCGTAGCCTCGCCAACAGCCTCTTGAACGAAATCGATCCCGAAGCCGCCAAGCTCCTGGGCTCAGCCAAAATGCGCCGCCTTCTGATGGAGAAGTCGGCTACATATCTCGATCGCCTCGCTTCCGAATCCGGAGATGACGTTGCTCTACGCAAAGAACTTGCCCGCGCATATCATCGGGTCGGTGACATTCAGGGACATGTAAGGTCTGAAAGCCTTGGGCTTTTCAATGAATCCCTTGAGAGCCATATCAAAGGGATTGCCATTGAGGAGCCTCTGCTAAAGCGCTTCCCAAATGATGCGGAGCTCAAGCGTAGCCTCGCTCTGGGTCTTTCTCACGCCGGTGATCTGCATGCCAGGCGCGGGGATGCAAAGACCGCCGAGGCTTTCATTCATAGAGCCTATCTCCTGGCAGATAAATCCGATCTCAGGACTTACATTGATGTCAGACTTTCCATGAATCAGGCCTGGATGATCGAAGGCCGCCTCGAGGATGCTTACCGTGTCGGCAAAGAGGCTCTGGAAGCCGCAAACTCACTCGGGGATACCGACCGTCTTCTCAGCATCTACGCCTACAATTCCGACGTTGCTATGAATTCTGGCCAATCGGCAGAGGCAATCTCTTCAGCTCGTCGTGGCATTGCTCTTATTGAAGAAAGAAGAAAACAGAGAGAGCTGAGTTCGCTTGAAGAAATCAGGCTCGCCGCCTTAAATTACAAACTGGGCCAGCTCCTTGGAATGCACGATCAGCCCAACGAAATGCGTCCCTGCGACGCCATTCCGTATCTACAACGCACTCTCGTCCCCTACGAGCAACGCTATCGGCTCACCCCAAAAGCAGTTAACGCCCTTGTACTTTATGGCTCCGCCTTGAATGGTCTTGCATCTGCGCAGGCCCTCTGTGGCCACAAAGAAGCGATTGCCACGGCCCAGCGCGCCATAGATCTTTACGGTGTTGAACGTGCAGGCTCCAACCCCAATCTGGAGCTTACTCTCGGGCTCGCTCACCTCTATGTGGGCGATCCTGGTCAGGCCAAACGGCATCTCCAAAAGGCCTCTGCTCAAAGCAGCATTGCTACCGAGTACCTCGCTGAAATTGCATTCAGGCATGGCGATCTGGTGCAGGCCCGGCAGCTTCTCACTGCAGCCAGACAGGAACGTCAGAAAGCGCTCAAACAGCCCTCGTTCAGTCAGCGCATCGACGCTTACCGCCAGGCAGCCAATCTCGCGCGAGCCGTGGCATACGGCGATCGAACGCCGGGCCTCAATCAACAGGCGATCGAATATCTGAAAGACTTTCCGCTCAAGGGCGCAGCAGCCTCCGTCGATAAACTCCGCGCTCAACTTCAATCGCTAAAATAACGGAAATGTTGCCACCAACCAAACGTCTTTATTGGGAAGACGATCATTGCCTGTCCACTGAGGCCCGGGTGGTCGCCTGCACTGGAAGCAGCATTGCCCTAGACCAGACCTGCTTCTACGCAGGAGGCGGTGGCCAACCCTCTGATACCGGCTCGATTACCACCTCCAACTCAGTCAGTATTGTCGTTACTGGCGTCGAAGTCGGCGAGGGCGATGTCATCTGGCATCATCTCGCAACACCCATCGAAGGCGATCTTGTCGGCCAGCTCGTAAGCATACAGCTCGACCGGCAACGCCGCACAGCTCTGGCCCGGTATCACACCGTACTCCACGTTGTAAATACGATTGCCCTCCGGGATTACGAGGCCTGGATCACGGGCGCGCAAATTGGAGTCGACTACTCCCGCATCGACTTCAAGATCGAACGGTTCTCACCGGAGATAGTCAAAGAGATTGAAGCGAAAGTAAATGCCGTCCTAAGCGCAGGCCACACCCTGCGCGCCTTCTATTTGACTGAAGCCGAATTCGCCGCAAGGCCGGATCTGCTTCGAACGCTTGAAGTAAAGCCGCCCGTCAGGGAAGGTCGTGTGAGAGTGGTCGCAATCGAGGGCTTTGACGAGCAGGCCTGCGGCGGCACACACGTCCACAGCACCACAGACCTGGGACGCCTTGAAATCTACAAAACGGAAAACAAGGGCAAGATCAACAAGCGGCTCTACGTCCGCCTGGTTTAAAAGTAGAACTTCAATGCAAACTGCACAATGCGCGGCTGAATCGCATTAGCATTCATCCTGCCAAACCCACCCTGCAGGTTCAGTGTTCTCGCAACACATGCCGGGCTCAGCGATCGCGTCTGATTGGTGGCCCCAAGTTCGGTCGCATTTGCGGGGCAACCCACTCCATTCGCGCCAGGTCCTGGCAGCGCAGCGATCGCCGTATCTACCGGAACCCCGTTGAACTTCGCAATCACGGCATTCCATACCCCCGGCGCACGGAGATTCCCAAACCGGTTCTCAACATTCGGTACGGCTGTAAAGTTCGGCGACGTTCCCGTTGTAAGCGCATTCTGGTTGCCGCCATTTACCAGGCCGGTAATGTTGGGGTTCGGCGTGTACATCTTCATGTTGAAGGCATTGAAGACTTCTGCTCTCAACTCGAAGAACCGCCGCTTGTTTTCAAACGGAGCAAAGCGCTTGAACACGCTCATGTCAATCGTACGAACCCACGGATAATAGGCATCAAGATTGCGCGCAGCATTCCCGATCCTGCCCGGTTCCGGGAAGGCAAAAGCTCTCGGGTTGATGTAAGGCACACCCCGCCATGAATTCTCGCGAGTCCAATCGGGATTGACCAGCGGCACGCCGGCGATGCGGTCTGGCCTCTGGGCTCCACCGGGCGTCCCAAGGTCAAACGAGTTGCCAATCCCAAGCGGCACACTGATGGGCAATCCGCTGCGCAGCCGGGCCAGTCCATTCAGATTCCATCCACCAATCACGTGGTCCTTCCAGCCCCCACCGGAGAAGAACTTCTTTCCTCGCCCAAAGGGCAGATCGTAAAGCCCGGTCAAATTGATAATGTGCGGGGTATTGGAATTGGCAACACTCTTGTCGTTCCGCGTGTTGTATGCGTCTTGCGCGCGCAGCAGAGGCAGATCCAGTGACGAGTTATTGAATGAGTTGTTCGGGATCGGAAACCGGATCCCGCCCGAGCTGTCATCCATGTTCTTCGAAAACGCATAGTTGAACCGGAACTGCAATCCACTCGAGAATCGCCGCTCTACTTCTGCCACAAAAGCGTTGTAGCTACTGGAAGTATTTGTTGGATCGAGCACAAATATGCCACCTGAGAATCTTCCCGCAAAGCCAGGAACCGGCAGCCTTCCACTAAACTGATCCAACCGGTTGATGCTGTAGGATGGCCCAAACAAATTCCTTCCCAGCGATCCCTGATAGCCCAGCCTCACCACAGTTGTGCCCGCCTCACCAATCCCATATTCTATTTGCGCAGAATAATTGTGCACTCTCGGCAAACGATAATCACTGTTGATCACCACACCAGTTGATTGGTAAAGCACATTGGATCTTGGCAACCCGTTGGCACTCGATCCAGCAAGATCCCCTGGCCGGATCACACCACTGGCCGGAATTTGAAAGAGCGTTGAGTCCGAGGCCAGCACCGGGTTATTGAATCCAAACTGCATCGGCAGCGCCGGCTCGTTGCATCGGGCAAGCCCGCAACTCGGTACATTGCTCGGTGAGGGGATATCGTTCGACCCCAGCGCGTAGCTGATCTGCCGGAAGCCCGTCCCTGTTTGTGACCCAAGATTCGGCACCGGTTCTCGATCATTACCCATCAGCACTCCATGAGTCATTCCGTAGCCGCCCCGAATCACGAAGTTCTTGCGTGAGTTCCAACCCGCGTTAGGCGTCCAGGCAAAGCCAAGCCTAGGCTCAAACACATCCTTCACCGCAGGGGAAACGTAACGCGACCGGCCATCGACACCGCTATATTCAAACACGGGGCCCTGATGCGGTTGCCCGTTTGGCTGCCTCACAAAAGGGTTATCCTCCAGCCTGTTCATATTCAATAAACCCTGCCGGTTGAACTTTTCCCATCGCGGGCTCTGATATTGATACCTCAGCCCCACATTCAGCGTAAGGCTTGGCGTGACACGCCAGTCATTTTGCACATAGCCGCCAAGGTTCTTCCACCGGTAGTAATATGGCACTGAAAGATTCTCCGTCTGCACCTGTACCCCCGTTGGCATGCCCAACAGGAAGCTGGCAAAGCGGTCTCCGCCGGTAACGACGTTCGCGCAGTTTGGCGCAGTCCCACTCAATGGATTCACGTTGCAGTTCTGCTCGGCGGTCTGCAGCCGATCCCAGAAGAAGCGTCCGCCGGCAAGCGAACCCACCCCAAGTGCAGACTGGTTCAGCTGCAAGTGGCTGGCCGAGAAGCCCATCTTCCAGGTCATCTTGCCGCGAACCCATGAAAAGTCGTCAGACATCGAGTAGCTGTGCTCTTTGTTCTTACCCACATCCTGCGGTGAATTGAAGCCCAGAGTGCCGATCGCCGCGCCGCTCTGTTGCCCGCCAACTCCAAACGGCGCACCTGCATCAAAGAACCGCGCCATACCGTATCCGATCAGGTTCACTGTTCCCGCACCAGCTCCACCGGTATTCAAATACTTGGAAGTAAAGTCCTCGCCCAGCAGCGCCTCAGGAAATCCGCGCTCAAACTTTCCGTACACATAATTCGCACGAAACTCATTCGTCATCGTCGAGCCAATCGTTGACGTCAATCCGAGAAGTAACTGCCGCGAGTTGTTGGCGTCACTGATCAACCCATGCTGCACTGTGTCACGTTCCTGCCGATTGCCAAACTGTGGCTGCTCCGTCCAACGTCCCGTCAGGCGATGGTTTTGCGTCAGGTTATGATCGATCTTCACCGTATAGCGATCATCCTGATAGCGGGTCTGCCGGAAGTATGTGTAGTTTGCACCCAGTAAATCGCGCACCAGATTGGGGTCGGTGATGTTGGCTGCCGGGTATAGCTCCTGCGCAATCCTCCGCGCCGCAGGGTTCACCAGGCTCTGTCCCAACTCATTCACCAGCACTCGTCCGCGCCGTGCCGGATTCGGGTCATTCGGATTGAACAAGGGAAACTGCCGGAATTGATAGATGAAGTTCGTTGCACTCGCCGGCAGATTCGGATTGTATGCCGGGTTCGGATTCAGCGCCAGCGCCCCATCACCCCGGCGATTGAACTGGTTGTAGAGCAGTGCTGTTGGCTCTGTCCTCACACTGCCATCGGCATTGCGAAAGTACACCACAGACTGCGAAAAATCGCCTCCAATTTCCTGCGCCGACGGTACGCGAATGTTGGTCGCCCCGCCTGGATTCGACACAAGCTGCCGCGTCGGCTCATAGCTGAACATGAAGAAGGTCTTGTCCTTACCGTTATATAGTTTTGGAATCGTCACCGGGCCGGTCAGTACCGCTCCCACCTGCTGCCGTCGTAAGGGAGGCCGGTTATCGAAGTTATTCACTGCCGTCCGCTGTGAATCAAAAGGGGTTGCGGTAAAGGCCTTCTGCCGGTGAAACCAAAATCCTGTCCCATGGAATTCGTTGCCACCAGACTTCGTCGTCTGCTGGATGATGGCTCCGCCTGCCTGTGCAAACTGTGCCGAATAATTCGATTGCTGCACACTGAATTCTTGAATCGTATCCGGCGAAAACGAAACGCTCATCCGCCCCAGTGCAATCGAAGTGACATTGGCCCCATCGGCCTGAAACTGTGTCGTGCCCGCCCTGCTCCCATTGATTGCCAGCTCGCGCCCTGGCACCGGCTCATTCGTTGTGAACTCGCTAAACTCCGTACCCGCGCTTCCTGCCACCCCAGGCAGTGTCAGCGCTAATTCCAGCGTATTGCGCCCATTGAGCGGCAACTCGTTGATCGTTCGCTGATCCACCGTCTGCTGCAAGGCCCCTGATGAAGTCTGTACAAGCGGTGCCGCCCCCGTCACCTCAACAGATGTTGAAACATCGCCAGCCTTTAGTGAAATGTTGACAGTAGAAACATTCGAGGTGTCAACCTTAACCTCACTTACCACCGTCTTCTGAAAACCCTTAAATTCAGCACTCACTCTAAACACGACCGGCCGCAACGGTGGCGACGAAAACCCGCCATCCCCAGCAGTAAACACTTCAAAACGTGCATTGGTGCCGGTATCCACAATGGTCACCTTTGCCCCTGGCACTGCCGCACCACTGGAATCTGTTACCGACCCGCGAATGGAACCAAAGTTGGATTGCGCACCCAGCGGATGCATGGCGCACAGGGAGAAGACAAGGATTTGAAGCAATTTCATATAGCAACATCAAGCCTGACTGTTGCATATTGTTTCATAAATGATCCCGTTCATCTAAGAAGGGGAAGAACAATTTCTACGCTCTTAAGTTAGGTTGGAATCAGGCAAGATCGGGTAGCAGGGATTTGCCAGCCTCAAGCGACACCCCAAAAATATCAGCCACCGTTTGGCCCAGATCCGCTAGTGTGTCTCGGGTCCCAAGCGCTTTACCCTGCTCAATGCCGGGCGAATAAGCGAGCACAGGCACAAACTCCCGGCTATGGTCCGTTGACGAAGTCGTCGGGTCACAACCATGATCTGCTGTCAAAATCAGCAGGTCATCGGGCTTTAGTGATCCCAGCAATGCAGGCAGCGCCGTATCGGTTTCCTCAAGCGCTTTAGCATAGCCCTCCACATTGTTGCGATGCCCATACAGCGAATCAAAATCCACCAGGTTCGTAAAGATCAACCCGCGTTCTACTTCCGCCAAAGCTGCAATCGTCTTGGCTATTCCCTCGGCATTGTTCTTCGTCTTGTCGTAGGTTCGGATTCCCCGGCCCAGAAAGATATCAAAGATCTTCCCAACGCTATGCACCGGCACATTCGCAAGGTCCAGCGCATCCAGCAACATCTTCGGCGGTGCAACAGCATAGTCCTTACGATTCGCAGTGCGGGTATAGTTCCCACTCGACCCCGTAAACGGCCGCGCAATCACTCTCCCCACCTCCAGCGGACCACTCAGCATTTTCCGCGCCAGCTCACACATCCGGTACAGCTCAAATAGCGAAATCACATCCTCATGGGCAGCAATCTGAAAGACGCTGTCGGCGCTCGTATAAACAATCGGATCCCCACTCCGCACATGTTCGTCGCCCAACTCCGCAATGATCTCCGTACCACTAGCCGCTACATTCCCCAGCGTGCCCCGTCCAATCTCAGCCTCAAACCGGGCCATGAAATCGGCAGGAAAACCTTGTCCAAACAAGGGGAACGGCTTCTCAAGTAAAATCCCCACCATCTCCCAATGCCCTGTCGTCGTATCCTTGCCAGGGCTCTTGAGCGCACATCGTCCAAAGCTCGCCAGCGGTACATCGGCTGGTGGCAACCCAACGAAGTCCCGAATATTCCCTAAGCCCAGACGGCAAAGATTCGGCAACGCAAGCGGCCGCTGCTTTGCGATATTGCCAAGCGTGTCGCTACCCTCTGGGTCCCCGTAAGCAGCCCAATCCGGCATCGCCCCAATCCCGACACTGTCCAGCACTACCCACACAACACGGTTGAACTTCATTCCAATTTTTTCCTCGACTCCTCAAACATCGCCTTCATCCGGGCTGCCCGATCCCGGGCCATATTCAGATAGCTGTCGTTCTTGATGATCCGGTTCAGCAACGGATAATAAACCTCATAGCTCACCAGACGTTTCTTGTCCCACGCCGCCTCCAGATGCAAGAGCGCCCGGTCCACACCGAGCCGCTCAAACTTTGCCGTACGCTCCAGATCAAAGTAAAGGTTCACTGTTTCAGTCATCCGCTCAAACCAGTCCTGCAGCGCAGTCGCGTCCAGGTCTTGCGAATAATTGAATTTCACTTCATTCTTGGTCGCACCGTTCGTATAACGATACGTTTTTTCCCCCATACGTGCTACGGGCAAACCGCTCTCAAGCTTTCGCTGAAAGAAGTCCACTTTGGCAGCCAGCCCCCAAACGGTCTTCACCTCATCCGGCAACAGTTTGAACTTTACCGGTTGCTCATCTTCAGCGCTCTCTTTATAGATCGCCTCACCCGTCGGCTCAACGATGATCTCCATATACTCAGGCTTTGACTTCGGAAAGCTCTTGGAATAAAAGATCGTGCCTTCCTGCCCGGCAAGAGGCCACACCAATAGAACCAACCACGCGAGGCGAATCATATTCTTACCATTGTCGCTCTACAAATCGCAGCCGCAAGCGCGTCGGCAGCATCCTCAGGCGGATTCTTCTCCAACCCGAGCAGCGCCCGCACCATCAATTGCACCTGGCTCTTCTCAGCGTTCCCATATCCCACCACTGCCATTTTGATTTCTCGCGGGCTGTATTCATGCACCTCCATCGGTGCCTCGCGCGCCATCACCATGGCCACCCCCCGCACTTGCGCCAGCTTTAGCGAACTCTGTGTATTCTTGGCCATAAAGACCTCTTCAATTACGGCTTCCTGCGGTTGATACTCCGCGATCACCTCCCGCAATCCGCGAGCGATCACACATAGCCGGTCGGCCATCGGTTCTCTCGCGTTCGTCTTCAAAACACCGAAAGCGATGGCCGCATGTCGCTTGCCATCGCTCTCGATAATTCCGTAGCCGGTTCTTTCCGTCCCGCAGTCAATTCCCAGGATGCGCAATGTGCGTCCTAAGACATCGCCGCAATGGCGCTCTCGTCTGGTTCGTAATTGGTATAGACGTTCTGAGTGTCGTCGTAATCTTCGAGATTCTCAAGTAACCGCATCATGCCTGCCGAGTGCTTGCCGTCGATCGCCATTGTGTTCTTCGGAATCAAGCCAACCTCAGCTGACAGCGTCGGAATATTGGCCTTAGCCAGCGCCGCAACAACAGCGTCATGGGCATCAGGCTCGCTCAAAACGCTCCAGCTGTCGCCGTGATTCTGCACGTCGTCGGCGCCAGCCTCAAGGGCAACTTCCATCAACTGGTCTTCGCTTGTCTTGTCGCCTTCAATTACTACCTGGCTCTTGCGTTCAAACATCCAGGCCACCGAATTTGGTTCGCCCATGTTGCCGCCAGCCTTGCTGAAGATGTGACGGATGTCGCTCACTGTGCGCACACGGTTGTCGGTGGCGCACTGCACGATAACTGCTGCGCCGCCGGGCCCGTAGCCCTCATAGCTCACTTCTTCGATCGTCGACCCTTCCAGCTCTCCGGTTCCGCGCATGATCGCACGCTTGATGTTGTCGGCAGGCATCGACACAGCCTTGGCCGCAACAATCGCAGTTCGCAATCGCGCATTGGACTCCGGATCGCCGCCATTGCGGGCTGCAATCAGAATTTCTTTAATCAGACGGGTAAAGATTTTCCCGCGCTTGGCGTCAATTGCCGCCTTCTTGTGTTTGATAGTGTGCCATTTGGAGTGGCCTGACATAATGTAAAAAAACCTTCCACCAGTATCCTATAGCAAGGCGTCTAAAAACAGTGGACTTGAACAACCGTAAAGATCTCGTATACCTCATCCTCGCAGGCCTCTTCGTGGCAAACGCTCTCCTCGGAGAAATTCTCGGCGGCAAACTGATTGAAGCCGGTGGCTACATCATGAGCCTTGGCGTTATCCCCTGGCCGGTTGTATTCATCACAACGGATCTCATCAATGAGTATTACGGCAAGTCCGGCGTACGTCGTCTCACATTGCTCACCGTCTGCCTCATCCTTTACGCCTTCGTGATCATTTTCATTTCAATGGGCATCCCGGCCTCGAGCGTGTCACCGGTGAAAGACGAAGCCTTCAATGCTGTACTTGGCCAGTCGCAGTGGATTATCGTGGGCAGCATTGTCGCCTTCGCTGTGAGCCAACTCGTCGATGTCGCTGTATTTTGGCTTTTCCGCGATGCCACGGGTGGCAAAATGCTCTGGCTGCGGGCCACTGGCTCCACAGCCGTTTCGCAGTTGATTGATACCTTCATCGTCCTTGGCATCGGCTTCTGGCTTCCAGGCAAAATCACAACTGCCAACTTTTTCAATCTCGCCTTCACCAACTACACCTATAAATTCGGTATTGCCATCGCTTTGACACCTGTGATCTATGCCGCGCATAGCGCCATCGAAAAGTATCTGGGCACTTCCCACCACACCTACACACCGCCAAATCCGCAAATTGTCGAAGGTTAGAGGTTCAACAGTACTGCTAACTGAATCCGTCTCGGGCTTCGAGCAGATGCCGGCTATCCCTTGCGGAACCAGGCTGCAAGACTCTTGTCCAATTTATGAATCAACTCTGGTTCACCTAACAGGAAGGTCTGCGTAAACCATACCGCTTCCCCGCAAGACTTGCGGTTCACAGGGCAGTCGTTCTTCTTACGCCACTTCTCAAAATAGTTCTTGCCGTAAGCAAACTGATACCCACGCGTTTCAAACGTGTTCTTTAAAAACGGTTCATCCTGCAAAGGCGCATACCCTCCCGAAGCCGGTAGCTTCTCCTTTGCCAGATGCTTCAGAAACTCCGCCCTGGTGCGCCCCCCAAACTTCGCCGCCTCATAGCGGAACATGTACAGGTGATACGCATTCCGCGTGCAATCCTTCGCCACCTTCATCGGTGTCAGCCCTTCCACCCGGCTGAGTATTGCATCGATCTTCCGGGCAGTCTCAGTGCGCTTCTTGGCCTGCCCCTCAATCCGCGACATCTGTGCACTCAGCAATGCACCCTGAAATTCAGTCAGACGCAGATTCGCCCCTGACATCTCATAATGAAATTCCGTACCGGGCTGCGTCCTCCCCCGTGAGTTGTTATGAAACGCAAACGCCCGTTCGGCCATTGCCGCATCGTTGGTGACAACCGCCCCGCCCTCACCGGAATTCAAGTTCTTTGAAGCCTGAAAACTAAAGCACCCAAGCGCCCCATGCGGCCCTACATGTTTGCCCTGCCATTCTGCAAGATGCGCCTGCGCAGCGTCTTCAATCACGGGAATATTATGCTTGCGGCCCAGCGCAACCACCTCACCCAGTTCCCCTACTCCGCCCGCCATGTGCACCATGATGATCGCCCGCGTCCTCGGCGTGATCTGCTCGGCCACCTTCTTCGGGTCCATTTGCAATGTCGCCGGATCGATATCGGCAAACACTGGCACAGCATGAAAACGCAACACCGCATTTACCGTCGCTATAAACGTATAGGGGGGCACAATCACCTCATCGCCGGGTCCAATCCCCAACACCCCAAGCGCCACCAGCAAAGCCGATGTTCCATTCGCCACGGCAAGGCAATGGCCCGAACCGGTCAGCTTGGCGTATTGCTGCTCAAATGCGGCCACAGCCCCACCATTGCCGCGGCCCCATTTGCCACTCTTCAGAACCTTCTCCAGTCCATCTTCTTCGCGTTGGTCAAATACAGGCCAACTTGGGATCAATTCAGGCTCTGCTGCCCGTGCAGCTTCAGTGGCATATTGAAAGGCAGGCAGGCTAACAAATTGACGGCGTCGCATTCCAAGATTCTATCTGAACAGATTTAATTCGACTGGGGTTGATTTTTGTAGCCCGCTTGTCACATACTTAGAGGTTTTCCCGCTCATGTCGGGATTGTGCAAATGAAAGTACGAGTTCTGTACCACGACCATTGCTTCGACGGGGCTGCAAGCGCAGCCTTTTTCAGCCGTTTCCTGAAAGAAACCAGGCATCCCGATGCAACTTACGCCTACACTGGCATGGCGCATACAGCCGACCAGCTTTTCGCTGAATCCATGTTCGATGGCGATGTAAACGCGATCGTCGATTTCAAATATTCACCCAATCCAAAACTCACCTGGTGGTTCGATCACCATCAGAGCGCCTTCCTCACCAGCGAAGATGCAGAGCAATTCCACGGCGGAAACAACCCGCTCCATTTCTTCGATCCTGGCTATCGAAGTTGCACCAAGTTCATCCGCGACATTGCCCGCGAAAAATTTGGCTATGAAGCGCCCGATCTCGACAACCTCGTCAAATGGGCCGACATCATCGACGGAGCACAGTACGCAACTCCCACCGAAGCGGTAGAGCTAAAAGCGGCCGCCACCAAACTTGTGCTTGTCATTGAGGCATCCAAAGGCTCTGAAACAGTCCAGAACATCATTGCCGCTATGCAGACTGCTACCCTCGATGAAATCATCGCGAAGCCTGAAATTGCTGCTGCTTTCGATCCTCTCTACCAACGTCATCTGCGCTCGATTGACGTAATCGCCAAACAGGCTCGCACCGAGGGTGGCGTCATCTTTTTTGATCTCGTTGGGCACGACCTTGAAGGCTACAACAAGTTCGTACCTTACTATCTCTTTCCCAGCGACACCTACACGGTTTCTGTAAGCGAATCCACCTTCCGCACGAAAGTCAGCGTTGGCTCCAGCCCTTGGGCCAAAGAAATCAATCATAACCTCGCCTCGATCTGTGAGCGCTATGGCGGCGGAGGTCATCCTCGCGTGGGAGCGATCAGTTTTCCTGTCGGCGCAGTAACGGAAGCCCGCAAGGCCGCTGCAGAAATTGCTGCCGAACTCAAGGGCTAGGGCGTTGGGCCCAGCATCTGCCCCAGGCCCTGCATGAGCCTCAGAATCGCGGGACCAAGCGTCACTAGCAATACACACGGGAAAATCAGGAAAAATACAGGAAAGACCAACTTCACGCCTGTTTTCCTTGCTTGTTCTTGTGCCATTTGCCGCCGGCGTACCCGCGTGAATGAGGCATGGTTTCGGATAGCCGGGCCAAGCGAAGTTCCAAATCGGTCCCCATCCAGTAATAAATTGGTCAGCTTCCGAACCTCAGGTTCGCCCGTTCTTTGCGCCAGTCTTGCCAGTACATCCGCTCTGGAATGGCCAGCTTTCATTTCGAGATAGGTAAGAGAGAGCTCCTCGCTCAGTTCGGGATAGACCGTCCTTAGCTCTTTGCTCGTGTCCATCAGTGAGTTGTCCAGCCCCTGTCCAGCCTCTAGTCCCAATACAAGCAAATCGAGGGCTGCTGGCAATGCCTGACGCAATCTGGCGCGCCTCCGGCTCAGCCTGCTGTTCAGTAGATGAGCAGGTATCAGGTATCCCAGTCCTGCCCCGCCAATTGCCGCAACCAGTGCAGCTCCGGCGCTCCCGCCAAGGCGTATGCTGATAGTCAATAAGCTCAGGCTCAGCAGAAGGCCCAGCACTGCCTTAATTCCGTAAAACGCCTGCAACGCATCAGGCTCTCGATACCCTGCAGAGATAAGCTTGATACGGATCGGGTGCTCAAGGTCGTTTGCCGGTGGCAGGATGCTTCCAATTCTTTCCAGCGTCTGACGGATGGGGCCGTCTTCTTGATTCAATGAGATCCCCGAGGGCGCGGTCTCAGGTATACCTCTTTCTCCGGGCTCGCGCAGAAACCAATACCCCCCGCACAGAACTGCGATCAGGACAAAGAGGAAACATCCACTTAGTATGAGAATTTCCATGCTTCTCCTCCTAGATCTTGATGTCCAGGATCTTCTGAATCACAAAGTGTGCCGCAACCAAAAAGCAGATTGCCGCAATGATCAAATACTTTCCAATCGGGTGATCCGTCAGCACGTCAAGGTAGCCAGGGCTTGTCCATTGGAGCATCACAACAATCACGATCGGCACCGCCGTAAGCACCAAACCCGTTAGCTTTCCATGTGCTCCAATGGCTCGAATCTCCCCATCGAGAGAAGTGGAATCTCTAAGCCCGTCCGAGACCCTGGCCAGCACTTCGTGCAATTTGCCTCCTGTCCTGCTCTGCATCCGAATCGCTGCTACAAACAGGCTCACGCTTACGAGCGGTACCCGCTCTGAGAGATGTTGCAATGCCTGATCCCAACTCCGCCCTAGTTTCCACTCTTCAACTACTCTGCGGAATTCTCCACCAACCGGCTGCGCCGCTTCATGCGCTACCATTTCCATTCCCGCCGCAAGTGCATGTCCTGCTCTCATCGCTCTTCCCAACGAATCCAGCGCATCCGGAAAGTTCAATTCAAATTGCTCAAACCGTTTTGATCTCTTCTTACTCACATAAAAAAATGGGGACAGCATTGCGACGACTCCTCCCATCCCTATCGCAATTGTTGGGAGCCAATGTAGCCTCGAAAGAACCACTACCATCGACGCACCAGCCAGCAGCATCATCATCGTGAATCTTCCAACCGACCAACTGAGGCCCGCCTCCGACATGAGGAGCCTTAGGCTCTTGGCAAATGTAAAGCGTTCCAGCAGCTCTGCCCAAAAGGCGATGCTCGATATGTTTTCTCTTCGCAAGAGCAATGGGCTATCGTCTCCGCCCATTACGCTTTCCCCTTCAGATGGGATTCCCACTCGAAACCATGTCGCTGCTGCATAGAGTCCCACCACAACCAACGTGAAGGTAGCGGCAAAGATCAATGTGAGCAGGATACTAGGCGACATGAGGGGCTACTTCTTCTGCACTGGGTTGATAATCAGCAGTACTTCTCCGCCGCCAGGTCTGGCACCTGGCGTCAGCTTTTCGCGCAATTGCCCAACTTGATCCGCCGACAGTAAGCCGCTGACAATTGCACCCTGATTCCTTCTCATTTGAATACTGGAATCCAGGCGGCGGAAAGTGCTTCCCGATATTTCGGGTTGAATCCGCAATTGCGAAGTACCGTCAGCGGAGTTTTCCTGCGGTTCAATGTACACCTGGATCGATACCTGATCTGAGGCCTTCCAGGAAAATGCTCCCGGCTTGCCCGCTACCATTCTCGATCTGGCCAGAACCGCTGGCTGTATCTCATCCAGCTTCGCCATGAGACTTTGCTGTGCCGAAGAGCTGGAAATGCTCAAGGTATCAGTCCGCATACCAGGTGCCAGCATGGCCATCTGCGCCGGGGAAACTTCGATCAGACTCACTTCCATCTCAACCGGCTGCCCCGTAGCCCGAACCTGCGGCGATCCCGGTACAAAATTACTGGTAACTAGTGGCTTTGGGGCTGCACCAAGATTCAGCAACGATGCCGATCCGAGCGGAATAATTTGTTGATCTTTTTGGTTGCGCAAAACCACTCGCAATCGCGCACCGGCATCGGCAACGCTCAGGCGCTCGGCATCCTGCGGACTGCTCAGAACGGTTAGGACCATCCGCCCCTGCAATTGCGGATTGGCATCGCTCGATACGTTGTAGACCGTCGCGTTCTGCAGCAGCGTCTTCAATTCCACATCCGGTTCACCGTTTTTCTGGCGGCTGATCAGTGCTTGAATGTCCACACGGTCACCAGAATTCAGAAGCTGAATCACGCTCGATGAGTCGGAGATGTGTAGTGTAACCGCTCGCATCCCGGCAGGGATCCCCGTCGTCAATCCGCGCTCGCTCAGCGGACTCAACAGGCCCTCGGTCAAAATCTGCCCCGCCTCCATTTTGTCGAGAGTGCGTCGTCCCACCAGATCTTCGGCACGCGCTGGAACCGGCACTCCAGGGTCAGCACTTGCTACCAGTTGAAAGTCCGACGCTCTCAGCACTTGCCCCTTTTCCAAGCCTTTTACGCTCACAAAGCGAAGACTGGTCGCACTGGTGGATGAGCCGTCCATTCGACTCACAATCAACCCATAAAAAATGCCGGTGGACAGCACTGCAACCACTAAAGCAATTACGACAAGAGGAACAACATTCTTTTTCATAAGGTTTTCGCACACGATGCGCTAAGGCATCCATCGGCGTATTCCCTTGAAGTCTTTACCAGCAAAAGACCTTAGTACGGTTTCGTTGCCAGTACTAGAATGCTTTGTCCCAGAACGAATCTACCGCCCCTGCTCAGCCAAAACCCTTCAAACGCCAGAGGTGCATAAAGCAGCGAATTCAGCCACGAGTTTGGCACCTCAACTCCACTTTGAGGCTCCTGCTGTGTCAACTCCTCCCATACCCGGAACTTGAACCACGCCACAGGCAGTAGCAACGAATTTGCATAAGAAGCATCCAGCACCTCAAAGCCGGCTCCACGAACTGCTTCAACAATTCTTGGCCGGGTAAACCGCTGCCGCTCGTGCGCAAAAATCGAGTGCCGGCTTCTGAGTGTGTCGAGTGCAGAAACTCTGAGGATCAACTTCCCGCCGGGCTTCAACACCCGCCAGAATTCCTTCAGCGCTGCCGCCTCATCTCCCCTCGGAAAATGCACCAGCACGTCCAGACTCACCACCGCATCAAATGCCCCATCCTCATAAGGCAGTCGTGAGATGTCGCTCTGTACCATCCTCGCCACGCCACTGTCTGTCCCAAAGGACAACCCGGCGAAGTCCAGATCTACCGGAAACATCTGCCATCCGTAGCGTCCGGCTAGCCAATTCGACGTGTAACCAGTCCCGCAACCGCCTTCCAGCACTCGCCCGAATTTCGCATCCGGCAATCTGCCAATCCACGCCTCCAGGATCTTCCGCATCCCGGCAAACCACCACATCTCGTCTTCGGCTCTCGCAATGTTCTGGAATTCTGCTGGGTTCATACTAGGTATTGGTGTGCGCTCTAGCCCGTTTAAGTCCCAAGCGCGGCATGATCAGCAGCCACCACCAAAGCCTGCATAGCTGAAATAGCGTCGTGAAGAGACTCTTCACCCGAAAGAACTGACTCTTGCCGTGCAAACGCGGATAGTGGTGCACACCAACCTCCTCCACCTCCAGGCCGCACAACTCCAGCTTGCGTACCAGTTCCACGCATATCGTCCCAGACGTGGATTCCAGATGAATCAACTCCAGCAGGCTTCTCCGAATGAGTCGAAAGTCGCAATCGATATCCCGGAGGTTCACGCTAAATAGCAAACGCGCAAACTGGTTGTAAGTCTTCCCGATCCAGATCCGGTGCCAGGGGTCGTTCCGCTCAATCTTGTAGCCGTTGACGAGGCTGACATTCGAGCGCATGCGCTCAAGCAACTTGGGTAATTCGCCCACATCGTACTGCCCATCACCGTCGGTATAGAAGACAAACTCTTTGGTTGCAGCTTGAAAGCCACTCCTCAGCGCACCTCCATAACCCCGGTTCACCTCATGTGTCACTATCCGCATCTGCGGCCCGAATTCCTGTTGCAACGCAGCTAAAACCCCCGCTGTATTGTCCTGGCTTCCGTCATTGACCACAATCACTTCGAAATCGGCAACATGCTTTCTGAGAACAGCAAATGTCTTGCCAATCAAAGCTGGCAAGGACGGCGCGTCGTTGTACGCCGGAAAGAAAACACTCACCCCGTATGAGTACATCAGTTAAATCCCCTAAACGATCCTACAACTTTTTGACGATCAAAAGCGTGACATCGTCGGCATAAGGTGCCCCCGCACACCAAACCTGCAAATCCTCGATCACTCCTTCAATCATCTGGTTCGACGTTTGACTCGTCCGGTTCAGAATCGCCATCGAAATTCGCATCTCGCCAAAATCTTCGTCGCTCCCATTCGGCATCGCCTCGCTCACGCCGTCGCTAAAGAGAACCAGCGTGTCACCGGCCTGAATATTGCTCTTGTGCTCGGTGTACTGGGCAATAGGAAGAATCCCGAGGATAATGCCGCCACCCTCAAGCTTCTCCGTAACCCCGCTTGCCCGAACCAGAAGCGGCGGATTGTGTCCCGCGTTGCAGAACCGGATCTCTCCCGTGGCCGGGTCGATGATCGCGAGAAAGAACGTAATGAAGCGATTATCCGGGCAGTTCCCCGAAATGCTCTTGTTGAGCCGTTGCACAATACTGGCCGGGTTCTCATCGGTCTCAACCAGAATCTGCAATCTGGCCTGCAAGCTCGACATCAGCATTGCCGCAGGCATCCCTTTGCCCGCCACATCGCCCACAACCACCGCAATCTTGCCGTCAGACAGATTGAAAAAATCGAAATAATCCCCACCTACCGTACGACAGGGAAGATTGTATCCAGCCATATCCATCCCAGGAATCTGAGGCGCTTTGCGTGGCAACAGGTTCCGCTGGATTTCGCCTGCTTGAGACAACTCTTTTGAAATGCTCCGCTCTACTTGTTCCACTTCATTCAGCCGTGCATGCTCAATCCGTATAGCCGCCACATTCGCCATCACCGTCAGCAGGCTCAAGTCTTCTTTGGAAAACTCTCGTGTGATGTCCGGCATGTCGATGTACAGCAGGCCAATCACCTTCTCGTTGGTTTGCAGAGGCACAGCCATAAAGCTGCGCACACGCTGCATCACGATACTTGCCTGCATCTTGAAGATTTCGTCCGCCGCCGTATCTCGAACTAGCAACGAATTCTTCTCCACCAGCACCTGGTCGCGCACCGTCTTTGAGATTCGGAAGCCTTCACCACGAACGGCCTTGGCGACTAGTTCTTCTTTCTCGATAGTCATCAGGATTGCCCGCGACCCGCCTACTGCTTCCGCGGCCAGGTCCAGAATCAATTGGAACAACTCACTCAACGGTCGATGCCCGGCCAATTCTCTTCCGGCTTTTACCAGTGCCGCCGCATGACGATCGTTGCTCATCGAATGGACCGGATTCACGTCATTCAAACTCGAAACAACCGTGTTGCTTGGGGCCGATTCGACATCCGCCTTCTCAACGAAGACCACCGTTTGGCTCATCGTGTCGTCCTCGGGGATTGCGCCGCCAAAGGTAATCTGCAAGTGCCCGGCATGCACCGTATCGCCATTGCTGAGTGGAGTCGGGGCTACAATCCGGAAGCCATTCACGACTGTGCCGTTTTTGCTGCCAAGATCCCGGATCATCCATTGGCCATCAATCTTCTCAAAAACCAGATGCTGGCGAGAAAGTCCAAAGTCCTCCGGATAACAGAGTTCATTGGTTGTTGCTCGGCCAAGGCCGATGCTGCTTTCGAGAAGTGGAACGGCTCTGGTAGAACCGTCCTGCATGCGAATACTAAGTTCCATAGACATGTGCGGGATTATTAATAGTATCGACCATGCGACTGGATCTTCTCTACATCGGAAAAGCCCGCGATGAACATTCCAATGCCATCGCCGAAGAATTCTTGAAACGCACCGGCCGCTGGGCTACCGTCGCTATGCGCGAAATCAACCCAGACCGCTACGATATCTTCACTCGCCATGCTGCGGCTCAAAAAGTCTTTCTCGATCCCGCTGGTAAGCCCTGGGATTCCGCCCGCTTCATCGAATTTGTCTCCGAAGGCGAGCGCCTGGCCCGCGATGTCGTCTTTCTGATTGGAGGTCACGACGGCCTTCCACCCCTCTGGAAGCCCCGTGCTGACCTGCTTCTGTCCCTCTCTGCCATGACCTTTCCCCACGAGCTGGCCCGTGCAATGTTGGCCGAACAAATCTACCGCGCTTTCGCCACCCTGCGCGGACACCCATATCCTCGCTAAACTGGTAGTTCATGTCTTGGTTCAAGCGCGACAAGCCTGGAGTGGAAACACCCAGCGATGGCGACCGTACCGTTCGCACAGAAGGCCTCTGGGTCAAATGCGATGGGTGCAAGCAAATCATCTTCCGTCAGGATCTTGAGGACAACCGCAGGGTTTGCCCCAAGTGCGGCTATCACTTCCGCATTGATGCGCGAGACCGTATGGATCTCATCTTCGAAGGCCAGTGGACCGAGTTCGACGCCGAACTCACCTCCACGGACCCCATGAACTTTTTCGATTCCAAACCCTACAAAGCCCGTCTCGCCAGCATGCAGGAATCTCTCGGCATGAAAGATGCCATCCTTTGCGGCCAGGGCAAAATTGGCAACCACACCGTCAATGCCTGCTCGATGGAACTCAAGTTCATCGGCGGAAGCATGGGCGCGGTGATGGGGGAGAAAATCACTCGCGCCGTTGAGCGCTCCATGGCAGAAAAAAATCCATTGGTTATCGTCAGTGCCACCGGCGGCGCGCGCATGCAGGAAGGTGTAGTAAGCCTGATGCAGATGGCCAAGATCTCCTCAGCCCTCATGCGGCTCGACGAAATGGGCATTCCCTACATCAGCGTCCTCACAGACCCCACCACCGGCGGCGTCACGGCTTCCTTCGCCATGCTTGGTGACCTCAACATCGCCGAACCCGGTGCTCTCATCGGTTTTGCCGGCCCTCGCGTCATCGAACAAACCATCCGCCAGAAATTGCCGGAAGGCTTCCAGCGCAGTGAGTTCCTTCTCTCACATGGCTTCCTCGATGCCGTTGTCCCACGTCACGAATTACGCAGCTACCTGGCACGTAGCTTCGACTTTTTCGTAAACTAGCTCCGTATGAAGCGCCTTCTCCTTCTCTGTTTGGTGGCTCTCGGCTGCCTCGCTGCCGACTACGATCTCATCATTCGGAACACCCGTATCATCGATGGCAGTGGCAACCCCTGGTTCCGTGCAGAAATCGGCATCACCGCCGGCAAAATCGCCAAAATCGGCGTCCTTACTGGCAAGACTGCCACCCGCACCATCGACGCCGCAGGCAAGATCGTCACCCCGGGCTTCATCGACGTCCACACCCATTCCGAATCCGGCCTCGTCAAGTTCCCCCAATCTGAAAACTTCCTCCGCGACGGCGTCACTACTATCGTCACTGGCAACTGTGGTGGCTCTGAACTCGATGTCAAAGCTTTCTTCAATCAACTCGAAGCGCTCAAGACGGGCATCAACGTGGCTACTCTGGTCGGCCACAATTCCATCCGAATCGAGGTCATGGGCTCAGAGGACCGCAAGGCCACCCCCCAGGAGATCGAGCGCATGAAGGCAATGGTCGACAAGGCCATGCAGGCTGGTGCCGTCGGCTTCTCCACCGGCCTCGAATACGTCCCCGGCACCTACTCGCCGATCGAAGAACTGGTCGAACTGGCCAAAGTAGCCGGCAAGTACGGCGGCATCTACACCTCTCACATGCGTGACGAAGGCTCGCAAGTCCTCGACGCCATGCGCGAAGCTGCTGAAGTCGGCCGCCTCGCTGGCGTGCGTGTCCAGATCTCGCACCTCAAACAGGACACCAAAGCCTACTGGGGCAACACCCAGAAGATGATCGACCTGCTCGAAGACTACCGCGCCAGGGGCGTCGAAATCACCGTCGATCAATACCCGTATATCGCCTACTCCACCGGCCTCGGCACTACACTCCCCACCTGGGCATTGGCTGGCGGCCACTCCAAGCTGGTCGAGCGGCTCAAAGATCCCGCCACGCGCAAGAAGATCTTCAACGAAGTCCTCGCCTCCAACAGCAAACGTGGCTACAACGATTTCGAGTACACCAGCGTTGCCAGTTGCAGCTTCGAGCCCAAATACGAAGGCAAGAACCTGCGTCAGATCTCGGCCCTCCGCGGCCGGCCCACCAGTCACGAAGCAGACGTAGAGACTGTCCTGGAACTGATGGAAAAAGGCGGCGTAAGCGTCGTCACCAAAGCGATGAGTGAAGAAGACGTGGACAATATTATGCGCTACCGCAATACGGCTATTGCCAGCGATGGCGGCGTCCGCGAGTTCGGCGCAGGCCGTCCTCACCCCCGCAGCTACGGCACCAACGCCCGTGTCATCAACGAGTACGTCCGGCTCAAAAAGACTCTCACTCTCGAAGACGCCGTCCGCAAAATGACTTCCCTCCCGGCCCAGATCTTCGCCTTCAAAGACCGCGGCCTCGTCCGTGAAGGCTTCGCCGCCGATCTCGTAATCTTCGATCCGGAACGCGTCCGCGACAACGCAAACTTCGAAAATCCACACCAGTATTCCAGCGGTTTCGACTACGTGGTGGTGAACGGCAAGGTCGCAGTCGAAACTGGCAAATTGACGCCAGAGCGCGGCGGACAGGTAATCCTCAGGCAGTAATGATCCAATTCAGCAATGCGGGCAAGCGGTTCGGCCCGAAGGTTCTATTTGATGATGTCAACTGGCTGATTGGTCCCAAAGACCGCATCGGCCTGGTCGGCGCAAACGGCACTGGCAAATCCACCCTCCTCAAGATCATCGCCGATCTCGAACAGGTCGATAGCGGCGACATATCCCGCATGCGCAACATGCGCCTTGGCTACCTGCCGCAAGACGGCTTGAAGCTCGAAGGCCGCAGTGTCTTCGCCGAATGCGCCAGTGTCTTCGAGCACCTCCGCCAGATGGAGCGCGACATGGAAGAGACACTCTCATCCATGTCCGATCTCGATCACGAGAGCGCTGCATACGCAGCAGCAGCCGACAAATTCTCCCGTCTCGATAACGAGTTCCGCGCCAAAGAAGGCTACACCATCGACATGCAGGTAGGCTCGATCCTCACCGGCCTCGGCTTCGATAAAGACGACTGGGGCAAGCCCTGCGAGGAATTCTCCGGCGGCTGGCAAATGAGAATTGCCCTTGCTAAACTCCTTCTGGAGCAGCCCGAAGCGCTACTACTCGACGAACCCACCAATCACCTTGACCTCGAAGCCCGCAACTGGCTCGAAGACTATCTGCACAACTACCCCAACGCCTTCATCCTGATCTCCCACGACCGCTACTTCCTCGATGTCACCGTCTCCAAGATCGTCGAAGTCTGGAACAAGAAGGTCACCATTTTCGCCGGCAACTTCACCCACTACCAGCGCCAGAAGGACGAGCGGCTCGAACAGATGCGGGCCGCCCAGCGCAACCAGCAGGACCGCGTCGCTCAGATCGAAGCCTTCGTCGATCGCTTCCGCGCCAAGGCCACCAAAGCCAAGCAGGCCCAATCCCGCCTCAAAGAGCTCGACAAGATGGAGATCATCGAGATCCCTGAAGAAGAGCCGATCATCCACTTCAAGTTCCCCACTCCCAAGGCCAGTGGCCGTATAGTCGCCGAGTTCAAAGACGTAGCCAAAAGCTACGGCACAAAGAAAGTTTTCGATAACGCAAGTTTCAACATCGAACGAGGCGATCGCATCGCCCTCGTCGGCCACAACGGGGCAGGCAAGTCGACATTGATCAAGCTGCTCACCGGCCTGGAAGGCCTCACTTCCGGCGAGTACAAGCTGGGCCACAACGTCGAATTCGACTACTTCGCCCAAGACCAGTACAAGGCCCTCGACCCCGAATCAGAAATCCTCGACGACCTCTGCGCTACTGCCCCCAAGGCAACCGCAACAGAGCTGCGAGGCCTCCTCGGCTGCTTTCTCTTTCGCGAAGAAGACGTCTTCAAAAAGATCGGCGTCCTGAGCGGCGGCGAGCGCAATCGCTACGCCCTGTGCAAACTCCTCACTCAGCCCTCCAACTTTGTCCTCCTCGATGAGCCCACCAACCACCTCGACATGCGAGCCAAAGACGTCCTCCTCGAAGCACTTAAAAACTACGAAGGCACCGTCGTCTTCGTCAGTCACGACCGCTACTTCATCGACGAACTGGCGAAGAAGGTTTTCGAAGTTGGCGGCGGCACAGTCACTGTTTACCCGGGCAATTACGAAGAATACTTGAGGGCCAAATCCAAACAAATAGAAGTGCCTGAAGTCGTCGCCGTCGTTGAGAAGCAAACCGTTGTCGAAGACAAGCCCCAGTCGGCCAAACGTCTGAACCCGATGAAGGTGAAACAGCTCGAAGACCGCCTCGTCGCCGTCGAAGCCGAGATCGCCAAACGCGAAGCCGCCGTCGCCAGCTATGAGGCCGACCTTAGCAACTACGTCAGCGCCGATGAGAGCCAACGCATCGCAAGCGAAGCCGCAAAAGAGCGCGAAGCCATCGATGAGTTGATGCTTGAGTGGGAAGCTGTCTCAGAACAGTTAAACTAACGGCTATGAGACGCCGCGAACTCCTCCTCTCCGCACTCGCCCTGAAGGCTGCACCCGCATCGGCAAAAACCAAAGGTGAATGGCGCAACAAGCAGTCCGGTATGGCCTACCGACAACTCGGCCGCACAGGCTACATGGTCAGCGAAGTGGTGATGGGTGGAAACACAATTTCCCCCAAGAACTACGACCACGTACTGGCTGCCATCGACATGGGCCTCAACTATCTCGATACCGCGCCGGCCTACGGCGGCGGTCAAAGCGAACTCGGCTACGCCGAAGTGCTCAAGGTGCGCAAGCGCGACAAGTTCTTCATCAACTCCAAGGTCTCCATCTGGGACGTCAATCGCAACCGTCTCTACCAGGACATCTACAAATCACTCGATGAGACCGAGCAGAAGCGCCTGCGCAGTCTCGCCCTCGAAGAGATCGCCCGCCGCAAAGCCGACGCCCCCGAATACTTCATCAACTACTTCAACGGCCAGCGCGATGAACTCGATGCCGCCGCCCTCGCCAACGTCATGGCCAAACAATACGGCGAACGCATTGACCGTGGTAAGAACTACCGCCAGATTATCCTCGACAGCGTCGATAAAACTCTCGCCACCCTGGGCACCGATCACCTCGACCTTCTGATGTGCCCGCATGGTGCCAACACGCCCTACGAAATCCTGAATCACCCCGAAATCTTCGAGGCCTTTGAAACTCTCAAGAAGGCCGGCAAAGTGCGCCATCTCGGCTTGTCCTCGCACACCGATCCCGGTGGTGTGCTTGAGGCCGCCGTCAAGGCCAAGGTCTATTCCGCAGCGATGGTCGCCTACAACATGGTGAACTCACCCTTTGTCGACAGTGCACTTGCCGCTGCCAAAAAAGCTGGCATGGGCATGATTTCGATGAAGTCCGCGCGGCCTTTCAACTTCCGCGCCCCTCGTCAGACTCCCAGTGAGCACATGGCCAAACTGAACGCCGCTGTGCCCGGCGATCTCAAGCCCATGCAGAAGGCGTACATCTGGAACCTCCGCAATTCAAACCTGACGGCGGCGATCTCCGAGATGGTGACCATGGATCATGTAAAGGACAATGTGCCACTAGCTGGCGCAAAGGAGAAGGCAGCTTAACAGATGTTGAAACGGAGATACGAGCGTTGGCTCGACCGGTGGGAAACAGACCTTGCAACACGCTCTACAGACCGTGTCGTGCGGCCTTTTGAATGGGGCACAGAGTGGCTTGAAAGTGTCCAGCTGCCCGGCCTCCGCCCCTACGACGGTGGCGATGAAGAGACTTGGCTGCGGGAAGTCAACAAGGCCACTATCGCTCACGGCCCTGCTTACTTCCAGCACACTACTCCCAAAGACTTTACTCTTGACGGCGAATGGCTTCGTTTCACCTCACCGCTGGAGTCTCCGTATCCCGAAAACAACCTCGTCGAAGGCCGCTGGTTCCCCATGCCTGAGGGCAAGGAGAACAAGCGCAAGCGAGCAGTGCTCGTGCTGCCTCACTGGAACTCCCACGCCCAGCAGCACGTTGCGCTCTGTCAGGGCTTTCAAAAACTCGGCATTCCTGCTTTGCGGCTTAGCCTGCCCTATCATGATCGCCGCATGCCGCCGCCGCTCACGCGTGCAGACTATGCCGTATCTTCCAATATCGGCCGCACTCTGCACGCCACTCGCCAGGCGGTGCTCGACATTCGCGCTGCTGTCGATTGGCTTGAGCAGTCGGGCTACGAAAACATAGGCATCGTTGGCACCAGCCTCGGCTCTGCTTTTGCCTTCCTCGCCAGCACTTTTGACAAACGCCTGAAGGTTAACGTCTTCAACCACTGCTCAGCCCGATTCGGAGATGTTGTCTGGACAGGGCTTTCCACCCGCCACATCAAGGCAAGCCTCGAACAAAATCTGACTCTGGATCGATTGCAGACGGTGTGGGATTCGATGAGCCCTCGCTTCTACATGGACGAGTTCGCAAAACATCAGGAAAAGAAGAATCTCTTCATCTACACCACCTACGACACCACCTTTCTGCCCCAGTACAGCAAAGAAATCCTCGCCTGTGTCAAGGCCAGTGGTGCGCCACACAAGCTGGTTGTCCTCCCCTGCGGCCACTACACGATGGGTGAAACCCCCTTCAAGTTTGTAGTCGGCTATCACATCATTTCTCACATTGCCAGAAAATTAGGCTAACCGCCGCCCGCTCCGTCAGTCTATCGGTTAGATGCAAGCGACTGACGCCGAGGTGATCGGCCAGATCCGTAGGGGCAACAGGAACGCCTACCAACACCTGGTAGAGCGGCACGCCAGAACTGCGTTTCGCGTCGCCTACCGCATCACTCGCAATGAGGGAGACAGCGAAGACGTGGTGCAAGAGAGCTTTTTACGGGCCTACCGCAATCTCGAAAGCTTTGACGAACGGGCCAGTTTTTCAACCTGGCTGCAGCGCATCGCAACCAATTGCGCTCTAGATCTAGTCCGGCGCAGAAAGTGGTCTGCCGACACGGGCGGCGAAATGCCTGACCTTGCCGATACAGCTCCCAAGGCGGATCGACTCGTTGAGAGTGCCCAAACTCGCCAACGTCTTGAGGACGGAATCAAAACGCTAAGTCAGCAAGAGCGTCAGGCTTTCTTGATGCGTCACGTAGAAGGCAATTCAATTCCCGAGATTAGCGAGAAGTTGTCGATTGGCGCAAGCGCGGCCAAACACAGCGTGTTTCGGGCCGTCGAGAAATTGAGGCGTTATGCACTTGGAAGATGACAATCTACAAATCCCCGAACCCGATGCGCAGTTCGAGAAACGAATCTGGGCAAAGGTCTCTGCCGAGATGGCCATACGCCCCGGCGTCAGCCACAAGTTCCTCTGGCTCCTGATTCCGGCCGCTCTCGCTATTGCATTTCTTGTAGGACGATCCACAAGAAGTCCCGAAATTTTCTATTTGCCCCAACAACAACTTCTGCAGGCGGCGACATCAGAGCATCTCGAACGCAGCAAGCTCGTCCTCATGGAAACTGCCAACGGCGCTGCTCCATTGGCACAGGCACGTGCAGAGCAACTACTTTCAACCAACCGCCTCTTGCGCCGCGGCGCGCAGGAAGCGGGAGAACTTCAGACAGCGGAATTACTTGAGGAACTTGAGCGAGTATTGCTCGAAGTTGCTCACAGTCCCCAAACCATGCAACCCGAGGAGGCCACGGCACTCCGGGCACGTATTCGTGAACAGGGACTTCTCTTTCGCGTGCGCCTTCTCGAAAACAAAAACAAACAGAACACGGAGTTAGCTGACTAATGAAAAGTATATTGTCTTTACTCATGGCGGGCACCCTCATGATGAGTGCCGAAGCCGATGAGAAAAATTACCAGGCCGCGCTGTCGTTGATCGATGGCAAGGAATTTCAGGAGGCCATGGTGAAGCTGGGTGCCGAGATCCAGTCAATGAGTTCGCGTGCAGACGCTGCCATGTACTGGAGCGCTTATGCGGCCAACAAACTGGGCGACCGCACGATGGCCTTGAAGCAACTTGCCGAAATGCAGGCTAAGTTCAGCTCAAGCAAATGGGCTAACGACGCCAGGGCCCTGCAACTGGAAATCAACCAGGCCTCCGGCAAAAAGATCTCCCCAGAAGATCAGGCCGATGAAGAGTTGAAGCTCATGGCAATTCAGGGTCTGATGAATGCCGACCCCGCCCGTAGCCTACCCTTGCTGGAGGGGATTCTGAATTCGCAAAAAAGTCTCCAACTGAAAAAACAGGCCTTGTTTGTGCTGGGCCAGAGCCGTGATACAAAAGCACAGGAGTTGATTGGAAAGATTGCCAAAGGCAACGGCAATCCCGATCTGCAAAGGCTGGCAATTCATAACCTTGGCATCGGCGGCAAGAAGAATGGAGCAATTCTCGAAGACGTCTACAAAGGCGCAAGCGATCCTTCAGTGAAGAAAGAGATCTTGCGTAGCTTCATGATCATGAGCGACAAAGAGCGCCTCTTCGGCTTGGCCAAGTCTGAGAAAAGTGAAGATTTAAAGTCTGCATCCATCCACTGGCTGGGTGTAGCTGGTGGCAAGGAGATGCTGGCTCAACTCTATCCAGGAGAGACCAGCGTGAAGGTCAAGAAGGAAATTATCCAAGGCCTCTTCATTGGCCGAGGGGCCAAAGAATTGGTGCAGGTAGCTCGCAGCGAGAAGGACCCGCAACTCAAAAAAGATGCAGTCAGAATGCTGAGTTTGATTGACAGTAAGGAGTCGGCCGACTTCATAGCGGAGCTTCTCAAGTGATGTGGACGCTGTTGATGTTGGCGCTACCGTTAGCCGGGCAGGATCTGGAGGCAGCTCTCGCCGCTGCCGCGCGTGATTCATTGAAGTATGTTGGCTACGAAGTCCCCATGCAGCCCGGGTACGAAACAATTTGCAGCAACTGGTCGGGCAACGTAAACTCGCGCCAAACTAAATTGAAGCTCGATGGGCCAACCCGCTTGAAGATTTTGTTTCGCGTGGATCATGGCAAGGTGGACAAGATGCTGCTTGCCAGTGACGATTGTGAGATCGACGTCGGCAAGCAGACAGTGGTGATGTTGAACGGGATCACTCCGGCTGCCAGCATTACCTATCTATCCGGCCGCGGGAATGATTCCAGTCTGTATGCAATTTCCTTGCATCAAGACCCCAGGGCAACACAACAACTGATTGCCATGGCGCGAGACACAAAAAATGCGCACCGCCAGAAGAAAGCTTTCTTCTGGCTGGCGCGTTCCAAAGATGCCCAGGCAGAGCAATTCATCGAAAAGATTTTGCGCTAAGTACTGGATTGAACTGTCGCCGCTCGCTCAGGTTCGCGGCAGTTCAGGTTATATAGGTTGAAGTGGTCAAAGGCCCAGAAGTTGAGCACCGGAATCCCTTGGCCCCGGGCTTCCATGTATTCCTTCTCCCAGGCTGAGCCGCCCCTGAATACGGGTACGAGATACCGCAGTGAGTCCTTCGGCCAACCCAACAAAATTGGAAATTCGATGGCCGTTCGGCTCAGGTCCAGCGAGCGCGACCAGGCACCAAAATCGAGTGCTTCCATCTTGAGGGTATCCAGGCCACTTCCCGGTTTGCTTTCGTATTCCACCGGGAAGTTAATGAAGTTGTTGAGGGCCCCACCCAGTTGGTGCACGCCAGCGGGAGTTGGGTGATTGACGTCGTACGGATAGAGCAGTTCAAACTTGGCATTCGTGTGCGTCGCCAGAATATGAGTACGAAGAGAGGCAATATGATCCCGCAACCGGTTTCGCACGAAAATTGCGTCAGCACTGGAGTTCACCGTTGGGTCGTCGGTGGGGCGGCGAAACACATGCAATGGCCGTCCAAGGGCTGTAGCTGCAAGTGATGCCGTTTCAGTATCGTAGAGAGCCATGCCACCCGCAGGGTTTGTTGTTGGGTTGTAGTTGGTAAAGAACCACCACAGAAATTCACCAAATTGGACGCTCGGCGTAAGGCCTGCCGCCGCTTGAATGTTTGCGATCTCCAGATATACCGTCTTTTGAAATTCGAGCATCGCAGTATTGAAGCAACAGTGCGTGGATTTCAAACTCGCGAAGCCAACATCGGTCACTACTTCATTGCCATCCGGATAGACCGCAGCAAAGCCTGCCGGCGGATACACCAGTTCCATGGAGCAGGCGATGACCAACTCTCGCGACCTGGCTGCTGCTTGCGCGCAGAAATCAGCATGCCAATCACGTGCCGCCCGGTTCAGCGGTGGATTCTGTGTGAGATCGATTTCCCACTTTCCTGGAACACCATTGTCGAGCGCCCCGGAGATGCTTGCCGTCCCGCTTGCCGAAGTCACTGTCACGGTTAGTGGAAAGGCATAAGCGGGCGTAGGCGAGCGATTGATGATCGTCAACACATTACCAGCTGCACTTGCAAAAACGCCAATCAGATTCGAATTGATGAAACTGGCCATATGTGTCGCGATGGTTGCGTTAGATTCGCCCGGGAAAATAGTCTTCCCTACCGGGCTGCCGCCGATCGAGAGAATCACCTGATCGTTGGGCAAGTATGTGCCTCCGAAGGTGACTGTCGCTTGCGGCACCGTCGCCCCCACCCGCTTGCGCTGGTTCCACCAGAAGACCCCGATGTACTCGTTCATCGGCCCTGCAAAGCCCAGTTGATCGAGGATCCAGTGAGTGCGCGCAGGCGGAAGCTTGAATGTATGGTCGGTCGAATAATCGAATGCAGGAGACGCGTGCAAGCGCCCTGGCAGCGGGTCTGGGATGTCGGACGGCACCACTGCTTCGATGAAGTCGAAATCGAAATTGCCTGTGTTGGTGAGTGTGATGGTAACGGTGTGCCGACCTGCAGGCACAGAACTGCGCAACAGCCTTCGCACGTAGATGGGTGCCTCGGCTGACACTGCAAAATTGTGCGCCGTGGGCGCATCCCCGTCCAGGCTGACACTCACGCTGCCACGGTCGGCAAACAGTGTAGTTCCAAGGTACAGATGATGCGTCGAATTGCACGCATAGAAGACTTCCACTTTTGCTCCCGTGTCGGCTGTCCGTCGCGCAAAAGCTCCGGAGTGGAAACCAACTTGAGGCACCCAGATCCCGGTAAAGTGACACCACGAAGAATCTTCTTCCACACGAACCGAATCGGGCCCCGCAACTTTGAGTTCGCGCTTAGAACTCGGCCCGCTGAGCGTCCAGTTGGTGAATTCCGCCTCCCACTCGGTATCACTCAGCGCTTCCCCATCTGGAATCGGTGGCGCAAAGGTAAACCACATTTGCCGGATGGACGGAATATTGAGTGCCGAAAAGTCGAGGCTGATCCGCCACACACAATCGGACGAGCCGCCTGAGAATGTGGCAAGATTCTCCGTGGTTGTCAGGCGCGTGTTTTTGGAAACCGAGTACATCCTGATCGCATTACCATCCACCCCCGGTTTGCTGCATTCGATCGTGAGCACTCCTGCCGCAGCACTTGCCGAAAGTGGCAAAGCGATTTCAAGAGCCGTCCAGTTCACGCTATTGATTTGCCAGGCAAGGTTGGCTGCAACAGACTGTGCCCCGATCCCGTAGAGCGTATAGCTGCTCGCGCTCGCCGAACTGGTGATGACATAAGCCTGCTCATTGTCAACTTTGGTGCGCAAGTTGATCTGATTGGCTGGGCCAGTGCTTGCCTGGACTTGAGTCGAAGCATCGACAAGCGCGGCGAGATTGGTTGCGATAGTAGTGTTGGTGTCGCTCACCAGTTCTGTGTAGATGTAGTCGGTTGCACCGATCGAGATGCGGTGTTGGGTACCCGCTCCTGCTCCAGCAAAAGCGAACGCACATTCCACCTTGGGAACCAGATAATCAAATGAGAAATTCATGTACCAGACAGTGACTCGATCAAATTCCTTGAGACCGTCGTCGACGATCGTGAAGCTGGTACTTGCTTTGGCATGAGTGCCCGATAGCAGCGTAGCGTAGTCGCTCAATCGGACACGAGTAGTAGTGTTGTCGGCCTTGATGACATCGAGATACGGCCAATCGATGGTGGCAAATCGAGGTGAGTGCAGCGGGCGCAGCCCATCGTAATGCACATCAAAGCTCAACGTAAGATCGCTGAAATCGAAGTCCGGCAGATACTTCAGGCTCGAATGTTCGTAGAAGTTATCGGCATCGTAAATGACGAGCACAGCGAAATCTGCCGCATCGCGGAAGACGCCGCTTACCTTGAAGGAATTGGCAGTGGCCTGGTGCATGGCAGCAGCAGCCCCGAAGGCATCAAAACCGCGCAGTTGCATCGTGCGGTTTGGTTGGAGTTTGTAGATGGTTTCAGGCATGGCGGAATCCTCAAAAAAAATTGCGGGCCCCAACACCTCAAACAGGAAGTGTCAAGCCCGCCTACAGCAGATACAGTAACAAGCGAATTCTTCTTCAGCAGTTTCCTCAGGCACTTGAAATATTGAAACGAAACGGGTTAGGCTGCGAAAAATACCTGAAAATACCTGTGAATCGAATTTTTCTTGATCTACGAAGATCATAGTAGTATAGTCTTCGTAGATGAGCGAAACCAATAAAGAGCCTTTGCGGCCAACCGATGCCGAGCTAGAAATTTTGACTGTATTGTGGAGCCGGGGGGCAAGTACGGTGAGGGAAGTTCATGAGGCCATTCTGGAGCGCAAGCCAACCCAATACACCACCGTTTTGAAGATGCTTCAGATCATGCTTGAGAAGCGGCTCGTACTTCGTGATGACTCAGAACGAGCACACCGCTTTGCCGCAAGCCAGCCCCAGGAATGGACGCAGCGCCAACTGGCGGGAGACCTTCTGCAACGAGCCTTTGCCGGCTCAGCCAGCAGTCTGATGTTGGGCGCTCTATCCGCGAAGAAGGCTTCAAAGAAAGAGCTGGAGGCAATGAAGAAGTTGATTGAAGACATGCAAGGCGGTGCCAGGTGATTTCCTCGACCCAACTCGGCATTGCTCTGCTTCACTTCCTCTGGCAGGGTGCACTTTGGGGGTTCTTACTCTTCCTCGCCCTGCGCCGGAGCACTCAATCCAGGTTCAGGCACGGACTCGCAGTAGCCGCAATGATTCTGATGATTGTAAGCTTTCTAGTCACACTCGCCAGCTCAGTTATGGTTTCCCAACCGCGACTGCAGCCGGTAATGGAGCGCGGCACTGGACTCGCTGATTTCTCCATGCCCTTGGTGGACCCAGCGGATCGCTGGAGGGCCCTCTTGCCCTGGATGAGCCTGGCCTGGCTCTGCGGTGTTCTGGTCCTGGCTGGCTATCGCGCCGGCGGCTGGTGGACCACCCGCAGACTTCGCCGCCACGGCATCTGTAACGCAAGTATTGAGTGGCGTGAACGTATGAAGACGCTCGAGATACGAATCGGCTTATCGCAGCCTGTTCGTTGGTTTGAGTCTGGCCTCGTTCAGGTACCCGTGGTTTTAGGCTGGCTTCGACCGGTGCTGCTCACCCCAGTGGGCATGTTGACGGCGATGCCAGCCTCGCAAGTGGAGTCAATCCTGCTTCACGAACTCGCTCATCTTTACCGGCGCGACCCGCTGGTAAATCTGCTTCAGGCCGTGGTGGAGAGTTTGCTCTTTTACCATCCGGCAGTGTGGTGGGTGTCGGGTGTAATTCGTCAGGAGCGGGAGCACTGCTGCGACGATCTGGTGTTGGCTTTGCAGGGCAATGCGCAAGAGTATGCTCAAGCCCTGTTGACTCTGGAACAACAACGCGCGACCCGGCCAGAGCCGGTGCTCGCTGCAAACGGAGGAGATCTTATGGCACGAATTCAAAGATTGGCTGGAGTGAAAGAAGAACCGCGAAGCCTCGGTGGCGCGATGGTCTTGGTTGGCCTGCTGACGGCGCTGGGCTGCCTGGCCGCGTTTGGCCAGAAGAGCAGTGACGCATGGCTCACCCAGGACGTGGCCTACATCATCAAGGACGACGAGAAGGCCAAATTCAAAACTTTGAAGTCCGAAGCCGAACGCCAACAGTTCATTGTTCAGTTCTGGACCAGGCGTGATCCCAGCCCTGCGACTCCCAATGAGAACGAGTTCAAAGAAGAGCATTATCGGCGGATTGCTTATGCGAATCAGAAGTTTGCTTCCAAGATCGAGGGCTGGAAAACTGATCGGGGACGGATCTACATCATGTTTGGCCCTCCCGACGAAATTGAAATGCATCCAGATCGTGCCAGTTGGTTGTACCGCAAAATTCCTGGTGTGGGGGAACAGGTGATGATGGATTTCAGGGTGGTTGGCGAGGAATACGTGATGACGATGGATCCGAATGCGAAGGGACCTGCGCAGAAGTTTAAGAAGAAGTAGCCAAAGCAAATGTTAGCTTTAAGCCATGACACGTCGAGAGACCATTAGCTTCGCCGCTGCTGCGTGTTTTGCCCAGCCCTTGGCAGATCCGTTTGAAAAGTGGTTTCTTGAGATTCTAAACGGGTATCTGAAGAATTGCCTGCGCAGCTCAGATAGTTTTGCGGTGTGTGATTTCGAGGATGGGTTGGTCTTGCCCGGAGCCGTCGCGACCTCGGGCAAGACTTATGATTCGGTGACAAGAATGCTGCCTGCTATCGCGGCGTGGGTAGCTTCAGGGCGTTTGCCTAAGGCAGTCACAGTGGATGGCAGGAACATTGATCTGTTGCATGTCTTGCGCGATACGTTCCGCAATGCGATGAATCCTCTACATCGGGACTATTGGGGAGCTTCGCCTGACAAACAGCAACAGCGGCAGGTGGAAGCTTCGATCGTGGCTTGGGCATTGTGGCTGGTGGCCGATCAAGTGCTGCCCCTGCTGACCAGCGAAGAGCGCAGCAATATCCAGGCCTGGCTCGCCAGTTGTACTAAGGTGCCAGTGCGATCCAATAACTGGGCCTGGTTTACGGCGGTGAACCACGCTGCCCGGCTTGCTTTGTCAGCCAGGTGGAAAGAGTTCTCGGGCGATGAGAAGGAGATGATGGCTGACCTGTCTTTTCTCGACACGCTGGCGGCACCGGGTGACGATGGCTGGTACAGCGATTCGAAAGGAGAAGCCGTCTACGACTATTACAACTTCTGGGTCTTTGCCAGTCACTTTCTGTACTGGAACAAAATGGTGGGGGCCCGATATCCGGACTGGGCTGCAAAGTTCAGCCCGAGATTAAAAGCCTTCCTGCAAAAGGCTCCGAATTTCTTCGGCGCGAATGGAAGTCATGTACTTTTCGGCCGCTCGCTCATTTACCGCTGGGGTGTATTGACGCCGTTGGTGTTGGCGGCTGAACAGAATCTATGGCCGCACTCGGGCGGAATGCTGAGGCGGCTTGTTCGCAAGAACATGGATGCGCTTTGGGCCATGGGTGCCTACGATTCGCAGCGTGGAAAGTTAAGGGAAACATTGAGTCCAGATGGGACGCGTGCGGTGTGCGAAAGCTACATCGACAATGGGCATCCTTACTGGGGAATGCAAGCCTTTGCCCTATTCCTAATTCCGAAAAACGCCTCTTTTTGGCGTGATAAAGAAAGGCCCCTTCCGGTAGAGCAGCGTTCATTCCGTGTCCGTTTTGAGGGCCTCAAGATGGAATTGCGCGGCTATCAGAAAAGCGGGGAGGTGAGATGGAGCCACGGTGTCAACGGGCATCATGAGGCCAGTTACCGGGACAAGTACACCAAGCTAAGCTACTCGAGCCATTTTCCCTTCTGCATCGTGACAGAGAAAGATCGTTGTGCAGTGGATGCGGCACTGGTGTTTCGAGATACATCGACCGGTGCGATGGCCGGGCGAGCAGGGATTGTGAAGGCGGAGTTGACGAGTGAAGGAATCGATAGGGTTTGGTGGGCGGTGCTGGGAGGACGAAGAATTGACGTGAGGTCGGTAATCCTGTTCCAGGGTGAGGCGGAGCGCCATCGCCACGAAGTGAACGCAGCGGCTGGTGTCGAGGTGATCGAGGGCTCTTTTGCGCTGGGTCTGCGGAGGGGTGAAGTATTTGAGCAAGAAGAGCTGAATGGCGGCATTGTCTTGCGTGGAGAGCACGTTGTGTCCGGGCGGAAAGTCAGAGGCTTTCAAAGCGTAAAGGTGGAGGAGCAGGAAGGAACGAATATTGTACATGCGCGGGTGGCGATCGTGACACTCAGCGGGATTGCCCCCGGCGGCATTAGTGTTTGGGAAAGTGAGTTCTTTGCGCGTCCCAGGCTAATGAGTCATTGAGTACAGGATGTAGTTGATGCCGAAGCGGTAGCTGAGGCTGGTCATCTGCTCTGGATACTCAGGCATATCGGCATGCTCCCAGGCATCGCCAATATCCATGTTGAAGTTGATGGCAACGATCATACGTCCCTGGTCATCGTAGATTGCACGCCAGCGCGGAGGGATGGCGGTTGGTTGAACCGTGGTGGTGCCGCCCGGACCTCGGCGCAGATGGCGCAAGCCGGGAATGAATGTCCGCTCCTTGATCTCAAAGACTAGGTTCATGACCGGGTCGTCGTCAGTGATGTCGAGGATGGGTTTGCCTGGAAGCACTTTGGTGATCGAGGCTTCAAAAAGTTCCCAGTCACGGTCTCCATGGAAGTCGTCTACAACGAGAAACCCACCTCGGTTTAGATAATCACGTAGCCGGACTACTTCAGGCTCGGAGAGATCCCACCAGGCTACTTGGGTCGCGTATATCCACGGGTAATCGAAGATTCGGTTATCTGTAAGTGGAGTGTGGCGGATCTCGCCTATGTGCACGCGAGTAAGGCGCTCGATACCTTTGGTGAAATGGATCTCGGCCTCGGGCATGTCCTGCATCCACCAGCCACGGCCCCAGGGGCGGCGCACGAACGGTGCATCGGTGTATTCCAGACGCAGAAAATAGAACTCAGCTTTTTCAGGGAAGCCTCCGAGACCCGCCAGCAGGGGTAGCGTTATTACCGCGATCCAACCCAAACTGCGGATTGTCTTTATCACCGGTGATCTTGATGGGGAGATATGTTCCAACGTCGTTCTTCGAGAATATCGGATTAAAGGGCTTCAGCGCCCAGCGTTTCCAGCCGGTGAAGGTATCGCTCACTTTTGAGTCGAGGTTGAGGGAGCCGTGGAAGTCCAGCGTGCCGGGTTCGACTTCGTAGGAGCCGGTGAGGTCAACGAGCGCCCCAGGCACAACAAAGACAACGGGTTCAAAGTCGAGCTTGCCTTCAGCCATTTGGAATTGGCCATTGAAAGTAGCTGGCACGTTGTCCAGTTCCTGATCTTTCGGTCGGCCCGATCCGCGCTTGGCGAGGCCATCGATCTTGTCCTGTATGGTCTTGGATGTGAAGTTGGCTTCCCGGATTTCAAAGCGGCCCTTGAGCTTAAGCTTCTCAACCACGTCTACGTTGCCGCGCGGGATCTCGATACTCGACTTCAGGTTCACAGTCCCTTCAAGGAAAGGTTTCGTCGACTTTATAGTGAGCCTGAGAATGTCACGAAGTTTGCCCTTCGGCATCACGACATTCAGATTGATGGCTCGGCCCGGATGACCCTTCAGACCAACCACTTCTCCCTTAGCTGTGAAGAACGTGTTCCCTAGCCGCGCGTCGATTTGCTTGAGGTAGGTATCGCCATCCGCTCCATCCACAAGCGCCTTATATTTGACCGTCAGAGGTACGGGGTTGTCGGCCATCGAAAGGCGGAAGTTCGGAACCCGGCATTCTCCTTCGGCATCGATGGTTTCCAGTGCTCCTGCGAAAGTGCCGGTGGAGGCCATCGTGCCTGCGATCCCCTTGAAGACTCCGAGGTCGGCATCCACGTAGTTGTAAGTACCATCCAGTTTGGTCTGACGAGGGTCTTTGCCATTCCAGGGACCAAAGTTGCCTTTGGCCGTCACCAGGCCGGGTGGTTTTGGAATCGTAAGTGTTGTCTCGTACGAGAAAGCTTGGCCGGCACCGTTGCTCTTGAGTGTCAGCCTGGTGAGGTCAAAGTCCAGCGGAGCTTTGCCGGCCTTACTTGGCAGAATCTGCAATGTAGCCCCGTCGGCAATAATGGTCTCGACGATCACAGGGTTGGAAGAGGGAGTGCTCGCTTGTGGTTTGGGGCGCTCGTCCCTGGGAGGAATGGTGAGCTTCAGTCCTTTGAGAACGACACGGTTTACAACCCTCGGGCCGTTGTAGAGAGTGACAATGTCGGACTCCAGGGTGATCTGGTCGAATGCGATGATTGGCGCAATATCGGTTCGATGCTGAAAGCGAAGTTTAAAATTCTTGCCGATTGCCTCGATTCGAGTGCCTTCGAGATGCCGGAAGTCTAATTCTCCAATTTCAACTTTACTGTCAAATCTTTCTTCGAGGTAGGCGATCAGCCGCTGGCGCGCAAGTGGTTCCCAATCTTGCTTGGCCCTGCTCGTTAGGTAATAAAAAAGCCCCAGTCCTGAGATCAGGATCAGGGCCAGGGCTATTGTTAACTTTTTCATTGGGTGTCAACGATCTCGTTCAGTAATGATGTCGGCGATCGTTAACACCGCCTTCCTGTAAGGGGATTCGGGAAACGTGTCAATTACCTGACGAGCCCGAGCGGTAAACTGTTGCGCACGTTCATGTGCTTTTTCTACGCCCTTGTACTTTTCGATGATTTCGAGAACAGCGGAAAAGGGAACCCGGTCATAGTTACGATCTTTGAGGATCGTTTCAATCATGCGGGTTTCTTCGCGGGTGGTGTCAACCAGGGAGTAGAGCAGCGGTAGGGTAACCTTGCCTTCTGCAAGATCGTTTCCAACAGGCTTGCCGAGAATGGTCTCTTTGGAAGTAAAGTCGAGGATGTCGTCGATCAATTGAAAAGCCATTCCCAGGTTCCAGGCAAACTCACCAAGACGCGCGGATTGGGTGTCGTTTGCCCCACCGGCCATGGCACCAAGACGGCAGCAGGCGTTGAAGAGACTTGCGGTTTTGCGGTCCACCAGCTCCATATAGTCGGCTTCTGAGATATCGATTCTACCGAGGCGGTCCATTTGCAGGAACTCACCTTCCACCATGGTTTGCGTAAGGCCGATCAGGACGTCCAGGATCGAGAAGTTGCGCTGGCGCATAGCGATCTGAAACGCCTGCATATAAAGCCAGTCGCCTGCGAGGACACTCATCTGGTTTCCCCATAAAGCGTTCGCACTGGCCTGACCCCGGCGGGTTTTGGCGTCGTCAATGACATCATCGTGCACCAGCGTTGAGGTGTGGATCAGCTCCACAACTGCGGCCAACTGAATTGCCTCACTGGTCGTTTCGGTGTTTGCAGACACCAGGCGGCTGGAAAGCAGCAACAGGATAGGGCGGAGACGCTTGCCACCGGCAGACTGCATATGGTGAGAAATTGTATTTACAGCAGCAATAGAGCCGACAGTTTCGAGCCCAATTGCTTTTTCGACACGGGCGAGGTCGTCTCGAACGAGGTCGAGAATTTGTTTCATCGAGACAGCTTGGGTCAGCGTCTTCATGACGGTTGCTCCAGTTTAGCCGAGAATAGCCGGCGGAAATTTTGGCTGGTGAGCTCATCGAGCTCCGACACAGTTAGGCCGCGAAGGGCAGCAAGGCGCTTTGCCGTATCTACGACGTAGGCGGGCTCGTTACGCTTGCCCCTGTAGGGGATTGGCGCAAGGTAAGGCGCATCAGTTTCGAGCAGAATCCGGTCGAGCGGGATGAAACTGGCAGCCTCGCGCAGCTTCTCCGCCTTGGGAAAAGTAAGCACCCCACCCAGACCGAAGTGGAAGTTCATTGCGAGAGCTTCTTCGGCCTCTGCAACACCTTCGCTGAAGCAGTGGAAGATACCTCCCAGAGCGGTATCCCAATGTTCTTTGAGGATGTCTATCGTGTCACGCCAGGCCTCGCGGGTGTGGATGATGATCGGAAGTCGAAGTTCTTTGGCCAGTTGGAGATGTCTGATGAACACCTCATGCTGCTCCTCGCGAGGCGAGAAGTCATAGTGATAGTCGAGACCGATTTCACCTATGGCCACAACCTTTGGATGCCGCGCAAGCCGGTTTAGCTCAGGATATGTTTCAGGTGTGACACGAACGGCGCTGTGCGGGTGCACGCCTACGGTGGCGAGAAATGCCTCGTGCTTGTCAGCCAGCTGGATTGCGGCGTCCAGGTGCGGGGGGCCTTCGCCGGTTCCAATGGCAAGCATTGTACTTACCCCAGCAGCGAGGGCGCGGGCTATCACAGCCTCGCGGTCGGAATCGAACTGTTCGCTGTCTACGTGACAGTGGCTGTCGATCACTTCAGACGCGCTCCTACGGGTACTTCTTCGAGGAATGAGGCGAGGGCCGGGCTGCCGCCTCCCAGGCTGGCAGCGACGATCATTCCCTGGCTCTCGATGCCCTTGAGTTTGCGCGGAGCGAGGTTAGCGACGATTACCACTTTGCGCTGGATCAGCGATTCCGGGGAATAGGCCTTGGCGATGCCGGCGACGATGGTGCGCGGGCCGGTAGGCTCACCGATGTCGATCTTGAGGTGGAGGAGCTTGTCGGCTCCCTTGACGGTTTCAGCGCTGAGGACGATGCCGACGCGGAGGTCGACCTTGACGAAGTCGTCGATGGAGATGGTCTCGGCGATCGGGGGGATGTTAACGACTGGGGCTTCTTCCACCTTGCCGAGCAAGGTATTCTGGCGGGCGAGTTCTTCGTTCTCGAGCATCTTCATCTGTTCGATAGCGACCTTCGCGTCGAGGCGCGGATAGATGGGCGAAATCTCACCGATGGCATGGCCTTGCGGCGTATGGCCCCAGGTAAGCGGCCCCTGAATGTTCAGTTGCAATGCGATCTTGGCGGCAGATTCGGGGATCACCGGAGCGGCCAGGGCAGTGATCAGGCGGAGGCTCTCGAAGCAGCGATAGAGAACGGCGTCGAGACGGGCCTGAGCCTCTGGTGAGGAGTCTTTGGCGAGCTTCCAGGGGGCGTTCTCGACGATGTACTTGTCGAGGTCGCCGATCCAGCGCCAAATGGTTTCCAGCGCCTTGTGGAACTCGAAGTTTTCGTAGTGGGCCAGGGCGACCGGGATGGCCGAGGCGTCCGCTTCCACCGGGGCAGGGACTTTGCCTTCGCGGTATTGCAGGATCATCGATAGTGTGCGGCTCAGCAGGTTGCCGAGGCCGTTCGCCAGGTCTGAATTGTAGCGGGCAACCAGGGCATCGAAGCTGAAGCTGCCATCAGACCCGAAGGGGATCTCACGGAGCAGGAAGTAACGCAGGGCATCAAAGCCCATAACCTGCTGGATCGGGGTGGCACGGACGATGTTGCCGCGGCTCTTGGACATCTTGTTGTCTTCAAAGAGGAGCCAGCCGTGCGAGTAGATGCGCTTGGGAAGGGGCCAACCGGCAGCCATCAGGAAGGCGGGCCAGTAGATGGCGTGGAAGCGCACGATCTCTTTGGACATCAGATGGAGGTCGGCGGGCCAAAGGTCAGTGCCTTCGACGGCAGACCAGTAGGTCATCAGGGCGTCGAACCAGACATAGAAGACGTGGCCGGGATGCTCAGGCACGGGGATGCCCCATTTGACGGTGGTGCGGCTGATTGAGAGGTCCTGCAGTTTTTCGTTTTTCAGGAAGGCCAGGACTTCGTTGCGGCGGCTATCGGGCTGCAGAAACTGTGGATTCGTTTCGTGCAATTCGATGAGCTTGTCCTGGAAGGCGGAGAGCTTGAAGAAGAGGTTCTCTTCGGTGACCAGTTCAAGCGGCTGTCCGGAATCCGGGTCGACATCGCCTTCTTTGGCATCAGCAACAAAGGCTTCACTGGTGACCGAGTAGTAGCCGGTGTAGCTGCCTTTGTAGATGTAGCCGGCGGCGTCGCAGGCGGCGAAGAGCTTGGCAACGGCAGCGGCGTGCTGGGGCGAGGTGGTGCGTTGGGACTTGTCGATCGAGAGGCCGAGTTGCTTCCAGGTCTGTTCGAATTCGGCGGAGATGAGGTCTGTGTATTCTTGAGGCGTCTTGCCGATTTTGGCAGCGGCGCGTTCGATCTTCTGGCCGTGCTCGTCGGTGCCGGTGACGAGGTAGGCTTCAATGCCCTGCATGGCCTTGAGGCGCTTGATGGTATCGGCGACCAGCGTCGTGTAAGTGTGTCCGATATGCGGGGCAGCGTTAACGTAATAAATCGGCGTTGTGAGGTAGTACTTGGACATTAGGCTTTCGTCTTCAGGTATGCAAAATTAGCGGCTGAGAGGACTTCCTTTAGGGGGACGTTCTTCTCGCGCGCAAGGGCTTGGCAGTCGTCGAATTCAGGGGCGAAACCGTTGGCGGTGACCTTGATCCGGACGGGGCCGTAGGGGGTTTTGACTTCAGTGAATTCGCGCGGGAGGGTGCGGCGTTCGGCGCTGGAGATGCGCAGGCCGAGCGTTGTTGTCTCACGCAGGATCAGGTTGGAGAGGGCGTCTTTATCCTCCTGCTTGGCGACAACGGTGAGAATGTGGCCGGCGCGGTTCTTCTTCATCAGCACCGGCGTCAGCGTGACGTCGAGGGCACCGGCGAGGAAGAGCTGGTCCATGGTGTAGCCGAGGACCTGCGGGGATGAGTCGTCGATGTTGGCCTCAATGAGCAGGACAGTCTGGGCTTCTACCGATTCGAGCCTGTCACCAATGGTGATGCGCAGGACGTTGGCGCGATTGGGGAAGTCTTTTGTGCCAGCACCGTAGCCGAGCGAACTGATGCTCAGGGTCGGCATGTTGCCGTAGCCCTTGGCGAGGGCGGCGAGGATAGCGGCACCGGTGGGCGTAGTGAGTTCAACGGCGGGCCCGTCGACGTAAATCGGCTTGCCCTTCAGCAGGAGGGCCGTAGCGGGAGCAGGTACAGGGAGAATGCCGTGGGCAGCTTTGACTGTACCGGAGCCGACATTGATCGGGGCGCTGTAGACTTCGTCGACATACAAGAGGTGCAGGCCGTAGCAGGCCCCAACGATATCGGCAATAGAATCGACTGCACCGACTTCATGGAAGTGGACCTTCTCGATTGGAATCCCGTGGACGGAAGATTCGGCTTCGCCAAGCACCTGGAAGACGCGGCTGGCAGAGGCTTTCACCGGGGCGGGGATCCTGGCCTTGTCGATCAGTTCGAGGATCTGGGTGAGCCCGCGGTGGCTGTGGTCGTGAGGTTGCTCGTGGGTATGGTCGTGATCATGGTGATGGTGATGGTCGTGGACATGATCAGCCGGCTGATCACCGATCAGGACATCGAACTTGGTGGCGGTGATGCCATAGCGGACCGTTTTGGTGGCTTTGTAATTTGCACCAAGCCTCAGGTGTTCGAGACCATGGATCAGTGCTTGAGCGTCGGCACCGGCATCGATCAGGGCACCGACGGTCATGTCTCCGCTTACGCCGGAGAATGCGTCAAAGTAGGCTACTCGCATGAATTAAGGTCTCTCTTACTATTGAACCAGTTTTGGAAGGATTTGACCGCTCGGGCCCAATAAAGTGGCGTCGACTTGTGAGGAGAGGGCAGTGGCTTCGAGGTTGATTTCTACCACCTTTGCGCCAGCATCTTTGGCGATTGGGACGAGTTGAGCGGCAGGGTAGACGATGCCGCTGGTGCCGATGACGAGAAGGATGTCGGCGGTGGAGACGGCTTCGACGCTGGCTTCCCAGGCCATGGGCGGGAGGTTTTCTCCAAACCAGACGACGCCGGGGCGGAGAAGCTGGCCGCAATCTTCGCAGAGCGGCGGGAGAGTGGTGAGGTGGGGCTTGAGGTTGCTCTGCGTACGATCGCATGAGGTGCAGCGAGTACGCCAGATGCTGCCGTGGATTTCGATGACGTGGGTGGAGCCGGCGCGGGTGTGCAGGCCGTCTACGTTTTGCGAGATGATACTCACGTGATTGGTGGCTTCGAGTTGGGCGAGGGCGTAGTGGCCGGGATTGGGTTCTGCGGCTGCAATGAGGCCGCGGCGCCAGTCGTACCATTCCCAGACCACGGTCGGGTTGCGTTCGAAGGCTTCGGGAGTGGCGAGATCCTGGGGGTTGTAGTTGCGCCAGAGTCCGTCGAGCCCGCGGAAGGTGGGGATGCCGGATTCGGCCGACATGCCTGCTCCGGTGAGAGCGATGACGCGGGGGGAGGCCCTGAGCCAGTCCCGAACGTCGGATACTTCATTCATGGAACTGATTGTCGCGCGAGAAGAGGAACGCCTGAGTGTAAAGAGCTTCCTGGCGCAGCGATTTGGCGGATTGAGTCAAATGTACTTGCGGGCGCGCGTGTACAAGGGCTTCTGTCTGTTGGATGGCGAGGTAGTCGTGAACTGGGGGCGGAAGTTGCGGGCAGGGCAACTCATATCGATTGATGTTGATCTTGAGGCGGCGACGGCGCGGCGGGCAGAGGAGATTGCTCTGGAAGTGCTGTTTGAAGACGAGGGGATGATCGTCTTAAATAAGGCGGCGGGAATGCTGGTGCATCCGACGATGCATGTAAAGACAGGGACTCTCGCTAATGCCCTGACGTGGCACTTGAAGGGGGCAAGGTTCTGGTTCCCCCACCGGCTCGATCAGGAGACGAGCGGGGTGTTAGTGGTTGCCAAGACAGAGGCGTCGCTGGGCGTCCTGACCCGGGCCTGGGCCGGAGGGCGGGTGAAGAAGGAATATCTTGCTCTCGTGGAAGGCATTGTTGAGATCGATGCGATTGAGATCGATGCTCCGATTGGAAGGGATGCTGAAGCCACGCCGGCCTGGGGCGTCCGGGATTCAGGGAAGCCCGCGTTGTCGCGTCTTTGGGTGGAGGAGCGGCTGGGGACAAGGACCTTAGTGAAGCTTGAGCCGGTAACCGGGCGGACGAACCAGTTGCGAATTCATTGTGCGCATCTGGGTCATCCGATTGTGGGGGACCGGCTTTATGGGCGGGGCGGGGAAGCCTTACGGCTTCATGCGCGGAGGCTTGAGTTTGAGGGGCGGAGCTTTCAGGCGGAGGCCGCCTGGCGGGCGGCCCTTACGATGCCGGCGGCGTGAACACCGGATTTGCCGAGGGCAGTCGCATGGCCCATCTTGCGGCCTGGGCGGGCCGATTCTTTGCCGTATAGGTGCAGGTGCACGTCGGGGAACTGGAGCATGGCGGCCCAGTTGGGTGTAGGTTGCCAGAGGTCTCCAAGGAGGTTGGCCATGGCGGCTGGAGAGTGAAAGTCAGTACTGCCAAGAGGCAAGCCACAGACGGCGCGGAGCTGTTGTTCAAACTGGCTGGTGGTGCAGGCATCGATGGTGAGGTGGCCGGAATTGTGAGGCCGGGGGGCGATCTCGTTGACGATGATCGTGCCATCGGATTTATAGAAGAACTCGACGCAGGTGGTGCCGATGATGTCGAGCTTGTTGAAGATGCCTTCGGTGATCTCGATGGCGTCTTTGTAGGCTTTGGCGGGGATTAGCGCCGGGGCGGTGGTAATGTCCAGGATGTGGTTTGCGTGAGCGTTCTCCAGTACCCCGTAATGAGCAAAGGCTCCGTCGAGGCCGCGGGCGGCTACTACGGAGAGTTCGCGCTCAAAGGGTACGAAGGCTTCGAGGACGCAGGGTTGTTTGTCGAGCTTGTGCCAGGCGTCGGCGAGTTCTTCGTTTGAGTTCACCTTGAACTGGCCTTTGCCGTCGTAGCCGAAGCCGGCGGTTTTGAGGATGGCCGGGAAGTTGGGGCTCTCGGGGAGCTTGTCTTCGATTGCGATGAAGCCGGTGACCGGGAAGTTGTTGCTCTTGAGAAAGGTCTTCTCGCGGAGGCGGTGCTGGGTGGTATGCAGGACGTTCGGCCCGGGGCGGAGAGGGGCGTGTTTTTCGGCTTTTTCGGCAGCGGCAACGGGGATGTTTTCGAATTCGAGAGTGACGACGTCCACCTTCTTCGCGAAGGCCTTGATAGCGTCGAGATCGTCGTAGTCACCGACGGATTCTTTATCGGCGATCTGGCCGGCTGGGGAGTGCCTGTCGGGCGAGAAGACGTGGATGTGATAACCGAGGCGCCGAGCGGACATGGCGAACATGCGGCCGAGTTGGCCGCTGCCGAGGATGCCAATAGTGGCACCGGGAAGGATGGGTTTCATGAGAGTGTTTCGCGGCGTACTTTGTCGGTTTGTTCTTTGCGAAAGGCGCGAAGTTTGGATCGGAGTTCGGGATCGTGATTGGCGAGAATAGCGACTGCAAGAAGGGCGGCATTGTTGGCACCTGCCCGCCCGATGGACAGAGTGCCGACAGGGATGCCTCCCGGCATTTGAACAATCGAGTAGAGAGAGTCAATACCCTTCATCGCGTGTGATTCGACAGGGACACCGAGGACAGGGACGAGGGTGTGAGCGGCGACCATACCGGGGAGGTGGGCAGCGCCACCGGCCCCGGCTATGATGACTTCAATGCCTCGTTCTTCGGCTTCTCTCGCGTATGCGGCCATATATTCCGGAGTACGGTGGGCGCTGACGATGCGGCATTCGTGAGGCACGTTGAAGAAATTCAACATGTCATCGGTATGGCGCATCGTTTCCCAGTCGGACTTGGAACCCATAATGACCGCGACGCGCGGAGGAGCCGTGGACATGGACGCTTACTGACCCTGGCCGAGCGAGTAACCGCGCTGGCCGTCGAAATAGAAGAGCCCTTCGGATTTGATGATGGCGAAGCCACCATTTACGAAGCTGGTGTAGAGGTTGAGTACATCGCGCTGGTCGATTTCACCGAGCTTGCCTTCAAATCGGCAACGCCACTGGTCGGCCTTGACGGTGTCGGCGAGGCCGCCAGGGTAAACTTTGGTACCGCGATTGGAAATGAAGATGAGCTTGAGCTTGTCGGTGCCAAGCTTTTCGATGAGACCACCGAGTTCGTTGGCATCGCCTTTGGACCAGTTGACGAAGATGTCCACACCAACCTGATCGATCTTGTTGTAAACGGGCAAGGGCGGCTCTGGGAGAGGGGGTAGAGTCTTGTAGGCGACACTTTTGAGGGTCTCAGGCATCTTGCCAAGGTTGGCGACAACGGCCTGGGCAAATTCTTTGGTGCCGAGCTTGGTTTTGGAAATACCTTCTTTGAAGATGTCGTAAGTGTGAGTGCCGTCTTCGAGCGTCTTGAGCCATGCATTGTGGATGCGTTGAGCTACATCGGCCTGGCCGATGTGGGCCATCATCATGACGCCACCGAGCAGGAGGCCGGACGGGTTAGCGAGGTTCTGACCGGCGCGGCGGGGAGCCGATCCGTGGATGGCTTCGAACATGGCGTATTTCATGCCGATGTTGGAAGAACCGGCGAGGCCTACTGAACCGGCAATTTGCGCTGCGACGTCGGAGAGGATGTCGCCATAGAGGTTGGGCATTACAAGGACGTCGAAGACGCCGGGCGTATCGGCAAGTTTGGCGGCGCCAATGTCGACGATCCAGTGCTCATTTTCGATATCCGGATATTGAGCTGCGATCTCGTCGAAGACCTTATGAAAGAGGCCGTCGGAGATCTTCATGATGTTGTCTTTGGTAAAGCAGGTGACCTTCTTGCGGCCGTTGGCTTTGGCGTATTCAAAGGCATAACGGACGATTCGCTCGGAGCCACGGCGGGTGATGATTTTCAGAGATTCGTAGACGTCGGCTGAGAGCTGGTACTCGATGCCGGCGTACAGATCTTCTTCGTTCTCACGAACAATTACGACATCCATACCTTTGTGCTTGGTTTCAACGAAGGGATGGTAGGCGACGCAGGGCCGAACGTTGGCGTAGAGGCCAAGCATCTTGCGGGTGGTGACATTCAGGCTTTTGAATCCGCCGCCCTGGGGGGTGGTGATTGGTGCCTTTAGGAAGATTTTGGTGCGGAGAAGACTCTCCAGCGACTCTTGAGAGATACCTGCGGAGTTGCCGCTGAGGTAAACCTTTTCGCCAATCTCGATGGTTTCAATGTCGAGTTGAGCCCCTGCCTCCTCAAGGATGTGCAGAGTTGCGGCCATGATTTCGGGGCCAATGCCGTCGCCGTGGGCGACTGTTATCGGTGTTTTAGACATAAGAGTTTGAATTCTTCAGATTACTATATGCCTTCTCCTTTTCCCCATGTTGTTTTTTTGATCCAAAGTAAGGGTGCGGAGCGCCTGGCCGAGCGGGGCCTAAGATGGAAGGATGCAAACTCGGCACGGGGTGATGGCGACGATCTGGCTGGTGGGGCTGGTTATGTCGGCTGTGGGTACGAAGGACCTGTTTACCTGGTTTCTTGAGGTGGTGCCGGCGATTGTCGGGATGGCTGTGCTGGTTCGCACTTACCATAGCTTCCGGTTGACGGATCTGGTCTATGCGTTGATCCTGATTCATTGTCTGATTCTTATGCTGGGCGGGCATTACACGTATGCCGAGGTGCCGCTGGGTTTCTGGGTGCGAGATGCGTTTGGGCTGGCGCGGAATCATTACGACCGGCTGGGGCACTTTGCGCAGGGCTTCGTGCCGGCGATGGTGGCACGGGAGATTTTTATCCGGCGCGGGGTGGTGAACGGGACTGGTTGGCGGTACTTTCTGATTGTGTGTTTTTGCCTTGCGTTTAGCGCGTTTTATGAGCTGATTGAATGGTGGACGGCGGTGGGGACGGGCGAGGCGGCGACCGCGTTTTTAGGGACACAAGGGGATGTCTGGGATACGCAATGGGATATGTTTCTGGCGCTGGTTGGAGCGAATGTGGCATTGATTACGCTGGGCCGCTGGCACGATTTGGCCTTGCGGCCCATCCGCAATGAGGATGGGCCGCGTTAGGACACACGCCGGGCTTTGGTTGTTTTGAAGCGATCTGGCAGGATGTCAAAGAGCAGGCCCGGCGTCGTTTTGGACTGTCCCGGGCGGTGGGTTGAGGGTGGTTGGCGAACGCCGGGTCAGGCAGCCAGAGAGAAAGAGTCGCGGGCCAATTTGGTTTCGTTCCTGATTTTTTTATCGCGGATTGACTGGAGGCGGCTGAGGGTGCGCTGGAAGATGGTGGCGAGGCGAAGCTCGTGGGCCTCTTGCCGCGCGAAGGAGGGTTTCTCGTTTTCGAGTTTTTCGAAGGCTTCGAGGGTGAGGTCTGGAGCGCATTGTGGACCGTTTGATGCGGCCAGAGTGGCATCGATGGCCTTGTCAATGCGCAGTTGGATGAGTTCGGCGATTCGGTGACGACGCCAGGCGACAGAGATGAGTTGCTGGAGCAGTTCGAGCTC
>JALHNH010000022.1 GCA_022843625.1 Bryobacter sp. | reverse complement strand
TCGACAGAGAGCGACCATCCCAGTTGGTTCGTTGTGCTCTTTCACTCGTCTGGGCGGATCAAAGTGATGGTACGTAAGGTAGGGGCTGCCGCAGCCCTCGACCGGACATCCAAATCCAATCTCAGAGCGGAGTTGGCGCTTCACTTTGTCCGGAATGTACATGGGACCAGGATATGCCGCGCGAGAGTGTCATGCCAGTGCGCGTCGGCAATACCCCAGAGTTTATGTCAGGCGTGGTGAGCCTCCACAAGAACCTGTGTGCCGCTAATTGGCGAACTGATCACGAGAACAATCTCGTCGTCGCTCGGCGATTGAAAGACGTATTCTAGGGCCGTCGCGCTTTCCATTGCCTCAATGGCCTCTATCTCCCCCACCTGCTCCGTGGAGTCAAGCCAGCGCTCGTAATTTGCAAAGGTACACAGCATCAAATCGACGTGTTCGCTTGCCGAGACGGCGACTGACAAGCGATCTCCGGGGCGCAACTCAAACGCATAAACCAAGTCTTGTCCGGCCAACAGATTGACAGCTTCCAGAATGCATTCACTTGTAACAATGCCCGCACCGTGCGGCGTCTCTTCAAAACGAGCCGGTTGATGAAAGACGTCTTGCCAATAGAGATCCAGGAGCATCCGTTCGGCCCTCTACTGGGTAAGACGCAAAGGAAAATTGAAACCTGACCAGCGGGAAGAGAATCTCGAAAATGTCGGCTTGCCGCATGAATCAGCAAGAACCCTTGGGAGAATTGCCAAAGCTGAGACTGCTTGACGAAGCAGGGCAGCCCTTCGACGAACGCATTCATGCGATCTTCTTGCCGCTCGAGATGCGATTCCGCTTGAAATTCAACACGATCCAGGACGAAAGCATTCTTCGCAACCTGTTTGATCGGGCTGGCCAGCTCTATTTTAAGGAAGAGCAACAGGGGATGCGAATCGAACGGCCCGAAGGGCTTGCATGGACGATTCTGAACAACCTCGGAGTTTCCGAACTACGCCGATCCGAGGAGAGGGTCATTAACGGATCGGTCGCGGGCACGGCCGGCGAAAAGACACTTCTCGCCATGTCCACTGGCGTCGGCACACCCGAGCAGATAGTCAACCAGGTCTATGCCAAACAGATCTACGCACAACTCAGCGAACTGGAACAGCGATGCGCAACGTTGAAGACGTTGGGGTTCTCCAGCGGGGAGGTGGCAAGCGCGCTTTCTATAAGCACCGCCGCCGTGGACAAGATGATGCAACGCATACGGGACCGCTTCCGCCACTCGTCGAGCAATGGAAGGAAATCTCGATCAGGAGGATCAAGTTCTTGAGATTCACTTTCGGCAAAACACCCTATAATTACTGAGGTTCCATGGCGCAAGAAGATGATTTTAGGCCAATCGAGGACATGCTGGCGCATGCGAACCCCAATCCCAATCGTGAGGGATGTCCGTCTCCGGCGGAGCTTGAAGAACTAGCTCTCAGGCGGCGTGATGCCAGCGACCCGCTGTACGTCCACGTCTCTCACTGCTCGCCATGCTACTCAGCGATTCGTGATCTGCAGCGACAGCGCGGCGTGTCGTCGCTGGATGGGTCGAAAAGGGTTTGGACTTGGTGGGCTGCGGCTGCCGCGCTTCTCTGCGTAATGGCCGGCGCAGTCTGGTACGCGATGCAGACTCCGTCACAAGCGGTATCGCCTATCGTGGCTCAATCGAATGCGAAATTGCCTTCGACGATTCTGGACCTCCGGCCGTTTGCGACGGTACGGAGTGAGGAGCGTCCCAATGGGTCGACTCCTCTCGCCATGTCCCGTAGTCGTCAAAACGTAGTCCTGGTGCTGCCGGTGGCTTCCGCGGAAGGCGAGTACGCCCTAAAGCTGCTGGATAGTAACCTTGCGCCCCAAATGACTTCCGCGCCGGTCGCGAAGCTTGCCGATGGGGTTACCAGCATTTCGACAGAACTCGATCTCACCAGCATTCCAGCTGGCCGCTACACGCTCGCGCTCAAGCGTGAGCCCGAAGACTGGCGCTATTTCCCAATTCAGGTGCGGTGAGATCTCGAATATGCAGTCACCGCAGGCTCGATTTGTGAGTCGGTTCTGACCATCTCCCGAGGATTTAAGACCCCATCGGTGGCGAGAGATCTGTCGGGAGGCCGGGCCGATGGTGCCCCGCGCAGCCAAGCTGAAGGTAGTTATGCGAATGCCGTATCGTTACTAATGAGCGAAAATCAAAAAACTGAGCAACTTCGGATTCGATTGGTCGAGATTGCCCTCGAATGGGAGCACTACTTCGGCGTCGCACCTAGCATCACAAATTCAATTTCGGAAGTTGATGCAGCTCTGCTTGTTGGCATGCAGGAGGGAGACTATTGTGCGGCTGGCGTATCTCGAACCGCTGTCTCAAAAGATGTTGACTTCATTTGCAACGGTATTCGTTATCAAGTGACGGCAAACCGCCCGAGCGGAAAGCCTGGTTCACCAGTGACATTGGTGAGTAGAAAGACCGAGGAAAAAAGGCCCTTCGGGTGGGATCGCCTAATATGGATTCTCTACGACAACCTCTATGTGCTTCAAGAGGCATGGGAGTTTACCGCTGAAGAGTATCGTGATCTGTTTGAAAAAGAGAAACGATTGTCGCCCGCCCACATGAGACAGGGACGCTGCTTGTCGAGACGTTGCAGTGAAAATTGACGATTTGGTGCAATGCTCAGTTCCGCTCATGTGGGAGAACTCAGACACCGGCTTCCCATACACCATTGGAGCTACGGGCATTCTGATCGCAGCAATGGGCGACTTCTATGTGGCTACGACACGACACAACATCAAAGGAAGGCAGATCGACGAGCTACTGGTGCCTTACGAGGAAAGTGGCCGCGAATTCCTTCCATTCGAAGCTGCATTTGGAGCTGCCATTATTCCCGACGAGGAAGATACCGATTACAAGGATTTCATACTGTTGAAGGTTGCCAGGTCCCTCGTCGCGCCAGAGACTCTTGTCACGCCGCAGTGGTTTGATCTACACTTCAGACGGCATGTGCCTGATTTGCTTCCGAACGACGAGCTCTGCGTGGCTGGATTCCCGAAGAGCATCCAGTCCATCGAATATGATGAAAGTCATATCCGAAAGCAGCGGCTGATTGCGGATGGCATACACATCGGTCAGGCAGAAAGCGCACACTGCAATACGATTCGCTTCCACGATTTGACGATGGTCCCGGACGCAGCCATATCGGAGGAACCGCTCAGCGGTCTTAGTGGGTCTCCAGTGTTCGTAATGAGACCTACAAGCGGCTCTGTGGTGCCCTATCTTGCTGGCATGATGTTCCGCGCCACCAAAAGCTCTTCAACTGGTAGATTCATCCATAGCTACGTCCTCTACCGTACTCTGGAATCCATTCGAGCTGGAAAGTCAGTGCCAGCATTTGTGATCAATTGAAACGTCGTTCAGGGCTGTTTGGCCTCAACGTCATCGCTACCAAGCGTGGCAGCGGTGAAGATTAATCTTCGCCGGGCGCAAAAGGCATGGTCATGACAGAATTTCGAGTCCCCTCATCAATTGCCTGTCTTGGCCCTCAACTAAGTCTTGCGCGGTTACTGACTCTGGAATATCCGGTGCGACGCCTCGGCCTTCGAGCTTGGTTCCGAGCCACGTATAGTACGCTCCGACCGGTAGAGCGACGCGATAGCCGTGTCCGACCTTGAAAGAGCTTGCCGCCACGAGCTTTCCGGGTGTCTTTGTGCCAACTAAACGCGCCAGCCCGTACTCAGACGCGAAAGCCGCCACCATTTCGCTAGCGCTGGCGGAATGTTCATTGACAAGGATCGCGACTCTCCCGTGATGCGGTGCCGCGCCCAATCCCTCGGACGAAACGGCTACGGAGCGTCCCGCCAGGCCAAATTTCACGATTAGCGGAATCACTCCCCATTGGCTCGAAGGGATCTTGTCGAATACCGGCAGTGCCTCTTTGGCAGTCCGGTTCTCGATCTGTGATCGGCCTAGGCTATAGCCTGCGCCGCGTTTGTCTGGGCAGAGGAGGCTCATCAGTCTTAGGCAGCCGATTCCGCCGCCGGTGTTGCCGCGAAGATCGACGACAAGCTTCTCGGTCGCCAGGGCGGAGACGGCCGCGCTCATGTCCCGAGCAACGTCGATGCCGAGCATGCCGGGGAACATGCTCACGCGGACGTAGCCGGTGGTGCCGTTTAGCCTTCTGCTCGTAACGACCTGATCGGGAACAATGAGTGGACGCTTCTTGCTTTGCGACCCTGGGACCGACAAAGTGACGGTAGCTGTCGAGGCATCACGCTTGCGTACGACCGCTTCATGGTCTGAACCAAGAGAGAACGTAGCGGCGCCGGGAGGCACAATCTCTTGGTTGTTCAACTGGAGAAGTACGTCACCTGGCTCAATTCCCGCGTTTGCCGCCAATCCTCCGGGATGGACATCCTGGAACATCCAGCGTGTCCCATCGTTCGTTTCAGCTTTCAGAAAGGTAGCGGCGATAGCAATGCGTCCCGGACTTTTCGGTCGAACGCCCTGAAAGAACCCAATGTGACTCGTGCCAAGCCGCTGAAGCATCTCGTTGACTCGCCGTTCGAATTCGTCAAGATCGGCACTCGAAACAATCGACCCTTCAGCCTCCTTGGCGACGCGAGACCAATCGACGCCATTCATGCTCGGGTCAGCAAATTTAGCTGCGGTCGTCGCGACGACTTTCTCGAAGATCTTTCGACGCTGTGCTTCATTGAGCGATGTCATTGGTTATGCCTCCTATTTGTTGGTCACCACGGGCTCGGACCCTTCCCCGAACAAGATGAATCCGCTCCAGAGCTTAGGCGTGGCCGCTTTTCCGTATTTCTGGATCATCGTAAGCTTCGCCTGCTGCAACGCGACAGCCTTAGACTTTCCACGCGCAAGCTCTTGATAGAACTCTTTCATCAGCGCCAGGCTGAAGGTATCGTCGGCAGTCCAAAGATTGGCGACAACCGCGCGCGCTCCGGACGCGAGAAAGGGGCGAACCAGGCTGGACACTCCGTCCTGCCCAAAAAGCTTTCCGCTGCCTGTGTTGCAGGCGGATAACGTCACGAGCTTGGCCCGCAATCGCAATTCCAGCACCTCTCTTGCTTGTAGGAACCCGTCATCCTGCCCTTCTGGCCTCAGGGCTAGTGCGGAACGCTCAGGGAAGCTGGAACTCAGCAATCCGTGCGCCGCGAAATGTGCGACTGCAAAGTTTCGAAGTGGGAGCGCCTTGATCGCCGACTCCGTCGCTTCGCTTCCCACGAGAAGTCGGTTCCCGGCATTTGACAGGGTATCAACCGTCAGTTGCGCTTCCGCCTTGGCCGCCGGCAGGCTTGGCAAGCTTGTCCCATCGACGTCGTAGATTCCTCGCGCGACTTTTCCAAACGTGGCCTTGGCTGAGATGGCTGGGGACTCTGGCGATGCGGCTATCGCGAGAACCGCTTTTCCCAACGCCGGTTGCATCTGGAGGCGAATGAGGTAAAGCGCGGTCGCGGATGGCGAGTAGGAAATCGCATGGGTTTGCAGGAGCTTTGAGCCAGCCGCGGTCGGGAGCAGTTCAAAGGGCAGTCGATTTAGCTCACCATCCGCAACAACAATCAGCCGGCTCTTGGATTCCAGGCCCGGAACGAGAACCAATTCGGAGAGTTGAGTGGCTCCGGCAATTTCCTGCCCGGACTGGATTGCCTTCCAAGCATCATCCATGCTCTTCTTCAGCTGCGTTCGATTCGGGAGCTTTTGTATAGAAGCTCCTTCGCGGGTTACTACTAGAAGAACCGACGTCGGATCGTCCAACACGTACTCGAGGAGCATCTCGTCCGGCCCTAAGCTTTGCCGAATTTGCGCCAGCCGAAGCAGGCTTCGTTTACCTTGGAACTGCCGGTCGCGATCAGCTTGCATCGACACGGCCATCATGTCTGACTCCGCCTGAAAGATCTGATCGAGGAGCTTTTGCCGAGCAGCTGGGCTCTTCGCTGACCATAGCCGAAATTGTAAGGCCGATATGCGGCGCTCTCCCTCCTTCGCCGCCATCGTCTTGGCTTTTTCGCCTTGGCCTCTCCCCATCAGCAAATCAGTGATGGCGCGCCCGCGGGCTTGCTCGATTATTGAGAGGAGACGCTCCGGGCTGGACTTCATACTGAGCTCCACGCGAACTCGCGCCAGAAACACCTCGTCCATGACTCCGACAAGACGGGATTTGACCCATGGGCTCCATACGCCAGCCAAGAGTCCTTCCGTGACTTCGCTCGCCTCCTGCAATAACGCCCGGGCCGCTTCAACTCGGCCTTGTCCGCGCTCACTTTCGGCGAACTTCGCCAGAAGCCGCGGCGTTAGGAGGCGCTCGCGCATTGCCCTGGCAACTTCCACCCCGGCGCTAAAGGAATTGGCCCCGTCCTTCTTGCGGCCAAGGGCTATTTGGAGCCGTCCCAGGTCGAGATAGATTTGGGCGATGATTCGGTTTGCCGCAGCACTTCGAGCGAACCCTAGCGCCTGCAAGAGCTTCGCAACCGCTTCCTCTCGCAGCCCTGCGTCCTCAGCCAAAAGCGCGTCCTCGCGGAGCAATTCGGCTTGATAGCCCAAGCTCTCGCGCTCTCGCGCCACTGTGATCGTTGTGGCCAGGAGTTCTCTCGCCTCTTTGGTCCGGCCAAGCTTTGTGAGCGCACTGACCTTGCCGGAGTAGGCCATCAGCGGGAAGCGCAACTCATCCACAGAACCGCCCGCGGCAAGCGCTCGATCAAAATACTTGAGCGCCTCCTCCGGTCGGCCAAACTGAATGAAGCCGGTTCCGATAATGCTCAGCCAACGAACCACAGAAGAGAGATCCTTTGCCTCTTCCGCCTTCTTTAGTGCACTGGCGAGGAGGAACAGCCCTTCACTTGTTTTCCCTTGCAGGGCGGCGACCAAGCCCAGTTCGCCATTGGCCCGATTCACCCACAGCGAATCGTTCAAACGTTTGGCGACTACAAGCGCCTCTCGCCAGTCTTCTTCGGCCAGAACCGCATCATAGTCCTCGTCGGTCTCGCCCTTGATGACCAGGCACCTCAGACGGATTCGGTCGTCGGTCGCAGCCAACGGAGATTCCAGAATGTCAGCCAACTCCTGAGAGACTTCGGCGATGGAGCGGCGAGGCAACTCCCCGCGAATGCGTCCGAGCTTGGCGAGCAATGCATTGCGGGCATCGCCGGACTGGGTAAACCCTTTTTCGGCCTCAATAAACAACGGTTCGGCGCGGGCCCAGGCCCGAAGATCAGCCAATCGATCGGCCTTCGCCAATGCTTCAGCCGGGCCTTGCGCCCGGACCACAGAAGGGAGAAGTACCATCAAAGCAAGTAGGCACACACGCATCTCTGTCCTCCGAACGGCTTTCGCCGCGATTCTACATAGATGCCTCAGGATTGAATCGTGTGACAGGAATTGCTACTTAGATTGCAAAATCTTTCCAGGCACAGGCTCTGCCCGTCTTTTTCCCGCCAAAGGGCGGCGCGGTCCGAACCAGATCAGACCTTTTCAACATTTCAACAGCGTTACACCAGCCGACTACTGGTATCCCCTACAGGCCATACAGGATAGAGAGAGCACGAAAAGTCCCGTGATCTCGCACGCAGAGTCCCGTACGTGACTGCCATTCAGCGCCCGCAAAGTCCCGTGGAAAATCGAGATTTCCACAGGCGCACGTAAAGTCCCGTACTGCGCCTCATTTGTTCTGAGGCGTGTCGTCCATCATTTGCGTGGACGGTATCGAATCGCGACCGCCCTCGTTTCGCCTGACACTTGATTCGCTGACTACCACTTCCAGATAGCGGCCAACGGTCGTTCTTGAGAGCGTAGGCGTAGGGTTCACGCAGTTCGATACCCTACACGCAGAGCAGCGAAGCCCTGGGTTTTAGACCCTGCTTCGAAGGCGTCTCACATCGATTGGGTTGCTAGGCTATGATAAAGGGTTTACTGTGCAGGAAAGGGCTCCAATCTTTTCGAGTCGATAGACCGTCAAGCATCGCGGTCGTCCGACGGGAATGTCCTTGGAAGCACACATTTGGAACCATGATTTCGCCCATACATCCACGCCTCCAAGGTATAGCCGCCGAGCGATTTTTCGCCTTGGGCCAGGAGCTTATGCGTCGCCAGCGCTCAAACCAGAGCGACCGCATTACCGAGTTGAGCGACCGTGAGGCTTCTTGGGCCGATCACCAAGTTGGGATGAATGGCGACCGCGACAGGTACAAGGCTTGTGCCCGTGTCCTTATTGATTTGGCGAAAGCTCGCTGGACGGTGGCGGAAGATCGCTTTGGGATCGAACTCCAATCACCCGATGCAACGCTGCAACATTCGCTATCACAGCAAGAAATTCAACGCGGAAAAAGCTTGGTGCGCAGCGAATTACAGCCGCTCCTGACCCAGCAATTCGAAAGCCCCTCTGTCCGTAAGTTCATTTCTCAGATGGAGCAGCCCGCGAAGTCTTCGAAGTCGAAGTCGATTGGCCTGCTGATCGCGGATGGTCGGGAGGTAGCCCAAAGATTGGAATCGGCGCTCCACGCTAAGGGCCCAAAGCGTGTCGAAGCTCTTCAGGGTGCCGTCAAACCGTACCTGCAACTCGTGGTCTCTGGCGAACGCGACGAATTCACGAATCTTCTTTTAGGGGATGTCTGGCGCTACTTCCGATACAGTTGGTGCATTCCGCAACTGCCAATACCGGGTCGACAACTGCTCTATCTGATCCGGGACGGAGCCCATCCCTATCATGCAGTGATGGGAATTGCATCGCTGAATAATTGCGCGATGCAAAACAAGGTCCGAGACGATCGCATCGGATGGACCGGCGAAGCGTTCCTTACGCGCGCCCGGATAATTGCGTCGTCAGAAGAGGCTGTGGCGGGCAAAGAGCTGAAAGCCATGTTGGCTTACCTGAACGCCCAGCTCGACATTGCGATTTCGCATATTGAGACTAAGGGCCTCTGCACCGCTCGCGAATTGGAGAAGCCGACGGCACAGTTGATCGACAGCTTGCGCCGTCAGAGCGGACAGTTCGCCGAAATCCGCCGTGATGCTTTGGAATTGATAACCAAGCACCGGGATGTACCGGACCTAGTCCAGGACTACGAAAGCGGGCAATCGGAACAACCGCCGGTTTCGGATGAGGTCCTACAGCTCGAAGACAAGCCGCTAACAGATCGCGCGATGACGCACGCGCGCCGCATGCTTGTAGCGAAAAAAAGGGCGGCTGAACTCGCGCGTCTGCTTGATGCCAAAATGACGCTTCTGCGCCACGCAAAGGCTTTCGTCGATCCGAAATCTCTTGCCGTTTGCGCGGCCCGAGAAGAAGTGATGACCGCTGTCCACACCGCGCTGCTTTCTGTGAAGAGCGAGCGCGTCGGGACAAACATGCTCGAGTTGACGACGTGTGGGGCCATACCGCCTTACAATCCGATTTTGGCTGGCAAACTCGTCGCGCTTTTGATGTTAAGTCCCCAAGTGGCTGCGGACTATCAGAAGCGTTACGGCAAAGAGGCTTCCATCATCAGTTCGCAATTGAAGAATGAGCGGCGCCAGAAAGACAGCACGTTGGTTTACTTGGGAACCACCAGTTTGTTTTCCGAAGGCAGCAGCCAATATGAACGATTGAAACTTCCGGCTGGAATCATCGCGCCGGACCAGCCGGAACTTCGGTATCAGTCGCTGGGGAATACAACCGGGTATGGAACAGTGCAGTTTTCCCCGGAGACTGTGCGTTCGGTCGAAGCAGTTCTCGAGCATGAATACGGCTATCAAGAAGTCAATAGCGTTTTCGGTGAGGGGTTCAGTCCGCGCCTACGCAAACTACGCGCTGGTTTGCAGATGCTCGGTTTCGAGGCCGAACATCTGCTGGTCCATCACCAACAACGGCGGGTATTCGGCGTACAGATGTTTCCTGGGACAGCCGATTTCTTAATGGGCAAGAAAGCGCCACTTCCAAGTTATTTGCGCCACCCGCAACGCTATCTTGACGCAACGCAGAGGATCGCAGATTACTGGACGACAAGGTGGCTCTCTATGCGATTGGAGCATGCCCCGGCGCTGGAAACGCTTCGATCAGTTTCCGGTTGGAAATTGTCGGATCATCTTCCAGTAGGTAACCATGGCGGTGGGGATCAACCATCGCCGCCGAATACGCCGCCACGCCACAAACCCGTAACTGCGGAGGTGAACAAAGTCATCGAGTTTTGGCGGTCGATCGCGTTCGGCGGTCCAGAGGTGTGTTCCGACGTACTTGGCGAAGACGAGCTAGGGTCACTTCATATTGCACAAGATCTGGACCAGTTTCTAGTCGACCGCGTGCGCAGGGGCTACAGTATCATTTTGACAGGCAATGCCGGGGATGGCAAAACGCACCTTCTTCGACGATTGGAGCCCGAACTTCAGCGGTTCAATGCTGTCGTGCAGTATGACGCTTCGGCCGCGATGGACCATACCAAGATTGCGCCGATTCTCAATGAATGGCGCAAGGCTCGCAGATTGAATCGACCTTATTGCCTCGCCGCAAACGAATATCCGTTGTATCTGATGCGCGAACATGGACGGCGTAAGCCAGATGATCTTCCGGTTCTGGCGGAAGTCGATCGGCAATGCCGCACGCGTTTGAGTTATGGGGCGGCGACCACCGCCGAGAAAGCAAAGACGGAACACGGCAAAGTAATAGTCGTTGATCTCAGCCTACGCAATCCTCTACACAGTGACTTCGCCGGGGCAATTCTTGATCGGCTCCTGAAGAATCCAGCATTAGCCGCCTACGCGAAGAGCAACGCAGATCTGAATTTCACGGAGAGCTTTGGTCGCCTCTCGCATGAGATTGTGCGGAAACGTCTGCTTGGCCTGTTCGATCAATTGCGCGCATTGGGCCACCGTGCCACCGTACGTGAACTCTGGATCGTCATGGCTCGGCTATTGTTTGGGGGCAAACCCAACGGAATGGCCGCTGTCGCTGGACGCTTCGCCGACTGGTATTCCGAACGCCTTTTCGATACGGACTATAATCTGTCGCTGGTTGAAAATCTCCGCCGTTGGGCAGACCCCGCGTCTGTCAGTCATCCACGCTGGGATTTAAAGCTGGAGTCCGCCGATGGTACATTCGCAGAAGACTGGTTCGTCGACCGAGCCGTCCCGACGCTCGACCGGCGCCGAATGGCGCAGCGGGAAGGTCGCGCCGTTTTCGACGCGATCAAGCGGCGCTTCTACTTCGAGCACCGCGCCGGTGAGGAAACTTTCACTCTGCAGGGAGGATTTGCGCAGGAGTTTCGCGATTTGCTCCAACAGTCGGTCGGACAGCGTATCCAAGTCGCCGAGCAAATCGTGGAAGCGATTAATCTCTGCTATTGCCCGGCAGCATCGGTCGAACACCGTAGCAAACTATACCTGTGGGTTGGGCACAGATACCACGAACAACCCTCGCGCGCCTTCGTAGCCCAGGCCTTTTTCCACACAACGGATTTCGATGTGTTGCTGCCGCGTCTACCGAAACGACTAGAGGGTGCGTTCGACTACCGGCCTGATCATTTCACCCTACAATTGCGCAAGGGCGGTGACCGCTATCGGCTCGTAATCGACTTCCGTCTTTTCGAAACCTTGCGCCGTGTGCAAAAAGGATTGCCGCGACATCTGCTGCCAGAGCGGGATCTCAATCGGCTGGATAGCTTCCTGACTCAATTACATGAGGCAGAGCCGCAAAGGACAAGCGAATTTCTCATCTATAACCAAGAGACGTTGACGACCTCACGCATCCAGATCTCTGAAGATCACTCGCAGTATATTCGGGTCACTCGGGCGATATGAAAAAAGAAGATATTCACTCCCAGACCCTGGGCTATGAACCCAAAGACATGAAGCCGGTTCACCTCTTCACGACATTCTTCCTGACCGTGACCGGTCGCGCACAACGCAACGAAGTTCTTAACAAGACGGCTGTTGTGCGAAACAAGAAGGGGCTGCTGGACGGGTATACGTTGGACGGGCTGCACGAGCGCCTACTTGCGGAAGGTCGCATTGCTAGCACGCTGACAAAGAAGGAACTCGACCTAATCCGATGGCAGTTGCATTCGCTGCTTAATAATGACCAGGCGATGAACGCGGCGTTCAGACCGTTCAAGACCTTCGGCAACGATTACACCGGTACGTCGGAATGGTTTTTGAGTCATCACAATCGCCTCGATGGGTATGCCGGCACTTTTATCTACCAAATTCTCGATGCTACACGTAAAGGGAAAGAGGTTCTTAAATTCGCGCGTGAAACGATTGCCGAACCGAATGATACGCTGACCTTGCTTATGCGACCGGTGCTCGACGGCAATACCGACGAAGGCGTCGTCGACATGATCGCAGAATATACGGGTAAATTCGGCGATCTCACGAGCGAGCGTCTGCAAAAGATTTCGCAACTGATGAAGACGGAGACAGAAGCACTCGTCCTGCTGTGTCAGAACCTGCAGCAGCGGGAGTCAAAATACTCACGGCTTCGCCATCTCATTCTCGGTCTCGGTACTTGGCTTTTTCGGTACCTGTTAAAAGTAGGTACTCCTGCGGAACAGCGACCGACGCTGCTGCTGGACTTTTCGGACCGCGCAGATTCGCGGCTTAGGGTCCAAAGCCGCTGGTGCTACAACCGGCATTACAACAACGTCCTGGAGCTCTATCATCGCTGGAATCAGAACGGATCGTACGATGCTGATATCGAAGAAGATTCGATTTTCGTCAAGAAGAAAGGCAACAAAGCTGCGCAAGGCAGCGACTATTCCTTCTTATCGGAGCATTACCTCGAATTGGCTGTACGCATGGGCCTAGCCCAGCCGCGCTCTGGGTCGACATATAAACATTTCGAGTTGCAGCCGGACACCCTTCGAACACTGCTGCTTTCCGTAATTGGCCCGGATTCCGTCGAAGAAATCAGCTGCATCGCACCTCGATTACGCGAAACGTGGGGGCTTGTTTTCGGTGGGTGTCCTGATGATCGGCGGTACCTGCGCGACGACGGCTATAGCGGTATAGACGAAGAAGATCTGTTCGGAATCGATCGGGCTGGGTTTATCCGCTTGGCGAAGAAATTGAACATGGCGAGTGAGCCATCTGATGGACTGGTACTCCTCGCCGCCACTCCGGAGATTCTGCCATGAAGCCGGAAACTTTTGCTTCGCAGGCCCTTGTCACTTGGATAAGTCAACAAATTCCAAGTGGGATCCCCGATATTGTTTGCCAGGGGCTTCCGCCACTGGACATTAAGCATCTCCTGGCCGGGCTGAACACTTTGCGCAAAGAAGGGCTCGATGCAGGCAAGGTTTCACTCGCCTTGGACGGATTTGGCATCGACGAAGCAGGATTAAACAAAGTTGCGAACACCGTCGGCTATAAGGCTCATAATGGACTGGCTGACAGCCTGTTTGTCGCCGCACGCTGGCGGAACGAGCATCGGAAATACCCGATCATCATCGCGCTGTCTTCTGGCCATGAGCGGCTGGTCAACACACTGCAGCATTTCAAGCGCCCCGCCGTCCGTGATTTGGTAAGGGCGCTATTCGATTGGGCAAAGGGGGCCGACGGTCTTTGCTCAATTACTGGGCAACGTGCGCTTCTCGACGTATTGGCGAAGGCATTGGACGGCCATACGGAGCTTGGAGGTTTGCTCGGGCTCGATAATGTTTGCGAATTTCTAGCCGAATGGCATCGCAACGGCAAGTTCGACGCGAACGACGCGCCACGTCTTGCTTTGCCTCGATTACAGGGACTGCTGTACGATCCTCAATTGTTCTCGAAGGCGAGTTCACTCGAGCAGCGTCTAAACAAGAATCGAGAAACTCTGCAGAGACTCATGGCTACGCCGCCGCGTCAGTTTGCTAGTTGGCTTGCGGCGGCGAAGGGCATAGCCAAAAAAGCAGAGCGTGAGCGCCGGCAGCAGTTGCTAATCAAAGTCGAGGCAATTCGCCGAACACCTTCATTTGAAGCCCTTTCGGCACTGACGCTTGATGAAGCACTGGGGCTTCTACAACCGGAGAAGATACTTCAAGATCCGACGTCGGAATCCGAAGATGTAAAGCCGACGAAAGAGTCCCGCACCCCTGACGATGAAGATTTGAAAGACGCGGCGGCCGATGCTCTTCTTGACAACAAATCCGAACAGCTAACTGAAGCGCTCGACGAGCTGGAAGCTGCGCTTGCGGCGTCGGAAGAAAAAGATTCGATTGATGTTCAAGTTGATACCCCACTGAGCGGCGCCGAAAACGTTCGCTTCCAATACAAACTTGCGCTGCTCAACTGGGTGCGCCTTTTCTGCAGTGAAAACGTCTGGGGCGGTTTTGTTGAAAGTCAGCTTCCGACGCTCGAAGAAACTTTGGACCGTTCCGCGTCCTTGAAGCCTCCAGTGTTGCTCGAACCAGAAAAGGTGTTCGAATCTGAAGGCAAAACATACTCGTTGACTAAACTGCTTCAACTCTTCGACGGGCAGTTACAAAAACATGGATTTGAAGACCCTGGCATGACCGATGCTTGGGAACGCTTCGCGGAATATCGAACATCTTTTCTGGGCGATCTCAGTGTGCTAACGCATGAGCCTCTCTTGCTGTTTGCCGGTCGGCCGAAGTTTTCCTTGGCAGTTAAGGGGTATCTCGAAGCTTGCACGCAGTTGTACAGCGCGATCCAGAAACATTACAGCCAAATGGTCGAGATCGACGACGCCTATGCGCGGGCGGTTCTAGAACGCATATTGGCCCTGGACGTGATTCAGGTGCGAACTGAAGTGGAGGAGGGGCTGGTTTCGTACAAGGCCGTACTGCTACCGACGCATCCGCTCCATTTGTGGCGTTATCAGCGTCTGGAACGTGTGATGCGAGGACTCGGCGTTGAGATTGGGACCGAAGACCGTGAAGCGATCATCAAACAATGTAATCGCCCAGACCAATTTCTGAGCGTACTGTATGTGCCAGGCTTTCCGGTGGGCCGCGGGGGTAATCGAGTTTTGCCATTGGCGAACGATCTGCATGGGTTGGCAGCGTTTGAAAATTACACGAACGCCTATAGCGGGCCGGACGGAGATGAGGCGCTGCTCACGACGGTCAAGCGGTTCCTATTGCTCTACCCCACGCACGCTCGACCGTTGCGGCTGGCTCTCGTCAATCCTCCCGAGCCAGCGCGATTGATAGTAAAACTCCTGAAAATCCTCTCAGAGTTCCGCGCGTCAACCTTGAGTGGGCTATACATTGAAATCTTTGCCACGAGTGAACATGGACCGCGGTTGCATGCTGCCAAGCTCTTTTCCGGCGCGCAACGGGATCAGATCGAAGAGAAATTAGCATCTGGCCGCTTCGATCTATTGGTCAATCAAACGCCGATGGAGTTCGAGGAGGTAAGGGACCGCCTTAAGGCCCGCCCATTCCATATTGCCGCGATGTTTGATGAAGCTACGGTGCGGATGCGGCGCGCAGCGACGTTGATGGCCTATCCGATGAGCCCATTTGCAGTGCGGCGAGAGATCAAATATCACGAGCTGTCAAAGCGATTCGAGCTGATCCCGATCTGCAGCGATCCCCCGTTTCAGGATTTTATGGAACTCGTGAAGGAGGCGGAGTCCAGCAGGCGGGACCAAGCCCCGGTCGCACTCGTTGAAGCCGAAGCGCTACGCGACAAGATTGATCAGATCCTGCTTGGCGACCAGCCCGGTGCCATTTGGTGCTTTCTTGCTGATCGCTCCCTCCCAGAAGAAACACGGCAGTCATCTGTTCGTTTGCAGCGTAAGCGGGAGCAGAACCGCCAAGTTTTGCTCTGCGCAGCGGACTATCGCCGATTGGCCGAGATGCTGCGACCGGCGTTCGATGACTGCAATTTGCGGTTCGACAATGACGATCTAGCGAGCCTTTTAGAAGAAGGTGCTCATCTTGTGGGGGGCGGCATTCTGGATTTGATCAATGCCAACGGTGCACCCGATACGAAGCGGGTCCGTGGCTTCTGTGGAATGCTCCTGGCTGCGCGTGACTATCAAAAGCGGCATCCGAATGCACTCATCGTCTCGGCAGATTCGGAACTTGCGCGCCTTTGGTTGAGGCTGGGGAGGCAGCGCGAAAGATGTGATCTGTTCGCCTTACGCGAAGACAAAAGCGAATTGCTAATAGATTGTTTAGAAGTGAAGACGAATCTGGAAGGCGGTCAGCCCGTAGAGGGCACAGTCATCGAGGGCGCTAGGGCGCAAATAACCGGAACTCTCTTGGCTGTGGCTGACGCACTACCGGACAATCCCGCAAATGAGCCGCCCCTTTCGCCACCGCGCAACGAAATGCTGAAAGAGGTCCTAATAAGCGGCTGCCGTTCGCGATTTGCGACAGCCGAATTACGCGACCTCTGGCACGGTTGGCTGCGCGATCTTTTTTCCACGGACGTGCGGACGCCGAGGGCAATACTGTCGGGCTGCGTCGTCGCGGTCGAGTTGGGTAACAACATTCCGATAACGGAAACCGTGCTTTCGGAAGCGCCGCATCGCGTGGTTCTGCGGCGCATCGCGGAGGGTCGGCTCCAGGAGGTACTTAGTCGGAATTGGCGGGACGGGGGACCGAGTGGTCCGCCTCCGGACAAACCCAGGAAAGGCGGCTCAACACCGCCGTCCAATGAACCGAGTGGGTCGAAACCTGGCGCAGAGGTGGAACCGCCATCGCCACGGGTCGCCAAGCGAAGCATGGTCGAACTTCCCGGACATGCATTGGAGGCGACAGTGCAAAATTCTGTGTCAGCTGTCTCGGTTGGCATTGACGACGACATATGGCCTCCCGCGCCGAATGTGTTGGGGCTTGTCGGGCAGCAGCAAGCTGTTACACAGCTCGTTAACGACGTAGATTTTTGTCTCGCGACGAAAGAGCGGTTTTCCGACAAGTTGATGGTCGGTCCGGCGGGGGTCGGCAAGAGTAGTCTCGCAAAGGCCATCAGCCAAAAGCTGCTTGGGGAGAACGACATCTTCTTCAACGGCGTTGATCTTCGCGAGCCGAAGCAACTGATCGACAAGCTCATCGAAAGTCAGAAGGTTCCCCCTAAACCCGGACCGCGAGTCACGGTTGGCAAAAGCCTCATCTTCATCGACGAGGTCCATGCGATCAGCCGCACCGTACAGACATGGCTCCTGAACGCGATTGAAGATCCACGAATAACCACGTTAAGTGGTGTCGAGTACGACTTCAGCGACGTGGTTTTCATCACTGCGACGACAGATCGAGGGCGACTGCTTGAGACGCTACGGAGTCGCTTGATTCTGATCGAGCTCCGACCGTACACGCTGGAGGAACTGGCAAGCATCGTCTGTGTTCATGGGCAGAATTATCTTGATGGCTATGTTCTATCCCGTGAGGTATGTCTGGAGATTGCCGCTCGAAGCCGTTGTAGTCCGCGGGAGGCGGTTCGCTGTCTTCGGCATGAAATCCGTCAGGATTTCTTCGCCCGATTGCCGGTGTCAAAGAGAAAGGATCGCAAGGCCATCGGTGAGAGCATCACGCTTGCTGGGATCAAGGAATTTTTTGATCGCCGCCAAGTTGACAGCAACGGAATCGACGAGCGAGGTCGGCGCTATCTGGAATTCCTACATCGGCACGACATGGGATCGGAGGAACGGTTGAAAAAGTTCCTTCAGATAGCCGACAAGGATGATTTCTCGACGCTCGACGAATATCTCATTCGTCTGGGACTAGTGACGATTCAGGGCGGTCGCGTTCTGACGCCAGACGGGCGACGATACATGGTACAGCCGATCGACCTGAGGGCGCGGATTTCGCGAAGAAGAGCATGATTCATTAGCAATTGACGACATGAATAGTGATTGATGCGGCGACGTTCTGGATCTGAGCGGTTAGCTCAACCGGAGCGGACTGCAGAAGGAAGGCTCGAAAGATTTTCGGAGTGGCTCCGCAACAGTGGCAACAATGCAGAAAACTAACTCCTAGGTAAAGGATTCGGCCCTTAAGAACGAAAGTGGGCATGCGCGACTCGTGCCCACGATTTTGCAAGTAGGCGGAGTAGAACTTCTCGGCTTTTCCGATTGCAACTGAACCTCCGTACAATCCATAGATGAGCACCTCTTCAAGTCCGGCGTGCACGACTGTCATCTTTGACGGAGACGATACCCTTTGGCGCACCATGCCGCTCTATACGGCGGCGAAACGCCGATTTTTTACTCTGATGGGGAAGTTCGAATTTGATGTTAAGTCGGTGGAGGAAGAGTTTGAGAGTCGAGATGTCAAGAACGTAGCCTCTTGGGGGTTTACGGTTGAGCGGTTCCGGCGGTCGATGGTGGAGACCTACCAAGAATTTGCACAAGCACGAGGCGAGGTCTCCCACCTTCACGTCGAGCAACAAGTGTCTCGTATTGCAACATCAGTGGCGCGCAACAAGACACGCCCAATGCCGAGAGCGAGGGACGTTTTGCGTACGCTCCATGGTCGATACCGACTCGTACTACTGACAAAGGGCGAGTATGCCCTTCAAGAGCAGAGGATTGTGGAGAGTGGTTTTCGCGACTTCTTTGAGCGGGTAATGATCGTCGACCACAAAGACAGGGAAACATTTCGTCGAGTTGTTAGGGAATTGGGGAGCGATCCGCAGCAGACTTGGTCGATAGGCGACTCTCTTCGCTCCGACATAAAACCCGCACTAGAAAGTCGGATGAAGGCTGTTTGGATTCCACAGGAGACTTGGCGCTACGAGACTGTCGAAGTTGTTGATGAAGCGCGTTTGATAACGGCCCGTTCAATTCGGGAATTGCCACGAATACTGAGTGAAGGTGGTGACCAGTAATGATCTATGTTCACAGTTCGGCTTTCCACGAGTTGTTCCGTCAAAACATCCTCAACGCTTGCTGCTATCCCGATGGATATGTGATGCGGGTTCGATACGGCAGGGAGTACCTCTCCCCCGATCTCATAAAGGACGGCGCTTGGAAGAAGTTGACGGGAGAGGAATGCGTTTTCGTATTTGCGGAAGGTGCGATGGAAAACAAAGCGGCGGGTGGGACCGCCAAGCGTGACTATCGCTTTATCCCAATTCGGTATTGCAAGGTTCAAGATGTGCAGATGGCTGCTGGGATCTTCATCATGGACGTGAAGGTCGGTGACTTTCTCGACTATGGAGAAACGCTTGATCGTACAAGAGAGGATTTGTGGGACAAAGAAATCAAGGGGCACCCAGATCGGCCATATCCAAAAGGATTCCAAGGCAGTGAAGGGTCCTATGTTTACAGAGCTGTGGCGCTTACGGCGTCTCCCTTAGAGACCGAATCCGAAATGGATTGGCGAAGTTTAGTGGATCGACTCAATCGAAGCGAGTTGAGAGATTGTGTCACATTCCAAGTCCGCGGATTTTATAGGTTCAATCCATGGCCGCTAAGCCTGGTGTATCCGGAGCGGTGTGTGAAATCAGTAGCCAAAGGACCGGATGCCGTTTATCGCTTTAGAACAGGAGAGACGATCCTAGTGAAGGTGCTCCTCTATGGACAGGCGAATGCCGAAGCCACGGGCAAGTCGATAAATGTTGACTTCGACGCGAAGGCTTTCACCAGCACTTCGGTTGGGAAGATCCCGATTAATAGCCGCTACAATGAGCAGCGTGTGCTACTACCGTGTGTGCGAGGAACTGACACCGTAGTCTCGGCATTTACATTACAGCCAATCGGCGATGATTCGAAAATCTGGGCACCTCAGCCTTCCTTTGTCGTGGAGATCAGCCCATCTGCAGGCTATCTACTCGGTGTTGCAGGATTGTTCGCTTTGGCATTTTTTGCAGCCAATAGTGGAGCTTTCACCGACTACTTGTTCTTGTGGGATGGAAGACTGAGAACGGATTTGCTCGGGTCGATTAACAAGCTTACTAAGCCAATTGGAGCACTGTTGTTCCTCGTAGGAACGTGGATCTATCTTCGGAAGTTTCCGCTCAAGTGAGACTAGATCCAAACCTTAGATAGCCCGACGCTCAAGACATTCATAATGAATATCAGTCATTCATCCGATGTATTCATGAGTTAATCTGTGCGCTACGCGAAAGACAATCGAACAAAACGGGACGTCGATGCCTACGAAGTTGGAGCGGGCGCGAAGTATCGCGCATTTTCTTGTCCTGTCTGCGGAGCAAGAGTCCACTATCGGAGCTCCATGGGCTTGAGCCCAGATCCAGGATTTGCGCACAACAAGCATTCGGCGAAGCCAGATTGCGAACTATACCACCCTGGACTGACAAACTACGCTTCAAGCCCAACCATTGCGGCAGTCGCAAGCGCGGAGGATGGACCGGACGAGATTGGAATGTGTTTGGAGGATGGTGAGTCCTGGACCACCTACCTACGATTCCCTGAATTGTCGGATTTAGGGAAGGAGGTTCGTCTTCGTTCGCTTCAAACCGGGTCTGTTGAAGTTGAGGGTGCTGGTGTGCGGCTTAGCGTCTCGCTGATGGAACTTCGTCCTGGCATCGGTTCAGCCCGCCTTTTGGTTCCGCCCACGGTTGCCTCTTACAGCGTTGCACCTAGAGGGGTGTGGCCTTCGTCAATTTCGCAAGCGCCCTGGAAAGGTACCGTCCGCGGGCTCAACCCTCGCGGAACCGTCTTTCGAATACGAAGGGGGGAGTGGGTGCGCCTAAAAGATGATTCCGCAGTTGAACTAGGGGAAGAACTCCGAATAGTTGCGGAGTCTCTGAATGCTCCTCCTGAATCCTGTTCCCCAAAGCAAACGGGCGAGGTCTCCCACAATCGACTCAACTGGCGGATGTGGCGGATCGTCTTGCCTGTTGAATGTAACCTTGCCCTGGAGCGCTGGGCTGAAGGCATCCGTGTCGTAGTCCTTGAGCCTACGTGGAAGCTGTCAATTCTCTCCATTCCTCAAGCCTTCGCCTCGCCTAGTCGAGTCCCGATTTTCGGCGTTCGCGAAACTCTCATCGCCAAGCTGCAAAGTCCGCAGCCTGGTGCTCAAACTAGCCTTTCGCTCAATGTCGGTGCTTCTGGACAAAAGGTTGCGGTGGGTGCATTGAGCGGAACCACAGCCTTCGTCTCCTTTACGGTCGCCTGGCCGGGTGCAAATCACTTTGAGGTTAGTGATCGCACGACCGGCTGGTTTGAAACGGAGCCTAAGGCGACAATTGCAGAGCTTCGGAAATCCCTCGGCACGGTCCCAATTTTAAAAGTGATCATAGGCAACAGCGTTGCAGAAACCTGGAAGGCACCGTTAGAGATACCTGCCCTCGATGGCGTCAATGAGCCACCGAACATCGAGATTGTGCCAGCCCTAGAAGATCTTCGATTGAGCCTCCATTGGGAGGGCAGCAGCGGCGGTGGTTACGAAGAGGGGCTGACCAGGGAGTCATTGAAGAATCGCCTTCTTAGGTTTTGGGGTAAAGACGTTGAGGTCCGAATTAGCGCCGGCGCGCTCGGATGGCTTGGGCTGCTTTTCCGATCTCCAAAACGTAGGGGAATTGAGCTAACAAATAAGCGTGTTCTCCGTTGGGCAAGCATAGCTGCCGGTAGCGAGCCAGGAAGCAATGGCGCCTGGATGCTACGACGAGCTTCGGTCACCGACTTAAAGTGTCTACGAGTAGCACAGGGAAAGAATCGTTCTAGATGGACGGCGCTTGCCATAAATCATCTGAAGGGACCAAAAGGCTAATGCTCCTGAAAGGATTAAATCTGTGAAATCACTGATTGGTGTTGTCACAGGGACAAAGCTTGACAAGAATGAGGAGCGGATTGCTTGGATATGGCCACTTGTGGAGTTGAAAGGCTCCTTTTGGGAGGAAGTTCTCGATCACGAACAAGAGTTCCCAGCAAGAGGCTATATTTTCTGGCCGAAGGCTCCAAACGTTGAGAAAGGAAACCTATTTCACTTTCGTGCCAAAGATCACGGCAGCTGGAAAGAAGGTGGCGACGAATTTATGGTCGTCGAGCCCCGCGCTGTCTTTGAAGTTGTCGATCTACGCTCAATTGGTGACTGTGAGCAGGTTCGAAAGGCACTCAGCACCGGAGTTTCCGCAATTCGTCTCCCCTCAACAAAAGTGCTGGTTTGGTGCAAGGGTGGGTTTGTCGTTGGCCCAATTCAGTTGAGTGTTAGCGGTGGAGGATTGGCAACTCTCGAAGCTGGCAACCGTGCTCGAATTCCGTGTTTCCAGTTCCCCGATGAAGAAGTCCGGCAACTTGAATACGAAGGAGTCACCCGGTCGATCATTACGAGGCCCAGCCTTGGCTCGCCGCACAGTTACGTTGATTGGGACGACGACAGAGCGGCTCTAAAGAGGGCGCTAGATTATGCGGTGACGAATTCGGCGGTTGGCACAGTGGACCGACCGAAACAGATGATTGAGGCAGCGCTTGAGGTCTTGACAAAGAACGGTTCATCCGCCGATAACCGGCTAGAGATTTATCGGCTGACCAGAAGTCGAGTACTTGCTACGGATGCAAAGCAACTGAGTACATACGCCTCTGAGTTTGTGACTGCTGTCCGAAATCATCCGAGCTTGGTCGCTGAAATCGAGCAATTGAAGGAAACTGAGCGCGTAGGAGCGAAGAAAGCTGCAGAGGCTGCACTAGCGCACGAGCGGCAGCAACTTGGCAAGCTTCAAGAAGAACTCAGCAACGTTGAGGGCGCACTTCGCGCTGCCAAGAAGAGCCTAGCGGAGACGGAAGTTTTGGTCCGGGATCAAAGCCGTGATATTGAAGGAAGGATTCAGGATCGGATCATTGAGGTTCTGAGCAACGCGCCTGCCTTGCTCGCGGACGTCGCTCTGCTAAAGCCCTTTATTGGCGGCAGTCGAACCGCTGAAGTCTATCCGGAGGTGGTAGTCGCGTCCTGGAAGCGTTGTCCTCACAGAATTTCAACGGTCAAGGAGTTGAGAGCAAAAGTTATCCCTGCGTTTAAGGCGATGGGAATTCCCACCACGGTCTATCAACCGATTCACGCTGCCTTTGCAGGAGCCCTCCTTCCGGTAGTTGCAGGTAGCAGGGCGCTGGAGGCGCTCCTCGCCTATTCTCATGTGGCAACAGCTGGGCGTTGCGTTGTCGTTCAGGCAACTTCGGCGTTTGCGGATGTGCAGGACATCTTTGGCCGTGTGGTTAATAGGCGTTTCGTTCCACAGGCTGCGGGTCTGGTTGATATTGTGCGAGCTGCAAGAACAAGTGAAGGGCTTTTTCTGGTGATTCTTGAGGGAATCAACCGTGGCGCGACGGAGTCGTATCTGCTGCCATTGGCTAAGGCGGCGATCAGACGTACAGTGGAGATTTCGCTGTTTCACCCTTCGGCTGTTGAGCCTAGTGACCCCTATAAATCAGAAGCTCGCTTTGAATGGCCAAAGAATCTGCTTCTTGCCGCGACGCTGGTAGAGGGTCCCACTACACTTCCGGTTGCTCCGGATTTGTGGAATTACGGAGTTCTGATCCAAACAGATTTAGAAGCGACAAGCGGGGTGCCGACAGGATTGAGCAATGATCCGTCTGAGTTTGAAGTCTCAAGCAACCTTCTTGGCGCTTCGCCCTCGTTTGAGGCTTCCGAGTGGATACAGGAAGTAGCGGTTGGGGCACATGCAGTTGCAGGACAGTTTGAGGGAGGGCTGCGGACGCTTGGAGTCGATGCTGCAGCGCTTCAGCAAACGTTGACAAAAAGTGTTGTCGTTCCCTTTGTTGCTTCAATTGAGAACGAAGAGGATCGTACTGCTCGGCTCAAACTCGCAGAGAAGACCGTTGGATCTTCCATTGAAGGGTGGATTGCGACTGCAAGACGGCGGATCTCATGACGTTGCTTCGGACCGTTTCGGAGAGAGAAGCCAGTACGATCCTTAGGCAACAACTCATTGGCGCGAGTGAGTGCGATCAGGTTGCAGCAGATTGCGCGTTGCTGCGGAGTAGCGTCTGGGCGCTCACCGGAGGGCAAACCCCGGTGCACGTGCTCAGGCTGTTGAATTTCGCTGCTTCAATTAATCCACTCGCTGAGGAGACTCGGTCAAGGATTAAGGAAAGTCTTGAAGAACTTTCCGAAGCCGGGGATCTAGTGGAACTGGCGAACGGTCGTTGGCTTCCAGCGCCGACGCGCGAGGTTCATCTCGGAACGCCTGATGATACAAGACTTTTGGTAGGCGGATTTCCCACTTCTCTTCTTCCGACAGAACTCAGTTCCAAGTTGGAACATAACGGAGTGTTTCGGCGGACGAAGGGCGAATATCTTTCAAAAACCCTTGGCCTCCCGGCTGAGGACCGCGCAGCTTGGATGGGCGAGTTCCCGGAGGATCTTCGCTCGTGGACGCAAGAAACATTGGATGGGCGGTATGAAGCACATCGTGGTGAACATCTGTATATCTATGCGCCAGAACTATTTGCGCCTTCAAGACCGCAAGCAATCCGTTGGGTTGAGAGACCCGAAAGGCTATCGGGCAGATACTTATGCCGACAAGACCTTCCATTTGGTCTGAAGAGGTACTTGGGCGCCGAAATCGTCAGTGGCAAACTGACTAGAGTCAAGACACTTCAGTGTCGGGATTTTCGGAGACTGATGTATGGACTAGACGCTCTTTCTGGTAAGCCGGTAATCGTCGAGGAGGGCTATCAGCATGGAGAGGTGGTTCTCCTGCTAAGGAGTGAGCTCCCCAAGCCTGAACGACGCCTGCTTGCTGCCCTAGGCAGACTCACCGTCGCAGAAGGTAATTATTACCCCCGAACTTGGCGGTTCCCCCGTGAATACGCCGCCGAAGTGAGGAGTCGTCTGACGGCTCTAGGTATACAAATTTCAGTGAGAGAGAACAGATGAACGAAATTGGCGTTAAACAAGTAGCTGAGCGAATCCACCGCCGCCTCCAGCGATATCTCGAAGCGCAATACCACATTCGGGACGCTTCTTTCATTGAGGAGCGCCGGATGCTTCTTCTTGAGGCTGGCTCCATCTCGCAACGCCCCTTTGTCGAGGTCACGCCTTCGTATGCCGTCTGTGATGGATTTGCGAACTTGAAGGTGCCGGATGCTGTAAGGAGTCTATTGACCGAGCTGGCCAGTTGGAATCCTTCCATTGGAGTCTACCCTCCATATAAGCATCAGGCCGACGCGCTCGAAGCATATTTCCGTGAGGGTCAAGATGGATCTGACCTGATTGTCGCGACGGGCACAGGCTCCGGAAAAACGGAAACGTTTTTGTATTCGATTCTTGGAGCGCTTGCGATGGAGGGCACCTTACGACGGAAATCGTTTCAGAAGAACGCGATGAGGGCTTTGCTCCTCTACCCCATGAATGCGCTCGTGAGCGACCAAACTGCGCGACTGCGGAAACTCTTTGGTGATGAACGACTATCGAGGCTGTTTGCAGAGCGTTGGGGGCGACAACCGCGCTTTGGAATGTACACGAGCAGAACCCCCTACCCAGGCATCCGGACGAGCGCGAAGGATGAGCGAAACATCGCATCCCTGCTTGAGTATTTCGTCCGACTCGAAGAGTCCAGCTTGGCTGCGGATCAGGCATTGGTCAAGGAGTTAAAGGATCGTGGGAGATGGCCGTCCAAAGATATCGTCGGTTTCCTGGCAGAGTCCGAGCAAGAGCGAAAGACTTATCAGAGTGGCAAAAAGGCTGGCGAAACCTTCATAAGGCACAACTGGGAGAAGCGACTGTTTACGCAGCCGGGTGATCGTGAACTACTGACGCGACATGAGATGCAAAGCAGTCCGCCCGATCTCCTTGTGACAAATTACTCCATGCTCGAATACATGCTGCTTCGGCCAATCGAGCGATCAATATTCCGAGAGACTCGGCGTTGGCTTGAGAGTGATGCAAGCAATCAACTCCTTCTGATTCTAGATGAGGCCCACATGTATCGTGGGGTTGCTGGCGCTGAAGTGGGTCTTTTGATTCGGAGGCTTCAATCAAGGCTCGGCATAGGTCGTGAACAAATGCGCTGTATTCTCACCAGTGCAAGCTTGGGTGCCGGTCCGCAGGCAGAGGAAGCTGGGAAAGTGTTTGCTGAGGGGCTCACTAGTAAGCGAAAGAACCGTGCATTTGCAATTGTTCGTGGCACGAGAGAAGCTAGATCCGGGGCCCGCCCCGGAACCGAAGCGGAGGCAACCGCATTTGCCTTGATCGACCCTGGGATTCTGGGCGGAGTCGACCTGACTGCGACTCACAAGAACGTCAGCGAAGCCGCAAATGTATTGGGATGGCCCTCCGCGCCTTCCGATGATAAATTGCGCCAATACGTCGCGAGGCAACTCACTGGCGTTGGCCCTTTAGAATTATTGATCGACACGTGTGCTGGTAATGGGACCGCTTTTGAGAGTCTGTCTGAGTTGCTATTCCCAACGGTTGCGTCAAGGCAAGCCCAGCGTGCCACCGATGGACTGCTAGCTCTCGGCTGCTTTGCGCGACGCTTTGAGCCTGGTCGACAGGAGCAGCCCCTCCTACCAACAAGAGTCCACATGCTTTTCCGGGGACTCCCGTCACTGCATGCGTGCTTGAATAGCGCTTGCGTTGAGCGGAGGTTTGACCCAGGCTCGAATGCACTTCTCGGTCGCCTGTATACCGAACCCCGGACTCAGTGTGGGTGCGGCTCCCGGGTCTTTGAAATTTATACTCACCGAGATTGCGGGGCCGCGTTTCTTCGCGGGTTTGGAAGTGGAAAGGATGCTAAGTTTTTGTGGAACGAACGCGGAGGGACTCTTAGCGAATTCGGGCAACCTCTCCACGAAATTCACCTTCTTCTCGAAGAGCCACACCCCGACCAAGAGCGAAGTGTCGAACCGAAATGGCTCGACACTTCTACGGGGCGCCTGTTTGATAAGGCGCCCAATGCTGAGCTAGGCTTCAGGCTCGTCTATCGCGCGGATAGCGGCGATGAAGACAACCTCTCGACGTTTGGGGTTTGCCCGGTTTGTACTCGCCCAACGAAAACGGGCGGATCGCTCAAGATCATGGATCTAGCGACGAAGGGCGAACAGCCATTTGCGAATCTGATTCGAGAGCAGTTTGTGAATCAGGTTGCCACTAAGCCTCTCGATGAGCGACATCCAAACGAGGGTAGAAAAGCACTGCTCTTTAGCGACGGACGCCAAAAGGCGGCTCGCTTGGCGAGGGACCTCCCACGCGAGGTCGAGCGAGATTCGCTGCGCGAAGCCCTGATGGTCGCGATTGCTGAGCTGGACAAGCATCAGAAAGAAGTAATTACTGACGATTCCCTCTATGCCGCTTTTGTGTCAGTCTGTGCCCGCTATCATCTGCATTTCTTTGATGGCCAGGACCAGGCCTCTTTGCTTGAGGAATGCCAACGATTCGAAAAAGACTATGACTCGGACCTAATACTCGCTTTGGAAGACGGCTGGAAGCCCACGCCACCAGCCCGCTATCGGCAGGCGCTGCTACGACAGATTAGCGACCGTTACTACTCGCTTGTCGCCGCCTGCGCTGTATCGGTTCAACCGCGTCAGTCTAAGCTAAAGCTTTTGGAGAGACGCATCGGGAATCTAGTCTCGCCGAGGGTTCTGTCACAGATTGCTGAGGAATGGATTCGAGAGATGCTCGACAAGAACGCCTTCGATCCGAGCCTATCGTTGACCGCCCGACAGCAAGAATTCCCTTTCTTCGAGGCGATTCGTGGCGAAGATGGGCTGAAGACGTTTTTTGCGAATTTGAAATCTCGAGCAAGCCTGGATTCGGACGCAGTTGCCCGTCTGCGCGGGGAGATGTTCGACCTCTTCACGCGACCCTCGGTTGGAACTGACGATTCCGGACGGCTTCTTGCAACGGATAGTTTGGTTATCAAGATCGCGATCGACGAGACTTGGTCGCAGTGTCTTTTGTGTGGAAACGTGCAGTTGAATCCTTTCTTGGGCTTGTGCGGTAACTGCGGAAGGAGTGATCTTGAGGCACGACCGCCCGATCATCCCTATATGACCGCGAAGAAGGGGTTCTTACGTGAACCCCTTCGCGCAGTATTGAAAGGGGACAGACCTGTCCACATAACCGCCGAGGAGCACACGGCTCAACTTTCTCAGCGAGATGCGGGAGTTGTCTACGCTACGACGGAAGAATTTGAACTGCGCTTTCAAGATGTGCCGTTGGGAAAGGACAAGCCGCCGGTGGACATCCTGAGTTGTACCACCACAATGGAGGTCGGAATCGATATTGGGTCGCTCACAGCGGTTGGACTCCGGACGGTTCCGCCATTAAGGGAAAATTACCAGCAGCGCGCGGGCCGGGCAGGGCGCCGCGGAACTTCTGTTTCGAGTGTCCTGACATTCGCCCAAGGTGGTGCTCATGATGCCCACTACTTCGCAAACCCACAAGCAATGATCAGCGGTCCTGCGCGTGAGCCGCGAATTAAATCAGATAACAAACGTCTAGCACGGCGGCACATCTACTCATTCCTGCTCCAGACGTTTTTTCACCAACAAATGGATGCTCTTTCGGAAGCGGAGCAGGAGCGTCTGGCGACTGAAAGGCCGAGTCTAATGAGTGCTTTTGGAAGCGCTCCAGACTTCTTTGCCGACGGCGGGGATTTCACCATTGGCGCATTCAACGATTGGATGGAGACATCAGTGCTCAAGTCAGGGAATCCCATGCTTGAAGAAATGCTCTCGTGGCTTCCGGACGAACTTGCAGAAGACAAGCAGAACAAGCGCGCTGAAATGTTGGTTTTTGTGAAAGCCGTCGCAAATGACTTATTGAAGGAACTGATTAGGATTGGGAAAGAAATCGAAGCGAGTGAAGAGGAAGGGGAGGAGCCTGCCGAGCCGGTTACCTTGCTCGATCTTCTATTCGACAAGGGGCTTCTTCCTTCCTATGCGTTTCCAACGGACCTCTGCAGTTTTGTAATTCAGGAGTACGGCGATCATGGCCAGGTCGTCGAAAAGGAGCGTCCGCAGTTAGCAAAAGTTCAAGGCCTGAGTGAGTATGCTCCGGGGCGACTGTTGGTGGTCAACAAGCAGACCTACCGTGTGGGTGGAATCTTCTTCGATGGTTTGCCAACGGCGAGTCCGGCGGTTGGTGTTTTCTCCGGTGTGCGGGGTCGGTATATTGGCTGTCGCCGCTGCTCCTACGTTCGGCTGGACGAAACGACACAGGTTGAGCGGCCGCTCGATGAGCCGGCCTGCCCAGTTTGTGGTGAAGACCTTACAGTTAACGAAGTGCTTGATCCGCCTGGGTTCTCTCCCGAAGGCGGGCGACGATTGAAAGAGGGTGATCGGGAGCAGGATCTTACCTATGCTTCGAGTGCTCAATTGCCTGAACTTGTTGACCGACGCTTTGACTGGAAGGCTGCAAAAGGCTCTCGCATGGATTACGCATATGCCGAGGGGATCAAGCTGATCGTCACCAATAAAGGAAAAGATAACTCCGGCTTTGCCGTCTGTGAGACCTGCGGCGCGGCTTGGCTTTCCGATGATACCGATTCGGAGAAAGCGCATCGTAGACCGTTCCTTCTCCCGTCATATGTATTAAAGCGCGAGCAGCCCGCGAAGTCGTGCAACGGTGTTATTCGCCGTGGACTTTACCTTGGGCATCAGTTCTTAACAGACATCCTTCTTTTGCGGCTGGAGTTCCAGGCCGGAATGGATTTCAGTCCAAAACAGCCGTGGCTGTATGATGCCCTCTCCACGTGCGCCGAGGCGATGGCACTCGGTGCGAGTTTGGGGCTTTCGATCGACCCAGGTGAGTTGAGCTCTGGTTTCAGACTTGTCCCTGCTTTAGAGAGCGGTGTTGGAGCGGCTGAGATCTACTTGTTCGACACGGCCTCTGGTGGTGCGGGTTACGCCTACGAAGTCGGGCTTCAACTCGAAGAGATGCTCGGCCACGTCGAAGGATTGTTGACCACTTGTTCTGGGGGCTGTGAGCGCTCGTGCACAAAGTGTATGCGTCACTACGGCAATCGGTTTCTTCATCCTCGGCTTGACCGACGCTTGGGGCTGCAACTGCTGCGTTATGCTCGTTTTGGCGAGGAACCTCAAATTGCATCATTTGAGTTCCAACGAAAGACGCTCGTTCCGCTAGGCCGCTTTTTGGAGCTCGAAGGCTGGGAGGTAGCGAGCACTGATGCACCCTTAGTTGTGACACCAAGAGACGGCGGCCCAGCCGTCGCTATCGGTACCTATCCGTCGCTTCTCGCTCGGGAGGTGGCACAGCAGCGACATTTCATGTCCACGGCTGGAGGCAAAAAGGTTATTCTTCTGCCCGATTATCTTGTGGAGCAGGACCTCCCGTCCGCTTTCCAGGAATTCGTCAAAAACGCGTAGCTCACGCTGCAACGTCTTGTGAGTGAAATTGCCGTGATGGTTGAGCTATCGCCGGCGGTTGACTTGAGGACTTGAGTCGCCCACAGGCTCCAAAGACTTAACGACGAGGCCTATGGAAACAACTGAAAAAAAAAGAACTTCTGCTCATGCCTTTGAGCCGTATTGAGTCAAATCCGCTTAATTCGGCTCAAAGGACGGTCGTACCTGGATACCAACGGGCATGCCTACGTGTGCCGCCCACTCTGATACGGCCATCCTGTTTGAGTTCTTGCAGGAGCTTTTGGATTTGATGGCGGGTTAGAGTCGGAAGAACCTGTTGGAAGTCTTGGTAGATACTTCCGTCCTCCGAATTGCCTTCGATATGGCGCAACAGCAGCGCCTTGTTGGTTTCCCGATCCAGACCGCGCGCTCTCGTGTAGACCCCTCGTTTACCCATCAAGGAGTAAAGGCTTCGAGACAGGATTAACCGGCCACCGCGACCGCGACCGCCGATGCGCTCGATAATGCCTTCATTTGCCAGGTGAGCCAGCCTCGGTTTCAGGGCGTCACCGATGTGCTCGTCTCGCTGAATTGCATCGAGAATCAGCAAATCCTCAGTCGTGAAGGACGAAAGACGCTCCTTGCCGAGCTTTTCAAAAAAACGCAGAAAGTCTGGATTCTGAACCTCACCCAGCAACGTGAGCGCCACCTGGTATTCATCCGTTCCGACGAAACTGGGCTGCGGCTTGCCTTCTTTGATGCTCTCCTCGAACATTCGGTTAGCGCCTTGGCCGGAGCGTTCAACCAGCCCGCATTTGGCGCACGCCTCAGCGATTCGGCGATTCCGAGGCAGTTGACGCCAGAGGAGATTGCTTGCCGTGATACCCGCAGGAAAGCCCCCTGGACTGACAACTTCAAGCCGTCGAGGGAACTGCCGGACGAACACAGAGCCTGGGAGTCGATAGTCCCGATGGGCGATTGCGTTGAGAACCGCCTCTCGGACCACGGATTCGTTGAGCACGGGAATATCGAAAGTGAAGAATCCTTGCTGATAGTGGAGAATATCGTTTCGAAGGCTGATGGTCGACCACAGTTCATCAACGATGCCTAGAAATCCTCGCCGAAGCTCCAATCGCTGCTGGAAGGGGATAGAGGAATCACTTGATCGGTACTCGAAGATCACCTCTGCTTGTGCGAGATGGCGGTCGAGCGCTTTGGCGCCAGCCATCAGGATCAATGCGGCATTGGTCACTTGATTGCCGAGAACCAATTCCGCATCCTCCAGCAACTGTTGATTGGACAAGCTCCGTAGTCCTTCGTTGCCGGACTTGCGAATCCACATTTCGCGGAAACGCTCGATCAGGGTAGTATCCAAATCTCCAAGTGTCGCGAAACGATGAAATTCAGCCGAGAAATCTGGACCCGCTTCATCGAAGACTCGACGCAATTCGTCGGCGGTGAGGGGACGCAGTTCGTCCCCGGCTCTGCCCCAATACACGCCTTCGAACTGTATGGGCATTCCGATGGGTCGAGCCGGTGAATGGAACGCCAGGACCCGTCCACTTGGATGGGTAATCTCGTCTACCGTGATACGAATTCGAAGTCGGTCGCAAAGGCCGGCGACGGCTCTGCCGGGTTCTTCGAAAACCGAAGTGCCAACTACTCGACGAGGACGGCGATCTGTCACGCCCAGAATGATGGTGCCGCCGCCCTCATTCGAGAGCGCCGCGCAGTATTTTGCAAGGCGTTCAAAATGAAAATTATTCTTCGCTTCCTTGAATTCAAGTCGTTCTGCCTCAGGCTGCGACATCCACGACTCCAGAGCCGCAAGGGATGCGGAATCGCGCTGCTCCGGAGGTTGAGGGAAAGACACACCTCTAATTTACCGTTAGAGGGCATGAAGTTGCTTCGTAACCCGTTCCCTCTCAAGCCTCTCCATACTCAACCAAACCGCAGTCCAGATTCTTGCTGCGGAAGGACCGCCTTGGAATGGTTCACCAGCAGCGCTCCGCCGTCGCTCGAAACAACCGCCGGGCAGTCTGGCCATAGCCTTCGGATCGAAGCCAGCCATTGGTCCAGCATCGCCCGAAAGCGCCGTGGCCGCGAGTACTCCACGCATCCGAGCTGCTGGGCAAGGCCAAAGCCCCCAAAAAGCGGAATCCGTTCTGGGCCCTTTGCAGAGAAGCAGCGATAGGTCAGCCAGACGAACAAGTCCAAGACGGCTGGCGCCGATGCCAGCACCTTGACGGCATCAAGGTCGGCTGGTATCGGATGCTCTGAAATCTCGCGATAGAACTCTTCACTGAGGATGACGACGTTGGCGAACTCATCTGAGAGAGGTGGTTGGGCGGAGTCGTGGTTGTACCAAATCTGCGCCGCTGACAAGAAATTGAAGCGAGACCGATGGACCACTTTGGCGGCAGGACGGCTCGACTCCGTGCCAAAGAAGATCGTCGCGCCGAAGATCCGCTCGAACGCAGAAACTAGACGCCTGTACTCCTTGCCACCCTTCGAAAGTCCGAATGTGTCGAGAAGCTCGGCCGCCGATTCAAATCGCACGATCCGACTCTGCTGCCGGACGGCCATTGTTGCCAAGAAGATCGGCACAAGACGATCTTGGCCAAAAGGAAGGCCAAATTCAGGGTGACCCGTGACTTGCAGCGTGAAATGCCCATTCCGTCGTTCAAAAAGAAGTTGGTCGGCTGGAGGACGCCGAATCGGCAACCCGCAAAGCACGAACGGCCGCGCGGTAAATCCGAGCGTTTGAGTGGCCGTTTCTCGCTTCTCCCGCACCAGACAGATGCCTTCGGCCTTCTTCAGCTTCTGCTTGGAGACGACGAATTCACCGAAGTCTCGGGCGAGAACTTGCCCTGCATGCTCCAGGGTGCCCCTCGGTTGCCCAAGGGTACTCATCGAGTCGCTCCAAAGAGGCAAGAATCGAAAATCGACCCAAAATTGGTGACAGTTTTGGTGACAGTTGGCTGTTTTTGATGCTTTGGGGGAGGGTAGCCGGAATGGCCTAAGAGGTTGAAACTAAACCAACAAGAGGTTGGTTGCGGGGGCATGATTTGAACATGCGACCTTTGGGTTATGAGCCCAACGAGCTACCAGGCTGCTCCACCCCGCATTCATAGATTAGCAACCAAAACCTTCAGGGTCAAGGAATGGCCCATTATTTGCTCATACCTTGAAGTAGTTGACACTCCTGTACCAATGTCGATATTGTCCAAGCATGCATGCGACGTTCCGCATTATCGCCGTACTTTTGGTCGCGTCCAGCCTTTTCGCTCAGAGCCCTGCTGAAGCACAGCTTGTCCAGCGCTACTGCCTCGGTTGTCATAACTCCAAAATGAAGACAGCAGGCCTGTCGCTCGAAAACCTCAGCCTCGAAGCGCATCCCGGTGAATGGGAAAAAGTGGTGCGCAGATTGCGTGCCCGGCAGATGCCACCCGCACCGCTGCCCCGTCCGGATGAGGCCAGTTATCAGTCCCTCGTGCGGTCGCTTGAAAATACCCTGGATCGCAGTGCTACGGCTAAGCCCAATCCCGGCCGTACTGACACCTTCCGCCGCCTGAACCGTAACGAATATCGCAATGCCATCCGCGATCTGCTGGCTCTCGATGTAGATGTCTCGTCGATGCTGCCGGCCGATGAATCGAGCCGTGGCTTTGACAATATGACCGTCGGCGATCTTTCGCCCACCTTGCTAGAAAGCTACCTCAACGCGGCCCGCAAGATCAGCCGCCTCGCCATTGGCATTGCACCCAAATCTCCTGGCGGCGACACGATCACGCTTCGACCGGACCTCACACAAGAGGAGCATTTCGATTCCCTGCCCATAGGAACCCGCGGCGGCACCAGCCTCAAACACACCTTCCCGGTGAATGCTGAATACGAGTTCCAGATCCGCCTGGCCCGGGATCGCAACGAACAGGTGGAAGGACTCCGGGGAACGCACGAAATCGAAGTACTTGTCGATAACGAAAGGGTGAAGCTCTTTACTGTAAAGCCGCCAGCATCGGGCGGGGACCACCAGAAGGTAGACCAACATCTGAGCTTCCGTCTTCCGCTCCAGGCTGGCCCGCACCAGATCGCGGTTACGTTCCCCAAGCAGCCTTCTCTTCTGCTCGAGACAGAGCGCCAGCCCTACCCGGCCCACTTCAACATGGACCGGCACCCGCGCATCACCCCGGCTCTTTATTCGCTATCGATCAACGGGCCCTACCAGGCACAGGGCCCGGGCGACAGCCCCAGCCGCAGACGCATCTTCAGCTGCAAGAGCCAGGATGAGGCGTGTGCCAAGTCGATCCTTATGACGCTATCGCGCCGGGCTTATCGTCGCCCGGTGACGGAGCGCGACATTGCGACACCGCTGCGATTCTTTCGGGAGGCGCGCGCTACTGAGCCTTTTGATTCTTCGGTCGAGATGGCTCTGCGGGCCGTCCTGGTTAGCCCGGAGTTTCTGTTTCGCGTCGAGCAGGACCCGGAAGGGGTGCCGGCCCAAACTACCTATCGCATCTCAGATCTACAACTCGCCACGCGCCTGTCTTTCTTCCTCTGGAGCAGTATCCCCGATGACGAACTGCTGACAGCTGCGGCGAGCAACACCCTTCATACACCGGCCGTGCTGAACGCCCAGGTAAAGCGTATGCTTGCCGACCCTCGCTCGCGCGCACTGATCGACAACTTCGCGGCACAGTGGCTGCATCTGCGCAACCTTGATAGCGTCACTCCCGATATGCGCGGCTTCCCGGACTTTGACGACAACCTGCGGCAGGCATTCCGCCGGGAGACTGAGCTCTTCTTTGACAGTGTGCTGCGCGAAGACCGCAGTATTCTTACCTTGCTCAAGGCCGACTACACCTTCTTGAACGAGCGACTGGCGAAACACTACGGCATCCCGAATATCTATGGTGGCCAGTACCGGCGCGTTGCGCTGGGCCAGGATCGCCTGCGCGGCGGATTGCTGCGGCAGGGCAGTATTCTTACCGTTACTTCTTATGCCACACGCACCTCGCCGGTCATTCGCGGGAAGTGGATTCTCGATAACATCCTTGGAATCCCGCCTCCTCCCCCGCCACCGAATGTGCCGGCACTTAAAGAAAACGGCAGCATTGGCAAAACACTCACGCTGCGGGAGCGTCTGGCGGAACATCGCAAGAACCCGGCCTGCTTTGGCTGCCATCAACTGATGGACCCGATCGGCTTCTCGATGGAGAACTATGACGCAGTGGGCCGATGGCGCCAGAGTGACGATATTGCCGGGGGATTGCCCGATGGCAGCAAGTTTGATGGCATCGCCGGCTTAGAAGCTTCGCTGCTGCAAAGGCCAGAGCTTTTTGCCACCACATTCACCGAGAAGCTACTCGCTTATTCACTGGGCAGGGGCATCGAATCCTACGACGCAGCATCTGTTCGCAAGATCGTACGAAACGCAGGGGCTGGCGATTACCGAATCTCATCGTTTATTCTTGGAATCGTAGAGAGTCCGCCGTTCCTGCAGAGGAGAAGTCAATGATCATTTCCAAAAGGTCGATTCCGCGCCGCGCAGTTTTGCGAGGCTTAGGAGCAACACTGTCGCTGCCCTTCCTCGATGCGATGGTGCCGGCACTCAGCGCTCAGGCACCGGCCACCAAGAGGCTCAGCACGGTCTACATCCCGATGGGCGCGCACATGCCGGAATGGACTCCTGCCAGCAAGGACGGCCTGCTGACACAGTTATCCCCGAGCCTAAGCCCGCTCGAGAAGGTTCGCAATTACATCAATGTAATTCAAAACCTCGAACTCAAGAACGCCTACCCCGGGACACACGCTACTTCGAACGCGGCCTTCCTCAGTGCGGCCACAGCCAAGTGGACCGAGAGCAGTGACTATTACCTTGGCACGACAGCCGACCAGGTTGCCGCCAAGCAGATCGGCCAGGCGACGCGGCTGCCGTCGATCGAACTTGCCATGGACCTGCTGACCGTAGTGGGGCAGTGTGACAACGGCTACGCCTGCGTCTATCAGAACAATCTCTCGTGGGCATCGCCTACTTCGCCACTGCCGGCAGAGGCGCATCCTCGGGTGGCCTTTGAGCGGCTCTTCGGGGACGGCGGTTCGATTGCGGATCGCAAGTCTGAGTTGCGCAAGGATTCTAGCCTGCTCGACTGGGTGCGCGAAGACATCGCACGTCTGCAGAAGAAACTTGGTGCCGGAGACCGGTCCAAGGTGAGTGACTATCTGGACACGGTAAGAGAAGTGGAACGCCGCATTCAGAACGCGGAAGCGTCTACCGGACAATCGACGCTGCAGGATCTGGACCGGCCGGTTGGCGTGCCTGCATCGTATGCCGATCATGCCCGTCTGATGTTCGACTTGCAGGTGCTGGCAATGCAGGGTGACGTTACCCGCGTGCTGACCTTCCAGCTGGCTCGCGAAACCAGCAACCGCAGCTATCCCGAGATTGGGATCTCAGAATCGCATCACCCGCTCACGCACAATGGCGGCGATTCAGAGAAGCTGGCCAAGGTGGCCAAGATTAACGCCTTCCATGTTGGGCTATTTGCCTATTACCTGGAGAAGCTGAAAGCGACGCCTGATGGTGACGGCTCGCTGCTGGACCACTCAAGCATTCTTTACGGCAGCGGCATGAGCAATGCCGACATTCATGACCACACCAATTTGCCGATCATCGTGGCTGGTGGCAAGCCCTCGGGCGGGCGGCACATTGTGGCCAAAGAGAATACGCCGCTGGCCAACCTGCACTTGACGCTGCTGGATCGCGTAGGCGTCAAGATAGACTCCTTTGCCGACAGCAAAGGCAAGATTCCAGAACTGTCACTGGCATGATCACCACACTGCTATTTACCGCGCTCTTTCCGTCTCTTTTCACTGCGTTGGCGATGGCAGCAACGGACTTGCCGACCGCTGCGCTGCAGGACGATGTTGCTGCAGCAAAGGTATTATTGCGCGATGGGGCAAATCCCAAGGCGGCAAATCGCTATGGCGTAACTCCCCTATCGATTGCCTGCACCAACGGCAGCGCACCCATGATCGAGCTTCTGCTCAAGGCTGGCGCTGACCCAAACACAATGTCCCCGGGTGGCGAGACCGTATTGATGACAGCAGCCCGCACGGGCCGGGTGGAAGCTGTAAACGTACTACTGGCAAAGGGAGCAGACCCGAATTACAAGGAACCGCGCCGTGGACAGACGGCTTTGATGTGGGCGGCTGCCGAGGGCCACACTGCGGTGGTGGAAGCATTGATTGCCAAGGGTGGCAATTTTCGTGCTCGCCTGGCTACCGGCTATACGCCCTTCCTCTTCGCCGCACGCGAAGGCAGGACTGCTGTTATTGAAGCGCTGCTGCGGGCTGGTGCTGACATCAACGAAGTGATCACGGCCACACCAAATTCGCCCAAGATGTACGCGCCTCCCCGTGAGGGCACATCGGCCCTTCATCTGGCGGTGACTAGCGGTCACTTTGAGCTGGCTTCACTGCTACTCGATCGTGGGGCAAACCCCAATGCCGATGCCAACGGCTGGACGGCGCTTCATGCGATCACAGGTGTGCGCAAGCCCGGCGGGGGCGACAACAATCCTGCGCCACTCGGCTCGGGGACGATGACCAGTATTGAACTGGTGAGGAAGCTCAAGGCCAAGGGAGCCAACCTGAACGCCCGCATGACCAAGCGCATCAACGTTGGGCTGACCAGCTTGAACACACTTGGCGCGACCCCGTTTCTACTGGCTGCCCGCAGTGCAGATTTTGAATTGATGCGAGAGCTGGCTGCGCTGGGCGCAGACCCGTTGATCCCGAATGCTGACGGCTCTACACCGCTAATGGCCGCAGCAGGCCTGGGGACACGCTCGCCGGGCGAGGATGCCGGCACAGAAGAAGAAGTAGTGGAAGCGATCAAAGTAGCTCTCGACCTCGGCAATGACATCAACGCCGTGGACAAGAACGGCGAGACGGCGATGCACTCGGCTGCCTACAAAAATTTTGGCGCCGCAATCCAGATACTGGTGGAACGCGGCGCCAAAATCGAAGTCTGGAACAAGAGAAACAAGTCCGGGTGGACGCCTCTGGCAATCGCTCAAGGCTACCGCTTCGGCAACTTCAAACCATCCCCTCCGACTGAGGCAGCCTTACGAAAAGTTTTCGCCAAGGCTGGCGTCAAGCCGGAGGAATTTAACAACACCAACCATTCCGACTACAAGCGTTAGAAATTCAGTCGCAAGCTAAACTGCAGCTGCCGTGAAGTGCCAGTGCCGGTGGAGCCGTCGTTTGCCGTTGCGAGAATGCGACCGAAGGTCCCAACCGAGATGTTGTTTACCGGGTTGCCAAACTGGGCACGGTTGAAGAGATTGAAGGCTTCAGCGCGGAAGTCGAGATTCATGCGTTCGGTGATGCGGATTTTCTTGGTTAAACCCAGATCCGTCTGCCACAAACCAGGCCCACGGAAGCGATTGCGGCCCGCGTTGCCGAAAGTGCCGTTGGCCGGGGCGACGAAGGCTAGCGGGTTCAGCCATTGCCCGGGGCCAGGGTTGGCCATGTAGGGATCCACTCCACCAACGTAGTTGGCACGCTGACTCTGTGTCTGGCCGGAGGGGACATTTGCTGCGGCACGGTTCACCAGCACTGAGAGTGGGCTGCCTGTGCGAGCAGTAAAGAGGCCGCTCAAGTCCCAACCGCCGTAGAATTTGTTACGGGCGAAAGGTACCTGATAGACAGTGTTTGAGGTGAAGGTGTGGCGGATATCGTAGTCGGCTGCTCCACGGTCGCAAGCACGGCAGGTGACATCCTGAATCTGCCCGCCTTCACCAGAGCCGGAGTTGTCGCTAATTGCCTTACCCCACATGTATTGGGCCTGGAAGAGCCAACCCTTCGAGAACGAGCGTGTCAGCGAGGATTGCAAGCCGTTGAAGTTGGTGTTGCCGTCAAAGCGCTTTTCGTCGATCTGTCCGAAAGTGGTGAGAGTACGGCGGCGAGTCACCGGGTCCAGGGTATTCACGTAGGTGCGGGTCAACTGATTGCGTCCCACATTGCCAACGTAAGCGGCTTGCGCCACCATGCTACCGGGCAACTGGTGTTGCACCGAAACGGTCCACATATGGGACTCAGGCTCTTTGCGATCCCGCTGCACGCTGCGCGGGGTCTGGCCCTGCGAGCGCAACTGTCCGAGGAAGGGCGCGGGAGGATAACTGAGTGTTGGTGCGTCGGCTGCGGAAAGCGAGAGGTTTTCGGGCAGGCTGTCGATTGCCGCCGTGACGTCGTCATTTTGGCCAGGGCCGAAATAGCGGCCGTAGCCGGTGCGAAAGACTGTCTTGCCGCCAAATAGCTTCGGCGCATAAGCGAGCGAGAGCCGCGGTGCGATGTTGTCGTTATCGCCGAAGAACCATGGCGTGCCAGCCGAGCAAAAGCCCTGGCAGCGGACGATGTCAAAGACTCTGCCACGGCCATAGACATCTTTAGATACCGTGTAGTGCTCGTAGCGCATTCCCACGTTCAGGGTGAATTCGGGGTTGAAGCGGATTTCGTCCTGGAAATAGACGGAACTGAATGTCCTCCGTACGCCGACCGTTGGCAGGGTGCCGCCGATGGAGACGGTGTTGAGCGAGTTGCGTAAGAACGCATCGAGGTTCGCGAAGGCCACGCTGGTTGCCGGGCCGTTGCCTACGTTCAGATGGATGCGTCGAATTTCTCCACCAATTTTGATGGTGTGCCGGCCGCGAATCCACGACAGGTTATCGACGATCGAATAAGCGCTGGGCTTTTCGATGATGAAGCTGGTGGGCTGGGTACTTGTGAATCCAGGAATCGCGACGCCTTCGGGGATGCGGCCCACGTCGTCGCGGGTAAGGGCAGAACGGTTGAAACCGAGCTTTGCCTCGTTGACAAGGGTGGAAGTCCAAACCTGCTGCCACTGAGCGGTGATGTTTGTTGGGCGAATCTTGGAATCGCGAGTCTCAAGCAGAGCATTGCGAATCTGGCTGACCAGGCCATCGGTCATGGCGAAGCGGAAGAAGAGGCTGTGCTTGTCGTTGATGCGGTGATCGACGCGCGCCATACCGCTGTGTTCGTTACGGCGTTCCGGGGTGGTGCCCAAAAGCCGGTCCACGTTTGCGTTTACCGATCCACCATTGCCTACGGGGTAAAGGTTGATGAGGCTCTGCAGAGCCTGGGGCGTGCGCTGGCGGAAGCTGGCACTGGGCACAAGGCCATCGGCGCGGCTGATCGAGAGCCGCTGCAAGAGGCCTTCGTAGTTGGCAAAGAAGAAAGTCTTGTTCTTGACGATCGGGCCGCCCAGGTTGCCTCCGAACTGATTCAGCCGGAATGGCGGAATGGTTTCCCCATCAAAGGGACGGCGCGTATCGAGTGCGCTATTGCGGAAGAACTCATAAGCTGAGCCGTGAAACTGATTGGTGCCGGTTTTTGAAACGAGGTTGATCTGAGCGCCACCGCCGACGCCACCTTCGGCGGTAAAGGGTAAGGAGTTGACACGGAACTCGGCGATGGAATCGGTCGAAATCACGAGGCGGAGATTGCCTTCCTGGCGGGGATCTTTGATGCCAGTTGCGTCTACGCCGTCGAAGGTCCAATTATTGTCGTCGCGAGGACGGCCAAAGAAGCGGATGGAATTCTGATTGCCTTCACCGACGTTTACTGCACCGGGGGCCAATTGCATCAGTGCTGCCCAGTGACGTCCGTTGAGCGGGATGTTCTTGATTTGTTCTTCGCCGATGGCAACGCCAAGTTCGGCATTTGTTTGATCGAGCGGAGTAGCTGAAGCTGTCACCTCGACTGCTGTAGAGACTGCTCCTACCGTGAGCGCAGCGTCGAGAGTGCGGGATTGGCCTACTGTAAGGACAACCGAGTCAATCTGGGTATTGTTGAAGCCTGTTTTCGATATCAAGACTTTGTAGCTGCCTACGGGAACGCCTGGCAGCTGGTAATTACCACTGTTTGAAGTCTTTGTTTCACGGCGAAAGCCGGTTGCGGAAGATTCAATAGTCACCGATGCATCTGTAACGCTGGCTCCCGAGGCGTCTTTCACGGTACCGCTGAGTGAAGCACGATCCACCTGTGCGAAAGATGAAGCAAGAGCGAGCATTGTAAGCGCGACCAACCTGAACGTAGAACACATATGGTCCAAGTCTAAAATTTCACCAGTTTCGATTCGATGACGAAATCGTGGCAATGCCATAAATGATTCATAGATCACAACATGTGCATCTATTGCTCCCGTAGCGTTAGCTTCGGTTGCCGAACGGTGCCTCAATTCTATTGGTACTTTTAGCCCATTAGCCAGCACCCGCTAAACCCTTTCTTTTCTGCCTCAAAAGAGGGAGCAACGAGATCAGCCCAAGTACTATTTCTTAAAAAGTACCAGCCCGCGACCCCTTGAAAACAAAGAGCTTGTCCTAGGACTAAAGCGGTTCATTTACCCGCAAAGTCCCATTGTTTAGTGCATCCCACCCGCCGCATACTCGAAGACGAAAGATAAGGCGATTCGCTTAGAGCTTCCTCTTAAAGGTGCCAGGCGGGGGCCACAAGTTCTTAGGAGGAAATAATTTATGAAAAAGTTCTTTTTGGCGATGGTCGCAATGGCCGCGCTCACAGTTGGTACAGCCAGTGCAACACCGGTTGGATCCTTCGCATTCACTGGTGGCACGAATACCGTAGTTGCTCCGGGTTCCAGCTTCACACTTCTGACCAACATTGATCCAGACGTGAACGCCTATGGCCGATTCACTAATACGGGTACCGGAGATTTCAATACTGTAACTCCTGCCTTCATGTACATCGTTGGAGCACCTGCTGGACCCGGCACCTTCACATTCACTGCGGCGAACGTTGTGGCAGGCGTCACGTTGAATTTTGGCACTTCTGCCGGTACCATCGGTTACTCCTTCACTTCCGATGGGTTCCTGGGCACCACTCTGGTGAGCGAACCTTTCGGTTCCAGCACATTTGCAGGCTCTACTCTGACTGGATTCTTCACTAAAGGTGGCGATACCGAACGTGGCACTATCGCATTCAGCTTCCAGAACACCATTCGCCCGGGTGACCCCGTAGGTGTTCTCGATACCTCGTACTCGGCTGATGCCTCCACCGTTCCTGAGCCCGCCACCTACGCCATGCTCGGCACTGCCCTGCTCGGCCTGGGTCTTCTGCGCCGCCGCAAGGCATAAGCGCTTCTCAGAGCCAAACGAATCACTCGCGAGCCTTCGGGCTCGCGAGTTTTCATTTTAGCGGCAGGCTTTCTCGTCGTTCTTCACAAAGTAATCCCGATACTTCTTCGACTTCGGGTCCATACATCCCATCAGGTTCAGCAGCTCGACTTTGCGAAACTGAACCGGATGGCTCTCGCTCTGCAACGAAATCGAGCCTTCTTCTAATAACCTCCCGTCCACCTTAACGCCGGGGTCGTGTTTTGAAACATTTCCACCACCCACTTGTGGCCGCTCGTACTTCAACACAGAAACACCTTCCACCCGGTGGTCGATACTTTCCCCGCCTTTCACTACCACCTCAACCCTCACCCATTGTTCGCCATCGTAGGTCCTGGACGTCGAATTCAGGCAGTGAGGCGTAAAGAGCTTGCCATCCCGTTCTACATTCGTTCCCGGCGTGCACAGATTGGCCGTGGTGCGTGGCCCTTTGCCCAGACCACCCAGCAACTGCATCTCGATAGAGATCGGGAAATCCTGATCCTTCTGCATGGTTTCGACAGGTTGGCCGTGCACCATGATTCCGCTATTGCGGGTGGCCCAGGCAGGACCGTCCTTCGCCTGATCCCCGATGAATCGATATTCAACAGCGATGATGTAATAAGAAAACTTGTCTTTGTAAAAGAGGTGGCCAAACTGATTTGCAAACGAATCATAGCCGTCATAGGAGACGGTCAAATAGCCATCTTTGACGCGAAAAGTGTTGGCAAAGTTCTCGCCCACGGGGTGGCCGGAGATCTTGGGTGTCCAGCCATTCAGGTTCTTTCCGTTGAAGAGCTGTTTCCAGTCGCTCTTCTTTGGTTCGGCTATCAGGGGACTGCAAATCAGCATCATCAGGAGAAGTGTTTTCACGCCGAGCAGTATACATGATAAGAATAGTGTCGATGATCAGCCGCCGCAGTCTGCTGGCTAGCCCACTCCTTGCGGCACAAAGCCGCCCAACCCGCTTCCAGTTGGCAGCGATGACCTTGCCCTGGTCTGCATTTTCGTTTGAGCGCGCCCTGGAAGGCATCCGCTCGGCGGGCTTCGCTCATGTGGCATGGGGCGTCAATCACCTCTCAAAGCCCGTTCTCGCCGTAGATGCCCTGCCAAAGACCGCAGAAAAAATGGCGGCCACGTGCCGAAGTCAGGGCCTTGACCCGGTGATGATGTTTTCCAGCGTAAACCTCGAAGCCCCAAACGCCTACGACGCTCATCGACGAAGAATCGATCAGGCCGCCGCCGCGCGCATTCCGTACCTGCTCACCTTCGGCAAGACCGTCGCCAGCGGCCGGGACACCTTTATCGATAATCTCGCAAAGCTTGGCCCCCTTGCCCAACAAGCCAACCTCTCCGTGCTAATCAAACAACACGGCGGCAACACAGCTACTGGCCAGCACTGCGCCCGTATTGTCGAACAAGTCGGCCATCCCAGGATCCAGATCTGCTACGACGCTGGCAACGTCCTCGACTATGAAAATCAAGACCCTATCGCCGACATTCAGACTTGTTGGCAACACATCCGCGCCTTCAACATCAAAGACCATCGCAACACTCCTCGCGATGAGGATTGCGGCCCTGGCTTTGGCGAGATCGATCACTACAAGCTGCTCAGCCCGGTGCTGAACACCGGCCTCACCATTCCACTCACCTTCGAAAACATCTTCGAGCCCTTAGTGCCAAGGCCTACAGACCCGGCCCGGATCGACCAACTCGCGCTGCGTGCCCGACAATATATAGACACCGTCATTAGAGGATTACAATCATGAACCGCCGTCTCTTTCTGGCAACTGGATCCAGCCTGCTGGCCCAGACCAGCCCCAACTCGCAGGTCTCCACCGCCATCATCGGCGTTGGCAACCGAGGATCTTTCCTTTTGGGGAGCATCCTGAACCAATCGAACGCCCGCATGGCGATGATCTGCGACAACAAACCCGACCGCCTGGACAAGGCAGCCACGGTATCGGCCAAGAGCAACCCTGCTACCACCACAGACTGGCGCAAGATCCTCGACCGCAAAGACATCGACGCTGTCTTTATTGCTACCCCGCCTCATCTTCACGCTGAGATGGCGATTGCGGCACTCAAGGCCGGCAAGCATGTTTACTGCGAGAAGCCCATTGCTACCACCGCAGCAGATCTCAAAGAATTGCTGGCCACAGCAAGAGCAACCAAACGCGTATTCCAATCCGGCCAGCAATTGCGCTCTATGGTGCAACTGCGCACGGCAGTCCAGCAAATCCACGATGGCATCCTGGGCGAGATCCTTTTTGTGAAAGCCCAACGACACGCCACGTCCGACCTTGATTACAACGGCCCCTCTGGCGACTGGTATTTTAATTACGCCAAGTCCGGCGGCTACCTGGTGGAGCAATCCGTGCACAACCTCGACGCCTGCAACTGGGTAATCGGCCAGCACCCGATACGAGCGGCAGGTTTTGGTGGCATCCAGCTCCATAAGAACGAGCCCGCAGGCCGCGACATCTTCGACCACCAGAGCATCACCTACGACTACGCAAACGGCGTGAAAATGTCGTTTACTCAACTCGTCTTCCATCCGCGCAACATGCCGGCCAACAACCAGTACATCAACGTCTACGGGAGCAAGGGTTCCGCCGAACTGATGAGCTCTTACGCGATGTACACGATTGACGGTAAGCAGCAGGCGATCATCTCGCCCAAAGTGCAGGAGAACCCCGACGCACATACGACCGCCTTTTACGATGCAATCCAGAAGGGCACCCAGAACCCGTCGGACGTAACGGTGGGCGCAACTGCGGCACTTACGGCGATCCTCGGCAACGAAGTTTGCCGGCAGGGCAAAGTCCTCAACTGGACAGACTTCGGCGTGCCGGTCTAGGGCGCCTTACCCTCAATCAGATGGAGAGATTTGGCAGGGTCCACATTCTGCCAGATCTCGGTTGTCCCGCGTGGCCACCTCACGGTGACACGGTCGACCCTGGTTGCCGCGCCCAAGCCAAAGTAGAGAGCGCTCTCGTGTTGCGAGTAATAGCTCCCACCGCTGCTCAGTTCCGCGATGTAGCGCGATTTCCCCGCCTCCACCGTGACGCGAGCGCCAATTGCAGACCGGTTGGATCGAGTGCCTTCCAGCGTCACGCGCAGTAGATTCCCACGCGCGCCATCCCGCCTCAACACACTGGGGGCATCGTTCATATTGGCAATTACCACTTCAGGCCGGCCATCCCCATCGAGATCACCCACCGCCAGACCTCGCGACGCCTTGGGCCGCAACAAAGCCTCGCCCCCCTTCGCACTCCAGTCTTCAAAGCGGCCGGCTCCGAGATTGCGGTAGAGCAGTGTCGGCTGCCGGTAGGTCTCACCGAACTTCGCCCGGTCTACCTCCGGGTAGACATGTCCGTTGGCCAGAATCAGGTCCAGACGCCCGTCCTCATCGTGATCATAAAAGGCGATTCCCCAACCGAGCAGGAGGTGCTTACCCAGCCCCGCCGATTCCGCCGTGTCGCGAAAGAACGAGCCATCTTCGTTCAGGTAAAGCGAAGGCAGGTCACCCGAGAAATTGGTCTTGGCGATATCCAGCATGCCGTTGCCGTCGAAGTCTCCAACGGCTACGCCCATGCCCGCCTGCGCTCGCCCGTTCGCATCGTAGGCAACGCCAGCCTCCATTGCCCGCTCTTTGAAGGTTCCGTTGCCCAGATTCTGATAGAGCAGGCTGGGTGTCTGGTCACAAGCTACATAGATATCCGGCCAGCCATCGTTGTTAAAGTCTGCCGCCGTTACCCCCAGCCCATAGCGGCCGCCGGGCTTCCAGATTCCCGCCCTGGCCGAGGCATCCTCAAATCTTCCATCGGCCAACTGCCGGTATAGATAATTACGACCTTTGGGCAATCCACGCGGCCCGCAGGCAACAGGCGTATCCTTCCACATGCACTCGGGCATAGAGCCCGGCTTCGGACTTTTCTCCATCTCGATATCAACGTAATTTGCGACAAAGAGATCGAGACGCCCATCGCGGTCGTAATCCACCATCGCGCAACCGGAACCCCAGCGAACCCCAGTCGCAGGCAAGCCTCGCCTGGCCGTCACATCTTCAAATCGCCCGCCCTGATTTAGAAATAACCGGCTCACCCCGTAATAGGTGATCCACAAATCGACATCGCCGTCATTATCGATATCTCCAGAGCAGGCAGCCTGCGCCCAGCCTCCCCCCACCAACCCTGAAGCAGCACCTACCTCTTCAAACTTGCCCTCGCCTGAATTTCGATAGAGCAAGGGTGGGTACTCTAGTTTTTCGCCGATTCGAGCCCCGTTCAGGATCAACAGATCATTTTTGCGATCCCCGTCAAAGTCCAGAATCGCCACGCCTGTCCCTGTAGTCTCGATCAGGTAGCGGGTAGACTTTGAGTCGCCATAGACGATCGGCCGTGCCAGTCCCCAGGCGTCACTTTTGTCGGTCATCTGGGGCGTGGAATCAACGGCCAGCAAAAATGCGCACATTAAGAACTTTGCATTAAATAGACATTTAGCTTGACTTGACATGCGCTACATGAAATATATAGCAGAATCCAATGCTAGGTCGCATGGCCTGGCTCAAGTCTTTCCCACGTGAGGAAGTTACATGACGAATCGCTTTACCCTACTGTTTATTTCAGCCTTACTGTTTGCCGGGTCCCTGCTTGCGCAGCGCGACCTTGGAGCAATTACAGGAACCATCACCGATGGCACCGGAGCCGTGATTGCCGGGGCAAAAATCACAATTTCAGAACAATCCACAGGTGTAAGCTTTAAAGCTGAGTCCGACGCTAGCGGCACCTACATCCGTCCTCTCTTGAAGGCAGGCGTCTACACAATCGAAGTGCAGGCCTCTGGCTTCCGTAAAGCTGTACAGAAAAACATTCCTCTGACTGGCGGTGATCGCGTCGGCGTCAACATCACGCTGACGGTCGGCGAGATGTCGCAGTCGATTGAAGTCACCTCTGCTGCTCCGCTGCTGCAGACGGAAAACACTGCGCTTGGTAACACCATGCAGGCCAAGCAGGTGAGCGAACTGCCCCTTGGCGGCCAGCGCAAGTTCACCTTCCTCGCTCCTCTCGCTCCTGGCGTTGTACCAGCAGAGCAGGGTGCACGCGACTCTGCCGGCGGTGGTTTTTCTGCCAACGGTGTGCGTTCCAACGGTCAGAACAACTTCCTCCTCAACGGCGTCGACAATAACGTCAACGTCATCGACTTCATCAATCAGACTGCCTACGTCATTGGCCCCTCAGTCGAGGCCATCGGCGAAATGAAGGTTGTCACCAACGGCTACTCTGCAGAGTATGGCCGCGGTGCAGGCGGCGTTGTCAACGTCACCATCAAGTCGGGCACCAACGAAATCCATGGCGCAGTATTTGAGTTCCTCCAGAACGACCGGCTCAACGCCAACAGCTGGGAACGCAATCGCGCCGGCGCAGCACGACCGTATGTTCGTCAGAACCAATACGGCGCAGCTCTCGGTGGCCCTGCCATCAAGAACCGTACCTTCTGGTTTGCTGACTGGCAAGGCACCCGCGTACGTTCGCTCTCCGGCGTCGTCCCTGGCCTTGGTGGTATCACCAACCCGATCACGATTCCGAAAGCGGCTTTCCGTAACGGCGACTACTCGAGCCTGCTCAACGGTGTCAATCTCGGCACTGACGCGCTTGGCCGCGGCATCCCCCAGGGCGGTATCTATGACATGAACACCCAGCGCGTCGCCCCCAACGGCGGCGTTGTGCGTGACCTCTTCCCCGGCAACCTGATCCCGGCAGCCCGCTTCGATCCTGCCGCCAAGAGACTCATGGACCTCTTCCCCGCCCCCAATCAGAATCTGGGCGACCGCCTTCCTGGCGCCAACTATTTGCCCACTGCGCCCGCTGCGCAGAATAACGATCAATTTGACGTTCGCCTCGACCACCGCCTCTCTGACAAAGACTCGCTCTTTGGCAGCGTGAGCTGGTCTAACGAAAACAAGACGATCGCTTCGCCACTCTCGGGCGCACTCGATGGCTCCGGCTTCAACGGTGCAGAAGAACAGAATCTCGGCCGCAATGCCATGGCCTCCTGGACTCGCGTATGGACGCCCACGTTTCTCACCGAAACCCGTCTTGCCTTCACCCGCCTTTCCACGCAGCGCTTTCAGGCCAACTCCTCTGTTGACCAGTTCGCTGCCTTCGGAATTCGAGGCATCAATCCCACGACATCTGCCGCTCGCAATGGCGGCCTGCCTCAACTCAACATGGGTGGTTATACTAGCTTTGGGGGCTCCAACTGGCTGCCTACTCGCGAGTACAACAACGTCTGGGACTTCATCCAGAATGTGACCATCAACAAGGGCAAGCACAACATCAAGTTTGGATTTGAGTATCGCCCGATCGACTTCCCCTTCTTCCAGGTTCCTGCTGCACGCGGAAACTTCACGTTCGCGCAGAATCGCACTGCAATCCCCGAGCAGCCCGGTCAGACCGGCGACGGTTCGGCGGCCTTCCTGCTTGGCCTCCCTAGCGCTGCGCAATTAACCACCACCAACTTCGTGTCTTCTCAAAGACGTGCTTACTCTGTCTTTTTCCAGGACGACTGGAAGGCGACCAGCAAATTGACCTTCAACATCGGCGTCCGCTACGAATTGACCTCGCCGATCTCAGAGAAGTTTGGTCGCCAGTCCAATTACATTCCGGAAACGTCAACACTTGTCATCCCGGAAGGCAGGAATCAGAACGACCCATTGCCTTCAAACTTTGCTCAATCCTTCCCCACCATCAAGGTAGATCGCGGCAATGTCGACAAATACCTGATCCCCTGGGATAAGACGAACTTCGGCCCGCGTATCGGCGTAGCCTATCAGCTCTTCACCAAGACCGTGCTTCGTGGCGGCTATGGCCTCTTCTACGGCGGTGAAGAAAATCAGGGTGGCGGCCCGAATCGTGGCCTGGGCGTCCCGTTCAACCAGGACATGAATCTCAACCAAGACAGCGCCTTCCAGTTCGGTCACCCCTTCCTCGGCCGCTTCTCAGATGGCTTCCCGCTCAACACCTTCAACTTGCCCGCCAGCATCAGCTTCCGCAATGTGGTGAACAACTTCCGCAATCCGCTCGTTTCCAAGTGGAACTTCAGCATCCAGCAGGATCTTGGCTGGGGCTCGGCGCTTGAAGTCAGCTACATTGGCTCCAAGGGCTCACGTCAGCTCATCAACTGGGATCCCAACACCCCCATCAACAGCCCAGTGCCGAATGCCGACGTACACTCACGCCGTCTCTATCCCTTCCTCCGTGGTGGTATCACACAGACTGCATCCTTTGGCATATCGAACTACAACGCTTTGACTGCAAAGTTTGAAAAGCGCATGAGCCACGGCCTGACGATGGTTTCCTCCTACACCTGGGGTCATACCTTCGCCAACACCGGTACAACTCTTTCCGGGTCCAGCGGCGCAGGCCTCTATGACATCGCCTGCGGCTTCCGTTGCGAATACGGCGCAGCAGCCTGGGACATCCGTCACCGCTCTGCCACCAGCTTTAACTACGACCTGCCTTTCGGTCGTGGCAAGGCCCTTGGAGGCAACATCAGCAAGGTTGCCGATATGTTCATCGGCGGATGGCAGACCAATGGCATTCTCACTCTTTCGAGTGGTCAGCCCTTCACCTTCCGTTCGCAGAATTGCGTATCCTCCTTCAACAACTGCCGTCCTGACGCTGTCGCCGGCAAGGACCCGATGCAGGCGCCTTCCGGCGGTCGTACTCCTGACCAGTGGTTTGACGTAACTGCTGTGCAGAACCCGGCAGTCGGCACCGGTGGCAACATCGGGCCGCAAACCGGCGTTGGCCCTGGCATCGCCGCTCTCGACTTCTCAGTCTTCAAGAGCATCCATGTAACCGAGCGTGTCAAGATGCAGTTCCGCAGCGAGTGGTTGAATATGTCAAACACTCCCCGCTACTCCGTCGGCACCATTGGCAACACGCAGGGCGCTGGCAACTTCGGCCGTGTAGCCGGAACTCTGCCGGGAACCGCTCGCAACGTTCAGTTCGCGTTGCGTCTGATGTTCTAGACTGCAAGTATGCCTGCCGCGAATATCCTGAGTATCTGGATCCTCGCAGCGCAACTTTCTTCCGACCCGGCCCGGGCTGTCGCCGAATTACAGGCGGCAATCCGGGCCGAGCCGTCTAAAGAAAGCAACTATACCGATCTCGGTAATGTGCTGCTCGGTACCCAGAACTTCACCGAAGCCATCGTCGTGCTGGAGCACGCCCGCTCGCGCTTTCCCGAAAGCGCTCAGGCGGCTTTATCGCTCGGCGTAGCTTATTACGGCTCCCGGCGTTTTTCGGACGCCGTCGGGGCTTTTCTCGATGCCAACCGTCTGGCACCTGATGTCGAACAACCCGTGATGTTTCTCGGCCGAATCTTCGAACATGCGGGCCCTCGAGAGGCTGACGTCATCGCTGCCTTCCGCACCTATTCCAAATCAAACCCCAACAGCGCTCTCGGCCATTTCCTTCTCGGCAAAGCAACCGGTGACGAAGCCGAGCTGCGCCGCTCGCTTGCCCTCCAGCCCAACCCCGAGACTCATTTTGAACTTGGGCTGCTGCTCGAGAAGCAAAACAAACTGCCTCAGGCCGCGATTGCACTCGAACGATCCTGCACCCTCGCCCCAAAGAACCCGATCCCTCATTACCGGCTCTTCCGCATTTACAGCCGTCTGGGACAGAGCGCCAAAGCCGAATCCCACCGCCTGCTTCACGAGAAACTGACGGCAGCAGAAAAGGCCGAGGCCGACAAACGCCAGGCCGCTACCAAACATCTCAAACTCCAGGTGCAACAACCATGACACGCCGCGATATTCTCCTTGCTGCGGCACAGGTGCAAAGCAGCAGAAAGCTTCTGATGCCATCGGATATTCCCGATGAAGTCGGCTTTCGCACCATGTGGTACAACCCCGTCCCGCCCATCGACATCACAAAATGGAGCCTTGAAATCAAAGGTCTTGTCGAGAAGCCACAAGCTCTTAAGCTGGCCCAACTGCGCGCCCTGCCGCAAGTCCAGCAAAACTCTCGTATGAAGTGCGTACAGTGCTGGAGCGGCCGCGCCACCTGGGGTGGCTTTCGTTTTGAATCGCTTTTTGACATCGTCAAGCCACGCAAAGCTGCCCGGGCCATTCGTCTCGATTGCGCCGACAAGTGGTATGAATACATGTCGCTGGACGAGATGAAGAACCCGCACGTCCTGATGGTGCTCGACCGCGCCGGCAAACCACTGCCCGACAAAAACGGCGCCCCGCTCCGTCTGCTTGATCCGTCCAAGTACGGCTACAAGTCTGCCAAGCTCATTACCTCGATCACTTTCGTCGAAGAGGGCAAGGGTTCGATGGCCTGCGATATCGGCCCATATTATTCGCCCAGCGGCGACATCCTGGCCGGCTACGACACACCACTAGACCTGATCCCCGAGGCCGCGAAGCCGGGCTGGAGGCTCGACCCCAAATCGAGGCGTAAGATCAAAGGTGGAGAGATCACCGAGTACTAATGCTTTCGAAACGCCAATTCCTCCAGGCTGCAGGACTCAGCGTCGCCAGCCGCATCGCGACGCACGGCGCAGAGCCGGCTGAGTCTGCCCGTAAGGTCATCATCGTGACCTTCGGTGGTGGGGTACGCTACAGCGAGACATTCTCCGGGGATGGCCTGCGCAACATCCCGCGCCTGGCTGCTCTCAAAGGGCAAGGGCGCTTCTACAAAGACTGCCGCAATCTCGGCGTGCTCTCTCATTACAACTCCACTGCGTCGATTCTTACTGGACAATGGCAGCGCGTCGATGACTTTGGCTTTCAGCCTCCCGCCTCACCCACGATCTTCGAGGCCTTCCGCCAGCAGCGCAAGCCCAACCCTATGGACGCGTGGGCCATCTGCACCAACAAGAGCTTTTCGAGCATTGGTGCCGCAACCAGCGCCGGAGCAAACGTGGTCCTCCCCAAGCAACTCCTGCTCGATGCCGTCAAAGACATCGTCAAGCGCGGAGGGGGCATGGGCGTTGCCGATCGCGATAACGTGCGCCGCCGGCTCGAAACCATTCTCGAAGAAGGCTACGAAGGCGTAGGCTGGACAGTCTTCAAGGGCGGCAAACAACTCGATCAGAAGGTGCGCGAAACGCTCACGCACGCCCTCGTCGAATACATCAACGGCCCCGAAGCGCCTGCCTCCGGTGACGAGCTTACTTTCTTTATCACCCGCGAGGTGATGCGCGAATTTGCACCTCGCGTCATCCTGGTCAACTTCTGGGACATGGACGTCGCCCACTGGGGCAGCTACTCGCTCTACCTTCAAGCCGTCACCCGCACAGACCGCCTCACCGGCATGCTGTGGGACGAAATCCAATCGAACCCAAGCTACAAAGACAAAACCAGCGTCATGATCCTGCCCGAGCTTGGCCGCGATGGCGATACCAACGCCGCCAATGGCTTTCTGAACCACCGATCCGGGGACGCCTCCTGCCGCAACATGTGGATGCTCGCCCTCGGCGCCAACGTCGGCCGTGGAGAGATCGAACGCCCTGTCGCCCATATCGATATCGCTGCCACCACTGCCCAAATGCTGGGTGTCAAATTCGACTGCGCGGGCCGCCCGCTTACGGAGATCGTCTAGCCACAATGGTGTCGCCGCTGCTACAGGCGCTGATCGACAAAGGCCTCTTCGACCGTATCCCGGCCAGCTTTTCCACCTTCTTCTTCGACCAGATCAAAGACTGGCAACTTCTCTTCCCTGCCGAACACATCTACTACGAGCGCCTCTTCACGCTGGTAGACAAACTCCCTCCCGAAGAATTTACCGACCTCTTCACCGCCCTCCGTCAGGCGGAAGTGAAAATGGGCATCAACGAGAAGACCTGGCCCCGTCGCAGCTTCACCCTCGAACAGGTCGACTTTCTCAACCGGAACCCGCATTACGCCGAATGGCGTGCCGCTGTTGCCCAGATCTTTTCCCGGCTCGAACCGGTGCTCAATGCGGAGATACAGCGCAGGGGCCGCCCGCGCCTCTCTGTCGTCCTCTCACCCTCGGAGCTACCTGTGGGGCCAGATCGCCTCTGGACGCGCCTGAAGGGCCGCCGCTACGCGCTGGAGGCCCCGTTAGACCCGGCCCTCCATCTGGCGCCGCTGCTGGCCTCAGAAAAGCCCGCCCCCTACGACCGTTGGCTGATCCAGGCCGGCACCGACATCCCGCCTGCTCCAGGAATCGTCTCCCTCAGCTACGACGACCTGCAGCCGTATCGCCAGAAACTGACCGACGAAGTGCAGCAGATCGTCGAGAAAGAACAACTCCGTGGCCCTCGAGAGTTGGGTGCCCGCCTGAAGCGAATGAAGGTCGCCCCTCCGTCTAAAGACCCGCTGCTCGCCGAATTCATCCGCGCCGTCCTGCTTGCCGGTAACGGGACGCTGTTGATCAACAACACGTTTGTTGAGTGGGCCAGCGTACAGGCCGTTCGTCGTGCAAGACCGTCGCTTACGATTTCGTCCTTCGGCATCCGTAACAAGATGAAGCCCTTCTCTTCTCTCCTCATCTACTCGGACCCGGAACAGACGAACCCGATCCCTACGCAAGTAGATACGCTCGGCACCTATGTCGACCTCGAACTGCTCTACCTTTACGTCTGGCAAGAGTACGAAAAGTACGCTGAGTATCAGCGCAACACGGTGCACATCTTTGGTGCCGCCGGCATGGACGAGATCCTGGTAATAGCTCCGCCCGACTTCACTCTACCCGCCAAACTCAACCCCGAAAAGCTCGTCGCTGCCGGTCGCGAATGGTTGCAGTGGTAGGTTAATAAGTCTCGTAGCGCCAACTCAATTGATCACCTTTGACGGTCAAGACTCCAAAGCCCTCGGGATGCCCTGCACGCGGCCCCTTCCACCAATTGCCGCTTACCGCACCTGAGGTGATGAACTGGCAGCCGTTATAGATCACGGTCTCGCAAATGTGGGTATGGCCTTGCAAGACGGCCTTCACATTGTAGGGCCGCAACACTTCCAGCACTGCGGGCGCATTAGTCACAAGATAGGTTGGCGCAGTCTTCCAGGGGTCCGGCACAATCTGCAGTACAGAACTCAAGAGCGGCACATGGGTCAACACAACTACCGGCCGCGTCTTCCCCACCCGCGCCAGATCCCGCTTCAGCCACTCGATTTGCTCAGCATCAATCAATCCCACAAAGCCACGCTCGGCTGTCACCCCAATCGAATCGAGCAAAACGAAATGCCACCCCTTGTGATCGAAGGCCGAATAGCGCTTCCCGAAACGATCCTCAAAGTACTTCTTTCCATACATCGGGTCAGTCGCCGCTACGCCGCTCTTTGAAGACAAGCCAAGCACATCATGGTTTCCCAGTGCCGTATACACAGGCACCTCAATTCGCTTCAAGGTTTCGGCATAGAGCCCAAACAACTCGGTCGCCTTGCGGGTGCTGGTCTCGTTGGCATCAAAGACAAGATCTCCACCAGCGAGAACAAAGTCCGGCCGCAATTTCTGAATCTTTGTGAAGCAGGCAAGGCATCGATCTCCGGCATGCAACTCCGGCTGGATGTGTGGGTCTGTAAAGTGAACAAACGAAAAGTCGCTTCTAACAGCCACAGCTGCAAGGCCTTGAAGGAGAGTTCTGCGATCCATGACTTTCTCCGATGCTAGCGAGTTGAGATGTCAAATCTGTTAACCTGACACGCATGATTCGTGTCTTTCTTTTTCTTCTGATCTCTTTCGGCATCAGCGCCCAATCCATCGACTGGGCCAAGGTAGACGCCGAGACACTCAAACACTTTTCGGCAATCATCCAGATCAATAGCGCCGACCCTGGCGGCAGCGAAAAACCCGTTGTCGACTACATCAAGAGCGTCCTCGACAAAGAAGGCATCGAGTCCAAGATCTTCACGATGGACAATCTGGCCAATCCGGAAATCCAGCGGCCCAACCTGATCGCACGCATCAAGGGCAACGGCAAGAAGAAGCCGATCCTGATCGTAGGCCACACCGACACTGTCAATATCGATCCCAAGAAATGGACCCACGGGCCCTTCTCCGCCCACCGTGAAGGCGGCTATATCTACGGGCGCGGCACAGTGGACGACAAAGACAACCTGGTGGCCGCCATGATGTCGATGATTCTGATCAAGCGTCAGAAACTCGCCCTCGACCGCGATGTCATTTTCATGGCTGAAGCCGGGGAAGAAGGCGCCCCTGTCCTTGGCATCGCCTATCTGGTTCGCGAGCACTGGGCCGAGATCGATGCCGAGTATTGCTTCGCTGAAGGTGGTTCTGCCGTTCGCACCGACAACCGCCTCCGCTTCGTCTCTGTCCAGACGACCGAGAAGCTTCCATCAGGCGTGCGCCTTGTCGCGAGTGGCGTTGCTGGTCATGGTTCAGTTCCTTTGCAATCCAATGCTGTCGTCCACATCGCTCAGGCCGTCGCCAAGGTTGCCGCGTGGCAGCCTCCCATGCGCCTGAACGACACCACCCGCACTTATTTCGAACGCCTCGCCACCGTCTCCACTCCAGAAGAACGCGATCGCTACAACGGCCTGCTCAACCCCGAAAAGACCGACGCCATCCAGGCCTATATGGCTGCCAACGAACCCCGCCATAACTCGATGCTTCGCACCTCAATTTCGCCGAATATCATCAAGGCCGGCTACCGCCGCAACGTCATCCCCTCCGAGGCCGAAGCAACACTTGATATTCGCGCACTCCCTGACGAAGACCTCACCAAGTTCTACGACATGCTCCGCAGCGTCATCAACGACCCTGCCGTCAAAGTCGTCCGTGACGGTGGCGGAGCTACGCGTCCAGGCGGCGCGCCTTCCCGCCTCGACAACGAAGCCTTCAAGACAATCGAGGCTGTGGCTAAGAAGCACTACCCCGGAGTCCCCACATTGCCCTCAATGTCCACCGGCGCCACCGACATGTCCTTCCTGCGAGCCAAAGGCATGCAGTGCTATGGCATCGGGCCGATGATCGATTCCGAGGATGGCCCCAAGGGCTTTGGAGCCCACTCCGACCAGGAACGCATCCTCGAATCCTCGCTCTACACCTTCGTCAAATTCCACTACGATCTGGTGGAAGAGATGGCTCGCGCCAAATAGCAACTAGCCAAGCACGGCGCTGTAGGCAGCTTCATCAAAGCCCACCACCAGCGTCTTGCCCGATCGGAAGGTAGGGGCGCGCAGATTCCCTGTGGGTCCCAGCACGACAGCCAGAACTTCTTCTATGGCGGCTTGCTTCATCTTGAAATGAAGAACCTTCTTGCCCTTGGCAACATACACCTCGTCGGCGGCCTTCAGCAGAGCTTCGGCTTCACTCCGCCCGAGGGGCTTCTTCTTCGCATCCAACTGCTCAGTCACTGAGACTTTATTCTTCGCAAGAAACTCCTGCGTCTTTCCACAGCTCGTTCAGCCAGGGCGATGATAGTTCCAGTCAATTTTGCTCATGATTCCAGCATGCCAGAAGTGATATGCTCCCGATGATGTCTCCTAGCCTTCTTCTTTGTTTTCTCTTTGCACAAACCCCGCCAGTCACCGTCGAGTATTCGAACGTGGGCGCCAAGATGGAGATGGACATTGTCCGTCCCAAAAATCAGACAGGCCCAGCGCCTGCCGTCCTCCTGATCCATGGGGGAGGCTTCCGCGCCGGCAGACGCCAAAGCTATCTACAGCAGGCCAATCGCCTTGCCGAGCGGGGCTACGTCGCAGCAACCGCAAGCTACCGCCTGGCCCCCCGTAATCAGTTTCCGTCCTCAGTGGAAGATGCCAAGGCGGCCGTCCGTAACCTACGCGACAAAGCAGCCAAATACGGCATCGACCCGGATCGCATCGGTGCCTGGGGCGGCAGCGCCGGCGGCCATCTGGTGCTGATGCTCGGCCTCACTGCCGACGTTGCCGAATTTGAAGGCACTGGCCCTAACCGAGAATTCTCAAGCAAGGTACAAGCCGTCATCAATTACTACGGGCCCACCGACTTTACTCAAAGCTACTCCAAGAGCGTCGACGCTGCCGATGTACTGCCCCTCTGGCTTGGTGGCCATCTCGATCAAAACCGCAAGATCCACCAGAAGGCAAGCCCCATCAATTGGGTCAACCCGAACGCGGCGCCGACCCTTTCCCTCCACGGCACCAAAGACGCCTACGTTGCCTACGAACACAGCGTGCAGCTGACAGAACGCCTGATCAACGCAGGCGTCGATGCCGAGCTTGAAACGTTCTCTGGAGCCGGCCATGGCTTCAAAGGCCCGGACGCGGAGCGTGCCGAGACCCTTGCCTTTCAGTTTCTCGATCGTTACCTCAAACCCACCACGCCGCAAACCCGCATCCTGATCTCCGATCACGGGATGCGCGGTGAGATCGTCTCGATGGATTGGCCCTCGGGCAAGGTCTACTGGACCAGGAAGAACGGCCGTGGTCACGACGTGCAGAGCCTGCCCAACGGCCACGCCCTCTTCACCATCGCTCCCGAAAAGCGCGTAGTAGAGATCGACGAAAAGCAGCAGGAAGTCTGGAGTTACTCAACCGGCCTTGAACACCCCCTGAGCGCCCAGCGCCTGCCGAATGGCAACACCCTGATCGGGGACGCCCGTCTTGGCAAAGTAATCGAAGTCACTCCCGACAAGAAGGAAGTGTGGAATTACTCGGCTCCCAACATTGGCAACATGCGCATGCGCAACAGCCGCCGCACTGCAGCGGGTACTACTCTTATTGCAGAAGAAGCCATCGCCAAGATCCATGAGGTAGACCAATCCGGCAAGGTGATCTGGAGCTGGCAGGCACCCAACGGAGAACAGCGCCGCTCCTATCAGGCCATTCGACTGGCCAATGGCAACACCCTGATCAGCATCAGCGACCCCGGCGAGATCGTAGAAGTGAATCCTGCCGGCACCGTGGTCCGCTCAATTGCCGGCACCAAGATGGACCTTCAATTCGGCTGGGCTTCCGGCATGGCTATGATGCCCAATGGCAATTTACTGATTGTCGATTACACCGGCCGCCGCCTGGTGGAAGTAGATCCCAAGGGCAAGCTGGTGAACGAAATGCGCACCGGCGAACGTACTGTCGCCAGCGTCGACGTAGTGAAGTAATTAGGCCATCAACTTTTCGACGACGTGCCCATGCACGTCGGTAAGCCTGAAGTTACGGCCCTGCGAACGATATGTGAGCTTCGTATGGTCAAACCCGAGAAGGTGCATGAGCGTGGCATGAAGATCATGCACGTGCACCTTGTCTTCCACGACATTAAAGCCAAGCTCATCCGTGCGGCCCATCACGAGGCCAGGCTTGATGCCGCCGCCGGCCATCCACATCGTGAATGCATTCGGATGGTGATCTCGCCCGTCCGTGCCGCCCTGCGTCATGGGTGTGCGGCCAAATTCGCCACCCCACACCACAAGCGTGTCATCGAGCATACCGCGCTGCTTCAAGTCGGTAACCAGAGCGGCACAGGCCTGATCAGTATCCTTACAATTCTGTGTGATGTCTTTGACGAGCGAGCCATGCTGATCCCAGGCCTCATGAAAGATCTGGGTAAAGCGCACTCCGCGCTCTGCCATACGGCGAGCCAGCAACAGGCAGTTGGCAAAAGAAGGCTTACCAGGCTCCGCCCCGTACATATCGAGAATGTGTTTCGGCTCTTTTGAGATATCCATCAAGTCCGGAGCACTCGTCTGCATCTTGAACGCCATCTCGTAGGAGTTGATACGCGTCGCAATCTCGGGGTCCCCAACATCGTCAAGCTTCATCTGATTCAGGCGGCGAATCGAATCCAGTGATTCGCGCTGCAACTGCGCGTCGATCCCTTCCGGGTTCGACAAGTAGAGCACGGGGTCACCCGAAGCGCGAAACTGCACGCCCTGATGCACCGTAGGCAGAAAGCCCGAGCCCCAGCAGGAGTTCCCGCCCGACGGCCCTTTTTTGCCGGTAGAAAACACAACAAAGGCCGGCAGATCTGATGCTTCACTACCGAGGCCATAAGTCGTCCAGGCGCCGAAACTTGGCCGCCCGAAGATCATGCTGCCCGTATTCATCAACAACTGTCCGGGGGCATGATTAAAAGCGTCCGTACTCATCGACTTCACGATGGCGATATCATCCACCACCTTCGACAGATGCGGCAGCAGCTCACTGAGTTCAGCGCCACTCTGACCGTACTTCGCGAACTTGAACTTCGGCCCAAGCAGCTTGGAATTCGGATTGATGAATGCCGCTCTGTAGCCCTTCAAGAGGTCAGCGGGTGGCAAGGTGCCGTCGAACTTCGCCAGCTGCGGCTTGTTGTCAAACATCTCAAGATGACTGGGAGCACCCGCCATGAAGAGATAGATCACCTTCTTGGCCTTCGCCTTGAAGTGCGGCTGCTTGGGGGCAAGAGGGTCGGCCGCCTGGGCAAGTCCACCCAGAGCCAGGGCGCCCAGACCAACGCCACAATCCTTCATGAACCAACGACGCGCAATGGAGAGTTTGTCTTGCATAGTTTGCCTATTCCTTAGTAATGGTTTCGTCGAGGTTCAAGATGACGCGGGCCAGTGACGTCCAGGCCTGCTCAGGAGTGAAATTGCGTGACCGCTGTTTGTCGAGGAAGGCCTGCAACTCGGCAGCCTCAGCCGCCTGTGGCGGCCGTGAGAGCGTGCGCCTGAAGGCATAGCGAAGCTTGTCGGCATCGGTCTTGCCACCTTCGTTCAGCGTCTTCACGGCAAGCGCCCTGGCTGCTTCGAGGAAAAGCGGTTCGTTCAATGCCGTAAGCGCTTGCAGCGGGGTATTGGAACGCGTCCGCCGCACACACGACACGTCGCCATTGGGTGTATCAAAATTCGTCAACACAGGATAAGGCACACTGCGATAGCGGAATGTGTACAAGGCCCGTCGGTAGCGGTCCGCCCCCTTCTCTTCAGCCCAGTTCTTGGGGCCGTAGCTGGAGGGAGGCAAAAAGAGGAACGACGGTGCAGGAGGATAAACACTCGGCCCGCCCACCTTGGCATTGAGCAAGCCGCTGGCCGCAAGCGTGATGTCGCGAACGATTTCTCCTTCAACGCGGAAGCGCGGGCCCCGGGCCAGCAGCCTGTTGTTCGGGTCTTTCGCGAGCAAATCAGCGCTCACCTTCGACGATTGCCGGTAGGTATTGGAAGTCACAATCTGACGATGCAGCTTCTTCATGCTCCAGCCGGATTCCATAAATTCGACCGCCATCCAGTCCAGCAACTCCGGATGGGAAGGCGTCGTTGACTGCTTGCCAAGATCCTCGCTGGTTTCCACAATTCCGGTTGAGAAATAAGCTTGCCAGACCCGGTTCACAAATGCCCGAGCCGTTGTCGGAGCATTGCGCGAGGTCATCCATTTGGCGAAGTCGAGCCGGGTATTGCCAGCGTCAGCCGGAAGCGGATTCAGGAAAGCAGGCACCCCGGGCGCCACTTCATTCTTTGGCTTCAGAAAATCACCGCGCTCGAGCAGATTCGTCGTCCGCATTTCATTGCGGGCTGTCAGCACTAGTTGTGATGAGCCTTCAGGTAAAGACTTCATCAGGTCATCCATCTGCGCGTTGGCTTCGCGCCAGGCGGGTACTGTCGTTCTCCAGTAGCCAAAAATTGCCTGCACTTGCTGCGGGCTGCGTTGCGCTGCCGGTGTAGCCAAAATTTCGCGCACACGCATCGGCACCGGGTCAGCCGCTGCCTTGGCGTCATCACTCACAGACAAACGCACCCGGCCCAGATTTTGATTCTGATTGTCGTCACTATTCCAGCCGCCATGCTTCTGGCTCAGATAGACGTGGATCACCGTCTTGCTGTCGGTATTGTCAATCGGCGTCTCCAGATTAAAGACAGCCTTGCGCGGCAGATTGCGTAGCGTCGGCCCCGCATCATGGCCCCAGGCTGTCTCCTCCTTGCCATCGATCGCAAAGTCAATCGGCCCAGTTACCCGGCGCTTATCCGACTTGTCGAAATACACCTTATCCAGTTCGCGCTCAGGCAGATTAATATCCGCAGTGGCGCGGGACACCTTGATCTTCTCGGGTTTGGCCTGATCTCCACGCTGCACTTCCACTTCAAACTCAGTCAGTGCGCCAGTGCCGTAAATGGACCGCCCAGGCCCTCCCAGCGGAAGATTCGGATCGTTCAAAAGCTCCAACTGGAAACTCGCAATCGTCTTCGTCTGCGGCTTGATGGTGAGCTTCGCCCGATGCTTGGTGGGTGCATAGCCCGCCCCGATCATGGATGAATCGGATTGCATCACGTACTTCTGGCCGCCGGTAGAAATATCATCCACCTCTGGCTTCACTGCTTCCCATCGCGTCTTGAGCTGCTGGGTCTTTTCCCATTGCGCCATCTGCTCCATCCAGGCCGGATTGCGGTGTTGCAGATCCGCTTCCATCGTCTTGACCTTTTCGAAAATCCCGGCCCGCTTCATCTGCTCTTCCGGGCTGAATACCGCTACATTCGATTCGTGTGTGTTGTTGAGGAAAGCAAAAATCTTGTAGTACTCTTCCTGCCGCAGTGGATCGAACTTATGGTTATGGCATTGCGCACAGGCAATCGTCAGGCCAAGCATCGATTTGCCCACCGCATCAATACGGTCGAACATAGCCTCCATACGGAACTGCTCAGGATCGACGCCACCCTCTTCATTGATCATCGAATTGCGCAGGAATCCAGTCGCCACGCGCTGATCCTGGGTAGCATTCGGCATCAAGTCCCCAGCCAGTTGTTCCTGAATGAAGCGGTCGTATGGAAGATCCTTGTTCAGCGAATGGATCACGTAGTCACGATAGAACCAAACCTGGCGCATCTTGTCTTTTTCGTAGCCGTCGGAATCGGCATAGCGCGCCGCATCGAGCCAATGCCGGCCCCAACGCTCCCCGTAATGCGGGGAAGCGAGCAAACGGTCCACTTGCTTCTCATAGGCGTTCTTCGACTTGTCCTTGAGAAAGGCATCCACTTCCTGCACTGTAGGCGGAAGCCCAACCAGATCCAGCGACAAACGCCGCAGCAGCGTCGTTCGATCTGCCTCAACACTCGGCTTCAGCTTCTCCTGATCCAGCTTGGCCAATACGAATGCGTCGATCGGATTCTTCGCCCAGAGTGGCGCAGAAACGGCAGGCAATGCAGGCCGCAGCGGCGCAACAAAGGCCCAATGCTTCTTCACCTCTACAACCTTTGCCCCAATCTCATCGGGCCACTTGGCACCAGCGTCAATCCAGCGCTTGAGAACTGCAATTTGCTCCGCAGGCAGCGGCTTGCCACCCATTGGCATTCTGGCCTGATCCCCCATCCCGGCCACACGAACATAGAGCGGCGACTCCGCAGCAGCGTTGGGCTTCACACTCGGCCCCGATACTCCACCCGAGAAAGTCGTGGCCTTCGCGTCCAGCCGCAATCCACCCAGCTGCTGCCCTGCCCCATGACAGCCAAAGCAGGACTTCTTCAGGATCGGTTGCACGTCACGCTCAAAGTCGACTTCCTGCGAAAAAAGTCCGAGCGGGAGCAAGATGAGAATAGGGATTACAGATTTCACGGGCAAGATTAACCTGCCCTTAATTTATCTCATTTGTGGCGGTTGCTATTGTGAGCTTAATGAGACTCTTCCTGCTGTTGGTCAGCTCCCTCTACTTGGCCGGACAATCCCCCGCTGGCAACTTTGAAGGGGAGCTTCAGACTCCATCCACCAAGCTACGACTGGGCTTGACCATTACGGCCGGCAAAGACGGCACCTACATGAGCGAATTGATTTCCTTCAGCCAGGGCAATGCCAAGATGGCGGCAAGCTCAACCACCATCGAAGGCAAGTCACTCAAACTGGCGATCGCAGCAGCAGGAGCAAGCTACGAAGGCACTTTCAGCGAGGATGGCCAAACCATCACTGGACAGTTCACCCAGGGCCTGCCCTTCAATCTGGTCTTCAAACGGGTAGCAGAATTCGTCAAGCCCAAGCGCCCACAAGAACCCAAGCCGCCATTCCCCTACTTGAGCGAAGACGTCAACTTCGCTGGAGCCACAGACGCAATCCAGATGGCCGGCACGGTCACCACTCCAAAAGGCGAAGGCAAGTTTCCCGCTGTCATTTTGGTTTCGGGCTCCGGCCCTCAAAATCGCGATGAAGAACTCGTCGGTCACAAACCCTTCTTTGTCTGGGCAGATGCCCTCACTAAAGCGGGCTTTGCTGTGCTGCGTTACGACGACCGTGGCACAAACAAATCCACCGGAACCTTCAAAGGCGCAACCACGCAAGACTTTGCTCTCGACACTGCCGCTGCGGTCACCTATCTGAGAACACGTAAAGACATAGACGCCAAGCGCATCGTCATCATGGGCCATAGCGAAGGCGGGCTCATTGCACCCATCGTAGCCGCAAAGGATGCGTCTTTGGCAGGAATCGTTCTGCTGGCAGGCCCCGGCGTCAGCGGCGAGCGAATCATCGAAAAGCAAATCCCCGACATGGGGCGGGCTGCAGGCCTCAGCGAGCAACAGATCAAGCTCTCCACCGAAGGCGGTCTTCAAAGGGTCAAGCAGGAGATGACCAGGGACCCCTGGCTCGCAAATTTTTGGACCTACGACCCGGCCCCAACACTCACAAAGGTCCTCTGCCCGGTCTTGGCCTTAAACGGAGAACTGGACAAGCAGGTAGACGCAACCGTAAATCTCGCAGCCATCGAAGCGGCACTCCAAAAGGGCGGCAACAAGAACTACACGGTTCGCGTCCTGCCCAAGCTGAATCATCTTCTCCAGACTGCGACTACCGGCAGCGCGCAAGAATATGGTCAGCTCGAAGAAACTGTCGCCCCAATTGCGCTGGAAGAAGTGATTCAGTGGCTCAGGAAAGTTCCGGCCACGAAATAAGTTCTGTCATTTGTCCCCGCCGCAAGCTCGAATGACGGGGAGGGTCCTGCCTGGCGGGGAAGTCCGTGCGGTAATGCCCGCCGCGCGATTCTTCGCGCTTCAGCGCCGCCTTGGCCACCAGCCTCAATACAGTTGCCAGGTTGCGACGCTCATAGTCACGTCTATCCGGCTCTGCAATGTTTAAGCGTCCGCCATGATCAATCGCATCCAGCACCCTCGAGATTCCGGCTGCATCGCGTGCGATTCCACACCCATCCCACGCCATCTGCTGCAAAGCTTCGCGTGTCAACAGGGGAAACTGCTCATCGCCAAAAGTCCTGCCAGAGCAACGCTGCGGGCCGGCAGCCAGCATCGCTTCACCTGCGCGAGCGCCAAAAACAACACCTTCCAGCAAAGAATTACTCGCCAGCCGGTTTGCGCCATGCACTCCCGTACAAGCGGCCTCCCCGGCCGCAAACAAGCCCGCAACACTCGTCTGGCCATGCAAGTCTGTGCGCACGCCGCCCATGATGTAGTGCGCAGCCGGGTGCACTGGTGCTGCCTCTTTGGTGAGATCGATTCCAAATCGAAAACAGGTTTCGTAGATCGTAGGAAATCGCTGCCGGATCCAGCCGGCATCCTTATGGCTGAGATCCAAAAGAACATGCGTGGCGTTGGTAGCCCCCATCTCGGCAATGATCGATCGGCTCACAACATCGCGCGGCGCCAATTCTTCCATTGCGTGATAGCGGTGCATGAAGCGTTCGCCATTGATATTCCTGAGCAAAGCCCCTTCCCCTCGTAGCGCCTCACTTAACAGAAACCGGGGCCGTCCCGGAATGAACAGGGCGGTGGGATGAAATTGAATAAACTCGACATCGGAAACTTCAGCACCCACACGATACGCAATGCCAATCCCGTCACCGGTAGCAACGGTGGGGTTGGTCGTATTCAGGAACAACTGCCCGGCCCCGCCAGTTGCCAGCAAGACTGCCCGGGCATGAACATCGATGCGACGGCGCGACTTCTGATCGTAGGCAACGGCCCCGCTGACAGCACCCTCCTCCATCAAAAGGTCGGTCACTGCGGCAAAGCTCTGGAAGCTCAACTTGGGCAACGAGAGAGCCTTCTCGTACAAGCTGCGTGCAATCTCTCTTCCGGTGGAATCGCCGCCAGCGTGTAGTACCCGGCTGCGGCTATGCGCCCCTTCACGCGCCATCAAAAACTGCCCGTTCTCTTTGTCGAAGTTCGCGCCCCAGTTCAGAAGCTCATCAATCCGCTGCGGACCTTCCTGCACCAGTGCCTCAACCGCCGGTTCGTAACAAAGGCCGTCCCCGGCCATTAAAGTGTCTTGCAAATGAAGTGAAAAATTATCATCATCAGACAGAGCCACTGCGATGCCGCCTTGCGCGTATTCAGTAGAGGATTCTTCCAGCGTGTCCTTGGCAACAACGAGTACCGTTCCCTGCTCGGCCAAGGTGATCGCAGCCCTCAGTCCCGCCACACCCGCGCCCACGACCAGAAAGTCAAAGGACATTTTTTCGTTATGAAGCAACGCGTTTTCCTATTCCTATTCTCACTTGTGAGCCTGATGGCCCAAGTTACAGACTACTTCCCTTTGATCCCCGGTAGCACATGGGTTTACCGATCCACCAACGGATCAAGCCCGCTAACCCTCCGAATGGGACAACAGACGGTGATCGCCGGACAACCCTACCATCGCCTCGAAGGCTACTCGGCCAATCCCGTCTGGATCCGACAATCCCCCCAAGGGGACCTATACCAATGGGATGAATCTAAAAAGTCCGAGGCTCCTTTTTTACTCTTCGATGGTAATGAATTCGCAAGTACTGCTGTGGCCTGTCAACAGAAAGGCCGCGCAGAGGACAAACCTGCCAACTACAAAGGCCCCGTCGGAAGCTCTGACACGGCTAAGGTAATTCGCTATTCCGGCGGCATTTGCGCAGACGCCGGGCTAACACGCGAAGTCTTCGTCCCCTACCTCGGCATGGTGCAGAGAGCCGAGACATCCTTCGTTGGCGAACGAAGTCTCGATTTGGTTTACGCCCAAATCGGCGGCATCACCTACATCAAGGAGCCGAACATCGGCTTCTCCATATCACTAACTCCGCTGCCCAATCAGATCGCCGCGAAAATAGTGCTCACCAACTCAACAGACCGCGAGCTGATATTGCAATTCAGCTCAGGCCAAACCTACAACTTCACTATTCGCAACGATCGCAATGAAGTGGTCTATGTCTGGAGTGCCGACAAACTCTTCCCCGCCGTTTTGCGCCAGCTCTCGGTGAAAGGAGAAGAAACCTGGCAGGAAGTGTTGCCCGCTGCGGGCCTCAATCCAGGTCTCTACTCGGTAGAGGCATCGCTGGTCAACAGCGACGGCAGAAAGTTCACTGCCACAGCATCCATCAACCTGCCATAGCTTCCTTAAGGCTGATTCCCAACTCTGTCACATGCTCCGGCGTAAGCTTGGCTCCGCCGGAGCGCAAATAGAACACATCCACCGCCCGTTGCCCTTCGGTATGCAACAGGACTGTGTCAATCTCGCAATTCTGCTGTGAAATCGTTCTTGCCAGATCGTAGAGCAAACCAGGGCGATCCTGCGCCTGCAACTCCAGCAGCGTCGCGGCCTGCGATGTCTCGTTATCAAATCGGACAACGGTATCGATTTGGAGCCGGTAGCGTACGGTTGTTTTGGGCCTTCTTTGCAGAAGCCGCTCTGCGGTCTCTTTACCCAATACAACTCTGCGCGTGGCCTCACGCAGCTCATCCACAATGGGCGGGTTCAATTCCAGACTTCGCAGCGGATCGGAAAACACAAACAGATCCAGAACCTCTCCTCGGGCATTTCCGAAAGCCTCGGCCTTCAGAATGTTCATCCCAAAACTCGCCAACGTACCGGCCAGATCAGCCAGTAGCCTCGGCCGATCCTTCGTCACAACCGTAAGCTGCCAGTCGTCCTGACGCTTGCGCAGATCGCAGGACACACCAATCTGTGAAGCAGCCTTGGACAAAGCAAGATGCTGCTGCCGTTCTGCATCATTGGTCCGGAACCAGTACCGCGTCGGGAAACCCCTGACGAAGTCAGCCAGTTCTCCGGCAAGCGAAGCTGGCTCGGCTATCCGGTCATCTTCCAACTCTTTGGTCAACTCACGCTCAATCGCTGTATGGGCATGCCAAAGCTGCGATCGTCGCCACGTCGTCATTGCCCCGGGAAACACTGCACTGGAATCTGCCACCGTTAGCAGCGTCAACATCCCCAAATACTCCTTGGTCTGCATCCGTTGTGCCGCTTGCTGCGTCACATCGCGGTCTGCCAGATCCCTCGTGCTGATCAGAGTCCCAAGATACAGGTGCTCTCCTATGAGGCGTTGCACTACGGCCTGATCTGCTGCGGGCATATCGATCCTGGCCCCAATTTCACCAGCCATTTCCACCGCACGCGCATCATGATCACCACCCATACCCTTGCCCGCATCGTGCAGAAGTAATGCAAAACGCAAGAGTGGCTTGGTTTCACAGTTCAGCCACAAGGCACCAAACTGTTGCTGCTCAAAACCCAGCGCTTCCAGATTCTCGAGCGCAACAATCGTATGCTCATCCACGGTGTAGCGATGATAGAAGTCTCTCACCACCAGGCAATCGATATGCTCCCACTCCGGCAATTGCGAACTTAAGAAACCGGTTTCGGCCATCAGCCGAAGGGCCATCGCGGCATGGGGCAATTCCAGTATGGTTCGCCACTCTTTCCAGGTCCATTGCGGAACGGGCTGAATCCGCTTCTGCGTGTCGCGGGCCAGCTTCAACCCATGCCGCGCCTGAAATGTAAAGAGCCGATGGGCAGCGCTTGGGTCCGTCTGAAATGCAGCAGGATGACGCAAAAGAATCTGATCGCGAGAGACAGTAAATTCCTCATTCGATAGCTTCGAGCGTGTCTCAAAAAAAGTGCCCATCAGCCCCGGTCGCCGGTCAAGAACCCGTTCCTTCAATTCCCGGCAAGCCGCATAGATCTTTCGTGCCTGCCGGAAGTACTCCCGCATGAATGCTTCGGGTTGTGACGAGAGCGCATCCTGCTCGGCAAATCGCAATACATTCTGGTCCCGGCCAAGATGTTCATGCAGCGCCCAGCGGATGGCGAACAAAACCTCGCTCTCTTTGGCGAGGTCGGGTGTCTGATCAATTCCAAGCTTTGAAAACCAACGCACCGCATTCAGATCCCGCAAGCCACCACACGTCTCTTTGATGTCTGGCTCAAGATGCTGGATTGTGTACTGGAATCGCTCGTGGCGGCGGTCTGTCATCCGCGCCAATTCTGCGGCCAAATCCGGTGGAGGCTTGCGACAGGCATCATCGCAGTTTTTGGCAATCACAGGGTTCCCCACCAACATCCTGCGATCCAGGAGGCTGATGCTGAACTCGACGTTTCCCGGGCTGATCCGCTTACAATCAGCCACCGTGTGCACACTGTGGCTGGCCCGGTAGCCCGCATCCCAAAGTCTTCTCAGAAACTCGCCAAGTTCACCCGGCGAAAAAGTAGAAGGTTCTTCAAGAATCAAAAGGTCGATGTCAGAGTGCGGAAACAACTCTTCACGGCCATAACCGCCCACGGCGAGCACGCAACTCTTCTGGCGCTGTGCCTCTGCTACTGACTCCTGCCACGCGGTGCGGACAAATTCGTCTACCCCACGCGTTCGAGCCTTCATCTTGGCGTCAGTTGGACCCATACTCAAATGTACCCAACTCACCGTTAGAATTGAAGGCGTAGCGCATGTCCCAACAACTTTCTCTTTTGGCCCAGTAGTATGAGAACCTTGCTATTCGTTCTCGGCACCAGGCCTGAAGCCATCAAGCTCAGCCCTTTGATCCTGCACTTCAGAAAGTCTCCGTCAGACTTCAATGTTCACCTCTGCCTCACCGGGCAACACCGCGAGATCGTCCATCAAGCTCTCTCTGTCTTTGGCCTCACGCCCGATACCGATCTCGACCTCATGCTTCCAGGACAAACACTCTTTCAATCCACCTCACGTATTCTCAGCGCTTTGGAACCTGTCTTTTCCAAGGTCAAGCCAGACCTCACTTTCGTCCAGGGGGACACCACCACCACTCTCTGCGGCGCACTGGCATCGTTCTATTCCAATGTTCCGGTAGCCCACGTGGAAGCAGGGCTCCGCACCTGGGACCTGGCCAAGCCATTCCCCGAGGAGGCCAATCGTCAGATGGTTGGCCGCATCACCGCCTTGCACCTGGCCGCCACACCCTGGGCAGCTGAAAATCTCGCAAGAGAAGGTGTAGCTGAAGACACCATCAGCATCACCGGCAACACGGGCATCGACGCACTGCTTCAAACCGCAGCCACTCTCCCTCACTTCGACTGGCCTTTCCTCAATCCCAACCGCAAGATGATTCTGGTTACTGGCCATCGCCGCGAAAACTTCGGCAGCGGTATGGATCGATTTTGCTCGGCTCTCAGAAGATTGGCCAGCCGCAGCGATGTTGAGATCGTCTACCCTGTGCATCCCAATCCCAACGTACGCGGCCCTGTCGAGGCCGCCCTCGGCAACCTCCCCAACGTCCATCTGATCGCCCCGCAAGACTATCTACCCTTTGTTGATCTGATGCGCCGAAGTTACATCATCCTCACAGACTCAGGCGGCGTTCAGGAAGAAGGGCCCTCCTTCGGCAAACCAATTCTCGTAAGCCGTGAAGTTACAGAGCGGCCAGAGGCTGTCGATGCAGGCACAGTGCGACTGGTGGGTACAGACGAAGACAAGATCGTGCATGAAGCGACAATCCTGCTGGACAACCCCGAAGAATACGCAAGGAGATCCCGTATTCATAACCCTTACGGAGACGGCCAGGCCTGCCCTCGTATTGAAAAAGTGGTTCGCGTCTACTTTGAGTCTTTGTAGAACTCAGCAACCACGCTCACCACGTAGTCCTGATCTTCTTCGCTCATCTCCGGATAAACAGGCAAACTCAACGCACGCTTTGCTACTTGTTCGCTCACTGGCAAATCACCAGCCGCGTAACCCAGATCCGCAAAGCACTGCTGTAAATGCAGTGGAAGCGGATAATAAATTTCCGAGCCCACACCCCTGCTCGTAAGATGAGCCTTCAACTCATCCCTGCGATCACACTGAATCGTGAACTGGTTGAACACGTGGCGTGTTTGATAGGGCGCAATCACTGGCAACTGAATCGGAAGATCCATCGCCGAAAACAGCTTCAGGTATCGGGCAGCATTTTCCTGACGTCGCACTGTCCACCCGTCCAGATGCCCCATCTTCACCTTCAGTACTGCTGCTTGCAGCGTGTCGATACGAGAGTTGATTCCCACCAGCTCGTGATAATACTTGTCCCGTCCGCCATGCAGCCGAAGCTTCGCGAGCAGGCCTGCCAGTTCCGGATCATTCGTCGTAACAATACCTGCGTCCCCATAAGCACCCAGGTTCTTGCCCGGATAAAAGCTGAAGCAACCCATGGCCCCAATCGCGCCACACCTGCGGCCCTTGTATTCGGCGCCAATGGCCTGCGCTGCGTCTTCCACCACCACTGCCCCATGCTTCAGCCCCAGCTCAAGCAACGGATCCATATCCGCACAACCGCCAAACAAGTGCACCGGCTGGATCGCCCAAATGTCCTGATGCCGGTGAAAAGCGTCTTCCACCTGATTCGGGTCCATATTGAAGGTCACGGGATCGATATCCACAAAAACCGGCTCGACCCCAATTCGCGCCAGAGATCCGGCGGTGGCAAAAAACGAATAAGGCGTCGTGATCACCTTGTCGCCCGGGCCGAGTTCCAGCGCCATCCAGGCCAACAGCAACGCATCGCTTCCCGATGCACAGCCAATAGCGAATCGCGATTCTGTATAACCGGCGATCTTACACTCCAGCTCACCCACCGCCGGGCCCATGATGAAGCGTTGCGAATCAATCAGCGGAATCAACTCGGCAAGAATTTCTTCTCGAATGGGGGCGTGCTGCGCTGCCAGATCCAATAGCGGGACGTGCCGCGTTTGAGTACTCATGCTTCTCTTTCGATCATAGCGTTCGCTAAGATCGATCTAGTGAAACAAATCGGGTTGGAGTGGCAGCCTTGGCAGCCGGAAAAATTCAGCGTCAAGCAGATCACAGCCAAACTCAAGCGCACCCTGCGCGACGGCTTCTCCAATCTCTACGTTACCGGTGAAGTCTCTGCCCTTAAGGCCGCCGCCAGCGGCCATCTCTACTTCAACCTCAAAGAAGAAGATACCGTCCTCTCCTGCGTTATGTACCGCCAGAGCGCTCGCCTGCTGAAGTTTCAGCTCCGCGACGGCCTGATGCTGCAGGCGCGCGGCTCCATCGATCTCTATGAACCGCGCGGCTCCTACCAGTTTCTGATCGAATCGGCCGAGCCCATCGGCGTCGGTGCCTTGCAGAAAGCCTTCGAAGACCTCAAGAAAAAGCTCGCCGCTGAAGGACTCTTTGAAGCAGACCGGAAACGACCGCTACCCAAGTACCCACGCCGCATCGGAATTGTAACCTCGCCCACCGGTGCCGTCATTCAGGACATGCTGAACATCTTCGAGCGCCGCAGTCGCGGCCTTGAGATCCGCATCTATCCAACGCTTGTTCAGGGCAACGGCAGTGTAGAACAAATCTGTGCGGGTCTCAACTATTTCAGTGAAAACGGCTGGCCTGACGTCGTCATTGTGGCCCGTGGTGGCGGTTCGCTCGAAGATCTCTGGAGCTTCAACGATGAAGCAGTCGCCAGAGCGATCGTCGCCTCGGCAATTCCCGTGGTCTCGGCAGTCGGTCACGAAACCGACTTCACGATCGCTGACTTTGTAGCCGACCTTCGCGCACCCACGCCATCAGCTGCGGCCGAGATCATAGCGCCAGACCTTAGCGCACTGCTCGAGCGTCTCGACAGCCTCGACCGCGCCATGAGCAGAAGCATCCGCCACGCCATCAGCATCCGTCGCGAAAACGTCTTTCGGAATGGGGTAGACCGCGCCCAAGCCCTGATACAGCGCCGCCTCAATCGTTTTGCCCAGCAGATCGACGAAGCCGACTCGCGCATGGATGCACTGCTCAAGATCCGTGTCTGGCGCTTGAAACTGCAATACCAGCAATCGACCATTGAACTCTTCGCCCTCGACCGCCGCCTCATCTTCATGCAGCGCCGCGATGCCATCACACGCATGCAAACCGCCATGCGTGAGCGCATGCAAGTGTTGCTCAACCAGTACGCCCTGCGTCAAAAATCCCTCGCTGGGCAGCTACAGCAACTCAACCCCACCAGCATCCTCGAACGCGGCTTCGCCATCGTACGTCTCGAAGACGGCAAGATCGTGCGCAGCCCAAAGGACGCCAGGAAGGGAACACCGCTTCAGATTCGCGTCGCCAAAGGCACTTTCGACGCAGTCAAGAAGTAGTCCTATTCCAGCCGGTAATTCGGCGCTTCCTTCGTGATAATCACGTCGTGCACATGGCTCTCGCGCAGACCCGCCGGGCTCACCCGCAAGAACTTTGCCTTATCCTGCAATTCACGAATATTCGCAGCACCACAATAACCCATGCCAGCCCGCAAGCCGCCCACCAGCTGGAAAACGAGCTCACCCAGCGGCCCCTTACTCGCCACGCGGCCTTCAATGCCTTCCGGCACCAGCTTGCCCGCGCCTTCCTGCCCATAGCGTTCGCTCGAACCCTGCGCCATTGCACCCTGCGAACCCATCCCGCGATAGGTCTTGAAGGTCCTGCCCTGAAACAGAATCGTCTCGCCCGGGCTCTCATCTGTCCCTGCGAACAAGCTACCAATCATGACGCAATCCGCACCTGCGGCAATTGCCTTGGTCACATCTCCAGAGAACTTGATGCCACCATCGCTGATTAGCGGCACACCTGCGGGCCTTGTCGCCTTGGCGCACTCCGCAATCGCCGTGATCTGTGGCACACCTGCACCACTCACCACACGAGTCGTGCAAATCGATCCCGGCCCGATACCAACTTTGATCCCGTCAGCCCCAAGCTCGATCAAATCACGCGCACCTTCATAAGTGGCCACATTCCCAACAACCACCTGGATATGCGGAAGCGCTTCTTTGATCCGCTTCAGCGCAGCCATCACACCATCGGAATGCCCATGGGCACTGTCGATCACCAACACGTCCACCTTGGCATCTACAAGCGCCTTGGCGCGATCAAAATAATCCTTGCCTGCCCCAACAGCACCAGCCACTCGCAAACGCCCCTGGTCGTCTTTGGCGCTATGCGGATACTTGATCTTCTTTTGAATGTCCTTAACCGTGATCAAACCCTTCAGCGTGTACTCGTCATCCACAACCAGCAACTTCTCAACACGATGCTTGTGGAGAATCAACTCCGCATCTTCAAGCGTGGTACCAACGGGAACCGTGATGAGGTTGTCCTTCGTCATCAGGTCTTTGATTGGCAAATCGTAGCGTGTCTCAAAACGCAGGTCGCGGTTGGTCAGAATGCCAACCAGCTTCCCGTGCTTGGTCACAGGTACGCCGCTGATCCTGTACCGCCGCATCAGGTCAAGTGCATCCTGAATTCGCTGATCCGGGTCGATCGTCACCGGGTCTACGATCATCCCGCTTTCACTGCGCTTCACCTTGTCTACTTCTTCAGCCTGTGTATCTATCGAGAGATTCTTGTGAATCACTCCCATCCCGCCCTGCTGCGCTAGCGCAATCGCCAGGTGGCTCTCCGTAACCGTGTCCATCGCCGAACTCACCAGCGGGATGTTGATATTCATCGTCCGCGTGAAGTTCGATTTGGTTTCAACTTGCGCGGGCAATACGGAGCTTCGCGCGGGTACGAGGAGGACGTCGTCGAATGTCAGGCCTTCGGCTATGAACTCTGGAATCATTTTGCTTCATGGTACGACAATCCCGACGAAGGTCCAAGCCCAATAAATACGCCACAAAATGCTAAAATAACAGGTCGGACACCTATGATTTCTGCAACACAAATTCGCACCGGCATGGTCATCAAGTTCAACAACGACCTTTATTCGGTTTTTACGATGACCCACCGCACGCCGGGCAACCTGCGCGGTTTCGTTCAAGTTAAGATGCGCAACCTCCGCAGCGGCTCCATGAACGAGCATCGCTTCGCCTCGGAAGATAAAGTCGAAAAGGCCATGATGGACGAACAGAAGATGGAGTTCATGTATAAGGACGCCGAGTACTTCTACTTCATGAACACCGAGAATTACGAACAGGTTCAGCTCTCAACTGAATTCGTCGGCGATTCCGCCAACTACATGATCGACAATCTCCCGGTCACCGTAACCTTCTACGAAGGCAAGCCGATCAGCGTAGAACCGCCAGCAACCGTGGACCTCAAGATCGTAGAAACAGAGCCTGGCCTCAAAGGTGCCAGTGTTTCCAACGTCGGCAAACTCGCCACGCTCGAAACCGGCCTTGTTGTTTCGGTACCCCAGTTCATCGAACAGGGCGAGAGAATCCGCGTCAACACCGCCGAAGCCACCTACATGGAACGCGCATAAGCTTCCAGCATCACGGCTAGCGTTTCGTCGTCCTCAGGCAGCACGGTGCGCAAGTCGATCAACAATTGATCTTTTTCAATTCGCGCCACAACCGCAGGGTTGCTGGCGCGAAGTTGTTTCTCAAGACGTCTCACCGGCCCGGCAATCGCAATCAGCCAGGTCGGAATACTTTGATCGGGAGTGGATCCTCCTCCCAGCACGCTCTCGCCTTCGATCACCGTCGCGCCGCTAACCCTCGCCGCCATCGCCCGAGCCCTCGTTTCAATCTTCGCTAGCGGCAACATCAACATCCGCAGCCCCGGCAAGCTCAGGTAATCACCAACAACCAGTGCCCGCAGCGAATCCGACAATGCCTGCACCGCAAGCTTGTCCAGCCGCAAGGCCCGGTACATCGGGTGCCTTCGAATGCGCGCTACAAGATCGGCATCCCCGGCAATAATGCCAGCCTGTGGACCGCCAAGTAACTTATCGCAAGAGAACGAAACAAGATTGACGCCCGCAGCAAGACTATCTTTCACCAGCGGCTCATCCACCCCATGCGGCTTCAGATCCATCAGGCAACCACTGCCCAAGTCCTCATAGAAGGGCAGCGACCGCTCTCGAGCCAGACCCGCCAACTCCTTCAGCGTCGGCTTTCCAACGAACCCCGTCTGATGAAAGTTGCTCGGGTGCACCCGCATCAGCATCTTCGTCGATGCACCGATCGCGCGCGAATAATCCTCAAGATGCGTGCGATTGGTTGCGCCAACTTCCTTCAGCCGCGCCCCGCTTTGTTCCATGATGTCGGGGATCCGGAACCCGTCTCCAATCTCCACCAGCTCACTCCGGCTCACCACCACCTCGCCACCCTCAGCCAAAGCTTTGAGCACCAGATAGGTAGCAGCAGCATTATTGTTGACAGCAATCGCGGCTACACCCAGCAGCTCCGTCAGCAGCGGAACATAATGCTCGTCCCGCTTCCCACGCTTGCCCGTCGCCAGATCGTATTCAAGATTCGAGTATCCAGACAAGGGCTCGAAGGGCCGCAGCGGTGCCCGCCCCAGATTGGTATGCAGTACAACTCCGGTTGCATTGATCACCCGGCGCAGTGAAGGCGTGCTCAGCCGGACAACACGCCGCTCGATCTCAGCCTCAATCTCCTCAACCGGTAACTCCATCTCACGCACGGCCTGAAGCACCTCGCGAGCAACTGACAACAGCCGCTCGCGAGAAATCTGCGGATACTTCGGCACGACACTTCGCAGCAGCAAATCAACCGAAGGAATTGCCGCTCTGTCCACTACTTGCCCACCATCGGAAAGAGCTTCCGCAGCGTCTCCTCTGTCGGCTGCGAACCATACTCACTCACTTCGAACGCTTCCGCATATTGAATCGCCGCCCCGCGCTCCTTGCCATACCACTTCTCAAGAGAAGCGCGCACAGCAGGCGTGACCGGCCGCGACATCCGCTTGCGCAGCCAGGTCTTGCGTTCCACAACATCTGCAGGCACTTGGTCGAGATGGCCATCAATCCAGGGCAGCCATTCGTAGAACTGGCTTACATGCGAATCGAGCGCATCCACCTTTTTATCGAACACATCGGTGATATCAATCGCGATATCGGGGCGGAATGGAGTTGGAGTCTTGAAGCGATCCTGGAAGTGCACAAACACAGGATTCTTCTTCAGCGGAGGCGTATCGGAGGCCACATTCGGCACCATCACCATATACGCCGCATCCTGCAACAAAACACCCGTGTTGCGATGATCCGGATGATAGTCATTGGTGCGCGGTGAAATCACCACATCGGCCTGCCACTGCCGGATCCGCCGAATGATCTGCAGCCGCACATCCAGCGTCGGCAGTAATTCGCCGTCGTGATTGTCGAGCACTTCATACTCGATCCCAAGCCTGCGGCCAGATTCCATCGCCTCAGCCCTGCGGCGCTTGGCTAGCGCCCCGCCTCCAGAGGATTGATGCCCCGCGTCACCATTGGTAACTGAGACAAATTTCACTTTGTGACCCATTGCGGCAAGCTTCGCTGCAAGCCCGCTCGCCCCGATATCGCAATCGTCGGGGTGGGCTCCAAAAGCAATCACACGAAGCTGCGCGGGCAATGTTAGCCCGGCAAGAAGAAGTAAGGCAATCAAACGCATAGAAGACTATTCTATGTGGCCTTTGGATTCAGCGGCACTCGCCGTCTCCTGCAACTCCCTTAACTTGAATCCCGTTACCGAAAGCGCTACAAGTCCGGCAATCAGTAATGGCAGAGTCACAATGCCCCAAATGATCAGGCTGAATCGCTTCGCCACATTCTCGTCAACACCAAAAAATACCAACGCCAATACAATCAAACCCTGATAAACACCCAGGTTTCCCGGAGCACCCGGAACCACCGTTCCCAAACGAACAATCACATTGATCACTGCTGCATCCCAAAGTGAAAACCCTGTCAGGCCATAAGCCTGCAAGACACAATAGATCGGAATCGTCATCGAAAGAAGGTGAGGAAAACTGGCGGCCCAGGATTGAAAGAAGCTCCGCGAGCCACCCATCGCCTGTAAGTCCTCAATAAAGATCCTCGCCTTTTCGCCCCACTTCCAGTGGGCAGCCAACTCTTTGGCTTTCCTCTGGAAAGCAATAATGAAGCCAAGTGCTGCCGCCAGCAACCCCACAACCAGGATCAGAGCATATCCTCCATCGCGAACCCTGCGCGGCAAATCCACAAATTGCACCACGATGCTGAGCGTGAGCACCAACCAAATGCCGTCAAAAATGCGTTCAATAGCGATACTCGACAACACAACGCTGAAAGGCAAATGGCCCCACCGCGACTGCAAGTAACAACGGATGATCTCTCCACTGCGAAACGGCAAAACTTCGTTGGCGTAAAGCCCAACATAGATCGCACGCACGCTGCGCATCATCGGGATGTCCGAAATCGGACGCAACAAAATGCTCCACCGCCACCCCTGCAAGACATAAACCATGATGTCGCTGATCGCAGCCAGAGCCACCCAGCCCCAGTGCATCTGTTTGATCTCCTGCCAGATCTCATCCAGCTTCACATCGTGCAACACCCAAAGCAGAATGCCAAGCGAGGCAAGATTCGTCACCACAAGCAGGAGGATCCCCTGCCAGCCCAGCCTCTGGCTCATAGATGGAACACTCTTTATTTCGACGTTGATTGGTTCCAACCCCCCATCATACCGATGATGTACGTTTCGATTGGATTTCAGAAATTGCCATGAAGATCAGAAGATCGTACGCAACATGAAAAAGCAGCAAATGGCGATAAGTCTCGCAGGCATCCGCCAGCGACGCGATGGCAAACTCGTAGCCGCCAATCGCCAGCACTGCCAATAACAGAGGCCTATTTCCAATCACCCAAATCGCCAAGGGAACCAGTAAAAACAGATGCCACGGCATTGCACGAAAAAGCCAACTTTTGGCCGCACTATACCAGCCAAAGCCTGTCGATAAAGTGCAATAAGCCTTCCCGGTAGACCGCTCGTAGTTGCCCAGGTTCACCGCACGAATCTGTGGGGCCTCCGTCGACAAATCAGCCCACATGATCTTCGCCGCCACCAGCGGATGACTCGCGTAATACGCCAGCGCATTGCCGTACCCGCCTTGCGGATAAAAACGCTTCAACCATTCTTCATTCTGTGCCGGGCTCTCCGGCATAAACGCATGTGTGCCCAGCAATCGATGATCCTCAGGCCGGATCTTGAGTGCGTCCAGTGCCCCACCATCCATGGCCCCGAGCTTGAAGAAAGCAAGGTTGTAGTAAGCGGTTGCCTTGTATTCATCCTTCGTCTGGCTCAACATATAACCGCCACCAACCAGCAATGCCAAAGCGGCAGGCAGATACTTCCGCTTCCGCTCCAGCAATAGAATCAACGCAAGAACAATCGCCAGCGGAGCGTGAGGTGCCTTGGCCAGCGCAAAGCCAAATCCCGCTACCGCCATCACCCAGGGCCTCTCACTCCACCAGGCCGCAAACAACAACAGCACAAACACGATGCTCGCTGCGTCAAAATAAAAACTTTGAAAGTAGGTGACGTAGGCTGCATCGGTCAACGCCAAAACCGCAAACGCGTTCGCGGCAATTCGTTTCTGAATCAACAGCCAGGCAGCACCGGCAAAGATCAGCACATGAATCAGGCCGAGCCACCGTATATCGAAGAGCGTCGCTCGACTGACCCATAACGCGACCTGCGCCAGCAACACCTCGATGCCCCAGTACGGACTTACCCAAAGGGCATTGCTGTCGCTCTTCCACAGCCGGTGAAAGAAGTGAAAAGTCGGCTGCGGCCCCGGGTCGGCAGGTGTCAAACCAAAGCGTCCTACCACTTTGGCAAAGTCTCCATTATCAGCCAGTCCCACATACGGAGGCACCCAAAGTTGCCACACCACAGGGATCAGAAATAAACAAAGCCAAAGGATTTTTGTGCGTCGCGCCACAGTTGTTCTAATTTCAAAGAGTGACACAAGCGAGGGTGATCCTGTTAATCGGAATTCCAGGCTCTGGAAAATCTACCTGGGCTCGGGCTCAAGGCAGCACGATTCTAAGCTCCGACGAGATGCGCCTTCTCCTCAGCGGCGACGAGACCAATCAAAACATCCATGGAAAAGTCTTCGCGGCAATGCGGCACCTCTTGCGCACCCGGCTCGAAATCGGCGCATCCCCCACCATCCTCGACGCCACAAACCTGCGCCGCAGAGACCGCAAACACTGGCTTCGCCTGATCGCCAAATACGGCGCCATAGCCGAGGCCGTCCACTTCGACGTCCCACTTAAGCTAGCACTCAAGCGCAACAACAGCCGCTCACGCGTTGTCCCCGCAGAGGTGATCGAGCAAATGTTCCACGGCCTGCAGCCCCCAACCGAATCGGAGGGCTTCGTCAAAATCACGACCATTTCCGAGTAGCCCAAAGCCACAGCAGCACCGGCAGCACCGTCAACGCCGAAACGCAAATCGCCACCTGCTGCGCCGGGATCCCACGATCAATCGCCTCACCTGAAAAGTAACTTGAGAGCGAAATCGAGGTCATCATCAAAGCAAATTCCGCACTCGTCACCCGCCCACGGAATCGATCCTCACTCAGCGTCTGCACGAGTGTTGAAGAGAACACATAGTTCATCGATGTCCCCGCATGGCCAACCACAACCGCCAGCGCAGCGAGCGCCAGGCTCGGCGCCAACCCAAGCCCCAGATAGCCAACACAGGCAATCCCAAAACCCAGCGAAATGCCCCAGCGCAATCGCGAAAGCTGCATCGTCGCTAGCGGCGCCCCCAGCATCGGCCCAATAAAGCTCCCGATTCCCCGAGCCCCCATCAGCGTGCTCATCCCAAGCATCCCCGCCTGGCTTTTATCAAGCCCCCAGCCCTCCAGACGAAACTGGCCCTCTCCCAGCACTGGTAGCAACACCCAATTCGCCCCGATCAAACCAATCCCACCCTTGATCAACAGAATCGGCTTCAAACGTTCATGCTCGCGAATGTAGCGCCAACCGTCCAGGATCGGCGAGAAATCAAAGAGCTCGCGAACCCGTAGCGGCCCCTGCCCTTCCACATGCTTCTCTTCAAAATGCATCCGAGTCAGCAACCACGCCGACACCAGAAATGTAAACGCATTGATCACAAAAACAGAATTGCGTCCAAAGCTCGCCGCCACCAGTCCGCCTAGCGCAGAACCCAGAAAGAAGTTCACAGCCCACGTCGTCGATCCCAACGCATTCGCTACCAGCGTCTCTCGCTCACCACGGCACAGATTCGGCATCAGACTCGATCGTCCTGGCTCAAAGAACGCCCACATCACTGTCTCCAAAAACATCAGCATGTAGACCAGCCAGATACGGTCTGCCGACTGAGCAAAGATCATCGACCCCACAATGAAGAACCGCGCAACATCAGCGACAATCATCACCTGCCTGCGCTTAAGACGGTCATTCACCACACCAGCCATCGGCGAAACCAGCACCTGCGGAAACACCATCGCCACCGTAGCAAATGCAACACTGCGGGCACTACCGGTCAACTCCAGCAACAAGCTATAAATTGCAACGGCATAAAACCAGTCGCCCATCTCGCTGATCACTTGTGCAAACCATAAGAACCGCACATTGCGATTGGTCCGCAACAGTGTCCAGTAAGCTTTCAGCGAGACCGCGTTTTCAGCCATACGGCATCAGGTGCTGTAAACGCCCATACGCTGCTTGGTCAACTGCACGGTCTGCTCGGCAATCGGTGCCACGCGGGCACGCCCCTCTTCCAGCACTCCGGCCAGATATCCCGGCTCAGCGGTAATCTCAGCAAACCGCTTCTGGATCGGCTCAAGATGACTCACCACCATCTCCGCCACAGTCTTTTTAAGGTCCCCATACCGCATCCCGCTGAACTTGCCCTTCATCTCGTCATCGCTGACTTCACTGAAGGCCTGATAGATGCCAAGCAGATTCTGAACACCCGGCCCCATCGTTTCAAAGTCCACATGCGGATTGGAATCTGTAGTCGCGCGGTTGAACTTCTTGCGAATCAAATCCGGCGGATCCAGCAGCGCAATCGCGTGCCCGCTCCCCGGCGCCGATTTGCTCATCTTTTTCTCTGGCTCATCCAGCCCCATCACCCGTGCCCCAACCGTCGGCAACTTCGTTTCAGGCATCACAAAGGTCTGCCCATAGAGCGAATTGAAACGCTGCGCAATATCGCGAGCCAGCTCCAGATGTTGGCTCTGGTCATCCCCTACAGGCACAACCGATGCCTGGTACAGCAGGATGTCGGCCGCCATTAGAACCGGATATTGCATTAATCCCGACAGAATCGTTTCCTGGCCCGCAGCCTTCGATTTGTACTGCGTCATCCGCTCCAGCCAGCCAATCGGCGTGATGCAAGTCAGCAGCCACGACAGTTCGGAATGCCCCGGCACAGTCGATTGCGCAATCACTGTCGAATGCTTCGGATCGATGCCGCACGCCAGAAAGATACCGGCGATCTCGAGGATCTTCCGTTTCAACTCATCTGGCGATTGGTAGACTGTAATCGCGTGCAAATCCACAATACAGAAGATGCTCTCGTAGTCGTACTGAATCTTCGTCCAGTTTTTGAGCGCACCTAAATAGTTGCCGATGTGCAGGTTCCCGGTGGGCTGCACACCCGATAAGACCCTCTTTTTCATGTCGAACTCCAATTCTCTCACTGAATCCCCGTCACAAACCTTTCGAATCGAAAAGCTTGTGTATGGCGGTGCTGGCTTAGCCCGTCACGAAGGCCGCGTTTACTTGCTTCCCAAGGTAGTGCCCGGCGATCTCGTCGAAGCCAGCGCAAAAAAAAGCAAGTCAAACTTTATTGACGCCCGCGTCGATCAGATCGTCGAAGCCTCTCCAGACCGTGTCGAGCCGCCCTGCCGACACTTCGAGAAATGTGGAGGCTGCCAGTACCAACAACTCTCCTACGAACACCAGCTCCACTGGAAGCGCGAGATCCTTCGTGAACTCTTCGACCGCGCCAAGCTTAAACTCGATCGCGAAATCCAGACCATCAGCGGCGAGCCCCTCGGCTACCGCAACCGCACCCAGTTCCACTTCCACGACGGCAAGGTCGGCTTCCTCGAAGTCGCCAGCCACAAACTCGTGCCAGTCGATCAGTGCCCGGTATCCTCACCCAAGATCAATGAAGTCCTGGGCGTCCTCAACCTGATCGCAAAAGACCACCGCTTCCCCAAGTTCCTCAAGTCTCTCGAAGTCTTCACCAACGAAACAGACGTTCAGCTCAACGTCGTCGATACCAACGCTCCCATCGCCAAACATTTCTTTGACTGGATGGAGCATGAAGTCCCCGGCGTCAAGTCCGGCGCAATTACTTACCCCGGCGCTGGATACGACTGGAAGGTCAGCTATCGCAGTTTCTTCCAGGTCAACCGCTTCCTCGTCGATGCCCTGGCAGACCTCACCGTCCGCAACCTCAGTGGCTCACACGTTCTCGATCTCTACGCCGGTGTCGGCCTCTTCAGCCTCCCGCTTGCCAAAACTTTCGAGCGAGTCACCGCAGTCGAATCTGGCAAGGTCGCTATGTTTGACCTTCAGGCCAATTCAAAAACGTATAAAGTCGAAAACGTCCGCATCGCGCAAGCCAACGTCGATGCCTTCCTTACGGATCTCACCGAGAAGCCCGACGTTATCATTGCAGACCCGCCCCGCAGCGGCCTCGGCAAAGTGGCGGCAGAGCAACTCGCCCGCATCCAGTCTCCTGAGCTTCGCCTCGTATCCTGCGATCCCTCCACGCTAGTCCGCGATCTCGCAGTACTCATGGCTGCCGGCTATCACGTCGATGAGATGGTTCTCATCGATCTTTTCCCGCAAACCTTCCACCTCGAAACCGTTACGAAGCTTCGACTGGGTTAAGACTGGTCGACTGGGCGGAATCCCCGCCCCGGCTAAAGTACTCTCGCGCACCCTTGCGCAAGAACAGCTCAATCAGATTGAGCAAAATCGCAAGGCCAATCAGCAGCGGCCACAGTGCCAGTGAAGTCTCGATCTGTCTGCCGCCCCCTCTGAAAACATCGCCAGCCTTCGGATCTGACAAACCGCCGCTAAAGCTAGCGATCTGCTTCAGCATCGCCGGGTTATTGCCGTAGGCAACCACTTCCGTCTCCTGACGGTAGAAGCCAACTTCAGGGAATAGCCGCGTCGTCTCCGCCGGCCGTACACGAAATAATCCCGTGCGATCCCCAATCAAAATCCGTCCGCGATAAACACCCGCCGCCACCTTCTGCACCATCACCGGCTGCTGAAACCCATTCGCTCCAAACACAAAGAGCGCAGGCACTTTGGCGCTCGAATCCTCACCCGAAGCAAGGCGATACGTCACCTCAAGCTCGCGATTGGTAGGATCGAAAGTCAGCGAAGAATCCTCAGTCTCCGAATGCGGCAACAAATCGCGCAACACATTTCCCCAGAAGCGGTCAAAGCCAGCCCAGGCCATCCAACTCTCGGCCCAGCGGCTCTTGGCATCGGAAGTGAACACCGTCACCCGACCCAGCCCATACTGCCAGCGAGCCAGCAACGGGTCCTGCGTATTCGCTTTCTCCCCAGGCACGGTCAATAGCAAATCAGCCGACGGCTTGGTCTCATACTTCACATAGCCCTTCAGGTTCGGAGCCTTATCGATCCCCGTCCCTTCCAGAATTTCCGCAGCCCGCATCAGAATCGGCTGCGTCGGCTTCTCCACCGCAGTTGAGCCGGTAAACTCCATAACGTCGCGCAAGAGAATCTGTTCAAGGCCACTCGGGTCAGTCAGGAAATAGCTCTTACCCTTCGAGAACTGGGCCACCTTCTCGAGATAACCCTTGTTCACGTCCTGCCCCAAACCAACAGTCGAAATCGTAACGCGCTGCGCACCGGCCTCACGAGCCAGATTGATCGAATCGCCTTCTTCCGAGATACCGTCGGTCAGCAAAACAATATGCTTGAAAGTCGCCTTCACGGGCACAATCTTTTTGAATGCTTCCTGCAGTGCCGGCGCAATCTGCGTACCACCGTCAGGCGTAATCCCGGCCACCAGCCGCTTGATCAGCACCTTGTCTTCAGCCTTGCGAATCGGCACAGCCCACTGGTGCGAGTTGTCAAAAATCAGCACGCCAATCAAATCCGTCGGACGCAGATTCTCGATCACACCAATCGATGCAATTCGGGCCAGCTCCATTTTGCGGCCTTCCATCGACGAGCTCTTATCGACAATCAGCACGACGCAAGTCCCTTCCGGACTGCGCGGGGGCGCAAGCTTGGCCGGCAGCGTCCGCTCCAGCGGATCCTCCGGCGTACCCGGCTTCTTCTCAAGATACTGATTGCGCTCACCGGCAATCGTCAGCAGTCCACCACCTCGCTTGACATAGTTTTCAATCGCAAGCTTCGCATTCGGCGAATACCCCTGCAGATCCTGATTATTGAGAACCACCACTTCGTACTTCTGCATCGCATCCAGCGGCAACTCACCAAGCTTGGTCACTTCAAACTGATACGAATCCACCGCCTTCATAAAATTCACATCTGTGCCGTCGGGGTCCTGCGACACGTACAGCATCCGCGGCTTCTGGATGTACATTGCCTGATCAAAGCTCGCTTCACCCAGATCGCCAGCTGCAAGGGTACCCGACATATGAATCACGCCCGAAGTTGTCACGGCCGAAGTAATCGAGAGCTCATTCACCCCGGGCTTCAGCTTTAACTCGCCAGAGCCGATCGTCTTGCCTTCAGCCTTCAACTCGATCCGGGCAGTCGTCTCTTTGGGTGACCGCAAACTAATCTCAACCGGAAATTTCTCCCCGGCAAATGCCTGCGGCGGCATCTTCACTGCATCAATATTTAGCTGCGGCTTCTGCCGTCCCCGCAACGCATAGGTATCGATCGGGATATTCATCTGCTGCGCCTGCCACAGCGCCTGCATTGCATTCCCTTCGGTTTCCATGCCGTCGCTGATCACAACAAAATGGGGCACCAGATCCGCCGGCGTCGAAGCTATGGCATCCCGAATCGCCGCCTCCAGATTTGTACCTCGGCCAGCTTCACCAGCAGTAGCCTTCAACCCACCGGCAGATTCATCCGCCGTAATCGCTCGCACGTTACGCGCAAAAGGCATCACCCGCACAACATGCCGGCCACGAGCCCCCTGCACCTGCCCAATACGATCGGCCAGCGTATCGATATCCGTCTGGGTCAGGCTCTGAGACGTATCGGCCAGAATTGTCACCGCGAGCTTGGTCTCAAACAGCGACATCGCAGGACCATACAAGGCAATAGCGATCACCGCCAGCGCCGCGATCTTCAACCACATGCGTTGCTTTTTGGCAAATAGCCACCACTCGATCAGCAGTATGATCCCGCCGGCAAGCGCCAGCCAACGCCACAGTTCCTTCGCTTCGGGCGCGCTGACACCGTCGGCCGGAATCCCGCTGGCAACCGTAGAAGGCGCATCCCAGCTTTTGTCCGGCAGATCCGGCAGCGTCAGCGAATACACCACTTCGCGGCTGCCATCCAGAATCCGCACCGTCCCGGGATAGGGCATGAAGCTACGCAACATCCCGTTCTCCACGGAAAACGGCAGCGCCTTACCGTCACCGGTCAATACCTGCAAGGTCTTGAGGTCAACATCCCCAACGGGCAGCTGAATCGCCCCCGGGCTCGCAGCCACGCTTTCCCACTGCTTGTAGCTATCCGGCGCGAGGTACCTAAGAATGTTGGCGATCAACAAAGGCCCGGTCACTTCCTGACGCATCGCCGTCTTCAGTGGCTGAAAGCCAAGCCGGACAACACCCTTGCCAGCAACCAGCAGTGGCCCGCTCTCACTCTCCAGCACAGCCACTTCACCCGCACCCGCACTCAACACTTTGGCCCCGCTCAACCGGAAGTCCCGGCTCCGGATACCCCCGGCAATCGGGTGATCCGTCCGCCAGCTCTTGAGGACCAATTCCTGCGTTCCACCCGCCACATAAAGTGCCGCAGACTTCTCCGGTTTGCCCGGCGCAATTCCGTCAAAGATCAGCAGCGATCCGTCTGCAGCCTCGGGCGTATACTGCTCCGGGCTAAAGTAGGAAACCTCAACCAGCGGATTCGCCGCCAGCAACGGCCGCCAAACCTGAGGCTCACGGCTGTACACCTTTGCCTTCACGCTCGGCAATGCCGGCAATTCCACTTCCACCCGGTCATCGAGCGCCACATCGTCACGCCCGAGCAACCGAACCTCAAGCACACCAGACGACTTCGTCCGGTGCGTTAGCGTCAGCGTCTGCTCGGCACCCGCCGCCAGCGTCGCATTCGTACTCGCCACCGGAACGCCGCCATAAGACAGCCCCAGCGACAGCGGTCGCGCTTGTGCCGCGTAATTCTTCACCGTCACCAGAACATCCCAAACACTCAGATCATCAAGACTCCGCCGCACTCCGGCCTTGCGAATCCCCAGGTTGTTCAGAAAAGTATCAGTAACCAGCAGCCGCAAATTCTGCGGCACCTTCCCAATCTGCGTCTCCCCGGAAGCAAGTCTGGCGGGGCCAGCGTAAACAATCTCTCCGGCCACACCACCAGCGCGCTTCTGCAAGCTGCCCGCAAACTCAAAGGCATCTTCCATCCGGGTACTGCCAGTGCCAGCCGTCAAGCCCTGAATCGCCTTCGCCGTGATCGAGCGATTGGCCTCCAGCGATGTACGCGGCGTAATCAGCGTACCCGCTTCAAGCACACTTACCTTGTCCTGTGAAGGCAAAGACTTCAGCCATGCGAGCGCCTTGCGCTTGGAAGCCGTCAACACATCTGTGCGAGCATCACCCCGCGTCGGCGCAGAACTCGCAGCCGATGCATCCACAATCAGCACGTGGTTATGAGGTGTGTACCGCTCCCCGCCCCATCTCACCTGTGAAGCCGCGAGCAGCAACAAAGCTATGGCCAGCAGTTGCAACAACAGGCTCCACGGTTGCTGAATTCGGCGACGGCGCTGCTGCACCGGCGGAACCTGCGCCGCCTGCCAGAATCGCAACGTAGCCGCCTGGATCTTCACTCGTGATCGATCCAGCAGATAAAGCGCCACCACCGCCGCACTCACTAGCGCAAACAGCGCCGAAAACTCCAGAAAACTGAGATTCAGAAATTCCATTTAGCGCAACCCCTGCGTAGCAACCAATGCTCCAAAAACCGCTTCTTCGACACTGGTACTGGTAGGTAATCCCGTATAACGTCCCTGATTCCGCAACGCCAGATGACGCAAAGTTTCCGCATAGGCATCAAAGGCTTCCGTGTATTGCGCCCGCGCCTTCGCATCGAAAGTCAACTTCACCTGCTTGCCTGACTCTACCTCGGTAATTTCAAGATCCCCCTCCACCACAGGCGCACGGTCCACATCGTCCCACACCTGGATCAGTGTCAGCTCATGCCCGAAATCAGCCATATACTGCAGCGGCTTGAGCCAATCCTCTTCACCCAAAAAGTCTGAGATCACAATTACCAGCCCTTTTTGCCGGTTCCCACCAAGAAACTCCCTCACCACGCGCGTCACATCGGTCTTGCCGCCCGTCTTGAGTGCCGCCAGATAATCGGCTACGGGCGAGAAGCGATGACGCCCGCCCCCGCAAGCCAACCCCTCTTCAAGCTCGCCCCGAAACGGAATCAACTGCATGGCATCCAGACGCACCAGCCCGACATAGGTAATGGCCGCAGCCAGCCGCCGCGCATAATCCCACTTCCCGCCCAGCCCCATGCTCTCGCTCGCATCGAGAAAAATCCGGATCGGCACCCGCGGCTCAATCGTGAACAACTTGAGAAACAACTTTTCCAGGCGCATATAAGCCCGCCAGTTCACCGCTCTCAAATCATCGCCACTATGAAAATTGCGATGATCGAGAAACTCCTGCCCTGGCCCTGAGAAGCGGCTCGCATTATGTCCACCCACGACTCCAGGAAATGACTTCTGCCAGTGGATGGTAAGCCGCTCAAGCCTCTCAAGAAAGGCTGTTTCGATTTTGAATTCTGCCTGCGCCACGAGTGATTGTTTCGTCTAACGGGGCTAGCGGGTCGCGGCTGCCTGGCTTGCGACGCCCTTCAGGATCTCAGGCAGGATGGTTTCGGTCGTGTGTCCATCGGCATGCGCGTCAAAGTTGAGAATCACACGATGCCGCAATACCGATGGCGCCACCTGGGTGATATCGTCGATGCTCAAATGGGCCCTGCCCTTCATCATTGCCAGCACCCGGCCACACTCTACCAGCGACTGTGCACCTCGCGGTGAACTACCGTAGCGGATGTACTTCTTGGCCAGCGGATGCGCCTGGCCCTGGTCTGGCTGCGTCGCCATTACGAGGTCCACCGCAAAGTCCTGCACATGCGGGGCCACCAGCACCTCCCGGCAAAGCTTCCGTAGCGACAGGATGCCGTCCACGTCGAGTTGCGGGGTTAGCTCTACATCATCGCGAGTAATCGTTCGCTCTACAATCGTGGCCAGATCCGCACGATTCGGATACCGCACCAGAATCTTCATCAGGAAGCGATCGAGCTGAGCTTCAGGCAACGGATAGGTGCCTTCCATTTCGATCGGATTCTGCGTTGCCATAACCAGAAACGGGCTTTCCAGTTGGTGCGTCGTCGTACCGCTGGTTACCGTCCGCTCCTGCATCGCCTCCAGCAAGGCACTCTGAGTTTTGGGAGTGGCACGATTGATTTCGTCTGCCAGCACCAGATTCGAGAAGATCGGTCCCGCCTGAAAACGAAAACTCTTCGATCCACTTGCGTCCGAGTCGAGGATCATACTCCCGACAATATCGGCGGGCATCAGGTCAGGCGTGAACTGAATCCGGCTGTACTTCAGATGCAGCACCCGCGAAAGGGTTCGCAACAGCGTAGTCTTGCCAAGTCCAGGAACTCCTTCGAGCAACACATGTCCGCCTCCCAAAAGGCAGATCAGTACTCCTTGAACGACTTCGTCTTGTCCGACAATAATTTTGCCGATTTCATCCGTCACAGATTTAACGCGCTGTGTCGCAGCCGAAAGATCACTCACAATGTCATCTTATGCAAAAAGGAGAGGCTCTGCCTCTCCTTCTAGCCCGGGATAGACCCGATTCGTAAAATTAATGGGGTTTGTTGCTAGGCTGCGGCGCCGGAGGCAGTCTGCTCACCAAATGAGTTGGCGAAATGTCCGATAGTTTCGGCCATTTCCTCAAGTGCCCCGATCGACGATTTCAGGCCAAGCTTATGGCTCACCTGAAACCAGACTTTCGCCACGCGGAAGTTCGCCCTCAGCAATTTGGTTTCCAGCACATTGTCCTGTTGTGATTGCATCGACACTTGATCGAGCAATTGGCTAACGACACGGTAGTCCCGCTCCAGAGATTCGTAGAGTGCGGATAGGTTTGGATTGGATGCAGCTTCGATCTGTCCCTTGACCAGATCAAAGCTCAGGCCGTTGGCACGGCATACTTCGCGGGAATAATCTTCCGCAGTTTGGGTGCGGAGAATCAGCAGGCAGCTGTAGCGAAACCAGTACGCGAACAGCGCAAGCGATAATCCGATCAGTATTAAGCTGAAACTCATGTTGTCTACAACGCAAGAATACCACCAGTAACTAACAAGGCCAATAGGTAATGGAGTAGTAGGTAAAGATTCCTCTCAGTACTAATACCAAACGAATTGACTAGGGCATTCACCTGAGCATCTCACGCAAAGCGCATATGCCCAGGGTCTATACCCTCCCGCTCACACCATCTCAGGTAGAGCGCACCGTAACTGGCTGTTAAGTAATCCGTATCGGCAATCCCGAGAGCTTTTGCAGTAAAATCTATCCAATTTTCTTCACCCTCCAATTCTGCGTAGATTCCAATCGGCGTTTCATCCAGCGTCACCACTCCATTCGAGCCAATCTCTGAATACTCTGTCCGGTATTTCTCGTACACAAATCCAGGCAGATAGCCCAGCCGCATCAGAAACGTATAAGCGGCATCGGCATCAGAAACCGTAAACTCTACTTCCTCCCGCGACTTATGCTTCCCCACCGTCGCCGGGCCCTTGTAAGTGATCGTAAATTTCGATCCCGCCTCACGCAGGCGCACCAGGCAGCCGCTTGGCCGCAATGTAGGCGGCGAAGTCTCAAAAATCGTGTTCCGCTCAAACACACGGCGGTGCTTGATCCGGAACCCGGCTTCCTTCAATCGTTTACGAAATCCCCGGAATGAGAGGACTTCAATTTTTATTTCCGTCTCTAAACCCTTCACTAGAGATAGCCTACTATCATGGGGCTCACAAAAATCATCCGCCAAACCGGTCACCGTCCCTGGCCCCTCCCCTCCGGCCCCTGGGTGATGACCCAGTGGTGGCGCGATCTCCTCTTCGCCCACTGGCCGCTGCCCCCTTCCGTAATCCAACCCCTCATCCCCGCCTCACTCGAGCTCGACACCTTCGACAATCAGGCCTGGGTCGCCGTAGTGCCCTTCCGCATGACAGGCGTCCGACCCCGCCTCACTCCGCCGCTCCCCTGGATCTCCCATTTCGACGAGCTCAACCTCCGCACCTACGTCCGCAATAATTCGAAAGCAGGTGTTTACTTCTGGAGTCTCGAAGCCTCAAACCCCGTCGCCGTAGCTACAGCCCGCACCCTCTTCCATCTGCCTTACATGAACGCAACCATGAGCTGCCGCGAGCACAACGAGTGGATCGACTACACCTCAATCCGAACCCACCGCAACGAGCCCCCAGCGGAATTCCGCGCCAGCTACCGCCCGCTAGGCATCACTCAAAAGACTGACCTCGTCCGCTGGCTCACCGAGCGTTATTGCCTCTACACCACCGACAAGCAGGATCGCCTCTACCGGGGAGAGATCCACCACGAAGCCTGGCCCCTCTACGACGCAGAAGTGAACATCCAAACCAACTCTCTCGCCCGCGCCGCTGGATTCGAGCTACCCAATACCCCGCCTCTGCTGCATTTCGCCAAAGCGATTCAAGTGGCCATCTGGCCCCTCAACCGCCTGTAACGCAAGCCCGGCCCATCCCTACTCCAAGCGGCCGCGACTCTCCATTCCACCCCGCACCCCGCTGCTTCACCCGCTCAATCCTCTCCCTCAGCGGAGGATGTGTAGACAAATACTTCAGCGTCGTCTCAAACCCACGATCTTCACTCCCCTTGGACAGATTCTCAAACGCCTTCTGCATCTCCACCGGTGCAATCCCGGCTCGCATTAGCGTATCGAGCGCAGCATCGTCGGCACTTTCTTCATCGGACCGGATAAAGTGCAACACCGTCAGATTCCCCGCCAGATCCCCCAAAATCCCAGGGTCGCCGATCACCAGCGAAAGAAAAGCCTGCAAGCCCACCGCCCGCACAATCCCCTTCATCGAATGCCGCTGCACCACGTGCTGCATCTCATGCGCCAGCACCGCAGCAAGCTGCTCCGGGCTATCCATCTTTTCAATCAAACCGCTGAACACAACAATATGGCCCCCAGGAGCCGCCATCGCATTCACTTGCGGGTTCCTCACCACCCGCACATCAAACTGGTACGCGCTTTTCGGCATCGCGCTCTCCAGCCGCGATACAGCCGCCTTTACCAGCGCCTTGGTGGCATCATCCTCACAAAGACTCCCCGGCCTCGCCACGCCCGCAACAACAGCGCGCCCCAACTGCTCTTCAAGCGATACCGGCACCAGCCGGACAACTCCCGCCAGCGCCATCGGAATGCTCTGCCACAGCAGATACCCGAACAGCCCCAGCAGGCACAATGCACCAACTGCCAGCGAAATCAACTTCAAGCGCATCTTCTACAACCCAAAACCAGCATCAATACCTGCATCCGTTCCTAGCGCCTCGCCCAGCGTATCCCCAAATGCAGATCCCGCTGTAGCCGCCTGCGCTAACAGTTGGACGCGTGGCAATTGCTCCAGTTGCAGATTTTCAGTGAGATACCGTAACTGCCGGCACACCGCCCAGGGCAATCCAATCCCAAATGTAAAAATCGTCAGCAGCGCGTTGGTTAAAGTGAGGATCAACAACCCATCTCCGCTCAGCGTTGATCGAAACGGCACACCCGCAAACTTCGTGTTTTGCCAGTTGAAGCTCCCCAGCTTCGCCGCATACCAGAAGCGATACAGCGTCAGCGTGGGGAAGAAGAGCAGCAGCATCTTCACATAAGGCCAAAGCATATCCTTGCCCTCACCATGAAACTCAAACTGCTGCCCGCCAAACCAGGTATTCTCCACCACATACCGCCGCAAATTCGTAATGAAGATCGGCAGATACAAGCTCAGGCTGATCACCGTCAAAAACAACCCCGTCCAGACAATCGTCGCGAGCTTCCAGAAATCCCCCCGATAAGCAAAACGCCGCCCCTGCCAGCTCGTCCTGCTCCAGCGATACCGAATCGCCCCGTGCAATGCCAGAGGGCCCAGAAGTGCAAACCCGAGAATCACTATAATCCCCACAACAAGGTTTGGTCCAAGATCACCTAATGTGATCAGCGCAACCGCCGCACTGCCGTAAAACAAAATCACGATCCCCATCAACTTCAGCCAGCCCAGAAACATCTCCTTACCCGTACCGTGGAAACCAAACGGCTGACCAGCCAGCCGTATCTGCGACCACAGATATTGCCGCACAGCCACGCGTCCCCAAAAACTGTAAATACCGAGTGTAAAGATGCTGAAGAAGATCAGCTTGAGATAAAGCACCAACAGCGTGGCACCATCACCGGTAAAGTCAAACCTGCCATGCTCCGGCGTAGTCAGCACAGGCCTCGAACCAGGGCTAAACAAATAGCCACAGCTACAACGCATAGGAGTCGTTTCGTACTCGGTTCCGCAGTTGGGGCAGTAAGCCATGCCCGCCAGTTTAACTCAGCAGCCAAGCTCAATCGTCGTCGTCAGACGAAGAGCTCACCTTAAGCACGGCAAGGAAAGCCTCCTGTGGAATCTCCACCCGGCCCACGCGCTTCATGCGCTTCTTGCCTTCCTTCTGCTTGTCCAGAAGTTTTCGTTTACGGCTGATGTCGCCGCCATAACACTTGGCAATGACGTTCTTACGAATGGCTGAAATCGTCTCACGAGCAATGATCTTGGCACCGATCGCCGCCTGCAGCGCCACTTCAAACATCTGCCTCGGAATCAGCTTGCGCAACCGCTCAATCAGAATCCGGCCGCGCTCATAAGCAAAATCCTTATGCACGATCATCGACAGCGCATCCACTGCCTCACCGGCCACCATCACATCCAGCTTCACCATCGGCGACACGCGCGTCCCGGCCAAATGGTAATCAAGCGACGCATAGCCACGAGAGCAACTCTTCAAGCGGTCATAGAAGTCGAGCACCACCTCATTGAGAGGCAGTTCATAAACCAGCATCACGCGTTGATTGCCGATAAATTCAAACTTCCGCTGCATCCCGCGCTTCTCTTCCACCAGCGCCAGAATCTCGCCGATATACTCCTCGCGAGTAATGATCGTAGCCTCGATTATCGGCTCTTCGATCTTTTCAATCTCGGTCGGGTCTGGAAAGCGTTGCGGATTGTCTACCGTGATCTCTTTGCCATTCATCAACGTGATCTTGTAACGCACACCCGGTGCCGTCGTGATCAGGTCGATATTAAACTCGCGCTCAAGCCGCTCTTGCACAATTTCCATGTGCAAAAGCCCCAGGAATCCGCAGCGAAAGCCAAAGCCCAGTGCTGCCGAACTCTCTGCCTCATAGCTCAACGCGCTATCGTTCAACCGCAATTTCTCAAGCGCCTCACGCAACAAGCCATGCTCACTGCTCTCTACCGGATACAACCCGGCAAAGACCATCGGCTTGATCTCCTGGAAACCAGGCACAGGCTCGGCAGCAGGCCGCCCTTCCTCCATGATCGTGTCGCCAATCTGCGCTTCAGACACGTTCTTGATGTTGGCGAAAAGAAAACCTACCTCACCCGCATTCAACTCGTCACAAGGTACAGGCTTTGGCGATTGATAGCCCAGGCCATCCACTTCATAAACCTTGCCGCCGGCATTCAAACGAATCTTCATGCCCTTGCGGATCTTGCCATCCACCACCCTCATCAGGATGATTACGCCGCGATAGGAATCAAACCAGGAATCAAAAATCAGCGCCCGTAACGGGTCTTCCATCTTGCCGCGCGGATGCGGAACCTTCTTCACAACAGCTTCGAGAATTTCTTCAATCCCGATGCCATTCTTCGCACTCGCAAGCACAGCTTCAGACGCATCGAGCCCCACCAGCGTCTCAATCTGTTCACGAATCCGCTCGGGCTCCGCACTCGGCAAATCGATCTTGTTGATCACCGGGATGATCTCGAGGTCGAGGCCCAGCGCGATATAGGTATTGGCCAGCGTCTGCGCTTCTACACCCTGCGAGGCATCGACAATCAGCAACGCCCCTTCGCAGGCCTGCAAGCTGCGCGAGACTTCATAGCTGAAGTCCACATGCCCCGGCGTGTCGATCAGATTCAACTGATAGACGATGCCATCTTTGGCCTTGTAATTCAACCGCACTGCGTGGGCTTTGATGGTAATGCCGCGCTCTCGCTCGAGGTCCATCGAGTCGAGAACTTGGGCCATCATCTCACGCTGACTCAAGGCTCCGGTCACTTCCAGCAGACGGTCTGCCAAGGTAGATTTGCCATGGTCAATGTGCGCGATGATCGAGAAGTTCCTAATAAATACTGGATCCATGCGCTAAACTGAGGGTACCTCTTCAGTATCCCATATGTCGTCTTTTCTTCCCCATGAAATCAAGGTGCGCGAAGGCTCGGGCTCTGCCCAGGGCCTCCGTATCGCGATTGTGGTGAGCAGATTCAACAACCTCGTCACAGACCGCCTGCTCTCTGGTGCCCTCGATGCTCTTGCTCGGGCCGGGGCGGGCGCGGACGATTTGCAGGTCATCAAGGTCCCGGGAGCCTGGGAAATGCCCGTCGTTGCTGCAACACTGGCGAAACTCGGCCAGACAGACGCCATCGTCTGCCTCGGTTGCGTCGTTCGGGGAGATACCCCACACTTTGATTTTGTCGCTGGCGAAAACGCCCGCGGCTTGACGGCGGTAGCAACGGATAGCGGAATCCCCATACTCAATGGGGTCCTTACGACCAACACCATGCAACAGGCGCTCGACCGCGCCGACGGGATCATGGGCAACAAAGGTGCTGAAGCGGCAGTCGGTGCAGTAGAGATGGTGCATCTGCTCAGGCAACTTAAGGGCTCGAAGGGATAACAGGGGATCATGGCTAGTCGGAGAAAATCGCGCGAACGTGCGCTACAGGTACTGTTTCTGTGCGATCTGGGCACCTACGAAACCGAAGCCGCCATCGAGGCCTACTACTTCACCCTCCACAGCGAAGATGAAGACTTCTCACGCCTCGCCAAAGACAAATTCATGGAAGAACTCGTGCGTGGCACCATGGCCAAGCGCGATGTCATTGATGCCCGCATCGGCAAGGCCAGCGAACACTGGCGCATCGATCGTATGCCTTCGGTGGATCGCAACATCCTCCGCCTCTCCGCCTACGAGCTCCTCGAAAACGTCCTCCCTTACGCAGTCATCATCGATGAAGCTCTAGAACTGGCCCGCCGCTACAGCGGCCCCGACAGCGTCTCTTTCGTCAATGGCGTTCTTGATTCCATCCGCGCCAGCCAGGAACGGCCCGCACCCAAAGAAGCTCAACCGGTTCAGGTTCCCCAAGACGAATAGCCCTGCCGCTCCCTAAGTCTTGACTCTTCCCATTTGCCATCCGATCAGCTCCAAAGCTTAGCCCAATGGGCACGGATCAATTGATTTTTTCATGCTGCTTTATGCGGCGTTACAGGCCCCTCAGATTGCGTCCATAGGCCGAGACGCTTACGCCGCTACTGGAAGTGCGAACTCTTGGCGCGGCTTCTTCTGCTAATGAAAACGGCTATCGGTTTTCGCAACACGGCCGGAACATCAGTCAAGAAGCCTAAACTGTATTTCCACTCTTTTGTGCAATGGCTTGGGATTACAGTGGTAGTCTGGCGGAGAAAATAGCCACTTCCTTACGCATTTAATCGCCTCATCATCAAGACCGAGACCTAAGCCGCGAAGAACGGTCACGTTTAGACCTACCGCGCCGCTCGACTCAATCGGTACCCACAACGAGACAGTGCCTTGCATCCTCGCCTCACGCGCTTTCTGTGTGTACTCAGGCCTGTTCGTCCGAATTGGGACGGGCTCATCGCGACCCTTTCCAAACCGGTAGAATTGGGACGGAATCACATACTGCTTGAGTAGGATCGATTCAGGTTTCCCGTCTACAGTCGCCGAACCAGCCAAAACTGTTTCCAAACGAGTAAGGCGAAGAGCGAGCTTCGCGGAAGCACCATCCGTGATTGCAAAGTCGACGGTATCTCCTACAAAAAGACCTTCAATGGAAGACACCTTTGTATCGTGTCGATAAGCAATCTGTCCCTTCAATTGTTTTCCGTCTTGCGCTAGATAAACGCAGACCCCTTGACTATCGCCCTGATGCTCCAAAGTTCCCGTCCAAGTTCCAGACAAATCCGTTCCGCCGATTCCCGGTACTGCTAAGGCAAGCAATAGCTGAAGACTTCGCATTTCAACTCACCCCAATCCCATGAAGCATTCGCAAAACGTAGTTTGAGTGCTACACGAAGAACTGAATATCGCCAATCCGTGTATGCAGCAGAATATACCGCATCAGCCTTGGCAAAGGTGGTCTATTGGCCACCCTCACGCCTGGCGCACCTGTTCGCTCGCGAGGTTGGATTTTCGATTGGACGTTTTGTGGAGCGGCAGCGAATAGCGACGGCGATGACGCTAATTCAGTCGTCCAACATGACACTCAAGGATATGTAGGTATGAGGTAGGCATTCACGACGCGAGCCAATTCAATCGACGTTTTCTCAAGTATTTTTGCTGCAGCCCTTCCGAGTATAGGAGCAGAATTGGAGTTTTCTCCAAAAGTGAAACACGAGACCAGACTCATCCCATGATTTCACTTCCCGATACAGAAGGTTGAAAAAATCCGGTTCAGAATGTCGTCAGCAGTAGTCGCCCCGCTCACCCCGTCAATCCCCCGCAGCGCCCCATAAAGATCCAGCAGCAGCATCTCATGCGGGATATGCGCTTCAATCGCAACCCGCGCCCGCTCCAGATTCTCGCGAGCCTCAGTCAATAGACCCTTCTGCCGCAAGCTCGTAATGAATCCATCGCCAACCTCAGGCGAAAAGGTCCCCACAATCCGCTCCCGCAGCACGCCCAGATTCTCACCCGTGAGAGCCGACACCCCAATCGCCTCACCCAGCACAACAGCACCAACATCACACTTGTTCGCTACCAATAAAAAGCGCCCCTGCTCTCGCGCCCGCTCCAGCAACACACGCGTCTGCTCATCTAGACCAATCGACGCATCATAAACCACCAGCGTCAAATCCGCATCCGCCATCGCCTGATGACTCCGCTCAATCCCCAGCGACTCCACCAGATCGCTCGACTCGCGAATCCCCGCCGTATCCACAAACCGTACCGGAATCCCCTCAATCGAGGCAACCTCGGTCACCAGATCCCGCGTCGTCCCGGCAACCTCGGTCACAATCGCGCGGTCCTGTTCCAGAAGAGCATTGAACAAACTCGACTTCCCCACATTCGGCCGCCCAACAATTGCCAGCGTCAACCCCTCATGCACAATCCGGCCAAACCGGAAGCTCGCCTCAAGCTGCGCAACACCCTGCAAAATCGGCTCCAGCCGCCGCAACAATTCCGCATCCGGGGCAACCGACACATCGTCCTCGGCAAAATCAATGCCCGCTTCCAGCAGCGAAATCATCTCAACCAACTGCAGCTTGATCGGCCCGATCCTGCGACTCAAGGACCCGCCCAACTGCTGCGCGGCAACCTTGGCTTGATACAGCGTCGTCGATTCGATCAAATCGCGAATCGCCTCCGCCTGCGGCAAATCAATCCGCCCCAGCAAATAAGCCCGCAAACTAAACTCACCCGGCAAAGCCAACCGCGCCCCACACTCGGTCGCCCGCTGCACACAATGCCGCAAAATCACCGGTGCCCCGTGGCAGGACACCTCCACCACATCCTGACTGGTAAAACTTTGCGGTGCACGAAACCACGTCGCCACCACCTCATCCACAAGAGCCCCTCCCTCATCCCGCAGCGTACAAAGCGTCGCACGCCGCGCCTCAGGGTCGACAAAGGAATGTAAAAAGCCGGAGGCTACACGCAGTGCCTCCGGCCCGGATATTCTTACCACGCCGATCCCGCCACGCCCAGGGGGCGTCGAGATCGCAACTATGGTGTCATTTAGATTCAAACTTGCTTAGCGGTTACCGCTGTTGTCGCCACCAGGACGTGGTCCGCGGTATCCACCACCACCACCAGGCCGACCACCACCGCCGCCACCAGGACGACCACCACCCGGACGACCGCCACCAAAGCCACCGCCACCGGGGCGGCCATCACGCCTCGGCCCACGATCTCCGCCACCACCAGGACGACCACCACCATAACCGCCACCAGGACGGCCACCGCTTGGGCGACCTCCACCAGGACGGCCCCCACCGCCGCGACGATCCCGAGGATCACCAGCGGGAGGAGCAGGCGTAGCCATACCAGCGGGAATAATTACTACCTGACGTCCACCACCCACACCCACGCTCTCGCTGCGAATCTCGGTTTCCGGACGCAACGTCATGTGAATGATCCGGCGCTCACGGCTACTCATCGGGCTGAAGAAGAACGGAACCCCGCCACTCTTCACCTTGTCCGCTGCGGTCTGCGCGGCCAGTCGCAATTCTTCAATTCGCAACAGCCGGAATTCGCTCGCATCAAAAACGATCAACGAATGGTCTTCGTGCGGCAACCGCAACATTTCCATCGTCAAATGCTCCAGCGCCAAAAGCAGTTCTGCTTTGTTCTGCAGCAGCAAATCCGATTCCGGGCCGCTGAATTTCACGACGATATCTGGGTTTTCGATTTCAGGGTAGGTAGAGGCACCTTCCACAAACTCGTAATCGACATCGATATCAATGGCGTCCAGTAGAACGTCCAGAAAGTCGCCGATCTTGTCTTCGTATTGTTCGATAGGGTATTTTCGCGTCATGTGTTCCGCACTGCCCGGGTCCTGGCTGAAATTTTACTTCTTCTTCTTTACGTTGACGACCGCTTGCGACGGCGGCGTTACTGGAGCCGGTTTGACTTTGCTAAAGACATATTGCTGAAGCATGGCAAACACGTTGCCAGTGAGCCAGTATAACACCAGTCCGGACGATGCTCCGTAGAACATGAACGCGAACATCAATGGCATGAACAACATAATCTTCTGCTGCTGCGGGTCCATACCCACCGATGGCGTCATCTTCTGCAGCAAAAATTGCGTCACCACCATCAACACCGGCAGGATCCGGATCGGAATCGTCTCCGGCTGCGAGAGGTCTCCCACCCACAACCACTGCGCCTGTCTCATCTCGATCGCCACACTCAACACAGAATAGAAACCGATCAAAAACGGCATCTGCAGCATGAGCGGCAAACACCCTCCCGCCGGATTCACTCCGTGTTTTTTGTACAGCTCCATCACTTCTTCGTTCTTCTTGGCCGCTCGCGGATCCGTCATCGCGATGCCCTTGTACTTATCGTTGATCTTCTGCAACTCCGGCTGAATCAACTGTGTCTTCTGCATCGACTTCATGCTCGACAACTTCAGCGGCAGCGTCAGCAAGTTGATGATTACCGTCACCGCAATAATCGACCAGCCATAGTTGTGAATGAAATTCCGGTTCACATAGTCCAGAGCAAAAAACAGCGGCTTGGCCACGATGCCAAACCACGTACCAAAGTCCACCATCTTCTCAAGCCGCGGATCCACCGCCGTGAGAATGTCCAGATCCTTCGGCCCGACAAAGAACGAAAGCTTGTTGTTCGCAGCCCCGCCCACCGCCATACCGATGTTGGCCTGTTCCTTCTTGTCCGGGTCGGACTCAGGGATAAACATGTCCGAAGTCGTCTGCAATTCCACATTCAGGCCACTACGATTCACCGCAACTGCTGCGAAAAACTGGTCCTGAATTCCCGCAAAAAAGAAGTTGCCGTTATCGGTAGACCAACTCTTAGCCGCATCGGAGGCCGCCTTGGTCTCCAGCTTGTCCGTCGACGACACATAACGAACCGTCGTACCCAGAGAATATTCATTGAAGGCCTTGTGATCTCCAAAGCCCCCGCGCCATGCCAGGTTATGTGGCACCGCAGTTCCATTCAACATCAGGTCCGATTCAACATCGACCACATATTGATCCTTGCGAAACCGGAATGCCTTCCGCGCCTTGTTGTTCCCGTTCGAATACTGAAATTCAATCCCCAGCCCGTCTGCCGCCGGCTTCGCCGCAAACAGATACCAGTTCAAGTTCGGGTTCATGTCCTTGCCGTTCAACTGCAGCGAAAACGGATACCCAACCTTTGCCGTCCCAGCCTGATGCACCAACTGTAGCGGTCGCCCGGCACTATCCTTGAACTTCTTCAGAATCCACGAAGTCGCCACCCCGCCCTTGTTCGAAAACTCCACCCGGTACAAATCGGTCTCGATGCGAAACACTTCCTCTTTTGAAGCACTCACAGCCACAGCAGGAGTGCCAGCCGGCGAAGCCGCGATCTGAGGTGCTGCAACAGGCGCTGCGGGCGTGTCCGCCTTCTTTTCTTCCTTCTTCACTGGCGCAGGTTCCGGCTGCGGCAGCAAATACTGTGTACCAAAGATCACCACACCCATCAGCGCAAATGCGATGAGCAGATTCTTTTCCATACCCGGTTCCTGATTGGGCGCTCCGGGGAGTTTGATTTCTTGAGCCATTGAGTGTTTCGGGATCTACTTATTTGAATTCGTTAAGGGACAGGGTCAAAGCCACCCGCGTGAAACGGATGACACTTACAGATACGGGAAACCGCCATACCAGTTCCCCGCAACGCACCATGCCTGTCAATTGCCTCCATGGCGTAGACAGAACAAGTGGGGTGGAATCGGCAGGCAGAAGGCAACATCGGAGAAATCACGCGCTTATAGATCTTCAGGATGGCGATGAGGAGGTGTCGCACGGTGCTGGTTCGGTAGGTACAGGTTTGGTCTGGGATTCAAGGCGCTGCAGCAATTTCTCAACGTGCCGCTCAACCTCGCTCCAGGGCACATCAAGCAGCGCCTTTCGAGGGTTAAACACCAGATCAAAGCTAAGCGGGAAACGTTCTCTTCTTAGTCTCACACATTCCCTCAGCCGCCGTTTGATCCGGTTGCGCACCGTCGCCTTGCCCAGTCCCCTCGGGCAGGTAAACCCAAACCGCGCCGCCTCCCCGCCTTCTCGCCGCCGGTAAAACACAGCAAACAGCGAACAGGAATACTTCGTCCCCTCATCATAGGTTTGACGGAATTCTTGCGGGCGTAAGATGCGTACCGACTTTGGGTAATCCGCCATACTGACTCAAAAAAAATGCAGCCTCAACAACAAGAAAATGCCGGAATTAGCTAGTTCGCTAACTCCGGCAGGAGGTGATCAGACAAAACCAGATCTTAAAGGAGGCTAGATCTTGAAAAATTAAATGCTGTGAGCAGCGCGCACCGGACGTTCGTCCGACACGGTCAGCTTCCAACGGCCACGGGCACGGCGACGGGCCAGCACATTGCGACCGTCTTTTGATTTCATGCGTTTACGAAAACCATGCGTCTTGGCGCGTTTGCGGTTATTCGGTTGAAATGTTCTCTTCGGCATCTAAGTGAGAATCCTTGGGGGCGGATAAAGTCTGCGTTCACACCCAAAAATCAACTTTCAGGGCACAACAAGGCAGCGAAGCGCATCCGCACAACTTTCCCACTATAGCAATCTCGACACAGCGTTGTCCAGAGCATAGGATGGATAGCGAATATGGCACAGACTTTTCCTACTCAGATCAAAGGACCGGCAATCTTCCTCGCCCAGTTCATGGGCGACGCAGCCCCCTTCAACAACCTTCCAGACATCTCCGCTTACATGAAAGGCCACGGCTATGCCGGCATCCAGCTCCCCAGTTGGGACGCCCGCATCCTCGACATCAAGAAAGCCGCTGAATCCAAAACCTATTGCGACGAGATCAAAGGACAAACCAACGGCCTTGCCGTCACCGAACTGGCCAGCCACCTCCAGGGCCAGCTCGTCGCCTCCCACCCCGCCTACGACGAGCTCTTCGATGGCTTCGCCGCCCCCGAAGTTCGCGGCAACCCCAAAGCCCGCAGCGAATGGGCTATCCAGCAGATGAAATATGTCATCCAGGCCACCGCCAATATGGGCCTCACCGTGTCGCCCTCATTCTCTGGTGCCCTCCTCTGGCCCTTCCTCTACCCCTGGCCCCAGCGTCCCGCAGGCCTCGTCGAAGACGGCTTCAAAGAACTCGCCACTCGCTGGCTCCCCATCCTCAACTTCGCCGATCAGCACGGTGTCGACATCGCCTACGAACTTCACCCCGGCGAAGATCTCTACGACGGCGCGACTTTTGAGATGTTCCTCGAAGCCACCGGCAACCACCCCCGCGTCAACATCAACTACGACCCCTCGCACTTCATCCTCCAGTGCCTCGACTATGTCGGTTTCATCGACGTCTACGCCAGCCGCATCAAGGCCTTCCACGTCAAGGACGCCGAATTCCGCCCCAGCGCCAAGTCTGGCGTCTATGGCGGCTACCTTGGCTGGAAAGAACGCCCGGGCCGCTTCCGCTCCCTCGGCGATGGCCAGGTCGACTTCAAACAAGTCTTCTCCCGCCTCACCGCAGCCGGCTACGATAGCTGGGCCGTACTCGAATGGGAATGCTGCTTCAAAGACAGCGTGCAAGGCGCAGCCGAAGGCGCTCCCTTCATCGCCTCCCACTTGATCAGCGTCCCCACCAAGGCCTTCGACGACTTCGCCGGTGCCGCCAGCGACGCCGCCCGCAACCGCCGCATCATGGGCCTCTAAGCTCAAAACACTGCCACAACTGGATCGCACATGCTAAAGTCGTATCCAGTTGTGGCGGCCAAGCCTCTTAAGAATTCCCAGACCCCAAAAGATACATGGACGCGAGCTCAGGCGCTCCGTCAATGTGACTTAACCCCACGCCAAGTCCAGGCCTGGGAGCGTCAGGGCCTTCTCACTCCCAAAGACGAATACGCCTTCGAAGACCTCCTCGAACTCCGCGTCCTCGCCCGTCTCAAAGAACTCGGCGTCTCCCCCGCCAAACTCACTGCCGTCTTCCAGAGCGTCCACGGCAAACTCGCCGGCTCCACCAATCCACTCAAAGAACTCCGCGTCTACGTCGAAGGCAAACGCATCCGCGTCCAGACCGAAGGCAAGAAGATGGAAGCCCTCTCCGGCCAGCTTCTCCTCGATTTCGATCAGGCCGAACTCCGCCGACTCCTCACCTTTCCAACTGCCAAAGCCCAGTCCTCCAAATCCCTCTCCGAGGCCGAAGTCTGGTTCCAGCGCGCCCTCGAAATCGAAACTTCGGGCGCCGACAAACGCGAAGCCCTGGCCGCCTACGAAAAAGCGATCGAACTCAACCCCAACCTCTCCGGCGCACTCGTCAACATGGGCACCATCTACTTCAACGCCCGCAAATGGCGCGAATCCGAGAAGTACTACCAGCAAGCCATCCTGGCCGATAACAAATACCCCCTCGCCCACTTCAATCTCGCCAATCTCCACGAAGAACTCGGCCGCACCTCCCTGGCCATCACTCATTACAAAAAAGCTCTCGAACTCAATCCCTCCTACGCCGACGCCCACTACAACCTGGCTTTATTGTTCCAGACCCGGGGCCGCGCCATGGAAGCCATCCGCCACTGGAAGCATTACCTCGCCCTCGACGCCGCCAGCCAATGGGCTTCCATCGCCAAACGCGAAATGGCCAAGCTAAAGAGCTCCGCCCTCGTCATCACCCGCGCCGCCTCAGATGACATTGAATCCGCCTAGTACCAACTCCTAACCCACTCAGCCCAAACGACGTGTTAAGATTAGCTAACATTTCAAAGGGAAGGCTTCTATGAACTCTCGCTTACTCTCGCTTTTGGTTAGCGCATTCCTGTGCTCAACCGCAATCTTCGCCCAATCCTCCGGCCGCATCTCCGGTGTCGTAACCGACGCCTCCGGCGCATCCATCCCCGGCGCAACTATCGAACTATTCCTGCCAGGCGGCGCAACGCCGGTGATCAAGGGTGAATCCGGTGCCGACGGCAATTTCGTGCTCGCCGGCGTCCGCCCCGAACTCTACTTCCTCCAGGTCTCCTCTAAAGGTTTTCGCACTGAAATCATCCGCAATCTCAAGGTCGACACCAGCGCTGAACTATCACTCAAAGCAATTAAGCTCGAAATCTCCGCTGCTGCAGAATCTATTGAAGTCTCTGCAGAAGCAGCCACAATTCAGACGGCCTCGTCGGAAGTCTCGAATACAGTCACCAATGCGCAACTAAGACTGCTGCCCTCGCTAAATCGTAGCCCCATCGGCCTTCTTCTCACCCAGGCTGGCGTCAGTTCCAACGCCCGCTCAAGCACAACCATCAATGGCCTTCGGCCTTCCTTTGCCAACGTAACTTTCGACGGAATCAATATCCAGGACAACTTCAGAGTCTGTCGGAAATAGCGATTTTGCTGCCCGCTGGATTTCCGGCTCATTCTTTTTCGGCTGGTCGTTTTGACTTCGGAGACTTGGAAGGTTGGTTTTTCGGCTGAAAATCCCGCCAAC
>JALHNH010000021.1 GCA_022843625.1 Bryobacter sp. | reverse complement strand
CAGATCGTAAGCAGTGTTGCCTAGACGACTGAGTTGGGCCCGGAGAGTCTCTTCTGTTAGGCCTTGCTGTTGGGCAGGGCCGAGCTGGCTTGAGGACTCCACAGCGACCACCGCATTGCCTCGGGTCCATTCCATTCGTAGCGGTTGGCCGATTCTCGCGGTTACTTTCACGGAGACGGAACGCCGGTAGACAGGTTGAGTTGCTTCGGTGTATCTCTTGGCTAGCTTGTCGGTCTCGGGGTCACTGGAGCGCCAGAGGAGGTCGCCGACACGGATACGTTTGATGTCGAGGGCTTGGTTTGCGAAGCCTAGCTCTATCAGTTTCTTGGTGACTTCTCGGACGGTGTAGAGGCGACCGCCTTCTTCTTTCTCTTGCGGGCTGCGCCAGTCTGCAGCGTCGAAGACGACGCCGTCGCCGGGCTTGAGTGGCGAGATGGCGTGGTTAGGGCCGACTTCTACGCGGATGGCTTCGGGGCGGATTTCTGTGACCCGGCCCATCCAGACTCCACGGTGCCTTGGGCCTCGGCCGATGACTGCCTTTTGATGGTTGGTACCGCTTAAGAAGAAGGGCCCGAGGCCGCGGGAGTAGACCTGTTCTAGATGGACGCGTTCTTGAGCTGTGACGGCGTAAGCGCCATCGACGGCTTTGCGATAAGCGGCCGTGGTGAGCGCTACGTATTCGGCGTCTTTGTAGCGGCCTTCGATCTTGAGCGAGGAGATGCCGAGGGGGATCAGTTTGGGGATCCACTCTAGCGTGTAAAGGTCACCCGGGCTCAGCAAGTATCTTGCGTCTTTGAGGGGTTCGATCAGTTCGTCGATGACGAGTTCATAGGGTAGGCGGCAGGCTTGGGCGCATTGGCCCCGGTTGGCACTGCGGCCGCCCCAGGCCTCTGAGCTGAAGCATTGGCCGGAGTAGGCTACACATAGCGCGCCGTGGACGAAGATCTCGAGTTCACAATCGGTCTCGCTACGGATCTTGGCGATCTCTTCGAGGGAGAGCTCGCGGGCGAGGTTGACTCTTGTTGCGCCGAGGCGCTGGGCCAGGCGGACTCCGTCTGAGTTGGTGATGCTCATCTGGGTGCTGCCGTGGATTTCAAGATCTGGTGCGATTTGTCGGGCTAACGAGCAGACGCCGAGATCCTGAACGATGATCGCGTCGGCACCGGCCTGGGCGATGGCTTCGATTGTCTTTGCTGCGGCGCTGAGTTCTTTGTCGAAGACCAACGTGTTGAAGGTGACGTAGCCTTTGACTCCTCGCTTGTGGAGGGTGGCGAGGGCCTCGGGGAGTTCTTCGAGAGTGAAGCCAACCTTGGCACGGGCCGAGAAGTGGGTGAGGCCGAAGTAGACACTGTCGGCACCTGCTTCGATGGCGGCTTTGAGTTGCGGCCAATGCCCCGCCGGGCTCATGATCTCTGGCTTCATACTAGTCGCCGTATCGCAGGCTCAATAGCGAGGATGGCACTACTCCCGTGTTGATGATGACGAGGCGCGAATATTCTGTGTCGGTGAGCGGCGCTACTTTGACGCCGAGTTTTTCAGCAATCATCGGCAGGCGATCGGAATGCGTAACAACCAAGATTGTGTCGCTGGGAGCGGCTGCCTTCAAGACAGTGACGAGGCCGTCGAGATCTGCTGCTTTGATTATCTTGCCCTCAATTTCCTTGGACTTCAGAACTGGTGCGGCTGTTTCTTGCGTGCGCCGGAATTCGCTGGTGTAGACGGCGGTGAGCCTGGTGTCGGTCAAGACAGTGGCGAGTGATGCAGCGCGTTTGTGGCCGGCCTCTGTGAGCGGGACGTCGCCTGTTGGGCCGGCTTTCTCGGCGTGGCGCACCAGGATGATGGTTGCTGCCTGGCTTGAGAAAACCGAAAGGACAATGACGGCCAAGAGGCGCAGCATCAATCTACCAAGCCTTCAAAGAGGACGCTGGTGAGGTAACGCTCGCCTGCGTCGGGAAGCACTACGACGATTGTCTTGCCCTTGTGCTCTGGCATATGGGCTAGGCGGATGGCGCCTGCCGCTGCTGCACCGCAAGAGATGCCGCAGAGGATGCCTTCTTCTTTGGCCAGGCGGCGGGCCATGTCTACAGCTTCATCGTTGGTAACCTGCTCGACCTGATCGACGATTGAGAGATCAAGAGTGCCCGGGATGAAGCCGGCACCGATGCCCTGAATCTTGTGGGGACCGGGCTTGGGGGTTTCGCCATTGCGAGTCTGGGTGATGACGGGGCTGTGGGCTGGCTCGACGGCGACGCTGAGGATTGGCTTCTTCATTTCGTGCTTCAAGTAGCGGCTGACACCGGTGATGGTGCCGCCGGTGCCGACGCCGGCGACGAAGATGTCCACTGTGCCGTCAGTATCGCGCCAGATTTCAGGGCCAGTCGTTTTGAAGTGGATCGCTGGGTTCGCCGGGTTTTGAAATTGCTGGAGGAGGACGTAGCGATCTGGATCGGAGTTCTTGATTTTTTCGGCTTCTTCGATAGCGGCACGCATGCCGCCGGGGCCGGGGGTGAGAACGAGCTTGGCGCCGAAGGCCTTGAGGACCTTGCGCCGCTCGATCGACATCGTCTCAGGCATCGTGAGCGTGATGGGGATGCCGCGGGCGGCGGCAACGAAAGCGAGGGCGATGCCAGTGTTGCCGGAGGTGGGTTCGACGAGTTCTTTGCCGGGGCCGAGGAGGCCTTTGGCTTCTGCGTCCCAGACCATGGATGCGCCGATGCGGCACTTGACGCTATAGGCGGGGTTGCGGCCTTCGATCTTGGCGAGGACGGTAGCGCCTGCACCGTCGGTGACACGGTTCAACTTCACCAGCGGCGTATTGCCGATCGACAACGAATTATCTGCGTAAACGTTCATGGTTTAGATCTCCCAATTTGCAATGTACTGGTTCTGTTTGGCTTGCCACTGGTCGGCAAGCTGTTGGAAATTTGTGGTGCCGAGGATGCAGTGGATGGAATCGTCGACTCGCTTCCACATGTCTTCGAAGCCGGCGGTGCCGGTGCGGCGGTCGCTGGGGCCGTCGACGTGCAGGATGACGTCGCCCACGATCAATTGTGACGCGGGCTTGGCGAGCATGTAGCCGCCATCTGCGCCACGCCGGGATTCGACGAATCCACCCTGCTTCAAGTTGGACAGGATCAGTTCTAGAAACTTTTGCGGAATCTTCTGCCGCTTGGCAATGTCGGCGATCCGGATCGCTTCGCCTGCTGGTTGAGTCGCCAGGTCAAAAATCGCCTGCAGTGCGTACTCGGCTTTCACCGAGATCTTCATTTATAAAATCTCCCCTAACCCTATAGACTATCGTGTATGCGACGACGTGATTTATTGAGTTTGCTGCCAATGTCGGCTTTGGCGGCTTCTCCGGTGAAGATAACCGGGATTGATACTCACAAGTGCCGGATGGATGGGCGCGAGTATTTGTTTGTAGAAGTGAAGACCGATGCCGGGATTACGGGCTTGGGGGAGGCTTCGTTGCCGTCGCGGGTGAAGATTACCGAAGAGGCGGTGAAGTGGCTGGAGCCGCGGTTGGTGGGTCGAGACCCGGCTGGGATTGAGGCGCACTGGAACCGGCTCTATTATGAGGAGAATCGCTGGCGGGATGGCAGCGTGTTGATGACGGCGCTGAGTGCGATTGATATTGCGTTGTGGGATATCGAGGGGAAGCGGCTTGGGGTTCCGGTGTGGAGGTTATTGGGCGGGAATAACGATAAGCCGATGCGGGTGTATTGGTCGCACTGGAGCGCGCAACTCAAGCAACGGACGCCGGAGGCTTTGGGGGATCTGGCTCGTGAGACGGTGGCACAGGGTTGGACTACGGTGAAGTGGGTGATCCCCCGGGCTGAGAGCGAGCAGATCCGGTTGCGGCAGGTGGTGAGCGAGATCGAGGGGATTCGCAAGGCTGTCGGGATGCAACTGGATATTTGTCTTGAGATGTATGAGACGTATTCGATGCGGTCGGCACTGGAGTTGGCGCGGGCGGTTGCTCCACTGAAGGTGATGTTTATCGAAGAACCGGTGTGGCGGGAATCGAACGCGGCGCTGGGAGCGATTGCGGCGCAAAGCCCGGTGCCGCTGGCGGGCGGAGAGGGACTCTTGAATCGCTGGCAGTTTCGGGACCTGCTGGAAGCGAAGGGGGCGATGATCATACAGCCGGATATTGTGCATTGTGGCGGGATCACGGAAATTCGCAAGATTGCGGCGCTCGGTGAATTGTATGGCGTCGAGATTGCGCCGCACATGTGGTACGGCCCGGTGGGACATATGGCGAGTGTGCAGTCTATGGCAGGGGTTCGGAGCTATCTGATGAATGAGTGGGACGGGGCGAATATGCGCAAGATGCATGAGCTGACTGGGGGGACGCTGCCGCTGGTGGAGAAGGGTGCGGTGCGGTTGCCGGACAGGCCGGGGCTGGGGCTCAATATCGATTTTGCGGACTGGAAGAAGCGCTTCCCCTACAATTGATAGAAGTGCTCTCCGTCGACGAACAACTGTTTTATTTGAGAAAAGGCTTTGCGGAAATTATCCGTGAAGAGGATTTGCGCGAGCGCTTGGAACTCGCGCTGAAGGAAGGGCGGCCTTTGCGCGTCAAGGCTGGCTTTGACCCGACTGCTCCTGATCTGCATCTTGGCCATACGGTTTTGATCCGCAAGATGAAGCACTTTCAGGATATGGGCCATACGGTGATCTTTCTGATTGGCGATATGACCGGCTTGATTGGCGACCCGACTGGACGCAATGCAATGCGGCCGCCGATGACTCGTGAGGAGTTGGCGAAGAACGCTGAGACTTACAAGGCTCAGGTCTTCAAGCTGCTTGACCCCGAGAAGACCGAACTGCGTTTTAACAGCGAGTGGCTGGAGCCGCTTGGCTATGAGCAGATTGTTCGTTTGACTTCGCACTACACGGTGGCCCGGTTGCTTGAGCGTGACGATTTCTCGAAGCGCTACAAAGAGGGCATCCCGATCTCTGTGCATGAGCTGCTCTACCCGCTGGCGCAGGCTTATGATTCTGTGGCGCTGAAGTGTGACGTCGAGCTGGGTGGTACCGATCAGAAGTTCAATTTGCTGGTGGGCCGTGAGATTCAGAAGGACTACGGTTTGTTGCCGCAAATTGTGGCTACTGTGCCGATTCTTGAGGGTCTTGATGGCGTTGAGAAGATGTCGAAATCCAAGGGCAATTATGTCGGGATTACCGAGCCGCCGACCGATATGTTTCGCAAGCTCATGAATATGCCCGATGCGCTGGTGCCTCGTTATTTTGAACTGCTGACGGACTTGCCGATGGACGAGATTGCGGCGCTGGACCCTCTTACTTCAAAGAAAGATCTGGCTTACCGGATCGTCAAGGATTTTCATGGCGAGGACGCGGCCGCTCGCGTGGCCGAGAACTGGGGCAGTGTACCGCTGCCTGAGAATCACGCCGAGGCAAGCGATGCACGGATCAACCGTATTCTGGTTGCGGCAGGGCTCGCGCAGAGCGTGGGCGACGCCGATCGTCTGATCAAAAGCGGGGCCGTCAAGGCTGGAAACTCAGTCACATTGGAATCTGTTACGAACCCGGCCCAACGTATGGAGCCCGGTGAATTTGTCGTCCGTGTCGGGAAGCGTTATCGCTGGATCCGTCTGACGGTAGCGAGTTAAGGAAAATCTTATGGCCATCATCCGACGCAATATCGACTGGAAACTGAAGGGGCGCACGCTGAGGCTGGGACAACGTACATTTACCATCGCGCCAATAGCATTGTCGACAGAGAGCGGGGGCCCGAAGGCAAATGATCCTGATCGAGTGTTTGCGAAGGCTGTTGAGCTGGATGAGCTCGGAGCCGACGTAATTGACCTGGGCGCAGAGCCAACGCGACCTGGCGATAAGCGACTTAGCGTTGAGGAAGAATTGGGGCGGCTCATCCCAGTGCTCAAACGCATCAAGAACAAACTGAATGTACCGATCTGCGTCAGTACTTATAAAGCTGAGGTAGCGGAAGAAGTTTTGAAGATGGGCGTCGAGATTATCAACGATCCGAGCGGGTTGACTTGGGAGCCGATTCTGGCGAAGACGATCATGAATCACGATGCAGGATTGATCTTGAATCACATGCGGGGCAGGCCCGATTCGTGGGTAAGACTGCCCCCAGCCAAGGACATTGTTGGCGTAATTGCGAAGGACCTCGATGCGGCGGTGCATCGCGCGTTGCGCGCGGGGGTCGAGAAGTTTCGCCTGGTGATTGATCCAGGTCTTGCATTTGGCAAGCGTAAAGAACAGAACTACGAGATCCTTGGGCGACTTGGAATCTTGGGTGGGATTGGTGTGCCGGTGATGGTGGGGCCGACCAAGAAGTTGCTAGTGGCAACGGCGAACGATCGCGAACTTGAATTTGCCGGAGCGGCTGGAGTGACAGCGGCCATCTTGAGTGGCGCTTATCTGGTGCGAGTGCATGACCTGGAGGCGATGAAGCCGGTGATTGCCGTTGCGGACGCCATCCTCAACCAATGGCGCACAGATAATTGATAAGCTAGTCCCCGCATGACACGTCGAGGACTTCTCCCCACTCTGGCCGCCCCTTTGGTTGCGGCTGCACAAACTGTGAATCGCGATTACTCGGGCAAGACACCCATCCGCTATCCGGAACCGGATGTGGTTTCGCTCGATCCACGCTTTGACAAAGTGAAGATTGGCAACACCACCATACAGAGGCTTGCTACTGGATTCTTGTGGGCCGAAGGGCCTGCCTGGCACGGTGGCGGTAAGTATCTGGTGTGGAGCGATATCCCGAATGACAAGCAGTATCGCTGGATCGAAGACGATGGGCATGTGAGTGTCATCCATCAGCCGGCTGGTTATTCGAACGGAAATACCTTCGATTACCAGGGGCGGCAGATTTCTTGCGAACATGGCAACCGCAGAGTGACGCGCTATGAACTGGACGGCACAATCAGCGTGCTGGCTGACAAGTTTGAGGGTAAGCCGTTTAATGCGCCGAACGATGCAGTGGTGCACCCCGATGGCGGGATCTGGTTTACTGATCCTGGCTATGGGAGCTTGGGGAATTATGAAGGGCACCAGGGTGAGTTGCTGCTGAAGGAAGCGGTGTACCGGATTGACCCCACGACGAAGAAGATCGAGAAGGTAACGGACGAGATCTTCAAGCCGAATGGCTTATGCTTCTCGCCAGATTACAAGAAGCTGTATATCGCCGATACCGGCGCTACTCACTACCCAAAGGCACCGCGAAATATCAAGGTGTGGGATGTGGCCGACGCTAAGACCCTCAAGGGTGGCAAGGAATTCTGCTCTATGGGCAAGGGCCTTGCTGACGGAATTCGTGCCGATGCTAACGGCAATATCTATGCGGCCGCGGGCTGGGTTGGGGCCGGTTACGACGGCGTGCAGATCTTTGCTCCAGATGGCAAGATGATCGGCCAGATTCACTTACCCGAGATCTGCGCCAACGTCTGTTTTGGCGGGACGCGAAGGAATCGTTTGTTTATGTGCGGTAGCCAATCGATGTATGCGGTGTATCTCGAAACCCGCGGCGCACATATTTGCTAAATTTTACATAATATTTACCCCATTGACACCCACCTTTTACAGTTATATGCTTTCTGCAATTTGCCTTCGCTCGCGGGGGTAATGCTCAAAGTACTGAGCAATCTAAAAGGGGGTAATCCCAATGCAGCACCGTTCGCTGCGCAACCTAATGTTGCGCTCTCTCATGGCCGCATCGCTACTAAGCTTGACGGCTTATGGGCAGCAGTCATCCGGTTCCATTCGTGGCGTCGTAAAGGACGCGCAAGGGGCGATTGTACCTGGAGCCAAAGTCATTCTTGTCGATGTCGCGCAAGGCGACAATCGAGACCTAACCACCAACAACGAAGGTGTCTTCTTCTTTAACCCGTTGAAGCCTTCTCTTTACAAGATCCAAGTGGAAGCAAGTGGCTTCAAGAAGTATGAAAGAAGCGAGATTCGCGTATCAGCCAATGATCGTCTGGATCTGCCAGACATCATGCTTTCTCTGGGTGCGATGACCGATTCGATTACGGTTGAGGCTTCTGGTGTCATCCTCCAGACTCGCGGTGCGGAAAAGGGCGGCGTATTGACGGGCAATCAGGTAATCAATCTGGCACTCAACGGACGGTCGTTTCTCGATCTTACGCGAACAGTTCCGGGTGTTGTCCCCACGGGCGGCATTGGTGGATCAGTAAATGGAAACCGCAACAATCAGAACAATCTGATGGTGGACGGAATTACGAATATCGATACTGGGTCCAACGGCGGACAGCTTGCGACGATGAACATCGATCAAATTGCGGAATTCAAGATGTTGACGAATTCGCAGCCTGCTGAGTATGGCCGTTCTTCTGGTGCGGCTATTTCGGTAGTTACGAAGTCTGGTACGCGCGATCTGCATGGCACGGGGTACATTTTTCATCGCCATGAAGGCTTGAATGCAAATAACTGGCGTAACAACCTCGAAGGTCGGCAGCGGCAACTCTTTCGTGACAAGACAGGCGGCTTCAACTTGGGTGGACCTGCTTACATTCCAAAACTGAACCCGAATCGCGACAAGCTCTTTTTCTTTGTTGGGATCGAATGGCAGAGCCGGTTGCAGCCGAATGATCTGCGCAGTGTGACGGTGCCAACTGTTGCCCAGCGCAATGGCAATTTTGCTGGAACCACAGACGGGAACGGACGGCCTATCTTTATTCGCGACCCGCTGAGCAGTGCGGCGTGCGACCAGTTAGCCGGCGGCGGTGGCTGCTTTGCCAACAACATGATTCCCGCCAGCCGCATCAACCCCGACGGACAGAAGATCTTGAATTTCTATCCGACACCGAACGTACCGATTGACCCGAACTTCAACTACCAGACCCAACTTTCTGGCGTGTTTCCGCGACGCGAGAACATTTACCGCGGCGATTACAACATCAACGATAAGTGGCGTTTTTATTCTCGCTTCATCAAGACCAAGTCTGAAGAAGACCGGCCTTACGGCCAGTGGAATGCCGATTACAACATCCCATTTGGCCCGATGAACTTTGGAAACCCCGGCTGGAGTTGGGTGAACAATCTTACAACCACCGTCAACCCAACGCTGACTAATGAATTCATTTTCGGTTCGTCGAAGAACGTTTTGAATATTGACCCTGTAGATCAAGCATTTGACCGCGGCAAGCTCGGCTTGTCCTACAAGATGCCCTTCAGCGGCGATACGTTGAATCTGGTACAGAACTGGCGCTTTGGCGGTGTGCCCAATGCCCCGTTTTCGAACTTCCTGGGCACGCCCTTCCGCAACTTCAATCACACCTACGACATCACCGACAACGTAACAAAGGTGTTGGGATCTCACACGATGAAGTTCGGCATCTATTTGCACAAGAGCCTTAAAGATCAGACCGCCTTCACGTCAGTCAACGGTGACATCTGGTTTGACAACAACACGCAGAATCCTGGTAACACGAACTGGGCTTTTTCCAATGCACTGCTTGGTAATTTTGACCGCCTTGCGCAGTCGGACAAGGTACTCAACGGACAATATCGGTCCTGGAACATCGAATGGTTTGCCCAGGACAACTGGCGAGTGAACAAGAAGCTAACGCTGGACTACGGCATTCGCTTTTACATTATCCAGCCACAGTATGATGCCGGAGGGAACACCTCCTCATTTAACCCCGCGCTTTATGACAATGCCAGCCGGGCGCAACTGGTGCAACCGGTTCGTATCGATGGTGTCAACCTGGGCCTGAACCCCATCACCGGGCAGACAGTCCCCAATGCTCTCGTTGGATCGATTCTCAACACGGGGAGAGGATTCGTAAATGGTCTTTATGCCAACGGCATGGGATTGTCGAATTCGAGTTCATACCCGCGAGGCCTGATCGACAGCCGTGGCGTGCACTATGCTCCTCGTCTTGGTGTTGCCTATCAGCTAAATGAAAAGACTGTGGTGCGTGCCGGATTCGGTATCTTCTATGACCGCTTCCAGGGCAACCCTGTATTCGACATGCTGCCCAATCCCCCGTCAACCACCCGTCCCACTTACTTCTTTGGCAACTTGAACACACTGGGGAGCCTTGCCGGCTCGTTCTTCCCGAACAATGTTCGTGGATTCGACAAGCTTGGCGATGTACCAACAACGTATCAGTGGAACTTCACAGTACAGCGTCAGTTGCTGAAGTCTACTTCGCTTGAGGTGAGCTATGTCGCCAACAAAGCAACGCACCTGTTGTCGACCTACGACCACAATGCTATGCCGTTTGGATCCGCATGGCAGCGACAAAATCAGAACCCGCAAACTGCGAATCTGAACGCAACCAGCTTTGATGGACGCACCGCGCTGCCAGTGAATCTCTACAGACCAAACCTTGGTTTCGGCGAAGCAGTACTCACTACCTTCGGTGGCTGGTCTAACTACAACTCGCTGCAGGTCAGCCTCAACAAGAACAGTGGCAAGGGCTTGCAGTATGGCATCGCATACACCTATGCCAAGGCGCTAGGCCTGTCTTCTGGTGACGGCGACCGCCTGCACCCCACCAATTACCGGATGGCCAACTACAGCTACCTCGACTTCGACGTAGCGCAGATGATGGTTGCCAACTTTGTCTATGACGTTCCTTCGCTCGCCAAGACCATGAGTGGTCTGAACAATGCGGCAGGAAAGATGATCTTTGGCGGATGGCAGGTATCGGGCCTGGTATCGATGATTGGCGGCCAGCCTGCAAACCTCACCGTTGGTATCCAGGGCATTGGCGGAGAACTGAATCGCGTCTACACCGGCTCAGAATCTGTCGGGCCTCGTATCGTCGTAAGGGGCAATCCGATCATTCCAGCCGGACAACGGACTGACCTTCGCTATATCGATACCTCAGTTCTTGCGCCCCCCTCGATCGGGAGCCAGGGGCTGGAATCCGCTCAACGCATCGTGCGGCGTCCTGGGGTAAACAACTGGGACATGTCGCTGTTCAAGAACATCAGACTGAGCGAGGATAGCCCGCGCTTCCTGCAGTTGCGTCTGGAAATGTTCAACGCACCCAACCATACGCAGTTTTCAGACTTCAATCGTGGCGCTACCTTCAACGCTACGACTGGAGCGATCACGAACCTGCCAACGGGTCTCGGTGGAGGTGGAGGCCGCTTCGGGTTCGGAGCAGTCACTGGCGCTCGCGCACCCCGCCAATTGCAGCTTGCTGCGAAGTTCTACTTCTAAGCAAAAATGTATGGAGGGCCAGCCGAAAGGCTGGCCCTTTTTCTATTTACGGATGCGGTGATCGGTGAAGGTGAGATAGGGCGCGGGCGTGGACTTGGGCATGTGACAGCTTGCGCAATCAGCGGTGCGCGGGCAGGAGGCTTTGGATTTGGGGGTGTGGCAGCCGCTGCAGGTCTTGTCGTAGGTGGAGCTGGCAGCGACGCTCTGGTGCGGGTTGTGGCAGCTTACGCAGGTAAAGCGGCCGGCGCTCTTCTGGTAGCACTTGCTGACCAGGAATCCAACAGGGGCGAAGCGGACGCTTAGGGGATCTTCGACCTCAGGCATGGGGGAAGCGTATTCGCGCGCGGGTGAGCGATGGCAGGTGGCGCAGGCAGCGACGCTGGTGTCACGACGGATTGTATTGGCCACGGGATGATTGCCCTGAGCCCCGTGGCAGCTTTCGCAATGCACGCCGGGGCGATCTCCTGTCTTGTGGCAGGCGAAGCAACGGGTGGCGTTGTTGGTAGTCTGCACGATACCGGCAGCCTTGTCTAGATCTTCAGCAGGTTGGAGAGAGTGGCCGGGGGTGAGGCTGAGCTTGCCTGTTGCGGCATACCAACTGAGGCGGTGCTCGACCCAGCGGCCACCATCTTCAAAGACAGGCGTGCGGGCGTAGTGACCGGCACCGAAGAGCCAGGTGAGGGCAATTACGCGCTCTGTGCCACCCTGACGAATCGTGACACCCTGAGTGTCGTAGGTGTAGGTGGTGCCGCCGCGCTCTCGCAACGTTTTGCCCGCAAAGCCCTCGCCGTCGTAGGCCTTGAGCGTCAGCGCGTGACGGGACTTGCTTTGGATATCCACTTTGTCCTGATGGCAAGGAGTGCAGGCAAGGGCTAGGGCTGATCCGAAAACAAATCCTGCTGCCTGGATAATTCTTTGGCTGAAATGCGTTTGACGGCGGCAAACTCGCGCGCGGCTTCGGTCTTTCGACCCAGGCCCTGATAGACGTTGGCCAGCAGATAATGAGCTTCGCGATAATCGGGGTCCGACGCGATCGACTTCTCGAGACAAGTCACAGCCTCCACACTTCTGTTCTTTTGCCAGACCAGCTTGGCCAACTGGTAGTTGGCACGAGCGTGTTTTGGCTTCCTGGCAAGACTGGCTCGCAGGAGACGTTCCGCCTCAATCTTATCGCCGCCGGTCATCGCGAGGGCGGCCCCGAGAGTAAATTGCGCTTCGGGGTTGTCTGGGTGGGCTTTAAGCTCGCTGCGCCATTCGGCTACGGCTTCAGCGTTTTGCTTCTTGCGCCAGTGGATTGCGCCGATGTGGAGCCCCAGTGTTGGCAGGGTGGGCGAGTGTTCGCGGGCCTTCAGCAGAGTCGCCATTGCCTCGTCAAATCGTTCTTCGACGAAGAGGGCCTGACCGACGGTGAGCAGCACTTCGGGTGAATTGCCCTGTTCGAGAAGCGGCCCAAGAATCTTCTGGGCCTGGGCAACACGATCGCTGCGCAGGTAGGCCGTGGCGAGGCCAAGTTGAATACTGGCATCGCCCGGGAGCAGGGCTTCAAAAGCCTCTGAGGCTTCACTGTAGCGCTCCAGCTCAAACAAAGACAGTGCGCGCAACTGCATCGACTGGCGGTGGCCAGGCTGGGCCTTGAGGAAGTGCTCGAACTCGGCGGCGGCGCGAGCCCAGTCCCGGGTTTTAAAGTACGCAAGGCCAAGGTTCAAGTGGAGTGGGGCCAGAGTGGGCCGCAAGGCCAGGGCTCGCTGAAACTGAAGGATGGCCTGGGAAAAGTCTTCTTTGCGCGAGAGAACCGAGCCCAGATTGGCGAGCGCCTCAACATGGTTCGGATGGGTTTTCAGGTGTTCGCGATAGGCCTTTTCAGCCGCGGCAAGCTTGCCTGCGCGAAGGAATTCCCCACCACGCTCGTAGAGGTCGGGTTGGGCGAGGAGCAGGAAGAAAAGCGGCAGCATCCAAAGTCATTCTAAACCCTGATAAACAAACGCCAAAATGCTAAAATAGCAGTTTGGCAAACGATACGGAAATCCCACAGGGCCCGGGCGGTAAAGATCCGGGCGGCAATGACCCCAAATCTACGCTTCCACAGGGCGAGAACCCCAAGAATCACATCCCGATAAATATCGAAGATGAGATGAAGCGGTCTTATCTGGATTACGCGATGAGCGTAATCATCGGGCGCGCTTTGCCCGATGTGCGAGATGGCTTGAAGCCAGTGCATCGCCGCATTCTCTATTCGATGAACGAAATGGGCCTGAGCTGGAACCGGCCACCGCGCAAGTGCGCGCGTGTCTGCGGCGACGTTTTGGGCAAGTACCATCCTCACGGCGAAGGCGCTGTCTATGACGCGCTGGTGCGTATGGCGCAACCGTTCTCATTGCGCTACCCGTTGATCAATGGCCAGGGAAACTTTGGTTCTGTCGACGGCGATCCGCCGGCGGCCATGCGTTACACCGAAGCGCGATTGTCAAAAATCGCCAGCATGATGATGGAAGACATCGACAAGGAAACGGTAGATTTCAAGCCGAACTTTGACGACTCTGAAGTTGAGCCCGAGTTTCTTCCCACCGTCATCCCGAATTTGCTGATCAACGGTTCTGGCGGCATTGCCGTCGGCATGGCTACCAACATCCCGCCTCACAACCTGACGGAAGTGATGAACGGGCTGATCGCCATGCTGGAGAACCCGAAGATCACGATGGCCGATATGCTCAACATCATTACCGGCCCCGACTTCCCGACCGGCGGCCTGATACTCGGCCGCGCTGGCATCTTTGATTGTTATTCGCGCGGGCGCGGGTCGATCAAGATGCGGGCCAAGGCCTTTACCGAAAAACTAGGCAAAGACCGCGAGAGCATCATCATCACCGAGATCCCGTATCAGGTGAACAAGGCGAAGCTGATCACCGACATCGCTGCGCTGGTGAACGAGAAGAAGATCGACGGCATCTCCGACGTACGCGACGAAAGCGACCGCGACGGCATGCGTATCGTGCTTGAACTCAAGCGGGGCGAGCATCACGAAGTGATCCTCAATCAGCTCTACAAGCTGACGCAGATGCAGACCAATTTCGGTGCGATCATGCTGGCCATCGTCAACGGCCAGCCGCGTGAGCTGCAGTTGCTCGAGATCCTGAAGCTCTTCATCGAGCACCGTAAAGAAGTAGTGCGCCGGCGCACAGACTTCCTGTTGCGGAAGGCTCGCGACCGCGAACATATTTTGGTTGGCTTCAAGAAGGCTCTCGACAACCTCGACCGCCTGATTGAACTCATCCGTGCAGCCAAGAGCCCGCGCGAAGCCCGCGATACGATCATTGCCGAGTTTGAATTCTCCGAGCGCCAGGCTCAGGCCATCATCGAGCTGCAACTGCAGCGCCTGACTGGCATGGAACAGCAGAAGATCCTCGACGAACTGGAAGAGATCCAGCGCAGGATTGCCGAGTACCTTGAAATCCTGGGCACGGAATCGGTGCTTAAGGCTGTAATCCACAAGGAATTCCTGGAAGTGATTGAAGAGTTCGGCGATGAGCGCCGCACTCAGATCGTGGAAGATTCCGGCGACATCGATATCGAAGACCTGGTGCAGGTAGAGGACATGGCCGTTACCGTTTCTCGTGGCGGCTATCTCAAGCGCACCAGTGTCGATACCTATCGCAGGCAGACCCGCGGCGGCAAGGGCCGTATCGGGATGGGCACCAGGGCCGAGGATGTGGTGGAACACCTGATCATCGCCTCCACCCACGATTACCTGCTGATCTTTACCTCAAAGGGCCGTGTTTACTGGCTCAAGGTGTATAACATCCCTGATGCCGGTACGATCTCGAAGGGCAAAAACATCAACGGCCTGATCAACCTGCAGCCGGATGAAGAAGTAAAAGCCTTCCTGCCGGTGCGTTATTTCACCGCCGACAAGTTCATCGTTATGGTGACCAAGCACGGCGTGATCAAGCGTACCGAGCTTACCGACTTCGACAATCCGATGGCACGCGGCATCATTGCCTGCACTCTCGACGATAACGATGAACTGATTTCGGCCAAGATCTCTAATGGCAAAAATCAGATCTTCCTTGCATCGCTTGAAGGCATGGCCGTTCGCTTTGATGAAGAAGAAGTCCGCTCGATGGGCCGTCAGGCTCGTGGCGTCATCGCGATGAAGCTGGAGAAGGACGATTACCTGATCTCGGCTGAAGTGGTGGATGAGACTGCGCTGATGCTTGCGATCTCTGAAAACGGTATGGGCAAGCGCACCAAGCTCACCGACTATCGCCACTCGGGCCGCGCCGTCAAGGGCGTGATCAATATGAAGGTCACCAAGAAGACGGGCAAGGTTGTGGCCACGATGCCGGTGAACGAAGACCAAGACGTGATGATTATCACGAAGGATGGTCAGATTATCCGGATCGAGGCAGCCAAGATTCGCCAGAGCGGACGTAGCGCTCAGGGAGTCAAGCTGGTCGATATTGCCGAAGGCGACAAGGTAGCCAGCGCCGGTGTGATTCCGGAATCCGACGAAGTGGTGGCTGACGCCGCCGAAGCAACGCCGCCGAAAGAGTAGTTCATGCGACTCACAATCCTGATGATCGGGGCATTCGCGCTCTATGCGCAGATGCCCCCGGTAATTGACTCGAAGAATATTTATTCTGAAACGACGCCCGGCAAGTTTAAGCCGGGCGTTCAGCGTTATCCTTCGCGAATCTATATCCCGCACACTCGTGACAACACGGTGTGGGTTTATGACCCGGCGACCAAAAAGATTGTCGAGAAGTTTAGCGTTGGCAAAGGGAAGAATGTCGAGCCGCAACACGTGGTGCCGTCGTGGGACATGACGCGGATTTTTGCGACCAACGACCTGAATAACACGCTGGCTGAAATCGACCCGATGACGGGCAAACTGATGACGATTCACAAAGTAGCCGACCCTTACAACATGTATTACACGGCCGATGGCAAGTACATGGTGGTGATGGCGGAGCGGTTGCGACGGATCGACTTGCGAGATCCGCAGACATTGAAGCTGGTGAAGTCGATCAACGTGCCCTGCAAGGGCGTAAATCATGCCGATTACTCGGCAGACGGCAAGTATATGATTGCATCGTGTGAGTTCTCAGCTGAGATTCTGAAGATCGACATGGTGAATTTCAAGGTGCTTGGCAGCATCTCGCTGACTACTGGTGCGATGCCGCAGGATACGCGAGTGGGGCCGGACGGGAAGACGTTTTATGTGGCCGACATGATGAGCCACGGGATGCATGTGATCGACGGCGATAGCTTCAAGAAGACCGAGTTTATTGCGACGGGCAAGGGTTGCCACGGGCTTTATCCGAGCCGCGATACAAAGCAGCTCTACATCACCAATCGCGGTGAAGGCACGGTCTCTGTAATGGACTTTGCGACCCGCAAGCTGGTGGCACTTTGGAAGATCCCGGGTGGTGGTTCGCCCGATATGGGTGGGGTGTCGGCGGACGGGAAGATGTTCTGGGTGTCAGGCCGATATCACCACGAGATCTACGGCTTTGATACGACGACAGGACAGTTGACCGATCGGGTGAAGGTAGGACGCGGCCCTCATGGCCTCTGCATCTTCCCGCAGCCTGGGCGATATTCGTTGGGGCATACCGGAAATTACCGCTAGAAATCGAATCGCGATCAATCCCAGTCGTCGGTGTCGCGCATGGCTTTGTGGATCACCTTCAATCGCTTTTTCTCTTTGAGTGCGGCCACTTGATCGACCTGGCGTTCTGCGTGTGCGGCTTCCTTTTTGAGCTTGTGGAAAGCAGAAATCCGGGCCGGATCGATGGTGCCAACGACAGCGCAGCCTTTTTCCTGCTCGTGGTTGCAGTTGCGAAAACGGCAGCGTTTTGCGGCAGCTTCCACGTCATCGAATACATCCGGGACACTTTCTACTCCGCTCACCAGTTGCAATTCGCGAATGCCTGGCAGATCCATCAGCAGCCAGCCCTGAGGCAGCAAAAAGAGCTCCCTCGATGAGGTAGTGTGCATGCCTCGGCTGTCGTGGTCTCGCACTTCCTGCGTGGTCTGTCGCTCAACGCCCATCAAGCGGTTGAGCATCGTAGATTTTCCTACACCCGAAGATCCAGCCAGCGCAGCAGTTTCGCCGATGCTGACATAGTTCTCAAGCTCTTCTACGCCTAAACCGGACTGTGCACTCATAACGATTACGGGACAAGCTCCAGCGAGGACCCTTGCCTGGCTTAGGAGTTCGGAAGGGTCTTCAAGGAGATCAGCTTTGTTGAGGATCAGCACAGGCCTTACACCACCTTCCTGGGCAAGGAGGAGATATCTTTCAATCCGTCGGGGGTTGAAGTCATGGTCGAGTCCGGCGACAACAAAGAGGACATCAAGGTTGGCCGCAAGGACTTGCTCTGTCCTTGCCTTGCCTGGTTGCTTTCGAACGATAGCTGTTTGACGTTCGAGCACAGCTTCGATTGAGCCTCCCGGGCGGAGTGCGACCCAGTCGCCGGTTGTCGGCCAAAGGCCTACGGTCTGCCGAACACGACCGCTTGGGGCGGCCTCAATTTCTCCAGCCTCTGTCCAAACAACAAAACGCTCCCGATGAGTGAGGGCCACGCGGCCAGCGATACAGTCGGGAAAAGAAAGCAGCTGTTGCGCAAACGATTCACGCCAGCCAATAGAAATGAGATTCATTTGAGTTTGCCTATTCGCGTGATGATCCTCACGCGCGGGGTCTACCTGCGTCGGGGTGCCAAGCTAGCGGTTGAAAATAGGCAATATCAGGCAGAGGCGAAACTTACCCCAAAATTAGCACAAGTCAGGCCCATATAATAGTGGGATGGCATCGCTGGTCGCCATCCAAGGCACAACTCCCAAGCTCGACCCTGTTCTCCTGGCTTCAAAAGAAGAACGGCTGATAGGGCTACTTCGCGATATGAAGCGAGTATTGATTGCTTATTCGGGCGGCACCGATTCGGCTTATCTGGCTTGGGCCGCCAAGCAGGCGCTTGGGAATGAGGCGATTGCGATCACGGCAGACTCCCCGTCGATCCCGGAGTCTCACAAGCGGGATGCGGTGGATTTCGCCAGGGGGCATGGAATTGTGCACGAAATGATTCCGACCAATGAGTTTGAGAATCCAGCCTATGTTGCCAACAATCCGGATCGCTGCTTTCACTGCAAGGATGAGTTGTTCCGGGTGATGGACCAGATTGCGGCTGATCGTGGATTTGAACATATAGTATATGGCGTCAATACGGATGACCTGGGGGATTATCGCCCGGGGCAGAGTGCGGCTAAGATCCATCAGGTGAAGGCGCCACTAGTGGATGCCGGCTTGTCGAAGGCGGAAATTCGGGAATTGTCGCTGCGTGCGAGTCTCGAAACCTGGGATCGGCCAGCTGCGGCATGCCTTTCTTCGCGGATTCCCTATGGTACGCAGGTTACCCCGGAGCGGATTCGTGTGGTGGAAGAGGGTGAAGAGGCACTGAAAGCGCTGGGCTTCCGGCAGTTTCGGGTGAGGTACCACGATAATTTGGTTCGTATCGAGATTGCACCTGAGGAGCTGGAAAAGGCACTCGATCTAAGGTTTGCATCTCAGGTCACTTCGATCTTTAAGGGCCTTGGTTTTCATTACGTTACGCTCGACCTTGAAGGGTACCGGCAGGGGTCACTCAACTCAGTGCTGCATGACGAGACTAAGGTGTATTCCAGTCTCAAATAGGGAAATTCCCTAATTCCATCGAAACTTGAGTACCGTTACTCTCGACAGTGTGATGCCTAGGTATCGCAAATTGGAGAGGAGATTAATACAATGAACAAACTCAAGAACCTGGTGTGGAACCTGCGAATTATCAAGGACACCAAAGGGCAGGACCTGATCGAATACGCGTTGATGGCCGGTTTTGTGGCTGTCGCAGCTGGTGCAATCATGCCTGGCGTTTCGACCAGCATCAGCACCATCTTTACCAAGGTTGCCAGCGTCACTTCAGAAGCCGCTTCCTAACAAACGTTTTAGTTTTAGTTTTCGCGAGAGGCCCATCCTTCGGGATGGGCCCTTTTGCGTCTGATCGAAAGCATGCCGATAAGGAGAGCAAGAAAGGCCGAAATCGGAGTTTGCGATAGATCCAGTACTTGAAAAAGTGAACAAAAGCGAGCACGAAATTTTAAGGAAAAATCGCAACGAAACCCTGAGCCATCCTAGGACGTAGATAAGGCTCCTGTTTTGAATCATATGGATGATTCCACGGTTGATTCGAGAGATGGGACTATCGACACCTTAAGCGAAAAATCAGTCAATTCCTAGTTGGTATCTAAGGCATTTTGCGGATTTGAGACAAACCCAAGTACCGTTACTCTTATCAATGTAGAGCCAAGGCACTGCAAATTGAAGAGGAGAGAAAAACAATGAACAAGCTCAAGAATCTGGTGTGGAACCTCCGCATCGTCAAGGACACCAAAGGTCAGGACCTGATCGAATACGCGTTGATGGCCGGCTTCGTAGCCGTAGCCGCCGGCGCTATCATGCCTGGTGTTTCAACCAGCATCAGCACGATCTTCACGAAGGTCGCCAGCGTAACCTCAGCAGCCGCATCCTAGTCTGTCTGAACCAATCGTTTGTTGAAAGAGGCCGAGCCTAGTGCTCGGCCTCTTTCTGTTTACAAAAGTACTGTTAGGACTTTGTACTGTTAAAAGCCAACTCTTTGGTATAGACGGCGTTAGGACATCTTGGATAGGCTTGCATCAAGAATCGTCCCATTCAATGAATACACTTGCTGGTTTCTTCCAATCGAGTCAGTTTGTGCAATTTGCATATCTGCAGGCGCTGGACCTGCTGAGCACTGCAGCATTCCTATCGCATGGGGTAGGTGAGGCAAATCCAGTCGTCCGCTGGTCTATGAGCATGGCTCCAAACCCCGTTAGCGGTTTACTTGCAGTTAAGCTACTAGCTCTTTGTTTTGCTGTTTACTGTATCAAAAGCCAAAGGGAGTTGCTTCTAGCGAAAGTCAATATCTTCTACGCAGTGCTGATCGTATGGAATATGGTTTGCCTTGTGATGGCAAGCCGAAGTTAATACTTTCGCAAAACGGCTAAGACGCGGCCTTGAACACTGACAATTTGTTGAGGCACCATGATGGGCTCCATCGTGGAGTTGGCAGGCTGAAGTCGAATCATCTCACCCGGCTCACGGTAAAAACGCTTGAGGGTGGTCTCCATGCCATCCACCAGGGCAACTACAATGTCCCCATTGCGAACGGATTGGACTTTCTCAACCAAAACAAAATCTCCACTGCAGATGTGGTCTTCAATCATTGAGTCGCCACGCACTTGCAGTGCGTAGGTTGATTCGTCGCCCATAAAGTCTTTGAAAGCAAGAGTTTCCTGATTGGCTACGCTCTCGACGGGCATGCCGGCGGCAATACGGCCGAGCAGTGGCACTTCGAGATCGGGCATTGCGGGGGTACCGGAATAACTGCGACGTTCATCGAGATATTTAGGGGCAATCTCGAGCGAGCGACTCTGATTGAAGCCGCGCTTTAGATAGCCTTTGGTTTCCAGCGAATGGATATGCTTGTGAACCGTCGCAAGAGAGGTGAGATCCATTCCAGATGCAATCTCTTCGTAGCTCGGCGAATAGCCGTGCTTCTCGATGAAGGTTGCCAGAAAATCCAGAAGATCTTTTTGACGACGTGTCAGTGCCATACTTGCATTTTAGGCGAAGAAAGATCGAATTTCAAGCGAAAGTTTCGCTTTTAGTTCGCCGAACTTCGTTTCGCCATCTTCCCTTCTGACAGTGTTTGGAATCGATTTGGATAATGAATCCTTCATCTCGTTGTAGGCTGGTATTTGCAAAACATGACTCGTCGCACTGCCCTAGTGGCCATGGCTGCCACTCCCGCGCTTGCTCAAAATTCAGAACAAGACCTTCTCAAAACCATTGCAGTCAGGCATGACAAGGGAGTGGAATACCTTCTGACCAACCAGATCACTGACCCTTCCAGCCGATTCCAGGGCACCATTCTGAATGGGTTTGGGATTCCAAATTTCAATGCGATGGCCGGGATGTTTGATACTTATGGCGCTGCGTTAATGCAGCCCAAAAGCAAGTTTTACAAAAGCCCGGTGCTGTTTGAAAGGTTAAAGCTAACAGCGGCTTGCCTGAAGAAGAATCAGAGTGCTGGTGGCTTCCTGAGCAACCTGGATACAAATTTCAACTCACCTCCAGATACCGCGTTTGGGGTTCGGGCAGCGGCGGGAGGTCTCCTGCTGGCCAAGCAGACCAACAGTCGCGAAATTTTTGAAGTGATGCGGCCCTTTGTGGAGTCTGCTGCAGATGGTCTGGCAGTTGGCGGAATCCACACGCCGAATCACCGCTGGGTTTTGAGCGCAGCACTTGCGCAGGTAAATGAGATCCTGCCCAAAGCCGCTTACGGCGAGCGAATCGATCAGTGGTTGGCCGAAGGAATCGATATCGATGAAGACGGGCAGTACACGGAACGCTCGGTAGGCACCTACAACCAGATCGTCGACAGCGCGCTGATCGCGATTGCCGAAAAACACAATCGCCCAGAGTTGTTTGAACATGTGCGGGCAAATCTCAATTCCCTGCTCTATCTGATTAACCCGAACGGCGAGATTGTGACTGATTTTTCGCGGCGGCAAGACCAGTTCACCATCGCAACGCCGGCACAATACTATTTTTCGCTCCACTACATGGCACTGAAGGACAAGCACAAAGCCTGGGGGACACTGGCATCGCAATACCGGAGTGCAGGGTTGGGGCTCTCGACCGCAATGCTGCATCCGGAGTTTTTGAAGCCCATCGAGACAGGTGCGATTCCGTCCAGCTACCGCAAGGATTTCAAGCACAACAAGATCACCCGCATTCGCCGCGACAATCACGCGGCAACCGTTTTCTACAACGGCTCCAGCCGCGTGATGAACGTCAACAAAGGCGAGGCGGTGATCACGACAATCCGCTTTATCAGTGCGTTCTTTGGCAAGGCTCAGTTTAAGAGTGAATCGTATGAGCTCAAGGGCAAAACGATTGCGATGAGCCAGAAGCTGGAGGGCCCCTACTATCAGCCGTTCACGCCCACCAAGGTGATTGACAGCGAGATGTGGGATTCGACCCAGAAGTCGAGGCCGCGCACCGAAGTGAGTATGTTTGAGCAAGGTGCAGCAATTGAAGAAGCCGACGGCGGCTACAACCTGCGCATTTATTCCAAGGGCACAGAGCTCGTTCCGATCACGATCGAAATCGCTTTCCGGCCCGGAGGCAAGCTCACTGGGGTGAAGCCGGTCCCGGGTGCACCGGACGCCTATCTGATCGACGGGCCGGAAGCCCGCTATCAGGTGGGCAAAGACATCATCAAGGTAAGCCCGGGAGCGTCAGCGCACACCTGGACCCGCGATATGCGCTACATCGAGGCCAAGCTTCCCGGGCCGACACTTTATCTCACCGGCTTTGCGCCATTCGACCACACAATTCAGTTCCGATTCGCCTAAAATCTTGGTGTGATCGAACGAAGACATTTTCTGTTGCAGTCGCTGGCAGCAACCGTCAAAGCTAAAGCACCGCAGATTCTTCTGCGCAGTTCCTGGCAGAGTGTGAACATTGGCGACATCGGGCATACGCCTGGAGCGCTGAGTTTGCTTGAGAAACACTTCCCTGAGGCGGAGATTACGCTTTGGCCCGGGGAACTCGGGCACGGGTCGCGGGATTTGCTCACGCGAGGGTATCCCCGGCTCAAGATCGTAGAGGGCAGCCTCGGGGCGGATGGCAAGCCGAACAATGCTGCGCTGGCAAAAGCCTGGCAGGAGGCAGATCTTTACTTGAGTGGCTCTGGCTCTAATTTCCCGGCAAGCAATCATGCGCTCGCTTTTCAAGAGGCCACCGGCAAGCCGCTGGGGGTCTTTGGAGTTACCAGTGATCCGGTCTCAGGTATGGGTGAGCAACGCGACCCTGAGGGCGGCACGCTGGTGAGCCTTCGGGAGCGGGCGATGAAGCTGCCGAAGAATCAACTGCCTGAAGACCTGCGCAAGGTGATCGATCGTTCGGCGTTTTTCTTCTGTCGAGATACGATCACTCGCGATTATCTGAAGTCGCAACAGGTGAAAACGCCGGTGCTTGAGTTTGGGCCGGATGCGCAACTCGGGATGCATTTACGTGACGATGCAAAGGGCCTGGCGTGGCTTGCTGCGCACCAGCTTCAGCCTCAGAAATTCATTTGCGTGATTCCGCGATTGCGCTATACGCCTTATTACAAGATCCGCAAGACAGCGCGCGTGGCAGACGATGACATCAAGGACGCAATCAACAACCGGACAGTCGAGCAGGATCATGCCAAGCTGCGCGAGATGATGACGGCCTACATCAAGGCTACCGGCAACAAAGTAATGGTGTGCGCCGAGATGACCTATCAGGTGGAGCTAGGCAAAGAGGTTCTGGTGGATCCGCTACCGGCAGAGATCCGCAAAAAGGTTGTGTGGCGCGACACGTATTGGTTGCCCGACGAGGCGGCTTCGATTTATTCCCAAGCTCAGGCGGTGATCAGTATGGAGTGCCATTCGCCTTTGATTTCACTGCATGTAGGGACACCCACCTTCTATGTACGGCAGCCTACCGATACGGCCAAGGGGCAGATGTATCGCGACTTCGGTGCAAACGACTGGTTCTTTGAAGTGGATGAGACGTCGGGTCGGGAGCTGTGGTCTCGCCTGGAGAAGATCGTCAAAGACCCGCGCGCGGCGAAAGCGAAAGTGAAGTCGATCATGGCGACGGTTGAGGCTCGGCAGAAGCGCATGGTGGATGTGGCGCGAGCTACGATTCTCGATCGTCCGCGTGGTAGTGCCGGAATTCCGGGAGCGCCCAACAAATAAGTATTGAGCCGAGCATGCAGAGTGCTCCGCCCATCACCACCGAAGGACCGAGGCCCATCAGGCGTGCAGCGAAGCCAGCTTCCACGTTGCCCAGGTAAGGGCCGCTGAGATAGCTCACCATCTCGATAGCGGCAGTCCTGCCTCGGAGACGAGCGGGGATCGTCTGATTCCAGATCGTCATGCGAAAGATGCCGCTGACGCTGTCGGCAGCACCGGCAAGAGCCAGGAAGATCAAGGCAAGCCACAGGCTCTTGGACAAGCCAAAACCCACAATCGCGAGGCCCCACAACCCGGCAGCCCAGGTGATAGCGAGGCCATGTCTTTTCACTTTGCTGGCCCAGCCGGAACTGATACTGATTGCCAGCGCACCTACAGGGCCTGCGGTGTAAAGCCAGCCTACATTTTGGGCGCCAAAGGTTTCGCCAAAGGCAGGAAAGAGCGCGTTTGGCATGCCAAAAAACATGGCGTTCATATCGATCAGGTAAGTGCCGAGAAGATCGCGGCGGCTGAGCGCGTAACGCCATCCTTCAGCCAAAGCATGCCAGCTGATGCCCCCTTCGTCTCCACTACGAAAGCTCTTCTTCTCAAGCAGCGCGAGGCCGGCGATGGCGGCAAGGTAAGTGGCTGCGTCAATTCCAAAGGCCGTAGCAGCGCCATACTTCACCGCGATCCAACCGGCAAGACCAGGCCCGGCGATATAAGCGGCATTATGGCGCACTGCGTTGAGTGCGCCGGCAGCAGACATCTCTTGAGGCAGGATCATCTGCGGAGTCATCGACTCCATCGCAGGGCGCTGAATAGCGTTGAGGCCAGCCAGCATTGCGGCTGCCCCGAAGAGCAGCCACAGATGAGGGTTAGGTTGGAGAGCGTTCCAGGTTAAGACAACCAGAATCAAGGCCATCAAGCTGTCGGCGCCGAGAACGAGTTTTCTACGGTCGAAGCGATCTGCCAGCACACCCCCGATGAAGGCCACCAGCAGCATTGGAACAAACTCAACGATACCGAGCAATCCGACCATAACAGAAGACTTAGTAATCCGGTACATCTCGACAGGCAAAGCTACATAGGTAATGGCTGAGCCAAAACTCGAAACCATTTGCCCGGTATAGAGAAGCCGGAAATCACGGGAGCGCTTGAGCGGGCTTAAGTCTGGAAGTAATTGCTTCACGAGCTACGTCGGGTTATTATCCCACTCTATTCTCGATATGATTTATGTAGTGACCGCACTGAAGTTATTCATCTGGGCACTTCCTCTGCTTGCGCTTCCACTTTGGGCGCAAAACATCCCGCGCGAAAGACTGGCAGAGTTAGTGGGATTTGAAAATGGTATCGCTGGCCAGCATCCAGCAGGGTGGGGTGGAATGCAGGGCGATATCAAGGTGGATGACAAGATCTTTTATGAAGGTAAACGTTCAGCTCTTATTGAACGAAACGAGCAGTCCAGGCAGAGCTTCAGTGCGCTCACAATCTCGATAGAGCGGGATTTTGCCGCGAGGAGAATCGAGTTGTGCGGTTGGATCAAGGCAGAATCTGTGACTGATTATGCGGGCTTGTGGTTAAGAGAAGATGGCCGCGAGGGCCCGCTCATGTTTGACAGCGGACATCGACAGCACCTCAAAGGAACCTTCAACTGGACCAGGCAGTGCGTCAGCATTGATGCATTCGATGACGGTAGGCAGTTGGTGTTTGGTTTTTTGTTGAGCGGAACCGGTAAAGCCTGGGTAGATTCTATTGAGCTGAAGGTAGATGGCAAGCCGGTAGCGAATGCTCCGGCTCGCCAGATCGAAAGCACTATCCTCGACGCCGATGTTGAATTCAAGAAAGGCTCGGGCCTGTCGCTCCAGGAGTTGAGCGCCAAACAAGCTGCCAATCTTGCTCTGACTGGAAGAGTCTGGGGCTTTCTCAAATATCATCATCCGGCTGTCACGGCAGGAAAGAAGCACTGGGATTTTGAATTGCTCCGCATTATTCCTAAGGTTCTTTCGGCTGAGGACGCTAAGCCCGTGCTGGCTGGCTGGATCGACAGCCTGGGCCCGATAAGGGCTTGTTCCCCGTGCGCAAAAATATGGTCGCAGCAGTTCCAGACTATACCTGACCTCGCCTGGCTCTCGGATGACGCATTGCTGGATCAGCCGCTAAAAGAGAAGTTACTGGAAGTCCATCGCAATCGCCCTATGGGAGAGCAGTTTTATGTTTCAACTATCGGGTCTGTAGGGAACCCCGCCTTCAAAAACGAATTGGCATACCAGACGATTCGATTCCCTGACGCTGGCTTCCAACTTCTTGGGCTCTTTCGCTTCTGGAACATGATGCAGTACTTCAACCCCAACCGGGAAATCATGTCCGACAATCCGGCTTCTGAGCCGATGTATTGGGATCGAGTGCTCGAAGATTCCATTCGACCCTTTGCCCTGGCCAAGACCCGCATTGAATACGATCAACAACTGCTTCAATTGATTGCCAAGGTAAAGGATGGCCACGCCAATCTATGGTCCTCGCTTGCTTCAAGACCACCGATGGGTACTTGTCAGATCCCGGTTACGATCCGCTTTATCGAGGACAGGCCCGTAGTGATGAGTGAGAATGCGAAAACACCCGACCCTGATTTTCCATTAAAGCGCGGTGATGTGATCACGAAGCTGGATGGCATCCCGGTGGAGAAACTCATTGAAGAGTGGCGGCCTTATTATGCGGCCTCCAATGAACCAACACGCAAGCGAGACATGGCAAATTCACTTACAAATGGCGTTTGCGGGGTGGCCCTGATTGAGATCTCTCGTGATGGCAAAGCAACCGGGCTTCAGACCAGGCGGATCGCAAAAGCTGAGGTCAACCCACTTACCAGCATAGAAAATCATCGGCCAGGACCAACATTTCAGAAACTCGCCGAAGATGTCGCCTACTTGAAGTTGCGCCCAGTGAGCGCAGCTGAATCATCAAACTACATTCGCTCAGCGGCCGGAACCAAGGGGCTGATTATCGATATCCGCAACTACCCGTCGGAATTCATGGTTTTCAGCCTTGGCGCGCACCTGGTGCGTTCGACTACGACATTCGCAGAGTTCACTCAAGTGGATCTGTCGAACCCTGGCGGATTCTACTGGAGGCAAGGCCAACCGATTGAGCCAGCGGCGCCACATTACGAAGGCAAGGTTGTGATCCTGGTGGACGAGTCTACTCAGAGCCAGGCCGAGTACACATCGATGGCCTTTCGTGCAGCACCCAATGCAATTGTGATGGGCAGCACGACAGCTGGGGCAGACGGCAATGTTTCACGAATCCCGTTGCCAGGAGGAGCATCTTCAATGATCAGCGGGATCGGGGTCTATTATGCCAACAAGCGGCCCACACAACGAATTGGCATCGTGCCTGACATCGTTGTGAAGCCAACCATTGCCGGGATCAAGGCTAACAAAGATGAAGTCCTCGATGCTGCCATCGAATACATCAGGCGACCTGACGGCGGCGCCAGGCGCTAAAGCGGCGAAGCGAAAGCGCGATCCCGGTCCAGACGAGAACCGCGCCACCGGCGGAAACAATGCCAGCGACGGTTTGTCCTATCAAGCCAAGTGCTTCCCCGGTGTGCAGGAAACGCGAAAACGATCGTACTCTTCGACCCGTGTTGAAGTCCTCAAATCGTTCGCTCTTGACGACGGTTGCAGTAGATCTATCCAGAGTGAGAGTGGACCTGAGTTGCGGCTGCCCGCCATCGCCACGGTCTACAGTGAAGACAAGGGGACCGTCTCCAGGTTCGAGCCTGAAGCTGATGCTCTGCCAGCCTGGTTCGTGCTTGGCTACCTCAACAAGACGATCAATTCCGACGGCATTGGGTGTGCCCTTCTGGGCTGGAGTATTAACTGCTTTCGGCATCTCCGTACCCGTCACCTGATAGATCAGTTCGTTCGCCCAAGGGTAGGAAATCGGCAGCGCCGAAATAATGACAAAGAAAAGCGGAATAGCCGACCAGACACCAATGGCGTTGTGCCAGTTGAAGTCTCGTGCTTTGCCACTGAGCCCACCGCGAAACCAGGTGATGGGCCTCAGGTGCTTCCAACTCCAGACACGCGGCATCCAGATGAAGAGGCCGGAAAGAACCAGAAAGACAAAAGCGAGCGTGCAGGCACCCGTGATGGCCTTGCCCCAGGCGCGCCACTCGCCTTCCCACGCCAGCCAGCGGTGCCAGCCCCTAACCTTTTGAAAGAACTCGCGACGAGCCAGATTCGGCTTGCCAAGCTCTTGCCCCGAGGAAGGATCAAGATAGACGATGCCTGCCTTGCCTCGATTTACCTCAACCGGAGCAGTAGCATCAGATCGCAAAGTGATGGTGGGCGTTGCGGTCCAAGCTTGACGATTGAGCAGCTCCTCCAGTGGCAACCTGCTTGCACCTGACACCGTAAAGGCACCGACTTCAGCGCTGGTCTGTAGCTGGCGCTCATAGGTTAACAGAACGCCAGTTACAGACATTAGAAGGATGATAAGGCCACCCACACAACCGGCCACGAGGTGTGACCAAAACAAAATCTTCCGGATCATCTAGAGCAGCATCTTTCGCAAATGAATTGCAGGACACTGTCAGATTACAATACCGGACCTGATTTGTCCAGAATTACTAGAAGTTTAGCTTGAGAGCCAACTGGATGACGCGCCAGCTCTCTCCATTCTGGTTGGTGGACGAAGAGCTGGCCGTTGAAAGGCTAACGCAGCAGGTCTGGCCAAAGACATTGGAGTTGAAGGCCGGGCTGCCGACACTGGCATCGCGCGGATTGCGGAAATTCGCATGATTCAGAGCATTGAAGGCCTCTGCCCGGAAGGTGAGCTTGAAGCGTTCATTGAGCTGGAAAGCCTTGGACGCGCTCAAGTCGAGATTCCAGAAGATGGGGCCCTGGAAGACGTTGCGGCCAATGCCCAACTGACCGGGGGCCGGGACGGCGAACTGCGAGTTGTCGAGGAAGAGCACCGGCCCAAGAGTACCGGGCTTGTCCTGCAGTTTGGCTTTCGGATAGGAAGTCACACCCGGGGCCAGTGCGGCGCGGCTTTGTGCAGCGTTGTGGGCAGTGAGGAAGCCCGAACGAACCGTGAAAGGCTCACCCGATTGGTAGGTAAAGATGCCATTCAGGCTCCAGTTACCCACGATCGTGTTGAGCGGACCCTTAGCGTTGCCAAAGAGGGGTTTGCCTTTGCCGAAAGGCAGTTCATAGATACCACTCATATTGATGACGTGGCGCTGGTCAAAGTCGGCGCGGGCACGCTCGTTATCGTAATTACGACCATCGGCGGGGGTGCGTGCGCTGGTAGTGGTCTGGCCACCGCCGGCAGTTGCCGCAACCGGGTCTGTGGAGAGGTTGTCGATCGCCTTGGACAAGGTGTAGGAACCCGAGAGCAAAACACCGGCATTGTCAAAGCGCTTGCGGAAGGTGGTTTGCAAACCGTGGTAGATCGAATCGGCACCATTGTCCAGATAAAGGATCTGGCCAAACTGCTGGTTGGGACGAAGCCGTGCCGCAGTGGTGGTCTGCTCCAGACGCAGGGCGAGGTTGCCAAGAGCATTCTGGTTGGGGGAAAGATCGGTGAGTGATACAGCACCGTTGGCGAAGGCGCTGGTCATGATGCCTTGTTGAATGAGAGGCACCGGTGAAGCACCCACGCAAGGGGAACCATTGGTGAGCGTGCCATCCGGACGGCAGCCGGTGATCTGGGTGTTTCGCTGCATAGCGAGGAAGCTCGGCAACACGGATTCGGTACGCAACTGATTCATGTCCCATGAGCGATAGAGGCGGGTTCCACGACGGCCGACATAACCGACGCTCGCCACATAGCCACCGGGCAATTCACGCTGGATGGTGAAGTTCCACATGTGTACGTAAGGCAGCTTCATATTCTGGTCGAAAACGCGAGCGGGAGGGGCAGTGTTGAAGGTGCTGACACTAGGTGTGAGTTGCGAAGTTGGTTTGGCAGTAGGCGGGGTCAACTGGTTCGGAAACTGCGCGAGCGGTACATTGGGTGCCGTAGCGCAACCGGGGGTAGAAGTACCGCCAACTACGGCCACACAAGAGAAGACCTGCCCAGGAACAGCCGTAGCAATCGAGGTGACCTGGAAGGTGCTGATCGGGTCAAAGGCCGAGCTGTAGCCGGCACGGATCACCGTCCGCGTGTTGCCACCGGGAGACCATGCGATGCCAAGACGGGGAGCGAGGGCGCCCCAGTTGAAATTCTGATACCAGCGGCCTGCAGGTACAAAGCTAACCGTACCCTGGCTGCCATCCATGATTTTGTTCGGCACGTAGACGCGATCGCCAGCTTCTGTCGGCGGGGCGTTTACTTCCCAACGAACGCCGTAGCTGATGCTGAGATTGCGCTTAAGACGAAACTCATCCTGGGCAAAGAAGTTGTACTGCTTGGTGCGCTGGCCCTGGGCCCAAAGCGTAACCGACTTCTCACCCGTCTGGAAGGGCAAGAAGGTATCGCTGCGCAGGTCGCCAAGGAAGCTATGCGTGATCTGGGCAGGGACGCCGACAAGGTCGTTCACCGTGTTTTGCAAGCGGTTCAAATCGTTCGAAGCGATACCGGCGGCAGCGGTGCCCGTCTGCGTCGGGTAAGTGTAGCCTGGGGCAATTCGAATGGCACGAGATAGAGAAATACTGGGCACTAGCGATGTGCCGCCTACGTCGCCGCGCTGGTCGTTGTGCTGATAGAAACGGATGTTTCCACCAAACTTCATGACATGTGCACCGGCAATGTAGGTGAGGTTATTGATGTACTGGATCGTATTCACTGCGCGGAAGGTGCGGGGATTTGCCGTGTAATCCACCGTCGAGTTATTCAGCACAAAACGCGGAACGTTGGGGAAGTTCGGGTTCGCTTCGCCCTGTGTAAACAGGAACTGAAAACGCGAGAAGCCCATGGTGAATTCATTCACAAGTCGCGGGCTGATTACGCTGCGAATTCCGGCTGCGATGTTGATGGCAGGGCGAAAGACTTCACCACGAGCCGGATAGCCGGGGATCACGATGGGGCGGCTGTTGAGAGGGTCACCGTTGAGCGTGTTCTGCTCGGCTCCAAGGTAACGGCCCCAGAGGTTGTGCTTGTCGCTGAGGGTGTGATCGATGCGACCCAGAAACTGCGGGCCACGAATCTGAAAGGGGCTGTTCCAGAAGTAGTTGCCTGTGTTGAGGCCATCACCACCGGCATAGGAATTTGGCGCTGGATAGCCGCCAAGCACGGATCTCACCACCGGGGAGAAACCACCATTGGAGAAAACATTGAAGCTGGCGATGCAATTGATGTCGGTGCTGGCTGCACAGTTGCGAACACCGGGAGCAAGGGCACCTGTCCGTTGATCTACAAGCTGCGGAGAATTCTGTGTGATGCGCTGGCCATTCAAAGTAAAAGGCACGCGGCCATCCAGCGCCACATAGCGGAAGTTGCCAGCCAGTGCAGAAGGGGTGTAGAGAGTTACAGTGCCAAAGCTCTTGTCAACAGGATCGGCGAAGTTCACTTTCTGCCCCTGCCAGGAGCCGAAGAAGAAGGTCTTGTTCTTGCGGATCGGGCCGCCGAGTTCAAAGCCGTACTGATTCAGTTTGATAATGGGCTTGGGCTGACCCTGGGCGCGGGCGAAGAACTCGTTCGAGTTTAGAGCGGTGTTGCGGAAAAACTCAAAAGCAGTGCCGTGGAATTCGTTTGTGCCCGACCGGGTAGCAACGGATACGTTAGCGCCGGAGTTGCGGCCTTCTTCAGCCGAGGGGTTCGAGGTGGTTACTTTAAATTCCTGAACGTTGTCGGGGTTGAGCCGGAAGATATTGTTTACAGGATTGGGGTTGGTGCTTTCGTTAGCTTCAATGCCGTCGATGGTTACGTTGACAGCGCCGGTGCGCGAACCGTTGACGCTGATTGTGCCGCCAGAGCGCTGCAGAACGCCAGGCTCGTAAATCAGCAGGTTCAGCGGATTGCGACCGTTCAGCGGAAGGGCTTCAATCGCCTTACGTTCCACCACGTTGCCGATCACTGCGTTGTTGGTCTGAATTGTTTCTGAGTTTGCCTCGACGTTCACCGTCTCACTGGCGGCACCGATTTCAAGGGACGCATTCACATTAGCAGGCGTATTGATCTGCAATACGATTTTGGTGAGCTGGAATTTCTTGAAGCCTTTGCCCTCTACGGCCAGCGTGTAGCTGCCCGCAGGAATCGACGGAAAGGCATACAACCCGGCGGCAGTAGTGGTTTGGTTGTAGCGAAGCCCAGTGCTTTCGTTGATAGCAACAACACTGGCTCCCGGCACAGTTGCGCCTGAAGAATCCGTGACAGTACCGCCCAATTGGGTGGTGGAAGTTTGGGCAAAGAGGGAAAGGCTCAATGCGAGAAACAAAACAATACGAGCAACCATAGAATAGAACTCCCCTGACAGACTTGAGATTGTAATATGATAGCCTCTCCGGGGACTACAATAAAGCCATGAGTGCTGAATCGGCGAAAGTGGCCCTGGTTACAGGTGCCAGCAAAGGAATCGGAAAGTGCATTGCCATTGAACTGGGCAAAGCTGGTTTTGATGTCGCGGTGAACTACAACAGCGACCTTCCCGGGGCACAAGACACAGTTGCCCAGATCGAGTCGTTCGGACGCAAAGCTGTTGCCTTGCAGGGCAATGTAGGCAATGTCGAAAGCGTCAGAAACCTCTTCAAAAAATTCGACGAGCATTTCTCCGACCTGCACGTCGTAGTGGCAAATGCCGCAGTGCAAACCTGGAAGCCGCTGCTTGAGCTTGAAGTTGAAGATTGGGACAAGGTGATGAACACCAACGTCCGGGGTACTTTTCTTTGCACGCAGGAAGGTGCCCGTCGCATGGTGGCCAAGTCCCACGGCGGCAGCATCATCACGCTCGGCTCTGGCTGCAACAAGCTGGCCTTCCCTCGATTGGTCGATTACACCGCCTCAAAAGGTGGCATCGAGATGTTCACCAAAGTGGCCGCTGTAGAACTGGGCAAGTATCAGATCCGCGTAAACTGTGTGGCCCCTGGGGCAACCGAAGTGGAACGCACCAAGGCTGAAACAGGCGACTACGCTGGCACCTGGGCACCGGTCACCCCGCTGGGCCGCATCGGTGTGCCGATGGACATCGCCAAAGCGGTGCTCTTCTTCGCCGGCGATCAAAGTGAATTCGTAACCGGGCAAACGCTCTTCGTCGATGGCGGCGTGGGTGCCAAGCCCCAATGGCCCTATGAATTTTGACGGCGAGCCGCAAAGGCTCGACATCTTTCTGCAAACTCTCTATCCCAAGTACAGCCGCAGCCGGCTGCAGGAGTGGATCAAGAAAGATCGCGTCAAGGTAAACGGCAAACCGCAAAAGGCTTCGCACATCCTCAAGGGAGGCGAAGAGGTGGAAGTCGAGCCGCTGGAGCTGAAAGCACTGAAGGCGACTGCCGAAGATCTGCCGCTTTCGATTCTCTATGAGGACGACGATCTTGTCGCTATCAACAAGCCTGCCGGGATGACGGTGCACGCCGGTGCAGGCACAACCGACGGCACGCTGGTCAATGCCCTGCTCTTTCGTTTTGAGAAGCTCTCGCAGCTCGGTGGAGATTTGCGCCCCGGGATCGTACATCGGTTGGACAAATACACCAGCGGCGTAATTCTGGTGGCAAAAAACGACATCGCCCATCGAAAGCTGCAGGATCAGTTCTCCGGCCGCGAGGTAGAAAAGACCTACATCGCCCTGGTTGAGAATGTGATGAAAAACGATACCGGTACCGTGAACCGTCCCATTGCCCGCGACCCCTGGAAGCCCGTCCGCATGGCCGCCATCGTCAAGGACGATCCGGAACTGGGGCGCGAAGCGATCACGCACTGGAAAGTGCTCAAGCGCTATGAGCGCTTCACACTGGTAGAAGTCAAAATTGGCACCGGGCGGACGCACCAGATCCGCGTCCATCTGGGGCATCTGGGCCACAAGGTTGCCGGGGATACCCTATACGGCGCTCGCCCGCATGATTCAGGGCGCTTTTTCCTGCACGCCTGGCGTATCAAATTCACCCAGCCCACCACAGGAGAATCGATCCAGATCGAGGCTCCGCTGGCAGAGGAACTCAAAGACTGGCTTCGCCCCCTACAATAGAAAAGTGAACCGTCGCAACTTCCTCGCAGTACCGCTCGCCGCCTACGCTCAGAATACCGATCCCAATCGCATTATTCTCGATGTGTTCCGCGTGAACTTTCTTTACACGGTGTCCGACAAAAAAGGCCGCTTTGTTATCAACCTGAATCGCGAGGACTTCGAAGTATTTGAAGAAAAGAAGCCCCAGAACATTCTGGAGTTTATTGCGGAATCCAATCTGCCTCTGCGTCTCGGCATCCTGATCGATTCCAGCAATTCCGTGCGCGACCGTTTCAAGTTCCAGCAGGAAGCAGCAGTTGAGTTCATTACTTCTGTAATCCGACCTAAAGAAGACCGCGCGATCGTAGTGTCGTTCGACAACCAGGTGGAGTTGCGGGCCGACCTTACTGGGGACGTCGAGAAATTGTCTCAGACCGTTCGCGACATGCGCGCTGGTGGCGGTACAGCATTGTTCGACGCAATCTACTATGCCTGCAAAGACAAGCTGATGCGGGATCAGCCGCTCTTCAAGTTTCGCCGTGCGATGGTCATTTTGAGCGATGGCGATGATACTCAGTCCGTGATGACACGTGAACAGGCCATTGAAATGGCGCTCAAGGCCGACGTCGTGATCTATACGATCTCAACCAACATCACGAGGATCGAGAGCGAAGGCGATCGCATCCTGAAACACATGTCGGAGCGAACCGGCGGCATGACTTTCTTTCCGTTCAAGGCCAGTGATCTTGCTCAAAGCTTTGAAAACATCGCAAACGAACTGCGCAGCCAGTACAACATCCTCTACCGGCCAGAACCCATCAAGACTGATGGCCAGTGGCACCCGGTACAGATTCGCGTCAAGGGACGCAAGGATCTGATTGTGCGGGCGCGGCCCGGTTATTACGCGCCAAAGACCTAACACCCGCTCGAGGAATACCAGACCATCCGCAGAGGCACCCACCCTCTGGCGATTACCTTCGGTTTTGGTACTTCGCACAGGCCAGCGTCAAGAATCGTAACTTGCAGCCACAACTTGCCGTTCACCATTTGCTTGCCCACAATTTTCACGCTGGGCTCAACTTCCGTCTTCACTACCGGGCCTCTCCGGCCGCCTGCGGTAGGGGAAAGCCGCTGGTCCCAGTCCTCTTTGGTGAGATAGATCTGATTGCCTTCGAGCAGATCAGGAATAGCCACAAATTGCCCGCCTTGTGGCATTCGGACCCAAAGGCTGATGCCTTGTTTCGACTTCACACGCAGCCAATCCTGCTGCTTCTCGTACACCACCATGCCGGTATCGGCAGCCCCAAACTCTTCCACCTCTGCTTCCAGCTTCCAGTTCAACATCCGCCTGGCGCCAACGTCACCGGCTTGAGTAAAGGCCTCTATGCGCGCTGGGGCTTTGCCCATCCCCAGCACCCCAAGTCGTTCTTCCGACTCTTGGGCAAAGCCCAGCATCAGCGTCAGCAGTATCAGTTTCATCACAAGGGATTTGCGGCAGAAACTGACATTTTCGATCACCTTGAATAAAAACTCTTGCGCATTCAAAATATTTCTTCTACATTGTAGAAATGTCGGATCGAGAGGGCCTGGGCGAGTTCGAGCACATCATCATCCTCGCGCTGTTGCGCCTCGGGGATGAAGCCTACGGCATGCGCGTTCGGCAGGAGATTGAGCAGCGTGCAGGGCGTGAAACTTCCATTGGCGCAGTCTATTCGACGTTAGACCGGATGGAGGCGAAAGGACTTGTGGAATCCAGCACCGGCTACCCGACACCCGAGCGTGGCGGGCGGGCCAAGCGAATCTTTAAGGCAACGCTCAAAGGGATCCAGGCACTGGAAAGATCGCAGCAAGCCTTGATGAATATGATGGAGGGCCTCGCATGGAAGGCCTGACACGGCTTTTGCTTGGCGCGCAACTGGCGGAAGAGATCCTGGGCGATCTCGATGAAGAATCGTTGGTGCGTGGAGCCCGCTGGCGGCGGCGCCAGATTGTCTTGTCAGTGATGCCGTTGCTCGCACTTCGCGTGCGCAAACTCCACGTCGAAGAACGTCTTCTGTTGAGCACAACATTATTTTTGCTGCCCGTACGTGCTATCGACCTACTCTGGGCGTTTGTGCTTTCGCAAGTGCCGCTAAAGGTAGATTTGATTCGGCCCACAAATCACTTGATCTTTACGTTGATTCTGGCCATGGCGTGCGCATTTGTCTGCTCGCTGCATCGCAAGGGTATGGGGCTGTGGCTTTCGTTCGCGGCACTGGTAGCACTGATCACGGTCCCTGCACAATTGCCTGTCTGGTACTGGCTGCTTTTGCCAGCGCTCTGTTTCGCTGTAGTAACTGTAGTGGATTCCCGAAGGAGAACCTCTTGAAGATACTCAAGTACGCAAGCCTCGGCTTTGCCGGCATCCTGGTTACGGCGATTGCCGTTCTGTACATCCTCGCCAGTCGCGAAGATGCCAACAAAATGACTGTCTCGATCGAAATCGCCAAATCTCCCGCCGAGCTTTGGCCCTGGCTTGAAGAGCCTGAAAAGGTCAAGCAATGGGTCGGCTGGGTTGTTGAGATCAAGTCCCTCACACCGGGCAAGCAGGGCGTTGGGGCCAAAGCGCACTGGGTGATGGAGGATCGCAATAACGGCGGTGCCCGTGTGGAGATGGACGATGAAGTGATTGAGTACGTCCCGCTCAAAAAGATTGTTACTCGGGTTGCTGCCTCAGAAAGCTTTACCGGGGAGAGCATCTTCGTATTGGAAGACCTTGGAGGCAAAAGCAGGCTGACCACAACCGGTCGTTATGATTTTGGCAGCCCTTTCGTCAAACTGCTAACGACGCTGATTATGTCTTCAGCAGCTGACAAGTTGCAAGAAGACATGATGCGGCTCAAGGGGCTTGTGGAAAAGCGCTAGCCACATTCAGATGTCCTATCCAAGCGCCAGGACGCCCTCAGTCGTCGCCCGCAGCAGAGTCAGCCAGTAGTCATGTTGCGAATCGGGCCAATCGCCGGAGGGTGAAGGGTTGGCTTGCCAGGTACCGAAAGCAGACTGAGCCTTAAGCCAGTCTTCCCTGCTGCCTTTTGGCTTTTTCAACAAGCGCTTGCGCCAACTCTCGGGCAGGCTCGCCCTCTTGGCCGCCCACTTCTGCGCCTGACGCAATCCCGGGTGCAATTTCCAGCAGCGTTGCCCCGACGCTTCGATCCGGGACAAAGCAAAAAGTAGCTCCCGCTCGATGGTGCCAGCCGGCGCCAATTCGAGCAATCGATCGGCTCGGGCCACAAAGGAAGCAAATCGGACCAAGGCCTCCGCCCCGCGCAGTGCTGCTAACGAAGCAACCGGGTCTGGCGCGTTCCTCACGAGCCGCTCCATGTCGTCAACACTCAAACTTCGAAACGTACCCACCGGCATTGCCAGAAGGGAAGCGCGGCCGGCCACATAGTATGGATAATCGCCAGCCCCAAATAATCGATCCTTACCTGGGGAGCGCTCGGTAATCCGCAACAATCGCCCTCGTTCTGCGGTCCCGGTAAAACTGAGCCCGGCTTCATAAGGATGCAACTGTTCGCCCCACGGAACCGTGCCGTACTTCTCCTCCAGCCGCAACCAGGCTGAGGACAACATGCGGTTTAACTTCTCATCAATCGGGTCCTGGTATGCTTCCAGATCGAAAGAATTCACTCCTTCGCGATTGGCGGCGTCCACGTCCAGGGCACGCCTCATCTCGATCCAGAAAGAGTATTCCAGTTGAACACTCATAGGTGCTGTCTCTACATTCACCGTGCCAATCTGATTCAACTCCCTGACAACCAAGTCAGCTGTAATTTTTCCATCGCGAATTTGTTCAAACCCCTCTGCTTGCAGGGTGGCGAGCTCTCCTGTCCATCGGGTTTGACACGTATCGAAATAGTATTCCCTGCAAGATAGCGGCCTCGCCGGGTGTACGCCGCATACCCTCCTCGGCGTCCCATCATCCTCGCGAATATAGGTCAAGAACACGCACGGGCTCGTCGGAGCATTGGCCCTGCGGCGCAGGTGCGTTACCACACTGGAATCGGGATCCTCGACAAAGGCCCGTCGCTTCCAGTCGCTATCCTCGCCATCGAAGCGGTCCTGCGTAAACTTCAGCATCCACTGAGCCGGGCTCAGATCAAAGTAAGCCGACAGTCGCAAGATGTCGAAGGCCGTCAGATAAATTGGATCCTCGCTGGAACAACAGGTTCCGCTGAGGCATGAGTGACATACTGCCTGCGGGCTCTCAAATTTCTGTGGCCCAGCCGCCTTCGCTGGATACATCCGAAAGGGGGAGCTTCCGTTGATCATTTGCCTTTGGCCCAACTCAATAATTTTGGCTTCATCTTCGGAAAGGATAACCCTGCTCTGGTCCAGTTGAATTCTCTCAACCCATCCATGGCCGCCCAAGTCGCATGAAAACGACGGTAGTCGATCTTGCCTTCCTTCAAACCCCAACTCCCATCCGTATGCTGACTATCGATCAAATACTCCATTGCATACCGTATTGCCGGTTCGTTCTCAGTTAGCCCAAAGGCCCGCAGGCTGTCAATAAACTCCCCGGCCATATCTGGATCATTATTCTCAATCGGCGTCGCCCAGTGCGTGGCAAGAAATTCATACTCTTGAGGCAGCCAGGCGGGAGACAGAAGGAAACGTCCATAATCGTTCAACGTGTAAACGATGTGCGTGATGCAGTAAACCGAATCGTGAAAGGCAACGTCGCCCTGTTTGGGCGTTCGGTATTTTCTCATCGTGGGCAGCCATTCCATTACGTCTTCATAACGAATTCGCAACGGTACCCCAAACCGCGATCCACAGTACGCTGAGGTAAAGCTGAGGTACCAGACACGCATCGCCGGCACCATTTCCAACCGCGCCCCGCACTGCGTGCATTTTTTGGCACCGCGCAAGTTTGATTCCCCGCACTCACAAATCTCCGGCACATTAGCGGGCGGAGGCTCCACTCGTGGATCGTACGAAAAGTATTCGTCCACCTCATGCTCTAAAGCAAGCTTGCGCAGCGCCCTCCGCACATGGGGATACGTAAAGCCGATCCTCGACGCCGCATCAAAGGCTTGAGCTGCAGTTGTCACCGATGCTGCAGTCCCGTCATAGAGCCCCTGACTTCTCTGCTCCGTCCACGCCCGAAACGCATCCACAGTCAGTGCACTTGCCCGGCTTTGCAATCCGGGGTCTCGCGCAGTCGCAGCCATAAAGCTGCAGCAGTACAACAGGCCGCTCCCAAATTGTTCGAGGCCCCCACGCCTGCGAGAGAGCCCTTCAATGAAGCTCATCCCTCGATCGATTGCCCTCGCCCGTGCGGCCTCAAAGCTGCGTGACATAGGTGTTTTGGTGGTCCTTTGCACTTTAAAGGCCCCAATGTGGGCTTAAAACATAAAATGCTTTGACTGTTTTAACACAAGAGTCTATAAGTGGGTGAGGGCAGGACGAGCTTATGGGCTTCATCGCCACATTGCGAGTATCTGTTCAGCTTCTTTATGAGGCAACATTTTTTTGGACGAGGAGAACATTTTATGCCAGCACCCAAGCTTCCAAAACTTCCAAAGCTAGGTCCACCGAAGGTTGGACCAACGCTTCCCAAAATCGCAAACCCGAAGATTATCGTCAACCCGAAAATTGTCGTCAATCCCAAGATCAACCCGAAGATTATCATCCCGAAGCCACCACCAAAGTTCCTGCCGAAACCAGGCTTCCCACCAAAGATTCCTAAGCTGGTCCCCAAGATCCCTAATCCCAAGCTCGTGCCCAAGATTGTCAACCCGAAGCTCATCCCCAAGGTGAAGCTTCCCAAGATCATCGTCAATCCCAAGCTCAACCCTAAAGTGGTTACACCCAAGATCGTCATTCCCAAGCTGAACCCGAAGGTCCCCAAGATAGGCCCAGGCCCTGGCCCCGGCCCAATCGTTCGGTAGGATTGATTTGGTTTAAACGAAACGCGCGGTGCCTCTATTGGCTACCGCGCGTTTCGTTTTTCCATTCGCTCCACGTTATAAAAGGCGTTAGCATAACGTTGGAGGTATCTGCTCCCCATGTCTTCGCAGATCAACAGACGTTTCTTCTTTTACGGACCGCTCCTTGCTGGCGCAGTCCCTGCCGCTGGCTTTGGCAGTGCGGCTTCTCTCAAAATGTTGGGCTACAAAAGCCCGAACGAAAAACTGAACATCGCCGCCATCGGGTCTGGTGGCAAGGGCCACAGCGACATCCAGGGTTGCATCAGTGAAAACATCGTCGCCCTTTGCGACGTCGATGAAAAGCGTGCCGAGCGCGCCTTCAAACAGTTCGACAAAGCAACAAAGTACAAAGACTACCGGAAGATGCTCGACGAGCAGTCCAGGAACATCGACGCAGTTATTGTTTCCACCCCAGACCACATGCACGCCACCACAGCCATCGCAGCAATGGAACGCGGCAAGCATGTCTACTGCCAGAAGCCCCTCACCCGTACTGTTTGGGAAGCTCGTCAGATGCGGGAGGCAGCCAACAAGTTTGGTGTCGCCACACAGATGGGCAATCAGGGTTATTCCAACGAAGGCACCCGTCAGGTTGCAGAGATCGTCTGGGCTGGTGAACTGGGCCAGGTGAAAGAAGTACACGCCTGGACCGACCGACCCTGGTGGCCACAAGGCACGACAGAAATTCCAGCACCCACCGATGTGCCAAACACGCTCGAATGGGATCTTTGGCTCGGCTCAGCCGACAAGCGCCCCTTCACAACCGGTGGGCCTGACTTCAAGTCTCCCTACGGCGGTTTCTATCAACCCTTCAACTGGCGCGGCTTCTTCGACTTCGGTTGCGGCGCACTCGGCGACATGGCTTGCCACATCCTGGGCGCTCCCAACATGGCGCTCAAGCTCGGTTCCCCCACAAGTGTTGAATGCATCATGAAGGAAGGCGTTTCCAGCTTTCAATTCCCCAAGAAATCGATCACCAAGTTCTCCTTCCCCGCCCGTGGAAATATGGGCCCGGTAAACGTCTTCTGGCACGATGGCCTAAAGGAAAGCCCGAAGATCGAAGGCGTACCCACCGGCGAATGGCTTGGTGATCTGCCAAACCGTCCGCGCCGCCAGGGTCAGGCTCAGGGTGCCCCGCCGCGCGATCCCGCCTACAACGGTATGATTGGCCGCATCTTCAACTACGAAGCCTTCCAGGCTCTCAAGTCGGATGCTGAAGTGCGCCCGGCATCGCCCAATGGCAGCGTCTTCATCGGCGACAAAGGCATTCTGACCACTGGCACCTATGGCGAAAGCACCCGTCTGCTGCCAACCAACAAGATGGCTGACTTCAAGATGCCTGAGCCACTGCTCACGCGTTCCCCCGGCCACTATCGCGACTGGATCCGCGCCTGCAAGGGTGGCGATGCATCGTGCTCCAACTTCAACGTGGCATCGCCGTTTGTTGAGTGGATGCTGCTTGGCGTGATTGCACTACGAGTAGAAGGCAAACTCGAGTGGGATGCCGCCAAAATGCGCTTCACCAATAATAACGAAGCCAATCAGTTCCTCAAGCCGAGGCTCCGCAAGGGCTTCACCATCAGCTAGAGTTTTAACCCTCAGGGGCACCCGGCCGGGTGCCCTTACCTCTCCCCCCTTAAAGCTTTCACGAAATTTGCCGATTAACGACCAATGAGGAAGTTGCTTCTAGGTCTGGCAATACTTGTGTTTTCAGTACCAATCCATGCTGGCGATATCGAAGGAATCGTCCGGATCACGCGACCTCTTACCAAAAAGCGTGTTGTGGTTGATGCATATGCGCCAAGAGGTGGTGTTTCCGCCAATGCTTCATCCGCTAAGGACATTGATGAATGGGCTCGAACCGTTGTTTATATCGATTCGAGCTTGAATTCGCAATCGGATGCAGCTCTGCCCTCATTGCAAGAGATTACCCAGCGGAATCAGAGATTCGATCGAGAAGTTGTCGTTGTTCAGGCCGGGTCGACGGTGTCATTTCCAAACGAAGATCCGATTTTCCACAATGTTTTCTCGCTTTCGAAGTCAAAGCCCTTCGACCTCGGCTACTACCCAAAGGGGCAAACTCGCAAGATTCAGTTTGACAAGCCTGGGCCCGTGCAAGTGTTTTGCCACTTGCATCCCAACATGAATGCGACGGTCATGGTCGTACCCGGTTCCTATTTTTCTCAGCCTGCTTCAAGCGGCGAATTCAAGATATCCGGCGTGCCTGCGGGCCGCTATACTCTGCGGCTTTGGCACAAAAGTGCCGGATACCTGACTGAAGAAGTTGAAGTGCTAGCTGAAGGAAAAACTCAAGTCTCTTTTCTGCTGCCTTTGGCAACTTCGAAACCATAACAGGAATTTATGTTGCGAACATCTCTATCCCGGCGAGTGATCGTTTTCGTGCTTTTGCCGATGGCGTTACTCTTCGCGGCAAGTTCGCTCTGGATAGAAGCTTCGATCAGGAACAACACGATTAGACAGGTGAGAAAGGATCTCACCCGGCAGCAACAACGTCGACAGGACGAGCAACTGGCCCAGAGCCGTCAACTGGAGCGCACTCTGCAGGTCCTCGGCGACAATGCCGGGCTCAAAGCGGCTCTGACACTTCAGCGCGACCTCGCCGACTCAGGAGCTTTGCGGGACATGGCGACCCGCCAGCAGTTGAACCGAACGCTTGAAGAGCGTCTGCAGGCAGTGCATCAAACCATCGATGCCGGGTCGCTCTCGCTTGTGAATTCGCGTAACCAAACGCTGGCTCATTGGCAACATGCCCCCAATGCCATCTATCTGAAGCGAGCAATCCCGATCAATTTGGGGAATGAGAATCTTGGCGCTCTTGTCGTTGGGCAGGAATTCAATCTTGGCTCAATCGCTGGAGCCGCTGAAGCGGTACTGATCCACAAAGGCCAGATTGAGCTCTCCACACTGGGAGCCGATCGATTGAAGGGGTTCACCGGAGACTGGTCTCAGCCCGGAGAATTTGCGTTGGGTGGCGAGAACTTTGTGGCTGTACCGCTGCAGATGGCAGAACTTGGCCCTGAGCGCAGCGTAGTCTTGCTCGCGTCATTAGACACAGCGGTTGCCCCCTTCCTTGAAACTTTGAGAACCGTTCTCATCCCGACCGTTGCTACCAGCTTTCTGCTCGCACTCGTACTGATCTGGTTCTCTGCACGGGCTGTTACAAGACCGCTGCAAACTCTGACGCTCGCTTGCCAGCAGAGCATCCAGCGCGGCATTCTTGAGATTCCGCCAACAGCACCTACAGGCGTGCTTGAGGTCAATGTTCTGGCTGATAGTTTGCATCGTGCTGCGGTCGCCGCTACCAGCGCCCGCCTGAGCCTGGAGCAAGCCTATCTGCAGATCCTGGAAGCTCTGGTAGAGTCTCTCGAAGCGCGCGATCCCTACACCGCCGGGCATAGCCGGCGGGTCAGCCGCTATTCGGTACAGATCGCACGCCAGATGTGCTTATCTGAACCGGAAATCGAAAACCTCCGCATCGGAGCCCTGCTTCATGACATAGGCAAAATCGGGATTCCCGATGCCGTTTTGTTGAAGGACGGGCGCCTCAGCGAAGAAGAGTTCCGCATCATAAAGCAACACCCTGATATCGGGGTTCGCATCCTGGAACGGATCGGCGCATTCGGTGCCTATCTGGCTGCGGTCGGCCTGCACCACGAAAATCACGATGGCAGCGGTTATCCCAGGGGATTAAGTGGCAACGATATTCCGGTCGAGGCGCGTATCGTGCACTTGGCCGACGCCTATGATGCGATGACATCCAATCGACCTTACCGGAATCGAATGCCTGAAGAGAAAGTCCGTGGCATTCTCCAAGAAAATTCGGGCACTCAATTTGACCCCTCGGTAGTTGGTGCTTTCTTTGCCAGCCCTGTCAGCAGCATTACAGCTGACGAAACAGCAGCCAACCTGGAGTCTCTCAATCATGCTATTCACCAACACAACGGGCAGCCTCTGGCTCCTATTACTGGCACTGATTCCATTACACGCACAGGAATCGCAAGTCGGGTTTGAGCTGAATTCTACTTTCACAGCTGGCGCGACGTTTTCCGACCGCTTCAAGAACACGATCCCGGAATGGCTTAAAACGATCGACACTCCGCTGCGCTCGAATCGTGAGCTGTTTGCGCCGGGTGGCCGCATTCTCATCTCTCCCACACTCAAGCTTGGCCGCCATTGGTATTTCCACGCCACCTGGCAGGGACACACCACACCTTTCTTCCCATATGAGGCCTACCACGTCAATGGCGATGGCGCGCGTGGCCGCCTGATTCAGGGCTTTGCCGCCTACACCACCGGTAGTGAGAGTCAAAGCCTGACGATCAAGGCAGGCAAGCTTCCCACGGCATTTGGGCATCTTACTACCCGCTACAACGATCGCGACAATCCGTTGATCGATTCACCGCTGGTTTATGGATCGTATTTGCTCTTGCGGCCAGACTTGATTCCCTGTTCCAACTACGACTTTGAGCACCAACAGGAAGTACACCCTAACATCGCCGCTTACCATTGCGATCACACAGAAAGTTATGCTTACGGCATCTTGCCAGTAAATCGCTATGGCCTCTTTGCGGTGGAAGCTGACTTTACATGGAGGAGGCTGGACGCAAGGTTTCAACTCGCCAATAGTTCTCCGTCCAACCCTCAAAGGATCAGCTCATCCAGTCAGGCTGCGCAGTTTGGTGGTGGCGCCGGAGTCACAGTCATACCAGGCCTTCGGGCCGGCTTCTCGGCCTTTCGTGGCCCCTGGTTGCAGTCTTCTACTCAATCTCAACTGGATAGCGGCCTTCGATGGCGCAATTTTGAAGCTAGCGGCATTGGAGTTGATGTGCAGTGGGCACACGCCCGGCTCGCAGTGACGGGAGAATGGCAGCGGCTCCGCTTTGAGTATCCAAACTTTAGCCGGGTGCCGACCGTTCAATATGGCTATGTTGAAGCAAAGTGGACCCTTGCCCCAAGATGGTTTACGGCTACGCGGCTTGGATTTCAGCGCCACGGAATGGTGGCGGATCAATTCGGCCCAGGGGAGCGACACTACCTGCCGAACCGTGCGGCCTATGAGTTCTCTGTTGGCTACCGGCCGCGTCAAGGTCAGCTGTTGAAATTTGGCTATTCTTTCATGCCTAGCCACCATCGCCATGGTCCCTCCGATGATGTGTTCGGTGTTCAGTGGGTAGTCGATTTGCCGGGCTTCAGCCTGACGCGCTAGCAGAACAGTGGGCAGGGGCATAAACTCAAAGTGTGCCTTATCCGATCCATCGTCCGCGCCGATTGAGGCGTACTGAAGCAATCCGCAGCCTCGTCCGCGAAACTCACCTGGAAGCTTCAAACTTTATCTACCCCCTCTTTCTCGTTCCTGGCGAAGGCCGGCGCAAAGAGATCTCAAGCATGCCCGGCAACTACCAACTCTCGATTGATGAAGCCATCAAGGAGTGTGAAGAGGCGAAGTCTCTGGGGCTTGGAGGGGTGCTGCTCTTTGGGATTCCCGAGCACAAAGACGAAATGGCGTCAGGCGGTTATGACCCACATGGCATCGTCCAAGAGGGTGTGCGAGCGATCAAGAAGGCTGTGCCAGATCTGCTGGTTGTCACTGATGTTTGTAATTGCGAATACACGTCGCACGGGCATTGCGGCAAGATCGTAAATGGAGATGTCGACAACGATGCGACGCTGGAGTGGCTGGCTGATGCCGCGCTCACTCATGCACGGGCAGGGGCGGATATTGTGGCACCAAGCGACATGATGGACGGGCGCGTGGGAGCGATCCGCGAGACCCTCGACGCCGCTGGCTTCGATCACATCCCGATCATGAGTTATGCCGCCAAGTATGCCAGTGGCTTCTATGGCCCCTTTCGGGAGGCTGCCGAAAGTGCGCCGCAGTTTGGCGACCGGCGCTCGTACCAGATGGACTCGGCCAATGCCCGCGAGGCCATGTATGAAATGCAGCTCGATCTCGAAGAGGGTGCCGACATCCTGATGGTGAAGCCTGCGCTGGCCTATCTCGACATCATCGCTGCTGCCCGCCAGAGCTTTGACGTTCCGATTGCCGCCTATCAGGTGTCAGGGGAATTCAGCATGATCATGGCTGCGGCGCGTAACGGCTGGATCGATCAGGAACGCGTAATGATGGAAACGCTGACGTCGATCAAACGCGCCGGGGCATCGATCATCCTCACCTATTTTGCGAAGGATGCGGCAAGGCTGGTCTAATGAAAGATATGAAGTCATTCCGCCGCTGGGCGCTACTTGTGCTTGCGGTCGGGTTCCTCGTCTCGATCCACGACCCATCACTTCAGCCCCTACAACTTGTTGCCGCTGACGCGAAACCGGGAGTCACTACGGTGCAGTGGCGATTGTTGCGCTCGCTGGATCTCAGTTCCGGTGAGGCACCTGCCGATCTCAAGAAGATCGATAACACTACGGTTCGCATTGCCGGATACATGGTGCCGCTCGAGAGTGACGATCAGGAAGAAGCTGACGAGTTTCTGATCGTACCCATTGCAGGCGGTTGTATTCATACGCCTCCACCACCGCCGCATCAAATTGTTTACTGCCGTATGGTGGGCAAGAAGAAGACCAAGATCGCAATGTTTGAGCCGAACTGGTTTGAAGGCAAAATTGCGATCAACAAGACGGGAAGCCCCTATGGGGCGGTCTCCTACCAGATGACTGTCGCGAATGTCACAGCCTACTCCTCCAAGTAGCATCACGCTGGAAGGCGTCGAATTCGCATATGGGCCGAAGCTGCCAACCGTCATTGATATGCCTTTGTTTGAGCTTGGGGCTGGAGAATTCTGTTTTTTGTACGGACCTAGTGGCTGCGGCAAGACAACGCTGTTGGGATTGATCGCGGGTGTCCTTCAGGCGCGTCGGGGCACGGTAAAGGTACTTGGAGAAGATCTCTCGGCCATGTCCGGGGCAAAACGGGATGCCTGGCGCGGATCGAAGATTGGCTACATCTTTCAGATGTTCAACCTGATCCCTTATCTGAATGTTCGAGACAACATTTTGCTGCCTACACGGCTGCATCGTTCTCGCAAGTCGGAAGCCCTCGGGCGTATTGCAGTTTCATTGGGAATCGAAAAGTTGCTGGACCGAGGAGTGTTAGAACTGAGCGTCGGCCAACAACAACGAGTGGCTGCGGCACGAGCGCTGATTGGTGCCCCACCGCTGGTGATTGCCGATGAGCCAACCTCGGCGCTGGATGCGGCGCACCGTGCACAGTTCCTTGAATTGCTGCTCGCCCAGTGCAAAGAGGCAGGTGCGGCGTTGTTGTTTGTCAGCCATGACCAGAGCCTGGCTCCCTTGTTTGATAAACAACTGAGCCTGCCTGAACTCAATCGGGCGGCAAAGGTTGAGGTGGCCTGATGCTACTGCTATCACTGGCCTGGCAGTCGCTGCGCAACCGGCGCGTAACTACGCTGCTGACGGTGTTTTCGATCGCCCTGAGTGTAGCGTTGCTACTTGGTGTTGAAGCGTTGCGCGTGAGTGCGAGAGAGAGTTTTTCTTCTACCATTTCAGGAACGGATTTGATCGTCGGGGCTCGCGGCGGCGGCTTGCAATTGTTGCTCTATACGGTCTTCCGGATGGGCACGGCGACCAATAATGTAAAGTACGAAAGCTTTGAGGAATGGTCCAAGCACCCGGCCGTGGCATGGACCATTCCCTACTCGCTCGGCGATAGCCATCGCGGTTTTCGTGTTGTGGGTACCAACGAGAATTTCTACAAGCAATACCGGTTCCGCAAAACGCGAAAACCTGAGTTTGTAGAGGGCAGGGCCCCGGCGGAATTCAACGAGGCAGCGCTTGGCAGTGATGTTGCCGATAAGCTTGGGTACAAAGTTGGCACCAAGGTGACGCTTACCCATGGCATCGGTGCAGCCGGAATCATGGATCACGATGACAAGCCATTCACGGTCGTTGGTATTCTCGACAAGACATCCACTCCGATTGACCGAAGCATCTATATCAGCCTCGAAGGCATGTCGGCAATCCATGTCGGCTGGCAGGGTGGTGCTCCTCCTGAGCCGGGAGAAGAGGTTCCCTCAACAAAGCTGAAGAAGGAAGACTTGAGGCCAGAGGCGATTACTGCATTTTTGTTGCGGGCCAAGAGCCGGATTGATACGCTGCGCATCCAGCGCGATGTGAACAACTATTTGCCTGAGCCGCTGATGGCAATCATCCCGGGGGTGGCAATGGGGGAATTGTGGTCCACCGTGAAGTACGCCGAAATTGCGCTTGAGATTGTCGGTGGCTTTGTGGTTTTGGTAGGGCTGCTTGGGATGTTGGTAGCAATCTATACAACGCTCAACGAGCGACGGCGTGAGATGGCAATCTTGCGTGCGCTGGGCGCGGGGCCAAGCAAGATTCTGGCGCTGTTCTTGATCGAGAGCCTCATGCTGGCTGCATCCGGTTGTGCATTGGGTGTGGGCTTGATGTATGCGGGTATTGCAGCATTGCAAGGTGTGGTGGAGAAGCAGTTTGGCTTGTATTTGCGGTGGCAGGGCTTTCAGCCAGAGCATGGAGTTTATCTGGGGCTGGTCTTGGGTGCGGCGGTATTGATTGGGCTTGTACCGGCGTGGCGGGCTTACCGCAACACACTGGCGGATGGTTTAAGCGTACGAGTCTAGTTCTTGGGCTCGTACGCAATACCGAGGGCGCGGGCGATGCTCAACAAGTCGGAGTCTGCGGTCCAGAATTTATGGCCTGTGGCAAGGGCGGATGCAATTAAATGAATATCGATCCAGCCCACACCTCGACCGTGCAGTTTGCGATTCAGGACTAGCGACACAACGGCGTCATGAGGAACCAGGGGACATTGTTGAAGCCGTCGAAATAGTGACAGGACGGGAAGCCTACCGCCCGGATCACCGATAAGAAGTTCTCCATATACCAGTTCATGGCCGCAAACAACTTCTAACTCCAAGAGTCGATCCAACTCCTTTGCTGAAGGTCCGCGCTTGGAGAGAAATCGAATCCAGATGGAAGTATCCACCAAAACCATCAGCTAGCCTTGCGGGCCGAAATTGCGGCTTCGCGACGCCTCGGCACATCCTGCGCCCCTGGCTCCGAGCCCATGAACGCGCGCATACGCTGGTAGGCCGCATGACGTACCAATGCCTCAAGGCCCAATCGAACAGCTTCCGTGTCAGTGCTCGCACCACTTGCTTCACGCGCCTCCTTGAGGAGTTCGGCATCAATATTGAGCGTCTTCTTCATACTTACCGTTTTACCATACTGATATGGCTACTTTGACCATACCGGGATGAGCTGGCGGATTCTGGAATCGCGAAAGTAGAGGCCTCCCCAGATCATGACACCCAATAGAAACTGAATAAACCATGCTTCATTAATACGAAGATGGGCAGCGAGAGCACCTCCAAGATAGCCAGTCAGCAGAATCGCGCCCAACACAGCAGTTCGAGGAACCAAGTAGATCAACGTGATGGACAGTTCGAGTATCCCAAGAGGCATAGCGAGCGAGACAGGCCAGCCAAGATGCTCAAAGCCGGCAGCAAGATCGGGGCCACCTTTGAGCTTCATCGCCGCACTGAAAAACAGCATCAGTGAGGGCAGACCAGTCAGGATCCGGCCGGACCAAAGTTGGAAAGTTGATGGTTGTGCAGACATGGAAGTTAGGATGCGGCGATCATTTATCTGGACTCGAATTTTGAACAGCGGCTAATTCTGCCAAATCCTTCTTGGCATTGTTGAGCCAGCTAACAGAAGGGCTTGCCTGCTTTGCCACGATGTCGTGTCCGAGCTGGGTTTCAGCCTGTGCCGCCTGGTACTTCTTCTGACGCAGTAGAATGCGGCCCAGTTTGATGCGGCCGATCCCCTCGTTGATATGTCCGGGCGGCAGAGTCTTCGCGTAGAGGGTGAGCGACTGTCGGAAGAGAGGCTCAGCCCGGGACCATTGCTCGCGGCGCATGTATACACTTCCAAGATTCGATTTTGCAATCCCGATCAAGTAGTGCTTGCCGTTGTAGGCCTTTTCATAGATCGCAATCATCCGTTCAAAGTGAGCTTCGGCCTGGCTAAGGTCACCTCTCGCAAGGGCATTGGTGCCGAGTTCATTGACCGTCGAAGCGACCTGAGTGTGTTCTGGGCCATAGACTCGCTCCCTGATAGAAAGTGCTCGGGTTAGCATTTTTACCGCTTCGTCGAGACGAGTTTGCAAAACAAGAGCGCGGCCAATCAAGGTCAACGTAGAGGCAGTCTTGGGGTGATTCGCGCCGTAATAGGATTCGATGATCGTAAGTGCCTGCCGATGAAAAGCTTCAGCCTCTTTGTAGTGGCCTGTGTCCTGCTGAATGGCACCAAGGTTGATCAAGACCTCGGCAACGATAGGGTGAGAAGGGCCCTGAGTTTTACGATAGATCGCCAGCGCCCGCTGATTGAGATCTTCCGATTTGGGATATTTACCTTTATAGAAGTGGACGTTTCCGAGGTAAAGCAGCGCAGCTGCGAGATCCATCGAGGGCTGGCCTGGAGCAGAAAGAAGCTGGATTGCCTTCTCCAGGAGCGGTATTGCGTGATCGTAGTCGCCTTTCTCTTCGAGTACATGGCCGAGGACAGTGGCGGCTTTAGCCACGTTGAGCGGAGTGCCTTGTGCAAGAGTGAGGCTTTCGCGGGCCAACTTTTCGGCTTCGCCGTGTTTGGCCTGGTCGGTGCGCAGTAAAGCAAGGGCGCTGAGGTTATCAACGTCTCGACGGCGCTCTAGTGCACTCGACAGTAGTGTGCCGGCCTGGTCAAGACGGCCGAGCTTTTGATAGACGTCGCCAAGAGTGCGCAGCATTTCGGCTTGGGTTTGTGGGTCCTGACTGAGGGCATTCGCCCCGGCAACACCACGATCCAGCAGAGTGGCAACTCTGAGATCAGATGAGGGTCCGGCGGCCATGTCGCCACCTTGAAACAGGTTCACCAGAAAGCTGCGGATACGGCTGGACCTGGCTGCCTCGGCTAGAGCCTGATTGCGGGCTTCCCGAAGATTGATGGTGTAGAAAGTGACCAGCGCAGCCAAAGTGGTCAGCACAAGGGAAGCGGCGATAACCGTCGCGAGATTCCGGCGGATGAACTTCGAGGCGCGATAGGTAAAAGTATCTGGCCTGGCCTCAATGGGTTCACCGGCGAGGTAGTGCTGGATGTCGCGGATCAGGGCATCGACAGAGGCATACCTTCGCTGTGGATCAGGCTGAAGCGCTGTCTGAATCAGGATCTCAAGGTCAGCGGGTAGCTTGCCTGTGAGGAGTTCCCGAAGGATGATGCCCAACGAATAGACATCAGTGTAGACACCCACGGGCTCGCCACGAAGCTGCTCCGGGGCAGCATAGGCCGGAGTCATCAACCGGAGACCTGTCACAGTTTGGTCACCAGTATTATCGAGGTGCTTGGCGATGCCGAAATCCAGAAGCTTGACCTTGCCATCGCTTGTGACCAGAATGTTTGAGGGCTTGAGATCCCTGTGGATCACCGCGTGTTGGTGGGCATACTGCACTGCCTGACACACTTGCAAGAAGAGGCCAAGACTATCATGTCCGCAGTGATCGGTAATGGGGCGGCCTTCGACAAACTCCATCGCAAACCAGGGCGTACCTTCCGTGAGAGTACCAGCATCATAAAGCTTGGCGATCATAGGATGATTCAATTGCGCGAGGGTGCGTTGCTCAAAGAGAAAGCGCTCGCGTCGGGCGGGTGAGAGCCATGCGTCCCGAAGGATCTTGATTGCGGCGTAGCTGGACAGGTCTTCCCGAAAGCCGAGATAGACGACACCCATACCACCTTCGCCGAGTAGACGTTCGAGGCGGTAAGGGCCGAGTTGGCGGGGAATGAAGTCGTCGCTTAGAGTCAGGTGAGGAGTGATGCCTTGATCGAGGACAGGCTGAGATCGGGCGTCTTCAGCGAGAAGGGCTTCAAGCTCATCGAGGGTCTCGCCCGGGGTGCAATGCTGGGCGAGGTATGCAGCGCGATCTGAGGGCGACAGATCGGCTACGGCGTGGAAGAGGTCTTGCAATCGAGCGTAGCGTTTGGGATCCATGATTGCGACCTAGGAGGCACGGCGAAGTTCGCGGCCTAGCCAGGCGCGGGCGGCACGCCAGTCGCGCAAGACGGTAGCCTCTGAGATACCCAGTGCGGTGGCTGTTTCCTCAACGGCAAGCCCGCCGAAGAAGCGGCTTTCGACGATTGCGGCCTGACGCTCATTGAGCCTTGAGAGTTCGCTGAGGGCAGTGTCGAGCTTGAGAAATTCTTCTTCGCTTGAGGCTTCGCCCGTAGTGATCAGGGCAGCTAACGGCTCATCAAAGGTGATGAGGACAACATCGCGCTTGATTGCGTGGCGGCGCCGGGCGGACTCGACGAGGAGTTGTCTCATCGCACGTGCGGCGATTCGCTTGAAGTGGAGTGGGGATTCCCAGTTAAGTTGTGAAGAGCCGGCAAGCTTGACCCAGGCTTCATTCACAAGTGCAGTGGGGTTTAGTGTGGCGGACGGATCTGATCTGCGGACCTGGGCAGCAAGACGGCGCAACTCTTCATAGGCGAGGCTGAAGACTTCGTTGAGCGAGCTGGATTCGTCTGGCCGCATTTTCGGTTCTAGAGCCGAAGTCTAACAAATTCTGGAAAAGTGCGGACACCGTGACGGTATTTGGTGATTTGTGCGCAAGGAAGGATTGAGGAGATATTATGAGCACATTATCCAGAACGACATTGATTGGATTGCTGATTGCTTTTGGTGCTTGGGGACAGACGGTGACAAGCGTGGCGGGGAACTCCAGTTGGGGGGCCGTCTACAATGTGACCGTAGATTCTGCGGGTAATCTCTATGTGCCGGATGCCACAGCGCACCAAGTGTACAAAATCGACCCCCAGGGTGTGACTGTCGTAGTCGCTGGAACTGGGCGGGCAGGATTTTCAGGAGATGGGGGCCTGGCAACGGTAGCCCAGTTAAGCGGCCCTTCCGGGACAGCGCTTGGGCCGGACGGGAGCTTGTACATTTCCGATTACAACAATGACCGGATCCGTAAGGTGGCGCCCAACGGAATTATTACTACTATTGCTGGAGGTGCTGGAGGATTCGCAGGAGATGGTGGGCAGGCGACGGCTGCTCGGCTAAATTCGCCGGCGAGCATGGCATTTGATGGCGCGGGAAACTTGTATTTTGTTGACTTTAGCAACTTTCGGATTCGCCGGATCACGCCGGCGGGAGTGATCACAACAGTGGGCGGCACTGGCCGCTTTAGTCTTTCAGGCGACGGCGGGTTGGGTACGGCAACCGATATTTATGGGTACTGGCTAGCGGTTGCCAGGGACGGCACAATCTTCGTTGGCGACGATGGCGATGGACGTTTGAATGGGAACAAGCGGGTCCGGAGAATTGCGACCAACGGTATCGTCACTACCGTTGCGGGCACTGGAGTTTCGGCCTATTCAGGAGATGGCGGCCCTGCATCGGCGGCCCAACTTAAATCTGTGAGTGGAGTGGCGCTGGATGCGAACGGGAATCTCTACATCGCTGATGCTGAAGATTCCAAGATCCGCAAGGTGGCACCCAATGGGATCATCACCACTTATGCCGGTAGTGGTTTGGCTGGAGTGACCGGCGATGGTGGGCCCGCTTTGCAGGCACGCTTCAACTTCCCATCTGGCATGACGACCGATGCCAATGGCAACCTCTACGTCGCGGATACGCGCAATGACAAGATTCGAAAGGTAAGCCCACCGCCGGTGCCTCAAGTAAGAACCGAGAGCCCTGTGCTGACTTCGTTTGGCGGCAAGGCTGGATTCTCCTCAAACACCTACGTGGAAGTGTATGGGCAAAATTTCTCAACGATATCGCGCCTCTGGGCTGGCAGCGATTTCAGTGGTGTGAATGCACCTACCTCTCTCGATGGCATCAGTGTGACCGTCAATGGCAGGCCGGCTTTCATTTATTATCTGAGCCCGAATCAGATCAACATAAATACTCCCGAGGATACGGCAACAGGCCCTGTGGCGCTGGTGGTAAGGACCCCTCTAGGAACCTCGAATACAGTCATGGTGACACGGGCCCGTCTGTCGCCTACGTTGCAGACAGTGCCGCAATTCTTGATCGATGGCAAGCAATATGTAGTGGCGCTGACGCCGGACTTCACCACTTTCATCGGACGTGAAGGGATGCTGGCGGGTGTAGCTTTCAAGCCCGCAAAACCCGGGGATACGATTGCGATTTATGCACTGGGGTGCGGCCCAACCTCGCCACCTACTCAGGCAGGCGTTGTCGCAGCGCAAGGATCTGCGCTCGCGCTGCCGTATGAACTGCGCATCGGTGGCGCCGTTGCCCAGGTTAGCTTCGCTGGTGTGGTTGGGGCAACGATTGGGCTCTACCAGTTCAACGTAGTTGTGCCCTTTGTGCCGCCAGGGGATCAGGCGATTACTCTTACGGTTGATGGCGTTGCCAATGCGCAGAATCTGAGCATTGTGATCGGGCAGTAAGGAAAATACTGGGATTCGGTTATCGAGAAGAGGTTATGATGTAAGAGAATCCGATGACTGAAGAATTCATTGTGCCTTTACCGGCACGCTCGTTTTGGGATAAGGCCGGGATGTGGCTGTCTTATGGCTGCGCGGTTCATTGCGCGCTAATGCCTTTTGTGATTGGGTACCTGGCTGTGAACGGCATGGGCTGGATTGCTGAGGAATCCACTGAATGGGCGATCATTATCTCCAGTTTGAGTATTGGTTTGTTCCGGCTCTTCTGGAGCTATTTCAAGGAACATCGCCAGCCGGAACCTGTTGTATTTTTCCTGATTGGCGTCTCGCTTATCTTTATAGCCAAGAGTGTGTTTTTTGAGACACCCGAACAATTTGAGCCTGTCGGGATGGTAGCTGGTGGCGTAATGATTGGCACGGCTCACTTCCGAAATCAATCAAAGTGCAAGTGCTGCCAAACAAATCTAGTCGGGGCGAGCACGAACAGCTGATATTTTGAAGCCCGTTTTGCCGTAGGGGCTGTTGCCGTCTACGATCTGAAACTGTCCGAAGACACTAACCTCTTTGTCCCACTCGACTCGATTGGCTCCGCCTGTCGCGACTTCAACTAAAACAATCTGATTGGGAGGTGGTGGAGGCGTGTGGATACACATCCCGGCTTGCGGCACCAATAAGAACTCGGTGACCTGTTCGTCTTCATCATCAAAGGGAACCATGAAGCCGGAAATTTTGATATTGGCTCCCGTGAAGGCAGAAAGTTCGGCTGAGGCTTTTCCCGTTTTGACGTCGAGAGTGCGGAGCGTTTTCCATTCCATGCGCTGAAAGCCGTCGAGCGAAACGGGCTTCGGGCCTACTGGTTCCTCCACGGGGAGCTCGACGCCTTTGGCATCAGAGCGCTTGGGACGACCGGCTTCGGCAGACACCTCAACCGTGCGGTAGGTAGGGCCACAGGCGGCGAGAGTCAAGCTCAATAGAGTCAAAGTGATAATCTGGGTTTGCACGGTGTTATTGGGTGTATAGTCGCCATCATCGCAAAGCAAGGGTACTTTTTGCCCTGTCGGATGTTCTACTCACGGCGCTTGCCTTTGAAGCGGCGTATCTGACGCGTTCGCTGTTGCCATTAACGCACGATTTTTTCCTCGCTGCCTCGTTGAAATTATTGCTATTTGGAGTAGCGGCGATATCAAGTGTAGTTTTCTGCCTCTGGGTACAAGTGTACGACCGCTTGGATGGGGCTAACCGTTATGTGATCTTCCGCGAGACCGCAAAGCAAGCTGTTTTTGGTTTTATGACGATGGTGCTTGTGGATTACTTTCTCAAGCTCGACCTGAGCCGGTTCTTTCTTCTCTGCTTTGTGGGACTGCAATTTTTGTTTCTATTGCTTTTCCGCCTGAATGCCGGAAGCCTGGTTGGAATGATTCGCCGTGAATTTGGTGGGCAGCACTTTGTGTTGATCTTCGGGAGCGGTGAGCGGGCGGAGGAGTTGGCTCGTCAAATCGAAGTGAATGCAGCGGCCGGAACTCGCGTGCTGGGGATCGTTAACGATACTGCGGAGGTGACTGCGGCCTTGCGGGACAACATCGTCGATGAGGTCTTGTTTGCGGTGGAGCCAGAGAGGTTGAGCAGCCTGGCTGAACTGTTCCTACAGTGTGACGAAGAAGGCGTTCGGACCCGCTTGAGCCTGGAGTTCTTTCCTCATGTAAATAGCGAGGTTTATCTCGATCGCCTGGGGCCGACGCCGATGCTTACTTTCAGCGCAACACCGACCGACGAGATTAAACTGCTAGCCAAGCGTATTGTCGATTTCTCTGTGGCAGCATTAGCGTTGCTGATTGCCTCGCCAGTCTTGATGGCAGCGGCCATTTTGATTCGTTTGACCTCGCCCGGTAAGGTGATCTTCCGACAGGAGAGATGTGGTTTGAATGGCCGGAGGTTTGTGGTCTACAAATTTCGTTCGATGGTGGAGAACGCAGAGGCATTGAAGCAGCAATATGCACACCTGAATGTAAAGAAATTGAACTTCAAGATCCCCAAGGATCCGCGGTTGACACCGGTGGGACGATGGTTGCGGAAGTTCTCGATTGATGAACTTCCACAGTTATGGAATGTATTGAAGGGCGATATGTCTCTGGTTGGGCCACGCCCCGCGACACCCGACGAAGTTGAGAATTATGCTGGCTGGCAAAGGCGCCGATTGCGGATGCGCCCCGGGCTTACCTGTATATGGGCAGTAGAGGGACGGGACGGGCTGGATGTCGATACCGTGATGAAAATGGATATGGAATACATCGACAACTGGTCGTTGACCCTGGATAGCAGGATTCTGCTGCGGACGATTCCGCTAGTATTGCTGGGACGAGGAGCGAACTGATTATGCAATTATTGCCAACTGAAGAAGAAGTAGTCGAGCTACTGAGAGAAACTGGCGCGCTGCGCACAGGGAACTTTGTTTACCCGGACGGAAGCTATACCGATGAGTATCTGGGCATGCCGCTGGTGATGAGCGACTACAAGAACGCAAAGATTCTGAGCGTGGCCCTGAGCCGGAAGGTGCGGGCAAATACCGAGTTGCGGGCGATGCTGGGCCAGTTGTCGATCGTGGCGCCAGCAACCGGTGGATTGCCTGTTGCATATGGCGTGGTGGAGGCTCTGGGGGCGAAGAAGGTTTATTGGGCCGAGGCTGACGATGCGCGGATGCCACAGAAGTTTCGCGAGTTTGTTTCGCCGAAGAAGGGCGAGAAGATTCTACTTGTCGATGATATCTTCAGGACTGGCCAGAAGCTGGTTCATCTGAAAGCGCTGGTAGAAAGCTATGGTGCTGAGGTGGTAGGAATCGCAGTGATGATTTATCAGCCGTGGCCCGATGCTCCGAATTTTGCGCCGCTGCCAATGTTTTACCTCGCCAAGCTGGATAGTTTTGCGGCACATGAAGTGCCGAAGGATGTGAAGGAAGACGGCGATGAGATCACTAGAGTCTGGAGCTGATTGAGGCAATTGCTCGAGTAAAGCGGTCTATGTCTTCGATGGAGGCGTAGACGTTTGGGGTGACGCGGATGCAGTCGAATTCGTTTGCGATCACTCGGGTACGGACGTGGATTTTGTATTTGTCCATCAGTTGTTGAGTTAGCTTGTCTGAGGGGAGGCCGTCGATGGACAGGGCTCCGATACCGCAGGATTGATTGGGGTCGTCAGCGTTGCGAAGAATTACCCGGGCGAGGTTGCGGAGTGGGGCTTCCCAGCGCCGTCGGAGATACCGGAGACGCTCTTCTTTACGCTTTGCCCCGAGGCCCCGGTGGAAGGCAAGCGCATCCGCAATCGAATTGCGCATCGCGACAGGCTGGGTACCGATGCTCTCGAATTTGCGAATGTTGTTGCGCATCGAGGCAGGGACGCCGACCAGCGGCCAAACGTTCGGGATGTGCTCCCGACGCATATAAAGGAAACCCGTACCAACTGGAGCAGTGAGCCATTTGTGGAGGCTGGTGGCGTAGAAGTCGCAATCGATGTCGCTCACCCTGAAGTCCAGATGGGCGAAGCCGTGGGCTCCATCCACGATCGAGTAGATGCCGCGGCGGCGGGCTTCTTTGCAGATGGCGGCAATGGGGAATATCTGCCCAGTTGTAAAGGTCAAGTGCGAGACGAGGATGGCGCGTGTCTTTGGCGTGACGTTCTGGAAGAAGAGATCAAAGAGGTGTTGCGGACTCTTGGGTGGAGTGGGATAAGGGAACTTTTTGAGGCTGATCTTCTCCCGAAAGGCGCGCTGTTCGAGGCTTGAGATCATGCTGGGATAATCCTGCGTGGTGGTGAGCACTTCGTCGCCCGGCTTGAGGTCAAGGCCGAGCAGGACAGTGTGCAGGCCTTCACTGGTGTTGCGGGTAATGGCGAGTTCTTCCGGGGAGCAGCCGAATTCGCGGGCGAGGTCTTCGCGGATGATGTCGGTTTCTGGCAGCAGTAGTTCGTCGACGTAATGGGAGGGCGAGAGGTTGGTGAGGGTCCAGTAGCGATGCATGGCTTCCTGGACAACTTTAGGCGCGGGACAGACAGAGCCGTTGTTGAAGTTGAGTAGATTGCGATCGACAGTGAAGGCCATGCGGGCGTTGAACCAGAAGTCTTCGTTTGCGGCTGATTCCAGAGGGGTTTGAGCCTGCATACGTTGAAGAGCAGTGAGAGCGGCGAGCACCGAGCGGCGTGTCATTTGTCTATGCTAGGGCTTTAGGCTATGGATGCAAAGAAGTATTTTGCGCGCTCAGGATCGGTTGAGCCGAGTGGCCAGAAGCGTTCGCAATCATGACGGCCCGATTCGAGTTGGAAGAGGCCTTGCGATTTGTACTCGGCAATCAGCCAATTTACGATCACGGTATAGGTGAGCGATTCTGCGCGAGAGACAGCGCGGGATCTTGAGAATTGGAAGATGGGGGCAACACTTGATTCGCGGGAGGAGTGCGCAGGCTCCACGGCGAGGAGCAACGGTCGCTGGTTGGAGGGAAGCTTGCCCAAAATCTCCTGGGTGAGGTTCGCAACAGCGATGTGGTGGCCATGTTCTCCGGGGTTCGGAGAAAGCACGAAAATCGCGTCGTAAGCGTGGCTGAGGATGCGCTTCTCAAGGCGGTGCTTCAACTCGTGAAGCCGCCAGGCGCGATGGGCGTCACGCTCTTGTTGGGTGTAACCGGGATCTGGTTGTCCCAGGAATTCAGTTTGGCGCACTCCGAGAAGCTTGCCTGCCCGGAGGCACTCTTCGCGCCGGATCTCCGGAAGCAGAGCATGGTCTTTGCCGCCTTCGGTGAGATCGAGGCCATAGACATGCCCGGCGAGCGCGGCAAAGCGGTGACCGCCAGCTCCATCGGTAACAATCATTTGATCAACTATCCCGTTGAGCTCACGCGCGACGCGGTAGAGGGTGGCTGCGCAATAGTATTCGTCGTCGGGATGAGCGGCGATCAGGAGGACAGACGGCGGGGAGGGCAGGAAGCTGGCAGGGGCTGGGGTGGATTCAACAAGAGTCATGCGGCCTCACTTTGGCGGCGGGTTTGTTGGGCGATGAAGCGAGCAGCAAAAGAAGCAATTGAGGTGCGGGCGCGGCGGCTTTCCTGATCGAGCCATTCCAGCGCTGATTGGGGGGTGTAGCCGAAATTGCTGGCAAGGATTGCCTGTGCGCGGGCCTCCAGCTTCCGGGTGCGCAGCTCCTCGTGTTGCAGGTTGAGTTGAGCACGCAGGCGGGTATGCTCTGCTGACCTCGACTGCAGGATGGAGTAGTTGAGCAGGATACCTTCAAGGGCGGAAATGAACTGGAATAACTCCGCTGCACGGATCGCTGGTTTGGTGGCCAAGACGTCCAGGTTGCCGTAGAGGAATGGACCTGAACGTAACTGCCGGCTGATGATGATGTCGGCAGGGTTTGAATTCTTCGACAGATAAGTGGCACCAATGCTCGAACCACGCAGCGGGTTGTGAATTGCAATTCGCACTTCGTCTAGCAAGGCAAGCCGGCCTATGGACTGAGCTAGCTGCTCAAGAGCCTCGGTTGGGTGAGCTGAATAGGCAAGCAAAGTGCTAGCCGACTGCAGCAGATGAGTTGCAATCGACGGTGGAGAGACTTGTTTCTGCATAAAGTATATCTACTTGATCGAGAATAACCGGAAGACAGAGTGATGTCAATATTGTCGATCAATTTAATAGACTATAGCGGGATTAGATGTAGTACATGAGCTCTTCGCCCTGTTCGGCTTCGAGCCTGGCGGCGTCCACTCTTTTGCAGACGTCGGTGAGAGTTGTGTGGTCGAGGATGTCGGCGGTAGCGTCTCGAACCTGGCGCATCAGGATTCTGGTGCCGCAGAAACGGATGTCCGGGCATTCCTCACATTTGCGAAAGTTGGATTCGCTGGCGCACGGGAGGGGGGCGAGAGGGCCGTCGATCATGCGGATGATCGAACCAACAGTGACTTTATCCGGGGAAACTGCGAGAACATAGCCGCCATAACGTCCGCGACGGCTATCCACCAGCCCTTTCATCTTCAGGCTAAGGAGGATTTGCTCAAGGAACTTCTTGGGGATGTCCTCTTCTTTACTCAAGTCGCCTATGAGAGCCGGCTTATCCAGGCCACGACGGGTCAGGGCATAAAGCGCTCGGAGGGCATATTGAGTTCGCTTGGATAACGTGCGCATGAGCCATCTTATTCTACTTGGAAAATTAATCTCGATAAAAACGATGGACAAATAGGCGTATCTGTTTTAGATTACGAATAGCTATGAAGAAAACCCTTTTGTCGATGAGTTTACTAGTGATTCCGATGTTTGGCCAGACTTTGCAGGGAGTGTGGGATGCAACAGTAGTGAGCAATGGACTGACGATCCCCTTCCGATTTGAGATTGAGGCGAAGCCTGGATTGGCTTCTGGAGTTTTTTTAAATGGATCGGACAAATACAAGTCCTCGGCCGGAAGCTTTGACGGCAAAACGCTCAAGCTGGAATTTGATTACTATGCAACCAAGCTGAGTGCTACCTATGACGGCAAGGCATTGGCAGGGGAATACGGGCGTGGCAAGCGGGTTTATGAATTTCAAGCAGTGCCACACGTGGAAGCGGTGAGCGAAGGGAATGCGCCTGAAATTGGCGGCATTTGGGAAATCGAAACCAACAGCCCGAAGGGGGAGAAGGCCTGGCGCTTCATCGTCGAACAAAAGGGAAATGAAGTGAATGCGTCGATTTTGCGGATTGACGGGGATACGGGGACATTGAGTGGGGGCTTTAAGCAGGGAAAGTTTCTCTTGAGCCACTTTTCAGGAGCACGTCCGGGATTGCTTGAAGTGAGTGTGAAAGAAGACGGCACGCTTGCGCTGCAGCAGAACGGAAAGATGGAGTATGTGGCTCGCCGGCCGGAGCAGGCGCGGGCGCAAGGACTGGTTGAACCCAGCGACGCACATCGCTTTACGACGGTGAAGAATGCGGCTGAACCCTTCCGTTTTGCCTATCCCGATCTGACGGGCAAGATTGTGAGCGAGAGCGATGCGCAGTTCCGCGGCAAGGTTGTTCTGATCAACATCACGGGTAGCTGGTGCCCGAATTGCCATGATGAAGCTCCTTTTCTTGCCGCGCTTTACAAGAAGTACAAGAAGGACGGGCTTGAGATTGTTGCCCTTGATTTCGAAGAAGCAGAACAGCTTGCTGACCCGGTACGCTTGAAGGCTTTCATCAAGAAGTATGGGATTGAATACACGGTACTGCTGGCTGGGGAGACGGGTGAGGCGAAAGAGAAACTTTCGCAGGCTCAAAACTGGAATGCCTGGCCGACTACATTCTTTGTAGGCCGGGACGGACTCGTGAAAGGGGCGCACGCGGGCTTCCCAAGCAACGCTTCAGGCCCCCTGTTTGAGGCAGCGAAGAAAGAGTTTACGGCAACCGTTGAAAAATTGCTCTCAGAGCGGCAGGTCTCTTCCCGCTAAGGGGTGCTTTGTGGTAATCTAAAAATTCTGGCAGTTTGCGGGGACGTAGCTCAGTTGGTTAGAGCGCCGGCCTGTCACGCCGGAGGTCACGGGTTCGAGCCCCGCCGTCCCCGCCATTTCTCTTCTCTCCCCTCCAAAAAAGTTGGTTTTGATGTTCCCTACACAAGCTCCAAAATTACAGATTTCGCAAAGTGAAGACTACAAGGAAAGCTATTCCAATTCGGTTCAGGTTCGAGTGAACCTGTGGGATTTCTTTTTGATGTTTGGGACCATTTCACAAACCGTTCCGGAAACTGTGAACATCACGAATTTTCAGGGTGTCTATTTGAGCCCTCAACAGGCGAAGGCCTTGGCCAATCTTTTGAACCAGAACATTGCCCAGTATGAGGGCACGTTTGGTGAGATTCGCCTTGAGCCAGCCAATGGCTCTGGCCCCGTTCAGTAGGATTTTCGCTTGCTGCAGAGGCGGGCAGTATCGGTTGCGATTCTGTTTGGTGTCTTTGCGTTCATTCTCTTTAGTACCCATTACAAACTAATTTCCCTGCCCTTCTTCTGGGATGAAGCAGGGCAGTTCATTTCTCAGGCGCAGGATTTGTATCAGCGTGGAGCGCTTATCCCGAAGTCGGCGATGCCGAACTCTCATCCACCCGGGTTGCCTCTGCTACTAGCTGGGATCTGGAAAGTTTTTGGGTATTCCATTCCACTTACGCGGAGTCTGATGCTGTTGTTTGGGGCGGCATTTTTGACTGTGTCTTTTTTACTGGCAGTGGAGTTGCTCAAGGGTGCGCGTGGGGTGCCGGCCTTTGCAGTGGCGGCTTTGATGCTGGCCAATCCATTGGTGTATACGCAGTCGATGATGGCGCAACTGGATTTGCCCTCGGCCTTGTTTACGACGATTTTGCTTCTTGCTTACTTGATGAAGCTGGAGATGGTGGCGGTGGTGGCGGCGGTGTTGAGTGTGGCGTTTAAGGAGACATCGATCGGGATCCCGCTTGTGTTGGGGGTCTTTGCCTGGCGCGATGGACGGCGGCAGTTTGCGGCGCAATTGGTATTGGGGCCAGTGCTGGTGGTAGTGAACTGGGTGGCTTATGTTTGGTTCTCGACGGGACGACTGTTTGGGGATGCAGCCTACGCGGAATACAACATGCTTTATCCACTGCATCCAGTGCGGCTAGGCTATGCGCTGTTGCGGCGGGTGAGTTACTTGGGGATTGAGAACTTGCACATATTGCCGCTGGGAGTCTTGATCTGGCGGTGGAAGCAGGTTGGATTTGACCAGCGTTGGAGGCCGGTGGCGGCGGCTTGCGTCGCGCATGTCTTGCTTGTGTCGGTGACTGGCGGGGCGGTGCTTGAGAGGTATTTGTTGCCAGTGTTGCCGGTGCTTTATGCAGCGTTTGCGGCGGGGATGTCGACGCTTGCGGGCAAGTGGCGGCACGTGGTGTTGGCGCTCAGTTGTGCTGGCCTGATCACGATGTTGTTTGTGAATCCGCCCTGGCCCTTTGCGCTGGAGAATAATCTAGCGATGGTGGATCTGGTGGAGGCACAACGGAATGCAGCAGGCTTTGTGGAATCGGGTCTGAGCCGCAGCCGGATAACAACGACATGGCCGCTGACGGATGCGTTGAGGAAGCCTTATCTCGGATATGTGGAAGAGCCGATTGCGGCGGTGCGAGCAGTGGACGATTTGTCGATTGAGCGGTTGAAGGGCCTCGAGTGGGAGCGTGGAGATGTATTGATTTTGTATGCGCGGACGTGGGACCCGGCCTATGGGTTGGCGCGCTGGCCCTGGGTAAAAGAGTTGCTGCGCAAGTACTTTCGCTTTGCCGATGAGGCAGGGTTCAGGGATGTCGCGGACCTGCCCGGGTTAAAGCCGCTTGTTGGGTTTGAGCAGCGGGGCTTCTGGGTCGAGATACTGATCGTGCCTTAGAAGGTTTCGGCTTCGGTGCGGCCGACGATGGCCCAGGCGGTGGCGGAGATCCACTGGTCGTGGCCATAGGGAAAACCGCGTTCGAAGTAGGGCCTGAATTTAGGAGCGCGACTCTTTTGAAACCAGGTGCCGTCTTCGCGTTGGGTGGCTCGGAGCCACTTTGCGGCGAGGACGACTGGCCTGGCATCGGCCTTCCAATCGGCACCTTCGCGGAGGGCAAAGAGGGCGAAGCCGGTGGAGTAGGAGGCACCGGAGAGATTCGGGTTGCCGGCCCAGCTTCCATCGCTACGCTGGGCAGCGGCGAGAGCTTTGGCGGCCTTGTCAATGGACGCGGCAGAGGCGTTGCCCCATTTGAGGCCGAGGAGTTTCATGGAGAGCTCGTCGGTATTGGGGGCCTTCTGGGTTTCAATCCATTGCGTGGATTTCTGAAGGCGGGTAGCGGCGGCTGCTTTCATAGTGGCGTCGCTGTATTGCGGGAGCAAACAGAGGGCGAGAGCGGTGCGGTGGATGTCTGATTCTTCGATGGGGCTGCGGCTGATGCCTCGCATGCCCCAGGTGCCTTCAGCGCTTTGTTTGGCCCAGATGTAGTGGGCGAGGATTTCGAATTCGGGAGAGGACGGGAGGCCCAGGCTTTTGGCTTCGAGGAGGGCGTATAGGGCTGAGTCGATGTCGCCGGGAAGGGCGACGAGTTGTTGCAAGGCAGTGCCGAAGGCACCGAGCATTCCTTTGGTGCGCTGGCTGCGGGCTTCGATCAGGCCGGGGTTGACGGCGAGGCCGGCTTTCTTCGCTTGCGCGGCAGCGACGGAGAGGAGGATGGAATGATGGCAGCCACCGCAGCCACTCTGGCGGAAAAATTCTTCGTTGGAGGCTTCGAGCTTGACGAGGGCGGTTTGGGCACCGGGACCTTTGGCACTGAATGAAGTCAGGGGCTGGAGCGGTTGGGCCCTGTCGCCAAGGAGGGCGAGGACGGCAGGGTTATTGAACTTTTTAGCCCAGGTAAGGGCATCTTCTCCGTTGTTGTCTTTGGCCTTGGGGTCTGCGCCTTTGGCGAGGAGGAGTTTGATATTGGCAAGATTTTGTTCTTCGCTTGATACGGCGAAAAGGAGAGGCGTCATGCCGCGTACGTCTTTGGCGTTGACGTCGGCACCGGCATCGAGGAGAACCTGGACGATGGCGGGGTCACGGTGGGCCGAGGCGAGCATGAACGATAAAATTCTTCTCGGCGGAAGGGGGTAGGCAGGCGTGGGTAGGGGAGGCGGCAGGAGATGTCGAAAATGCTATTGAAAAGCATTGCGGCTAGTGATGTTTTGACTATCTTTTCCCTTGGCCTGGTTGCTGTAGGGTGGTGAGGTTGGGACTGTCATAGGCTGACCCTTTCCGGTTACCCATGTCCCTGGGCCAAAACGTTACCTACGTCGTCGGACCGTACCGTTTGCCAACCGGACCTGAAACAACAAAGGTCAGGTGACTGATAAGGTTTTGGGTTAAATCAAGCGGATGACGAAAGGTTCGCGGATTGACCACACTGGGTCAAGTGACCGCCAGCAAACACCGGGGATATAGAGCCAACGACAAAGCCCAGGATTGTTCTTCTTCTAAAGCTTCTGTTTTCCAATTGACCGTCCACGCTTGAGATCGGCCAGCAGATTGCACCTCAATTGCTGAACCCATGAGTTACCAAAGTGTAAATCCATATAGCGAAAAGATCCTCAAGACGTTTGATGAATTGACACAAGAAGAACTGGAAAAGGTCATTTCAAGAGCGGCCCTATGCTTTGAAAGCTGGAGGCAGAGCAGCTTTGCACATAGATCCAACATCGCTCTAAAGGCGGCCGAGATTCTTCGCGCGCGCATTGACGAGTTTGCCCGGCTGGCAACACTCGAGATGGGTAAGCTGATCGGTGAGGCGCGAGGCGAGGTGTCGCTGAGTGCCGACATCATTGAGTACTACGCTCGACACGCTGAAGAGTTTCTTTCCAGCTATGATCTCAAGCCAGAGGCTGGTGAGGCTGAAGTTCAGAGCTCTCCTCTCGGCGTGCTGCTTGGCGTACAGCCATGGAATTTCCCTTATTACCAACTTGCACGCTTTGTTGGGCCGAACCTGATGGCGGGAAATGTCGTGATGGTGAAGCACTCGGGATCTGTTCCGCAATGCGCCATTGCTTTTGAGCAGATTTGGATCGATGCGGGAGCACCTGCTGGTGCGTATACAAACCTGCAAATCACTCACGACCAAGTGAACCAGGTTATCGACGATGCACGCATCAAGGGTGTTGCGTTGACTGGAAGCGTTGAAGCCGGAAAGCTGGTTGCGACGCGTGCAGGGTTGAATTTGAAGAAGTCCACTATGGAGCTCGGCGGCAGCGATGCGTTTATTGTGCTCGATGACGCTGATCTCGACAAGACAGTGCAATGGGCGGTGTGGGCCAAGATGAACAACAACGGGCAATGCTGCGTTGCCGCCAAGCGCTTTATTGTGGTGGAAGAAGTGGCTGAGCAGTTTTTGGAGCAATTCCAGAAGGCTCTTGGCGCGCTTCGAGCGGGGGACCCAATGGATGAAACAACCAGTCTTGGACCGTTGTCGTCGGAAGCGGCGCTCGAGCAATTGCTGGGGCAAGTGAATGCGGCGGTTGAGAACGGGGCGAGGGTTGTGATGGGCGGAAAGCGCATCGAGCGGGAGGGATGGTTTTTCGAGCCGACGATACTCACAGGAATTGAAGCAGCAAATCCGGCGTTTGGCGAAGAATTCTTTGGCCCGGTTGCGTTGTTCTTCCGGGTAAAGGATGAAGAGGAAGCGGTGGCTCTGGCCAACGATTCTGAGTTCGGGCTCGGCGGATCCATCTTTACCAAAGACATCGCCCGCGGCAAGCGGCTCGCCAGCAGGATTGACACGGGCATGGTCTTCATCAATCACCCCACCTGGACAGCGCCAGATTTGCCGTTTGGCGGAATCAAGAACTCAGGCTATGGCCGGGAACTGTCGCGTATGGGAATCCAGGAGTTCGTAAACAAGAAACTAATTCGAGTCAGCTCTATTGACTCAGCAGAATAATCCAATGACACAAACAAAAAACACATCCACAGCGACCGGTAAGCCGGTCTGGTTCATTACCGGCTGCTCTACGGGCTTTGGCCGGGAGTTGGCTTCACACGTTCTGGAAAGCGGCTATCGAGCCGTAATCACAGCACGCGACCCGGAGAAGATTCGCGATCTCGGGTCGAAAGGTGAAGCGCAAATTCTAGAGCTTGACGTTACCGATCAGGGACAAGTAGACGCAGCCATTCATGCAGCGGAAGAAAAGTTCGGCCGTATCGACGTTCTTGTGAACAACGCAGGTATCGGCTACTTTGCAGCCGTAGAGGAAAGCGAAGAAGAGCAGGTAAGGAAGATGTTTGAGGTGAACGTTTTTGGAATGGGGCGGATGATTCAGGCAGCCCTTCCGGGGATGCGCCGGCAGGCTGGCGGCAGCATCGTGAATGTGTCGTCTATTGCAGGTCTGGTTGGGTTTCCAGCGCTCGGATACTACAATGCCAGCAAGTTTGCGGTGGAAGGATTGTCAGCAGCGTTGCGCAAAGAACTGGAGCCGCTCGGCATTAGCGTAATGGTTGTGGAACCGAGTGGGTTTCGCACCGACTGGGCGGGGCGCTCGGCCAATGAGAGCAAAACGACAATTGACGCTTACGCCGACACCGCAGGGATGGCAAGGAGCATGCTGCGCAGCATTTCAGGAAAACAGGAAGGCGACCCGGTTCGCGCCGCACAGGCAATTGTGAAAGCGATTGAGTCTGGCAACCCGCCCTCGCATCTCCTTCTCGGTAATGCGGCGTTTGATGGAGCAATGGCGAACCTCGTAGAGTTGCGCAAGCAATTCTCGGCAGGCGAGACCGTCTCACGGAGCGCTGATTTCCCCCCCAAAGTTCAATAGGTGACTGTGGGTAGTCGCTTTGACTGAATGCAGTCGCCATTAAGATCCAAACAAAGCGGAATTCCAAGCAATGAAGTTTGGTGACACAAATGCACAAGCCACAGTGATGGCAAGCCGTTGCACTTCCAATCGTAGTCAAGTTGTGGTGCTTCCAAACGCTGCAGCGGCAATTCACTTTGAGAGGTTGTGACTTGAATCAGACTTCTCTAGATCCGCAGCCGTCTTTGCTGCAGGAGGGTCTCTCCACGGCAGAATCGGGCCTTTCATTTTTGGGTGGTCTGAGCCTGTTTGCGCTGGAGACGGTTCGTCAATCCGTACGCAGACCATTTGAAAGCGGCGAGATCATCAGGCAGTTGGCTGAGATAGGCTGGCGTTCGGCGCCGCTGATCCTGCTCTCGGGACTGGCTGTTGGAGGGGTTCTGTCGATGCATACCAGATCGACACTGGAGCGATTCGGTGCCGAATCGATGATCCCTACTGCTTTAGCATTCGCACTGGTAATGGAAACCGGCCCGCTGGTGACCGGCCTGCTTGTTGCGGGCCGAGTCGGCGCAGGGATCGGCGCTGCGCTGGGTGGGATGAGAGTTACTGAACAAATTGATGCCCTGGAATCACTTGCGGTGAATTCGCTTCACTACCTGGCAGTCACGCGAATCATTGCCTGCGTCATCGCTTTGCCGCTACTAACGGTTCTTATGAACTTCTCTGGCTTGCTGGGAAGCTATCTGGCAGAATCCTCTATTGCCGCTACGCCCTTTACCTATTATTTTGAGGCTGCTTTCAGTAGCATGGCCTTCTCTGACTATGTGCCTCCAACGCTGAAAACGCTGGTCTTCGGCTTTATCATCGGCACGACATCTTCCTACCTCGGCTACAACGCAACGGGTGGTGCCGAGGGAGTAGGAAGGGCTTCTACGCAAAGCGTTGTTCTCTCATCAGTGCTGTTGATTGTGGTTAACGTCATTCTTGTGCGGCTCATTGCTTTTCTGTTTCCGGTAGGTGGGGCATGACAACGGAAGCAGATGTACTTCAATTTGCCTCCGTGTCGAAAGCATTTGGTTCGCGCACGGTGCTGAAGAATGTATCCTTCTCTGTTGCTACTGGCACGGCATTTGTTCTCCTCGGCAGAAGCGGTACCGGCAAGAGCGTCACGCTGAAGCTGTTGTGTGGTTTGTTGAAAGCTGACTCCGGTGTAATCAGGGTTAACGGAGAAGACATTACCAAATTTGACAGCAACCAACTATCCAGTATCCGAATGCACATGGGCTTTCTCTTTCAAAGCGCGGCTCTTTTTGATTCGCTATCTGTTGGTGAGAACGTTGCCTTTCCGCTTCGCCGACACACCAAAAAGTCAGATGAAGAAATTCGCCATCAAGCCACAAGCCTTCTGGAAAGAGTGGGTCTGGGTAAAGAGTATGACAGCATGCCAGCAAACCTCTCGGGTGGAATGCAGAAGAGAGCCGGGCTTGCCCGAGCTTTGGCTGTAGAGCCATCGATTCTGCTGGTTGACGAACCGAGTGCCGGCCTGGACCCGATTACCTCAAACGAAATCGATCAGCTCCTGGTTGACATCAAGACAGACCAACACACGACGCTTGTGGTGGTGACACACAATATGCAGAGCGCGCGCCGCCTTGCAGACCAAATGGCGTTTCTCGACCAGGGAGAATTGCTTGCTCAGGGAACCGTTGAGGAACTCGAGCGGAGTGAAGAACCATTGGTGCGCGATTTTATGAGTTCTCAGCAGGCCGGGTAAAGATGAAAAACAAAAATACAGTTGTCGTAGGAATCTTCGTGTTCAGTTGTCTGCTGCTCTTTGCGGTAGGGCTGTTTCTGATCGGAAATAGCAATCAACTCTTTACACGTTCTTTCGAGCTTTATGCGGAGTTCTCTAGGATTACCGGTATCGTCAAGGGCGGCAAGGTGCGTGTTGCAGGAATGGATGCCGGAACGGTTACCAGTATTGAAATCCCTTCCAGGCCAGAGGCAAAGTTCCGTGTGCACTTCCGGATTATCGAGAGCCTGCATCCGATCGTCCGTCAGGATTCTGTTGCCAGCATCCAGACCGATGGCCTGCTCGGGAACAAGTATCTTCAAATCGATACCGGAACGTCAGAACAGCCGGTTGCCCAAAACAAGTCCAAGATTGGAGCTACTGAGCCATTTGATTGGGGGAATCTGGCAGACGAGATCAGCGGTGCTGTCAAACAAGTCAATGTGATTCTTGCAGGAGCGAAAGAGCAACTCACCACTACGCTTCTCCAAATTGAAGATGTTTCGAGGTCAGCCAATCTGATGATCAAAGGGGCGACCCCCAAGGTACAGAGCATCCTCGTGTCTGCCGACAGAATCAGCGCCAATCTCGGGGAGATTCTTGATGGCGTAGAACAGGGTGAAGGCGCGGTTGGAGCAATGTTCAAAGACCAGGAAATGCAGGCCAGTGTGAAGCGCAGCGTTAAAAAGGCCGAAAACGTTGTCGATCAAATCGGCGAAAGCGCTTCTGGGGCAAGGAAGATTGTAGACCGGGTGGAAGCAAGCGATATTGTGCCCGAAGTAGAGAAGACGGTGAAGAATCTGCAGCAGATTACCGTGCAACTGAAGGCGGCAGTTGAGAAGTTTCAAGGTGCACCTGGAGAAGGTGGCGTAAGTGAAACACTGCAGCGGACGCTGGCCGGAGCGAACGAGGCCATGTCAGACCTCTCGGACAACACCGAGGCGCTGAAGCACAACTTCTTTTTTCGTGGATTCTTCAAGAGACGCGGCTTCTACGATCTTGGTGCACTGACAACGGCGGAGTATAAGAAAGCCGGATTCGCCAAAGGATTCAAAAAGTACCGGGTTTGGATAGACAGCGCAGACCTTTATGTAGTGGGAGTGGATGGCAGCGAAACTCTGAGTGCAAACGGCAAGCTCATGCTGGATAAAGCCATGACAGAGGCTCTTCGCTTTCCTCGCAACGGGCCGCTGATGATTGAGGGATTCCCCGGGGCAGGAAGCAGTTCTCAGCAGTATCTGCAAGCGCGCCAACGGGCAATGCAGGTGGAGCGATATCTCATTGCGCGATTCAAATTGCGCCCAGCCTATGTCGGTGTGGTCTCCATGAGTGCAGAGGCTGACTCTGGTTCGGGTGGACGTTTGAAGGAAGGCGTGGGGATTGTCTCTTTCTACAAATAGGGCAGAGTTTAGCTCCATCGCCAATCCCGGATTTCCGGCATATCCTGGCCGTTCTTGTTGATGTAGCTTTTGTGCTCGATCAACTTGTCGTGGAGTTCCCTTTTCAATTGCTGGCCGGCCTCGCCCGTTTGCGGAAGGCGATCGATTGTGTCCATCACCAAATGAAAACGGTCGAGATCATTGAGCACTGTCATGTCAAAGGGTGTCGTGATTGTGCCCTCTTCTTTGTAGCCACGCACGTGGATGTTTTTATGATTGGTGCGGCGGTAGGTGAGTTGGTGCACCAAACGGGGATAGGCATGAAAGGCAAAGATGACAGGCTTGTCGGTGGTGAAGAGCGCGTCAAAGCCAGAATCGCTGAGGCCGTGGGGATGCTCGGATGGCGGCTGAAGCTTCATGAGATCCACGACGTTTACAACCCTGATCTTGAGGTTGGGCAAATGCTTGCGGAGGATTGAAACTGCTGCAAGCGTCTCCAGGGTTGGTACGTCTCCGCAGCAGGCCATTACAACGTGAGGACTCGATGACTGATCATTGCTGGCCCACTGCCATATGCCGATTCCTGCTGCGCAATGTTCAACGGCGGCATCCATCGTGAGCCACTGAGGGGCTGGGTGTTTACCGGCGATGACAACGTTGACGTAATGACGGCTGCGCAGGCAGTGATCCATCACCGAAAGCAGGCAATTTGCGTCTGGCGGCAGATAGACACGGACAATCTCTGCCTTCTTGTCTACGACAAGGCCGATAAAGCCGGGATCCTGGTGCGTGAAGCCGTTGTGATCCTGGCGCCAGACGTGCGAAGTGAGCAGGTAATTTAGAGAAGCAATCTTTGCTCGCCAGGGAATGTGTGCAGAAACCTTCAACCATTTTGCATGTTGATTGAGCATGGAATCGACGATGTGGGTGAACGCCTCATAGCAATTGAACAAGCCATGACGGCCGGTGAGCAAGTAGCCTTCGAGCCACCCTTCGCACTGGTGCTCGCTCAACATTTCCATCACACGGCCGGCAGGGGCCAGAAATTCATCGTTGGCCCGCACTTCAGCATCCCACTGCCGGTTTGTGACTTCAAAGAGGGCCTCGAGTCCATTCGAGAGGGTTTCATCCGGCCCAAAAACTCTGAAGTTTTTTTGTGAATCGTTCTGCGTCACCACGTCGCGCAAGAATCGCCCGAGTATGTGTGTGTCGCCTGTGCCACGAAGCCCCGGTGAGGGCACATCGACAGCGTAAGCGCGGTAGTCGGGCAGCGCCAGATCTTGCAGGAGTTTGCCGCCGTTGGCATGCGGGTTGGAGCCCATGCGACGAGTGCCGAGGGGTGCGAGTTCAGCCAGTTCTGCAAGCAGGCGGCCCTGTGGATTGAAGAGTTCTTCGGGACGGTAACTCCTCAGCCAATCCTCCAAAAGCTGGAGGTGACCGGGATGGGTAGCCGGGTCTGAAATCGGGATCTGGTGTGAGCGGAAGGTGCCTTCAATTTGGATGCCATCCACTTGTTTCGGGCCGGTCCAGCCTTTTGGCGAATTGAGAATTATCATCGGCCAACGCGGCCTGGCAGCGCTGCCATTGAGTCGCGCATGAGTCTGGATCGTTTGTATCTGTTCGACGGCCTGGTCAAGAGCGGTGGCCATAGCCTCGTGCATCAATGCTGGGTCAATTCCTTCGACGAAGTAGGGTGTCCAGCCGTAGCCGCGAAAGAGCTGCTCTAATTCCTCGCGCGTGATGCGGGCCAGAATCGTGGGGTTGGCAATCTTATAGCCATTGAGATGGAGTATCGGCAAGACTGCACCATCGGTAGCAGGATCAAGAAACTTGTTGGAATGCCAGGCGGTAGCGAGGGGGCCGGTTTCTGCTTCGCCATCGCCGACTACGCAGGCAACGATCAGGTTGGGGTTGTCGAAAGCGGCGCCGAAGGCATGGCTGAGGGAATAACCCAATTCACCCCCTTCGTGAATCGACCCGGGGCACTCGGGTGAGGAGTGACTGGGAATTCCGCCGGGGAAGGAGAATTGCAGGAAGAGCTTTTGGAGGCCTGCTTCGTCCTGGCTGATTGCGGGATAGACTTCGCTGTAGGTGCCTTCAAGGTAAGTGTTCGCTACAAGCGCCGGGCCACCGTGGCCTGGACCGGAGACGTAGATCATGTCGAGATCGAATTTCCGGATTGCGCGGTTGAGGTGCGCGTAGATAAAGTTCTGCCCTGGCGTCGTACCCCAATGGCCGAGGAGCATGTGCTTTACGTCGGCAAGCGTCAACGGGCGTTTGAGCAGAGGATTGTCAGAAAGATAAAGCTGACCCACTGACAGATAGTTGGCTGCGCGCCAATATGCGTCGATCTTGTGAAGCATTTCTTGCGTCAGGGTTGGTGCTGTGTTCATATTATTGTCTTGCTGCCGGTTTCCGGATGTGACGTATTGTCTTTATGCCTTCAAGCACTAGTAGGGGAATCGTGCCCAGTGCCATGAGGCGAAGACAGTTGGAGAAGGCCATGGGTGGGATGCCCAGGAAGCCTCCCAGAATTGTGTTGTGCTGGCTCCAAACTTGCAGCCCAATGGAGAAGATCACCACAGCGACAAGGTTCAGGTTGGAGAACAGAGGGATCAGCCAAATTGGCTTTGTCTCGCTGCGGGCACCGAATGAGCGGAAGAGCTCGGCGAAGACGAGCACGGCGAATGCATTGCCGCGGGCAGATGCGAGGCTTTCTGTTTTCACACTGTAGTGAAAGACCGCGAATGCAACGGCTGCGGTGAGTAGGCCGGTTATTAGCATCGTCTGGAGGAATCTGGGGTTTGTGATGCGCTCAGACCTGAGGCGCGGCTTACGCTGCATGACATCGGGATCGACAGCATCTGTGGCCAGGGCCAGGGCGGGCAATCCGTCGGTGACCAGATTAATCCAGAGCAGATGAATGGGAAGCAGTGGAGCCGGATAGCCGATTGCGACGCAGCCGGCCATCAGAAGCAGCTCACCGGTGTTGCCAGCCAACATGTACTGCAGCGTTTTTCGGATGTTGCTGTAGATACCCCGGCCTTCCTCTACGGCCGCCACTATGGTTGTGAAGTTGTCGTTGGTGAGGATCAGATCGGCGGCCTGTTTGGTGACTTCCGTTCCAGCTTTGCCCATGGCAATGCCAATGTCTGCGCCCTGGATTGCCGGTGCATCGTTGACGCCGTCACCCGTCATGGCGACGACGGCGCCGTTGGCCTTTAGAGCTTTGACGATGCGCAGCTTGTGTTCGGCTGTGACTCGGGCATAGACCGCGATTTCTGGTGCACGCTGTTCGAGTTGTTGCGGAGACATTTTGTCGAGCTCGATGCCGGTAAGAGCGGCGCTGCCAGACTGAATGCCGAGTTCACGCGCGATTGAGACCGCCGTTGCAGGATGATCGCCAGTAATCATGACCACTCGAATCCCGGCATCGACGCACAACGCAATTGCACTTTTGCACTCTGGGCGTGGAGGATCATACATACCGGACAAGCCAACAAAAACCAGGTTGCTCTCGAACAGGGATGCGTCGAGAGGCTTTGGCGAGGGGTCCTGTTGATCACCGTATGCTGAGGCGATTACGCGCAGTGCCTGGCTGGCCATCATCGAGGTCTCCTCGAGAATGCTTTTACGGTCTTGTGTGGTCAAGGGCCGCACACTGGATCCGGTGAAAATGTGAGTGCACAAGTTGAGGACAACACCGGGGGCGCCATTGAGGAAAGTACGGAGGTTTCCGTCCGGCATCCGGCGAATGATGGCGCTGCGCTTGCGGTCTGAGTCGAAGGGGATTTCTTCGATCTTTGGGAAGTCTGTTTCGATCTGTTGGCGATCCAAACCCGTCTTGGCGCCCGCAGTGAGGAGTGCGCCTTCGGTTGGATCTCCGACAGTTTTCCACCGGTTGCCTTCCTGATTGAGGTGAGCACTATTGCAGCCGAGCAGGATCTTTGCCAGTTCCTGCAGGGCCAACAAATGGGGCCCTTGCACCTTTTGGCCCTGCCACTGAATTTCCCCTTCAGGGCCGTAGCCTTCGCCGCTCACCTGATAGGTAAGGCCTGCAACGTGGAGCGAGCGCACGGTCATCTCACCCACCGTTAAGGTGCCAGTTTTATCAGTGCAGATTACAGCGGTTGAGCCCAGGGTTTCCACTGCTGCCAGTTTGCGCACCAGCGCTCCGCGACGAGCCAGGCGAACAACGCCAACCGAAAGTGCAACGGTGACCAGTGCGGGCAAGCCTTCTGGAATCGCGGCCACGGCAAGACTGATCGAGGTAAGGAAGAGATCGAGGATCCCGGCTCCTCGCAGCCAGCCCAGACCAAAAAGCAGCGCTACGATTGCGAGCGCAGCCCAGAGCAAAACCTGGCCCAAAGCATCGAGGCGACGCTGCAATGGAGTACCTTTATCGCCTGCTGCTGTGTTGATCAGTTGCGCAATCCTGCCAAGCTCGGTGTTCATGGCCGTTGCGAAGACAACAGCCTCGCCGCGTCCGGCTGAAACGCTGGTGCCCAGGAAGACAAGATTGCTTCGCTCGCCGAGTGGAGTGTCAACCTGATCGAGCGTGTCTGGAGTTTTTGTTACCGCATCGGATTCGCCCGTTAACGCAGCTTCCGTGCAGCGCAGCGAAAAGGCTTCGAGAATGCGGGCATCGGCTGCAATCAGGTCACCGGCTTCGAGTGAAAGGATGTCTCCCAAGACAATTTCAGCGGCAGGAATCGAAACCAGTTCGCCACCGCGCTTTACTGTGGCCTTGGGGGCTGTCATTGTCTTCAGCTCGGCAATCGATTGTTCGGCCCTGAACTCCTGATAAAAGCCGATGGCCGCGTTTAGCACAACGATGGCCAGAATCGCGATTGCGTCCATCCACTGGCCGAGCATGCCGGATACGGAACCCGCAGCGATCAGAACCCAGATGATTACGCTTTTGAACTGTGTTGCCAGCAGATGGATGGCGCTGATTTGCTGGCCTTGTTTCAGTTCGTTAGGTCCATTTTGATTGAGGCGCTGTGCAGCTTCTGCGCTGGATAATCCCTGCTTTGAAGACTCCAAGTTATTCAGAGCGTCGTCGCAGGACCGGCTATGCCAGGGGGGATCTTCGATTTTGGTGGACTCAGGCAGGGTATCAACGATCAATGGGGATCCTTCGGCGACGGAGGAGTTGGAAGGCTTGTTTGGCCAGCACCTTCTCTTCGTCCGTTGCAATCACATAAATCGGAACTGGACTGCCAGTTGTGGAGATGACGGTTGAAGCTCTCGAGTTGCGACGCTTGTCCAGGCTGAGGCCGAGGAAGTTCAAGCCGTCACAAATGCGGGCGCGAACGACAGGCGAGTTTTCGCCGACGCCCCCGGAAAACACAAGGGCATCCAAACCGCCAAGCACAGCAGCGAATGCGCCAATCCACTTTTTGGCCATATAACAGAACAGAGCGATTGCCTCGGCTGCGCGGAAGTCTGTTGATTCCTTCAAGAGCAAATCCCGCATGTCAGAGCTTGTGCCAGAAACACCCAAGAGGCCAGACTCGTGGTTGACCATACGCTCGAAGCGGGTCGCTGTCATCGACTCATTGCGGCTTAAGTAACCGATCAGGCCAGGATCGATGTCGCCGGTTCGAGTGCCCATCATCAGGCCCGCGGCTGGAGTGAGGCCCATGCTTGTGTCGATACTCTTGCCGTTGCGGACGGCAGCGAGACTGGCTCCGTTGCCCAAATGAGCAAAGATCACACGGCCGCGGGCGAGCTTCGGATCAAGATCGCGCAGAGCATCGAGGAGATAGGTGTAGGAAAGGCCATGGAAGCCATAGCGCTCCACTCCATCGGTTGAATAGCGCCGAGGGATCGGCAATAGCCTGGCAACAGCAGGCATGGTGCGGTGAAAAGCTGTATCGAAGCAAGCGAATTGGGGCAGCCTGGGATAGCGCTTGGTGAAAGCTTCCATCAAGGCAATTTCGCGTGGGAGATGTTCTGGGGCAAAGGGAGTGATGCGGAGCAACTCTGCAATGAGTTTTGGAGAAATCCTTTCAGGTTGGGAATGATTCATGCCATGAACCACCCTGTGAACTACGGCACGAACCGAGGCGAAGAGAGGCTCTGCATCGAGCCAGTTCATCAGAAAGTTGAGAGCGGTTTGGTGGCCCGATGCGGTTATCTTTAAGGGTTCGCGATGGATGCCATTGTGTTGGGTCAGGGTGAGGGCTGTATCAGGAAGACCAATTCGATCTATCTTTCCCGAGAGCCGCTTCTGCGGTGGATTGGTGCCTTCGAAAATGGCGAAGCGGATGCTGGAAGATCCCGCATTGATTGTCAAGAGTTCGCCTTGATTTGGTTCCATTGCATTTAGCCGTTGCATAGCGATTACGTGAGGTGTTGTTGGAGAAGGACGGGTTCCCCGCAGACGAGGCATGAAAATACTGGTGAGGTGAGTCATCCAGCATGGGCGGATCGAGATCAAAGCGTTGATGCCCGGAGAGTTCGTGAAGAATTTCTGTGCCATGGCACTCGGTGATCGATTTGGCAACGTTTCTTCCAATGCGATCTGGTGAGAGCGAATAACCCCAAAAGACCTGAAAGTCTGACGGCTGATTGGCAAAGTGCGGCTGAAAGGTACCTTAGCCCGCCGGGTATTGAATATCCGGTTGCGGGATCGCCTGCTCCGTCCAAGTTGCCACCAAGAACCGGTGAGGATTCCAGGATCGTGATGTTTGCGCCAGGAACACTAACGTCCCGGATCATCAAGGCGGTGGCAGCAAGCGGGCCAATGTCCGCGCCTGCGAGGAAAGCGTATTGTTTCGACGTCATAGCCCACAATGTGCAAGTCGCGGGCCATAGCCTCGCAATGGCAGGAGTGGAACATTGTTGGCACACAGTCACTTTGCGCAGTGAGGGCGGAACCATTTGCTGACCGCATCCCGTCAAGTGACTGCTTTCGGTCAGTGGTCGGCAAGTGCTTTCCCGGATGCGAGTAGATTCGATTGCCAGGTATTGAGTAATTAGAAGTGGTTCTTGTCGTGCTTATGGATCTAGTGTCTGAACAGAGTTAAACACTGGCATTCGACAGGAGACTGGAAAATGAACGAACAGAATTCGGTGGTCGCTGTTTACGGATCACATCCAGGTGCAGAGCAGGGAGTGAAAGAACTTCAGCGTGCGGGAATCGATCTGCAAAGCCTGTCGATCATTGGAAAAGACACACATACTGTTGCCGCAGGTGCGCGCTAACTTCTTTTTCACAAAACCAGAATCAATATGACTTCATTTGGCCGGGAGGGCCGTTTATGTTAACAAAGAGCCAGAATCTCAAGGGGCTTGTCATCCGTGCCAGTGACGGAGAAATCGGAAGCGTCGGCGAAATTTATTTCGATGATCAACGCTGGGGGGTTCGCTACTTAACGGTAGATACCGGCAACTGGTTGAACGGACGGAATGTGCTGATTACGCCGCATTCTATTCTTCAAACCGACTGGACCACCGGCAGGATCGACGTATCCCTGACGCGAAAGCAAATTGAAAATGCACCGGACATCGATACGCAACGGCCGGTTTCGCGGCAGCATGAGGCGGATTACTACGGCTACTACGGTTATCCCTATTATTGGCAGGGCCCTTACATCTGGGGACCTTCCTATTCGCCGGGGGGAATGGTTCCGATGTGGGAAGCGCAAAGCATTACTGAGGAACGAGTCGGCAAAGGGTCTGGCGATTCAAGCCTGCGCAGCACAAAGGCAGTGACTGGTTATCACGTCCAAACCCAAGATGGCGAAATTGGACATATCGAAGATTTTCTTGTTGATGATGAAGCCTGGGCCATTCGCTACCTCGAAGTGGACACGACGAATTGGTGGCCGGGCAAAAAAGTACTTCTGTCGCCAGACTGGGTGGAAAGTGTCAGTTGGGGAGACTCGAAGGTCTTTGTGGCTGTGACGCGGGAGGCCATTCAAAACTGTCCTGAGTATTTGGACAGTGTGCCGGTAAATCGTGAATACGAGAACAAACTCTACTTCCATTACGGACAGCCTCCTTATTGGATCGAAGCAGAAAAGCAGCAATCTGCCTTCGCTGCAAGCGGCGCTTAAAGCGCTCCTTTAAGAACTGCTGCAGACTCCCACGAAAGAGAAAGAACCATGAGCAAATTCATTTTTGTATCGTTTGCCGATGAAACGAAGGCCTACGAAGGCACTCGGGCTCTCGACGCCCTGCATGCTGAAGGAAGCCTGACCCTCTACGGCATGTCTGTAGTTGCGAAGGGATTGGATGGCAAGCTGTCGATCCAACGGGAAAGTGATCATGGCCCTTTGGGAATCACTGTTGGTGCGCTGGCGGGTGGGCTCATTGGATTACTAGGCGGCCCGATCGGGGCGGCCATCGGCTTTGGCGGTGGCGCTTTGATGGGCAGCTTCAGCGATCTGGCAAATCTCGGAGTAGGCAAATCGTTCATTGAGGATGTGTCGAAGGCATTGACTCCAGGCAGGGTAGCAGTGGTGGCCGAGATAACAGAAGAGTGGGTGACTCCACTCAATACGCGCATGCAGGCGCTGGGTGGCGTTGTACATCGTAACTGGCGGGCTGTTGTCGAAGATGATCTGTCCCAGAAGGAGATGGCTTCTATCCGGGCAGAGCTTTCCGAACTTAAAGCAGAATACGAACACGCGAAGGTAGATGGCAAGGCCAGTCTCAAGGAAAGCATCTCGGCGCTCGAGGATCTGGAGCGTAGCACTGCAGACCGTTTAAAAAGCCGGATTGCAGAACTGAGTCACGAGACTGAAGCAAAGCTGAATGCGCTTCAGGCGCAGGCATCCAGGGCTTCAGGCGACTTAAAAACGAAGATTGAAAACCGCATTGTCAATCTGCAGAGCGACGGTGCTCGCCGCGTTCGGCAATTGGAGCAAGCCTGGGGATTGACGAAAAAAGCGCTTGCTTCCTGAGAGGCGTTCCGTAGACGTTAGAGCATGCGAAAGAGAGTAATGAGCAAATCATTGGACGAGTTTGAAATCTCGTCGGCGGAGGCTGTTTGAGCGCAGAACCCAAGTCCGTCGTGCCGGCAGCAAAGCCTGTTGAGCAGATCCAAACGCTAACGCCGGCATTACCGACCGATGCTGCATACCTTAAGAAAGCAGACTCGAAGCCCGGCCGGGTGCGCCGCTGGCTGCCTGGACTTCTCATTGTAGGGCTCGCGCTTGGCGGGGCTGTGTATTGGTTTCTTCACCGGCCGGTTGAGGTGACACTGTTTCGGCCAACTCTTGTATCGATCCATGAAACGATCGCGAGCAGTGGCCTGGTGGGTGGGGTGCGTGAATCCATGATCGGGGCCTCGTTTAACGGCTTGGTAGTGCGGCTTGATGTGAAGCTTGGTGATCATGTCGAGGCTGGACAAGCACTGGCAGTGTTGAAGAACAACATAACCCAGGCTCAGGTGAAGCAGGCGGAAACTGCTGTTGTGTCGGCGAGAGCCCAACTTAAGTTGACGTCGAGAGGCCCTTTGGCCTCGGATCTTCAGGTAACTCAGATGCAGATAAGTCAGGCCAAAGCGTTGGCTGCGCAGGCAGTATCTGAGCTTGAGTTGGCGCGCAAAACACAGGTTAGAACGCAGGAGCTGGCAAAAGCCGGTGTCGTTTCCAGAAGCGAAGTAGACGCAACGGCTACAGCGCTTGCTGCCTCAGAAGCCAAGTCACGATCTGGCACTGCATCGATCCGACTGGCCGAAGCTCAATTGCAAACCCTGCGCTCTACTCCTCGAAAGGAAGATGTTGAATTGGCGCGCGATCGATTGAAGGAAGCGGAGCAGGCTTTGCTGGTGGTTCGTCAGGAGGCTAGTGAGGCAAAGATCGTAGCGCCTTTTTCAGGCACCATCACGGCCGTCCATGTCGAACTGGGCCAGATTGTCAATGCACAAGGGCTCTTCGGATTGGTGAGCGATGCACTTGAGATTCGCATTGATCTGGACGAAAGCAATCTTGCTGACATTACGGTCGGACAAAAAGGATTGCTCTCTGCCTCTGCATTCCCGGGACAGACCTTCGAAGGACGTCTCAAAGAAATTTCCCCTTCCATCAACACCATTCGTGGAACTGTATCGATCAAGCTGGAGCCCATATCGCCGCCGGCGTGGCTTAAATCGGGTCAGACGCTGAATGTGAATCTTGTCACGAGTGAAGCAGCGCTGCGTTTGCTTGTGCCTGCCAGCGCGTTGCGGCGATCTGGCGATCGTACCGTCGCACTTGTTGTTGAGGGAGATCGTGCATTCGAAAAAATTGTGCTGACACGGCCTCCCACCGCTAACGGCACTCCAGTGCTTGCGGGGCTGGAAACCTCAGACCTTGTCGTCGTGAATCCGCAGAAGATCCAAAGCGGCGACATTGTCAGGATCAAAAAATAGTTCCCAACATGACGATCACTGCTTTACTGCCGCTACGAATCCGGTTTGAGTACCAACTCGCATGGCGGCATCTTCGCTCAGGAGGTGGGCAAACCTGGCTTACGATCTCAGCGGTTGCTTCGGGCGTGATCATCGTCATTTTCATCATGGGTTTGATCTTCGGGCTGCAGAAGAAATTCACCTCCTTGCTTACCGAAGCCATCCCTCACGTAACGGTACAAGTACCCGAAGGCAAACCAATCCCTTATGCTGACATTCCTGGCAGCAAAGGCGGGCTCAGCTCTTCACGATCAGAACTGCAAGCTCCCCAGAGAAAGAACATCGACGACTGGCGCACAGTTCTGGCTGTTGCAAGTGCAATCCCCAACGTTCAAACGGTTAGTGCGGCAGTGTCAGGCCAAGGTTTCGCCTCGAAAGGCGCAAACCCGGTAGGAGTTTCGCTTACCGGTGCAGACCCCGCCGAGCAAGAGAGGATCACGCCAGTAACAAAGAATCTGATTGGGGGACATTACCTCGGGCTTGCCGCCGACGAGGTTGTCATTGATTACGAACTGGCGCAGGACTTGAACGTCGGCATTGGTGACCGAATCCGCATTACCTCCATTTCGGGAGTGCCGGAACCGCTGCGCATTACCGGGATCTATTCTAAGGGTCAAGGTCGCGGCAGTGCCTATGTGACGCTGCGCACTGGCCAAAGCATGCTTGGTATTGGCAATTCGGTAAACGTGGTCTATGTCAAAGTCTTTGATATTTTTGGCGCAGATGCTGTGGCTGAGCGGTTATCGGTGTTGCTTGATTGTGAGGCGAAGTCGTGGTCGAGTGAGTTTCCCAATTTTGTTACCTCTCTGCAGGCGCAGTCGGCTTCCGCGTATCTCATCTCAGGCTTTACGCTGATCGCTTCCTCGTTTGCAATCGCGTCCGTCCTGATTGTTTCCGTGCAACGCAAGGCAAAGCAAATCGGCATTCTCAAGAGCATCGGTGCACGCAGCAATCAGATCATGCTGGTGTTTCTGTTTGAAGGCCTTGGAATTGCAGTCGCTGGCAGTGTCATGGGGGCGATTGCCGGAATCTCTGTTGTCTATGTACTCAGCCTCCCAAAGCAAGCTGTAGGCCGGGGTGGCGGGAGCCCGGAAGCAATCTTTCCATTGATCCTTGACCCAATCTACATTTTGGCGGCCATGGGGGCAGCCTCTTTAGCCACGGTACTCGCGGCCTTGCTTCCAGCGCGCAGTGCGGCAAAGATGAACCCGGTGGATGCAATGCGATGAGTGCGGCTCCAGGCGAGGCAGTAATTGAAACGATCGGGCTGAAGAAGACCTATCCAGGTAAGGTGCCTACACCGGTCTTGTTTGGAATTGATTTGCGCGTTGTTGCCGGAGAGTTTATCTCGATCATTGGGCAATCCGGGAGCGGCAAGTCCACCCTGTTGAACATTCTTGGGGCACTGGATATTCCTACCGGGGGCGTGGTGAAGATCGATGGTGTGGATATCTCAACCCTGACTGAAGACGGGCTTGCCGTTCTTCGTAGTGAGGTGGTTGGCTTTGTCTTTCAGGCGCATTTTTTATTGGAAGAATTGACGTGTCTGGAGAATGCAGCGCTTCCGATCCTGATCAGAAAAGGCGAGGCTACAAGCGAAGAATTGGAATGGATCCGTAGCCTGTTGGTGCGAGTTGGATTGGGTGAACAACTCGACAAGTACCCTGACACGATGAGCGGCGGTGAGAATCAGCGCTGCGCTATTGTCCGGGCGTTGGCCAATCGCCCGAGGATCGTGCTGGCCGACGAACCGACAGGCAATCTTGACAGCCACTCGGGGGAAGAAGTATTCCGCCTGATGCGACAGATGAGTAGCGAGGTGGGAATCGCTTTTGTGATGGTTACTCACGATGAGCGCCTCGCTCATGCGGCAGATCGAATCCTCATGATCGAAGACGGATTAATGAGACCCGTCGCCGGGTAGCCTTGAATTGCCACCTATTCAACGGCGCGGTGAAGCTTCAGCCTGTTGGTGCTTCCAGGAACGCTGATTGGCTGACCGCTGACGAAGACGACCTGATCGTGAGGCTTGAAATGTCTTTGCCGTTGTAATTCCTGATCCATCTGCAAGAGCATCTCGTCTGTGGAAGCGGTATTGGGTACGATAATCGCGGTGACTCCGTAGGTGAGCGAGAGCTTTTGGGCTGCTTCTTCAAAAGGTGTGAATGAATAGATCGGCCCTGGCGGGCGGAAGCGGCTGATCAGTCGGGCCGTGGAACCCGAGACCGTGAAGACGGCGATTGCTGTTAGCTCGAGGGAGAGGCGTGCAGGTAGGCGGCGCCGGCAATGATCTCGGCATGGCTTGGGTTGTGTGCCATTGGAAGGTCTTCTTTTCAGAGGATGCCTTCCTGCTTGGCTTGCCCTGTTGCGGTTGACCTCCCGAACTCGAATCAAATGTCACCTATGTCGTCAGGCCGTACCTGGGGCGAGCCGCTCGAATGAGCGGTGTGAGTGAGCTGCTCGGGTGAGCAGTTGAGCTTAGAAGCGCGAGCAAGCGATCGTTAGAATCGTCCTTTATCGGTTGTTGCGCATGCGGCATCTTGCATTTGAAGATCTGCAACGTTTGCACTATCTCTGTTTCTTTGCAAGGTGCTTCAGTTGGAAAGGGATTCCTGACTTCAACTCTTGCAGGGAGTTTATCGGCGACGCCTTTGGGTAATGGGCATGTCACCGACATCGCGGACCACTTTGGCGGCGACGGCTTTGTGTGTTTTCGTTTTCTTCAACATGCGGCCAGTGAGGCGGCGTCCGAGTCGGGACTGAGCCAGGGTTAGCGGGATTGAGGGTGGCACCAAAAGAGAAGTCGTGAGTACGGCACGATCGACAAGGAGAGAGCTTTTTAGCAACCTGGTAAGGCCGCGCTTTCGCTTCGGTTCGTCGTCTTGCGGGAGGGAATCTCCGTCGGGGTTCAATTCCATCTTGACGCGTTCTTTGGCCTGCAGCTCCGGTGTGACTTCTGAAGGTTTCGGCAATTCTGCAGGCAGGGGCGGATTGACGCGGGAGGGGCTTGGTTTCAGGGCTTCGGGTTGCTGGGGCTGCGCTTTTTCGGGAGGCAAGGTGGGCTGTGCAGACGCGATTTCAATTTGTTTCTTCAAGGATTCCATGGTTCTGGCCTGACGCTGATACTCTGCTCACCACTCCAGCTCCCAAGCCTGTTGGCGTAAGAGAGCCTGCTTTCGAGCTTCGCTCTCTTGCTGCATTGAAGACCAAAGAAGATAAATCGCAGAAGAGCCAAGAGCGAGTAAGGCTATCAGGAGACCGAAAAGCAGCCGCCGTGGGCGGGGCGAGGGTGGAGGCGGCATGACCCGGAGTGTTTTGGGCAGCAAGGCGGGATGGGATGGGACCCACTCCCACTTCGTCACAGCATTTTGTTCCGTTGAATTGTCCATGTCAAAGGTGCTCCGCACTTTCATTCGCAGGCTATTGGATTGCTTCGGCCTACATCTATAGAAGGCAAGTTGAAATCTAAGAAATATGCCAGCGGGAGAAAAACTGGAATATTTTGCGGCCAGGCAGGTGAGTGGAAAGTCTGGTGGGCTCCTCAATTGTAGAGACGATGTGTTGGTTGTTGGGAGATGAGAAGGCAACAAGTTCGCTACCCTGAGATGTGTCGTTTTGCAGGAGGATTCACAGTTGATACGTCGTCAGTTTGTTGGCACTTTAGCTGGGCTGGCCGCCGCGCAATCGAGAGGAGAGAGCTCGCCGATTGATCTCAAAGCGCTGCCGGATCTGTGGGAAGTCGACCGGGGTATTGCGAACCTTGAGAATGCTTACTGGGGAGTGATGCCTCGCAAAATTTACTCCGAATACCTTAAGCAGACCGAGTTCATTCAGAGGCAGAATGTTCATTTCGTGCGCGACGGTATCCCCGGCAATGAGCGGACGATGCGGATGGAGCAGGTTCGAGCGAGGGTTGGTGCGTTGCTGGGTGCGCCCGCCAGTGAGTTCACCCTGGCTCGCAACGGCACCGAAGCGCTGCAGAATCTGATTCTTCAGTATCGGGGTCTCTCGCCGGGCGACAGTGTCATGTACGCCGATCTCGACTATGACGAGATGCAGCAGGCGATGGACTCACTAGCGGGCTCGCGTGGCGTCAAGGTGATCCGGTTTGCAATTCCAGAACCGGCAACGACAGCTAATGTTCTAGCCGCTTATGAGGCGCAGTTGAAGGCAGCACCCGCGAATCTCAAGATGTTACTGGTGACTCATTTATCCAACCGTACCGGGCTGGTGACGCCTGTTAAGGAGATCGTCGCTCTGGCCCGAGCGCGGGGCGTGGATACGATTGTGGATGCTGCGCAGACGGTTGCACACTTGGACTTCAAGCTGGCAGAGCTGGGCGCTGATTTTGTAGGCTTCTCGCTGCATAAGTGGTTGAACGCGCCGATCGGGAGTGGTGGCATCTGGATTCGTGCTGCAAGACTAGCTGACATCGAGCCGTGCATGGGAAGCACGATGTTTCCGAAAGAAGACACACGCAGCCGCACGAGCCTTGGCACGATCAACTTTGCGGCAACACCTTGTGTTCCGGCGGCAATCGACTTTCACGACCGGATTGGCGGGGGCCGCAAGATGCGGCATTTGCAAGCGCTTCGCAGCTATTGGGTGGAGCGCGTCCGCGAGTTGAAAGGCATGGAAATTCTGACTCCCGAAGAACCTGCACGCTTTGGAGCGGTGACCAGCTTTCGACTGCCTGGGATCAAAGACTATGCGCAGGCTCAGCGGCTGTCTGCGGTTTTGTTGAACAAACACAAGGTGCTGACAGTTGCGCGACGCGGTATCGCAGCGGGAGCAGTGATTCGAGTAAGCCCAGCGCTCTATAACAGGTATGAAGAACTGGATCGACTCGTCAACGGACTACGGCACGAATACCGGGCGTTTGCCTAGATTCGTAGCGTGACCTATGCGCAGCTACTGGCAGGTGCGTGCAAAGCAAAGGTGCTTTGCGAAGAAGGGCAAGACGTAATTCTGAAAGCGGACTGCGACGGCACTGGTGTGCGTGCCTGAATAGACTTCGAAAGAATTGGCGAGGCCATACTTGTCGAGGATTTCGTGCAATTGCGCCGCGCCAGCCTTGAGGCCGTCTTTGTCGCCTACGTCGATTGAGATCGCTTTGTAGCGGCGCAGGTTTCCGATGTATTGATCGATGAAGATGAGTGGGGCGTTAGCGGTCCAGCGGGCGATTACATCGGGCTGTGGAACGCCATCTTTGGTGGGCAGATCGAGGAAGAGGGGTGGATTCTTTGGATTTGGGGACCATGCCGCCGCTGACGCCAGTTGTGCCCGGGCAACAAAGGGCAGCTTCGCGGAATCTGCCGGCGTCTTGACCTCTTCAATCGCCTTCGCCATTTCAGCATTCCCCGGCCTGCCGGCGGCCATGGGTGCGAGGCAACAAGGGCTCATGATGTACAAGCTGCCAAAGACATCGGAATGCTTCATCCCGATTCTGGTAGCACCGTAGCCGCCCATCGAATGGCCTACGAGGCCACGGCTTTCGCGCTGTGGCATCGTGCGGTAGTGGGCATCGATATGGGCGACAACGTCGTGTGCGATGAAGCGCTCGAAGTCGCCGGTGGTGACCGAGCTTGAATACATCGAACCGTTGTGGACGGTCTTTGAGTCTGGAAGGACGACGATCATTTCTTTTGCGCCTTTGGCGAAGGCGCCTTCGATCGTTTGGGGGACGTGGATTTCTTTGCTCCACTGCTCTGCGCCGATCGAATAGCCATGCAAGGCATAAACGACCGGATAGCGGCGCTTCTTGTCTTTGGCGTAGCTCTGTGGCAGGTAGACAAGGACATCGCGGTCTACCGCATCACCTTCGAGATTTCCTTCGAGGGCTGAGCCATGAATTTTGATGCGCTCTGCTGTGACGGGTTTGGCGCCAGCTTCGGGCTCAGGGACTTCGGTCTTGACTTGACCGAGCAGTAAGGGGATTGCGGCGATGGAGGCGAGGATGGATTGACGCATGTTTTGTCCTCGATCACGATATCAGTGTTGGAGGCTCTGCTTCAGGCTCGCAGAATTTTCTCCATGGCCCTGCCCTTGGCCAATTCATCGACAAGCTTGTCGAGATAACGGATCTGTTGCATGAGCTTGTCTTCGATTTCTTCGACGCGGTAGCCACAGATCACGCCGGTGATTTTGGAGACGTTGGGGTTCATTTGGGGGGCCTGGGCGAAGAAGGTTTCGAAGTCGACTTTGTTCACCAAGATTTGTTGGAGGGCTTTTTCGTTGTAGCCGGTGAGCCAGTGGATGATGGTGTGCAACTCTTCTTTGGAACGGCCTTTCTTTTCGACCTTGGCGATGTAGTGAGGATAGACACTGACGAAAGCCATTTTGAAGATTTTCGTATTGACCATGGGATTGTCGATTCTGAAAGTTTAGCCGAGTTGGCAGAGAATCAGGACTTTGGGCCGACAGGAATCCGGGGGAGCTGAGCTAGAAGGCTAGCGTAGCGGGTGCTGAAGAGGTGACAGCGATTGCAGGTGCTGAGGTGGGCGTCGACAACGGAGACAGCCTGTGGAGACAGGGTGGCGTCGAGATAGTCTGCAAGACACTGCAGGACCTCCATGCAAGTCATCGCGGGCACTGGAGTGGTGGGTGGTTCTGCAGTCCACTGAAGATTGGACAAAGGCGGTATGGCTGGCCCTTTCTCAATAGCTGCCAACAGGCGCAAGCGTGCGCGGTGGAGACGGCTTTTCATGGCAGAGAGGGTGAGGCCGAGGATTCCAGCAGCTTCGCTGCCTTCCAGCTCTTCGACGTCACGCAGTAGGAGAAGTTCTCGATCCTGCTCCGACAGGTGCAGAATGGCTTGCTGCACCTGAGCAATCTGTTCACTCCTATCAACACCGGCATCGCTGCCCCAGCCGGCATCGGAGGCCAATTGCTCCCAGGTTTCAGTGTCCACGGTGGACTCGCGATTGCGTGAGCCGCGTCGATGCTGATTCGTGAGGATGCGGATGAGCCAGTTCCGGATAGGCCCGTGGCCTTGCCAGCTGTCGATGTGTTCAATGCCGCTGAGCAGAGTAGCCTGCACGAGATCTTCGGCTTTGCTTGCATCGAGCGAGAGGTAACGCGCCACACGGAGAAGTGCGGGACGGGCTTCGGCAAGACTGGTTAGTGCGTCGGAGCGTTCTTCAGGGGACAAGTTGAAAATCCTAAGAGGCTGTAGAGAGGACAGGCGCCGGCCAAACCGGTGATGATTGGTACGAGTCCAAGGTAACCCCATGGGGTGGCGGGTCCCCACTGAGTTAAGCATAAGGCACCGAGGCCGACGGCGATACGCAGAACACGGTCTGTGCTGCCTACATTTGCTGCAAATAGTTTCATGATCAAGCTCCTTCAACGATAAGGAGCCAGCAGGCGTGCAAAAGGTTCTGCGGAATGCAATATTTTTTTGAGCCCAGGTTAGCCTGCTTGTTTCAAGCCTTGGTTTGCTGTCAGATCTTGGAATCGCGGAAGACTGTGACGGCTTGGACGAAAGCGTCAACAAGTGGTGAGTTTTTCTCCTGCAGAGCAAGGCGTTCCGGCTGAAAGAGAGTGCCGATGAAGAAGGGGTGGGCGGCTAATTCCATCGCTCGCGCTTCACCGTTGTTACCTCTCGCCACGACGTGCAAGCCGGCAGCTTCGAAGGCTGTTTCAAAGCTTGGGTTAAAACCAAAATTGCAGTGGTAACCAAAGTAGTTTTCGCCTGGGCCGTAGAGGGCGGCGAGGCGGGAGCCGGGCACGGCAACTACTGGCTCTTCTACCTCCACGAGAGAGCAGGAAAGACGTGAGATTACCAAGCAGTCTTCACTTTTCGCCGTTTCTGCATGGTCTGCGGAGGCGAGGCCGAGCACGTTGCGGGCGAATTCAAGGACTGCGTGCTGGAAGCCGCCGCAGGTGCCGAGGAAGGGGACTTTGGTTTCTCGCGCCCAGCGGATCGCCTCAATGGCGGCAGCTTCGTTTTCGTAGGGCGAGGCCGGGACGCACCAGACGCCGTGGTAGCCGTCGAGGGGGCCGAGATTAGACGTGTGCTTCCAGTCGAAGCTGATTTGCAACTGGCCGGCCAGTTGCAATGCGAGTGGGATTGCCTGATGGGCGATGACCCTGGAGTCGTAGTCTCCTACCAGAGCGATTCGAACTTGCATGGATTGAGGTTAGCAAGCCAACGATCGTGCTGGATCCATGCTTCCATGTATTCCATGAGTGGTTTCAGTATCTTTTTTGTGGGCTCTTTGGGGGCAGTTATTATTGGCATTACCGCTGCGCAGGCGACGGGCGGGAAGGCGATCCGGCATTGTGCGGCGTGGGTAATTGGAGCGCTGCTGGCCGCAGGGCTGGCCCGGTTGCCGAAGAGTTGGCCGGCTATGTTTTTTGTGTTGCCTGCATTGGTGTGTTTGCTGGGGAGCCTGTTCTCTGCAGACATCGAGGGAGTGCATCGCTGGATATCGCTTGGGCCGCTGCGATTCAATTCGGCTCAACTGACGCTGCCTCTGGCGTTGGTGGCACTGCCGGTTCTGGTTTTACGCTGGCGGGCGAGTTGGGGGATTGTGCCAGTGCTAAGCCTGCTTCTAGCAATGCAGCCGGATGCTTCACAAGCGGCTGGACTGGCGGTGGCGGTGGGATTGATGGTGATTGTGCTGGAGTTGTCGTGGACCGAGCGTTTGCTGATCGCGATGCTGCCTGTTGTTGGCGCAGCGATAGCCTTGGGGCGGCCGGATCCGCTGTTGCCGGTTGCAGATGTGGAAGGAATCGTGGGCTTGGCGTTTGGGATAACGCCGGTGCTCGGGCTGGCTGGAGTGGGCTTGCTTGCGGCTGCGGCCGGGGCGCCACTTGCGCTGGTGCGGTCGAAGGATTTAGCGGTAAGAGCAGGCGCGGTTGGGCTCTTTGGTTACCTTGCGGTGGTGACGCTTGCCCCGATGGCTGGGGCATTCCCGGTACCGCTGATGGGGATGGGGGTGAGTTCGATTGTGGGGTCGTGGATGGGGCTTGGGTTGCTGTGCAGGAACTACGCAGCTTCGAGTTTGTGAACGGTTCGCTTAATGTCACCGCCGATCCCGCGGAATGCGAGACGGAGATCGAATTCGGATTGGAGATTCAGCCAGGTCTCGGGGGAGACACCAAAATAGGCACACAACCGAAGGGCGGTATCGGCAGTGATCGAGCGGATGCCGTGAACAATTGCGTGTATGCGATTCCGGGGGACTTGCAGATCTCTTGCGAGCTTGTTGATGCTGATCACGTGCGATTTCATGAAATCCTCGACGGGAATTTGGCTTGGATGAATGGGATCGAGTAGTTTCTTCTTTTTACTCATACTTAGCTCTTTATGCGGCAGCGTCAGGGTTCGCTGCGGAGGGTGACGAGGTCGTAGCCTTCTGGGGCCTTGAACTGAAAGAGTTCGTTGGCTAGTGGCAAGTTTCGCTGCTCGGAGCGGAAGGCGTAGGACATGCTGGAGCCGTCTCTTCCTGTTACCGTAACCAGGCTAAGACGGCCATCCAGTTCGGCGAAGAACTCGACATATTCATAGGGAGACTTGGCGCTTTTGGGGAATGCTTTGACTTTCCATTGGGCGCCGGACTGGGAATGCTCGAAACGGCTGAAGTCTTTGGCGAAGTCGAGCTTGCCCAGAAGAAATGCGAGGGGGGCGCGGAGGTCGTCGGAGGCTTTCATGGGGCTGACTTCGACTCGTTTGGCCGAGGGGGTGACGTAGTGGATCGTTTTGCCGTCGCTGAGGAAGAGCTTGCCAGTGGGTTGCGAATATTCCCAGCGCATCTGGCCGGGTTTGCGGAGGTAGAGCGTGCCCCGCTCGGTGACGCGGCGGCCCTGGGCCACGGCCATGGTTTGCTCAAATTCGCTCTTGAGAGTTTTGGTTGTGTTGTAACGGACTTCCACTCGCTTGAGAACGGTGGTGAGGTTGTCCTGCGCCTGGGCGGAGAGAAGAACTAGGGTGATAAGCGGGAGATACGCCATGTTTGATCGCTTTGTAGATGATAGTGCAGACGGTCGTGAAGCCGGCCGGGACGGCCCTGCCAGAATTCAATTTCTACCGGACGCAGAAGGTAGCCGCCCCAGAAATCAGGCATGGGAACTTGCTGGCCTTCGAACCTCTGTTCATAGAGACGTCTGGCGGCCTCCAGCGTTTCGCGGCCTTCGATAGGTCTGGACTGGTTGCTGGCCCAGGCACCGATTTGCGAGATGCGGGGGCGCTCACGGAAGTAGATTTCACTTTCTTCGCGGCTGAGCTTTTCGACTGTGCCAGAGGCCCGGACCTGGCGCTCGAGTTCTTTCCAGTGGAAGCAAATAGCGGCTTTGGGATTGGTGTTGAGATCGCCGGCCTTCTGGCTTTCATAATTTGTGAAGAAGGAAAAGCCTCGATCGTCAAGCGCCTTGAGCAGTACCATGCGGACGGTAGGCTGACCGGTGGGTGCGACAGTGGCTAGCGACATTGCGTTGGCTTCGAGGAGTTTCGTAGAGAGGCAGTCATCAAACCAGCGGTGAAACTGGGAGATTGGGTTGGGGAGGGCCTCGGCTTCGAGAAGGCCATTCATCTGGTAGTTCTCGCGGAGTTCGGCAAAGGGGTTGGTGGACACGGAGTTTCCTTTAGTTTAAAAGCTTGGATTGACGATGAAGCCATCGGGGGGATGGCCGAGCAGATTGTTTCTCGTTAGGCCCCAGTACCAGAAGTGGGCGGCAACGTAAGCGCAGAGGACGGCATCGAGCTGGTCTTCGCAGGATTTCAGTTGCACGAGGGTATCGCCGATGGGCGGAAGGTCTTGCGGTTTAAGGGAGGGGTGATGATGGGAAAGACCGTGGGCCAGGAGATCGCGGAATTGGGCGAGGGCGATTTTGCGGATGGCGAGCTTGCCTTTTTTGTAGGGGAGAATTTGCGGGAGGTTGAAGAGGCGAATGGCGGCAGCGTGTGGGTAGACTTCAAAGAGATGCCTGGTTTGGGACTGGCGGTTGGTGGGTGGAGCGGTGGAGTAGCCTCTTTGAGTGAGGGTTTCGACGAAGGCAAGCACCTTTGGGACGAAGGGCATAGAGAGATTGATCGGATAGCAGCCCGCACGCTCGCGGGAGAAGAGTTCGTGGGCGGCGCGGTCAGCCTGACGCATGCCGGAGGGGTTGTTGATGATGACGGGAGCGTCGAGGCCGATCCAGGCGGAATTGTGACCTGTAACTGCATTGAGGACTTCGTCGTGGGAGTCGAGGCGGGCAAGTTGGGTGAGGTTGAGACGCTTGCCGTCCCAGAGGAGAGAGGCGAATCCGCTCGGTTTACCGGTCCATCCAAGGTCGATTCCGTAGAAGTGCACACCATGTTGGATGTCAGTACTCGCAATTCGCTATAATTTAGAAGCGTTTGCCTTTGACAGGCAAGCAGCGGCACCCCCCGCCACACCACAATTGTTCAGGAGTTTGCATGTTTGATTTGTTCCGGCGCAAGGATACCAACCTGCGTATTGTTCTTGGAGTCCTTTTGGGCCTCGTTGCTTTGTCGATGGTTGTAACCCTGATTCCAGGTTTTGGTTCAAGCGGTTTTGGTGCGGGGCCTGGCGACGACACGGTAGCGCAGGTATGCGGCCAGCCGGTTTCTGCGAAGGAAGTACGGCTGAAGGTACAGCAGATGTTGAACCGACAGAGTCTTCCACCCGAAAGTGCAGCTATTTTTATTCCTCAGTTTGTAGATCAATATGTGGCAGTCAAGGGCGTGGCTTGCTTCGCAAACGAAACGGGCCTGATTGCATCGGATAAAGATGTTGCGACGAAGATCCAAAAGGATGTTCCGGCATTGTGGCAGGATGGCAAATTTGTTGGCCGTCAGATGTACGAAATGATGCTGAAGCAGACGGGTCTGACGATTGCCCAGTTTGAAGACAGCATGAAGAAAGACATCGAGACGCAACGTTTGCGCACCCTGATGCTCATGAGTGCAGTTGCAACACCTAAAGAAGTGGAAGACGCATTCAGGGATTCAGAAGAGAAGATCAAGCTCGATTATGTTGTGATCGACCCTGCCGAAACAGGCCAAAACATCCAGATTCCGGAAGCGGAATTACTGGCCGATTATGAAAAGAACAAGATCAACTACCGAACTCCGGAAGCGCGCGTAGTGAAGTTGTATGTGCTGGATGGTAGCGCGGTGCAGGCTTCGATGCAGGTAACTGAGGCAGAACTGCGCCGGCTCTATTCCGACAACCTGGACAACTTCCGGTCGCCCGAGCAATCTAAGGTGCGACACATTCTCTTTGGCACCAAAGACAAGCCTGAAGCAGAGGACGCGAAAATGCGTACGCTGGCCGAATCGGTTTATAAGCAACTCAAGGCTGGGGCAAAGTTCGAGGATATGGTGAACAAGTATTCCGACGATAAGGGTTCAAAGGCCAATGGTGGTTCTGTTGGGTTTATCACCCGTGGCCAGACTGTCAAGAATTTTGACGAGTACTCCTTTACCGGGCCACTTAACACATTAAGCAACCCGATCAAAACTGAATTTGGCTACCACTTGATCGATGTGCAGGAGCGCAAGCCTGCCGGCATGAGGTCGTTCGAAGAAGTTCGCGGGGCGCTTGAAGCGGATCTGCGGCAATCCAAGAAAAGCGACGGATTGGGCAAGGCAGCCGATCAGCTTCGGGCCGAACTGATCAAGGCTCCGACACAAGTACCTGCGATCGCTCAGCAGTACGGGCTTACACCGATGCAGTTTGAATATACGTCGGATGCGACGCCTGTTCCCGGCCTGGGGCCGAAGCCTGAACTCTTTGCGCTGGTAAAGCAACTGAAGAAAGGTGAAGTTTCTGAAGTAACCACTCTAGGTCCGGAGCGTCTGGCCGTGCTTTCGGTGGATAGCATCACGCCTAGCAGACAATCGACGTTTGAAGAGTCGAAGGCTACCATCATGGGCGGCAAACTGGTCACTTTAAGGAACAAGATGGTGGAGGCACGCAAGCAGCAGGGGATCAACTTGATGAAGAGTGGCGGCGACCTGGCTGCAATTGCCAAGGATCTGGGACTCACCGTAAAGCAGACACAAGAATTCAACCGTCAGGGATTTGCCGATGGGATTGGGCCTGCATCGGCAGTGATTGATGCATTCAGCCGGACCCCGGGACAGCTGTCCGGGCCTTCGACCATAGACGGTAAGTGGTTTTTCGTCAAGCTTGTGGACAAGAAGGCAGCCGATATGAGCCTTTTGCCCGCGCGCCGATCTGAAATCGTCAACATGGTGAAGAACCGTAAAGCGGCCGAGCGAGCCGACATCTTCGAAGAGACGCTGGTCAAGCGTCTGGCTAACGACGGGAAGATCAAGGTCAGTGAAGACGTCAAGAAGCGAATTGCCGCCAGTTACGGCAGCTAACTGATCCGGTCAAGCTTTAGAAATTCCTGGATTTGTTCATGGTCACAGTCTTCGAGCCCTTCAACGGGGCCGAAGTAAGCGACATTCCCTTCGCTTAAGAAGACCACCCGGTCAGCAACTTTCCGCATGAGTTCCAGGTCGTGCGTGACGACGACGCTTGTGAGATGGAGTTGCATCTTAAGACGCAGCATGAGGTTTCCGAGGTGGTTGGCCATGATTGGATCGACCATGGTGGTAGGTTCGTCGTAGAGAACACATTCGGGTTGGGCGGCTAGAGCACGAGCGATCGCAACGGCACGTCGATGGCCCGTAGAAAGATCGGCCGGATAGGAATCGCGGTAGGGGAGAAGGTCGACAAGATCGAGAAGACCATCGACGACATCCTCTTTGTTCTTTTCGTCGTAGTCGTCACGGAGTTCTAGCGAAAAGAGGATGTTCTCGCCGACGGTGAGGGAATCAAAGAGTGCGCCGGATTGGAATACCATGGTCACTTTTTTGCGGATTTTGCGAAGTTCGGCTTCGTCAAAAAAAGTGATATCGCGATTGCCAACGATGACACGGCCGTCGTCGGGTTTGAGGAAGCCCATGATGTGGCCAAGACAAACAGACTTGCCTACGCCGCTGCGTCCGATGACGGCAACCGTTTCTCCTGCAGGAACAAAAAAATTCGTATCGACTAAAATGGGCCTGTCGAACGTCTTATACACGTGCCGGAATTCTATGTAATAGGGAAAACCTTCAACAGCCACTGTTTACCTTTCCTTCGCCAAGTGTGCCCGAAATATCTTCGGGACGATTCCAGTTTGCCAAGATTTGCAGGTCTGGTGGAATGAGAATTTTGGTTTTGAGCGAAGAAAGAAGGCTGCGAACCCGGAAATTGCCTTCGTCGAGGGAGTTGCGCACCGTTGGGAGCGCAGTTTGGTTCCAGATTGCGGCAAGCGGATTGGGTGAATCGGGAGCGGGTGCACTCAAGACGCAGTCTGTTTGCGTTGAATCGAATGCCGCGTTGCTCAGAGTCATGAGCCAGTCTGAAGTGAGAAGCGGCATGTCGCAGGCGACGATGAAGTTCCAGGGGTGCGGTGAATGGGACAAAGCGGTTTCAATGGCGGCCATCGGGCCGCAGTTCTCGCGAAGATCGGGCAGGATTGGGTACCCGAAGGATTCGTACCGTTGCGGTGGGGCGATGACGTGGAAATCGACTGAGACGGATTTCAGTATTTCGGCTAAATGTACTAGTAAGGGGTTCCCCCTAAAGGGAATCAGCGCTTTGTCGCGACCCATGCGGGAACTGGCACCGCCAGCGAGCAGGAAGGCACCGATTGGCGAAGGGACGGCAGACTGTGGAGCATAATTCATTGATTCAAAAAGAGTTTTCAGATACAATTGGGTTGAACAAGATGAGGCGCTTATGTTTTAGCCTAGCGTGCTTCTGCCTTGCCGGTCTGCCGTTGTGGTGTGCCGATGCAGGGATCGTCCGTACGACAGTACGGGTAGATCGCGGAAGTGGGCGGCTGGTACGAACCCAGGTAATGTTGCCGCGCAAAGTTCCTGCTATGGAAGTGATTGCTCGCGAGACAAGTTCGAGCTCTCCGGTTGAGGGTAAAGTAGTGAGCTCGACTCGCCGGGAAGTGGACGAGATTGTGGAATCGAGTTCTGCAACGCACGGGGTAGATCCGCTGCTGGTGCGCAGTGTGATGCAGGTGGAGAGCAACTTTAATCCAAACGCCTTGTCGCCCAAGGGCGCGATGGGATTGATGCAACTTATGCCTGCGACAGCCCGGCAACTCGGAGTGACCAATGCTTTTGATGTTCGTCAAAATATCGAGGGTGGCGTCAAGTTCCTGCGTTATCTGAAATCGAAGTTCAACGATGACCGTCTTGTCCTGGCAGCGTACAATGCAGGTGAAGCTGCGGTGAAAAGACACGGCTGGATTCCGCCTTATCCTGAAACGATTGACTACGTCTACAAGGTTGGAAAGCGCTACGGCGAATCCAAGCGACTACAGGCACCCGTTGTGGCGGCCAAACCGGCTGATGTGGTTCAGCCGAAGATCCAACAAGTTGTGGATTCGCAAGGGCGCATCCATATAGGGATGCCATAGGATGTCATGAAAAAGTCCCCGAACACATTGCGCGTGAGCGAAAGCCTGAGAATTGGCCTGTTGCTAGTGATGTGTTTCGCGATGAGTGCGCAGGATAAGCCGAAGTGGGGCTCAATGACGGATGTACGAATCGAGAATCAGGGCCCAGTCACAAAAGTGACAGTGTTTGCAAACGGATTGATCGATATCAAGGCAGACCGGATTGAGAACCCGGCCCGTATATTTGTCGATTTTTTCGAGATGGTGCCACAGTTGGTTGGGCGAACAGAAAAGGGTCCTAGGGGGGCGCTGCAGACAATTTTGGGCTCTGGCAACCTCTTGAGGCAAGTGCGTGTGGCTGAGAACCAGAAGGGCGTGACGCGCCTGGTGTTTGACCTTCAGGTGCCTGAGGTGGAATATCGGACAGCTTTGCTGAAGGATCCGAATCGGCTGGTGGTCGAGTTGCGTGCGCTCAAGGCAGATTCGAAGTTGAAGAACCCCTTGCTTACGGCAGCGCCAGGCGTTTCGGCAACTGCTCCCGAAAAGCTGGCACCGCGCAAAGTGTTGGTTGAGTTGCCCGGGCGAAGGTCGACATTCAAATCGAGTTTCGTGATGACTGAACCTCCTGTACTGCTGAGCACTATCAAGCTGCCTAAGGCAGACACTTCGCAGATGCCCTACCGGAGCTCTGGCTTTGCCGGGGGAACGTTGAAGTTGCCACCGCCAGCCAGCACTGTCAGCAAGCAGGCGGTCCAATCGCAAACGAAGGCAGTGGCAGCAAGCCGGACTGGGACAGGACGGCAATCCCTGACCCGAGTGCTTGGGCTCAAGATTGGCAAAGTGGTGATTGACCCTGGCCATGGGGGCCATGACCCCGGTTCGACAGGGGCGACGGGGCTTGTTGAAAAAGACGTGACTCTCGATGTGGCCAAACGGCTGGCAGTGTTACTTGAAACCAATTTGGGCAGTGAAGTGTTTTTGACTCGCAACGAGGACGTGTATGTATCCCCAGAACAGCGCACCGAAATTGCCAACCAGCATCATGCGGACTTGTTTATCTCGATCCACGTGAACTCATCGCAATTGAGAACTGCAACGGGTGTAGAAACCTATTACCTGAATTTCACATCGTCGCCCGAGGCACTTGAAGTAGCAGCTCGTGAGAACGCATCCAGCGAGCGAAGTGTTGCCGACCTGGGTAGCCTGATCAAGAAGATTGCGCTCAAGGACAAGATTGACGAGTCTCGAGAATTTGCTGGGCGGTTGCAGCAGTCCCTTTATAACGGAAGCACGAAGGCTGGAAACAGGACCAAGGACCGGGGTGTGCGGAAGGCCCCACTGATCGTTTTGATTGGGGCGGAAATGCCGAGCGTGCTCACTGAGATTGGATTTCTCAGTAATCCCAAGGAAGAAGCGATGCTGAAGAAGCAGGAATACCGCCAGAAGATTGCAGAAGCGCTATTCCGGGGCGTGGCGCAGTACACGGATACGTTGAGCCATTTCAGCGTTGCGCAGTTGGGGAATTAGGAAGCTGAGGCCGCAAGAAGCGGCTCTGTTTCGCCAAGGATCGAACGGAAGACCACACGGTTACGACCGGAACGTTTGGCTTCATAGAGACTCTCGTCGGCAATCCGCAAAAGTGTTTCAGCAGAGATGCGGTGACCCGGGAGAGCAGTGGTACTACCGAAACTGGCTGTAAGCGCAAGGGAAACATCTGAGTGGCTGGACTCATGGATGGGCATGGGTTCGATTGCCAAATTACGACGGATGCGGTCGGACTGGCTGCGGGTACAAGCCTCATCACACCCCGGGAGAATGATCAGGAACTCTTCGCCGCCATAACGACCGAGTGAATCATAGGAACGAATAGCGGTTTTGATTCTGCGAGCAGCTTCCCTCAATACAGCGTCGCCTGCGATATGGCCGTAGGTATCATTGACGGTCTTGAAGTAGTCAATATCCAGCAGGGCTAAACCGACGGGGAGACCTTCGCGTTCGGCGCGGATCAGCTCTCGATCCAGCACCTCGAAGATTGAGCTGCGATTATAAACCTTGGTGAGAGCATCGTGGGTTGCTTGCTGCCTAAGGGCAGCCTGAGTGACGAGAAGTTCAGATTGCAGGTCGACAATGCGGCGACCAGCGCGGAGACGTACTTGGAGCTCGTGATGGTTGAAAGGTTTAGTGACATAATCATCGGCCCCTGCTTCCATGCCCTCGATCAGGTCTTCACGTTGATTCTTGCTGGTGAGCAGCAACATGTAGGTGTAGGTATCTTTTTGCTGCTGGCGAGTAAGACGGCACACTTCTGGCCCAGTCAGTTGCGGCATTACCCAGTCGAGGATGGCAAGTTGAGGTGAGCCTTCCTTTTGAAGGATTTCCCACGCCTCTTTACCGTCACAAGCTACAACTGGCTCGTAACCCCATTTTTTAACCGTGGCTTCCAGCATGTGCCGACTGACAATACTGTCATCGGCAATAAGAACCTTCATTCCAGATCTTTCTTTCCTATAGGGCTACTGTTACGCATAGAACTCGACTAGGAGCATTATCCTATTGTTTGCTTTCTTTGGCCCAGACGCAAGTGGCTGTAACGCCTCATGTGGAGCTTATCGGCAGAGAATGAGCATTTCCTGTATCTTTAGCAATATGTTAAGAATTATCCTTCTCCTGGCCGGAGGTGTATTGTTTGGAGCCCCCATATGGGTTCCGGTCTTCCCTCAGGTTTATGTAAAGCAATTTCTCGATCAGCAGGCCGACTCTGGTGGAGAGACCACTTTGAGAGCTAGCGATGGTTCCATGTGGACCATTGCAGAGCGAGGAGCCTTACGCGATCAGCGGCTTTTTCATAGCAAACGCTTCTTGCCGTGTGATCAAGTAAGTGGATTTTCTGAGCCAGAAAAAGGGCGGGTGCGGGTGCATACCTCTTGCGGGACAAGTGAGATCTGGTTTGAGAGCATTCGCCTTTCCGACAAAGCGAAGCACTATGAGGCGATTGCGGCCCGGCATGACCGGCATGGATTTGTTGCAGACATGCGGGACGGCAAGCGGGTTTCCGACGATAACGATGGCTTGTGGACGGCAATGTATGCGGTGGGAAAGCTGTTTGAGTACAAGGTGAGCAAGAGCCCCGATGCATTGGCCCGGGCCGAGAAGGCGACGCGGGCAGTTTTGTTTCTGGAGAAAGTTACAGGGACACCGGGTTATCCGGCGCGGTCCTACATTGATCCAACCGAAGAAAAGCCCAAAGATGGATTCTGGTACTGGACTGAAGATCGCAAGTACGAGTTCAAGTCGGATACGAGTTCAGATGAGATCGTGGGCCATTTTCTGCTGTTTGGAATGGCTTGGGACTTGCTGCCGGAGGGAGAGTTGCGGCAGGACGTAAAAGCCACCTGCCGGCGGATGATCGACTACATTCTGAAGAACAAGTACTACCTGATTGACCCAAAGACAGGCAAACCGACGCGCTGGGGTAAATGGACGCCTGAGTATTTTGCTTCTGTCGATGGCCGGGGAGACGCTCCCTTGAATGCCCTGGAGCTGATCAGTTTCTTGCGGACCTCGCAACATGTAACCGGGGATGCCCGTTATGATGCGGAGTTGAAGAAGGTGATTGAAGAGATGGGCTACTTGAAGATCGCCGGGCAACTCAAGGAGTTGCGTGAGGAACTCAATTACAGCGATGAGGAACTGGCGATGTTGAGCTTTTATCCGTTGCTGGTCTATGAGAAGAATCCGGTGTATCGCAAGGGAGTTCTGAAGGCGCTCGACGACTGGTTTGAGAACATGCGCCCGGAGCGGAATCCGCTTTGGAATGCGATTTATGAAATCGGCCGGGGCGAAAACCTGGAGTTGCGGCGGGCTTCGATCGAGACCTTGCAGCGATTGCCGCTGGATATGAGGAAGTGGACGGTGGAGAACAGCTGGCGTAGGGATTTGCCGCTATCAAAGAGGCCTGAGCGGTTTGGAAAGCGCGAGACCACTGTGTTTTTGCAGCCCGATGAGCGTGCCGTGATGAAGTGGAATGGCAATCCGTTTGTCCTGGATGGGGGAAATGGTGGACGAGGCGAAGATGACGGGACGACCTTTATTCTGCCCTACTGGATGGGCCGTTATCACAAGCTTTGGGGTGAGCGCTGAATCCGTAGTACCCACAGAACAAATCCAACAACGAGGCGGGGCATATCGAGCAGGTCTCGCCAGAGCGGGCGGCCGTCTTTGCCGATGATCATTGCGCCGCGCCGCATGGCGTAGGTATTGAATAGCATGGCAACGATTGTGAATAGAACGCTGACGGTGAAGCTGGTCTTGAGGTGCGGGGTGCCGCGGAGGGTATGGACGGTGAATTCGATCAGGTGATTGAGGGCCGGGAGCGCGACTGAGGTAGTCAGCGTGGCCTGCCAGACGGGCTGTGCTTTTCTGAGGCTTTGAATGACGCTGCCGAGGAAGCCGGCAACAATAAATCGCCAGATGAATTCGGCCTGCATGGCACCGATGGCAGCCTCACGGCCTGAAGACAGGTTTACCGTAAAGTAGATCGCAGCGCGAATGAGTGCGCTGGTAACGGCCGACTTCCAATTCCAGCGGAGAACGAGTTCGTGCCAGGGGTTTTGGATCAGCCGGCGCAGTACTACGGAGACTGCTTCAATTGGCATGCCACTGGAAGGATAGCGTGTCTGAGGCGCAGTGTAAATTGCGTAACAATAACAGGACATGACTTTTTTGGACGGGATTCAAGTGGGCGCCGAGATGGTGTCGACTGTTTTCTTGAATCTGGTAAAAAGTCTGCTGGCACCACTGTTGTTTGCCCTGATCGTGTCGTCGCTAGGGAAATCGAGCGGGGATGCGGCGTTGGGCCGGATCGGGCTTAGGGCCATTCTTTACTTTGAAGCGGTGACAGGCGTGGCAATGCTGATCGGCTGGGCGGCGATGGCGTACTTTCAGCCGGGGGCTGAGTTGGGGTTACTAGCCAAGGCGGCAAAGCCTCTGCCGCAATCGGGGGCAACGATTGTCGATTCCCTCGTGTTGTCAGTTCCGAGTTCAGCGGTAGATGCCATGAGCAAGAATCTGGTGTTGCCAATGATGATTTTCTTTGGCCTGATGGGCTGGGCTGCGCGAGCGCAGAGCAAGGCTGCAGCGCCGATGATTGAGTTTTGCGATTCGTTGCTCGCGGTGATCTTTGGCTATGCGCATTATGTGATGAAGCTGGCACCGATGGGCATGATTGCTGCGGTGGTGGCGCAACTGCTGGGTGGTGGGTGGAAGAGTGTGGGAAGCCTGACGAAGTTTGTACTGGCGGCAGTAGTGGCGCAATTGGTAATGGGGGTTGTGATTTATGGGCTGCTGCTGTTGATGTTCCGGATTCCGGTGGGGGCGTTTCTGCGTGCGACGCGGCAGGCGCTTGGAATTGCGTTTGCGACAACATCGAGTGCGGCAGCGCTGCCAAAAGCTCTTGAGGGCATGGAAGCATTTGGGGTGAGGCGGGAGCTGTTGGGATTTGTAATGCCGCTGGGGCTCAGTTTTAACCTGGCGGGCAGCAGCATTCAACTGGTGATGGGAGTATTGTTTGCGGCGCAGGCGGCAGGGATCGAATTGTCCTGGGGACAGATGTTGCTGGTGCTGTTGACGCTGAAGGTAGCAGTAAAGGGCGTTGCCGGAATCCCGCGGGCGAACTTTGTGATTTTGAGCGCGACGCTGCCGACGTTTCAGTTGCCGATTGAAACGCTGCCACTCTTGCTGGCTGTGGACGGGATTATCGATATGGTGCGGACGCCAGTGAATGTTTTGGGAAACTGTCTGGCGCCCGCAATTATTGCCCGATGGGAGGGCGAGAGCTTAACCGAGCAGCGTGGCCAGCTTTGATCCGGGCACGATGATGGTTTCGTTGCGCTCGGGGCCGTTGGAAACGCAACCGACTTCGACGCCGGTTTTGGATTCGAGGAATCGCAGATAGTCCATCGCCTTCGTAGGAATCTGATCGAGCGAGGTGATGCCCTTAGTGGGCGTCTTCCAGCCAGGAAGGACTTCGTAGATCGGGACGATCCGCGCCACTTCTTCGTTGGTAGCGGGCATATCCGTGACGGCTTTGCCATCCACTTCATAGCCGACGCAGACGGGAATCTCTTCGAGATCGTCGAGGACATCAAGCTTGGTGATGATCATGCTGTCGAAGCCATTGATGTCGGCGGTGTAGCGCAGGAGCGGTACGTCAAACCAGCCGCAGCGGCGGGGACGTCCAGTGACGCTGCCGAATTCGTTGCCGGCCTTGCGGATGCGGTCTCCGGCTTCGCCCGGAATTTCGCTGGGGAAGGGTCCTGCGCCGACGCGGGTGATGTAGGCCTTGGACACGCCAATAATGCCGTTGATACGCGTGGGGGCTACACCAGCGCCTGTACAGGCGCCGCCCGCGCTGGCGTTGGAGGAAGTGACAAAGGGGTAGGTGCCATGGTCGATATCGAGCATCGTGCCTTGGGCGCCCTCAAAGAGAACATTCTGGCCGGCTTTGATTGCAGCATTCACGTAGCTTGAGGTGTCGCGAACCAGCGGGCGCAGTTTTTCGGTGAACTGCCGGTATTGAGCCAAAATCGCGTTGAAGTCTATGACCTCTGAAACCTTGAAGGCTGTAGCGAGGGTCATTTTGTCCTCGGCAAGCATGCGATAGAGGTGTTCGAAGCCTTGTGGGGAGACGAGGTCTGCCATGCGGATTCCGCGGCGGCCGATCTTGTCTTCATAGCAGGGGCCGATTCCTCGGGCAGTGGTACCGATGGCAACACGGTCTTCGCGCGATTCACTCACCTTCTCAACCATGCGGTGGAAGGGGAAAATAACGTGGGCCCGGTTGGAAATTACCAGTTGGGAGCGGACGTCGATGCCAGCTTTCTCGAGAGATTCGATTTCTGTCATCAGCGCGCCAGGGTCGATTACGACGCCGTTTCCGATGACGGCTTTGACGCCGGGACGGAGGATTCCGCTGGGGATCAGCTTCAAAACGAACTTCGTTTCGCCAATATAGACGGTGTGTCCAGCGTTGTGCCCTCCCTGGTAGCGAACTACCATATCGAAGCGTTCACTGAAGAGATCGACGATTTTGCCTTTGCCTTCATCGCCCCATTGGGCACCGAGCACGATTAGATTTGCCATGTAGGATTGTCCAAATCTTTGATTCTATCGCGTACACTGGAGGTTTAATCACTTCAAATGAAGTTACATGAGCTTTTCGTCGCCCTGGGAGAGGATTCTTTCCGGTCTCAGCTACGCGGCATATCCATCGGCACGCTTCGTACGTATCAGATTTATGATCGCGTAAAGACCCGTTGTCACCTTGCAAAACTGAATACCGAAGGCTTGCGCACCGCTAGCGGCCGCTTGTGGGAAAGGATCAAGGGTGGCGAGGAAGATCTTGCACTGGAACTTTCGCAAGCCGTCCTGATTTCCCAGATGAAGCTGATCATCGACGTGCTCAACTTCTTTGAGATCCCGCACGAAGATGGCTTCTTTGCCAAAGATACGGATCCGAAGGCTTTTTTGCCGGAAGGCTGGCAGCAAAAGGCTTTTGATCAGTTCAAGACGGTGCATCCACCGGCGCTGGTGATTTTCTATATCAATCACCTGGCCCACGAGATGGATGAGAATTCCCCGGTGTTTCAGCCCGCGTTATGATTGCCGAAGTCGAAGCTCTGGCTGAAGGAGCACTGGCGCGCATCCATGCAGCCGTGAATCTGGACGAGATGGAAGCGGTGCGTGTTGAGGTGCTGGGCCGCAAGGGCAGCCTGGCTGAGTTTGGCAAACGCATGGGCAAGCTAAGCGCTGAAGAGCGTGTAGCGGCAGGCAAGGCGTTGAACGGGGCAAAAACTTCACTTGAAGCTGCTTTTGATCTGAAGAAGACTGCGTTTGAGACTGCGGCACTTGATGCGCGTCTAGCCGGGGAGTGGCTGGATCTGACGATTCCGCCCCAGGGTATCGTGCCGGGCAGCCTGCATCCGCTGACGCAAATTCAAAACGAAATCGAATCTTTGTTCTTTTCAATGGGCTTTACGATTTTGGACGGCCCTGAGGTCGAAACCGAATTTTATAACTTTGATGCGCTGAACATTCCTCCGGACCATCCGGCGCGCGACATGCAGGACACGTTCTGGCTGGAGGGTGGGCATCTTTTGCGCACGCATACTTCACCCGTTCAGATTCGCGGCATGCAGCGGCTGGGCCCGCCATTGCGTATGATTGCGCCGGGCCGAGTTTTTCGCAATGAAGAAGTAGACCCGTCACACGAGCACACTTTTTATCAACTGGAAGGCATGATGGTGGATCGCGATGTATCGATCGCCAACTTGCTGTACTTCATGAAGACGCTGTTAAGCGGCATCTTTAAACGCGATGTGACGGTGCGGCTGCGCCCGGGCTTCTTTCCCTTCGTAGAACCAGGCTTTGAGCTCGACATCCAGTGCATGGTGTGTGGCGGCGAGGGCTGCCCGGTTTGTAAGCATTCCGGCTGGGTGGAATTATTGCCCTGCGGCCTGGTACACCCGAATGTGCTGCGCTCGGGCGGAATCAATCCCGACGAGTATGGCGGCTTTGCCTTTGGGCTTGGCCTGACGCGTCTGGTAATGATGCGCTATTTGATTGATGACATCCGCTGGTTGCAATCGGGCGACCTGCGTTTCTTGAAACAGTTTTAGGAGCCCCCATTGAAGTTCTCCTACCAATGGCTATCGGAGCTGGTCGAAGATCTCGACATTGACGCGAAAGAAGTTTCGCGCCGCATCAC
>JALHNH010000020.1 GCA_022843625.1 Bryobacter sp. | reverse complement strand
AGCTCAACAACCCTTGCAACGCATACAACCCAACCCCCGTTCGTTTGCTGGTATGGGGCGCTGATGTTTCGTAAGGTACTCATCGCCAACCGCGGCGCAATCGCCTGCCGCATCCTCCGTACGCTTCGCAAAATGGGCATCGCCAGCGTTGCCGTTTACTCTGAGGCAGACCGTCACGCCGCCCACGTAGAAGAAGCTGACGAGGCCTATCTGCTAGGCCCTGCACCTGCAGCCCAAAGCTATCTGCTCGGTGACAAGATCATCGCTATCGCCAAAGAAACCGGCGCTGAAGCAATCCACCCCGGCTACGGCTTCCTGAGCGAAAACGCAAGCTTCGCAGACCAGTGCGCTGCCGCCAGCATCAAGTTCATTGGCCCCACGGGCGACCAGATGCGAGCCTTCGGTCTCAAGCATCGCGCACGCGAATTAGCCGTCGCAGCCAACGTTCCACTCCTGCCTGGCACCCCTCTCCTGAGCGGCGTCGAAGAATCGCTCACCGAAGCCAGCCGCATCGGCTACCCCGTCATGCTCAAGAGCACTGCCGGTGGCGGTGGTATCGGAATGCGTCTGTGCCGCAGCGCAGAAGAGCTGAGCGAAAACTACCTGAGCGTCGAACGTCTCAGCCTTGCCAACTTCAAAGACGCTGGCCTCTATCTGGAAAAGTACGTCGAGCGTGCCCGCCACATCGAAGTGCAGATCTTCGGCAACGGCAAAGGTCAGGTGATCGCTCTCGGCGAACGCGATTGCTCCGTGCAACGCCGCAACCAGAAGATCATCGAAGAAACTCCCGCCCCCGGCCTGAGCGACGCGCAACGCAGCGAACTCCTCGCCGTTGCCGAACGTCTCGCCCTCACCGTAGGCTACGAATCCGCCGGCACCGTCGAGTTTGTCTACGATGCATCAAACGGCCAGTTCTACTTCCTCGAAGTAAACACCCGCCTCCAGGTAGAGCACGGCGTCACCGAAGAAGTCACTGGTGTCGATCTTGTCGAATGGATGCTCCGTGCCGCCGCTGGCGAGATGAACGATCTCGAAGCCATCCGGCCCAAGTCCCACGGTGCTTCCATCCAGGTGCGCCTTTACGCCGAAGACCCCTTCAAGAACTTCCAGCCCAGCGCTGGCCTGCTCACCAACGTGGTCTTCCCGTCTAAAGCGCGCGTCGACGGATGGGTTCGTTCAGGCACCAACGTCACGGCGTTCTACGACCCGCTACTCGCCAAGTTGATCGTCAAAGCCGACACACGCGACGAAGCCATTGCGCTCCTTCAGGACGCGCTGTCGCTGACGCGTCTCGACGGCATCGAAACCAACCTCGGCTACTTGCGCGAACTGATCGCTGGCAAGCAGTTCGGCCAGGGCGACGTCTACACGAAGATGACCGACACCTTCGTCTTCCAGCCGCGTACCATTGAGGTGCTCGATGGCGGCACAATGACGACAGTGCAGGATCTCCCCGGCCGTCTTGGCTATTGGGATGTTGGCGTACCGCCCTCAGGCCCGATGGATGCCTTGAGCTTCCGCCTTGGCAACAGTCTGCTCGGCAATGCCGACACAGCCGCCGGCTTTGAATGCACCCTCAGCGGCCCCACGCTCCGCTTTAACGTGGCTACCCGCATCGCCCTTACTGGTGCCGTGATGGAAGCCACCCTCGACGGCAACCCCGTCCCCAACTGGCAGGCCATCGACGTAGCTGCCGGCGCAACACTCGAGCTGCAAGCGATCGAAGGCCCGGGCGCACGCACCTACATCCTCTTCGCTGGCGGCCTCGAAGTCCCAGACTATCTCGGCAGCAAGAGCACCTTCACTCTCGGCAACTTTGGCGGCCACGGTGGCCGCGCTGTTCGCACGGGCGACACGCTCCATCTGGCCAACACACACACCACAGAAGCCGCAGCAATCGAAGTCCCCGCGATCTCGAACAACTGGGAAATCGAAGTCCTCTACGGCCCCCACGGCGCACCTGAATTCTTCACCCCCGACGACATAGAAGAATTCTTCGCCGCCAACTGGAAGGTGCACTACAACTCCTCACGCACCGGCGTCCGCCTCATTGGCCCCAAGCCCAAGTGGGCACGCAAAGACGGTGGCGAGGCAGGCCTCCATCCTTCGAACATCCACGACAACGCCTACGCCATCGGCGCAATCGACTTCACCGGCGATATGCCTGTCATCCTTGGCCCAGACGGCCCAAGCCTCGGCGGCTTTGTTTGTCCCGCCACGATTACCTCACGCGACCTTTGGAAGATCGGCCAGCTCAAGGCTGGCGATACGGTTCACTTCCACGCAGTTCAAAAAGACGGCGAACGTGCTCCCGCCATCCTGCATCGCAACAAAGACGTTGTTTTCCGTCAGGCCGGCGACCGTTATCTTCTGATCGAATACGGCGAACTCATCCTCGATCTCCCCCTGCGCTTCCGCGTGCAGGCCGTCTACAACTGGTTCCAGAACCACAAGCCCGCCGGCGTCATCGACGTCACACCCGGCATCCGGTCCTTCCAGGTGCACTACGATCCTACTCACGTCAGTCGCGAAACGCTGATCGAGTTGATCGACCGTGCCGAAGACGACATCGATAGCGGTCAGGCCACTGAGGTCTCCTCGCGCGAAGTCTGGTTGCCGCTCAGTTGGGACGACCCAGCCACCCAACTCGCCATCGACAAGTACATGCGCTCGGTCCGTCCCGATGCCCCCTGGTGCCCGTCGAACATCGAATTCATCCGCCGCATCAACGGCCTTGATTCCATTCAAGACGTCTACGACACCGTCTTTAACGCCAGCTATCTCGTACTTGGCCTCGGCGACGTCTACCTGGGCGCACCCGTAGCAACCCCTCTCGATCCACGTCATCGCCTGGTCACCACCAAGTACAACCCAGCCCGGACCTGGACCGCCGAAAACTCCGTCGGCATCGGTGGCGCCTACATGTGCGTCTACGGCATGGAAGGCCCGGGCGGCTATCAGTTCGTCGGCCGCACCATCCAGATGTGGAATACCTACCGCACCACCCGCGAGTTCACACCCAACCACCCCTGGCTGTTGCGCTTCTTCGATCGCATCCGCTTCTTCCCGGTGAGTGCGGATGAACTGCTGAAACTCCGCGAAGACTTCCCCAACGGCCGCTATCCATTGCGGATCGAAGAAGGCAGCTTCCGCCTCGACGAGTACAAGCAATTCCTCGCTTCGATCAGCGAATCAGCCACCGCCTTCCAGACCAAGCAACGCGCCGCCTTCCAGGAAGAGCGCGCCCGCTGGGCCGCCATCGGTGCCGACAAGGTCAATGACGAAGCAGACCTGGTTGTAGAAGCCGCTCCCGAAATCGTCATCCCTCCCGGCTTCAAGGCCCTCAAGGCCTCAAGCGCCGGCAGCATCTGGAGCATCGACGCTCAAGAAGGCGATCAACTCAAACCTGGCCAGAAGGTCATCCTCATCGAAGCCATGAAAATGGAAGTCGCCGTGGCAACTGCCACCGGTGGCCGTCTCCATTCCATCCACTGCAAAGCCGGGCAAGCCGTTATGCCCGGACAAATCCTCGCCATCCTGCAACCGGAGCCCAAAGCATGAAGCCAACAGAAGCAGTCCGCCAAGCCTATGCTCGGATAAACGCAGAGACCCGGCAACCGATCTGGATCTCGAAAGTCCCCGAAGACGTAGCGATGTCCCAGGCTGCCGCTCTCGAAGCCCACCCCGAAGCCGCCTCAAAGCCCCTCTACGGTCTCACCTTCGCCGTGAAAGACAACATCGATGTCGCTGGCATGCCCACCACCGCAGCCTGCCCTGCCTACGCCTACACCCCCGACAAGAATGCCCATGTCGTAGACCAGCTTCAGGCCGCCGGTGCAATCCTCGTCGGCAAAACGAACATGGACCAGTTTGCTACCGGCCTCGTCGGCACCCGCTCTCCATACGGCGCCTGCTCCAGCATCTTCAACCAGGACTACATCTCCGGCGGCTCCAGCTCCGGCTCGGCCGTCGCAGTCGCACTCAACCAGGTAGACTTCTCACTGGGTACCGACACCGCCGGCTCCGGCCGCGTCCCTGCCGGCTTCAACAACCTGATCGGCCTCAAGCCCACTCGCGGCCTCATCAGCGCCACCGGCGTCGTCCCAGCCTGCCGCACCCTCGATTGCGTCTCGATCTTCTCAAGGCAGGCATCCACAGCACTCAAGGTCTTGCAAGCTACCGCCAAGCCCGATCCAACGGACTTCCTCTCACGGCCCCTGGTGGCAAGCAAAGGTGCCGCCTGGCCCGCAGCCACTCTCCGTCTCGGCATCCCCCAGGCAAGCCAGCTCGAATTCTTCGGCGACACAGAAGCAGAGAAGCTCTATCGCGACAGCATCGACCGCTTCACCAAACTCGGGGCCACTATTGTCGAGTTCGACTTTGCCCCCTTCCGGCAAGCCGCAGACCTTCTCTACAGCGGTCCCTGGGTGGCCGAACGTCTGGCCGCCATCGAAGCCTTCGCCACAGCCCACGAAGCCGACATGAACCCCGTAGTCGCCAAGATCATCCTCGGCGCCCGCAAGTACAACGCTGTCGATACCTACCGTTCGATCTACAAGCTCGCCGACCTCCGCACCCTCACCGAGGCTCAGTGGCCGCTGATGGACGCAATGCTGCTGCCCACCACCGGCACCACCTTCACCCACGCCCAGGTAGCCGAAGACCCCATCGGACGCAACACCCAGCTCGGCTACTACACCAACTTCGTCAACCTCCTTGATCTCAGTGCTCTCGCGATCCCGGCTGGCTTCCGCCCGAACGGCCTCCCCTTCGGCGTCACTCTGATCGCCCCCGCAATGGCCGAAGAATCTCTTACCGCCACAGCACAAGCCTTCTTGAGCGAGCCCGCAGCTACCGCCCTGCCCAACGGCTTCGTCGAAGTTGCAGTCTTGGGCGCACACCTCACCGGCATGCCCCTCAACCACCAGCTCACCTCACGCGGAGCCTACCTGCGGGAGACCACCCGCACCTCACCCGAATACCGCTTCTATGCTCTCGCCAATTCCACCCCGCCCAAACCAGGTCTCGAATTTTCACCCGGCATGAACGGCCCCGGAATTGAAGTCGAAATCTGGGCTATTCCTCAATCAGAATTCGGCAGCTTCGTTGCCGCCATCCCGGCGCCTCTGGGCATCGGCACCGCCAAACTCGCCAGCGGACGCGAAGTCAAATGCTTTATCGCCGAGCCCTATGCTCTGGCCACCGCCACCGACATCACACGCTTCGGCGGCTGGCGTGCCTATATGGCATCGCGGTAGACTCCGCCCCAGTCCTTGGTCAGATAAAGGCTGATTAACTTACCATCAGTTGTTGAAAGTTCAACGAAATCGAGAAAGAAGCCTTCGACATGCCGCCCCGGTGAGCGCAAAGTCACCTCCTTGTCTCCAAACCAACCACGAACTCGCAGGCTCGCCGTCCCAGGTGCAATCTTCAGGTAGCCCTTCTTTAAACGTCCCAGCCCCTTACCGCTTCTCACATAGCCAGTCACTACCGAGCCCCCTTTGCTGGCCAGTCCTGGTTTGGTGAAGCTGGTAATTCTTCCCAGCAGCGTCTGCAGCAAGAAACCCAAGACCCGAAACAGAAACGGCAGCATGAATCCTATCCCGACCACGATCACACCCATCACCGGTAGCGCAATCATCGGGTAGTTGTAAGCCAGCAGAATCAAACCAACCACACTCACATCCTCTGCCATGCTTATGGCCGAATGCGTCACCGGGTCTGGCACCGCATGCGCGGCCAGCCGCGTCCCCATTTTCGTCGCATGTGTACCTAGTGCCAAACTCCCCGCCACCACCATCGCCACCGTCTTCATCACCGGGTCCAGATCGCCCATTGCGCCCATCGCAAGCAGCGCTGCCCCTACCGGACGGATGAAGGTATGAACCCCGTCCCAAATCGGGGTAAAGCCCGGAACCTTATCCGCCACGAACTCCGCCAGATAAAAAACTGCCGCCACAGACAAAACAATCGGGTTTCCAAGTACGGATAACCCCTCAGGTAATCCATGTAGCCAGCCTAGTCGTTGCGCGAGGCCTACTGTTAGCACCACTGCATACACATTTAGGCCGGAAGCCACTCCAATTCCTAATAAACTCGACAATCCTTGCGCAAAGTCCATTTCGAAGTCGACCTCCATCGACAGACTATCTCAATTCAATTTCTTGAAACTAGTACCCGGGGACAAATAGTTTCCCGACCTGTCTCTAAGGTGTACGCCTCATTGTTTCGGTTCGTTCCCTCGCCGATACTACTTTCGTACCCAGTACTGGGTTCAGATTCGCAAGGCGGGTCGAAATGGCGTTTGAACTAGGAACAAGAGTCGGCGACTACCAGTTTATTGACGTGGTAGACAGCAACCGCGATGGCACCAGCTATAAGGTACGTAATGTACCTCAGCAGCGCTATGAGATTTTGCGGGTGCTCTCTGAGGCGACTCAGAGCGACCGTCTGCGTGTGGAACGCTTTCAGCGCGAGGCCAAAATCCTCTCGCGTCTCAATCATCCTCACATCGTCAACTACTGCGCCTCGACCCAAATCGATGGTCGCTTTGTGCTTGCTACAGAACTGGTAGAAGGCACTTCCCTCGCAGAACGATTGGAAATTGGTCCGATCTCGCTCCCCGATGCCGTGCGGCACATCTGGCAGGCTCTCGAGGCCCTCGAATCCGCTCATGCCGAAGGCGTCGTTCATCGCGATGTCTCTCCTGCCAAGCTCCTTTTGACCTCTGATTCTGAGCTCAAACTCAGCGGTTTCTCGCTGGCTCGCAGCACAGCAGACCCTCGACTGACACAAGCCGGTGTCGCAATTGGCACCGCCCACTACATGTCCCCCGAACAGGTGCAGGCAAACACGGATCTCGATGCCCGCTCCGATCTATATTCTCTGGGCGTTGTCTTCTACGAGCTTCTCGCGGGCCGCAAGCCCTTTGATGCTGAAAGTCAGTTTGATGTCATGCTGGCTCACGTCGAAACGCTGCCGGATCCCCCCAGCAAGTGGAATCCCCAGGTCACAACAGAACTGGACGCACTGATCCTCAAGGCTCTCGCCAAGAAGGCTGACATGCGTTTCCAGTCGGCGCGTGAATTCCGCGAAGCTTTGATGGCGATCTCGCTCGGTGCAACACCAGAGCCTGCCGAAGACATTGAAAAAGCTCTCGCTTCAATGAAGCGCAAAGGTAAAGAATCCAACCGTCAGGCTCAGGTGCTTGCCGACGAAATTCTGGGCCACCAGACAGACATTGCCAATGTGGCCGCTGGTCAAAGTGCAACGCCGCTTCCAGATGCCTACTATGGCCTGCCCAAAGAACTAGCCTACGCCCTGGTCGCCCTCGTCGCGATCGGAATTTTTTTCCTCATGACAGGATTTAAATAAGCATGGCACTGCAAATCGGCGAATCTATCGGTCACTATCAGATTGTCGAAGAGCTCGGTGCCGGCGGTAACGGCCGCGTGCTTAAAGTCCAACACCTGATCACCCGTCGCCGCGAGGCAATGAAAATCCTCGCGAATGGCCGGCCTACCTCACAAGAATACGCTCACCGGGTTTTGCGCGAAATTCGCCTCCAGGCCAGCCTCGATCACCCGAACATCGCCGCTGTCCTTAACGCATTCTGGCTAGAAGACGATCTTGTGATGATCATGGAATTGATCGACGGCGTCACCCTCCAGAAGATCCTCGATCGCCGCCGTCTCAATATCGATCAATCGATCAATCTCATCCGCCAGATACTGAACGCGCTGACTTACGCTCATGCCAACGGCGTCATTCATCGCGATGTATCCACCGCAAATATAATCGTTTGCGAAGATGGCCGGGTAAAGCTAACCGATTTTGGCCTTGCCAAAGGTGCCGCCGATCTGAACATCACCGAGTCCGGTGGCATGGTTGGCTCGCCCTACTACATTTCTCCAGAGCAAGTTCGCGGAACTGCTGCCATAGACCAACGCAGTGACATCTATTCGACCGGCGTGGTTCTTTACGAACTCCTCACTGGAACGCGGCCCTTTGATGCCGACTCTACTTTCATGTTGATGCAGGCCCACGTTCAGCAGAAAGCGACATCACCGATCGAACGTAATGCCGCCATCCCGCAAGTCATCAGTGAAGACGTCATGAATGCGATGGCCAAAAATCCCTTGGAGCGATTCCAGACCACAGCCGATTTCCTGGCTGCCCTTGAAGGTCCAGTCGAGAAGCCATTACCCTTACCTCAGATCGAAACTCCGCTGCCACCTCCGCCGGTGCAGCATTCGCATTCCTTTGCCGCTCCGATTCCACATGAGGACGCGCCAGTTGCTATCAAGGCTAAAACTCCTGTTCCAGCCAGTGCCATGCGCCGGATGCTCACTTCCCCAGCAGTAGCTGTTGTTCTCGGCGTCGGTATTGTGGTCGCGGCAGTCGGGCCTGTGATGTACTATGATTTCGAATCCGGGAGACCTCGATTCAGCCCAGCGCCAAAGGCAGAAGCGGCTCGGGCGTCTGAAACCAGCTCAAAAATTCCTGCTGTCATCGAAGCTCCGGTTCTCACATCAGGCCCTAAAGAAATTCCTACTGAACCCAAAGGTAACGGCGGACTGACTCCGCGCCGTTTCACCGCCGCCAGAAAAATTCCTGTTGCTCCGTCACCGGTTGCCCCCCCTCCGAAAATTGTGGTTTGGGGCGATGCCAAATCGGCCGCCGTTACTCCTGCGCAGCCTCCTCCACCCAGTCCCGTCCCTGTCGCTACTGTTGCTCCTCCGGTAGCCAAGAAGTTTGAAGAACCCCCACCTGTCGCCCCCTCGGCGGCACCCCATGCCCTGATCGAACCCACTGCGCCACAACCGATCAACAACACACCGCGACGCGGCCTTTTGCGCCGATTCGCCTCTGGGGTTCGATCTTTGAATCCAATCCGCAAAGACTCCGCTGTCGCTGAAAAACCCTAAGCCTAAAGTTTCGAAACAACGGGTGGATGAACATCCACTTTGTTGCGCACCGGCTTTACTGTCTTCAAGTAAGCAAAGATTGCTTTCAAATCATCGTCTGGCAGATTTCTAAGTCCAAGCCACGGCATAACTGTAAAGTTCGCCTGCACGGCTACTGGAAGATTCTCATCAGTGAAATTCCGATAGCCTCGAAACTTGTCGAGAAATTTTTCTTCACTCCAGCCTCCAATCCCTGTTTCAACGTCGGGACTGATGTTCGCGCTGAAAGCCTCAAATCCGGGGATACGAAACGGTTCTCCCCCTGCATAGTTCATCCCCTCCACGGGTTCGCCGCGCTCCTTCTTCGTGTGGCAATTTTCGCAGCTTGCCATGCTCACCAGATACTTGCCATAGGCCAGGCGGTCAGCCCGGTCCGGTGCACTTACCCTTCCCGCCACGGGCCGAGGAGCGCTCTTCATAAAGAGGTTCACAGGAAAGTCCACTTTTGTCGGTGGCACATCGTGCTTCACTGCAGGCATGCTCCGCAGATAGGCCACTAGAGACTCCACGTCCTCGTCGCTCATGTTTGCGTAATTTTGGTAAGGCATCATGGGAAACAGCGCCCTGCCGTCGCGAGACACTCCTTCGCGAATCGCCCTAATGATCTCGCCATCCGTCCATCGGCCCAGTCCGAGTTCCGGATCCTGGCTGATATTCGGCGGTGCAATCCTCCCAGGCAATCCCAGTTCTTTCGGGAAAACGATACCCGAGCCATCCATGCCTGCGACCAAAGGTCCGCCAAACTTCTTGAAGTCCCTCTCCGAATGACAACCCTCGCAGTGCGCCAGTTCGGCGTAGATGTATTTGCCCCGAGCCACTCGGGCCTCACTCCGGTCTACCTGGATCGAAGACGCCGGTGCCATATTCGGCCCTCGCATCACAAACCAGGTAGCGAATCCAACGACGGCAACAAGGCCACCCAAAAGAATCATTCGTTTCATAGCAATACAATACGCGAATCCAGGACTGAAAATAGATCAAAGATTCTTACGGCCGGGTCGCTTTCTCTAGTGCTTCCAGTTGCACAAAGGCGTATTCATTCGTATCTCCGCAGATCTCAACCGAAGCCGCATAAGTCACGCACACTGCGGGTCGCTCTGGCAGCCCGAAGAGCTGGCAACGATTCTCATCATCCAGTTGCACACAACGCTGATAAGCCGGCTTGCCCTCCGGCATCCCCGGAATCGGCGTAGAAATCGAAGGAACGATACAACAGGCGGCACACCCTACACGACAATCCATCAATACCGAATATACTGACTCTCGCGTGTCCCGTAATTTATCTATCGACGCTTACCGCGGCTTCGTCATGTTGCTCATGATGGGCGAAGTCCTGCGCCTCTCCAACCTTGCCCGCCAATTCCCGGGCAATCCAATACTCGATTTCTTTGCTTTCCACCAATCCCACGTCCCCTGGGAAGGCTGTTCCCTGCACGACATGATCCAGCCCTCCTTCTCGTTCCTCGTTGGCGTCGCGCTCCCCTATTCCCTCGCCAGCCGCCTCGCCAAGGGGGCGGCCTTCTCGCAACTCTTCACCCATGCTCTCTGGCGCTCTTTCATCCTGATTGCGATGGGCATTTTCCTCCGCTCCACGCATTCCAAACAAACCAACTTCACCTTTGAAGACACCCTCACCCAGATCGGTCTCGGCTATCCCCTCCTCTTCCTTTGCGGCCGAGCAAAGCCACGCACACAATGGCTCATCTTTGCCGCCATCCTGGTGGCCTACTTCACCGCCTGGGCGCTCTATCCGCTCGAAGGCCAACCCTTCGCCGCACATTGGTGGAAAGAAAACAACCTCGGCGTGGCCTTCGACGCCTGGTTCCTCAATCTCTTTCCACGCGCAGCACCCGTCATTGCCAATCGCGGCGGTTACGGCACACTCAGCTTCATCCCGACGCTGGGCACGATGATTTTAGGCTTGATCGCCGGGCAGCTCTTGCGCGCGCAAACTCCCCTACGCCGCTATTACGAAATCGCCGCCGCCCTCATCGCCGCAGCTCTGGCAATCCACTTCCTCGGCATCAACCCCATCGTCAAGCGCATCTGGACCCCGGCCTGGACCCTCTTCAGCGGCGGCCTCTGCTTTGCCTTCCTCGCCAGCTTTCGCTACATTCTCGAGATCCGTGGCTGGACGCGCTGGTCCTTCCCACTACTGGTAATTGGCATGAACTCGATGGCCGCCTATTGGATCGCGCACGTCCTTGAGCGGCCCATCGCCGATTCGATCCAGATCCACCTCGGCCCCACACTTGCCATAGGCCCGGTGATCCTGGCCCTCGAATGGTGGCTCCTCTACTGGATGTACAAAAGACAGCTCTTCCTCAAGGTTTGATCTTTTGCAAATCGGCCCATGCGGCGTCGAGGTCGATCTGCGTTTTCCCCAGCTCAACCAGACCCGCAAATTGCTGCGCCGTCGGCATAGCATCGGCCTGATCCACTTGGGTCATCAAGCTCAGGTACTCCGACGCGAGGCTTGCGTAGGTCTTGGTTCCGCGCCCTGCTCCCTCCAAATTTCGGGTTCGCAAAATCAGCTGCCGGTAGCCATCCACTTGAGCTCCAGTGGCCTTGGTGATCGCTTCTTCAAGCTTCACCCGCAGATCCCGGATCCGCTGCTGTGTCTCCCGGATCTGCTCAATCCTGCCCAGGCAATCCATCGACAGGGCATGCATCTTGTTCAGCCCCAGTTGCGAGGTCTTCACCCGCGGATCCATCTTCAACGTCAGCTTCTGCGTCAACGTCTTGCCATCCACCGTGAGCCTTACCTGATAAATCCCGGGCAGTGCCAGCGGCCCATGCGGCCCGGCCGGCGTATCCCCGTAAATCGCTGAGATCGGAAAGCTCTTCGCGAATCCTTCCGGCGCCGTATGCCGCAAATCCCACATCCAGCGGTGCATGCCCGCAGAAGTCGCCACTTTGCGTGCGGGACGAAACCAATAGCTGGGGTAGGGAAGTGCATCCTCACGAACCACTTCAGCCGCATCTTCGCTCGAATACTTCCGCACCACCTTGCCCAGTGAATCGAGAATCTCGATTGTTACCGGCCCCTGCGCATCGCTGGCAAGGCTGTAATCGATCGCCGCCCCCTCAGCCGGATTCTGCCCCATCGGTTCCTCCGGCGGCAATGGCGTGTCACTGTTCAGGCTGCGTCGCAATCGATAGGTGCTAGCGGGCTCAAAAAGCGTTGTCCCGGTCGCTGCCTTTGCGGACAACTGCCGCAGCGGCGTCACGTTGTCCAGAATCCAAAACCCCCGCCCGTGCGTGCCCACCACCAGATCATCCTCATGCACCACAATGTCGCGAATCGAAGTCGACGGCATATTCATCCGCAGCGGCTCCCAGCGCTCGCCGTCATCCAGGGAAAAATACACAGCCCGCTCGGTCGCCGCGTAAAGCAAGCCCTTGCGCTTTGGGTCTTCCCGCACTGCATTCACAACCTCGTTCTCCGGGATCCCCGACACGATCCGCTTCCAGGTCTTGCCCCCATCATGGGTGCGGAAAATATGAGGCTTCAGGTCGTCCAGGCGAAACCGGTTCACCGCCGCATACGCGCTCATATTGTCAAAGTGAGAAGCCTCTATTAGCGATACCTTGCTCCAACTGGTCAACTCGGGCGGCGTCACATTCTTCCAGCTCTTGCCTCCATCGCGGGTCACATGAATCAGGCCATCGTCGGTCCCGGCCCAAATTGTCAGCAAATCCTGAAACGACGGAGCCACCGTGTAGATCACTCCACGTCGCGCCATCTTCTCCATCCCGGCATTCCGGTAGACCCCGATGCTTGCTGGCACTTCGGTCTTTTCACGGCTCAAATCCGGGCTGATCACCTGCCAGCTCTGGCCCCCATTGAGCGTCTTGAACAAAACATTGCCCGCATAAAACAAAGTCTTCTTGTCCACCATCGAAAACACAGCCGGTGCCGTCCGCAGAAAGCGATACTTACCACTGCGCACCGCATCTGGTGCAATGCTCTGCGCCTGCCCAGTTCGACGGTCAAAGCGATTCATCTTGCCTCCGTAGAGGATGTCTGAATTCAAAGGGTCCACCGCGACATACCCGTACTCATCAATGCCCACCGTCTGCCAGTCCCGCGAGGTAATCGCCCCATAATCACTGCGGCTCGCAACGCCCGCGCTGCCGCTTTCCTGCTGCCCGCCATACACCCAATAGGGAAAGCGGTTATCGGTGGTCACGTGATAGAACTGCGCTGTTGGCTGGTTGTACCAGCTGCTCCAGCTTTCCCCGCCGTTCACCGTAATTGTGGCCCCCTGATCGGTGGCAAAGAGCATGATCTCGGGCTTGTCCCAGTGGATCCACAGCCGGTGATAATCATCTCCGCCCGGCGCACCTTTGAAGGCCGTAAACGTCTTGCCCCCATCGCGAGAAACATAACTTGCTGTGTTGGCCACAAACACCGTCTCGTGATCCTTCGGATGCACACGAATCTCTGCGAAATCCGATCCTCGCCCCCACGTGCGGCCATCCCGGCTTACCAGCTTCCAGCTCTCTCCGGCATCATCGCTTCGATAGATCCCGCCATACTGCGGATTAGCGTCCACCACGGCATAAACCACATTCGCCTGTCGGGGTGCGACATCAAACCCGATCCTCCCCAGCCCTTGCGCGAAGGTAGGCAACCCCTTGGTGAGCGGCTTCCAGCTATCGCCACCATCAGTGCTCTTGAACAAGCCGCTACCGGGCCCCTGCCACGCCCCGCTCTCCCAAGGCCCCTGTCTGCCAGCCCACATGGCTGCATAGAGTGTGTTCGGATCCTTCGAATCAAATTCGATCTGCGACGCACCCGTATCGGCATCAAGATAAAGCACACGCTTCCAGGTCTCGCCACCATCCAGACTCCGGTAAATCCCGCGCTCTTCATTCGGCCCATAGGGATGCCCCATCGCCGCTACAAACACACGCTTCGGATCCTTGTAATCGACGATCACCCGGCCAATCTGTTGTGCATCGCGCAAGCCCATATTGCGCCACGTCTTGCCGCCATCGGTGGTCTTGTAGATCCCGTCCCCTACGCTCAGATCCGGCCGCTGCAAGCCCTCTCCGCTGCCGACATAGATGATATTCGGGTCGTTCTCAAAAACCGCAATATCGCCTACCGACCCTGTCGGTGCCTGATCGAAGATCGGCTTCCACGTCCGCCCTGCATCGGTTGTCTTCCACACCCCACCGTGATTGACGCCAATGAAGAATGTATTTGGTTGCGCAGGCACACCCACTGCCCCCACCGTGCGGCCTGCCCGGAAGGGGCCGATCATCCGCCACTTCAAGTCCTGCCAAAGCTTCGGGTCAAGCCCCTCGGCCCCCAGCATGAGTGTCGCGAAAGTGAAAAAAGAAACTAGCCGTCTCGTCATGATTGACGAGCATACCAACCCACAAGCTAGTCAGGCAAAGTGGCGGCAATCCGCTTCGGGTCAAACCGCGAAACGCTCGCCTTGCCGCTGTGCATCAGCCATACAGAACCGCTCACAAAGCGCACCAGTCCTCCACCCTCACCGGCAAACTGCTGCACTACCTTGTCGGTCTTGGCATCGATCTTTGTTAGCGGATAACCGGAGGCAGTCACCCACACAAAGCCGTCTCCAAAGGCCAGGCTGCCATTGCCCATGGGCACACCCGTCTCCACCGTAGCAACCACTTTGAACGTCTTCGGGTCAACCTTGGATACCTTGCCGTCCTTGTTGCCCAGCACCCACAGGTGACCCTCACCAAAGGCAACTGAAATAGGCTCCTGAGCCACCTCAATTCGTTTGTCTACCAGATTCGCCTTTGCGTCGATTCGCAACAGACGGTTCTCTGCAGGGCAACTCACCCAGAGTGCATCTTGCTCAAACTGCACCGTATTGCAGCTGGGCCCAAGACGCAGTTCACTCACCACGCGGTTGTCCGACGGGTCGATACGAGACAAAGTCCCCTTCTCATCGCTCAGCACAAACACGCTATCGGCATTGGCCGCAATCGCCAGCTTCGCCTTGCCCACTCCAACACCAGCCGTCGCCGTCACTTTACCGGTCTTGCTGTCCACACGGGCAATCGATTGCTTCTTGCAGTCAGGCACCCAGAGGCTTTGAAAGGCCGAAACCGCACCACCACACGGTGCCTCGAATCCCTTCCATGCTTCCATCAATTTGTTGTCGCGATTCCCAATCCTTGCAATTGAGCCCTTGTCGCCAACGGGCAACAAAATCGTCTGCCCATCCGCCATCAACCATCCTGGCGCGGCCTCGAGTGCCAGGTCCGCCTCAGCCTTCAAATTCGCAAATGGGACTTGAATTCCAGGCGTCTTGATGCCAGCTTTGGGAGGCCAGGCGGGATTCTTGCCCGGCTTCTCTTTTTCCTTCCCAAGCAAAAGCACCGGCAACAAAAAAACAACTAAGCGGAACCGCATTAGAACCTCACCAAAAAATAAATTTCAAACGGATTCGCAACAAGGAATGAAAGGGCAATCGAGGCCAAAACGTGAGTATAGCGTTACTGCGGGAGATTGACAAATTGCAATGAAAATCGCTATAACTTGAGGAACGTACTTGGTTTCTGAGCCTTGTTGTCTCACCTGTTGATCCCGTCCATTCATCCGTTTAAGCCCCGTCGCGCTAGCAGTATCCTCGATACAATATCTGAAAGTCTGGGAATCGAAACGGTCCGTAATGAAAATAGGCAAGCTGTTCTGCAACGCGCTCTTTTTAGCTGTATGCGCCTCCGCGCAAAGCCCCAACACGCCAGAATTCTTCGAAAATAAAATCAGGCCCATCCTGGTCAACAACTGCTTCAGTTGCCACACCAATACGGCCATGGGTGGTCTGCGGCTCGATAGCGCCGAAGCCATGCTCAAGGGTGGCTCCAAACGTGGTGCTGCCATCACTGCGGGCGATCCCGACAAAAGCGCCCTGATCCTTGCCATCCGTCACGCCGACCCCGATCCCAAGTTCCGCATGCCCTTGGGCAACAAGCTCAAGGATGCCGAAATTGAAGCCCTCACTTCCTGGGTCAAAGCCGGTGCAGTATGGCCCAAAGCCATCCCCACCGCTGCCAAAGTTAATGGGAAGTTCGTGATTTTTCCGGAACAAAAGAAGTTCTGGTCCATGCTGCCGCTCAAGCAGCCTGACCTCCCCACCGTCAAAGACGCAAAATGGGGCCGCACCAACATCGACCGCTTCGTTCTCTCTAAGCTCGAAAAAGAAAACCTGAAGCCAGTTCGCTTCGCCACCCGCACCGACCTGATCCGCCGCGCCTACCTCGACCTGACCGGCCTCCCTCCAAGCTACGAAGAAATCCAGGCTTTCCTCAAGGACACCTCGCCCGACGCCTACTCCAAGATCATCGACAAGCTCCTCGCCTCGCCCCACTACGGCGAACGCTGGGGCCGCGTTTGGCTTGATGTCGCGCGCTACGGCGAAGACGATTACCGTAGCCTCGACCCTATGCGTCGCGGTTACAATCCTTATCCCAACGCTTATGTCTATCGCGATTGGGTCATCCAGTCCTTCAACGACGACATGCCCTACGACCTCTTTGTGAAGTCGCAAATCGCCGGTGATCTTCTCGACGAGAAAGTGCGCCATAAGACTCTCCCCGGCACTGGCTTCATAGGCCTCGGCCCTTGGTATTACGACAACGGCTCAACCGAAGTCACCCGCGCCGACGAGCGTCATGACCGTGTCGACGTTGTCTCCCGAGGCTTCCTCGGTTTGACCGTTGCCTGCGCCCGCTGCCACGACCACAAGTACGATCCCATCCCCCAGACTGACTATTACGCTCTCGCCGGCATCTTCTCCAACGTCACCTACGAAGAATATCCGCTAGCCCCGAAGAGCGTCGTCGACGACTTTAAGAAGATCGAAGACCAAATCGACCAGAAGCAAAAGATGATGGGCGAGATGCAGGCCAACCTGGGCAAAGCCCTTGCCCAGTCCCTGGTGTTTGAAACCTCCAACTATCTGCAAGGTGTCTTTGACGTAACCGGCCCCAGAAAGATGGAGATTGGCAACGTCGTCGAATCCCGCAAACTGGACTACGAGATCCTCGAGCGCTGGATCAAATACATGGCCAAGCCGCAGAAAAAGTATCCCAACAAGGATGCCTGGCAAGCCATGATGAAGAAGCCCGCCCCTGCCGCTCCTGAAGCCAAAAAACTGGCTGATAAATTCCAGGAAGACGCTGTTGCCGTCCTGCTGGCCCGCAACGAACTCGATGCCGAAAACAAAGTAATCGCCGACAAAGCCCTCGAAGGCACCAAGCCGAAGAAGCGCACCAGCAAGCCTTCCAACTTCGTCACCAACGACGACTTCTGCCCCGGCTGCGGTCTCCGTCTCAAGAATCTCTCTGACGAGCAGAACAACTTCTATACCGAAATCTTCCAGCGTGAACTGACCGACGCCGAAGACCCGAACGTGATGATGGAAATGGGAAATCGCATGGGCAAGCCCGGCGTTCTCGCCTTCCGTGGCTGGGGCCTTGAGAGCCGCGTAGGCTCTGAATCTCAAGCCCAGCTCGCCACCATCCGTAAGGATGTTGAAGAAGCTCGCAAGAAGCTTGAACCCTACTATCCTTATCTGCACGGCATCAAGGACAAGCCTCTCGATCAGATCTCAGAGCTGCCGCTGGCCCTGCGTGGCGACCCGCTTCAGCTGGGCGATCAGGTGCCCCGCCACTTCCTGAGTGTTCTGTCTCCGGGTGATCCTCAGCCCATCAAATCCGGCAGTGGTCGCCTCGAACTCGCCGAAGCCATCGTCAAGCAGCCTATCAATTCACGCGTCATCGTCAATCGAATCTGGAAAGGCCACTTCAGTTCAGGTCTGGTGGATACCCCAAGTAACTTTGGCATCACCGGCGAACGCCCCACCAACCCGGAACTCCTCGAATACCTGGCCGCCAACTTCGTTTCGAACGGCCAGTCGATCAAGAAGCTCCACAAGGAAATCATGCTGAGCTCGGTCTATCAGCTCGCCAGCGAAAACGAAGCCACCAACTACGCCAAAGATTCTTCCAATCGCCTCTACTGGCGCTACGAGAAGAAGCGTCTCGACGCCGAACAGCTCCGCGACTCGGTCATGTACGTCTCCGGAAATCTCGATCCCAGCCTCGGCGGCCCATCCGGCGAACTGAAGCCCAGCTTCCTCCGCCGCACCGTTTACGGTAAAGTCAGCCGCTACAAGATGGATGAGTATCTCCAACTCTTTGATTTCCCATCGCCATCCATCAGCGCCGAGAAGCGCTTCACCACAACCGTTCCGCTGCAACGCCTCTTCCTGCTTAATAGCGACTTCATGCAAATCGAAGCTGAAGAATTGGCCAAGCGTGTAATGCCTGAAGTCGACAATCGGGCCCGCGTGAAGAAGCTCTTCCAGGTCATCTATGGTCGCGATGCCTCTGAAGAAGAAATCAAGCTTGGCATCGAGTACATCAAGAGCGAGCCAATGCTCTCCTACGAAGAGCGCAAGAAGAAGGAAAAAGAGAAGCCAGCTCCAGAAGGTATGCGTCGCGGACGCGGCCCCGGTGGTCCTGGCGGCCCCGGTGGCCCTCCTCCTGAAGTCTCCAAGACGGACGGCGCACCCACCACTGTCGCAGCCAAAGTAGAGATGCCTGCCGCTGAAGAAGCTGCCCCAGCAGCAGCCGATGCTCCTCCTCCTGCCATGGGCGACAACCCCTTCGGTATGGGCATGATGGGCGGTATGCGAGGTGGTCCTTCTCGCGAAGAAAAGCCTGTCGTTTACGAACCCTCCATCTGGGGACGTTATGCCAAAGTTCTGCTCAGCTCGAGCGAGTTCCTGTTCATCAACTAAGAGAGAGTCATAATGTCATCGCATAAGTCAAACAACCCAACAACTCGCCGCGAAGCTCTCCGTCGTGTCGGCAACGGCTTCGGTATGATGGCCTTCGCCGGCATGGTGAACAATTCGCTCAGTGCTGCAGGCGCCCTGGCCACTCCTGACGGTAGCGTTGGCTATAAGCTCGATCACCCCCAGCGGGTCAAGCGCATCATCTTCCTCTTCATGAATGGTGGGCTCTCCACCATCGATAGCTTCGACCCCAAGCCCGCCCTCGACAAGTACGACGGCAAGCCAATGCCCGGTGGCGAAGTCAAGACCGAACGCAAAACCGGCGAGCTCATGCGCTCCCCCTTCACCTTTAAGAAGTACGGCCAGTCCGGCATGGACATCTCTGAACTCTGGCCCAATCTTGGCGAAGTCGCCGACGACATCGCCTGGGTCCGCTCTGTTCACACCGAGATCCCCAACCACGAACCAAGCTGCCTCATGATGAACACCGGCGCCAATCAGGCCGGCCGTCCTTCCCTCGGTGCCTGGCTCACCTATGGCCTTGGTACAGACAATCAGAATCTCCCTGGCTACGTGGTTCTTTGCCCTGACCTGCCGTCGACTGTCGGCCCTCCGCTCTGGTCCAACGGCTTCCTCCCAGCCATCAATCAGGGAACCTTTATCTCGGATAAGATCCAGACCAACCCCAATGCGCCACCCGAGCCCATGGAAGCTGAAATGCCAACCAAGGACAAAGACGGCAAAGAGATGAAGAAGCCGGAGAAGAAGGTCGTGGTTGAAAAATCTTTCGACCCGAAGAAGCTCATCTCCTACGTCAACAACCCCAAGTTTGAGCTCACCGAACAGCGCCGCGAAATCGACCTGCTGACCAAAATGGAAGACCTCAAGCGCGCCCGCGAAGGCTCTGACGCGCAGGTAGAAGCCGTCCTCAAGTCGATGGAAACCGCCTACCGAATGCAGACCGAAGCGCCCGAAGTCTTCGACATCCGCAAGGAATCGGAAGCCACCCAGAAGCTCTATGGCCCCGGCTCAACTGCGCGTGGTTGCCTCACCGCCGTCCGACTCGCCGAAAAAGGCGTTCGCATGACTCAGGTCTATTACGCCAAGGGCGACCCCTGGGACGCACACGGCGACATCATGGCCCACAAGGTCAATGCCAAGAATTCCGATCAGGCCTTTGCTGCCGTCATCAAGGATCTAAAAAGCCGCGGCCTCTGGAAAGACACTCTTGTTGTGTGTGGATCCGAATTTGGTCGCACTCCTGTCCGCGAAGTTGGCGGCGGTGGCGGCAACGTCAAGCGCGGCCGCGACCACAATCCATTCGGCTTCACCATGTGGTTGGCCGGTGGCGCAGTCAAGGGCGGTTCCATCTACGGGGCCACCGACGACTTCGGCTTCAAGGCCGTCGAAAAACCAGTCCATGTCCACGATATCCATGCAACGATCCTGCATCTCATGGGCATCGACCATACCAAGCTTACTTACCGTTACAGCGGCCGGGATTTCCGTCTCACCGATGTCAGCGGCAATGTCCTTCACGATCTGATCGCCTAGCTGCGATCCACATCCGGTAATAACTACCCCTCCGTCCGGGGCACTGAACCAGTCGTTCAAAAAAAACAAAAACAAAATCATTCAGGGGTAGTGTCTTATGAACAGACTCGTCGTCTCTCTGCTGCTCGTCAGCAGTGCCACGCTATTTGCGCAATCCAGTTCCCTCCAGGGCACGGTATCGGACCAACAAGGTGCCACCATACCCGACGCCGTTATTTCCATATCCAACCAGGAAACAGCAGTTTCCCGCCGGGGCGTTTCGAGCGCTACCGGCACCTACAGCTTCCCGCAACTTCCCCCTGGCAACTATCGCCTCGAAGTGCAGAAGCCCGGCTTTAAATCGAGCGCTCAGCAGATCCGCCTCCAGATCAACACTCCCGCCACCCTCGACCTCAAACTCGAAATTGGCCAAGTCTCCGAGTCCATCAACGTTGTCGCAGAAACTCCTGCTGTCAATACCCAGAACGCCTCGGTTGGTAACCCCTTCACCGAACTTCAGATCCGCCAGTTGCCGCTTCTTACCCGCAACGTCGTCGATCTCCTCAGCCTGCAACCCGGCGTAACCCCAACCGGCGAAGTCGCCGGTGCCAAGCGCGATCAAAACAACGTCACCCTCGACGGCGTCGACGTCAACGATCCACAAGGTGCAACTTCAGGCTTCAGCTCCGTCCTTCCCGTGCCGCTCGATTCTGTACAGGAATTCCGTACCACCGTCGCCGGTGTCGGCGCAGATCAGGGCCGCTCCTCTGGTGGTCAGGTCTCCCTCGTCACCAAGTCCGGTTCCAACGCCTTCCACGGCTCTCTCTATGAGTTCCACCGCAACGTCAAGACCGCCGCCAACAACTGGTTCTCCAACCGCGCCGGCATCGCCCGCGAAAACCTGATCCGCAACCAGTACGGCGCCTCTCTTGGTGGCCGCATCATCAAAGACCGTGTCTTCTTCTTCGCCAACTGGGAAGACCGCAAAGACGCCACCGCCGTCGGCGTCAACCGCATCGTCCCCTCAGAAACCTACAAGCAGGGCATCGTCCAGTTCCGCATGAGCAACGGTTCCATCGGCCAGCTCACCCCAACCCAGATCCGCCAGATCGATCCGCTCGGCATTGGCGTCAATCAGACCATGCTCGACATCTTCAAGAAGTATCCTGTCGGCAATGATCCTGCCTCTTCTGCCGACCGCGGCCTCAACTTCTCAATCCTCCGCTTCAACGCACCGAAGAAGCTGAACTACCGCACCTACGTCCTTAAGAACGATTTCAACCTCGACAAATCTGGCAGGCACACCCTCAGTCTTCGCGGCACACTGGCCGACAATTCAGAAGATGATGTACTCGCCCAGTTCCCAGGCCTCCCCTCACAGGCTCAGCGTGTAGACCAATCCAAGGGTTTCTCGGCTCGCTACACCACAGTTGTCACTCCTACTCTCGTTAACACCTTCAACTATGGCTACACACGCCTCAAGAACGTTGTTACCGGTGCTAACGGCCCCTCGCTCGGCTTCTACTTTGCAAACCCGGACACCAGCTTCCCGCGCGCCCTGAATCGCATTGCCCCGGTTCACAATTTCGTCGACGACGCCACCTGGACCAAAGGCAAACACACCGTTCAGTTTGGTGTGAACATCCGTCTCAACACAAACGATCGCGCCTCCTTTGCTACGTCCTTTCCGGCTTACAGCTTTAGCCGCAATACACTCGCTGGCCTGGGTGCAGATATCACCGATTCCATCAATGCCTTCATCCGGCCGCTCTACGGCGACAATTCTCTCCGCCTCACAGAAGCAACCCCGGTGCAGAACGCCATGGGGCCGCTCTTCGGCATCATCAATCAGTACAGCGGAACCTATAACTTCGGTCGCGACGGTAAGGCCATTCCTTTCGGTCAGCCCATTCCCCGCGTCTTCGGTTCCAACGAATATGAGTTCTACGCTCAGGACACCTTCAAGCTCTCCCGCAGCTTGACCGTCACCGCTGGCCTCCGTTACGGCATCTACACCAATCCCTATGAGAAGAATGGTGTTCAGGTCAATCCTACCCAGCCCCTCGATCAATACTTCGCCAATCGCGCTGGTGGTCAGGCTCTTGGCATCCCCAGCTTCGCCAACCCGCTCGCTTCGCTCACCTACGATCTCTCTGGCCCCAAGAACGGCAAGAGTGGTTACTATGGTCGCGATCTGAATAACTTCGCACCTCGTCTCTCCGTTGCCTGGGCACCAGAGGGCGACAACATCGTCACCACCATTCTTGGCAAAGGCAGCGTCCTGCGCGCAGGCGCTGGTATCCTCTACGATCGCTACGGCAATCAGATGGCCGTCACCTTCGCCGGTTCTGGTTCGCCCGGTCTGGCAACGCAGGTCACGCAGCTTGCCAACACCAACTTCACCACTTCGACTCGATACAACGGCAACAACCTCCCGGCACTGCCCGCAGCTCCATCAGGCGGCATGCCCTTTACGCCTCCCACCATCGTGGGCGGCTTCACCAGCTTCTCCGGTGTCAATCCCAGCCTGGTTGCCCCCTACTCGCTCCCGCTCAACCTTTCCTACACACGGCCCCTCCCCAAGAACCTCGTCGTCGAAGTCGGCTACGTCGGTCGTCTCTCACGCAAGGGCCTTCTCCGTCAGGATTACTCACAGCCTCTCACCAACTTGAAAGATCCCAAGTCCGGTCAGACCTGGACCGAAGCCAGCGGCGTCCTTTATGACCTCTTCCTCAAGGGCGTAACCCCTGCTCAGGTTCGTGCCAACCCCAGCCTTGTCGGTCAGGTTCCCTACTTTGAAAACATGTTCCCAGGCGCAGCCAATCTAAGCTTCACCGGCAGCGCCACGGCAAACTACTTCAACACCGTATACGGCACCTACGCCGGTAGCGATCTCGACGCATTGAATGACATGGATCGCGTTCGCCGTGCCAACGGTCGCTGCATCTCGGTCACCGGTTGCAACACCTTCTTTGCCAACCAGGCCGCCGGTATGACCGTCTGGACCAACGCCTCAAACGCCAGCTATCACGCTGGTAACCTGGTCGTCCGCCGTGCCCTCGATAAGGGCTGGGGCTTCGACTTTAACTACACCCTCTCTCACGCATTCGACATCGCCTCCGGCAACGAATCTGCCATCGGCGATGCCACCAGTGGTGCAGGCGGCAGCGTCATCCAGGATGCCTTTAACCCAAGAGGTTCCTACGGCGTCGCCAGCTTTGACATCCGTCATAACGCCACCATGAACACCGTCGTCGAACTCCCCTTCGGCAAAGGCAAGAAGTTCTTGAACTCTGCCAACCCCTGGGTCGATCAGGCAATCGGTGGCTGGCAGCTCTCGATGCTCGGTCGCTTCCGCTCGGGCCTCCCGCAAGACATCACCAACGGCGGTGTCTACCCCACCAATTACCTCAACTCTGCGCTGGCTGTTCGTAAGCCGGGTGCCCCCTCTCCGGTTCAGGGTGTTACCTTCAACCAGAACGGCAACCCTTCGGTCTTCCAGAACACCAACGTCATTAGCTCCTTCCAGGGCCAATACCCCGGCACCACTGGCGAACGTGGCATCGTCCGCGCCGCCGGCTCCACCAACTTCGACATCTCGGTAGGCAAACGTTTCAAGATGCCCTTTGAAGGACACACTCTGCAGTTCCGTGCAGAAGCCTTCAACGCATTCAACAACGTAAACTTCACCACCCTGTCGCTCAACCTGACGCAGCCCGCCAACTTCGGCCAGTTCACCGCCGCAGCTGACGCCCGCGTTATGCAGTTCGCCCTCCGCTACGAGTTCTAACTAACTCTACAGAAGCTTAAGCCCGCAGCCGATAAGACTCTTAAATGTCTTCACCGGCTGCGGGTAAGTTTCAAGATCACTACAAAATCCTCGGGATCGACCCCAAATCGACGCTCGACATCATCCAATTGGCATACAACGCCCTCAAGGACGTCTATGCTCCAAACGGCACTGGACCAAACCACGAGAAGTTCGACGAGATCACCCTCGCCATCGAAGTCCTCTCCGATCCGGTCGGCCGCAAAATGTTCGATTCTGTTCGCGGCGGCGATGACGACCGCGACATTTCTTTTTCGGGCATGGACTTTTTCAACAGCCTCCAGAGCGAGCGGGACCGCCGTATGACCATGCTCTGTGTCCTCTACGATGTCCGCCGTCAAAATCCCCGTGTTCCCCTCATCACCATGCGACAGTTCGAAAAGATTGTCGACATGACTGAAGAGCAAATCCAGATGGCCCTCTGGTACGCCAAAACCTTAGGCTGGGTCTCGGTAGACGACAAAAGCAAAATGCAGATCTCGGCCGCTGGTATGGACTTCCTCCAGGCCAACGCTCCAGACCCTGCCACTATCTGGCCTTTCCTCAAAAATCCTTCCGGGCCCCGTCCTGAGGCTCAGGTCGCCACTCCCCCACCAGTTGCTGCCCCAGTTCCGCCACCCCCGCCTGCGCCAGAACTCAAGGAAATCGAAGCTCTCTCAAATGCCATTCGCTCCTTCGGCGCTCCAGCTACAGCTCCAGGTCCCACCCTCGTCTCAGAAGATCCCAAACCCAAGTTGATGTCCCTGATCCGCCGCACTCAAATCGCTATCACCGAAGCCTGATCCTTATAGAAAAGGGCCCGCGCTAAGGTCTTTAGTTCTTCTGGTAGATGAATTGAGTCGATAAGACTAACGGTAGAATCATGAATCATGAATGAAACTGCAAGGTTTGCCCTCACTCCTGCAAACCTTCCCGTTTACACCTGCCTCGCCATGGTTTGGCTGGCTCTAGCCTTCGCTACTCACTTGGCCCACGCGCGCCTGCGAGCGGAGAAGTTTGTCAAATATTGGTCCCTGGCCTGGTTCTGTGCCTTTGCGCAGCTCTTGCTGCTGATGATAGTTTCGTCAGCAGGTGCAGCATTAAGCAGCAGCGCCTTGAGCGTGTCGCTCTTTCCGATTCAAACGCTTGGCTTCCTGCAGCCGGTCTATATCTTTTTTGCCGCATTCGCCATTCGACGGCCTCCTTCACGTAGCGCGCATTTAATTGCGATCTCCGGGTGTCTTGTTGCTGCTACCCTCAGTCTTCTTCTGGTCTCCCGGATGACCTTCACCGGCGAAGGCGAACTGGTTCGCTTTCTTCTCACTTCGCGCCTCTTTTTACTGGCTGCTGCAAACGTCTCTTTCGCCCTCGCTTACCTCCGCCGGTCGACGCCAAATTCCACAGCCAGCTTTCCTTTTGCCATCCCCCTCCCCTGCGCACTGCAGGCCGTCCACCTGCTCTTGCTCGGTATCAACCAGTTAACCGCTGGCACCTTTTACTTCTCCGTTGTTTCAGCAGAAGCCGCTATGGTCTCCCTCATTATTGGCTTATTCTTGGTCCTTGCGCTTTTCGTCGATCTTGCCGACGCAGCCCAGCGCAACAACGCAGCCAAGTCCCTTTTTCTCTCCACCATGACCCATGAGTTAAGAACGCCCCTCGCAGGAATGATCGGCCTTACATCCATCCTTTCCAGCTCCAGAAATGAAGCTGAGCAAAAAGAACTGGCTGCTTCGATCGGGCAATGCGCCACCTCCGTTTTGGCCCTTGTCGACGACATCCTCGACGTCGCCCGCATCGAAGCGGGCCGCACGCAGGCAGCGCCGGCCCCTTTCGCGCCTCGGGCTTCGGTCCAGGAAATCGTCTCGATGTTCCAGACCACAGCCGCTGAAAAAGGCGTCCTGCTCGATGCTGTTTACGAGACTCCCTACCCGGCGTGCGTCTCCTGCGACCCGGCGCTTCTCAAGCGCATCCTACTCAACCTCGTAGGCAATGCTTTGAAGTTTACTAACAGCGGTTCCGTAACCATTCGGGCGTCTTACAACAACAGCGCCCTGCGGTTCTCTGTTGAAGATACCGGCTCTGGAATCCCCGCCGCAGACCTGCCCCACCTCATGCAGCAGTTTTTCCAGGCCAGCAATGCAGTCTCCGCCTCGTCCAAAGGCACCGGCCTGGGCCTCCATCTCTCCCAGCACATGGTGCAACTCATGGGCGGTGCCGGCATCGAAATACATTCTGAGCTTGGCCGAGGTAGTACCTTCGCCTTCTCGATTCCTGCCCCAGAGGCCTACGCCATTCCTGCCGCTGACGCGCCTGTTTTTCTTCCCACAAACGGTCTGAGAGTTCTGGTTGCCGAAGACAATAAAGTCAACCAACTCGTTCTGGTTCGGCTTCTCGAAAAACTGGGCCACAGCACTATCCTCGCAACTGACGGCCTCCAGGCCGTCGAACTCTGGCAGTGCGAAGCCCCCGATCTGATCTTAATGGATTATCGGATGCCGGTTCTCGATGGCCCGGCCGCCGCCCGCGAAATCAGAAAGCTCGAAAACGGCAATCGCCACGTACCCATCATTGCCATCACCGCCAACGCCCTTGTAGAACATCGCGATCTTTGCCTGGAATCCGGTATGGACGACTATCTCTCAAAACCAGTCACTCTTCAGCAACTGGCAAATGCAATTGAACGTTCTACCGTCCAAACAAGTTGAGAAACCGCACCGCCACAAACAAAGCTCCCCGTCCTTCCCCTCTCAAGCTCCACGCATATCCAAGATCGAAACTCACACTGCTGGCCACCGTCAACCTCAACCCGCCCCCTGCAGAATACTGCTCCCCTCTAATCTTGCCGGCATCAAAAACAACAATCGGGCTCACCGCAAACGCATTCATCTCGTCCATCACACTCCCGATCACCTCACGAGGAAAAGCCAACTGCCGCTCAGCCATCCGCCGCGCCTTATCGCGGTCGATCCGCTTCACACCCTCATCAATCGCCTTCCGCTGCACCTCAAGCTCCACCCCCAAATCACGCAACTTCCCATTCAGTTGCTCCGCGCAGAGCTGTTGCACCGCCGGAATATTCGCCTCATCCGGGTCGTCCTTCAGAAACTGCCGCCACAGCGTATTCTTCCCAATCTCCTCAGTCAGTCCCACCAAATCTCCCACCCGGTCCGCGCAGTCGGTCCCCGTCTCCTCCAGTCGCGCGTCAATCGCTGCCATCACCCGCTGAAACGGCTCTTTCCTGTCACGCAATAATTCCAACTGCGCCGGGTCCTTCAACTGATTCCCAATATCGAATGTAGTCAGAGCGACATCGAGCCCCTCATCGATCTTCTCCCGCAACTCCCTGTCGCCCGAAGCCTCCCGCGGCACAATCGGCAACCCATACAGCGGAATCCCCAGCGTCAGATTCACCACTCCATACTGCCTCACCCCCAGCCCACCTCCCAGGCGAAACGCCGGCACCCCGCGCATCACCGGGTTCCCCCGAATCCTCCATCCGCTCATCGCCGCAAACGGCGTCTCCACATTCCCACCATAAAAGCGCTCGGCCAATGGCGTCGGCCCCAGTTCAGCCAAATGCCCCGCCTGCACCTGTGCCTCAAATTCAATCGTCCGGTGCGCTGCAGGCAGCCAGCGTCGCTCATAAACCGCATCCAGCACCTGCTTGCGATAATCCACCACTCCGCCCCTACCAGTCCTCCCCAGTTGAATCCCGTAAGACGCCGCCATCGCCTGCCCCTTACGCCTCAGCGTCAACCCGGCAAAATTCTTGAAATGCGCCACCCGCGTCCCCGGTAAACCCACACTCTCCAGCCGCCCACCCTCAAACTGCGATCCAAACCGCGCCACCACTCCCGTCCTCCCCATCGGCGCACTCACCAAAGAAAACTGCCCCACGCCCAGCCCAGACCTCAGCCGAAACAATCCATTCGGTCGATCCACATAATCAAACCCACCGCGCAAATCAATCTGCCTCCACCACCCTTCACTCGCCTCCCTCTGCATCGATAACGCACCACTCCCCAACAGGCTCTCGCGAGATCCATAGCCTTCAAACCCCACCCTCACACTCCGGCCCGCCTCCAACCTTCCGCCGCCCATCAAACCTTGCGAAGCGTCATAGCTAAAACCTGGCGTCACCCGCAGCCATTTCTTCGCCGGCCGCAGAGCCAGCGCATCCCCAGGGTTCACCCTTTCCTTGCGAGCATGCTCCAGATTGCCAATCACCCCTAGCGGAGCCTTCGCCGTAAAGACACGAAACTGCACCGTAAGCGTCTTCTGCTCACAATCCACCACTCGGGGCAGCACAATGCTAAGTCCCACCGGGGAATCAAACAGCGCAGGCGCAGCCACCAGCGCATTCCGCAGCGCCGCCTGTGCCCGCTTCACCTCAGCAAGTCGAAACGGCTTGTCTGCAAGTTCCTGCAACGCTACCGGGGCAATCCGCAACAACCAAAACCCGCTGATCTCCGCCCGCTTCGTCTGATAACCCTCGGTCTCAAAAAAATCAAGACCACGGTCCGGGCAAGCTTCCGCCCAGGCACACCAGCTCCAGATCAGCCCCAGCAGCAGCCCTCTAGCTAACCTTCGAAAGCGTACGCTCAACCGCTGCCTCTGCCTTCTCCTGCGTTGTCTTGCCTTCTTTGAACCGCTTCGCCGTCACTGCCGCCGGCCCCAGCAAATGCTCCACCTGCGGCGCACTCATCTTGCCCTTCTTGGCAACCACCTCAGCCTGTTCAAAGTTTGCTGCCTTCACCACCACAGCATCAAACTTCACCAGCGATTCCCCAAATTCATCGGTCTTCTTCTCGCGCTCAAACAGTGAGAACGCAACAGTCCACGTCACATCACCGCCATCGGCAGTCTCTTTGTCTAAACCAAAAACCACCTTGCGCAAACGATCCGTCGTCTGCACTTCAATATCAATAGAAATCGATTTCAGTGAGCTGGGCATGGGGCCAGCTTACTCAATTCTCACCTCAGCCGCAAGCTGTTCAACACCACACTCACACTACTCAACGCCATCGCCCCAGCCGCCACCACCGGGTTCAATAACCCAAGCGCCGCCACCGGAATCCCCACCACGTTATACACAAACGCCCACCCCAGATTCTGCCGCATCACTCGCATCGTCCGTCTCGACAATTCAATCGCCTCTACTACTCCCTGCAAATCCCCCCGCAGCAACGCCACATCCCCAGCCTCAATGGCCAAATCCGAACCCGAAGCCATCGCAATCCCCACATCGGCCTTCTCCAGCGCCGGCGCATCATTCAGCCCATCACCCACCATCGCCACCTTCACCCCGCCAGCCTGAAGCCGCTCCACAGCCTCCACCTTGCCCGCCGGCAACACCCCAGCCACCACTTCCTCAATCCCCACCAATGCCGCCACCGCCCATGCCGCCTCTTCTCGATCCCCGCTCAGCATCACCACCCGCAAACCCATTCCGCGCAAACGCCCTACTGCCTCGCGCGAAGTCTCCTTCACCGCATCAGCTAGCGTCAATCCACCCACTTCCACGCCGTCCACCAATACACTCACGCCGCCCCGCCGCTCCGCCGCCACCACCTCCACCAGCCTTCCACCCACCACCCCGGAAACTCCAACTCCAGGCTTCGCTACAAAGCCAACTACAGGCTCCAGCGCCAGTCCCCTCACCTTCGCCTCCTCGACAATAGCCCGGGCCAATGGATGCTCGCTCAACGCTTCAACGCTTGCCGCAAGGCCCAATACATCCCCAATCACTTCTGTCACCTTCGGCTTCCCCTGCGTGATCGTCCCGGTTTTGTCCAGCACAACAATCCCAACCTCACCGAGCCGCTCCAGCGCTTCTCCACTACGTATCAAAATCCCCATTTTTGCGGCCTTTCCGGTTGATGCCAGAATCGCCGTCGGCACCGCCAGCCCCATCGCACAAGGGCACGAGATCACCAGTACCGCCACTACAATCACCGTCGCCCGCACCAAATCTGCTCCTCCTGCCAAAGCCCAGGCCAACCCACTCAGCAGCGCAATCGCAACCACCACTGGAACAAACACTGCACTCACCCGGTCCGCCAGCGCCTGCACCGGTGCTTTGTCCCCCTGCGCCTCCCGCAACACCCTCACAATCTGCTCCAGCACACTCTCCGCCCCCAACGTATTCACGCGAACCAGCAGCCCACCCTGCCCGTTCTTAGTCCCACCATAAACCCTGCCACCCACAACTTTCTCCACCGGCAAGCTCTCCCCCGTCAGCATGCTCTCATCGACACTACTGCCACCCTCTATCACTTCACCATCGGCTCCAATCCGTTCTCCGGGCCGTACCACCAGCAAGTCCCCACGTCGCAATTCCCCAATGCCCAGCTCCAACTCTACGCCCTCCCGGCGCACCGTAGCCCGCTTCGGCTGCAACGCTGCCAGTTGCTGCAATGCTACCGAAGTCTGGCGCTTGGCCCGAGCCTCTAACATCTTCCCCACCAGCACCAGCGCAATGATAAACACCACCGCCTCAAAGTAAATCTGCGGCATCATCTCGCTCGAATGAAACCCGTGTGGCCAGATCAAAGTAGCGGTAGAAATTAAGAACGCCGCCCCAGTCCCCATCGCCACCAACACGTTCATATCGGCTCGCCCTTGCCTCACCGCCGCAAAGCCCTTCAGATAAAACCCCCGACCTGCCCATCCCGCCACACCCAGCGCCAGCACCATCTGCATCCACGCCCACCACCCCAATTCATGCCCCATAAAGGGCATCGCCCCCATCATCACCAGTCCAATAGAAAGGCTCCCCAGCGCCCTCACCCTCAACTCCCCATACTCCGCTACCAGCGTCACCCCGCGCGCGTCTTCCTCTTCAACCGCACTCCGCCCCGCAACCGGCAAACTCGCCCCATACCCGGTCTCTTCCACCGCCAGCCGCAACTGCTCTGCACTCACAACCCCCGGGTCAAACTCCACCACCGCCTGATTCATCATCAGGTTCACACTAGCCCGGCTTACCCCCGCCTGCTCCACCAGCGTCTTCTCGACAAAGCTCGAGCAGGCGGCGCAAGTCATCCCTTCGATCTGCAGTTCAGCTCGCAACTTTGAATCCGCCACCCTCCACCGCCCGAACCAGTTCCGCCCGCTCTACCCCGTCGCGCACCATCAACTTGGCCTCACCCACAACAACTTGCTCCACCTCCACTCCATCCACACGCTTCAGCAGCGCCGTAACCCTGCGCACACACCCGTCACAATGCATGCCTTCAATCTTCAATTCGATTTGTTTAGTCATATTCATACCAGTCCGAATGTGCCGAAAATTCCTGACAACTCAAACACTGTGTCTGTGTCCATTGCTTGATACAACTCGGGCAAACTCCACCTGTATCGAACGTATGCCATGCGTGCCCACAGCTACAACTCCACAAGTCGCTAGGTTGCGGTCTCCAGCCGCATTTCGGGCACCGTATCTTTGGCCCATGCACCCCGGTATCCTGATCCCTCTCCACCGGTATCGTCGTTGGACTGCTCATGCCTGTGACTCTAGCATCCAGATCACTTCTCCATAAACTCATACCGCACCTGAGTCACCCGCCCCCGCCAATAAGGCCAAGCCCCGCTCTCCACCATCCACGACACTTCAGCCTCCAGAGGCACTCTCATTCCATCCCGCGACTGGTAATTCCAGAATCGCCCTTCCCATGGAGCTGCCACCAGCTTCTCCCCAACGGTCCTATATCGGGCTGCCGCACGAACCCGTTCCACAAATCCATCCTCGCCAAAATAAAAATCAAGGCTGCACCGCGAGCCAGCATCCACCAGCGTCGCTTTGGCAACCCGGTCACTTACCGCTTCCCATTTCACCCCCTGGCTGGGCAACAGGCGGGTCGGATACCAGGGTGCCTCAGCGAGAAACCGCATCAGTTCCCCCTCAGCCGCCTCAGGGCTTCCACTCACATTCGCCAGCGATTTCAATCCTGCCAGCTCAGCCTGCAGGATCCCTTGCCCACCTACATAAGCATCATGTACAAATACAGGCACCCCGGGCATCATCGAAATCGTTGCATCCCAATCAAACCCGGGCAACCGCATCACACTTACTTGCGACGCGCGAAACGGCTTCCACTGCGCCGCACTCTCGCCCATGTTGAAGCTACCCTCCTGCTCCATCTCCATCTTCAAAATCACAGGCTGCCCGTCGGTCAGCACAGATTCAAAATAACGCCTCACCGGTGACGGCAATCCCATCGTTTCCCGCGAATCATAGTGAGAGGAATCCGCCTTCATCTGCCCCGCCAGGATTGCTGCCCTCAACTGCCGTGTACCGCCCTGCCAGCGGCTCCGCCCGTACAAAAGCACCAGCACCAGGCTCAATACAAGCAGGCCAAACAACACTAGCGCAATCTTCATGCCCCCAGTATCGCCGACTACACCTTCTTGCGCCGTGCAATCTCTGCTTCCACTGCCTCACGGTGTGCCAGCCAATAGTTACCCCCGTCGCCTTCAACCCGGGTCACAAGTCTGCCGCCGCCAGACCCGCTGACCACTTCAAACCCGGCAGACATCTCTGCTACTCCTCTAACACTCGGCGCTGGCGCTTGCGCCGCCACCAAAACCGGCGCAACAAAATTCACCGTCACCGACTCGCGCTCGAGCGGTGCTATCGCATCTCCCTCCACAACCGGCATCCTCACCGCCGGGTCCCCCACCAGCGAGTAATTCCTCGCATCGTAATTCTCAGTCCAGTTGTTGACAAACTCCTCAGTCGGGTCTGCCTTCAATTTCTCCTGAACCTTCAACAACGAGATCATATCCAGCAATTCGCTGCTCAGCTCCGCATACTTGCTGTTGAACTCCTCCATCGCATAACCCACCGGATAGCCATCCAGCAGCTTCTTCACAGAACTCTCAAAAGTCGAGGTCTGCGTCGAAGCCTTACCGTTTAGAAACGAGCAGGACCACGCCCGCTCCACGTGCCCAATCACGGCCAGCGCTCCGCCTTTTGGATGGGACAGCATCGCCTTCGGCAAAGCCGCCACAAATGCCTTCGGAGCAATCTGGCCCGCCGTTGCCTGCCCATCGATCTGCCGGAATTCATTAAACTTCGGCGTCCCCGCCCCATAGCAGGCAAACATCATCGCAATTGTTCCACCCAACCGCGCATCGCTCGCCAAGTCCTCCCCCGCAAAGTAGAACGGCCGCGAGTCCCCCTTAAAGCCAGGCCCTGGATGCTCCTGACACACCAGCGCGCCCTGATACGGCAACTGTTTTGCCGAACCATTGTTGCCACCCATCCCGTGGCTCGCCGTAAACAAAAATGCCGGTGCCTCGCTTCCTCCCATCAAATTCCCCAGCCTCGACTTGGTCGCCTCTTCACCGCCGATCAGGTCAATGGCCCATTTGCCTTCTTGATCCTTGCTGACTGCTTTGTGCAGAGGATCTACCAAAAACTTCGCACTGAGTTGCGTTGATGGGTCTCCAGCCTTATTCACTCCAAAGAAAGTTGCCTTGCGCGACAGTTGAATCTTTCCCGTCTCTGCCGCAATCACACTCGCCGCATATTGCGCATAGTCCTCCAACCGGTCAAAGTGCAGCCTGCCCACCCCATACTGCACATCCATCTGATACTGAAATTCATACGGAATCACATCCGGATCCCCGACAATCAGCAGGTAATAGGGCATCCGTGTCGGGTCCACCACACCAGACACCTGCGCTCCCCCTCGCCTGAGAAACAATCGCTTCGTGTCGCCCGGCAGATAGCCGCTCGCCCCCGTGTATTCCTTGTAAAGCCGTTCATCTTTCTTCGACGCCTGCTCCTTGCGCAGATCAAGCAAAGGCTTCAGCGCCTCATACACCCCGGGCTCCGGCTCGGCCGCAAAGATCACACCCCAACCCGCCTCATCCAGCTTCTTGTAGTCCCGCCCCGCTACCATCCCGAAGTGCGGCCCGCGACTCTCCCAGTAATTCTTGAGGTCCTCAAGTTCTTTCTCGTCCACAGTCCCACCGGTGGCCAGCGTTCGCAACTGCCTCGCCGTCATCGGTGAATGCAGATAGCCCCCCGTGTCCAGGTCAATGCCATTGAATGTCAGGATTGTATCGTTCATGTTCTTTTACTCCACGGGGTCACCGCTAAAGAAATTGGTGCTGGCACCCTCAATGAGAACCAGCCCCATTCCTTACTGAATTGCGACTGAGGCTAACCTTTGACTCCCGAATCATCCGGGATAGGATCGATCGGAAAAGACAACGGTCGGTCTTCATCCAGCTCACTGTCATCGGTATGTGGATCCTCCATAGGAAATGATGCTGGCGTGTCTTCCTGGATCTTCGAATCGTCCGGTATCGGATCGATCGGGAAGGAACTCGGCGCGTCCTCTTCATCTCCCAATGGCGATCCTACGGGCATTTCTACCGGGGTCAACTCTATCTTTTCAATATTCACTTTCTTTTCTCCTTCTCATTCACTTCTAACTTCTTGAAGCGCGGATCTGCCACTAAATCCGCCAACTCGGGATCACTTTTCAGGGATTCCAGCGGATACCCGTTTTTCAGAGCTCTTGAAACCCAGCTCAGTGCCTGATCCCGATCCTTCAAAAATTCGTAGACAGCGACCGCCCTCTGAGCCACATTAGGATTCTCCGGCTGCAACGCGACTGCCCTTCGAATCAGGGCGGTCGCGCGCTCCCGGTTTCCTAAAACCGCTTGATAGCTGGCCAGATTGCCGATCAGTCTTTCGTCGTTGGGCGTTGCCTCAAGTAGCGGTTCGCCCAGTTGGATTGCCTTCCGGTACTGAGCCAGTGCCTCCGCCTTTGTGTCGGCCATGCGGTCCAGTGCCGCCGCCAGATTCGCCCGCGCCAAATAATTCTTCGGTTCCATCTCCGCCACTTTCCTCAAAATCCCCGCAGCTTCAACGTACTTTCCCTCCTGATAGTAAACATTTCCCAGATTTCCCATCGTTCGCGCCCTCGGCTCAAGCTCGATGGATTTCTCAAAAGCTACACGGGCCTTGCCAAGATCTGTCTTCCGTAAGTGCAGAACTCCAAGATTGTTGTAGATCAAAGGGTTATCCGGCATTAGCTTTTCGGCAATCGAGATCTCTGCAAGCGCCTCGTCGTACTTCCCCTGATCTCGCAGCTCTCCGTGCCGCCAATTATGGAAAACCCAATTTTCAGGAGCCAGGTCAATGGCCTTCTGTATGGCTTCTTCCTGCTCTGCCTTTCTGCCTTCAGCCCTGTACAACTGCGCCAGTCCAAAATGCACTTCCGCCGACTTGGAATCCAGCTTCAAGGCCGTGCTCAATTCAGACCGGGCCAAATCTTTTCTCCCCGTCGACAGATAAATATTCCCCAGCGTCACATGCGGTTCCGCCATGTCGCCATCCAGTTCGACGGCTCGTTTGCATGCCTCCTGGGCCGCCTCAAGCAACTTCACATCCTTCGTGTCGACAAAAAGTCGAAACTGCGCCGCCCCCAGCGTCGCGTGTCCAAGGGCAAGATTCGGGTTCTCCGCTACTACCTTCTCCAGCGTCTTCATCGCTTCCAGTACATTCTGTGGCTTGTAGTAGCGCTCCAGTAACTGTCTGGCCCGAAGAATATCGTCGTTTACACTTATAGAGCTTTGGGGCAGGGAACTCCCTCCACCACCCGTCCGGAGCATCGGGATCGATATCAAGCCAGCCACTATCACCACTGCCGCTCCGGCCAACAGCAACGGCTTACGCTTCTTGGGCTCGGCCACAGTCAATCCCGCCACGGCCTCCAATGCCGTCTTTGGCCTCAAACTCGCGTCCCGCGCCGCACAGCCTAAAATCACTGCCTCCCAGTTCGCTGGCAACCCCGTCTTGCCCGCCGCCAACGTATCCACCAGCGACGCCTTTTTCCCCGTCACCATTTCAAAAATCAACAGCCCCATCGCATAGATGTCGCTTGCAGCAGTAGCTGTTTCTCCCATCAGCTGCTCTGGTGCCATATACCCGGGCGTCCCCAGAATCGCCCCAGTCTGCGTATAGTGCTCGTCTGATCCCTCACCCTGAAAAACCCGTGCCAGTCCAAAATCCATAATGCACAACCGCGACCCCACCAGCATCACATTTGCTGGCTTCAGGTCCCGGTGCATGATCCCTTTCTCGTGCAGCGCTGCCAGCCCAGCCGCCATCTGGCGTACCAGTGGCTCGGCCTTCTCCAGGCTCATCTTTCCTTTAGTAGCCAAATGATGCGCAAGCGTCTCGCCCTCGAGAAACTCCATTGTCAGAAAGGTCACCGCTTGTCCGCGCACATCCTCTTTACCCACATCGAAAACACGACAAATATTTGGATGTGTCACCTGCCTTGACAATTGCACTTCCCGCTTGAATCGCGCCACCCCTTGAGTGCCCAGCAATCCGGCCCTCACTGTCTTTAGTGCCACATGCACTTCCAGTTCGAGGTCCTCAGCCAGATACACTTCCCCCATCCCGCCTCGCCCAATGAATCGTTTCAAGACAAATCGCTGCCCGAGCGTAGTCCCCAATTCCAGGGCATGTGCCGGTGCTTGCCCTACATCGGTCAGCATTGCCGTATCTGCCGTAGCTGCCTGCCGCAGCATTTCTTCTACCTGTGCCCTCAAGCTTAGGTTGCCGGCACAAGCGTCATCCAGGTACGCCGCGACTTCGCCCTCTTTCAATTCAAGGGCGTGCGAAAAAATCGACTTCAGTTGAGCAAACTTGGCAGTGCCCACCGGTACCTCGATTCTCCTTCGTCTCTACGGATAACACCTTAGGACGAGATTATAACTGATGTTTCAGACTGCTGCGCTCGGTCCAAGCTCTGTCCTCAGCCAGGCCCGCCCGAACGTCCATTCTCTTTCTACCGTCCGTTTCGGCACTTTCAGTACATGCGCCGTTTCCTCCACCGACAATCCCCCAAAGAATCGTAACTCAATCACTTTCCCCACCAACTCATCCTCGCCCGACAGTCGCGTTAGCGCTTCATCCACCTGCAGCATCACCTGGGGCTGCTCTGGCGAGTACACCAGCGCCTCGTTCAACTGCATCACCATTGTCCCGCCACCACGCTTCCCTGCCAGCCTCTGCCGCGCATGATCCACCAGGATCTGCCGCATCACCCGAGCCGCCACCGCAAAAAAGTGCGCCCGGTCCTGCCACTGTGCGGACTTAATGTTCACCAGCTTCAGATAAGCTTCATTCACCAGCGCTGTCGTCTGCAACGTATGCTCCCCGCGCTCACGGCCCATGTGCCGTGCCGCAATCACTCGCAATTCCGTATACACCGCTTCTACTAATTCATTACGCGCCACCTCATCCCCGTCCTGAAATCGGTGCAGCAGTTCTGTAATGTCTTCTTCGTGTTCGGCCATCAACTTTTGGGATTTGCTCTAGCTTAACCCAAAAATCCCCAACTTTTTGCCCTCGGCGATCCTCAACTAAAGAAGCTGCCGAACGGTCCGCAACAACAACTCGCTATCCACCGGCTTCGGCAGGTATCCCTGCATCCCTTGCGACAAACACAGGATCCGGTACTCATCTCCGGCATTTGCCGTCAGTGCCAGCACCGGCGTCCGCTCATACCCACTGATATCCCGCAACCGCGTAGTCGTCTCGATCCCGTCCATGCCAGGCATTTGCAGATCCATCACCACCAAATCAAACCGCTCAGACTCGGCCATCTTCAAAGCCTCAGCTCCACCCGTCGCCAGCGTCACCTTGTAGCCGCCACGTTTCAGATAAGCTTCCGCCACCTTCCGCGCCGCCTCGTTATCATCCACCACCATCACCTTGCGCTCAGCGGGCCTCACAAAGGTCGACTCCAGATTCGAATATCCTAGCGGAATCGTAAACGCAAACAAACTCCCCTCACCCGGCTTGCTCTCCACCGTCAAATCCCCACCCATCACTTTAGACAACCCTTGCGCCAGCGTAAGCCCCAGCCCCATCCCCGAATACCGCCTCGCCAAACCACTTTCAAGCTGCTCAAACGATTCAAAGATCTTCTGAATCTGTTCCCCATCCATCCCAATGCCCGTATCTTTGATCTCAACAGTCAACAAGAACAAACTAGCATCGCTAACATGCGGCTCCACCCGCACGGCCAACTCCACCTGCCCCGTCTCGGTAAACTTCACCGAGTTCGATAGCAAATGCTGCAACAACTTCCGAAACCGAAGCTCATCTCCCCTTGCTGCCTCCGGTACATCGTCCGAGATCCGCAGATAAAAGGCAATCCCCTTTTGTCGCGCCTTCACCAGCCACTGTGCCGCCAGCGATTCAATCGCCTCCTGCAGCAAAAACTCGCTGTTGTCTACCTGTGAATCCCCAGCCGCCAGCGCCGTAAACTCCAGCGTCGACGACAACACCGCATACAATTCTTCAGCGCAAGCCTTCGTTAGTTGCACGTATTCTTTTTGTTCGCTGTTCAGGTTCGACTGTTCCAGCAAACTCGTCATCCCAAGGATCCCGCTCAACGGCGTTCGCACCTCATGATTGAGCGCCGCCAAAAACTGGCGCTTCAGACGATCTATTTCAAGGCGCTCCGGCATCTATACTCGTATCGGCAAAACACCTTAGCTACTTTAGAAAATCGCGATTTATTTCAACATTCCTTGCACACCCGCAATCAACGTGCAGGTCACGACGTGAAAGAGCCAACCGTAATGGATCCAACGTCTTGTGTATTTTATGACGAGCCGGACATCTTGATAAGCCATGGGACAGTACGATTGTCCCTAAGGTCTTAGCCCTATGGTGCCATCTAGGGTACTGTCTAGGGCCCTATTCGGTACTAGTAGAGCCCACCTTCCCCCTCCGGCCTCGTCTTCCATCGCCGGTGCAGCCACAACCACTGCCCAGGCTCCCGCCGGATCACTCCCTCAAAATGCTTCGTCAACCGAGCCGTATCCCCCACCACATCCCCACTCATCTCAAACACAGGGTCAAACCGTAACAAATACTTCCCCTTCTTTGCGTCCCACAACGCATAGCCGGGAATCACCGCCGCCCCCGTCTTGTGCGCCAGCTTCGCAAACGTTGTCCCCGTACACGCCGCAATCCCGAAGAAATCGACAAAACTCCCATTCTCCGGCAACGTATTCTGATCAATTAAAATCCCCACCGGCTCATTATTCCCCAGCGCCTTCAATATCCCCCGCAGAAAATCCTGCTTGTCCAGAATCTTGTTCCCCGATCCCGTCCTATACCCCTTCACCAACTCATCCAGCAGCGGATTATCCAGCGGCCGCACCACCACATTCATCGGTTCAGTCATCAACGCATGAGCAAATGCACTCAATTCCCAATTCCCCAAATGCCCCGTCGCAAATAACACCCCACGCCCCCGGGCCTTCGCCTCCCGGTAATGCTCAAACCCCTCATACTCAATCCACTCCCCGATATTGCCGCGATTCCGCGTCCCAAACCGCGAAAAGTAATACAGCATCCTGCCAAGCCCCTCATAAACCTGATCAATCGTCCCCGCCGCATCCACCTCAGGCAAGGCCATCCGCAGATTCTTTTCTCCACTCTCACGCATCCGCCGCGCCACCTGGTCCAGCACTCGGGCCACTCCAACAGAAAACCCAAGCGGCATCACCGACGCCAGCCCCAACAATCCGCGCATCAGCGCAGCCTCAGCCGAATTCCGAAACTGCGACCGCCGCTTGCTCACACCTCGCGCTCGATCCAGCCCCCGCCCACTACCACCTCTCCCTGGTAGAACACTGCCGCTTGTCCCGGCGTCACCGCCCGCTGCGCCACATCAAACTCCACCTCAGCCCCACTTGGATTTGCCTTCGGATAGATAGTAGCCATAGCCGGCTGATGACGGTTCCGAATCCGCACCTCCGCTCGCAGCGGCTCAGTAGGTACTCCCAGCGAGATCCAGTTGATTTCCCCCACTACAAAACGCTTCTTCATCAACGCCTCGCCCGACCCCACCAGAATCTCGCGCGTCGCCGGATTCGTTTGGATCACATAGAGCGGCTCGCCCATCGCCACATTCAGGCCCCGTCGCTGCCCTACCGTAAAGTGATGCACCCCGGCGTGCTCGCCCAGCTTCTTCCCCTCACGATCTACAATGTTTCCACTGGTAACATCCGTCGTGATCCCCTGCTCCTTGAAGTAAGCATCGATAAACGCTGCATAATCCCCATTCGGAACAAAACAGATCTCCTGGCTATCCGGCTTCTCCGCCACCGGCAAGCCAAGATCAATCGCTAGTTGCCGCACATCCGACTTCACCATCCCGCCCAGCGGAAACATTGTCCGCGCTAACTGCTCCTGTGTCAGCCCCCACAAAAAGTAGGTCTGATCCTTGGTCGCATCGGCCGACCGCAACAACTGCCAACGCCCGGTCGCCTCATCCAGACGAATCTGCGCATAATGCCCAGTCGCGATCTTCTCGGCCCCAATCCCGTCAGCCATCTCCATAAACTGGTCAAACTTGATGAAGTTATTGCAAAGCGTGCAAGGAATCGGGGTCTTCCCGGCAACATAATCCGCTACAAACGGCTTCACCACATGCTGTTCAAACCGGTCCTCGAAGTTCACTACGTAATAGGGAATCCCCAGCGTCTGCGCCACATACCGCGCATCATAAACGTCATCGAGAGAACAACATCTGCCCGTCGCCGCGTCGCTAGACACCTCCGGCAACCGCCGCTGATTCCACAACTGCATCGTCAAGCCCACCACGGGTTCACCCTGGCGCTTGAGCAATCCAGCCACTACAGACGAATCAACGCCGCCACTCATCGCAACAGCAATCGGTGCTACATCAGACATAAGCAGGAGACAACTTTCTCAATCGCGCCACACTCTCGGCAACTGCCGCAATCAGCGCATCCACTTCTTCAACCTTATTCGAAACCCCGAGCGAAAACCGAATTGCCGACCGCGCATCCGTCCCACTCAAACCAAGCGCCAGCAACACATGCGACGGCTCAACCGACCCGCTCGAACAAGCCGAGCCACTCGACACCGCAAAGCCCTTCATATCCAGCGCAATCACCAGACTCTCGCCCTCAATTCCAGGAAACCGCAAATTCGTAACATTGGGCGCCCGCCGCACTCGATCCCCGTTCACAAACGCATCAGGAATCCGCGCAAGCAAGCCCGCCTCCAGCCGGTCCCGCAACGCACCATCCATCACCCGAACCGCCTCACAAGCCGCACCAAGCCCCACCGCCCCAGCTACGTTCTCAGTGCCCGGCCGCCGATCCCGCTCATGATGCCCGCCAAAGGTCCGCTTCCGCAACGGTACTCCCTTTTTCACATAAAGCGCCCCCACACCTTTCGGCCCATTCAGCTTGTGCCCGCTCAAGCTCAATAAATCCACCCCTAGCTTGCGGACGTCAACGCCGATCCTGCCCGGTGCCTGCACCGCATCACAGTGCACAAACACCCCAGCCGCCCGCGCAATCGAAGCCACCTCGGCTACCGGCTGCAAACTCCCGATCTCGTTGTTGATCGCCATCAAACTCACCACACGAGTATTCGCCCGCACCGCCCGCCGCACATCTTCCGGGTCCACCACTCCACCCTCACCCACAGGCAAGAACGTCACCTCGTGTCCCAGGCCCCGCAACTCTTCCATCACATTCAGAACCGCCGGATGCTCAATCGCGCTAGTCACAAAGTGCGCTGTTTTACCAGCCTCCACCAAGCCAAACAGAGCCAGATTATTCGCTTCTGTCCCTCCGCTTGTAAATACAACCTCTTCTGCCTTGGCCCCAATCAACCCGGCAACCTGACGTCGAGCTTTCTCCAGCATCTGCCGGGCCTCCTGCCCATAGCTGTGAATGCTGGACGCGTTCCCGAAAACACCCGTCAAAGCAGGCATCATCGCCTCAACAACAGAGGTCGCTATGGGAGTCGTCGCGTTATGGTCGAAATAGGCGCTCAAACCTTTATTATCGCTTGCGAACTACCGTCGAGTCGCGCAACCCAAGACTCTGGTAGATTTGCCGCGTCGCATCACTCTTGTTCAGCGTGTAGAGATGAATTCCGCTCACCCCGTGGTCAAACAAGTCACGGCACTGCTCCGTGGCCCAGTGAATGCCCACATTGCGCACTGCCGCCGGGTCGTCCTGACAACGCTGCAACGACTTCATCAAACGAGCCGGATACCGTGCCCCAAGCGCTAGCTGCGCCATCCGCTTCATGCTCGGCAACGAAGTCACGGGCATAATTCCGGCAATGATCGGAATATGGATTCCGGCCAACTCACAACGCTCCCGGTAATCATAAAAATCACGATTATCAAAGAACAACTGCGTACAGATGTAATCGGCCCCTTCATCCACCTTGCGCTTAAGAAAGTCCAGCTCGTCCAGACGGTTGGGAGTCGCCGGATGCCCTTCCGGAAAACCCGCCACACCAATTCCGAAGCCCCGCTTGTCCGGGTGTACACCACTGTCGTTAAACTTCCTGATAAACCTCACCAGATCCGCTGCATTCTGAAAGGCATCGTCAGCCTTCACATAATTCACCACATCCTTCGGCGGGTCCCCACCCAATGCCAGGATATTCGACACCCCGGACTGCGCATACTTCTCAAGAATCCCCTGCACTTCTTCTTCCTGATGACAGACACAAGTCAGATGCGGAACCGGGTCCAGCTCCGTCGTAGACTTCAGCCGAACCACCAGATCATGCGTCATCTCGCGAGTCGATCCACCAGCCCCATAAGTCACCGAGACAAACGAGGGCTGCAACGTCTCCAGAGACGAGATATTTTCAAACAGCACCTCGGAATCTTTTTCCGTCTTCGGCGGAAAGAACTCAAAGGACAGCGTTGTCTGATGTTCAGCCAAAATGTCGCGAATATGCATGCTTACCATCTATTCTACTGAATAGCGATGATCACTCTCCTCACCGACTTCGGCACCGCGGACCATTTCGTTGGCGTCCTTAAAGGCGTCATCGCCACCATCTCTCCCAACACTCCCGTAGTCGACATCACCCACGAAGTCCCGCCCTATGCCATCCAGCAGGCTGCCTTTCTTCTCGATCAATCCTGGCGCGAGTTCCCCAAAGGCACCATCCACGTCGCGATCGTCGACCCCGGCGTCGGCAGCGAGCGCCGCCCCCTCCTGATCGAAGCCGAAGGCCACTACTTCATTGGCCCTGACAACGGTCTCTTCTCGCTGATCCTCGCAACAGACAAACCCAAAACCCGCCACCTCAACCAGCCCAAATTCTGGCTCCCCAATCCGTCGACAACCTTCCACGGCAGAGACATCTTCGCCCCCAGCGCAGCTCACCTGTCCTCCGGAATCAAACCCGCCAAACTAGGCCAACTCATAGCCGACCCCATGCGCAGCCCGGCCCTAACACCCACCCGCCTCTCCAGGCGCAGCTACGTAGGCACCGTCCTCCACACAGACCGCTTCGGTAACCTCATCACCAACTTCCCCATCACTCAATTCGACACACTGCGCAACCGACCCTTCACCCTAATGGCCGGCCTCAACCAGGTCGAACTCTACGCAACCACCTACGCAAACTGCCCCCCCGGCGAACTCTGCGTCATCCCCGGCTCCTCCGGCTTCTGGGAAGTCTCGATAGCGAGTGACAGCGCCGCCCGGCAAACCGGCCTCATCCCCGGCTCCCCCCTCGAACTCACCCTCTCTTAAGGTGCTACCAACTAATTCTCTGAATCTTGCTCACCGAATCAAAGTGCCCATCGCGGCTAAGAATCGGTAATTCATGTTGAATGGCCAGTGCTGCAATCCAAACATCGTTTGCAGGAATTAGCCGGCCCGCCCGTTTCAACTCCTCGCGTATCAACGCATATTGCAATGTGGTTCGCTCGTCGATCTCAAGTATCTTGCAGCTAAGAACCAATTCGTCTAGCCATGTCTCATACTTGATACAGTTCTTGGATTGACGAATGCCGTACCGATATTCACCAAGTGCGATCACTGGAAGCACAACTGCTTTGGCGATTCTGAGCACAGGCTCCAATCCAATGTCGCCATCCGCCATCGCAGATAACGCGTTCGTGTCAACAATCAACGCAGGTCTTCCGCCTCGATTTGACCAAACTCTTCATCCATGATTTTGTTGATGCGAGCAGTTTCGTTCCGCAACAAGGCAAGTTTTCCGAAACTCTTCATCCAGGGTTTGGAATCTTCAGGATTCTTTCCCAGTTTCTGCGCTAGCGCCTCGCTAACGAGTTCACGAAACGGAATCCCTTGTTGCGCCGCTGCAACCTTCGCTTGGCGAAACAACTCGTCCGGAATTTCAAGCGTGGTTTTCATCCTGATTTCAGTTTCCCATATTTATGGGTCCGCTCAAGCCCGCCCCGCAAACTCCCCGGTCTCCGTCGCCACCTTAACCTTCTCACCCTGCTTGATAAACAGCGGCACCTTGATATCGAGCCCCGTCTCAAGCTTAGCCGGCTTGGTCACACTTCCGCTCGACGTATCGCCCTTCACCCCCGGCTCCGTATAAGCCACCACCAACTCCACAAACATCGGCAGCTCAATCCCGATCGGATTGCCCTCATACTTCTGAAGTTCAATGATGGTTCCATCCACCAGATACCCCAGCGCATCCCCCATCGTCTCGGCAGATAGCGTCAGCGTCTCAAAGCTCTCCTGATCCAGAAAGTGCGACCCCTCGCCATCGCTATACAGATACGACGCCGAAATCACAGACAAATCCGGTTCCTTAAACTTGTCCCCGGCCTTGAACGTTTTTTCAAATACGGCACGAGTCAAAAGGTTCCGCACCTTCAGCCGCACCAGCGTCTGCCCGCCCCGAGCCGTCGGCGTACTCACATCCGCTTCCAGACAAACAAACGGAACATTCTCATGCTCAAACAAAGTCCTGCGCTTAACGCTAATTGCATCAATCAAAGCTGCCATAAATCCCTTTAAGTATAGGGCAGCACCACCTCGATTGCCCCCAGCGGCAGCGCCACTCCATTCACCAACACCTCAATCCGGTGCACTCCCGCATAGTGTTTCCGCGTCGTCATTTCCCGAAACGACAAGCTCGCCCCCAGCCTCACAACCCCCTTCGCCGCCAGCTTCACACACGATATCTTGAACACCTTCGCCGCCGTCCCCCCATTCGCCTTCACGTAATGAACCGCATAATCCACCAGCAGCGTCTGCTCCTGCTTCGCCTCACTCACCAACTCAAACCAAAACCGCAACTTGCCCCCAATCTCCACCCGCTCCGGCTCAAACACAACATTGGCAACCCTCACCTTCGGCGCTGCCCCAAACCCCAAAATCTCCAGCGCTCCCGGATGCCCCTGCTTCACCAGGCTCCGCAACGCATGACGCACAATCCACAACCGTTCTTTCTTCCGCGCCCAACGACGGCAAACCGCCACAGCCACCTCAGGATGATCCTTCGCAATATCGTTCAGGTTATTCGCGACAGACCGCCGCACATAAATCTCCGGGTCATCCTTAAGCAACTCAAGCAACGCAATCACCGGCGCCGGATCCCGCTCAAACGCCTGCAACCGCGAAGCCCAGGGCAATCGCGGCCGAGACCCCTCCGACACCAGCCGCCGCACATGCACATTCGAGTCCCCAGCCCACTCGACAAACCGCGCATGAGTAGCCTCCGGATGCTGATCAAAAAAAGCCCTCACCCCAAACTCAGAAGTAAACCGCTTGGTCAACTCATAAAACGCAAGCATCGACTCCTCAAAATGCTCCAGCCCAAACTTCGAAACAAACAACACATGAGGAAGAAACCGGAACGCATCCATACTCCCGCCCCAATCATCACGAGCCGCATCTTCAGCCGGCAGAGACCTCACCACCACATCTGCCGCCACAGCAAAGTCCTCAGGCAACCGCCGCCGCATCACCCCGGCAATATGCCAGGCCCGCCCCATCAACTCAAGCTCTTCCAGCCCATCAAGGCAATCCGCAACAAACTCATCAAAAGCAAACCCGCGATGAACAGAACCAAGATCCCGTCCAATCGCCGCAATCACTCTGCGGTCATAAAAACTCTTTAAATCCATCAGATCGAAACACCTACTCTAAGAGAATAAGCAATGCCCGAACTCCCAGAAGTTGACGCCGTAGTCCGCCGCCTCCGCGAAGCCGCAGCCAACTCCACGATCCACTCGATCAAAGTCGAGCGCCCCGGCACCGTCCTTCCCCACCAACCTACAGACTTCAAGCCCCTCCACGGCGCAACCATCCTCGACGTCCGCCGCCGCGCCAAACACATCTTCATCCACCTCTCCACCAATCAACACCTCCACATCCACCTCCGCATGACCGGCAACCTCTACGTCCTCCCCGACTACCGCCTCCGCCCTCACACCACCCGCCTCTGGTGCCGCCTCACCGACAACCGAGTCCTCATCTTTGACGACTCTCGCGCCCTCGGCAAAGTCCACCTCGTATCGAGCGACGACATCCAGCGAATCGAATCCGAACTAGGCCCCGAACCCCTCGAATCCGCCTTCACCCCAGCCCTCCTCAAAACCATCCTTGCCAACGTAAAGAGCCCCATCAAGCCAGCCCTCCTCGATCAAACACGCATCGCCGGCATCGGCAACATCTACGCAAGCGAAGCCCTCTGGCACGCCCGCATCCACCCAGCGACTCCCGCCAAAGATATCCGCGCCAGCAAAATCAAACCCCTCCACGCCGCAATCCAGAAAGTCCTTACCGAAGCGACAGCCAGCGCGTACAGAGAATACTCGCAACCCGGCACCCAAATCGCCAGCGAAGAATTCGGCGTCGCCGCCTACGGCCGCACCGGCGAACCCTGCCCCCGCTGCAATACCCCCATAGAGCGAATCGTCCAGGCTGCCCGCAGCACTTTCTTCTGCCCTCGCTGCCAGCAACTCTAAACCCTCCATCGCTGCTAGAATCGAAGGTCTCACTTGTGATCACCGATCTGATTGAAGTCAACCTCGAAAATCCCGATCCGTCCGTAATCCGTCGCGCTGCCGACAAGATACGGCAGGGCGGCGTTGTCGCCATCCCTACAGACTCCCTCTACATGCTCGTGGCCGACCCCTACAACCTCAATGCTGTAGGCAAAGTCTTTGCCGCCAAGGGCCGCGAAACCGCCCGCAGCCTCCCACTCCTCGTCAACGACATCCTGATGGTCGAAGACCTCGCCAGCGAAGTCACCAAACGCTTCCAGGTTCTCGCCCGCCGCTTCTGGCCCGGTCCCCTCACCATCATCGTCCCGGCCAACTCCAAGGTCCCACTCAAGCTCACCGGTAATACCGGGCGACTCGCTCTCCGCCAAAGCAAGAGTCCCATCGGCAACGCCCTCATCGAATTCCTCAACATGCCCCTGATTGCAACCAGCGCAAACATGAGCGGAGTCCCAACCTGCCGTTCTGGCATCGAAGTCTTCGGCACCATGGACGGCCGTCTCGATCTGGTTGTCGACGGCGGCCACTGCGTCGGTGAAGGTGCCACCACCATCGACATCACCGAACCCTACTGGCGCATCATCAAACACGGCGCCATCGAAGAAAAAGAACTCGCCGAAGTTCTCAAGGACAACTAAATGCAATACACCCGTCTCGGCTCCACCGGCCTCACCGTCTCCCGCCTCTGTCTCGGTATGATGACCTACGGCAGCAAGCAATGGCGCCAGTGGGTCCTCGAAGAAGCAGAAAGTCTCCCTCTCATCGCTAAAGCCTGGGAACTCGGCATCAATTTCTTCGACACCGCCGACATGTACTCCCTCGGAGTCAGCGAAGAAATCCTTGGCCGTGCCATCAAAACCCTCGGCATCCCCCGCGACAAAATCGTCATCGCCACCAAACTCTACAATCCGATGAGTGACGACCCCAACCACAAGGGCCTCGGCCGCAAACATCTCCACCACTCCATTGAAAACAGCCTCCGCCGCCTCCAGACCGATTACATCGATCTCTACCAAATCCACCGTTACGACTACAACACCCCCGCCGAAGAAGTCATGGACGGTCTCGACGGCGTCGTCAAGCAAGGAAAAGCTCTCTACCTCGGCGCTTCCTCCATGTACGCCTGGCAACTGGCCAAGCTCAACCACGTAGCGGACAAAGCCGGCACTGCAAAATTCATCTCCATGCAGAATCACTACAACCTCGCCTATCGTGAAGAAGAGCGCGAGATGATCCCCTTCTGCCTCGATCAGGGCCTCGGCATGATCCCCTGGTCTCCCCTCGGCCGCGGCCTCCTCACCGGCAGCCTCAAGCGCGACAGCAAAGACAGCCTCCGCGCCCAGACAGACCTCTACGCCCAACAAATTTACAGCCGCGAAAACGACTTCCAGATCGCCGACCGCGTCGCCGAAGTCGCCGCCGCCCGTGGCGTTTCCCGCGCCACTCTCGCCCTCGCCTGGGTCCTCTCAAACAAAGCCGTCACCGGCCCCATCATCGGGGCTAGCAAAGAGCAACACCTCCTCGACGCAGTAGCCGCCCTCGACCTTAAACTCGACCCGGCCGAAACCACCAAACTCGAAGAACTCTACGAACCCCATCCCGTGCTCGGACACAGTTGATGGATGGCCTGCTCATTTACCTCACTGAGTACGGCTACCCGATCCTCGCCCTGATTGTCTTCCTTGAGGCAATCGGCCTTCCAGTTCCCGCCGCCCCGGCTCTCCTGGCTGTCGGTGCCGCCTCGGCCAAAGGCATCCTCGACCCCTACACCTCCCTCACCGTCGCAATCATCGCGATGCTGTCGGCCGACACGATTCTCTTTATGCTCGGCCGCCATACCGGTTGGTGGCTTCTCGGTCTTCTTTGTCGTCTCTCGGTCAACCCGGAAGCCTGCATCTACTCCAGTGCTTCTTACTTTCACAAAAGAGGCCGCACCGCACTCCTCTTCGCTAAGTTTCTCCCCGGCATCAACACCATGGCCCCACCAATGGCCGGCAGCATGAACATGCACCCCTTCGTCTTCGCCCGATACGACCTCGGCGGTACGCTGCTCTACATCCTCACTTACACCACCCTCGGCTACACCTTCCATACTGCGATCGGTGCCATGACAGACTGGCTCGCCACTCTCGGTCGCGCCGCCACCTTTCTGGTAGCCTCTGCCATCGCCGTCTACCTAGCCCAGCGCATCTACCGCAGCCGTCGCAACCGCCGCTTCAGCGGCATCACTCGTGTCTCTGTCGACGATCTCGCTGCCCGCCTCAACGACGACATCATCATCGCCGACGTTCGCAGCCACGGCTATTACGATTCCAGTGCAGACCGCATCCTAGGCTCCATCCGCATCGAGCCCAATCGCCTCCCCGAACTCCTGCCCACCCTCCCCAAAGAGCGCGAAGTCTATCTCTACTGCAGTTGCCAGAACGAGGCCACCAGCCAGCGCGTAGCAGAGCTCCTCCACGAAGGCGGCTTCGAAGCCAAGGTCGTCGTCGGAGGCCTCAACGCCTGGAAAAAAGCCGGTCACCCCCTCGAAAAAGTGCCCCCCGAAGACGTCATCCACCTCCCCCGCTTCGTCTAGCGTCTACAAATCTGCGAAACTGAACCTGTGCTCAGCGATACCAGTGAAGCCTTCCAAAAACTCTATTGGGAAGCTCTTCGCCGCCAAACCCCAGCCCAACGCCTCAACCAGGCCGTTGAACTCAGTAATGCTGTCCGTTCTGTCTTCCTCGCAAATATCAGCCATCTCGACGAAGCCACTCAGCGCCGCCGCCTGGCCGAAGCCTGCTACGGCATCGAAGCGGTCGAACTCATTACCAGCAAATGACTCAACTCGAGCGCGCTTTCCTTGATCTCACTCGTTACCTGAACAAACTTAACCTGTCCTATGTCGTAGGCGGCAGCTTCGCCAGCAGCACCTTCGGCATCCCACGCTCCACCCTTGATGTCGATCTCGTCGTCGACTTGAGCTCGGATCAGGCCTTCCAGCTTGCCACGCTCGCTACAGCAGATTTCGCCGCCGATCCAGAGTACGCCCGCCAGTCTGTCGCGGCCAACCGCTCCTTCAATATGCTCCACATGACTGCCGTCTATAAGTTCGACATCTTCCCCGCAACATTCTTTCTTCATGGTGCGCAGCAAATCAGCCGTCGCATCCTCGTCGAAGGGACAGCTCTTGCCCATTCTGAGCGAGTCCCAATCCTAAGTCCTGAAGACGTGCTCCTGTCTAAGCTCGCCTTGTATCGCCTCGGTGGGGAAAGCTCCGAGAGGCAATGGAGTGACTTGCAGGGAATCTGGCAGATGCAACAATCCAATCTGGATCACTCTTATCTCCAGTCCTGGGCCCAAAAAATGAATACGACAGACCTGCTCGAGCGCCTCGCCAGCTAGTCGCTTCCCGTCTAGCCCCTAACCGGAATCACAAACTCTCCATACTCTGCAAGTCTCGAATCGGCACTCAACAACTTCAATCCCTCTGCCTTTGCCTGTGCTACCAGGATTCTGTCAAACGGGTCCCTGTGAAGCAAAGGCAATTCTCGCAGCCACTCCGTGTGTTGAGTCGTCAAGGGCAGATCTTCAAAACCCAATTCTGCAACTCGATCCCCAAATCCCACCGGCAACTCGATCTTCCCAATACCCTCTTTGATCCGAATTTCCCACATCGAAACAGCGCTTAAGAAAACAGTGTTCTCGGGTGCGCTAACCAACTCCCGCCCCAGGCTACTCAGCTTCTTGGGTTCCATCAAGCTCCACAGAAGGATTTGAGTATCGATCAATAGCTTCATTCCGCTAGTCCAAACGCTGCAGCAATATCAGCAGGCATTGGATCCTTCAGATCTCCATGCACCTTGATCTGACCTTTAAGCATTCCAAGCTTCCGGGGCGCTGCCAATCCCTGATACTTTGTGAGTCGCGCAATCGGTTTTCCTGCCTTCGACAGAATCACCTCTTCTCCCTTTTGCACAGCCTCAATCAAAGCTGAAAGCTCCGCCTTCGCCTCGGAAATATTCTTCAGAATCATATCCAAATAGTAGCAGACCAGACCAGATCTGGTCTGCTCTAGAGCTCGGCCTCCGCACCCCCTCCATTGACTCCCTCTACTGGCCTTTGTAGAATCCTTGAGTGCGAAACCTGATCTCTCTCCTGATTCTTGTCTCCAATCTCACCGCTCAATACTATGTTGTTTCTACAGTTACAGGCAGCGGCCGCCAGCAACTCAACTTCACTGGCGCCATCGCCCGCAACGCCCGTCTGATCAATCCGAGAGGGGTTACGTCCGATCCCGCCGGCAACATCTATTTCAGCGACTCTTTCTACAATCAGGTTTTGCAAGTCACTCCAGCCGGAGCTTTGAACCTCATAGCCGGTGCCGGTCGGCAAGGCTCTTCTGGCGATGGAGGCGCAGCCTCTGCCGCCCTCCTCGATAATCCCGTCGCTCTTGCTTTCGATTCAGCTTCCAATCTCTATATAGCCGATCAGGACAATGGACGCATCCGCCGTGTCACCCCGGCCGGCGTTATATCCACCTTCGCTACCCTTGCTGGTCCCACCGGCTTGGCATTCGATTCTTCCGGCAACCTTTACGCGAGCCAGGCTTCTCTTCACACGATCCGTCGCATCGCCCCCGATGGGACGATCACAGTCTTTGCTGGCACTGGCACTTCAGGCTTTGCTGGCGACGGTGCCGCTGCCACCGCTGCTCGCCTCTTTGCCCCAAATGGACTGAAATTCGATTCCAGCGGCAATCTCTTCTTCGCCGATACTTCCAACCACCGCATCCGGCGCGTCACCCCTGCCGGCGTGATCTCAACCGTTGCCGGCGATGGCGTTGGCCGCTTTACCGGCGACGGCGGTCAAGCCCTTGCTGCATCGCTATCACTCCCTGCCGATGTCGCTTTCGATTCTTCCGGTAATCTGCTGATCGCCGATGGCAGCACGGGCCGCATTCGCATCGTCAACGCCCAGGGCCTCATCTCTACTCTTGCTGGCGGTAGCTCATCCTACAACGATGGGCTGGCCTCTCAGGCCCGCTTGCCTGGCATCACCAGCATCGCTCTCGACAACCGGGGCGATCTTCTGATTTCCGTTTCTACCGCCCGCCAGATTCGCCGGCTCAGCCAGCAAGTCGTCTCAACCGTCGCCGGTGTTCTCCCTTCCTCCAGCACCGATGAAAATATCCCAGCCCTTTCCTCGCCATTACTCAGTCCTCTTGGGCTTACCTTTGACTCTTCAGGCAATTTGCTTGTCTCCGATAACGTCGAACATCGTGTCCGCCGCATCACCCCAGCCGGTATTGCTGCAACCCTGGCCGGCAATGGATTTTTTGGATTTGAAGGCGACGGTGGCCAAGCCCTCGCCGCTCAGGTTGGCGGGCCCAGAGGACTTGCCTTTGATCGCAACAACAACCTCTGGATTGTTTCCGGTGCGGGCCCTACCATTCGACGGATCACCCCAGCCGGTCTGATCTCCACCATTGCCGGAAACAACCTTGGCTTCTCTGGTGATGGCGGCCCCGCCCGAACCGCTGCATTCCTCAACCCCAACGGCATTGCTGCAGACGCTGCTGGTAACATTTACATCGCCGACACAGGCAACCATCGCATCCGTCGCATAGATACTGCTGCTCTCACAATCTCTACTTTCGCTGGCTCCGGCGATCCCGGATTCGCTGGCGATGATGGCCGTGCCACCCAGGCTCAACTCACCAATCCCCGCTTTCTCACCTTTGATTCTGCAGGCAACCTCTACATCGCCGACACCGGCAACAACCGCATACGCCGAGTTACTCCCGGCGGCATCATCTCAACCTATGCTGGCAATGGTTCCACGGGCGCAACTGGCGATGGCGGCCCGGCAACCTCAGCCGCGCTCGGTGTCCCCACCGGCATCGCCTTCGATGCCTCGGACACTCTCTACATCGCCACCTCCAATCGAATCCGAAAGGTCGATGCCCCCACCCGTTCCATCGCTACCATCGCTGGCAACAACGTTGTTGGCTTCTCCGGCGAAGGCGTCCTCGCCACCGCAGCCAGCCTCGACAGTCCGCAAGGAGTTGCGGTCGATGCCTCAGGTGCGATTTTCTTTGTCGATCAGCGCAACTACCTTGTCCGTAAACTAACCCCTTCACGCATCGTTGCCGAAGGCGTTACCAACGGCGCCACTCTCAAGGTAGGCCCTGTCGCCCCCGGCGAAATCATCAGCATCTTTGGCTTTGACCTCGGCCCTGCCGCAGGCGCAGGCCTCGAACTCAACTCCTCCGGCCGCGTCTCCACCCAACTCGCCGGTACCCAGGTCCTCTTCGATGGCATTCCCGCCCCACTACTCTACGTCTCCCCCGGCCAAGTCAATACCGTGGTCCCCTATGCCGCAGCCGGCTCTCCCACCACCCGCGTTCAGGTCGTTTATCAAGGCCGCCCCACCAACACCATCACTTTACCGGTAGCAGCTGCTTCCCCGGGCCTCTTCGCCATCACGAATCAGGATGGTAGCGTGAACACAGCTTCCAACCCCGCCGCCCGCAACTCTGTATTGATTCTTTATGGCACAGGTGAAGGCCAGACCGCCCCAGCCGGTGTCGATGGCAGCGTGGCAACCAGCGTCTTCCCCAAACCCATCCTCGATGTCACCGTTCAAATCGGCGGCCGCCCCGCAAGCGTCCTCTACGCAGGAGCTGCACCAGGCTTCGTTGCCGGCGTAATGCAAATCAACGTCTCAATACCGGCAGGCCTCACCGGAACTCTTCCACTCCAAATAAAAGTGGGAGAGGCTAGCTCTCCCACCGGTACCAATATTTCAGTCCGCTAACTTAGGCAAGCCCAGCCAGCACACCTCTCATATAAGAGAAGCTCTTGGCCATACCCATCACCGGGTTATCCCCGTTGATCTCATATTCCAGCATCACTGCTCCTGCATACTTCGACTTCTTCAGATACTTGAAGATCGGCACAATCGGCAGAATCCCGTCGCCCACATCACACTGGCTATCCTTACCCGTCGCCACCTTCAAATCCTTGATGTGCATATCGTGCAACCGGGGCCCTGCCATCTCCAGCGTCTCAACGATGTCCTTACCCGCGCGCGACTCGTGCCCGATATCGCAGCAGATGCCCATCCGCGGATCCATGTTCTTCATGAGCGCCAGCGCATCGCGCCCGCTCGGAAAATACTTATCCTCCGGCCCATGATTATGCACCGCGATCTTGATGTCGTATTCCTTCACAAACTTCTCAAGCATCGGCAACACGCGCGTACTAGGCGCAGCCACCATCAACGGCATCCCTGCCCGCTTCGCATACTCAAAGTAGAAACGGATATCGGCATCGTCTTCCTTGGCAAAGGTCACCGTACCGCCACCCAGTATCTTCAACCCGGCATTCTCGAACTGCTTCCGGCCCCTGTCTATATCCTCGGGCTTGGCAAGATAAGGCAAGTGGAATTCCTTGATGTTCACATTGCTCACGCCCAGTTGCTTGATGGTCTTGATCGCATAGTTCCGGCTGAACTCGCGCAACGAATAGCTAGCCACACCCAACTGAATCTGGTGCCCCATACTACTCCCGGCCTGCGCCGCCGCCATCGGCGTCGCCATAGCTGCTCCCACCGCAGCCGATTGTGTCAGAAAAGATCGTCGATTTGTCATGTGGTCATTCTATGACAAACCAGAATGTCTCACCCAGCCTCGGCTATTCCTGCAACTTGAGTTCTACCCGGTAAAGATCACTCACCGATCGATCGAGCTGCGTGAAATAGATCTCGCTCCCATCGGGTCGCACAGCTAGCTGCCCATCCCACAGCACTGGGTTCTTCTCAAACGTATGCACAACGGTATCCTTCCCTTCACCGAATCCCCGGTAAACGATGCGCGCCTTCTCCTTGGCCGGTGCCTCCACCCAATACACACCATCCCTGCTCAGCGCCCAACCGCCCCATAAAGATTCCGGCAAATCCACCACTAACTCCTCTTTGCCACCAGCCAAACTGCATCTCCACAATCCCCGCCACGGTTCCCGCTTGGAATAATAAAGCCACTTCCCATCCAGGCTTTCCACCGCCAGAAATCCGCCTGCCTGAGTTACCTGCAATGGTTGCCCCTGCTGATCCGCCGGCATTTTCCACAACTGCCACTTTCCCGTCTGGTCACTGGCAAAATACAGCCACTTCCCATCCCGGCTCCACCCGGGCACCGCCTCGTTCCATTCACTTCCAGCCATCACCTTGGCCTCGCCTCCTGTTGACGAAACCAGATAGACATCCGCATTTCCCCGCATCCGCGAATCAAAAGCCAACCGGTCCCCTCCCGGAGCCCATTTCGGGCTTCCCGTCACCGGCCCCTGTGCATTGGTCAACTTCTTCGGCCCTGTCCCGTCACTTGCCATCACCCAAATTTCGCTTGTCCCCGATCGGGCGCTCCGCATCGCTACCTGCGTCCCATCCGGCGACAAATCTGGAGAACTTTCAAGTGTGGCAGAAGGCGATATCGCCACCGCATCCCCTCCACTTCGTTTCAGCCGGTAAACATTCAAATCATCAAGTGCAACGGCATAAACCAGCCGACCCGTCTTTGCCGCCACCGCCGGATCCGCTGCCAGCAACTGCGTTCCGTCCAGTCGAACGAACTTCGCAGGCTCCGCAAGATCAATCCTCCAAAGAGCTCGAATCGCCTTTCCTCGCGGCATTGCCGCCACGACACTCCTTCCATTTGGCAGAACGGCAAACCGGGATATGTGCCGGTTCTCGCTGGTCACCTGTTTCGGTACCCCCACCGTTGCAAACCCCTCCCCAAGTTCTTGGGTAAACAACTCCTCTACCCCTGCCTCCCGCGCTCTCACAAACCACAACTGGCGCCCATCCATCGACACCGCCGGCATCCCGTCATAAAGAAATCCTTCTCCCGGTCGTGTAAGCGTCTTTCGATTTCCTTGCCGGTCCAGCATCACCAGTCCAAGCGTCGGCGTCCCTTCAACGCTATCTCGAACCACCAATGCTGCATCTCCGGGCAACCAGGCCATCCGGTCCCTTCGCGGCAATGTCGTCCACCGAGCCGGATCTCCTCCAGCCAACTCCTGCACCATTACCGCAAACCGGTTCGTCCCCTCTTCCCGCAAATAGGCAACCCGCTTCCCATCCCAACTAAGCGCTGGCCAGCTATCGCCAGATCCTGTCCCTTCCAACTGCTTCGTCGCATCCGTATCCATCCGCCTCAGATAAATCCCAGGCGCACTGCCCCGGTAAGTGTAGACCAGCAAATTCCCATCCGCCGAAAGACTCGGCTCCATCGCTTGCCCCACGCTGTCGGTTACCAGATGGGACTCCGCTGCCACCCTCTGCTCACCTTTCCACGTCCAAGCCACCACCACAAAAATCAAAACAACAATCACCCCAACCGCAATCTTCCACTCCCCGCCAGACCACCCTTTCCCCACCGGCTGTCCCCGCTCAGATGCAACCACCACATAAGTCCCTTTCGGAATCTCAAACTGCACCACCTCCCCACTGCCACTCCCCGCGTAAAACTCCTGCAATTTCCCCCTCAGCCGCCTCACCTCAGATCGCACTACTCCATCCACCTTCGGGTCATACCCTGCATCCCGCCCAAACACCGCAACTCCGATTACCGTTTCCTTCGGTGCCTCCTCCTGCTCAAACAAAAAGCGAAGCAAATGCCTCATTCGCTCGGCCGCTGCAAACTCAGCCGAGCCAAGAATTCGTTCCAGGTGCTGTCGCCTTGTTTCTTTGCTCAAATTCAGATGTTTCATTGTGTTACACGGAGTGGAACACTCCAACAACACACCATTCTACTTTCAACACCCTCGAATCTCATCCAAAGTCGAGTCAAATGAAGTCCACTCTACTTTTCTTGATTCTGGCCATCCATCCTCTTTCGGCAGCCCTCTTCTCCTACTCAGGAGCTCTGCCAGGAGAGGACCAACGCTTCACCCTCGACTTTGTCGTTAACTCAAACAACCCAATCCGTGCTGAAACTTTCAACGACTCCATCGGCGGATTTGTCCCCGTACTTTCGCTCTTCAGAAACCTCCAGCTTTTCTCCGTCGCCTTTGGCATGCCCGGTGAAGCCGTCATTGAGTCCTTCGTCCCTCCGGGCGACTACCGCCTTGTCCTAACAGTCCTCGACAATCTCCCAAACGGCCCCGCCTACGACGACGGTTTCACCCGCGACGGACAAGGCGCATTCACCCAAATCGTATTCTTCGGCGACGGCCCCTATTCTTCTCCATTCGGAGACTCCCGCTCCCCAAACTTCTCGCTGCAACTCACCGGCGATATCACAATTCCAACTGAGGAATCCGTACCCGAACCTCAAACCGTTACCCTAACCGCTCTAGCTCTAGCTTTACTTCTTACAAGGAAAAAATAATGAAAACGATCTCATTGCTCATTCTCGCTTCTCTTTCACTGATTGCCCAGGATCTCCGGCTCATCAGCGACACCAACACCCGCGCTTCGATGCCGGACACTCCCCTCGGCACTCTCCCCCAACTGGCCGTCGATCCAAACTCCACCACCTATCTCCAGTTCGACTCATTTCTGATCGCCAGCTCCCAGCGCCCCGAGAATCTCATCACAGCAACCCTCAGGCTTTACGTCAACCGCCTCACCACCCCAGGCGCCGTATCAGTCGGAGCTTATTGCCGGCCAGTGTCTGAAGAAGCTCTCACCCACAACAACCGGCAACTACAGCTCTGCAACTCTCTTGTCAGCACGTTCCCGGTAACCGCCGCACAAAACTTCATCGACATCGATGTCACAGAACGCGTTCGCACCGCCCTCAACACCGGCACCGGCCTCAGCCTCAGCTTTCTGATCACGCCCGCCCAATCCGCGCCCAATACAAGTGTTCTCTTCGATTCCAAAGAAAGCCCAACCACCAGCCACGCACCCCAATTAATGCTCAACTACAATCCTTTGTTTCTGACCGGCCCCATTGGTCCACAAGGCCCAATCGGCCCCCAAGGCCCGGCGGGCCCTGAAGGCCCTGCGGGGACCATGAACGAAATCAGATGGCGCTCTGAACGCTACAGTTGCCCTGCCGACAACAGGTGCTCTGCCTCAATCTCTTGTGGGACGCTTCGCATACTCGTGGCAGGAGGCTGCGGTCATCGTGATCTTAACGGCGCAACCCGTGAGGTCAGGGTCAACTACTCGGGCCCAAAGATTGAAGGGCCGCGCACCGACTCTGGCTCCGACGTTACTGGCTGGATGTGTACCGTGACCAACTCACATATATCCGCATCTCGTGACTTTGAAATTTGGGCCGCTTGCATCGTTCGTTAGCTTAACTGTTGAAGACGGGCTCACATGTCCAACCAAAGACCGGTAAGCCCGCCTCTTCCCCCGCAGGAAGGTCTATGCGGCCTGATAACCTTGCAGGTTCACAAAGGTATTGCTACCCGTCGTGATCAACTGCACGTTCAAGGCCGTTGCAGCAGTTCCACGCAGTGGCGTCGGCAATAAAATCACTGCCGGTGCCGCCATTGAAGCCGTCGCTTGTCCTCTCCAGATGACGGTCGCCCCGTCCTGGATTTGAATTTCGCTCGCTGTAGCAGAAGTGTTCTGATACTGCACTGCCGTCACGTAATTGCGCACGCCAGCCGCACCCGCTGCTCTGGCCGCAGTCACAGTTGCATTGGTAATGAGACTCGCGAACTGCCAATCTGTTTCAGGCAATCCATAAGGTTTCATCAATAACTGCATGCCACTGGTACCAGTCAGCGCCATCGCATCATTAGCCGCCAGCGTAGTATCGACAGCCGTGCGAACCCGGCCTCCAGTCTGCACCGGATTCCCGCTCACTGCCGCCGAATCTGCCGCCAGCCCGCCAACCCCTACAGATCCCGAACTCCCGCCATTCACACTATTCGATCCGCCCCACTGCGCGTTGTTTACCGATTGATTGGCATTAAGTACTCCCGTCACAACCGGATTCGGGTCCATTGCAATCGTGTACGGTGCAATCCTCACACTCTGCGTACCCGAAGTCCAGGCAGTCGACCGAACCGAAACATGCGTCGCCCCGGGGCAGTACACCTCATAGGCGTTAGTCGTGTTGGTCAGCGAGCCTGTAGCTGTCACAACTGTACTTCCGTTGATCGCAACCGCTTGAACTGCCACATAGGTTACGCCATCGTTGTAGCTAGCTTCAAAGCTCAGATTCACTCCAGCATACGTACCGCTGATGTAAATCGAAGCTCCATTAAATCGCGCCATCGTCGCGGCCACCCTCTGTGCATTCGCCGTAATGCTGCCGGTTACGATACTCCCTCCACCCTCCCCAACACTGACTGCAAATGGCGATTGATTCGATGCAATCGTCACCGACTGGCTTGCCGCCATCGGCAACTGCCCTGTCCCGCTCATGCTCACCGGCAAAGCCGGCTGATCTGACGCCAGCGTCACCGAAACACTCTCCGCCATCGGCTTCACACCGCTGCCAGACATCGATACAGGCATCCCGCTTGCATCGGTCGCAAACGTCACCGACAAGCTGTTCGCAGCTGTCTTCGGTCCTTCGCTAATCACTTTTACTGGTCTTGTGAGTGCCATTCGTTTAACCCTCCGTGATAACGCAAATCAACTGCGCCGCTTGATTCTGAATCTGATTCGCCCGCACGCGCACAAACCCCCGCGTCGGCAGCCCCTGAATTTCATCGTCCAGCGCAATCGACCGCGAAGGCGCTGCCGCAATATTGACTTCCTGACCCATTGAGTCAAAATGCGGTAAAAAAGCTCCGTCCGTGGGACGTAATATCTCAAATGCAAGGGAATTTCCAGTGAATACGTCAGGCATTAATATCCCAACTAAATTCCCGGTATCCAATTGAAATCCTTCACTTAAAGGACTCCCTTGCGCGATCGTAATCGTAATATGACGATTGATTGCCATAAATCTGTCTCCTGGCGGGGTGTTGCGAGGGCGTAACAGGCCCAAGGGTGGAGTCGGATAAGCATGCCGCCTCAGCGAGGGATTAGAGATTTCCCTTGGGTTTAATGTAAAATATATTTGTTATTAATTCAAGATAATTCGAAAAAAAATAGTGAGAATTATTTTCTAGAAGAAATAATTCTCTCTAATCTCGACCGTAATTCGGCCTTGGCTCCCGCCGTCGCAACCACATTCTTGAGTTCTCGTGGGTCCTGTGCATAGTCGTACAACTCCTCACCCTCGGCCCCGCCGTTCCACATCGTGTACCGGTACCGTTCCTCACGGATCGAATACCCCATCACCGGCTTCCCCTGATTCGGCCGCTCCACCTGCGTCATTGCTGCCCGCTCCCAGCTTGCATCGGGGTGATCCAGCAACGGCCTCAGACTAGTCCCATGCAGATTCGAAGGCGTCCCCGAAAGCCCACACAAATCCGCCACCGTCGGATACAGATCCAGCATTTCCACTGTTCGCGCACATCGCTTCCCGCGAGCCTTCACCCCAGTTCCAGAAATCATCAACGGTGTCCGCGCCGCTCCTTCAAACACCGTCTGCTTCATCCACTGCCCATGTTCACCCAGGTGATAACCGTGATCACTCCAAAAGACAATCGTCGTTCGGTCCTGCAGCTTCAACCGCTCCACCGCATCGAGCACTCGCCCAATCTGCGCATCCAGAAAAAGGATCGTAGCGTAATAAGCCCGAATCACTTCCGCCCGCTGCTTCTCCGTCAGATCCCAATTCGCCGGCTTGGTAAAGTAAGCCCACTTCGGAGCAATATTCATCTCCCACTCTTCAAACGGCAGTGCCTTTACCTTTTCCAGCGGCACCCGGTCAAAGTACTTCGATGGCGCAATAAACGGGCAATGCGGCTTATAGAACCCCGCCCCCAAAAAGAAAGGCCGGTCCCGGTTCTCCTCGAGGATCCGGATCGACTCGCCAGCCACCTTCCCGTCCGTATGTTCTTCATCCCGCCCCGGCGATGCATAATATGCCAGCGCACTCCCCACTGCGCGTGTCGGCGTGTAATTAGTCAGCTTGCCTTCTTCATCCTTATCGATCCCCCGTGGATTCACCCGCTGGTTCCAGGTCGGGGCATCATCCAGGCCATCCGTCCCAATCTGCCCCGGGTTCCCGTAGTGATAAATCTTCCCCACCCGCGCCGAATGGTACCCATTCTTCTGAAACAACTGCCCCAGCGTCACCACATCCGGCACCTTCGTCCGAAAGTGCGTCGTCAGGTTATAAACACCCGTCCGGTCCGGGCTCAACCCGGTCATGATCGAAGTCCGCGACGGGCTGCAAAATGCAAACTGGCAATAAGCCCGGTCAAACCGAACCCCCCGCTTCGCAATCCGGTCCAGATTCGGCGTCGGCACCAGCGCATTCCCAAACGTACTCATCGAGTGATTCAAATCATCACTGGCGATAAACAAACAGTTCCGCCGCTCCGCCTTCCCCAGCGCCAGCATCGGCGCACCCAACAACATTCTGCGAGTCATCCCAAAATCCTATTACACTCGCTAAAGGCATGACCCCGCTCCAGCAACAACTCGGCAACACCGACATCTACCTCATCGATCAAATGCTCCGGGGTCGCATCCAGCCCGGAATGAAAATCCTCGACGCCGGCTGCGGCGAAGGCCGCAACATCCGTTACCTCATCAGCCAGGGCTACGACGTCAGCGCCGTCGATCAGGAGCGCCAATCGATCCCGGGTCTCCCCCCGGAAAAATTCCGGTGCGAACCCATCGAATCAATGTCATTTCCCGATGCTTCTTTTGATTTCATCATCGCGAGCGCCGTCCTCCATTTCGCCCACGACGAAGGCCACTTCGAAGCTATGCTCTCCAACATTTTCGACAAGCTTCGCCCCGGCGGAATCCTCTTCTGCCGCCTCGCCTCCTCCATCGGAATTGAACACCAGATCCAGCAAATCACCGGCCGCCGCTTCCTTCTCCCCGATGGCTCCGATCGATACCTGGTCGATGCAGAACTCCTCCACCACATTGCCGAAGGCCGCAACATGCAGCTCCTCGACCCCATCAAAACCACCGTCGTTGAGAACCAGCGCGCCATGACCACCTGGGTCCTTCTCAAGTCACGCTAGTCTAATGTAGATGCCCGTCGATACAGCCCTCGCTGCCGTCTTTCACGCCCCCGGCCAGCCACTCACAATCGACGCCTTTCCCATCCCAAAAATCAACCAGGGCGAGACTCTCGTCCGCATCCGCTGCGCCACCATCTGTGGCAGCGATCTACACACCCGCACAGGCCGCCGCAACTCACCATCGCCCTCTGTCCTCGGTCACGAAATGGTTGGAGACATCGTAGCCACAGACACCAGCTTCCACCCCGGAGACCGCATCACCTGGTCCATGGTCTGGTCCTGTGGCGCTTGCGACAATTGCCTCCGCGGCCTCCACTCCAAATGTGACCATCTCTATAAATTCGGCCATGCCGCCATCACCCCCACCTCCCACTTCACCGGAGGCTTCGCCCAATACTGCCTCCTCCCCGCAGGCACCGCGATCTTCAAAATCCCAGACAACATCCCAGATCCCGTTGCCAGCATTGCCAATTGCGCCACCGCCACCGTAGCCGCCGTCCTCCGCAAAGCATCTCCCATCAAAGGCCAGACCATCGTCATCCTCGGTGCCGGCATGCTCGGTCTCACTGCCTGCGCCATGGCCAAACACCAGGGCGCAAAAGAAGTCTTCGCCATCGACACCGATCCCCAGCGTCAAGCCCTCGCCACCCAATTCGGAGCCTCCCTCAACCCTCAACAAAACTCCGCCCACGTCGTTCTCGATTTCACCGGCAACCCCGACGCCATGGAGCAGGGCATCCAATACCTCCGCACCGCCGCCGCCTTCATCCTCGCCGGCGCCGTCTTCCCCAGCCGTCCCATAGAGCTCCCTGCCGAACAAATCGTTCGCAAATGCCTCCGCATCGAAGGCGTCCACAATTACTCCCCCAACGACCTCGCCGCCGCCCTCGACTTCCTCGCCGCCACAACATACAACTTCGAAACCCTGATCGAAGGCCACTACTCACTCAACGAAATCAACGAAGCCTTCGCCTTCGCCCACTCACACAAACCACCCCGCGTCGCAATCTACCCAAACGAGAAACAATGAACACTGTACAAGCCATTATCTTCGACCTCTCCGGTACCGTCATCGACTTCGGCAGTCGCGGCCCTGTAGTCGCCTTCGTAGAGCTATGCCGCCGACACGGCATCAAAGCTACTGAAGCTCAAGCCCGCGGCCCTATGGGCTCTCACAAATGGGACCACATCTGGGCCATGCTCAACGAGCCTGAAATCCATGCCCAATGGATCGCCCTCAAAGGCCAGCCACCCACAGCCGCAGATGTCGACGCCATCTACCCTGAGTTCACAGCCGTCCAGATCGCAACCCTCGCGAACCACGTGGAAGTGCTCCCTGGCGTGAAAGAACTCGTCGAAGAACTTGTCCGCCGCAAGATCCGCTACGCCACTACCACAGGCTTTGATTCCGGCATGCTCGGCCCCGTAAAAGCTTCTACCGCAGCTGGCGGTTTCACGCCCGAAATCTTCATGACCCCAGACCTCGTCGGCACCGGCCGTCCTGCCCCCTGGATGATCTACCACGCCGCAAAACACATGGGCCTTTACCCGCTCCACACCTTCATCAAAGTAGGCGACACCCCCATCGACATTGCCGAAGCCAAAGCCGCCGGCGCCTGGGCTGTCTCGATCGTAGCGACAGGCAACGAGATCGGCCTCTCGCAAGAAGCCCTCGCCGCCCTCTCAACCGAAGATCGCGAGCAACGTTTCCAGACCGCCTATGCCAAATTCAAATCCCTCGGTGCCGACTACATCATCGACTCCGTAGCGGATCTCCCCTCGGTCATTGACCACATCAACCACCGCCTTTCAAACGGCGAGCGACCCTAAGCCAGTCAGATAATCCACCATCCGCCGCCGGTAACTCTCGATATCGGGCACCAGCAACTCCGGGTCTTTCGCCATCTCATCCCAGCTCCGCAAACGCAATATATCCCTCAACTCCGGCTGGGAGGCAAAAGCCGCTGCATCCGCCGCATCCATCGGCCCACCCTGCAAAACCAGCGTCTCTTTACTTGCATCAGAAAGCTTTTCCATATAAGCCACATTCGTCGCAGTCAAATAGCGCTTGGCATCCACGTGACCGCCCACAAGCCTCGCCAGCCTGGGCCCAAACCCGCGCTCGAGCAACCACATCTCTCCCAGCTCATCATGATTTACAACGCCCACCCGCTCATCCCGCACCGCCATCTCATGCTCCAGCAAATGCCCGATGTCATGCAACAGCGAAGCCAGCACAAGCTCAACATCCGCCCCAGCCTTCTCTGCAAACCACGCACACTGCTCCGCATGTACCAGCTTCGATACTGCCTCGCCAAAATACTGCTCGCCACCTGTGCGAGTCAAAAGCTCAAAAACTTCTTCAACTACCGATTCCACGTTACGACTCATAAACATCCTTTCTTCCATCATCGCCTCACCGGCAAGATCACAATCGCCCCCAACACACAAGCAACCGCCAGCAGCACAAATACCGGAAACGTCGATCCCGTGGCATCAATCGTCCATCCAATCGCCACCTGCCCAAGCGCCGCAAACGCATAAGCTACCGCATCCATAATGCCGGTTGACGTACCCGCCCGGTCCCGCCCCACCAGCATAGGTCCCAGCGCCCAATAAGAAGCCTGCGGCGCATACACAAGAAAACCCGCAACGGCCAGCAATGCAAACGCAAATGGCGAATCCGTTGGCATCAGGCTCAACAAAAACGTCGCTCCCGCCGCCCCGGCCATCAGCCCGCTCGCCACCCACGCCCGCCTGTGCGCAAACCATTTGTCCGTCAACAAACCTGCACTAAACGCGCCCAGCGCCATGCCGATCGGCAACCCAAGCGTCACCCACAAATTCGATGTCTTCAAAAAGTGCACAGGTACCCAGCTCAACAGCCCATAACGCACCATGCTCTCAAATCCAATCGAAAGACAGCACAACAAAAACGGCCTGCACCGCAACACCATCCGGTATCGCTCCATCGGCGTCTCACCCGATTTCGCTGCCGCCAATTCCGCTTCCTCTGCAGGCAGTTCCGGCAACCCAAGATCCCGCGGATGATCCTTCACCAGCCACAGGAACAATCCTGTCCCAATCAGAATCGTAAGTACCGGCAACCGGAACACCCACCGCCAGTCAAAGCCAGTCAGCGTCCAGATACAAAGTGCATAAGTCAACGAACTCGAAAAGCCCGCCGTGAGTAAGTGATACCCCAGTGCCCTTCCACGTTCAGCCTGCGGAAACCAGTCCACAATCAACCGCCTCAGCGCCGGCGAAGCAGAAGACTGCACTAACCCATTCGCAAACCAGATCGTCATCCCCGCAGCCGCCGAACCCACAAAGCTGAATCCCCAGTTCAAACAAAGAGACAATACAGCCCCAGCCGCCACCATTCGCCTCGCGCTGAACATATCCGACAGGTTCCCGTTCAACACCTGTCCCAGTCCATATCCAAGCAACAGCGCCGCATTCAACCAGGCAATATCGGTCGCAGAGAACCCCAGCTCCCCTCGCATTCCCTTCACGGCAAAGCCAAGATTCTGCCGCCCCGTATAAAAGAACAGGTAGCAAACCATCACCCCCCACAGCACCCGCTGCTGCGCAACCGCAAACCTGTCCGTCATCTCCAACCTACCGGCTGTGTCCAGGCCCGCTGATACGGATCTTCCTGTGAAGGCACCTCCGGTGTAAGCGAAGAACTCACCACCGCCCTTACATACAACTCATCCCCACGCATCGCATAACTCGGATTGGTGCCTGCCACCTCAGCCAGAACAACACCCGCTTTCCCACCCTTCTTCACCCCCACAAACTTGGTCACAAACTTCTCACCAGCCACTCCCTCTATAGCCAAATCCAGACGCCGCGCCTCACGATCAAAGCGAACGTCCTTCAGCCTTACCCCACTCGACGCATAAAACTCACCGGAACTCATCGCATTCAGCAACGACTCCGTGCTCAAAAAACGTGCCTTTACCATCACCCAAGCCCTCCCCGGAATCGCCCGTGTCTTCCCGGGCTGATGGTCATGCGCATCGTCTGTCGCCAGTCCATACAAGGGCCCCCGTCCATACTGCGTCATCCGCAACGCATTCGCCACGTCCCACATCGCCTCTGAACTGATATGTGTCGCGTCCCCCGGATCGTTATCGTTGTCCACACCATTCCATATCTCGACAAACTGCAAGTCCGCCACTGCCGCCAGAGCGTCCGCACTCACTCCCCACTTATAGTTCGGATGATTCACATGAAACATCACCGGCCGCCCGGTCCGCTTGGCCGAAGCCATCACTGCCTGCTGATTCCGGACAATCGTATCCGCTAGCGTCCCGCCCACTTCCACCGGCAACACTTCACCGAGATTGGTCGCATTCATATGAATATCCCGTCCGTCCCCCGAGCGACCGGTGATCTCCTCCGATGGCATCATCAAAAACCGGTCCCGCTCCTCCACCCGGCTCCTCACCTCATCAAACGTCTTCAATCTCACTTCTCCCCGCCGGGCCTCCACCCAATCCTTCCCAAACTTCGCCTCGTAACGCAAAAGCGCATCTCCGCCAACTTTTATCCACTTCTCGCCCACACTCAGCACGTTGTGGTCACTCAGCGTCAAAAAATGATACCCATGCTCGCGATACCAATCCGCCACCATTTCCGGAAACTCATCTCCATCCGACCAGAACGAATGCGTATGCAAATTCCCCTTCCACCATCGCTCCTCCGGCCGTCCCTGCCCAAGCCCCGCCCAGGTCAATAAAATGCCAAACGCCAACCAAATCATTTGCCTCATGAGATTACCAGCTTAATTGCACCGTGTTTCACTACTGTTAACTTCTCCATTTGCCTGATCAATCGGAATCCCGAAATTCATCTATAGTTAACATTCGCGTGACACCCTTACTTACATTCACCTCAATCCCATGCTCCGCACCTCACTCCTCCTCATCCTCTCCGCCTTCACCACCTTCGCGCAGCCCGTCGTCAACGCAGTCCTCGACGGTGCGGCCTACACTCCCAACATCGCCCAAGGCTCCGTCTTCGTAGTCAAAGGCACCAACCTCAGCCCAGCCGGCCTCGCCACTGCCGCTGCCCCCTCCTATCCCACCACCCTCAACACCGTCGGCATTTCACTGACTCCCACCGGCGGCGCACCAGCCATCTCCGCTCGCCTTGTCTACACCTATAACCAATCCGGCGTCAACCAACTCGCCGCCGTCCTGCCCTCAACCGTCCCCACCGGCTCCTACGATCTCCGCGTCACCACCGGCACTGCCGTCTCGGCCCCCTTCCGCACCGCCGTAGTCGCCCGTAAGCCCGGCATCGTCACCGTCTCTGGCGACGGTGCAGGCGCCGTTCAGGCCACCCTCGACGGCAAATTCATCCTCCAGCGCAACACCAATCAGGGTCGCATCGGCGACTTCGACACCCGTCCCGCTCGCCCCGGTGAGCGCATCGATCTCTGGGGCACCGGCCTCGGTCCAGACACAGCCTCAGACAACGGCGGCACCTCCGGCGACCAAACCGCAGCCGCTCAAATCCGCGTTCTCATAAACGGCACCGAAGTCACTCCCCTCTACGCCGGCCGCTCCCAGGGCTATCCTGGCCTAGATCAGATCGTCTTCACTCTCCCCTCTACCGCAGCCCTCAACTGCCAGGTGATGATCCAGGTCCGCACCGGCGCAATCCTTAGCAACCCCGTCACCATCGCCACCTCCAACTCAGACGCTTGCCCCGCCGCCACCACAATCCGCATCAACGAAGTCGAATCCAACGGCGGCACCCCCGGCGACTGGGTCGAACTCTACAACGTCGGCACCACGCCCATCAACCTCGCCGGCTACATCTTCAAAGACAACGACAACTCCCGCACCTTCGCCCTCCCGGCCACCGCCATCGTTGCCCCGGGCGGCTATCTCCTTCTGGAAGAAGCAGACTTCAACTTCGGTCTAGGCGCTGCCGATTCCGCCCGTCTCTACCGTCCCGACGGCACTCTCGCCGACTCCTATGAATGGACCGCCCATGCCGCCATCACCTATGGCCGTTGCCCCAACGGCACAGGTCCTCTCACTCCCAACTCAACCTCCACCAAAGGCACCGCCAACAACTGCGGCTCCCCCATTCGCATCAACGAAGTCGAGTCCGACGGCGGCACCCCCAGCGACTGGGTCGAGCTCATCAACCCCTCAGCCTCACCTGTCGATGTCTCCGGCTACATCGTCCGCAATAGCACTGACACCAACTCCCACACAATCCCTGCCAACACCACCATCCCGGCCAGCGGCTACCTCGTAATCGAGCAAATTACTCTCAATGCAGCCGACACCGCCCGCCTCTTCGACAACACCTCCACCCTGATCGATTCCTACTCCTGGACCACCCACGCCACCTCCACCTACGGCCGCTGCCCCAACGGTACCGGCGCTTTCACCAACACCAGCTCCTCCACCAAAGGCACCGTCAACGCCTGCCCCGGTGATGTCTCCTTCCTCGCCTGGCCCGGCTCACGCGAGATCTCAGTCGTAGATCCCCCTGCCACCTTCAATGGCAACCTCAGTGGGCTCGCCTTCGCCCCAGACTCCACCCTCTGGGCCGTCCGCAACGGCCCCGGCTCCGTCTTCCGTCTCCGCCTCGACGCTGGCCTCTGGCGTCCAGACCCGTCCGCCACCAAAGCCCTCCGTTATCCCACTGGCACCGGCGACGCCGACGCAGAAGGCGTCACCATCGTCAACGGCCTCCTCTATATAGCCACCGAGCGAGACAACGCAAACAACTCCGTCAGCCGCAACAGCATCCTCCGAGTCGATCCCGCCGCCCCCGGCGCAACCCTCACCGCCAACATGGAATGGAACCTTACCGCAGACCTTCCCCCGGTCGGCCCCAACGTCGGCCTCGAAGGCATCACCTTCGTTCCTGACTCCTACCTCACCTCCCGCAACTTCATCGACGAAAGCAAGAACCGCGCCTACAATCCCGCCGACTACCCAGACCACGGCACTGGCCTCTTCTTTGTCGGCCTCGAAGCCAACGGCACCATCTACGCCTACGCTCTCAATCAAACCAACGGCACCTTCACCCGCATCGCCACCATCTCTACCGGCCTCGCCGGTGTCATGGACCTCCACTTCGACCTCACCCTCAATGACCTCTGGGCCGTGTGCGACAACACCTGCGACGGTCGCATGATCGTCCTCCGCATCGATGCAACCAACAAGTTCAGCCCCGCCCTCCGCTACGAGCGTCCCGCCCTAATGCCCAATCTCAACAACGAAGGCTTCACCATCGGCCAATGCTCCGCCGGCCAACGCCTCGCGTTTTGGGCCGACGACAGCGAAACCGGCGGTAACGCCATCCGCACCGCCACCCTCCCTTGCTCAGCTTTGCCTTAAGCTGGACTAAGTCGAATGCAAAGTTACATCATCGAGTCCTGGCCACCTACCAGGACTCTCGATACCGATCTCCACCAACTCGCAACCCTCCTCCACGCGACTGTCCACGACGGTGCCAGCGTAAGCTTCATTCTTCCCTTCACCCACCAGGATTCCCTCGACTGGTGGCGCACCAAAATCCTCCCCCAAGCCAACAGTTACCAGCGTCACATCCTCATCGCCCGTCATACCGCAACCAATACCATCGTCGCCTCGGTTCAGTTGATTCTCGACATGCCACCAAACCAGCAGCACCGCGCCGAGGTTGCCAAGCTCCTCGTCCATCCTGAACACCGCCGCCAGGGCCTCGCCCGCGCACTCATGACCGCCATCGAACACATTGCCATCGACGAAAATCGTACTCTCATCACCCTCGACACAGTAACCGGCAGTTCTGCCGAACCTCTCTACCAATCCCTCGGCTACCAACTCTCCGGCACCATCCCCAACTACGCCCGCACCACCCACACAGCCACTCTGGAACCCACCAGCATCTACTACAAACAACTACCCAACCAGCCGTAAAATCGTCTCCAGAAGCTGCTCTTCCTGATAAGGCTTCACCAGATACTCAGTTACTCCAACAGCAAACGCCTTTGCCCGGTGTTTATCCCCACCTCGCGAAGTCAACATCACAATCGGCACATGCTCGAAAGCCCAATCCGCACGCAATGCCGCCGTTAATTCAAACCCATCCATCCGCGGCATTTCAACGTCCATCAAAATTAGATCCGGCACCACACCCACTCGTCTCAGATGCTCCATTGCCTCCACGCCATCCTTGGCCTGCGCATGGTTCCATCCCTGTCTCGACATCAAACTCGCCAGCACGCGCCTAACGCTGAGTGAGTCGTCGACGATCAACACATCCAGACTCTTGCGTGCAACGGCTACACCACGCACTGCTTTCCGTTTCATCCCACGTCCATCCGCAAGTGCTCCGGCATTCAAAATCGGCACAATCCGCCCATCACCCAACGCCGCCGCACCCACCAGATGCGGTGCTCTCCCAATCAATCCACTGAGCGGCTTCACCACAACTTCCCGCGCTTCCACAATGCGTTCCATGCCCAACGCAAAGTCATCATCTCCATTCTTCACCAACGCCACCAGCATACTCGCCGGCTCCTCCCCGCTACCAGCCAACCCAAGCACCTCATCAAGCCCTAGCAACCTTACCAGTCCACCGCCAATCCGAACCAGATCCCCATTCGCTCTGCGTTCCACGTCCACCGCCGCCACCCGCGCCACCTCACGCACCGAAGCAATCGGCAGCCCAAACATTTGCCCCTGTGTCTCCACCATCAACACTTTCGTAATCGCCAGCGTCACCGGAAGGCGCATTGAAAAGCTCGTCCCTCGTCCCTCCGCCGACTCCACATTCAGGCTCCCCTTCATGTCCTCAACGCTGTTTTTCACTACATCCAGCCCAATGCCCCGGCCAGCCAACTCTGTCACATCGTCAGCCGTCGAAAATCCCGGTCGAAACAGCAACCCATAGATCTCCTCCTCATCCACTTCCTCACCCGCAATCAACCCTGTCTCCATCGCACGTGCAAGAATCCGCGACTTCCGCAGCCCACCCCCGTCATCGCTCAGGCGCATCACCACCTGCGCCCCTTCATTCACCACCTTCAACTCAATCCGCCCCGCCTCCGGCTTTCCGCAACGCCGCCGTTCTTCCGGCGTCTCAATCCCATGCGCCACCGCATTCCGCAGCAGATGCTCCAGCGGCCCGCTGATCTTCTCAAGCAACGTCTTGTCCAGCTCAACCGTGCCACCCTCAATTACAAGCTCAACCAGCCTCCCGCACTGCGCCGCCGCCATCCGAGCAGTCCGCCGCAACCGCGCCTCCAGCGTCGACATCGGCACCATCCGGAATCGCATCAGCCGTTCCTGAATTTGTGAACTCAACTGCTTCTCAACGCTCAGGAATCCATCAAAATCATCCTGCAAAACCCGAAGCTGTGTCTCAGCAGCACCCAAATCCGCCGCTGTCTCATTCAGATCCCGCGAATGAGTATGCAACTGCGTATAGCGATCAAATTCTAGTGCATCAAACTCAGTCGCAATTGCACTCCCCCCGCCTGTCGACACCCCAGCCTGAACCAATACCTGCTCTTCCTGGAACGATGTCCCCAACCGCTGCAATCGCTCAAGCGACAGCGACAACTCTCCAACCTCATGCCCAAACTTGCCCAGGGTCCTCTCAAACGTGGAACGATGCACAAACAACTCGCTCACCATTCGAACCAGTTCGTCTACCTTCTCCAGCGGCACCCGCACATATTGTCCAGCTTCCACGCTCTCCGGCATCGAAGGCTCAACCACCCGCGTCTCAATCACCTCATCCGGGCGGTAACGCAAAAACAGTGTGGGGATCCCGGCTTCAATTGAAACGTCTGTTCCGCCCGCCTCCACCAACCGAACCAACAAATCTGTTGTGTCTTCCAGCAAACCCGCAAGCCCCGCATCGAGCATTGCCTGGCCCTCGTACAGAGCGTCAAGCGCATCTTCCATCCGATGAGCCACCGAACTCAGAGCACTCAACCCCACCATTGCACCGGCACCCTTAAGCGTATGCACTGCACGCCGAATCTCAAGCAGCGCTCCTTTGTCTTCAATCAGCCGCAGCTTCCCGGCTACAATCTCCAGCGCCTCCTGAGCCTCAATCAGAAAGCCCGATAAAATCTCCGGATCAACCGCTATCGATACTTCCGCAGGCCCCGTCCGCACCACCGGTCCTTCCTCCAGATTCACCCGGATCCCTTCCACTGCCTCGGCAAGAATCCCCAGTGTCTGCTCGTCCCACTCCACAACACCACCGGCCAGATCATCGACATAAGTTTCCAGCCCCTCGCTCAATTGAGCCAGTTGCCCCAGTCCCACAACACTGCTCGCCCCGCGAATCAAATGCACTAGCCGGTGCATCTCTCCCAGCGCTTCCGTCTCGGCCTGCGCTTCACCAAGACGTCGCAGACATTCCGCCAGTCCAGGCAGATACCCGCGTGCTTCCTCATGAAAGCCGGCGATCGTGTTTGAATCAACACTCGATCCCATGGCGTTGTCTTAAGCTACGACGGTCCGGCCTTCGTCTGCCGGTAACTTAAACCGGCTCATAGACTCATTCAGATTCTTGGCCAGCGCCGCCAGTTGCCGTACTGATCCCTCTACCTCTTGCGCTCCTTGCGCTGTACGGGTTGTAAATTCAGTGACGCCAATCACCTTGCGGGTTACATCTTCAGAGCTCACTGCCTGGCTCCGCGATGCCTCCAGAATCTCTCTCACCAGCCTCGAAATCTCGTTCGATACGCTCTCGATCTCGCCCAGCTTGAGGCCCGCATCATTGGCCAACTGCGATCCACCCACTACTTCGCGTGTCGTTTTCTCCATAGCGAGAATGGCTTCGTTCGTATCCGCCTGCACAGAGCGTATCAGCGCCGAAATCTTCTTCGTCGACAAGGCCGCTCGCTCCGCCAGCCTGTCTACTTCCTCGGCCACTACTGCGAATCCACGCCCCGCCTCTCCAGCCGCAGCTGCCTGAATCGAAGCATTCAAAGCCAGTATCGACGTACGGTCGGCGATGTCGCCAATCAGCTCAACAATTTCACCAATCTCTTGCGAGCTCTCACCAAGCCTCTTCACGCGCTTCGAAGTTTCCTGCACCTGCACGCGAATCGCGTCCATACCCTCAATCGTGCGCTGCACCGATTGCGAGCCGCTCTTGGCATTTGACAGCGCCGTCTCGGCTACACCTGCCGCCGTCCCAGCCGTCTTCGACACATGACGGATCGAAGCGTTAATTTTCTCAATCGTCTGCGATGCTTCAACGATTTGAGCCGACTGCTCCACCGAACCTTGTGCCAGTGACTCCGCGTTCACCTGCATAAGTCGGGCTGACTTATCCACCTGTTTCGTCGTAGTCTGTACAGAGCTGATAATCCCCCTCAATTCGCCAATCATGTAATTGAACGAATCGGCAATCGCCCCCGTAATGTCTGAAGTTACTTCCGCTTCTTTACGCAAGTCTCCATCGCCAACACCAGACACTTCCTCCAGCAGCTTCATAATGCTGCCTTGAATCTGGTCTCTCTCCTCACGCGATTGAATCAGCACCAGTGTGCTGTCCAGCATTGTATTTAGAGAGTTCGCCAGCTGCCCTAATTCATCCTTCGAATAAACATCGGCTCGGGCCTGGTAATCGCCAACACCAATAGACTGAAACATCTTCAACATTGACTGCACTTGCCGGTTGATCCCGAGGTTGATCGAAAACACAGTAACTCCCATCAGCCCCAAAATCATGAATCCCAATCCCAGCTGCGCGTATTTCTGGTCGCGAAGATCACCGGTTCTGCGGCTCAGCAAAGATTTCATATTCGCAACCGCAGCATCGTACATCACAAAGTAATCTTCAATCGCCACTGTTCCGAGGTCGGAATAAGCCCGGGGCATAATATCCACTGCTTCGGCTTTGGCAATCAACTCGCGTTCCACCGTTTTCTTGAACTTGTCCGCTGCGCTGATGGCATTTTTCGAAACTTCTCCAAGCCCCGATTGCAATGCCGGATTCAACTTGAAAATCGAAGTCATATTCCGCTGAACGATAGCATTTGAGTTCTCCACCAGCCGCATGTAATAAAGCATCTGTCCCGCTTCTTCCGGGCTAGTCCGGCCGCGTGCCGCCAGCGCCGCGCCAAGACCACGCATCTGACTCAGATTCTCAGTCATTGAAGATGCTTGCTGAATCAACGTATCTGAAAGATAGAAAGCATCGAGATGCTGGTCGGTTGTCAGTGAAGAATTCTCACCCACCAGACGGATCAAATCGAGAGTCTGCTCCACAATTGCCGTATGCCGCACGAAAGAATCTCGTGCCAACACTGTCGTCGCCTGCGGCTGCAATTGACGCCATGAAGCCCGCAACGCTTGCCATGCGCTGGAACTTCGCAACTCCTTACCCAATCGATCGTCCACCGCATCCACCGCCGCCAGATCGCTCTCAATCTTCTTGCGAGTTGAGTCCAGGCTGTCGCGTAACGTCTCATCTCCATAGAGAATGGCAACCGAAGTGTCCCGATGTTGCGGCACATGTTCGAGAACCGGCCGCAACGCTGCAATGTACTCAAGGCCCCTCTGTTCCTTATAGCCAAGGTCGATCTGCTCATTTTGCTTATCGACAAAGATGTAAAGCAGCAAAAGGATGGGTAATGCCAGCAGGCTCGTAACCACCAGAAGCTTCTGCCAGATCTTCAAGTTGCTTATTTTTTCAAACATCGCAATTCCTCACAGACAACGGATTCGACAAACCTTCAAAGATGCGGTCCAGATCCAGCAGCCCAATCCGACTGCCCTGACGCTCGCAATAACTGTTCACATACTTGCTCTCACATTGCTCGAGCTCATGCGGACGGATCGCAATCAATCCGCTCACACGATCCACGGCAAGCCCGCAAGCTCCCGAAGAATTCTTCGTTCGCACAATCAACATGCGCTCATCCACTTCACTACCCTTACTGCCGAGGATCAATCGTAGATCCACCATCGGCAGAATCTCGCCCCGCAGATGAATCAGCCCACGAATCGCTTCATTCACTCGCGGCAGCGGCGTTACTTCAGCCAGCTTGTCAGACTCGATCACTTGTGCGATCGGCAATGCATAAGCCTCATCCCCCATCCAGAACTTGATATAGCGGTCCTTGGCTTCTACATCCGTGGCCCGGTCTTCTTTCGCTGGCCTCGGATTCTCTTCAGTCGCTCGCGCCACCTTCACTATCACTTCAGGCTCAGGCTCATTCCACTGCCCGAGCAATGCAGACAGTAGATCGGGCATCCCCTCCATGCCCACCTCGACTTGTGGCTCTTCATTCGCCATCACAGATTCCTATTGCCCAGGCTTAGTGGCCCTTCATCGCTCGCTCAATCGCTGCCAGCATCACTGCTGCATCGATGGGCTTGGTTACATAATCGTCTGCACCCTGCTTCATCCCCCAGAACCGATCGGTCTCCTGAGACTTGCTCGAAACCATCACGATCTTGCTCCCTGCCGTATCAGGCGAACCCTTCAATTGACGGCACACTTGATACCCGTTCTTCTTAGGCAACACCACATCCAGCAGAATCAAATCAGGATGATGTTCCTGCGCTGCAGCCACTGCCTGCTCTCCATCGGTTGCACTCAAAACTTCATAACCCGTGTTCGCAAGTAGTCCAAGCATCAGCTTCATTTCCATCGGGCTGTCTTCTACAACTAAGATCGTTTTCTGCATGGCTCTCTTAATTCCTTCTTGTTTCTTCTTCCGGGGCAAGATGATAGAAACCGGTTTTCTCGCTATCCATCCGCAAGAACTTGTCCAGCGCGTTCAGCAACACATCGCTACGAAATGGCTTTGTCAGATAGTCTGTCGCGCCAGCCATCTTGCCCCGCACCTTGTCAAAGAACCCGTCGTTCCCCGACAGCATCAGAATCGGCATTCGTTTTGCACTCGGATTCCGCCTCAGCATCCGGCATAGCTCATAGCCGTCCATCTCCGGCATAGTGATGTCCATCAACACCAGATCCGGCATCTCTTCTTCAAACTTCTTCAACCCATCGAGCCCATCCACCGCAGTCCTCACCCGATGCCCTCGTCGCTCAAGAGTGATTGACACCAGACGCCTCACCGTTGCGGAGTCGTCCACCACCAGAATCAGCTTCTTCGCGGCCAACTGATCGTTGAATTGTCGCAACCGTGCATCCTGCGTCCGCAACGCCCACGCCCGCCACAAAAACGGCAGAGCTTCCCCGGACCGGTTCAAATTCAGATGTCCCAACGCGATGCTCATATAGGCATCAAACGTAGTTTCTTGTTCCAGGCGCATCTTCCATTTTCGGATGCACTCCTCGATCAGCCGCTCGTTTACAGTATTGCCACTGATCCCCTTTTCGGGAAAATCGTGGATGGAGTAATACGCACCGCAAGCCCCACACGAAACTGCATTCGGCTTCCTTTGATATCCGCACAATGGACATTCCGCTACCTGCTCTGTCCGCTCGGGTTGAAAAGCAACTTTGGGAGCAGAAAGGGGGAGCCGCTCCTCGGGTGCCACTCCAGCAGGCTCCCGCCTCTCCAGCCTCTGCGCCGCCAGCGTATTCGCCGCCAGCGTATTATCAGGATTGATCCGCAACACCCGCTCCAGATACCGCACAGCCTCTTCCCGCGTCTCGGCTATCGCCGCAGACCAGATATAAGCATGTTCATTCACCGGGTCTTCCCTGAGAATGTCGGCCAAAATTTCGCGTGCAAACGCCTTCTGCCCCAGCCGTATCGCCTGGACAGCATCGCTCAATAGCCCGCGCTTCGTCGTTGCCGATTGTGTTTCCATCTTCGTCTTCTGCCCGTATTCCAAGCTTGACGCTCAGTCTACGGTGATTGGTGTGATGGGAGCATCGGCAAATTTACCTAGAAACTTTAAAAAATCGTTCTTGACTCGGTCTGGAACTACCGTGCTACCTTTGTGTGGGTTCAACTAGCGCCAAACCCCTGCCAGTTCTTCGACGGATTACCTGCCCGGTAGCACAAATACGAACCCATCCCCCTCGATTCCTCTGCCCGAACGAATTGCATCAGGAGAGCCTCGTCCAGTGTGTCCAATCAGTCTGAGGCGAATCAGGAAGCGTTCTTAACACTTCAATCTAGATTCACCAGCTGGGAAACAGCGATAGCCCATAGAGACGTAAAGGACCTCTATTCATGCATTATTTGATGTCTTCTATTTTTATAGTGGCTAGTGTAGCCACGGCGTTCGGGCAGACTTCCGTCCCAGGAAGATTTTTGGTTGGATTCAAATCAAATGTGAGCGAATCTCAATCAGATGACGTGATCAGGAAAATGGGTGCGCGCAGCAGCAAAAAGCTCTCACGCCTTTCCGTCCACATAGTGGATCTCCCGCCAACCGCCAACCCCAATGCAGTTGCAAACCAGTTCCGGAACCTTCCAGAACTGGAATTCATTGAGCCAGACATGATTCTCGCGCCCGTTCAAGCCGCCGTTGTTCCAAACGATCCAGGCTATTCTAGCCAGTGGCACCTTCCCAAAATTCAGGCTCCTTCCGCCTGGGTTACCACCCAGGGAAGCCCCGCAATTAAAATCGCAATTCTCGATACCGGCGTCGATCCTTCACACTCCGACCTAAATTCTCGGCTCACTGCTGGCTGGAACACCTACTCAGGGAACTCAGATTCCACGGATGTACATGGGCACGGAACAAAAGTCGCTGGTACCGCAAGTGCATCAGGCAACAACGGACTCGGGGTAGCGGGTGTGGCATGGAACACTCTGATCATGCCGATTCGAGTATCCGATGCCACCGGCTATGCCACTTATTCATCAATCGCCAGCGCTTTGACATGGGCATCTGACAACGGCGCTAGGGTCGCCAACATTAGCTTCGATGTAGTCGGGAGTTCCAGCGTTAGCGCAGCCGCGCAGTATTTTCAGAGCAGAAACGGGGTCGTGATCAGCTCGGCCGGCAATTCTGGGATATCGAGCAATCTTGCTGCCAGTCCCTACATCATCACGGTCAGCGCCACAGATCCCAACGACCTTCTTTATAGCTGGTCTACAACCGGGAATCGCGTAAAACTCTCGGCACCGGGTTGTGTGTACACCACCTTCAATGGCAACGGCTACGGGTCCGCTTGTGGAACATCCTTCTCTTCTCCGGTGGTAGCAGGCGTTGCTGCTCTCGTTCTGTCCCGAAATCCAAATCTCACATCTGCACAGGTGACGTCGATCCTTGTGAGCTCTGCGGATGATTTGGGGCCGGCAGGTTATGACATCCAATATGGCAGTGGTCGAGTAAACGCGGCCAGGGCCGTAGGCCTTGCTCTCAACCAGACACCAACTCCAATTTCGGACACTCAGGCTCCTACAGTCCGCATTCTTTCTCCAACTCAAGGGGCTACTTTATGGGGAAATACAACCGTGTCCGTGTCCGCCAGCGATAACGTATCCGTAACGCGGGTCGAGTTGCTGGTCAACGGAACAGTCACCGGAGCTTCGTCAAGCGCACCATTCAATATCGACTGGAATGTAAACAAGCGCTCTAGGGGCACTTTCTTCTTGCAGTCGCGGGCTTTCGATGCGGCGGGAAATTCAACCCTGTCCTCAACCGTAACCGTATACAGGTAACTCTGCATCTTGACAGACCAATCCGCGAAGAGAAAGAACTTCTCTTCGCGGATCATCAACGTTTGAACGAAGTACTACCTGATGCGGCGTTTATAAAATACAGCCGAAATCAGTCCAAAACCGACAAGAGCGTACGTGCCAGGCTCGGGAAGCTCGTTTACGCCGCCACCACCGTCGTCATCGGGGACGACACGAAAAAACACTCTTTCTGGTCCTCCAGTAGCATTGGAAGCATTAGCTGCCACGCCAATTCGCAGGCTGGGATTTTGCAATAGGCGCAGATTTGCTTGCGCTGCTTGCGCCGCATCAAGGACAAAACCGTATCCGGAATTCCCGCCACCTGTACCCTGTGGGTCTGAGATTACGTACGGGGCAACAGTACGGAAACTGTCAATCAACGTGGGGGTAGCGGTAGTGGAATCCCACAGGGTGATTGCAAGCGCATCGATTGTAATCGACCGATTTGCCGCATTATTCGGCTCCACAACGTTGAAAATTAATTGCAAGTTGCTGAAGCTGACCAGTCCTAGACTAGCCGCTGTATAGGTCGAGTTAAGTGCTGTTTGTTCGTTGCCCCCAGCGAATCCCACCGGGCATGTTGAGGGGCCGGTGACATTTGCATTTCCGGCAAACCCAACGCAACCGCTTTCATTGGAAGTGGAACCTGGCGAGGAGAATATGAGAGCCGTTGGCACGGCACCGTTACCGCTACCGGAAAGGTCTACGAAGCCAATTGGCAACAGAGATCCGAAAATGAGATTGGAACCGGCAAAAGCCAGTATTGAAAGTTTAGTCGTGATGTTCAAGACGAACTCCTTGTCTGTGAGATGAGTCGTCCAACGCGAAGTCGAGTTGGTGCTACAGCCTAGAGCCCGCCACGGGAATTATGTAATCAGTACTGGTACGCTCATTTTGCGGAAAAATGAAACGGTTCGGTCCTCCACCATAGCCCTCATCACGGGGATGCGCCATTCCAGCAGCCTTCCTGCCTCGAGAAGAATTTGGTGTGGCTCTCATGCCGTCCCGGTCCCGCCTCGGATTCCGGGCCTTATGAAGAGCTGATTTTGTGTTCCGGGGCGACCATAGTTGAATCTGGTCCTGCCGTCATCTCCAAAGGTTCTACCTTTCGGATCGTCACCAGAATTACTAGGAACGCAAGCACATGAAAAGTGCTAACCACGCCAAACACTACGCCATATCCAAATCCATGATCCAGCAGGTACCCCACAACCAGGCCGAAGACTACGCCCCCCATCGCGCCGCCAAATCCAACAAGCCCCGCCACAGACCCAACCGCACGCTGAGGGAAAAGATCAGCCGGCAAAATCATCACCAGCGTAGACCAGGATTGCTGTCCCGCAAAGGCAATACTAAACAGCACAATCGCAATCTCCACCGGCGACTGCGTAACAAAGAAGACCCACGGCATCAAGGCCGCACTCATCCCAAGCACCATCTTCCGCGAAAAGTTCAGTGACTTCCCACTCTGTATCAGCCTGCTGGAAAACCAGCCACCGCACAAACTCCCCACACCAGCCGCAGCATACGGAATCCACGCATAATACCCAACCTGCTTGGTGTCGAATTGCCGCACATCGTAAAGGTACTTCGGCAGCCAGAAAAGATAAAAATACCAGGCTGCATCACTAAGAAACTTGCCGAACACAATGCCCCACACTTGCGGAAAGCGAAATAGTCCCAGCCAGGAGCCCTGACTCTCTAAATTGGATTGCGGCTGCAATACCTCAGCAATCGCTGCTCGTTCTTCACTCCCAAGCTTGGAATGTTCCAGCGGGGGAAAGTAACTGCGCATCCACCACACTGCCCAGACAAATCCCACCGCTCCCGAAAGATAGAAAACCCATCGCCAGTTGAGTGTCGCAAGAATCAGTGCGATCAGCGGCGGAGCAATCACTGCTCCTGCAGAAGTCCCCGCGTTGATAATCCCCATGGCCGTCGAACGTTCCCGGACAGGAAACCACTCCGCCACTGCCTTGGTCGCTGCCGGAAAGCCACCGCCCTCGCCGCCGCCCAATAGAAACCGGCTCACCGCCAGCATTCCAAAACTCGCGGCCAACCCGTGGCTTGCACATGCAACAGACCACCAGATCATGATCAGCAGAAATCCCTTGCGTGTCCCAAGAATGTCGATCAGCTTTCCACCACCGGCATACATAAGGGCATAGGCAGTGAGAAATGCTGCCTGCAACTGTGAAAACTGCGTGTTCGAAATGGGGATATCGTTCTGGATCGCCCGGATCGCCACTGGCAACGTTTGCCGGTCAAAGTAACTGATGGCGATTGCGACCGCAAGCAATAATGAAATCCGCCAGCGCAAGACCTTTACCAACTGATCTCCACCAGCGACACTCCCTGCCGCGGCAATGCAAAGTTCAAATCAAGCGCACCCTTCACAGGCGTCCGCCATTCCGGCGAACCCAGCATCTCCAACTGTCCCGCCGCCTCAAGCTGCGCATATTGCGCGGCACTAGGCTGCTGCGGCGACCCCATAGCTTTCCAAACGCTATAAGAATTGCTGTGGCTTTCATCGATCCGGTAATGCCTTACCAGTACGCGTCGAGCCGTCAGAGGAATCCCGCTCACCGACGTCTTCACCGCCGCCGGGGCAACCTGAAGATCGTCGTCATGATAGTTCCAGGCCATTACATGTACCGCCCGCTCCGCCTTGCTCGCAAACGCGTTGATATCTGCCTTTCCCTTCACTCCGCCCTTCACGATATCCGCCAATGCTAAAGCACCAGAGCTCTGCACCGGCAGACGCTGCCCACTCATCAGCCCGAACATGCGAAAGACATTCAGCACCGGCTTGTCGATTCCATTTGTAGCCAGATCCCGGAACCCGTCAAAATAAGGCTGATCCTCGAATTCAAACGCCCACGTAACCGCCCCCTCGAAATTCACACCGTGCTTGGCCGCCAGTTCATGTTTCCGCGCAAACGTGGCGGCCGTATAGCTGGAATACATAGTGCCGTTTCGATAACCATTCTGCGGGTTGAATCGCACCGAACAAGCCGCACACCCTTCCGGGTCAGACTCGCCGATGATGATCGGAAGCCGCTTCAGCGTTGGGAATGAAGCCACAATGCCGAAGCCCACGTCCAGGTCGCTCATCTGGAATTCACTCCCCATCTGCACCCGGTTCTCAATAATCTTGGGCCGTCCCTTGGCATGAAAGCTGATGTAGTCCAGTGGCGAGCCAGTTTTACCCGTAACGTAGTTCTTCCCGCTAACTACATGCTGCAGAAAATCACGCAGAAACTTTGCCGCTTTCTCGTTCTTTGGCCCGGTCGACGTTGGGCCTCCGATCCGGATCGCCGGCAGCGCTCGCTTCACTGCGTCCGCGGCATAGTCATAAGTCTTGAAATATTCTTCCGGTGTGCCTTGCCAGTAGGCAATGTCTGGTTCATTCCAAACCTCCCACCACCAGCTCGCCACCTCTTCCCGTCCGTATCTCTCAATGCAATGCTTTACCCACTGGTAAACCAGCTCACCCCACTTCTTGTAATCCTTCGGCGGATGCGCCCAGCCCGTGTATATTTTGTTGTAAACCTTGTCCGGGGACCAATCGTGCCGGTAAGGCTGAGGCTTCACACTCAGTGCTTCCGGCATGAATCCAATCTCCACCAGCGGTTTCATCTTGCGCTCGATGTACGTGTCGAAGATACGGTCGACGATGGTCCAGTCGTACTTGGGATTTCCCTGTGCATCTTCCGTGTAGGCATTGGTCGAACCCCACTTCAGTGCAGCCGTGCCATCCCCGGTTGTTAATAGATTGTGTGCGCGCACATGCACCGTCACCGGGCTTAGTGCAGATAGTTCCGACAGCAACTTCTTGCCGTCCTTCATATACGTGTAGTTCGGCTCGTCATAGCCAAAGAAACTCCAAACCGGGCGCAGCGGTCCCATTGGCCGGGCTGCGTCCACCTGGATCGTGACGTCTTGAGCAAGGGCCGTCACGGCGGCCAACAAAAAGAGAATGTACATGAGTGTCCCTAAAAAGTGTACTTAAGTGCGAACTGATCCTTGGGAGTTTGACATTAAGTTCATAGCCTCCTTGTGGCAATCACGGCTTCTTAAACACCGCAAGCCCCGGACTAATGGCCGCCATCCAGCCCAGAAGAGAACTAGTCCCAGGCCTGAAAATGTCCGGAATGGAATGCAGCTTCGGAGTAGAAGACATCGACGCAACCCAAGCCACTTAAGAGAAGATGGGGGCAAGATCGTGATGCCAAAACTAACAATCCCAACCGTAGGAACCCTAATCTTCTTCCAGGACCCAAAAGGCAACCTCGCCGGCGCCATGCAATACGAAAAATCCCCGGCCTAGAGAGCCCGTTCCTTCGCCGCCATAGCCCGCCACTCTGCCGCCCCAACTGCATCGCCTAACTTAGCCCTGCATATGCCCACCCAATCTATGCTTCGGGCAAGGCTTTCGTGGTCAACTCTGCCGAAGACATCCCCTAGCCGTGCCTCAGCGGCAGCCTCTTCAAACCACGGCTGTGCCTCGGCAAACTTCCCTCGGCTCGACAGGCAATATCCCACCATATGCAGGCTGCTGCTCAGACTCTCGTGGTCCATGCGCCCGTGGCTGTCCCCTTGCCGCTTCTCAGCGACAGCCTCTTCAAACCACGGCTGCGCCTCGGCAAACTGGCCCCGGCTCGACAGGCAAAATCCCACCAGATTCAGGCTGCTGCCCAGGTTCTCGTGGTCCAAGCGCCCGTGGCTGTCCCCTTGCCGCTTCTCAGCGATAGCCTCTTCAAACCACGGCTGCGCCTCGGCAAACTGGCCCCGGCCCCACAGGCAAATTCCCACCTGATGCAGGCTGCGGCCCAGGCTCGCGTGGTCAAGGCGCCCGTGACTGTCCCCTAGCCGCACTTCAGCGACAGCCTTTTCAAACCACGGCTGCGCCTCGGCAAACTGGCCCCGGCCCGATAGGCAATATCCCACCTGATGCAGGCTGGTGCCCAAGCTCGCGTGGTCCAAGCGCCCGTGGCTGTCCCCTTGCCGCTTCTCAGTGACAGCCTCTACAAACCACGGCTGCGCCTCGGCAAACTGGCCCCGGTTTGACAGGCAAGATCCCACCAGATGCAGGCTGCGGCCCAGGCTGTCGTGGTCCAGGCACCCGTTGCTGTCCCCAAGCCGGGCCTTAGCGACAGCCTCTTCAAACCACGGCTGCGACTCGGCAAAGCGGCCAATCTCATACAGAGCTCGGCCCACCACGGTGCCTGCTTCATACTGCCCCTCATCGAGAATATCCCTCCAACCCGCAACGGCAATCGGGTAAGCAACAAGCAAACCAACCACCTCCAACTCCGCTGGATTCGCTGCCACCACCCCAGCCAACTCCCGAAAGCGTTCCCACTGCCGCCGCCGCACTGCTCCTAGCCCCACCGCTTCTTCAGCCCCAAGTGTCTCTCCGTCCAAAAACCTGGCGAACAACTGGTGCATGCTCAGATGCGTATCCAAGGCAACCAAATGAAGGTCCTCACAAAGATCCAAAGCTTTCGCGAATCGATCCTCATCCCAGCCCGCTCCCCCGCATAGATGCAACGAAACCTCGACAATCGGGATCCGCTGCGGACTCAAATACCGTACCGCATGAGCCAACAGCCGCGCATCGGCATCCAGCAGCGCATAAGGCCGCGCAAAACTCTCCCCCGTCGCAGGCGCGATCCCGGCCCCCACCGCCGGCACTCTCCTCCGCCGCATCTCCACATTCGTAGCCGCTGCTTCCGAAACCACCTGGATACTCAGCCCACCCGCAAACCGGGCAATCTCCCGGCACTTCTCTTCGCTTAACCTCCCCTCGGTTAGCTCCCTCGCCACCGCCACCGATTCTTCCTCCGTAAGCAGCGGCACCTCAATCCAATCCCATGCCCTCTCATCCCCAACCACAAACGTCGTGAGCAAAACATGCAACTGCATCCCACTCACCGGCAACCACTCCGCGATCTCCTCAAATCTCACCACGTTGTCATAAATGAGCAGCATCGGTTCTGCCCCAAGCCGCTGGAAGCAAAACTGACCCTGCTCCTCAATCGTGAATCCGGCAGGAGCAGCCAGATTCAGCATCGTCTTCCCGATCGTCGCAAACGCAAGGCCCAGCCCGCCTTTCGATGCATCCACCCAGAACGTACCGCCGCTATATCGATCCCCACTACGTCTCGCAAACTCCCGCGCCACCTCACTCTTCCCCACCCCCGGCTGGCCATGCAGCACAGCGACGCTCTCACGATCAACATCCCCCAACCCAGCACCAATCTTCTCAAGCAACTTTTCCCGCCCCAAAAAAGGCCGCTTACCCATCGAAGGAACATTACTCCGAACAATTGGTCGAACAGCTTGCCCTGTCGCAATCTTCAGCAGCGTCTGAACCCCTTGATGGATCTCCGACACAAGCGTGATGTTGAGAATCCGCTCAACCTCTTCATTTCGTTTTACCGTCTCCGCCAGCGCCCCACGAAACAACAAGAACCAATGTGCCTCAAGGTATGCCTCCATCCCCGCCGTAAGTACATGCGGATAAGCAAGCCTCCTCAACCCCTCACCCGCCTCCCCAATCAGCGTCCGCGCAAACTCCGGAGCCGACCCCTGCGATCGCACAAACAAACTCTCCACCTCCGCATAAGCCGCCTCAATCCCAACCGGCGGCATCTTCAAAGAATCCTCTAGTTGCTCCAAAATCTTCGGGTAGAGCGCAAGAGCAATCTCAGCCGTAGCCGCATTCTGCAATCCAACGCGCGACTGCCCCGAAGGAAACAACTCCCGAACCTTCCTCCAGGCCTTGGTCACCGTCGAACCCGCCCCCAGCGCCTCAGGCCAACAAACAGGCTCCCCCGCCGCCTCCCCCACAAGCGCCACCACCAGCAGCAGCGCAATCCAATAAGCATCGGTCAAGGCCCGAAACAAATCATGGTTCTCATCAGGCCTGGCGAGATTCAAACGTTCCCGCAACTGCTTCAGCCGCTCCCGAGGCGAAGCCAAATCCCCCACAAACTCCGGAACCAGATTCCCAGCCAACTCCTGCATCGCTGAGAACGATGCTCCTGCGGCCAGTGCAAGACTAAACGGATCTGCCATCGGGTTACTCTTACTAAGCTACTAAACACCGCGCCGGTACAACTCAGTCAAATTCACCTCAAACGCCGGAAATGCAACCTGTATAAACCATTCCCCCATCGACAGACACCCAACCAGGTGCTGCGGCAATCTGTCCACCAACTCCTGATAACCCGCCGCACTCTCATCCACCTCCAACAGAACCAACCCGTCCCGATCCATAAACGCAATGCAAATCATATCCACCGTGTAGCAATCGCGTTTGAAGGCAACCACACGATGGATCTTCTCCCAGGCAACAACTTCCTCGCTTGCCCTATCCCTCAACCGAAAACCAACAGCATCGCAAGACACAATCGCAGTCTTGGCTCGTCGCCGAGCTTGCAACTGAGCCCACCCTTTCCGAATCCACCCCAACGCACTAAACATCCCCACATCTCCAACATACACGTCGAAAGTCCCTGCGATAGAATCGCAACCGTGACTCACACCCGGCGCACCTTCCTCGCATCCACGTCGCTCCTCGCCGCCAAGCCCCAACCCAACTCCGCCTTCCACGGCATCTACCCCATCGCCCAAACCCCATTCCGCGATGACGACACCCTGGACACCGAAACCCTAAAGAAGCAAACCGCCTACCTCGCAAAGTGCGGCGTCCACGGCCTCGCCTGGCCGCAACTCGCCAGCGAGTTCTGGTCCCTAACCATCGAAGAACGCCTAAAAGGCGCCGAAACCTTACTCGCCGCAGGGAAGGGAAGCTCGATAAAGATCATGATCGGAGTCCAGTCCGGTAACATCGACGAATCCATCCGCATGGCGAAACACGCAGCGAAACATGGCGCCCACGCCCTCATCTCTCTCCCGCCCGAAGGCACCACCCTCCCCGCCTTCTTCAAACAAATCTCCGCCGCCGCACCAGGCCTCCCCCTCTGTCTCCAGGCCGTAGGCAAGATCACCGTTGACGAAGTCATCGCCCTCTCCCGCGACGTACCCGCCGTCAAAATTGTCAAAGACGAAGCTGGCGTCACCCTCCCCCGTATCACCGAATTCCACACCAAAGCCCCTCAACTAACCATCTTCACCGGAGCCCACGGCCGCACCATGATCGACGAACTCCTCCGAGGCGCATCCGGCTGCATGCCAGCCGCCGGCCCGGCAGACCTCTACACCAGGGCTTACAACCAGTGGCGTCAAAACAAGCACAATGAAGCCGTCCGCACTTTCGCCCGCGCCGCCGTCCTCATCCCGGAATTCGAGCAATACGGCATCGAAGGCCTCAAGTACTTACTCATGCTCCGGGGCGTCTTCCCGAATCACAAGGTCCGGGCTCCCCGCAACGGCGACGTAGGTGTCCTCGCGACAAAATCAAAACTGGACGACCAGGGCAAGCAAGCCCTCAAAACCCTCTGGGAAGGCGTATCACTATGAACTGGACCCGGCGCAACATCCTCACGGCCGCATCAACCCTCCCCCTGCTAGCCCAAGGCCAGCAACGCATCGACTCCGTTAAAGCCTGGGCCCTCCCACTCCTCCCCACCGCCCGCTTCGGCACCGCCGAATTCAAAGGCGATCAAGACCCCGCCCGCTACCGCTGGTACGGCCCCTTCTCACAACTCGCCGGCTCCATCCTCGTCGAGATCAAAACCACCGGTGGCCTTACCGGCTATGGCCTCGGAGGCGGCGGTTCTGCCGCCGTCCATATCATCGACAACCACCTCCGCGACCTCCTCCTCAAAGCCGACCCCGCCAACATCGAAGCCCTCTGGGAACAGCTCTATGCCTCATCCCTCTTCTACGGCCGCAAGGGCCTCGCCATCCACGCCATCAGCGGCATCGACCTCGCCCTCTGGGATCTAGCCGGCAAAACCGCCAACCTACCCGTCTACAAGTTACTAGGTGGCGCAACCAAAGACAAAGTACCCGTCTATCTCACCAGCAGAAACGTAGACTTCGGCCTCAAGCAAGGCATCAAGGCCTTCAAGCTCCCCATCGATAGCGCCCCCTACGAAGGCAAAGACGGCATGCGTAAAGCCGTCGGGCAAATCGAAGCCGCCCGCAAATCCATTGGCCCCGACGCAGACCTCATGATCGACGTCCTCTGCCGCTGGGACGTCCCCTACACTCTCGAAATGGTCGACCGTCTAGCCCCCTCGCGACTCATGTTTATCGAAGAGCCTCTCTCCCCCGACGACATGGCCGGCTACGCCCAACTCTGTGCCAAAGTAAAGTCCACCAGCATCGCCAGCGGCGAGCACGAATACACCCGTTACGGCTTCGAAAACCTGATTGCCCGCAAGGCCGCCCACATCCTCCAGCCCGACATCACCTGGAGTGGAGGTCTCACCGAGCTACGCAAAATCGCCGCCCTCGCCAGTGCCCATCAGCTCCCCATGATTCCCCACCGCGGAGGCAGCGTCTACGGCCTCAACCTCATCCTGGCCACAGCCCACTGCAACCTCGCCGAAAGCTTCGGCGTAGGCGAACCCGGCAACGACATCATGCAAGCCATGTCTCCACGCTTCGCCGACGGCTATCTATACCCCAGCACCAAACCAGGATTCGGCGTAGAGATCACCGAAGCCATGATCAAAAAATACGCGCGCTAGCTCAAGGCGCAGACGGCGCATCAAGCAACGCCGGCCAATTCAACACAATCGAAATCGGCGAAGCCTCCCCCCTCTGCGTCGAGATCAAAAACTTCTGCCCATCCCTTGCAACCGCAAAATTATTGCGCCGATTATTGTTTCCACTCACCTTGGTCCGAAACAACACACGCGGAGCCGAAGGCTGAAACGTCGGGTTCAACTCAACATCAACTGCCATCATGTCTAGCTCTGGCGACAAATAAAACAACTCCTTCCCATCCCCGCGCCACGCTGGCATCCCACCCCCTTGAGTGGACACAAGCCACTTCCCCGTACCAGGTGCAACCGCCCGGACATAAACCTCAAGCCGGCCAGATTCTCCAGAGGCATAACTAATAAACCGGCCATCGGGAGAATAAGTTGCCGGGAAGTAAGACGGCCCACTCGGCGCAATCTCAACAGGAGCCTCCTTGCCATCCACCCCAATCGACATAAGCGACTTGCGAGAAGGATCGACATAGAGAATTCTCTGCCCATCCGGAGAATAATGTTGAAGCCAGGCTAAGGGCACCTTGGCTATGTTCCTTGTTGCACCGCTGCCGTTGACCTCCAACTCCACAATTTGACCACCATGAGCGCAAGCAATCCGCTTGCTGTCAACCGACCATGTAGGCAGTGTGCATTGCTGCTCCCCTTGAGTGAGTCGCATCGACGTCCCTCTCGCTAAATCAGATACCCATCCCTCCATCCCGCGGCCCATTGCCACCATCTTCCCATCTGGTGAAATCGCAGGGTTCAGCCCCACAATCTCCCGAGGCAACTCCTCAACTAACTTTCCATTCCGGTCGAACCATGCGAGACCGCTTTCAGTTCCTTGTTGGCTCCGGTAAACAAGGACTCCGTTATTGGAAACAGAATAATGATTGGAGAGGCTATTGCTGAGGTTTTTATACTTGCTCTCAGCAAGTTTCACCGCCGGGCCAATCAGTTCCCCCGTGTCCAGATCGAAGCGCCGTGCCTGAATCGCCGTCCCTGCATAACTGATCAGGTATTCTCCCTTCGCTGGTCCGCTTCCCACCATGCTGCAAGCCAACATTGGACCGCTCGATTGAATTGTTACGGGCTTCTTCCCGGTAATGGACCCAACACGCCACACCTCTTTTCCATCCTCTAGCTTGGCCCCATAGAGAAATCGCCCATCCTCACCACAGGTGGCCAGACGATCATGCTGCAACTCGCGCGGCTGCTCCCCAAGCACGCTCACCCCTTCAGCGGCTCCTCCATTGACACTCACTTTCATCAGTGGCCCAGGCGTGCTGGGTTCAAAGACAATAGTGTCTTTATTTACCCAGATCGCGCTCTTGGCTCCGCCCTCAAAAATTGTCGTGACGCTGCCGCTCGACAAATCCACCTTTTGCATAGTGGTGTCGATCGCGAAGCCGATGGATTTCGAATCAGGAGACCAGAAGTAATTGTTAACTCCCTCTGTGCCCCCCACCGCGATCGGTGTTACAGAATCCAGCCGCCTGAGATAGATTTGCCGCCGCCCATCCGCGCGATTCGAGAGAAATGCTAGCGTGCGTCCATCGGGAGATATCAACGCATAATTGCGCCCATTGGCTTCGAAGACATTTTCCGTCATCTCAAAGCGTCCCACTTCCCCGGCCGGAGCATCTGCTTTCCAGTAAAGCGCAACCCCCGCCACCACAGCCAACAGGGCGCAACCAGCAGCCGCAACCTGCCACACCCGCGACGGCTTCTGCACCACGTCCACATCCGCAACTACTCCAACACTTTTAAGCCCAATCTTCACATCCCGCGCCGATTGCCACCGTTCATCCGGGTCCTTCGCAAGGCAAGCCTGAATCACCCGCTCCAGCGACTTGGGCGTCAACGGCTGAACATTCGAAATCGGCTCCGGCTCCCGAGCCAGAATCGCCGCCGCAATCGACGAAGCCGTCTTCCCCTCAAACGCCTTCTTCCCCGTCACCATCTCATACATCACGCAACCCAGCGCAAAGATATCCGACCGCGCATCCGCCTCCCGCCCCTCAATCTGCTCCGGGGCCATATACTGCGGCGTCCCCAGCACCACCCCTTCACCCGTCAGCGCACTCGTCACCGTCTCTTCGCTAACGGGCTTAGCCTCCACCCGCTTGGCCAATCCAAAATCAAGCAGCTTGATCCCCTGTTTGCCAACAAGAATATTGGCCGGCTTCAGATCCCGATGCGTAATCCCCTTAGCGTGTGCCGCACTCAGCGCATCGCAAATCTGCGAAGCATAGCTAAGCACCTTATCAATCGGCAGCGGCCCCTTCAGCGGCTGCCCATCCACCAACTCCATCACCAGGTAATTCAGCCCCACATCATGCAGAATGCAAATATTCGGATGATTCAGCGCCGCCACCGCCTGTGCTTCCCGCTCGAACCGCTCACTGAACTGCACCTTCGAAGTCTTGATCGCCACCGTCCGGTCCAGCCGCGGATCCCGGGCCTTATAAACCTCACCCATCCCGCCAGCTCCAAGCTGCGAAATGATCTCGTAAGGCCCAACTTTGTCACCAGCGGAAAAAGACATGCCCTCAATTCTCTCAAATCGGTTCAAAGAAAAATTCGACTTTATTTCCCCCAAAATCAACAAGATCCAAAAACTATGGTTCGTTTCCCCAACCCCGACTGATACCTTCGCAATCGTAGGGGCGCTCTTGCGCCCCTCTTCTAATTTAAAAACTCAGAAAGCAGGATCACCATGGCTACACAAGCCCAAATCAACGCAAATCGCACCAACGCAAAGAAGTCTACCGGACCCAAAACTGCCGAAGGCCGCGCCGCCTCCGCATCCAACAGCACCAAACACGGCCTCCAGGCCAACCCCACCACCATCTTCGAAAACAACCCGCGCGAACGAAGCCAATACGACTCACTCAAAGCAAAGCTACTCCTGCAATGCCTCCCTGAAGGCGAACTTGAACTCCAAACTTTCGAGCGCTACGTCTTCGCCCTCTTCCAGTCCGACCGTGCCAGGCAAATGGAAATCGACGCCCAGGAGCGTTGGCTAAACGAACCCACTAACCCCACCCACTTCCAGCAAATGCAACAAATGCTCAAGCTCGGTGCCGCCCAGGAACGCCGCGCCGACAAAGCCCTCCAGGAATTCAAAAAGATCCAGACAGACCGTATTCTCGCTATGGACGTTCAGACCGAACACTATCTGCTTGAGAAAAAAGTCCCCATGCCCGCTACCTTCCCAATGTTCGAAGTCCGCAAAACAGACCTGTCCAAAACCGGTGCCGGAATCTTGGCACTTCGCCTCATGGCCCTCCTCCCGGAAGCCCGCGACATCATGGATAACATGAGAGAGCCAATCCCTTTCCCGCCAATCAAGCTGGCAGATCTGAACCTAGCCAATAATCGAAGCTAGATCGGCCACCGGCACTGCAGCAGCTGCATCCTTGTCTACCAATTCAAGAAACGCCTTAGCCGCATGACTCAACGCCCGCTTTGCCGGATACACAAGTCGGATCTTGCGCTCGACATCCATCTCTTTTACCCGGACCTCACACAGCAACCCGGCGTCCAGTTCTGGCTCCACGCACATTTTGGGTAGAAACGCCACGCCCTCGTTCCGCTGCACCAACCTGCGGATCGTTTCAACCGTTGGCATCTCCACGTCCATATTCAATGGCACGCGATGCCGCTGAAACTCACGCAGCACGATCTCCCGATAAGGGCTCAACACGTTGTGCGCGATAAACGTCTCCATCCCCAACTCCGTAATCGATACCTCTGGTCTCGAAGCCAACCGGTGATTCGGAGACACCACAAACACAAGCCGGTCCGTGTAGATCACCGTCGACACGATCCGTTCATCCCCGGGATCAAACGAGATCAACCCGAGTTCAAGATCCCCGTCCATCAACTGCGCCGGAATCTTGCTCGACAAACTCCGCCGTACCTGAACCTTCACCTTCGGATACTGCCGTCTGTACTGTTCAATATGGCTCAATAGGTACAACGAAGTCGATTCGTTTGCTCCAATGGTGAGCCGCCCCGACGAGTTGTCCCTCAACTCCGCCAGCGAATTGTGCATCTCCCCTTCGAGATTCTCGAAGCGCCTCGCAAATTCCACTATCACTTTCCCCGCATCGGTGAGTAATAGCTCCTTGGCGGAGCGGTCAATCAACTTCTCTTCCAGTTCAGCCTCTAAACGCTGCACTGCCAAAGAGATAGCAGGTTGTGTTCGCAACATCTTCTCAGCCGCACGGCTGAAGGATTTTTCATTTGCAACCGACAAAAACACCTTGAGCGAGTGTAAAAGCACAGGACCTCTTTCGTTTGGCTTATTGAATAAGTCTGCCTTATCTGATTATGACCGATTATCCCCGACGCAAGCAATATAAATTTGCTAAATCAAAGTCGCCAGAACATAATAAAAGAGCAAATAGGAGGCGCCCATGACTGAGGCCCAAAAACAGCCAATTCATCAGCCCAGAGTCTACATATTTGACACGACTTTGCGCGATGGAGAGCAGTCCCCCGGTTGCAGCATGACCGTACCCGAGAAGCTGCGTATGGCTGCAAAACTCGTCGACCTCGGTGTCGACATTATGGAAGCAGGTTTCCCCATCGCCTCTGAAGGCGACTGGGAAGCCGTCCGTCGCGTCAGCGAAGAATTTCCCAACATGCGCGTTGCCGCGCTCGCACGCGCCACTAAAGGCGACGTCGAACGCGCCGCAACTTCCCTTGAGAAGGCCAGGCGCCCGCGCATCCATACCTTCATCGCTACCAGCGACATCCATCTTGAATTCAAGCTTAAGAAGACCCGCCAGCAGGTCCTCGAAGACGCCGTCCGCGCCGTCGAACTCGCCCGCAAGTATGTCGATGACGTAGAGTTCTCAGCCGAAGACGCCACCCGCACCGACATCGCCTATCTCGAAGAGATCAGCCTCGCCGTAGTCGCCGCCGGAGCAACCACGGTCAATCTGCCAGACACTGTCGGCTACTCTGTTCCCGAAGACTACTCAGAACGCATCGGTCGCATCGCTCGTCTCCTCGGTGACCGCGCCATCGTCAGTGTTCACTGCCACGACGATCTTGGCCTCGCCGTGGCCAACTCCCTCGCCGCCGTCAAAGCTGGCGCTCGCCAAATCGAGTGCACCATGAACGGCATCGGCGAACGAGCCGGCAACTGCTCCCTCGAAGAAGTAGTCATGGTCATGAAGACCCGTCGCGACTTCTACCCCTACGACACCAACATCGTCACCGAACAGCTTTACCCGGCCAGCCAGTTGCTCTCGAGCATCATCACCTTCGGGCCGCAACCAAACAAAGCCATCGTTGGCGCAAACGCCTTCGCTCACGAGGCAGGCATCCATCAGGACGGCTACCTCAAGAACAAGAGCACCTACGAGATCATCGACCCCCACAGCGTCGGCGTCCCCGCCGGCAAACTCATCCTTGGTAAACACAGTGGCCGGCACGCTCTCAAAGAGCGCGTCAAAGAACTCGGCTTTGAAGAGCTCACCAAAGAGCAGCTCGACATGGTCTACGAGTTCTTCACCAACGCTGCCGACAACAAAAAAGGCTTTACCAACGAAGAGATCACCGAATTCATTGAAACGGCGCTAGAAAAATCCGCCGAGAAAGTCAGCTAGATGCAATTGAAAGTTCTCGCCCTCCCGGGCGATGGAATCGGAACTGAAGTCACCGCAGAAGGCCTGCGTGTCCTCCGCCACGTCGCGAAAAAGTTCAACCACGAATTAGTCCTTACCGAAGGCCTGCTTGGCGGCATCGCCATCCACAAGACGGGCACTCCCTACCCGGCTGAAACCGAGCGCCTCGCCCTCGAAGCCGACGCCACAATCATGGGCGCATTCGGCCTCCCCGAGTTCGACAACGCGCCTCCCGCCATGCGTCCCGAAAAAGGCCTCCTTGGTATCCGCAAGACTCTCGGCGTCTTCGCCAACCTGCGCCCCGTCAAGGCCTACGACGCCTTGATCGATGCCTCGCCTCTCAAGAACCATCTCCTCACCGGCGTCGACATGATCATCGTCCGCGAACTCACCGGCGGCCTCTATTACGGCACCCCCCGTGGCATCTCGGGCGAAGGCGACGAAGAGCGTGGCACCAACACCATGACCTACACTCGCGCCGAGATCGCCCGCGTTACCCGCATGGCCTTCAACTTGGCTCGCAAGCGTAAAAAGAAGGTCACCTCCGTCGACAAGTCCAACGTCCTTGAGACCTCACAGCTCTGGCGCAAAGTCGTAGTCGAGATCGCCCCCGAATTCCCCGACGTCCAGCTCGATCACCTCCTGGTCGACAACGCCGCCATGCAGCTTGTCCTCAAGCCTGCCCAGTTCGACGTTCTCCTCATGGAGAACATGTTCGGCGACATCCTCTCTGACGAAGGCTCTGTCATCACCGGCTCCATCGGCATGCTCCCCTCTGCCTCAGTCGGCGCACAGCGTCCCTCAGGCGCATGGGTCGGCCTCTATGAGCCCGTCCACGGCTCCGCACCAGACATCGCAGGCAAAGGCATTGCTAACCCCCTCGGCGCTATCGGCTCCATCGCCGCCATGTTCGAATACACCTTCGGCCTGATCGAAGAGGCAACTGCGGTCAACACCGCCATGGAAGCCACGCTCAATGCCGGCATCACCACAAAAGACCTCAAAGGCAACTCCTCAACCGAACAAGTCGGCAGGGCCATCTGTGAGGCAATCGGATAACTAATATGAGTCAGCCAAGAACCATCATTCAAAAACTTTGGGATTCCCACGTCGTAGCCAACCCTCCCGGCTCTCCCGCTCTACTCTTCATCGACCTCCACCTCGTGCACGAAGTCACCAGCGCCCAGGCCTTCGACGGCCTCCGCCGCCGTGGCCTCAAGGTCCGCCGTCCCGACCTCACCTTCGCCACCACCGATCACTCCACGCCCACCACGCCGCGCAACCTGCCCATCCTCGACCCCATCGCCAAGAGCCAGGTCGAGAAGCTCGAACGCAACGCAAGTGAATTTGGCATCCCCTGCTTCGGCTTCCAAAGCGACAAGCAAGGCATCTGCCACGTCATTGGCCCCGAAAACGGCCTCACCCAGCCTGGCATGACCGTTGTCTGCGGCGATAGCCACACTGCCACCCATGGTGCCTTCGGCGCACTTGCCTTTGGCATCGGCACCAGCGAAGTCGAGCACGTCCTCGCCAGTCAGTGCCTGCTCCAACGGCCCTCTAAATCCTTCCAGGTTCTGGTAGAAGGCAAGCTTGCCCCCGGCGTCGGCGCTAAGGACATCATCCTCGCTCTGATTGCCCGCATTGGCATCGGCGGCGGTACCGGTTGCGTCTTTGAATTCTGCGGCTCCACCATTCGCGATCTTTCGATGGAAGAGCGCATGACGGTCTGCAACATGTCAATCGAAGCCGGCGCTCGCGCGGGTCTGATTGCTCCAGACGAAACCACCTTCGAGTATCTCAAGGGCCGCACCTTCTCGCCCAAGGGCGAAGCCTGGGATGCCGCCGTAGCTTACTGGAAGACCCTTCCCACCGACGAAGGCGCAACCTACGACCGTACGATCTCGATCGACGGCGCGAAGCTAGCTCCGATGATCACCTTCGGCACCAACCCCGGCATGGGCATGGGTATCAACGATTCAATCCCCGATCCAGGCAACATCGCCGACGCCCTCGAGCGCGATAGCTTGAAGAAGGCTCTTGCCTACATGGCGCTCGACGCTGGCAAGCCCCTCCTCGGTCATCCCATTGATGTAGTCTTCATCGGCTCCTGCACCAACTCCCGCATGAGCGATCTCCGCAGCGCTGCCTCGATCCTCAAGGGTCGCAAGGTTGCTGACAACGTCCGTGTCATGGTTGTCCCCGGCTCGCAGCAGATCAAGCGTCAGGCCGAAGCTGAAGGCCTCCACGAGATCTTCCGTGCCTCCGGTGCCGAATGGCGCGAAGCGGGCTGCAGCATGTGCATCGCCATGAACGGCGATCAGTTGAGCCCCGGCCAGTACAGCGTCTCCACTTCGAACCGCAACTTCGAAGGCCGTCAGGGCAAGGGTGGCCGCACCTTCCTCGCCAGCCCCCTCACCGCCGCCGCCAGCGCCGTCACTGGCAAAGTCACCGATGTCCGCACCCTGTTGGGAGGCAACTAACCATGGAAAAATTCCTACCCTTTGAAAGCCGCATGGTTGTCATGCCCGTCGACAACATCGATACCGACCAGGTCATCCCCGCCCGCTTCCTCAAGAAGACCGACATGGAAGGCTGGGGCGACCTGCTCTTCAACGATTGGCGCTATGAATCCGATGGCACACCCAAGCCAGACTTCATCCTGAATCAGGATTCCTCCAAGGGCCTCAAGATCCTGCTCGCCGGCGACAACTTCGGTTGCGGCAGCTCGCGCGAACACGCCCCCTGGGCTCTCACCCAGTACGGCTTCCGTGCCATCCTGAGCACTTCTTTCGCTGACATCTTCAAGAGCAACGCGCTCAAGAACAGTCTGCTCCCCATCGTCGTGAGCCCCGAGATTCACAAGAAGCTTTTCTCGATGCCAGAGTCCAGCGTACAAGTCGATCTTGCTTCACAAACGATCACTCTTGCCGACGGCACCAAGGCAGAATTCCACGTTGACGGCTTTTCGAAGCAGTGTCTGCTCGAAGGCGTCGACGAACTTGGATTCATCCTCAAGAACAACGATGCAATCGCCGCCTACGAGGCCAAGCGATTCTCTACGTTGAATACTCTCGAGGGATAACAATCCAGCAGATCAAATAGGCTAGAAGCCCGGTACCCGCAAGGATCACCGTCGATACCCACACCAGTCGAACCAGTGTGACATCGATGCCAAAGTACCGGGCAAAGCCCTGACACACTCCGGCAATCCATTTGTCGTTTTGTGGACGTACCAGCTTCTTTTCAACTGTGGGTCCAGGGACCGCTCCCGCTACAACGGAGGTCCCACAAAGCGGGCAGAAGCCCGCTTTTTCTTCTATTGCACCACCGCATTTTGTGCAGAACATACTACGGATACGCTATCGCGCTTAAGAAAGTTCCGCTCGCGCTCTTAAGTTGGCTACACCCGCAGTGTAGCGGCTGTCAGAGACGGCAAAGCTGATCGCGTCTTCCATCCATTCATGCCATACCCCGTCAGGGTCATGTGAGGCAGCCGTAATCGTATAGCTCTGCGGGCAAAGTTGACACTCAAATCGAAACGTCACTGTCCGCGTCTGGCCAGCTTCAACCGGCCCCAGCTTCAACTGCTCCAACTCGGTATTGGTGCCATACACTTCAAAGCCAATCCGTGTCCGGATCAGAATCCCGATCACCGGGTCAGCTACTGAGGCAGCGTACTTCGCTACCACGCGAATCGCCGCCTGCTCCCCGCTGGCAATCAGTGCCGTTGGCTTGTCGCCTGCATCGAGCACTTCAATCGACAGAATCTCGGCCCGCCCATCGCCCCGCCGCAAACTCGGGGCCATCTCCGGGACCGAGGCATAAACACTCTTGAGGTAAGCCTCTATGACTTCTTTAGCATCGCCACGCTTCACCATCTGGCCGCCATCGAGCCACCAGATTTCATCTGCTAGGTTGCGCAGCATCTCAGGGTCGCTCGCTCCGGCAATCACAACGCCGCCGCTCCGCCTCACCCTTTCTGCCTCGGCCAACCAGCTCAGCCGGGCTGGCAATTCAAGCGCACTCAGATTCTGGCAACTGTGTGCTGCCGCCTCCAATACTTCTACGATTCCAGATTCTCCGTGGCCAACGATCCCGATCCAACTCCCGGCCGGGGCACTGACGCTAAACTTGTCAAAGCGAATGGACATTCTATTAAGCATAGCGATGCTCGCCTTCGCGGCAAAAGAGATTACGCTCAAGCCCGGCATCACCGTGCTCGACCAGCCTATGGTGATCGAGGAAAGCACCCAGCTTCTAGGTGCCCCTTCGGGTTCTACCCTCAAGGCCTCAGCCAATTTCAAAGGCCCCGCTCTCATCGTCGCGCGTGGTCTCAAAGAGCTCACCATCCAGCGCCTCAAGCTCGACGGCAACCGCCAGCAGCTAGAGCGTAGTTTCCCCATCGCACCTTACGACAAGGCCTTCTCAGACTTCTATCCCCTCAACGGCATCCTCATCGACAACTGCCAGGGCGTGATCCTGCGAGACATCGAGATCCGGAATGTCGTGAACTTTCCTATCCTCGTCTCAAGGTCGAGTCAGGTTCGCATCCAGACGGCCCGCATAGAGTACTCAGGCTCACGGGACGACAAGGGCAAAAACAACACCACCGGCGGCATCCTTTTAGAAGAAGGCACTGCCGACTTTGAGATCCGTTTCGTCAAACTGCGGGGCATCCGCGGCAACGGCATCTGGACGCATTCCCGCTACGAAAGTCCCCGCAACCGAGATGGCCTCATCCAGGAAAATGAAATCAACGGCAGCGCCCGCGACGCGATCCAGGTCGGCCACGCTACCAACATCCGCGTCCTGAAAAACGTGATGGTCAACATCGGTTACCCCGTGGAGCTGGTCGACATGGCCAACGGCGGCATACCGGTCGGCATCGACACAGCAGGCAATGTCGACAAGAGTTTGTATGCCGAAAACCTGATTCAGGAGGTCAACGGCAAATGCCTCGACCTCGACGGCTTTCATCACGGTGAGATCCTCTCCAACCGCTGCTACAACGCCAAGCCCGCCACTGCGTATCCGCAAGGCCACTTCGGCATTGTGCTCAACAACACCAACCCCGACATGAGAAGTGAAGACATCCTCATCGAAGACAACGAGATCGAAGGGATGAAGTATGGCGGCATCTTCCTGATCGGAAGAAACCATATCGTGCGCAAAAATCGCATGCGCTTCCTCAACACCTCAAGCTGTACCGAAAGCCACGGCAAAGGCGCTGAATGTTACTTCGGCGACGAGCCAGATCTGCTACGAAGTGGCATCTACTTTGGCAAAGGCGCTGAGCGGCCAGACCCCGCAAGCAACACCGTCGTCGAGAACAACCTCATCACTGGCTACAAAATGAAAGAACGCTGCATCGGCTATTCGCCTGCGATCCCCAAAACGAAATTGAAAGTCGAACAGAACATCTGTGTCGACGCAGAAAGGAAGGCAAAGAAGAAATGAGCGTCGAAGAACAGATGCGCGAAGACTGGAATCGCCGCGCCAAAGAAGACGCCCATTACTACGTCGCCTTCGGCCGCCACGAACAGGACGAAGAAGAATTCCTTTCAACCGCCAGCGACGTCCTGCGCGGCCTCGAACGCGAAATGAAGCGTGGCCTCCCCGGTACAAACCCGCGCGCCCGCCGGGCTCTTGAGATCGGTTGCGGCCCTGGCCGCCTGATGAAGCCGCTCTCCCGCATCTTTGGTGAGATCCATGGCGTCGATGTCTCCGACGAAATGATCGCGCTCGCCAAAGAACGATTGAAGCCAATCCCCCATGCTCACCCGCACGTAGGCAGTGGGGCAGATCTGCGCCTCTTCGCCGACGACAGCTTCGACTTCATCTACAGCTACGCCGTCTTCCAGCACATCCCTTCCAAGGAAGTAGTCTTCTCATACCTGGCCGACGCCGCCCGCGTCCTCAAGCCCGGTGGCCTCATGCGCTTCCAGGCCAACAACCTCGAAGCCGCTCGCACAGCAAAAGAGACCTGGCACGGTTGCTCAATCGAAGCCGAAGAAATCCGCGCCTATGCCGCCAGCTTCGGCCTTCGCCTACTGGCTCTCGAAGCCGTCAAGACGCAATACATGTGGGTCACCATCCGCAAGCCCGGCCCCGAAGCTGTATCTTCAGGAACACCCCGTATCCGCCGCATCACCAACAGCGAATCGAGCGAACCGGTCGCGCCCAATCGTGGCCGCTATTCCGCTGTCTCGCTCTGGATCGAGAACTTGCCCATAACCGCCGAGCTCCTCTCCCTCACTCTCACGGTCGGCGGCCAACCAGCAAGGCTTACCTATCTAAGCGCCCCCGAGATGGATGGCCTCGTGCAACTCAACGCTGTCCTGCCCAAAAACCTCTCGACAGGTCTGCAACCTGTCGAACTGAAGCTCAGAGACCAGACTCTGGCCGAAAGTGTTTTCCGTATCATCCCTGCACCGCCTGCTGTCCCTAGACTGGTCGAGGCCGTTGACGGCCTCGACTACATGTCCGGCACTCGCATCGTTAGCGGCAGCGTCAAGCTCTTCGTCGAAGAACTCTTCGAGCCCGAAACTCTCGTAGCGAGTGTTGATGGAGTTCCCGCCTACGACTATTCGATCCTTTGCACAGACCCAATGCCCCCGCGCCACGAAATCAACTTCCGCTTGCCCGTCTCGCTTGGCTCAGGCCCCAAAGTGCTGCGCCTCGAAGCTGGCCGCCGCCTGATCGGCCTCGTCCCCATTGAAATTGCCCCACTCGTCATCCCGGAGGTGAACTGATGTTGACCCTGATCCTCGCAACCACAGTCATGGCCCAGTCCTGGCAAGCTGGTGCTGCCAAGGTGGACATCACCCCTGATGGCCCCGTCTGGATGGCCGGCTACGCCGCTCGCACCAAGCCCAGTGAAGGCGTCCTGATGCCTCTGCACGCCAAAGCTCTCGCTATTGACGATGGCCGCAAGGGGCGAATCGTTTTTGTGAGTGCAGACATCATCGGCTTCCCCAAAAGTGTTGCCGAAGAGATCGCCATCGCGGCACTCAAAGAGTACAAGCTCGAGCGTTCGCAACTCGTCCTAAACGCTTCGCACACTCATAGCGGCCCGGTCGTTTGGCCCAACCTCTCTTCAATGTATTTCTTCTCCGCCGCCGAGCGCGCCAAAGTGGAGGCCTTCACCCGCAAGCTCGTGGCCCAAACCGTAGACCTCATCGGAGCCGCAATCGGTAACCTCAAGCCAGCTCAAGTTGAGTACGATCTAGGACAGGCGAACTTTGCCAGCTACCGCCGCAACCCCCAACGAAACGGCCCCACCGATCACGCCGTGCCAACGCTTCGCGTCCGCGATGCCAAAGGCCAACTCACTGCCATCCTCTTCGGTTACTCCTGCCACAACACAACACTCACAGGTGAGTTCTACCAACTTAGCGGCGACTATGCTGGCTTTGCTCAAGCTGAGGTCGAAGCCAGATTCCCGGGCAGTGTCGCACTCTTTACCAGCGGTTGCGGAGGAGATCAAAACCCCTACCCCCGCAGCTCGCTTGAGCATGCAAAGACCCACGGTCATGAACTCGCTGAATCCGTGATCGCAAGCGCCGGCCGCAAAGGCGAAGTCCTCAAAGGTCGCATTCGTTCTCGTTACCAGATGATTGACCTGCCCTTCCAACCCTTCGGTCGAAACGACTTTGAAGAAGATCTGAAGTCGACCAACCGCTATGTCGTGAGCCGTGCCAAAGTGATTCTCACTGCGATGGACAACCGTAGCATCTCCCGTGAGCTAGCCTACCCAATCCAGGCCATCAAACTTGGCCAGGCCAGCGTCGTCACCATGGGTGGCGAAGTAGTCGTCGACTACTGTCTGCGTCTCAAGCGCGAGACAGGCAACGACAAGCTTTTTGTCATGGGCTACTCGAACGACGTCATGTGTTACATCCCCACAAAGAAGATTGTTGAAGAAGGCGGCTATGAAGCCAAAGACAGTTTTATGTACTACGGGATGCCCGCCCCACTCAAGGGCGAGATCGAGGAAATCATCATCGACAAGGTCAAGACGCTTCTCAAAAAGGTGACTCGATGAAACGCCGAACTCTGCTATTCGCTCCCGCATTTCTCCGTGCACAAAGCTCAAGACCGGTAATCACGCATGGCACACAGTCCGGCGATCCTTCCGTCGATTCTGCCTTGCTCTGGACCCGTGCCGACCGTCCGTCCCGCATGCTCATCGAAGTAGCCAGTGACGAAAAATTTACCAAGATCCTGCAGCGGGTTCGTGGGCCGCATCTGCTGCCTTCGACAGACTTCACTGGCAGTCACGTAGTTACCGGTCTGCCTGCCGGGGCTGATCTCCACTACCGCATCACGCTCGAAGATCTCAAAGAAGGTCGCGCGCTCAGCGAGGCTTCTGTTGGCCACTTCAAGACTGCGCCAGCCGTCCCTCGCAACATCCGCTTCCTCTGGAGCGGCGACATGGTTGGGCAGGGCTACGGCATCAATCCCGACCTTGGCGGTATCAAAATCTTCAGCGAAATGCTCTCTCGCCAGCCGGATTTCTTCCTGCACTCAGGCGATACCATTTATGCCGATGGCCCAATTCAGGCATCCTGGCAGCCACCTGAAGGTGGCACCTGGCGCAATATCGTCACTGAAGCCAAGAGCAAGCCCGCAACAACGCTTGAAGACTTCCGGGGCTGCTACCAATACAACATGCTTGACGAGCATGTGAGACGCTTTAATTCGCAGGTTGCCCAAGTCTGGCAGTGGGACGATCATGAGGTTCAAAACAACTGGTCACCCGGCCGGCCTGGCAACTTGATGATTGCCAACGCTGGTCAAGCCTTCCGTGAATATGCGCCGATGCGCAGAAATCCAATCGAAGCCGAACGGGTCTATCGCAAGATTTCTTACGGCCCGCTGCTCGATGTCTTCATGCTCGACATGCGTTCCTATCGCGCGGCGAACAGTCCCAACCGTCAGCCGGTTGAAGGTCCTGAGACGGAGTTCCTCGGAGCGGACCAACGCGCATGGCTCAAACGTGAACTCAAGGTTTCAAAGGCCGACTGGAAAGTCATCGCTGCGGACATGCCGCTTGGTCTCATCGTTGCCGATGGGCCGAACTTCGAGAACCAGGCTAACGGGGACGGCGGCCCGCCTCTCGGCCGCGAACTCGAATTCTCAGATCTGCTCTCCTACATGAAGCGCGAGAAGATCCGCAACACTGTCTGGCTCACCGCCGACGTGCACTACACTGCAGCTCACTATTACAACCCGGCCAAAGCGAAATTCACCAACTTTGATCCCTTCTGGGAATTCGTTAGCGGTCCGCTCAACGCTGGCACCTTTGGCCCTGGCCAAACGGACCCAACCTTTGGTATCGAGGTTGCCTACTTCAAGGCCCCTGAAAAGGGTAAGTTCAACCTTTCTCCAGTGCAGGGCATGCAGTTCTTCGGCGAAGTCGAAATTGATGCAAAGACTCGCGCGCTGACTGTGACTCTGCGCGACCTCAAGGGTACGGGCCTGTACTCCAAGAGGCTGGATCGTATCGCATGAACCGCTTCCTCGTGATGCTCTGCCTGGTTGCCACTCTGGGTGCGCAACAGAAGCGACCCAAAATTGCTTTGGTATTCGAAGGTGGAGCGGCACTTGGCTTTGCGCATGTTGGCGTACTCGAATGGCTCGAAGCCAATCGTATCCCCATCGACAAGATCGCTGGCACCAGCATGGGGGGGCTTATCGGCGGTCTCTACGCTGCGGGCTATACTCCAGCAGAAATTCAAAAAATCGCAAGCGAAGCCGATTGGGCCAGCCTTCTTGGTGGCGAGGCCAATTTTCGTGATCTAGCGTACCGTCGTAAGGAAGACCGGCTGGCCTTCCCGAACCGCATCGAACTCGGCGTAAGCAAAGGCCTCCAGCTGCCGGCAGGCTTTAACGAAGGCCACCAGATTGGCCTTTTGCTCAGCCGCCTCACCCTGGGCTACCCAGCGCTCAAAAGCTTCGATGAAATGCCAACTCCCTTTCGCTGCGTTTCGGCTGACCTGGTGAGTGGCAAGAGCAAGGTCTGGAGCAGCGGCTTGCTGAACGAAGCTCTGCGCAGCACTATGTCGATCCCGGCCGTGTTCTCTCCAGTCCGTAAAGACGGCGGCATCTATGTAGATGGAGGCTTGCTTGATAACCTGCCCGTCGATGTCGCAAGGCAGATGGGTGCCGATCTGGTAATTGCGGTCCACTTGAGCAAAGGCCCGGTGGATCCCAAGGCGATTGGAAGCATGGTCGAAGTTCTTGGCAGAAGCATCAGTGTAGTGATCGGTGCCGCCGAGATGCGCACCATCACCCAGGCCGATGTTGTGCTCGTCGCTGAGCTGGGCAAGTACAGCACCACCGACTACACCAAAAGTGCCGAGATCGTTGCCATCGGCAAGCAGGCCGCCGAGCTCAAAGCCAACGTGCTGCGGCGCTTTGCCCTTGATCCCAAAGACTACGAAGACTTCCAGCGGGCGCGTATGGCCAAAGTCCGGAAGGCTCCAACTGAGCCACCGAACTTCGTCTCTGTGATTGGCGCCGATGAGTCTGTCAGGCAACGGCTGGCTGACCTCGATAATCCGAAAGAGCTTGAATCCGAGCTCACCAAAATTGTTGGCCTTGGCCGCTTTGCCAGTCTTCAATACCAGCAGGCGATCAAAGATGGAAAGTCGGGCCTTGAGGTTACGGCCACACCAAAGCCCGGCGGCCCTATCTTTCTAAGCCCTGGAGTCGATATCAATGGTGTCGATTCTACCGATACGCGGTTCTCTCTTGGAGGGCGAATCACCTGGCTGGATCTCTGGGGTTTCCGAAGCGAACTGCGCAGTGATGTCTGGTTTGGCTCTCGCTTTGGTGCGTCCAGCGAACTTTACAAGCCGGTAACTCCGAATAGCCGCTTCTTTATCGCTCCGCGTGTTTATGTGGATAGCAATCCCTTTGATCTCTACCTGCTGGGCGAGCCGATTTCAAACTATCGCCTTCGCCAGCAAGGGGCCGCGATGGATGCTGGAATCGCCATCAATCGGTTCTCAGAAGTCCGTTTGGGCTATCAGTTCAACTGGTACAAAGCCAATCAGCGGATCGGCCTTCCGATTCCCGAACTCAGCACCATTGGCTTTCGCCGTGACGCGCTTGCCATGCGTTATTCCTACGAAGGGCAGGACGACGCAATCGTCGCCCGGCGAGGGGTTCGTCTGAAAGCGCGCGCCGAATATTTTCCTGCCTTCGGCTATAGCCTCAGCGAACTCAATGCCAGCTTTGCGCAGCCAATCTCGAAACAGAACTCCCTCATCACCGGCTTCTCGGGTGGAAGCATCTTTGGGCCCTTGTCATCCAGCCTTCTCACCTTTACCCTTGGTGGCCCACAGAGGCTGGGTGCTTATGGGATCAACGAGATCCTCGCTCGCAATTATGCGATCGGCACCGTTGGAATCCTGCACGAGATCAAAAGCCAGCCATCGCTTCTGGGGAGCAAGGTTTTTGTTACTGGCTTTGTCCAGGGAGCAAGAACCTACGACCTCTTCCGCGATTTGCGTTACCCCGTCAATGCCACTGGCTCTGTTCTTTTGCGCACACTGTTTGGGCCTGTCTTTCTCGGTGGCAGCTTGGGCGACCGCGGGAATCGCAAGTGGTTCTTCGGCGTTGGGAGGTTGTTTTGAGACTCGCAACTTCGGGACGCCACATTGTTGAAGTCGCTACAGGCAAGCCATTGCTTCTGAGGGGCGTCAACATCAGTGGAATGGAATATTCACATCTGCCCTATGCCGGAATGAACCCGGATGAGTTGAAGCTTGTTGTCGAGGGATGGAACTGTGACATTGTGCGAATCCCATTTGTGCAGTCTCGCGTCGCCAGCAGCGAGTATGTCGATGAGTTGAGGCAGATCGTGAAGTGGCTCTGGGATTTGGGTTCGTTTGCGATTCTTGATCTCCAGTGGCTGACCCCCGAAAGCGGGGTCCCCCCTGAGCCGGACCTCGGTTCGGTGGATTGTTGGGATACCCTGGCGAGGTCCTTCGATGACCAGCCACACGTGATCTTCGATCTCCTCAATGAGCCGCACGACATCCCGGTGTCGCAGTGGCTCGAATGGGCCTATTTATTGAGCGAAACGGTAAGAGCCGTGGACCGGCAAAGAGTGGTGATGGTAGGGGGCCTCGACTGGGCCTATGACCTGCGCGGGGTAAGACTTGAGATCCCGAACGTGATCTATTCCACTCACGTCTACCCGAACAAGGGCTACAAGTGGGACGAGTGCTTCGGCAACCTGGCACGCGAGGTGCCGGTCTTTGCCGGTGAGTTCGGCGGCTGGGATGAAGACCTCGTCTGGGGTGAAAAGCTCATGGATTACTTCGACGAACGGCAGATGAGCTGGACGGCCTGGAGCTGGCGAGACAAGCCCCACTTGCAAGGAACGAAATTCGGAGAGATCGTAAAGGCTAGGCTAAGCGCGACTTAACGAATGGCGAGCAAGGGAGAATTGCTTTTGCGATCTGCGATTGTGATCTCCAGAGGGTGATCTCCGGCAGGGATGGCAGGCACCAGGATATTCGCCTGAGCGAGGCCAACAAAACCTGGAGCTAGCCCAAGGAAGAGAATGGTGGCCGGCTCTCCGCCAATTGTGGCCGAGGCAGTCAGAGAAGCGTTGGAGAGTTGGTCGGAAGGTGCGGCTGCACCAGTGGCGGCCGGAGGATCGACAGGGCCGATGCCCGTCAGATACACAACTACTGCATCGCCCGGTGCGGCTGGGTCTGATGGAGAGTTGAGCAGGGCTGATGGCGAGGTAGCTACAGCGCGTCGGTTCCCATATTCGAGAATGGCCGGGGCGGCAGCAACAAGATCAATGGGAGTCGTTTCTGAGGTGCCAGCGCTGGATCGGATAGCAAGAGTGGCAGGGCCTGGAGAGAGGGTTACTGGCATTTGGGCATTGATCTGTGTAGGACTCACGAAGCTGAGTGGGACAGCGCTGCCGTTGACCAGGACGGAGACACCGGCAAGAACTGTGGGGAGAGGGGATGAGGAAGCAGCCGCTGTCGTTGCAGCGAGGCTTGAGCCGTAGATGGAGAACAAGCCACCCGGCGAAAGAGCGCCGCCGGAGAGATTGATAACGCCCCCGCGGCTGATAGATGCAGGTGACCTGGGAAAGCGTATACGACGAATCGCGGATCCACTGGTGAAGAAGAGATCCCCGTTGGGAGCGAAGGCGAGATGCTCTGGAAAGATAGAGGCGTTACGGGCAAGCCCACCGTCGCCGCTATTGCCGATAGAACCATTTCCCGCGATGGTTTGGATGATCCGGCCGGAAACACGGCGGATACGCCCGCCAAAGGTGTCGGCAATATAGAGTGCGCCCTGGGCATCGAACGCAAGGCCAAGAGGCCCATAGATAGAGGCGATAGATGGAGGGAGTCCATCGCCGGTGGAGCTTGGAGATCCAATGCCGGCAAACAAAGAGCGGATGCCGGTTGGGGAAACTCGCCAGACCATATTTTCCGCCGTGTCGGAATAGTAGATGTTGCCCTCGCGATCTGTAACGATGGCACGAGGCGAGGCGGCAACAGTGGAGAGGGCTACGCCCGAGAGTGAGGGGTTAGTGGGGGTGCGTGCCGATAGAAGAGCAAGGGTGTTACCGCGCAATTCATATAGGCCGTTAGCCCCTCCGAAGAGAAATCTGTTTCGGAAGGAATCGTAAGTGGAACCGATGAAGCGAGGACCACCCGGGCCGTCGCTTACCCGCTCGAAGGTGCCACCAAGACGGAAGCGCTGAATAACAGAACCGGAGGCCGTATAGATGTTGTCTGCACTGTCTATCGCGAGCGCGGTGTTTGCCAAGAGACGTGCCGAGGTTGCTGGGCCGCCATAGCCGGATGGTTCTGATACTGGCGCACCAGTTCCGGCTATAGCACTAACCGTGTTGTCCGAAAGAGACAGGCGAAGGACCTGGCTTTTTTCGGCATCGACGACGAGCAGATTGCCTTGGGAATCGAAGGCAATTTCACGAGGATTGCCGAAGCGCAGCTCGCGGACGGGGATGGGACTGGTGAGTGGACGGCCATCGGCCAGGCGCGGATCACCGGCGAAAGTTTCGATAATGCCATTTAACTCCGGGGCTGTGTTGGTGGAAGCTGATTGAGTCAGGCTGAAGGACTGGCCGTTGAGGAGGATGGTGGCGCGGCGTTCGGTTGGATTCGGATTGGCCTCCAAGGTTATCGAAATATTGCCGGAGCCACGCTGTATGGTGGAGGGGACGCTGAGCCAGAAGTCAGAAGACGTAAGAGACCAGAAGCAATTCTGAGAATTGGCCGTAATGGTTAATGAGAAGGGCCCGGCGGAGGAAGGCAGGGTTGCAGGCCCGAGCGAGAAGGAACAGGGCGGCTGATAGGTGCCGGGAATGGTTATGCGGAAGAGGCGAAAGTCTGTGGTGTTGGGCGCAAGGAATCCCCGTTTGCCCTCAAATAGATAGATATTGCCGCTGGTATCGGCGGCAATGCCGGTGGCAGTTTGGTAGTTCAGTGAGGCGGCAGGCATGCCCTCGGTGAAGTTGTTGATTTGGCCGTTCAGGCCAATTATGGTGATCGAGCCATTGGGAGCGCGGCGGACAAGCGCTCTATCGGAGGACCTGAAGTAATAGAAGTTGCCAGCCAGGTCTAAAGTGTAGGGCCTGAAAACGCTGAAATCGGGAACGTTAATGACTTCGAAGCCATTTGGATGGTAACGAACCAGGGCATCATCGCTGATGCGGAGGGCAAGAATACCGCCGGAGGGGTGTGCCGGATAAAGAGCAGGCTGATCTCCACTGCCGGAAGCGAGGCGCACATTAGTAGCAATAGAGCGAATCTGGCCATCGGGCCCTGAGTATCGGAGTTTTTGGGCACCTTCATCGTAGATGTAAATGCCATCCGTGTAGTCGATCCCGATGCCGCTGATTTTGTTGAATCGGGCACGGGTGAGTGGGCCGCCATCTCCAGAATCCTGAGGTTCTCCTGTGCAATTTCCAAAGGTTTCCCTAAAAATGAAACCAACAAGAATCGGCGGATTGGCTCGGATAAAACAAGGGCTGGTCTTT
>JALHNH010000019.1 GCA_022843625.1 Bryobacter sp. | reverse complement strand
GCCTACGGCTCAAGAAACGAAATCAACAGAACGAACCCAATCGATTCCTCCTGCATCGAACCAATTGGCGATAATAGAGAGAGAGAACCTGAAATCAAATGAATTGGAAGTTTTTCTGGCGCTTAAACGCTCACATTCAACTCTCGCCGATCCTCGAATCCGGCGAAGAAACCCTCATTGGCGGTCAAGCCGTCATGGAGGGAGTCATGATGCGCGCGCCACACTCCTACTGCGTCTCCGTTCGTAAATCCGATGGCGAAATTGTCAGCGAAACCGCGCCTCTCGGCAAAGTCAGCGACAAATACCCCATCTTTAAGCTCCCCGTCCTCCGCGGTCTGGGCACCCTCGGTCAGGCCATGAGCCTCGGCATGAAGGCGCTCAAATTCTCCGCCGACGTACAGCTTGCCGACGAAGAAGCAAAAAAACAAAACGAAGCCAGTCCAGCCAAGCCCGGCAAAAAAGGTCCTACGGAAATCCCGGCCTGGGCCATGGCCGGCCAACTCGCCTTCAGCCTCATCTTCTTCATCGTTCTCTACAAATTCGTCCCCCTCTGGCTCACCGAGCAGCTTAAGGACATGTACCCCGTTCTTGAAGGCCGCATTATGTTCAATCTGGTCGACGGCATCATCCGCATCGCCATCTTCCTCGCCTTCCTCTATGGCATCTCCCGGGCAAAAGACATCCGCCGCGTCTTTGAGTATCACGGCGCAGAGCACAAGGTCGTCTTCAACTACGAATCCGGCAAACCTGTCACCGTCGCCAACTCCCAGTCCTTCCTCACTTTCCATCCCCGCTGCGGCACCAGCTTCATGATCGTTGTCATGTTGATCTCGATGGTCCTTTACATGTTCCTGCCCTTCGACACAATGCTCGGCAAATTCCTCGCCCGCATCGCCCTGCTTCCGCTCGTAGCTGGCCTCTCCTATGAGCTCATCCGCTATGCCGCCAAGAATAAAGGCAGCCTGCTTACAATACTCGCGATGCCCGGCCTCTGGCTCCAGCGCATCACCACCCAACCTCCTGACGATTCGCAAGCCGAGATCGCCATCCACGCCCTCCAGGGCGCTATGGAACTTGAAAAAGAACAAGGTGGCGATCTAGTCATCGCCTAAACGAACCCAATGTCCCGCATACCTACCGACAAGCTCAATGAAATTGAGCAACGCTTTGAACAGCTCAATGCCGATATGGCCAACCCGGCGATCATCGCCGATCCCAATGTTTACAAAAAGACTGCAAAAACTGTAGTCGACCTCGAAGAAATCGTCCAGGCCTTCCGCAAATGGAAGGACCTCACTTCGCGCTACGAGCAAGCCAAACCCATGGTCATGGATGCCGATCCCGACATGGCCGAAATGGCCCGCATGGAACTGGCTGAGATCGAACCCGAACTCGCCAAAATCGAAGACGAGCTCCAGACTCTTCTGATCCCCAAAGATCCCAACGATCTCAAAGACGTCGTTCTCGAAATCCACGCTGGTGCCGGTGGCGACGAGGCCAGTCTCTTCGCCGCAGAAATGCTCCGCATGTACACTCGCTATGCCGAACTGGTCGGCTGGAAGATTGAAATTCTAGACATCTCAGAATCCGGCGCAGGCGGCATGAAGAGTGTCTCCGCCATCATCTCAGGCAAAAAGGTCTACTCGATCATGAAGTACGAGGGCGGCGTCCACCGTGTCCAGCGCGTCCCCGCTACAGAAGCCCAGGGCCGCATCCACACCTCCACCGTCTCGGTCGCGATCCTTCCAGAAGCCGACGAAGTCGAAGTCCACATCGAAAACAAAGACCTCCGCATCGACACTTTCTGCTCCTCCGGCCCCGGCGGTCAGTCCGTCAACACAACCTATTCGGCCGTCCGCATCACCCACATCCCCACCGGCACTGTGGTCTCCATGCAGGACGAAAAATCGCAGATCAAAAACAAAGATAAAGCCATGCGCGTTCTCCGTTCCCGCCTCTACGAAATCGAGATGGAAAAGCAGAACGCAGCTATGAACTCCGAGCGCAAGTCGATGGTCGGCTCCGGCGACCGGTCAGAAAAAATTCGCACCTACAACTTCAAAGAAAACCGCGTCTCCGATCATCGCATTGGCCTCACCATCCACCAGCTCGATCAGGTCATGGAAGGAAAGCTCGATCCCTTCATCAACGCATTGACCGCCCACTACAATGCCGAGAAGATCAATCGTGTCAACTGAGCTCACCATCGGTCAGGCCCTCATGCAGGGCATCAAATTACTGACTGACGAAAAAGTAGACCCACCCCGCCTTACAGCAGAACTTCTGCTCATGCACGCGCTCCGCAAGGAGCGCGTTTTCCTTTTTAGTCACTCCGGCGACCCCCTGCCAGAGCTAGCCTGGATCCACTACGGCCGCTACCTCCACGAGCGCATATCCGGCAAACCCCTCCAGTACATCACCGGCAAGCAGGAGTTCTACACCAGAGATTTCAAGGTTCAACCCGGAGTCCTGATCCCGAGGCCAGAAACCGAACATCTGATCGAGCTGATCCTCAACCTACCCCGTCCCATCGGCACTATAGCCGACGCTGGCGTAGGCTCCGGAGCCATCTGCGTCACGCTAGCCGCCGAACTCAGACAACCCATCATCGGCCTCGACAAAAGCCCCGTCGCCCTCGCAGTCGCAGCAGAAAACGCAAAGCGCCACAACGCAACTGTGAATCTGATCCAGTCCGATTGGCTCTGCGCCCTGAAGCCAAAGTCGCTGGATCTCTTAGTCTCAAACCCGCCTTACATCGCGCTAACAGACAAGCCAACACTGCAACGAGAAGTGAGAGACCACGAACCCGACCTGGCCCTTTTTGCTGGCAACGACGGCCAGGACGCTTATAGAATCCTCGAAGTCCAGGCAAGAGAAGTCCTAAAGCCCGGCGGCCGCATAGTGCTGGAAATCGGCAATCTCGCCACCAAAGAAATCTTCGCAAACTGGCAAGCCATCCAGATTCAAAACGACCTAGCCGGCCGCCCCTGCCTGCTCTCAGCCATCCTACCCCAAGCCCCCCCGCGTGGTGCCGCGTGAAAACCATCTTCCACATCGACATGGACGCCTTCTTCGTCTCTGTCGAAGAACTCCTCGACCCATCCCTCAAAGGCAAACCCGTCATCGTTGGCGGCAAAGGCACCGAGCGCGGCGTCGTCTCCGCTGCCAGCTACGAAGCCCGTAAGTACGGCATCCATTCCGCCATGCCGCTCCGCACCGCGCACCAGCTCTGCCCCCACGCCATCTTCCTCGATGGCCACATGCACCTCTATAAGGAATACTCAGACAAAGTTGAAACCGTCCTCCGTTCCTTCTCGCCCCTGGTCGACATGGCCAGCATCGACGAAGCCTATATGGACATGACCGGCTGCGAACGCCTCTGGGGCCCGCCCCTCCAGGCCGCCCATCGCCTCCACGAAGCCATCACAGCTAAAACCAATCTCAATTCCTCGATCGGTATCTCCACCAGTCGTCTGGTCTCGAAGATCGCCTCAGACCAGGCCAAGCGCAACGGCATCCTCTGGATCGTCCCCGGCACCGAAGCCAACTGGCTCGCTCCCCTCGAGGTCAAACGCATCCCCGGCGTCGGCAAAGTTACCGAAAAACAACTCGCCACCATCGGTATCAAACGCATCCGCGACCTCGCCCAACTCGACGAGCGCTTCCTCCTCGACCGCTTTGGCAAATGGGGACTCGCTCTTGCCGGCAAAGCCCAGGGCAAAGACGCAGGTGGCTGGTTCGATTCTGAAATTGGCTCAAACGACGACCCGAAGTCCATCTCCCACGAACACACCTTCACCGAAGACACTGCTGACTACAAACAACTCCGCGCCACCCTCGTCCGTCTCTGCGAAAAAGTGATGAAGCGTCTCCGAGACCACGGCTTCCACGCCCGCACCGTCCAACTCAAGCTCCGCTTTGAAGGCTTCGAAACGATCACTCGCGCCAAGTCCCTCGGCGACCCCACCGACATCGACCGCGATGTCATCGAAGCAATTCTGAATCTCTTTGACACCAACTGGCCCAAGGGCCGTAAAGTCAGACTCCTCGGCGTCCACGTCTCGCAATTCACCGATCAGGCACCCCAACCCAGCCTCCTCACAGGCGAAGCTGACAGCAAGTGGCGTGCCGCCCTAAAAGCAACAGACAAGCTAAAAGACAAATACGGCGAAGGCACCCTCCACCTCGGCGGCGCACTCAAAGGCGTTTACAAAGACCGCGTTCATGAAGCGGCACCCAAAGACCCCATCAAGAAGCCCAACCAATGACCGCCCGGTCAGCAACCGGCTTTTACCAGCCCGTTGAAGATCTTGTCACGAACCGCCATGCTTTCCGCTGCAATCGAACAACTCCCCCGGTACTGCATCTTCACGGCAACTCTTACTCCATCCAGAACAAACTCCCATGGGTCGCTGCCCTGTACTTCCATCCCCAGTCCCCACGCCAGCATGGCCATCGCCTTCGGAAAGTAGTCCGCGTCGTACGGCGTCGCATCCACCGAATACCATTCCGGATCTCTCCACTTCCCTTTCGTCAGCAACCGTCCTCCCTCACTTACTGCCTGCACTCCCGTCAGTCGCAACCCCGGCTGATGCCGCTGTTGCACCAACAGATCGAAGGCCTGCAAGTAGTCCAGCAGACGCCCTGCAATTGGCAGGCTAACGTGGGGATCATACTGAATCCGCAGCATGTCCGACACCTCACTCTGCTTGGGCAGCTCATCCAGATCTACGGCCTCCCGGGCTCTGCTCATGAACACTACTTGCAACCAGTGCTCAAACACCGGAACATCTTCATAACTCCGCAACTCACCCCGTTTAAATTGTTCAAGCAACGCAGGTGGATTCTCGGTCCACATACCATTGCGCTTCATCTCTGCCTCGATCTTGTCCAGCAACAAGGTCGCCGTCCTCAGCAGCGGCGAAACCCCTGGCTGCTCCGGAATCCCGACAAAGTGCATCACGTGGCATTTCGGTCCAAGTGTGATTGTCTGCACATAGAGCCCATCCGGCTCCATCTTTTCCTCCCTGCTTCTCACCACATACCGGCGCCCACCCAAATTCAGGCAATTCTTGCTGCGTCGCAAAATCTCGAAAACCGGCCGCTCATCCCGGCAGATGGCTTCTTCAAATCGAAACTCGCCAATACCTTCCCGCGCCACAACAACGTTATCCACTTTCAACTCATCCAGGGTTGTCTCAAGCCATGTTGCCTCTGCTTGATCCTCAATTCGAAGCACCAGCGTCATGTCGGGACGCACCATGGCAAGAGCAATTGCCGGAAAAAAACCTTGCCGGCTCACATCCAGCACCGGCATACCGCACACGATGTTTCTCAAGTGGATGTCCCGTTCGAGCACCTGCTCCAGCACCTTGGCCTGCTTGGCCTCTTTGTGCCGCGTCAGCCAGGCAGATACCCAGGCGGCCACCCATCCCGAAAACTCTGTGTTGCCGCCCTGCTTTTTGATTGCCGTCAAAATCTGCTGGGCCATCCCGCTCGAGGCCTCAAAGCTGGCAGCCCAGGCGTATCGCTCTGCCTCCCGGCGGCGATCTTCGTCAAATCCCCTTCGCCTCAGCGCAGTAAGCCTTTCAGCCAGGCTCATGGTTGCTATTCCCCTTCGATCGTTCGTGTCGCTTCGATCTGCACCCAATCGGCGGGCAGTCCAAAATTGAGCGGCACAAGGGTATTGTCGATCTGCTTTACCAGTCCGCACAGCACTTTTCCCGCTCCCACTTCGAGGGTGTGCGTCACTCCGTGGCTCGCCAGCAGTTGTACCGTCTCAACCCAGCGCACAGAGTTTGGCACCTGCTCATACAGCCCCTCCCTCGCATCTGCACCGCTCTGGATCACTCGCGCCTGCCAGTTGTTTACCAGCGGCACGCTGAGTCCATGGAAGGTCGTCGAATCGAGATCTGCCTTCAGCATCACCTGCGCCGGCTTCATCAGCGGGCAATGGAACGGCGCACTCACAGGCAATGGCACGCACCGTTTCGCCCCCGCAGCCTTCGCCAACTCCATAGCTCGCTCCACCGCACCCTTGTTCCCGGCAATTACGATCTGGTCAGGCGAGTTGAAATTCGCGGCTGTCACCACCTCGTCCTGCGCTGCCTCAGCAAGCACCCCTGCTAGCGCTTCAGCCGACATCTTCAAAATAGCCGCCATCGCTCCAACTCCCGGTGGCACCGCCGCCTGCATATACTGCCCGCGCTTCCTCACCAGTCGCAACGCGTCGGCAAAATCGAGGCTCCCAGCCGCAACCAGCGCCGAATATTCTCCCAAACTGTGCCCCGCTACAAAGGCTGGCTCAGGCGCTCCCAAGCTCCGCAACACGCGCAAAGCCGCGACACTGGTGGCTACCAGAGCGGGTTGCGTGTTCTCCGTCAGCTTCAAATCTTCTTCAGGTCCTTCAAAACAAAGGGTCGACAGCGCAAAGCCCAAAGCCTCGTCCGCCTCGCGAAAAGTCTCCCTCGCAACCGGAAACTCATCAGCCAGCATCTTCCCCATCCCGGCAAACTGGGAGCCCTGTCCTGGAAACAAATATGCAATCTTCATGAAAAGTAACTTTTGCTCTCGCTACAATCATCTTAATCTTCTAAGGAGTTCGAACCCGTGCGTTTAAGCGAAATTTGCGTTCAGCGTCCAGTCTTTGCATTGATGCTCATCATGTTCCTCGTTGTGATGGGCGTCTTCAGCTTTATGGACCTTGGGGTGGATCTCTTCCCCAAATCAGACGTTCCCACGGTTAACGTGCGAATCAACCTCCCCGGCGCAAGCCCAGAGGAAATGGTCTCCCAGGTTGTCCTCCCAATGGAAGAAGCCATTGCCTCCGTTGCAGGCATTGACGAAATGGTCGCCCGCGTCACCGAAGGTTCGGCCAACCTCCAGATCAACTTCGTCCTGGACCGCGACATCGCCGAAGCCGTCAACGACGTCCGCGAGAAAGTCTCAGCCGCTCAGCGCAAGCTTCCCCCCAATGCCCTCGCCCCCACTGTCACCAAGAGCGATCTCGATGCCGATTCGATCATGCGCGTTTCTCTCTCCGGCTCGCGCCCCGTCCGTGACTTGACTGAGATCGCCGACAAGACCGTTCGCCGTGGGCTTGAAACCGTAGATGGCGTAGGAATCGTCGACGTTCAGGGCGGCACCAGCCGACAGGTCAATGTCTACCTCGACATCGACAAAATGAACGCCTACTCTCTGAGCGCCCAGCAAATCCAAAGCGCCGTCATGACCGAAAACGTCGAAGCCCCTGGCGGCCGTATCGTAAAAGGTGGTTCTGAACTCGGCGTCCGAACTCTCGGCCGCGTTGAATCCATCAAGGACTTCGACCGCATCATTGTCAAAAACGTCAACGGCTCACCCATCCGCATCCAGGATATCGGCCAGGTCGAAGACGGTACCGCCGAGCGTCGCAGCTTCGCCTATTACAAGAACACTCCCGCAGTCCTGATCGAAATCCGCCGTCAGACCGGTGTTAACACCGTTAAGGTCGTCGACGCTCTTCAGGTCAAGCTCAAGGAAATGCAGGGCCAACTGCCCCCTGGAGTCAAGCTCGACATCATCTCCGAACAAGCAACTTATATCCGCGCCTCTGTAGCCGCCCTCGAAGAACACCTCGTCCTCGGCAGCCTTCTCGCCTCGCTCATCATCTGGGTCTTCATCCGCGACTGGCGCACCGTCTTCATCAGTTCCATCGCCATCCCCACCTCCATCATCACTACCTTCACCGTGCTCAAGGCCTTGGACTTTACGCTCAACTCGATGACCCTGTTAGGGCTAACGCTAGCCGTAGGTATAGTCATCGATGACGCCATCATCGTCATCGAGAACATATATCGAGTTCTCAACGAAACCGATATGGAGCCGGAGGAGGCTACTCTTTACGCCACCAAAGAAATCTCTCTCGCCGTAATCGCCACCACCCTTTCTCTGGTGATCGTCTTCATCCCCATCGCCTTCATTAACGGTTACGCCAAGCGTTACCTCAATCAGTTCGGCTGGACAATGGCGGTATCGATTCTGGTTTCGATGCTTGTCGCCTTCACTCTTACGCCTGCCCTTGCCGCTCGAATGCTCAAGAAGCAGCCCAAGTCTGATAAGAAGCCTTCCCACGGTCACCATCGTGGCTGGATGGAATCAATCTACGAAAAGACGCTCGTCTGGTCTCTCAATCACCGCCTCGTGATCGTCGCCATTTCCCTGGTCACCCTCGGTTCCACCTATTACCTCTACGACAGGATTGGTAAAGACTGGATGCCGCAGGAAGACCAGAACGAACTTGGCATCTTTATCGAAACTGCAGAAGGTACCTCCCTCCAGGGCACTGAAAAAGTAGCCCTCGCCATGTCCAAGAAACTCGAGAAAATTGACGGCGTAACGGCTGTCGTTCCTGCCACTGCCGGCTTCCTCCAGCGCGTCACCATGGCTCAGATTTATGTCTTCCTCAAGCCTCAGGGAGAACGCGCCTCAATTACTGAAATGGGTCAGAAAGTCCGCGAAGTAGCAAAAGAATTCGCCTTTGCCCGGCCCCGTGTCACTTTCCCAAACATCCTCGGCGGCCGTGATGCTTTTGCACCGATCCGTCTTCAGTTGCTCGGGCCTGATATCAACAAGCTCGTCGGGTTTGCCAAGAGCATCAACGCCGAACTCGCCAAAGAGCCTTCCATCGTTGATATCAAGGTCAACCTCAATCTCAACAACCCTGAGCTACAGGTCAACATCGATCGTGGCCTCGCCTCAGACCTTGGTGTTCGCGTCAGCGATGTCGCAAACTCGGTTCGCCTCCTGATGTCCGGAGAAGATCAAATCTCCACCTTTAAGGAAGACTCAGAACAATACCCCGTCATGATGCGCCTGATGCCTCACCAGCGTGATGACAAGAATGTCCTGAGCCGTCTTTTGGTCCCCAGTGCCAAAGGCCTCATCCGCCTCGATTCGGTTGCCCAACTCGAACAGGGCCTCGGCCCCAGCCGTATCGACCGCTTCAACCGCCAGTTCAGCGTAGGTATCTATGGCAACGTTGCACTGGGTTCCTCACTCGGTGTTGCCGCAACAGCCGCCAGCGACGCGATCAGCCGCGTTAGCCTGCCGCCCGGCTACCGGGTCGCTTTCTCCGGTCAGGTCAAGGTGCTCGAAGAAACCACCGCCAACATGCTGCTCGCCATCGGCCTTGCCTCGATCTTCATGTACATGGTGCTCGCCGCCCAGTTTGAGAGCTTGATCCACCCCCTGATCATCCTCTCCACCCTGCCACTTTCGATTCCCTTTGCGCTGATCGCATTGATTGCCACGGGCCGCACCATGAACCTTTTCAGTGCTCTTGGCATCCTTCTGCTGCTCGGCATCGTCAAGAAAAACGGTATCCTCCAGATCGACTATATGAATCGACTTCGTGAGCAAGGCCAACCTCTCATGTCGGCCATCATTGAGGCGAACTCGGTCCGCTTGAGGCCGATTCTCATGACAACGCTCTCCATCGTCGCTGGCCTGATACCTACTGCCGTGGGTATTGGCGCCGGTGCAGGGCAGCGCTCCGCCATCGCCATCACCATCATCGGTGGCCAGATGCTCTGCCTTTTGTTGAGCTTGCTGGTGGTCCCTGTGGGCTACGCTTTCGTCGAGGATGCCAAAGCATGGTTTGCACGCCGCAGCGGTGCTGCTAAAGTAGAAGCTTGGCAGACAAACTAAATAAGAAGAAGCCCGTCCTCGAAGAGGAACCGCCCATTTTGAAATGTTCGGTCTGCGGCAGTGACGTCGCTCCTCAGTCGACCGAAGGCCTCTGCTGGGTTTGCCGTCGCCTGAAAATCTCAGCTTGGGCTGATTCCGATAATCAGGCCCCCGTCCAGGAGTAGTGCCTCTTTATCCAATTCTGGATACGGCTCAGCTCCACGGCCATCCGCTGGAGGACGTCCTCGCAGCAGCGATGGATGGCGGTGCCGCCTGGATCCAGATCCGGCACAAAGCGGACTTCACCCGGGATTTCCTCAAAACCCTAGAAGCGTGTGCTAAACGCAAACGAGATCTCATTCTCAATGACCGGGCAGACTACGCTGCCCTCTTTGGCCTGGGCCTCCACGTCGGCCAGACGGACCTCCCAGCCGCCGCTGCCCGCGAAATCATCGGCCCTAATGCGATCCTCGGCCTCTCCACCCACAACGCCGCCCAACTCGCCGCCGCTCAGAATCTCCCTGTCAGCTATCTCGCCATCGGCCCCATCTTTGCCACCCAGTCCAAGGCCAACCCGGATCCTGTCGTCGGCCTCCAGACCTTCCAGTCTCGCCATCCTCTGGTAGCCATCGGCGGCATCACTCTTGACAACGCCGGTCCAGTACTCTCATCTGGCATAGAAAAAGTCGCAGTCATTAGCGCATTATGGCAAGCTCCATATACACTAAAGTCTTTCTCTGACAACGTTACAAGATGGCAACACCACCTAAACTCATTCAAGGGCTCGGCCTCCTCGACGCCACCATGATCGTCACTGGCGGCATGATCGGCTCCGGGATCTTCATCGTCTCGGCCGATATCGCCCGCCAGGTCAACTCCCCGGCTCTGCTGATGGCTGCCTGGGTTGTAACTGCCATCCTCACCATCATTGCTGCACTAAGCTATGGCGAACTCGCCGCAGCTATGCCTCAAGCTGGTGGCCAATACGTCTACCTCCGCGAAGCCTTCGGCCCGATGCCTGCCTTCCTCTTCGGCTGGACCTTCTTCGTCGTAATCCAGACCGGCACCATCGCCGCAGTCGCCGTCGCCTTTGCCAAGTTCGCTGGTGTCTTCTTCCCCGAGATTCAGGGTCGAGGCTTGCAATTGGTTGGCATCGGGGTGATCGTACTTCTTAGCTGGGTTAACACCAAAGGCGTCCGCACGGGCGCCATCGTCCAGAATGTTTTCACCATTGCCAAGGTGGCAGCGCTGATCGGCCTCGTCGTGCTTGGCCTCGCTCTCGGCCGCAACGAGACTGCGGTACAAGCCAACTTCGGCAACTTCTGGGCCAACGCCGACTGGACCTGGGCCGTCATCTCCGTCACCGGCGTCGCCATGGTTGGCAGCCTCTTCAGCTCCGACTCCTGGAACAACATCACCTTCCTGGCCGGTGAGATGAAGAACGCCAAGCGAGACCTGCCGTTAGCCCTAGTCTTAGGCGTCGGAGCCGTCAGCATCCTATACCTGCTAGCCAATTTCGTCTACCTGAGCGTCCTCCCGCTCGCCGCTATCCAGACCGCCCCGCAAGACCGCGTCGGCACAGCCGTCGTTCAGAGCTTCCTTGGTGCCAGTGCCGAAAAATGGATGGCCGCCGCGATCATGATCTCGACTTTTGGCTGTGTCAACGGGCTCATCCTCGCCGGCTCCCGAGTCTACTATGCCATGGCCAAAGACGGTCTATTCTTCAAGGTCTGTGGCAAGCTCGACGAGAAGACCCAAACTCCCGTAGTCAGCATTGTCGTCCAGTGCCTCTGGGCCTGCGGACTCACCCTCACCGGACGCTACGGTGACTTGCTGGACTATGTTATATTTGCGGTTCTGCTCTTTTACATTTTGACGATTTGGGGCATTTTCGTGTTGCGCCGCAAGCGCCCGGAGATGGAACGCCCTTACAAAGCTCTCGGTTATCCGGTGTTGCCTTTCCTGTACATTGTCTTCGCCGGAATGATCGAAATACTTCTACTCCTATACAAACCAAACTACACGTGGCCGGGACTTATCATTGTGCTGCTAGGCATCCCGGTTTACTTCGTCTGGAAAAAGAACGAGGTTCCTGCATGAGTCTTTCTCGCAAGAAGTCCATAGCGACACTATTGGCCCAAGCCGCTGGCGGCGATAAGGGTCTGAAACGAACACTGGACGCCAAAAGCCTTGTGGCTCTCGGCATCGGCGCAATCATCGGTGCGGGCTTGTTTGTCCGCACCGCCGCTGCTTCCGCAGAAGCCGCTGGCCCGGCCGTGACGATGTCTTTCATCGTCGCTGCCATCGGATGCGCGTTCGCCGGTCTCTGCTACGCAGAGTTTGCAGCAATGATCCCCATTGCCGGTAGTGCTTACACATATGCTTACGCAACGATGGGTGAGATGACTGCCTGGACGATTGGCTGGGCACTGATTCTCGAATACGCCCTCGGTGCAGCTACTGTATCGATTGCATGGAGTGAATATCTCAATAACCTCCTGGGCGGTGCAATCCCGTATGAATGGTGTCACTCTCCACTGGAGGTCTCGCAATCGGGCGTTCATGGAATTTTCAATGGCCCGGCACTGATCATCCTGTTACTCCTTACACTGCTGTTGATCAAAGGAACTCAGGAATCGGCGACCGTCAACTCGATCATCGTTTTTGTGAAGATGGCAATCGTCCTGCTCTTTATCGGAATCGGCTGGCAGTTCATCAATCCTGTGAACCATGTCCCTTATATGATTCCCGAAGGCACTCCTGGTCATGAAGGCTTCTTCCTGCATGGCTTCGGTGGTGTTGTTAAGGGCGCCGGCATCGTGTTCTTCGCCTTCATTGGTTTCGATGCCGTTTCGACTGCCGCTCAGGAAGCGAAGAAGCCCGAACGAGATATGCCCATTGGCATTCTTGGCTCACTCGCAGTCTGCACCGTCCTCTATATCCTCTTCGGTCACGTTCTGACAGGTGTTGCCAACTACACCGAGTTCAAGATCGCTGGAAAAGAAGCAAGCGTCGCCTACGCAATTCAGAAGTACATGCCTGGTTATGAATGGCTCGGGACGTTAGTAACTGTCGCCATTCTCGCTGGATTCTCCAGCGTGATCCTGGTGATGTTGATGGGCCAGAGCCGAGTGTTTTTCTCGATGTCAAACGACGGCTTGTTGCCAAAGCTCTTCTGCGACCTGCATCCGAAATTCAGAACTCCTTACAAGTCGAACTGGATTCTCTTCGCGTTCGTCGGACTATTCGCGGCATTCATCCCCGGAAGCATGGCTGGAGACCTGACTTCGATCGGGACACTCTTTGCATTCGTCCTGGTCTGCGTTGCAGTCTGGATCATGCGTAAGAGCGATCCGAACGTAGCTCGACCCTTCCGTGCTCCGCTGGTGCCGCTGGTGCCAATTTTGGGCATCATTGTTTGCAGCGGCATGATCATCGCACTCGATACACTGACGCAGGTCACGGCCTTCGTTTGGATGTTGGTTGGCTTTGGCGTGTACTTCATGTACAGCCGTTCGCACTCCAAGTTGAACAGCTAGCCGATTTGCGTTAGCAGTTGCACCCAGTTGGGAGCCTTCTTGCCTTCGAGGGCAATTCTACCTGCAGCGAGGTGTTCACTTTCGGCATGGGCTTCAAGGTCTTCCTTCGATGCCCATTCTTCGATGAAGGTGAACTTCTTTGGATCAGAGTCATCCAGGAAAAGATCGTATCGAATGCAACCCTGCTCTGCGCGAGTTGGAGAGAGATAACTCTCAAGGACGGAACGGACTTCCTGCTCGTAGCCTGGAAGGGCTTCAATATGGGCAACTACGTGGACAATAGATTTCATTGCTGTATGCTGATAGGTTCGCATGGACCCTCTCGTCGGGCGCACGCTCGATAACAAGTATTTGATCGAAAAACTGCTCGGCAAGGGTGGCATGGGAAGCGTGTATCAAGCTATACACACCGGCACCAAGCGCACTGTTGCCGTGAAAGTGATCGCTCCGCAGTTTATGCGGAACCGGGAATTGCTGATTCGTTTTCAGCGTGAAGCTGAGGCTAGCGGACGATTGCGCCATCCGAATGTAGTCAATGTCACCGACTTCGGTGTCACTGTAATCGATATCACTTCTGTTGCTTATCTGGTGATGGAGTATCTCGATGGCGAGACGCTTTTCGAGTACCTTCAGAAGCAACCGATTCCACCGCCAGCGATGGTGGTCGACATTCTCGAACAAATTACGCTGGGGGTGACTGAGGCCCATAGTCACGGGATCCTGCACAGAGATCTCAAGCCTCAAAACATTTGGCTGCAGCCGGATGGTCGTGGCGGATACATCGTCAAGGTACTGGATTTTGGCATCGCCAAGTTGGCAGACCCATCTGCACTGTCCATGGAACTGCCTGAACTGGAAGCTGCACCGAATGTCGAGTCCAACATTGATGACGAGAATGCGACCCTGGTTCTGGCTCCGACCGAACTTGGATTGACGAGCGCATTCGCTGAATCGTCTGGGTTTACCACTACGGTTGGGGCGACACTTGGGACGCCGGCATTCATGGCACCGGAACAATGCTGTGGCCAATTGGTGACGGAAAAGTCCGATCTTTATTCGCTTGCAATGATGGCGTACATGATGCTTGCCGGGGAGTTGCCATTCAAAGGGAATGCGAGGGAACTGATTGAGCAGCAGATCACACTGACTCCTGACCCACCTCATACGCGCAACCCGAAGCTGAGTGAGATCGTATCGCGCGTAATTTTGGAAAGCCTCGCGAAAGACCCGAATTACCGGGCTCCCGATTGTTCCAGTTTCGTCTCTCGCGTGCGCGGTGCGGTGGAAGGCGAAGTGAATCTGCTCAAAGAGAGCCGCACTGTGTCGAGCGGAATTTCTGGAGTCTGGTTTGCCATCCTTTTGATGGCGATGGTGCCTGCAGCCTTGCTCTTGAATGGCTACCGCATATTGGTGCGGCTGGCTATGGATCGGGGCCTCATAGAGGACTATCAGGCCTTTGTCCTTGTGCTGCCAGCTCACGCGATGATTGCCTATTGCTTTATGGTTTGGGCAGATATGGCCATGACGAACTGGATTGTCTACACGCGGACACACGAAAGTAGTGTGAAGGGGTGGTTCCAGCAGATGTGGACTGCCTGGAAGGCCTATCCAGGGGCGGTCTACGCATCGGTCTTTACGCTGCATCCGGTTCGGCACGGTCTGGCGCATATCGTGGGCCTGCTGGAGGACTTGGGGCCGCACGCAGCTCGGGTGCGGAGCGCGCATCTATTGAAGGGCAGTGAGCACCTGATTCTGGCTTTGATGGTGAGACGGTTTTCGGTTGCATTGCTGGTAACCGTTTATCTTCCGATTGTTTTCGTGATCGCACAGGCTCCTTTGCGGGTAATTTACAGAGAGACGATCGGAGCGGGATTCGGGGATTCGTTGGCTCTTGCTTCTTTTAGCTTTATGCCCATTTATGGATCATTCCTGCTTGCCTGGAACCTTCTCTATGAGCGAAGCCGACTGAGTCTTGGCGAAGAGAGCATGACCGTTAACAAGCGCTATGCCGAAGACCGGGGCAAGATCGGTGAACGAATCCGTTTGGGAACCAAGCTTTGGTTTGTAATCCCAATCCTGATGCTTGCGACTCTGATCATTGCCCCAATGACCGGATGGAATGAGCGTAGTGGGGATTCTCTGGTTTCGGCTGTTCGAGAAGGCCGAATGAAGGATGCGAGGACTTATCTTGAGCGGGGTGATGATCCAAACGCAGGCAGAGGGCCGGCTTCAGACCCGATGATGGTAGCTGTTCAAAGTGGTGATGAGGCCATGGTGCGTATGCTTGCAGCCAAAGGAGCGAAGATCGATGCTCCGAAGAAACTTGCGGGGCCATTGCACTATGCAGTCTTGCGCCGCCGGCCAGAAATGGTGCAGTTGCTCCTGTCTCTTGGATCTGCCATCGATGGGATTGATGACCGGGAGAATACGGCGCTGATGCTTGCAGCCAAAAATGGCCAAACTGAAGTGGTTCGCCTGCTTCTTTCCAAAGGGGCAGACAAGGGGCTGCGTGATGCCAACGGCTTGACCGCGTTGGAACATGCGAGAGAACAGGGACATCAGGATATTGTGCAATTGCTGGAGGTGAAATGAAGCTGATCGAGTATGCAGATGCGAGCCCGGAAGTGCAGGAAGTTTATGACGACATCATGGCCAAGCGGAAGACCGACTACATCAATAATTTCTGGAAAGCGCTGGCTCATGATCCTGTCACATTGAAGCGGACCTGGGACAGCATCCAGCAGATCATGGGGCCTGGGGAACTCGACCCACTGATGAAGGAGTTATTGTACATCGCTGTTAGCGTGACCAACGGTTGCGAGTATTGCATTGCTTCGCATACAGCGGGAGCTAGGGCGAAGGGGATGACCGACGGGATGTTTGGGGAGATGATGGCGGTTGTGGGAATGGCGAACGAAACCAACCGGCTGGTGGCGGGGTACCGTGTGCCGGTGGATGATCGATTCAAGGAATGATCCATGTTTCCCTCGACACACCACACGCTATTAAACGAAGCCATTCGTGGTGAAGAAGGGCAACTGAACCGGCTGCTAGAGGTTTACTGGCAGCCTTGTTTTCGTTATGTGCGGTGGCGGTTCCGGGTAAGCCATGAAGAAGCAGAGGATCTGGTGCAGGGGTTCTTTGCGTATGTGATCGAAAAAGATGTTCTGTCTCGATTTGATTGGGATAAGGGCAGGTTCCGGCCATTTTTGCGGGTTTGCTTCGATCGATTTGTGATGAAAAAGATCGAGCGGCAGTCTGAATCCGTTTCCGATGAGGTTGTCGATTTGAGTCAGGATCCAGAAGAGATGTTTGAGCGGGAGTGGGAGCGGCAGGTGTTCGCGCTGGCGATCGGGACTTTGAAGGAGGAGTGCGTTTCCAGCGGCCGCGAGGTGCGGTTTGCGATTTTTGAAGCGTACGATCTGGCTGAAGAGACACGGCCGAGTTATGAAAATTTGGCCCTGCAATATCAATTGCCGGTGACTACTATTACGAATCACCTTGCCTGGGCGCGGAAAGAGTTGCGAAGGCTGGTACAAAGGTGATTCCGGATCGCGTTCTTGATCATTTGCGTGCGGTGATGGATGAGCTGGATCTTTCCGGTACTCGATACGAAGCCGGGCCCCTGATTGGAAAGGGGGGCATGGGAGCGGTGTACCGGGTGCGGGACCGACTGCTGGATCGCGAGGTTGCGCTGAAGGTGGGTGAGGGGTTCGAAGAAGCGAAGACACTCGCCAAGCTTGAGCATCCTGGGATTGTTCCGATTTATGACGCAGGGACGCTGGCTGATGGGCGCGGGTATTGCGTGATGCGACTGGTAGACGGGAGCCCGCTCAAGCGCTTTGATGGATTGGCTGAGTGTTTGTCTGTTGCTGGCAAGATTTGTGAGGCGGTTGGCTTTGCTCATAGCCAGGGAGTGATTCATCGCGACCTGAAGCCAGCTAACATTTTGATCGGAAAGTTTGGGCAGGTGATGGTGCTCGACTGGGGGATTGCGCTGTTGGCTGGGGCGAGCGGATCGCGGGCGGGAACGCGGCGGTACATGGCACCGGAACGTGAAGTCGACGCGCGGACGGATATCTTTGCGCTCGGAGTTTTATTCGAGGAGATTTTGCCTGTGGCTGCGCCCAAGCCCTTGCTCGCGATTGCAGCAAAGGCTCGTGCAGCTGAGCCTGGGTTGAGATACAGCGAAGTCGCGGAACTGGCTGAGGACCTGAGACGGTTTCAAGATCAGTTGGCGGTGAGCGCCTATCAGGAAAGTCTTTGGGAACGCGGATTGCGATTCGCATCACGAAACAAGGTCTTGCTTTTGCTGCTCGGAAGTTATGTAGTGGTGAGGCTTTTGCTGTTTATCTTTCGTCCTGTTTAAAGGAATCGCTGCAGGCGGGCAATAGATCATTGGAGGCAGTAAAATGACAAACAAGATTTTGATTGGCCTTGTGGCCGGAGCGGGATTGGGATTTGTAGATGGGTTGACGTCGTGGTTTACGCCCGCGGTGCGACCGTTCATTATGGGAATTCTTCTGGGATCTACATTCAAGGGGTTGGTTGTGGGCCTGATCTGCGGGCTGGTGGCGCGGAAGGTGCAATCAGTGCCGGTTGGGCTTGGCCTGGGAGCTGGATTGGGCTTGTTCTTTGCTTATCTGGTGGCATCGATGCCCGCTGAGACCGGGGAACACTACTATGTTGAGATTATGGTTCCTGGATTTGTTGTTGGGGCAATCATCGGGTTCCTGACGCAACGACTTCCCCGCTAGTACTTTTCTGGCCCACGCTGCCGCCGGTAATTGACCAATTTGTAATCGAAGCCTGCTAGCATACGAAGGCTGTATTCAAGCTAGGAGGGTTGTGGAATGACTTTGCAAGCTGGCCGGATATCGTTTGGACTTGTTTTGACACTGATGGGTGCGTGGGGGCAGGTTTTGATTCCTAGCATAGGAACGCCTGTGACGCAGGATTTTGACTCGCTTGCCAATAGCGGGACCAGTTCGACTTTGCCTACAGGCTGGGCATTTCTTGAGGCGGGCACAAGCGCGAACACTACATATACGGCGGGGACAGGATCGGGAACTGCTGGCGACACATATTCTTTTGGAGCTACAGGTAGCTCGGAAAGAGCATTTGGCGCTTTGCTGAGTAATGCGTTGACGCCAATCATTGGGGCATCATTCACCAACAACACGGGATCGGCGATTACAGGCCTTGCGATCAGCTACACAGGGGAGCAGTGGAGATTGGGAGCGGCAGGTCGAGTGGACCGCCTGGATTTTCAATACAGTGTCAACGCTACCTCCCTCGCTACCGCTTCAGGAACCTGGATTGATGTGGATCAACTGGATTTTACGTCTCCCTTTACCACTACGACAGGAGCACTGAATGGCAATGCGGCGGCGAATCGAACGGCAATTTCATTTACGATTGCATCGTTGAACATTCCTGCTGGAGCGACGGTGTGGATCCGCTGGACAGATTTCAATCCAGCGGGTTCCGACGACGGGCTGGCGATTGATGATTTTTCGCTGACGGCGCAGGGTACGGGTGGACCGACTTGCCCTACGATTAGCCTCAGCCCAGCTTCGTTGCTCAGCGGGACGCAGGGTGTGTTTTATTCGCAAGTTTTGAGTGCAAGTGGTGGTGTAGGGCCTTATAGCTTCGGCATTACTGGCGGTGGATTGCCACCAGGGATTAACCTTTCGGGGAGCACCATTAGCGGTACGCATGCTGGAAATGGCACGTTTCCCGTAACGATCACGGCGACGGATTCGACTACGCCAACGGCTTGTACGGGAACGCAGGCCTATTCGCTGGTGATAGCTCCAGTTGTTACGACTACGAATATTAATGTGATTCAGGGTTCGGGATTGAGTTCACCGATTGTTGGGCAGGTGGCTACAACTTCCGGCATTGTAACGGCATTGAGGAGCAATGGATTTTATCTGCAGAACGCAGAAGCCGATTATGATGCTGACCCGCAGACGAGCGAAGGGATTTTAGTCTTCACTTCCTCTTCGCCCGCCGTTTTGGTTGGACAGCGGGCTCAGGTTAGCGGAACCGTTACCGAGTTCACTTCGAGCACCGATTTGCTCGGTGGATCGACGACAGAGCTCATATCGCCTACCATTGTCGTGCTAGGCAGCGGAAACCCCTTGCCTGCGCCAGTTGCGATTGATTCGACCATGCTGACGGCAGGTGGGGGACAGCAGCAGTTGGAACGTTTTGAAGGAATGCGGGTGAGCTTGGCGAGCCTTACGGTGGTTGCGCCTACGGATGGTAATGTGTCCGAGGCGAATGCGACGTCCACGTCTAACGGAGTCTTCACTGCAGTATTTGCGGGTGTGCCGACGCCGTTTCGTGAGGCCGGGATTCAGGCACCGATCGCCGCTCCGCTTTGTGAAGCGGGGGCTGGTTGTGCGATTCCGGTTTGGGATAACAACCCTGAGCGAATTCAGATCGACAGCAATCGAATCACCGGTACGACCGCGCTGAATTTGCGAGTGGGCCAATTGGTGAGCGGGCTGGTGGGCGTTCTTGATAACAGCTTCGGAGTCAATCAGGTGTTCCCTGATACGACATCTGCGCCAGTTGTGAGTGGCAGCGGCATCTCTGAAGGAGTTGCGCCTGTGGCGAAGGCGAGCGAGGTTACCGTTGCGACCTACAATATGGAACGATTCTTCGATACAGTGAATGATCCGGGCGTATCCGACCCCGTCCTCACGGGTGGAGCACTGGCCAACCGCTTGAACAAAGCGAGTCTTGGAATCCGGCTCAATCTTGGTGCCCCTGACATCATTGGTTTTCAAGAAATCGAGAACCTGAATGTGCTGCAGTTGCTAGCGGACAAGATCAACCTGGACGCGGCTGGTGCGTATACTTATCTTCCGTTCATTTCAGAAGGAAACGATCCAGGTGGAATAGATGTGGCATTTCTTGTAAAGAGCACGGTTACAACGATTAGTGCGACGCAGATTGGAAAAGCAACGACCTACACAAGTCCTTGCACGGGAGTTCAGGAGATCTTGAACGACCGTCCTCCGGTGCTCTTTCGTGGAACAGTGACCAAGGCTGGCCGGACTTTGGACCTTGTGGTAATTGTGAATCATCTTCGCAGCCTGAATGGCATTAGTGATACAACACCTTGTGCTCTTGGCACGGATGGTCAGCGCGTAAGAGCCAAGCGGGCGGCACAGGCGGAATTTTTGGCAAACCTGATTCAGAGTGAAATCACTTCAAACCCGAATGTGAAGCTGATCAGCGTTGGCGATATGAATGCGTTTGAGGTGAACGACGGATACGTCGACATCATTGGTACTGTAACCGGGAACCCGACAGTGCCGACGCAGGTGGCCGATGCTTCAGCGGATTTGGTGAACCCGAATTTGCTGAATTTGCTGAACGTGATCCCCGATCCGGCGCAGCGATTCAGCTACGTGTTCGATGGCAACCACCAGACGCTCGACCACTTGCTGTATACCCAGGGACTGAAGGATCAAGTTACCAATGGTGGCTATGTCCGGATCAACAGCGAGTTCCCTGAGACGGATCGCAACGATTCGAACTCGGCCCGGCGGTTGAGCGATCATGACCCGGGTGTGATTTATGTAACCACGGCCCAGCCGATTGTATCCGGCGTCCTGGTGCAGCGCGGTGGTTTGATTCTGAACCGGACGACGAATACCTATAACGGAAACCTGGTGATTCGCAATACCGGAACGGCGGTTCTCAGCGGCCCATTCACGGTGGCGCTGACAGGGTTGCCGTCAGGTGTGAGCCTGGCTAACGCGGCCGGGACGAACTTCCAGGGTAGCTACCTTGTGAACAGCGCCACGACGATTGCAGCGGGTGGAGCACTACTTGTACCAGTACAATTCAGTAACCCTGGCAACGTCGCGATCAACTACACTACGAAGGTTTACAGCGGCGCTTTCTAGGCGTGAAGCTGGGAGGGAATTTATGAATAAGATTTATCTGTTGGCGGCGATGTTTGGGGCCCTGGCTCTTGAGGCTGCGCCGCTGAACTTTAGCTGGACTGTGAACACGGCTGCACTGAGCGGGCAGAGCGGGCAACTGTCGTTTCAATACAACACGAGCGGCACCGATGCGACTACAGCAACGATCAGCGAATTCAGCGGAGCGGCACTGGGAAGCTTCAGTATTCTTGGCAATGTCACAGGCGATCTAAGTAGTTCAGTGGTGATCAGCCCAACGAACGTTGTCGCACTGAACGAGTTTTTGCAGGATGTGACCTTTGGTGACAGCTTTCAGTTTGTGCTGACGCTGGCAGGAGATTTGCTGGACAATCCCCTGGACTTCAATGGCAGCCAGTTTGCCTTGCAAATCCTGGGGAGCCCTTCGCTGCTGGTTTCAGTGGAAATCATACCCGGGCTCGACCCGATTGTATCGCTGGATGCGAGTGTAACCGAAACAAACCCGGTGCCAGAGCCTGGAACTGCGTTACTAGTATTCGTTGCTGTGCCTGTGGGTTTTTGGCTACGCCGGCGCAGATAGAATTGCTTTAAAAGAAAAAGGCCTCAGCAGAGACGCTGAGGCCTTTTTCTTTTAAAAATTAGTCGTCGCTGAAGATGGAACCGATGGCACCGAGGGGATTGGTTTGATCGCCGCCGGAGGCTGAGGACATGCCGCCGAGTTCGCGGCGCATTTTCTCGAGTGTCATGGACTGGATGATGGCGCGGCCGGGGCCTGTTAAAGTTGCCAGGAAGAGGCCTTCGCCTCCGAAAATGGCGGTCTTGATGCCGCCGGCCATCTGGATGTCGTAGTTGACTGATTCGTCGAAGGCGACGATGCAGCCGGTATCGACTTGCAGCACTTCGCCGGGGCCGAGTTGGAATTCGACGAAGTCGCCGCCGCCGTGGATGAAGGCGAGACCGGGCCCGGTGAGTTTTTCGAGGATGAAGCCTTCACCACCGAAGAAGCCGGAGCCGAATTTCTTTACCAGGGCAATGTTGAGTTGAACTGTCGTCTGGGCACAGACGAAGCTGTCGCGCTGGACGATGATCGTCTGACCTGGCCTCAAATCGAAAGCCTGGACATGGCCAGGATAGCTGCCGGCAAAGCCGACTTCGCCGTTGCCGCTGGAGCGGAAGTAGGTCATGAAGAGGCTCTCGCCCATGAGCTTGCGCTTGACTGCACCCCAGATTTTGGAGCCGATGCTGTTGCCTTGCATCTTGGTTTCCCAACTGACGTTGGAGGTCTTGTAGACCATCTTGCCCGCTTCTGCGTAGAGTTCCTGGCCGGGCTTGAGCTTGCAGCGGATGATCTGAAGATTTTCTCCCTGGATTTCGTAGTTCAACGGTTCCTGGGCCATAGCTCCGGGTGTGCTAAAAGTTGTACTAGCGCCACCCGCCATCGCCGTCCCACATTTAGGGCAAAATCTTGCCGCGTCGTCGAGCTGAGCTCCGCAATTTGTACAAAAGGCCATATTTAATGAATGTATCTAGAATTACGTTGATCGTGGGCATCTTTGTTCCGTTCTTTTGTTTTGGCAAGGGAGCGAGGGAGAGCTGCGGGACTTATCCGGAGCGGGTGAAGGAAGAGCTACTGCGTTCGAAGTTGAATCTGGAGCGGCGGGAACTCGAGCAGGTGTTCCGGAAGTTGTCTGGGCTGGCGGCTGTTGCGGAGGTGAAGGGGGCTTCGCGGGATATCGGGAATATCGCCGTTATGGAGGAAGACGCAGGGATTGTGAGCCGGCGGAATCTGTTCAATTTGAATCAGAAGACGTTGCGGTTTTTGCCCGTGAGTGGAGGGTACCGGCTGGAGGTTGTGGCAAGTGACTACAGCTTAAGTGAGCAGACGGCGGCGGCTACGCTTGATGGCCTGGGGGATGATGATTCGCGGAATGTGGGGCTGTCGTTTGGGTTTCCGTACTTTGGGCAGACCTATCGTGCTGTCAATGTGAACAGCGACGGGAATCTGAGCTTTATCGAGGGGGATTCGGGGACGCGGGAACGAAGTCTGGGCAGGCTGTTGAGCGGGTTGCCCCGGGTGGCGACTTTGTTTGATGATCTGGACCCGTCGCGGGCTGGATCGGTTCGTGTTTTGTCTCGTGCCGACCGGCTGGTGGTGAGCTGGGTGGCGGTTCCTGAGTATGTGGATTTTGGTTCCGGGGCTTTGAACACCTTTCAGGTGCGGTTGCTTGCCAGTGGAGTCATCGAATTTGTTTACGAGCAAGTGAATTCCGAGCAGGGAGTGGTGGGGATCTCGCCGGGAAATCTGACGGGAGCTTCGAGCATCGTGAGCTTTGTGGCGTCGAGCGGGGAGACGTTTGCGGCAGCGGTTGCCGAACGGTTTACCAATCGCGAAGAGCTGGACACGGTGACTGCGGCGCAGCGATTTTATGAGACGCATGAGGATGCTTATGATTACCTGGTTTTCTACAATGCGCTGAGCGTAACGGCAGGGGCTGGCGTGGTTGCGTTTGAGGTGACGGTACGGAATCAGCGGACAGGCTTTGGCGACACGATTGTAGAGGCTGGGGCGGAGTATGGTAGCCCGAGGCGGTTGCAGGCTGTTTTGAATATGGGGCAGCTGACGCAGTATCCGATGGACCCCAATGGGGTTTTGCCACAACGGTTCACTTCTCGCGATACGCCGATTACGGTGTTGAGCCATGAAGCTGGACATTTGTTTTTGGCATTTGCCAGTGTTCGGGATCCAAATAATCCGACGAGCCGGCCGATGCTGGGACGTCAGACGGCGCACTGGAATTTTACGTTCAACAGCGAGGCGAGTTTGCTTGAAGGGAACCGGATTGAGGACAAGGGGGCTGGGGCTTCGCCGCGATTTGAGACTGTGGCTGTGACGCAGGGGTTTTCTCCGCTCGATCAGTATTTGATGGGATTGAGGCCGAAGGAAGAGGTGCCGCCGATGTTTTATGTGAGCGGTGCGGGGATCAATAGTTTCTTTCCACCTCCACCGCAGGTGGGGGTTCGGTTTGATGGGCAGAGGCGTGATGTTGGCATCGATGATGTGATCGCCGAGATGGGGCGCCGGGTGCCGGATCATACGGTGGCGCAGCGGAAGTTCCGGTTTGGGTTTGTGCTTGTAGTGCCGAAGGGTGTTGAGCCGGATGCGGCCTGGGTTGCGCAGGTGGAGAGTTACCGGGCGGGGTTTGAGTCTTACTATTTTCGGGCGGCTGGGGAGCGGGCGAGTGCCGAGGCGACCCTGAAAAAAAGCGTGGCTTTGAGTTTGTGGCCTGCCAGTGGCGTTGTGGCCGGACAAAGTGTGACGGGGAGTTTGCGGGTTTCGACGCGGGCCAATGTGGCTCGGAGTTTTGCTTTGCGGAGTAGGAATGCGCTGGTGGAGGTGCCGGCGAGTGTGACGGTACCGGCAGGGCAGACGTCGGTTTCGTTTGCGGTACGTGGGTTGCGCAGCGGGGTGGATTTGGTTGAGGCGACATCAGGAGACAGCACGTTTGAAAGTGTGGAGGCGCGGGTGCAGGTGCTCGATGCTGTTCGGAGCTTGTCGCTGGATGTGGTGAAGGGGGAGCGGCAGGTGGCTGAGTCTGGATTTCTGCCGCAACCGGTGGTGTTGAAGGTTCGGGATGTGAATCAGTTGCCTTATCCGGGCGTGAGGGTGGTTGCCGATGCCGGGGCTGGTGGGGCTGTTGAGCCAGCGAGCGCCGTGGCTGATGAGAATGGGCTGGTGAGTTTCAGGTGGAGGCCGGCTGCGGCTCCGTTGAACCGGTTGGCGCTGCGGGTGGATGGTGGGCCATCCGCATTGGTGACGGCGCTGGGTAAGCCTTTCTTGCTGAATACTACTGTTGGCAATGCAGCTTCGTTTTCAGCGGGGCTTACGCCGCTGGCGATTCATTCGATCTTTGGAGCGAATCTGGCTGGAGGCGTTACAGTTGCGGCTTCGTCACCCTGGCCGGGAAGGATTAATGGCGTTGAGGTGTTAGTGAATGGCCGCTTGCAGCCACTGATTTATGTTAGTGACGGGCAGATTAACTTCTACCTCGCAGATGAGTTTGTGGGTGCTAGCGATTTGAGCGTGCAGGTGGTGACTCCGTTGGGGGAGAGCGCGTTGGTGCGGATTCCGGTGTTGCGTGTGTCGCCGGGGATTTTTCCTGGGGCGGTGCTGCGGCGAGGGGAGTTTATTGAAGTTTATGGGACGGGATTGGGGCCGGTGGAATTGCGTGAGGGATTGCAGTGGGTGGTTGCGCCGGTATCGGCTACGGTGAATGGCGTTGCGGCTGAGGTGCAGTACGCGGGTCTGGCTCCTGGGTTTGTGGGGCTGTATCAGGTGAATGTGCGGGCGAGTGGCGGAGCGATGCGAGTGAGGTTGCGGGTGGGCGGGGTGGAGAGTAATGAGATGGTGGTGCCGTAAACCGTCTCATTTGTTAGCCTCGGTGTGTAGGTGTCTAGAACGCCGAAGTCCTTATGCCAAGCCAAAGCCAAACAGAAGCCCTTCGTTGGCGTAGTTTCCAACGCATAGTGCAAGCAATCAAAGCTAGAAACGATAAAAGGACTCCGGCGGATATCCAACGGATTGTTGACGAGGCGGTTCTTGAGGTGCGTGCGGACCGCAGCTTGAGGGAAAAGAAAATCAAAGCCTAGATGGCGGGTTGCGCCTCGTTTGCTCGCTTACATTGCTGAGGTATGATCACAGAGATGAAAATTGCGGGTTTGCTTTTGCTTGCTTTGACGCTGTCGGCGCAGGTGCCTTCCAATACTTTGAGTGTGAACTGGCTGGTGCGCGAGGATTTGTTTGCAGGGTTGATGGAGAATGATCGCGACCGGTTGAAGAAGGGTGTTGCGACGCTGGATTCGGTGGCGACTTACTATTCTGAGGCACGGGTGCTGTGCTGGCGCTATCTGGCTGAGGTGACGCAGGCGGTTTGGGATTATGAGGCCAAGGATGTTACGGGTTTTAACCGGCATTATGGTTTGGCGCTGACTTATCTGGATCGTATTCGGAAGGTGGCTAGCGGGAATGAGTTGGTGTTGCCGGAGATCTTTGAGGGGGCAGTGCTGGTGGTGTTGGGGGACCGGTTGCCGGAGCCGATGCGGAAGGGATCGTGGGAGAGAGCCTATCAGGCTTATGCGAAGCTTGATCAATTGCAAGGAGACTCGGTTGAGAAAATGCCGATGCATTTGAAGGGGGAGAGTTTGTCAGGACTGGCTGCGGCGGCTTACCAGACGGGGCGCGAGGCAGAGATGAAGAAGACGCTGGAGCGGATTGTGTCGGGGATGCCCAAGACTCCTTATGCTTCAGTAGCCAAGAAGTGGATGGAGGAACCGGAGTCGCGCACGCGCTTGAAGATTGCGTGTATCTCGTGTCATGAACCGAACCGGTTGGGGAACCGGGTGGAACTTAGTCACGTGTTGAAGTAGGGCGGGCCGAGGCGTTGAGGGTTTCCTGATCGAGGAGCGCGACTGCGGAGAGGTAGCGAGGGTCGTTTTGCCATTTGCGCAATTCCGGTGTTGCCTTGAGCCAGATGATAGATACCAGGTGGGCCTTGAGCGAATTATGAAGTGCGTCGAAGCCATGGTCGATCTCACCGCAATCGAGTAGGGCGATGGCGTATGGGAGGGGTTGTGGGGCGTTGTTTTGAATGCCTTTCTCGATTTGCCTGAGCATTCTGATGGCTTCGGCTTTGTTTCCGCTCACTGCCTGAAGGTGTGCGGCCCATAAGGGGCCAGCTCGTTCTGAACCGAACTTGACCCATTCGGCGTGAGAGGCGATGGCCTCCTGGAACATTCCTTTCATTGCGTAGGCGCGGCTCAAGATGTTGTAGGCCCCGGCGAATCCACGGTCGAGATCTATGGTACGACGACCGGCGTCAATTGCCTGGTCGTAGTGGCCGGCATGGAAATAAACCGTAGCGATGGTGTAGGCTATCAAGCCGGAAGTGGGTGCGAGGACTGCTGCAGACTGTGCCTTTTGCAGTGCTTCGTCGAAACGACCCCGGGTGGCAAGGCAGATGGCGAAGAGTTGCAGGGTGGTTGCGGAATTCGGGTCGAGGCTTAAAGCGTGCTTAAATTCGGCCTCGGCTTCGGGCCACTTCCATAGATTGAAGTAGGCGTGAGCGAGGGCGGAGTGGGCTTCGGCTAGAGAGGGATCGAGGGCGATGGCGCGTCTGGCAATCTCTGCGGCTTTGTTGAGCGTTTCCTTGGGGGGAGTTTTGCGGAGGAATGGAAATGTGGCCCAGGTGTTTGCCAGGCCAGCGTGAGCAGGGGCGTAGCCGGGTGCGCGCCGGATCACTTCTTCGAAGGCTTTGGCACTTTGCTCGGCACCGTTGCGTGAGAGCTGGTCTTTCATTGAGACAGCCTTCAGGTAGAGATTGTATGTATGGAGATCGAGAGCCTGAGGCTTGCCCAAGGGGCCGGGTTTTCTCGATGACGAGTATAGATAGAAGCCGACGATTAGAACCACGAGTGCGGCGGCGAGGCTGTAAAGGTGCAGCCGGGTTTTGGGTTGCGGGATCTGTGTTGGAGGGACGGTGACGGTTGCAATGAATCGATAACCCCGTTTGGGCAGGGTCTCGATGTAGACAGGTTCTCCGGCGGATTCCCCCAATGCCGTGCGTATCTGGCGGATGGAGTAATTGAGAGCCTGATCGAAGTCGACGATGGTTCCGTCGGGCCAAAGGTGTTGCCGTAGCTCCTCGCGTGTTACTAATTCGCCTGCACAGGAGATCAGAATTTGGAGGAGCTTCGCTGGTTGGGGCTGGAGGCTGGTGGACTGGCCGTTGCTCGCGAGCTCACCTGTTGTGGGGGCAAAGTCAAAGGGACCAAAGTGAAGGCGACCGGAATGGTGGGGGACAGGCATTCGATTCCTTCAAATACTAGCATTTTTGAAGAAATACCTCAGTGGAAGAGTTACAAACATTATTCTCAGGCAATCCTCATTTCGATTGGGCCGAATCCAGATCAGAATTCGGTGATGACCAAGTTCAGTACTTTATCAATTGCTACGCTATTTCTGACGAGTCTGGGGATGGCGCAGGTTCCACTGCCTTCTGTAATTGTCATCGACGTTGAAAACTATGTGGAGTACCTCGAAGATACTTCGGATCCGCTCAAGCGCGGTTCTGATCCGAATCTGACCGTGGTGCGGGTGCTTCCAAATACTTTTGTGGAATCCGACCATCTTGGGGATATCGTTTCGGTGAACGGACAGCCGGCGAAGGGATTGGCATTCGGATCAGCCCGGGTGATTGGGGCGACAACTGTACCGACGCCGGGACGGCCGCTTGCCGATGTGACAGTCTCGACCTTTCGCACTTACTATTTTCAGATCTTGAGTGCCGAAGGGGCAGCGATTGGGACTATCTATTGCAGCGGGCCGCATGGAGCGCTACCTCCCGGTAGCCCTGCCGGGGCGACGGCCGGAGAGTATGCGATCACCGGGGGGACTGGAGTTTTCCAAGGAGTGCGTGGCCAGGCTGGGCTTACCCCAACGCTTGCTGGGCGGATCGCCTCTGCATCTGAGGACCCGAGCCGGCGGAGAGTCCATAGTGGGGGCAGGAGGCGCATTTTTCTGTCGATACACCCGATGACTTATCCTCAGATTCTTTTGGCGAATGGTCTGCCGACGATTACTCATGCCGACTTCAAGCAAGTGACGGCTGCTGCGCCGGCGGTGGCGGGGGAGATCCTATCGGTTTTCGCCAGTGGGATGGGGCCTACGCGGCCTGGTGTTGAACCTGGGGCGCCTTTTCCCCAATCGCCGCTAGCGACGGTGAGTTCACCGGTACAGGTAACGGTGGGGGGAAGGGCCGCTGAGGTCTTGTCGGCGGTGGGATTTCCCGGAGCGGTTGACGGATATCAGGTGAATTTCAGGATGCCGGAGGGGCTACCCAGGGGGAGCGCCCAGGTGCGGGTGAGTTCGGCGTGGATTGGCGGCGTGCCAGTGACGATTACCGTGCAATAAAAAGAGGGCCCCGCCATCTTGCGGGGCCCTCTTTTTATGTTGGTTAGAAGTAGAACTTCGCACCGAGGACGACGCGGCGGGCGTCGAGGCTGCCGGTGTACTGCCCGAAGGTGCCAGAGACCTGACGGTTCTGGGCATCGAAACGGGCGGTGGTGTCCACGCCAGTGAAGTTGGTGTGGTTGAAGAGGTTGTAGAACTCGAAGCGCAACTGGAGGCGCTTGGAGTCACCCTTGCCAACCGGGATATTTTTGATTACGGTGAGATCCCAGACCTGGAGGCCGGGTCCGCGGATGACGTCTTTGGGGGCGTTGCCGATGCCGAATTCGGCGCGGGTGGGTGGGGCGAAGGCACTGGTGTTGAAGTGACGGAGTTCGGTGCGTTCACTCTTGGGAAGGATTGGATTGCTCAACATGTTGACGCGGCTGTCAATGCCGGCACCAGAGGCACCGAGAAGGTCTACTGCGTTTACGAGGGAGTAGCCTATGCCGAGAGGTTGACCTGAAGTCATTGAGGTGAGGCCTGAGAGCTGCCAATTGTCAAAGACGCTCTTGACGACTTTGTTGCCCCCAGCGAGAGTGGAAAGCTTGGGGATGTCGTAGACGTAGTTGATGATGAGATTGTGGGTACGGTCAAAGCTGGCCTTGCCGTAATTGCGCACGCGGTAGTCAAGGTAAGGATTTACCGAGTCGCCGTTGCCATTGACGATGGTCATGGCCTTGGACCAGGTGTGGGCGAGGCCAAATTGGAGACCCTTGCTGAAGCGTTTGTTGATCTGCGTTTGTAGCGAGTGGTAATTGGAGGTGCCGGCGAGTTCGATGTACTGAATGTCGCCGTAACCAGGGAGAGGACGGAGGAAGTTGTCTGGCAGGGGGCTGGATGCGGTGGTTGTGTCGAGGCTGCTGGGCAAAAAGCGTGTGCCGTAGGGTAGCGCGTTGAAGCTGCGGCGCTGCATCAAGTGGCGGCCGACGTTGCCGACGTAAGCGACATCAAGGACGGCGCCGTAGCCGACGTTCTGCTGGATGCCGAAGCTCCAGTTGTAGACCGTGGGGGGTTGGAAGTCACGCTGGATGGATGTGACGTTTGGAGGGCTGATGCGGAAGGGGCTGCGGAGCAGATCAGCGATGGTGGTGTTGACGGCAGTGCGGGTGATTGTGTTGGGAGGTAGCTCGCGGTGGATCAGGACCTGATCGTCGTTGAAGCGGTCGTAGAAGATGCCGGCACCGCCGCGGATGGCGGTCTTGGCGTTGCCGAAAACGTCCCAGGCGAAGCCGAGACGTGGTGCGACTTGAATTCCGGGGCGGTTCTGAATGTGTTCATTGTAGACGGTCATGCCCTGGAAGGGCGCTACGCCGTCTGCGAATTGACCGATGGAAGCGGGAGAGACTTCGCGGCGGGTGAAGGGGTCGAAGCCAACGCGAGCGCCTGCAGTGTTGCGGAAGGGCTGGATGAGGGCCGGTTGCCTGGTGCGATCATAAGCGGCGAGGTCAAAGGCGGCGAGTTGATCGTTGGCGCTTGAGGTGGGCTGGATGATGTAGAAGCGAACGCCGGCATCGATTGTGAAGCGGCGGGTGACCTTCCAGGTGTCCTGAGCGAACCACTCGATGTTGAAATAGCGGGCGTGGCCGTCGGGTTTGTTGTTGGCTTCGGTGTAACTCTGAACGCTGCCGAGGAGGGCGTTGGAGTAAGCGAAGTTGGTGTCGAAGGGGTTGTTGACGTCGCGATTGAAATTGAAGGTGCCGTTGAAGGCAGAGCCACGGGCCGCATTGCGGGTGGTTTTTTCAATATAGATACCGAACTTCAGGTTGTGCTGGTTCATGACCTTAGAGAGGTTGTTGGACCAGTTCCAGATGTTGTTGGTGCCGAAGAAGGGAAAGCGCTGTTCGATGTTGAGGACGCCAGCGTTGGGAACGCCACCGAAGTTGGCCTGGGGGATGAGATTGCGCACGTTGGCCTGGGGGAAGAACTGCGGAAGGTTCGGGGTAACGTTGGCACGATTGTTGCGGTCGAGTCCAGCCTGGTTGAGAGGGTCGACTGTCTGGAGGGCACGGTTGACGCCGAAGGTGAACTCGTTGACCAGGGTTGGCGAGAAGGTGTGGATGAGAGTGGAGACCATGCCGGCAGAGCGGATCTGGTAGTTGATCGGCAACTGACCCCATGAGCCGGAAGCGAGTACAAAGCCGAAGTCGCCCTTAAAGGCTTCGTAGTCGTTGATGCCGCGCCAATAGAACTGAGTTTTGGGCCCCAGGTTGTAGTCAATACGGAGGATCTTATCCTGGCGTGGCTGATCGACCGGTGCCTGGATGAGAGCGTTGAAGTTGAAGGTTGGATCGACAGCGTTGGGGGTGGGGAAGATGTTGAGCAGGGCCTGGCCGTTGCGATCGATGCGGTTTGCCGGGATGATGTTGCCGGGGAAAGGCACTCGGTTGTTGAGCGGATCCCAGATTGGAATGAGGGTTCGGTTTGTGTCAAAGGTCTGGGAGAAGTCTCCGTTGCGTTGCTGGACAGTAGGGAAAGTACGGCGGACAAGATCGGTGGGGTAATTGCGGGGCAGGAATTCCTGGCTCCAGAAGAAGAAGAGTTTGTCGCGGTTCTTGTTGAACTTGCCCATGGGTACGGGGCCGCCGATGAAGTAGCCGGGGTAGTTGAAGCGGTACTGGGGGCGGCGGAGGCCGTCACGGTTGCGGAAGAATTCGTTGGCGTTGAGGGCTTCGTTGCGAAGGAAGTAGTAAGCGCCACCGTGGAATTCGCGAGTGCCGGATTTGATGATGGTGTTGATGGTGCCGCCCGAGGAGCGGCCGTATTCAGCCTGATAGTTGGTGAGGAGGACTTTGACTTCGGCTACCGCGTCGACGGAGGGGGCGAGGTAGGGGCCACCCATGGAGCCGGTGTCGAGGGAGGAGATGCCGTCAAGGGTGAGGTTGATGGTGCCCTGACGGTTGCCGTTGATGGTGATGCCGCCGAGGTTGTTCCAGCCGGGGGCGTTGCGGTTGGCAGTGTCGATGACGCCGGGGAGGAGCTTGACGAGGCCGAGATAGTCGCGACCCTTGAGGGGGACGTTTTGAGTTTGTTCGAGGGTGATGAGGCCGCTGCGTTCTGCGGACTGGGTCTGGAGGCGGGCGGTTTCGGCCGTTACTTCTACGGTTTGCGAGATTTCGCCGAGTTGGAGATCGATGCGCTTGAGGACGACACGCTCGGTTGCGGTGAGGATGATCTCGGTTTGTTCGTAGCGTTTGAAGCCTTTAGACGTTACTGTGACCTTGTATGTGGAGGGGAGTAATTGGGTGAAGGTAAAGGCGCCGGTGGAGTCGGATTGACCGGTGCGGTTCTGGCCGGTGCCGACGTTGTTGAGAACGATTTCAGCGCCTGGAATCGGGCTGCCGGATTGGTCGGCGACGTTGCCGGTGATGGTGCCGGTGAGGCCCTGAGCATAAAGAGAAACCGAGACTGCGAGTAACGCGGCAATCCGGATGATGCGAGTCAGCATAGAAAGTTACCCCTTCAAGTTGAGACAGTTCGATTGCTGTGCCTGGGGCCACGTGAAGAGAATGCTAACAACAGCGTTATGACCCAGGAGAAGAACCCTCAAGTGTGACGACTTTATCAGATTCGTGGAGTAAGTCAATAGGGGAGTGCTTTTCCGCTGCCACAATTCCTATCTCAAAAGCTGGAAATTGAGCTTTGGGAAGCGGGCAAAATCGTTATCGAAAGAATGCAGTTCTGCATTGTGTTCAATCGCGATTGCGGCGAGGTGTGCGTCTGTAGTGAGGTTGCCTGCTGCTCCTGTTGCCGAGATCAGAGCTGAGAGCTCCCTGAAGTGGGTTACACCTGGGGCCAAGAGGACACAATTGGGTTGATCCAACCAATTGCCGATGATCGTTAACGCTTGATCTGGACTCAGGGGGCGGGGAAAGAGCTCTCGTTTTGTGCTGATTTTAAGGAACGCGAGTAGGGCTGGCCAAGTGAGGGCAATCGTTTGCCTGCCTGAGAAAAGCGCTTCGAGATGGGCTTTGGCGACTTCGTGGTGTGGAGCCGATGATTGGACGGAGTAGAGGAGAATGTTGGCGTCGAGCAGGATCACTTGCGGAGGTCCATTTTTCGGAGGATTTCCTGGTCTTCCAACGCATCAGAAAGAGCCTGGACGTTCCAATTGCCAGGGATGAGGCATTCGCCCATATCGAAGACCGGTTGGACGAATGGCTTGCGCTGAGACTCATGCGAAGTAAGCCCTTCTCGAATGGCGAAATTGACTGCTTGTTTGAATGAGAGCTTGCGTTCGTCAATCACCTTTTGCAACAAAGCTTCCACGTCCGGTTCGAGTGTTATCGTTGTCCTCATCTTGCCTGCATCATAGCATCGTTTACTGTGATGCTATGATGCTTCCTTTTTCGATGTTGAGTTTTGAAGTGGTGGCGGATGGGGCGGACCAGGTTTTGAGGTTGAAGGTTTGATTCGGGTCGACCGTTTGGACTTCAATGTTCTTCAGAGTGAGGGGTTGGCCTGGCTTGAGTTGGGTGGCGGCTTCGGTGAGTTTCAGGAACCAGACCTTGTTGGTGCCTACTACTCTAGATTCGCCGGTTGGTTCGACCAGGAGGGCGGTGCGTTCGTCGATGCCGATGCCTTTCACTTTGTTGAGACGGGCGAGGAAGGCGGCGAGGCGGCCGATTCGCTTGCGGGGGGTGAAGTGGCTGTCGGTGAGCGTGCCTTTGAGGGCTTTGATCTTGAGGAAGCCGGTGCCGACGTTGGCTTTCTCGTCGAAGGGGTTTTGGAGGGCTTGCTCGGAGGTGATGGTGTCGTGCTCGGCTGAGAAGTAGTATTCGCTGAGAACGGCGAGACCGGCGCTGGTGCCGCCGACGGGGACTCCGGCGTCGATGCGCTTCTGGATTGCTTTTGAGACTGGCGAGTCTTTCCAGAACTGGATGTAGTTCCATTGGTCGCCGCCGGCCATGAAGATCGCTTCGGCTTTGTTGATGCGGTCGATGACGGTTGGGTCGCTGGATTGTTCGCGGTTCTTGAGGATGAGGGTGGCAACGGAATTGACCTTGCCGATTTTTTGGACGAAGGGGTTGTAGGCGGCGGTGCCGCGGGCTCGGAGGATCAGGAAGTCGCCCCCGTTTGATTTTTCGATCATCCACTGGAAGGCTTCTTCTACGTCTTTTCCGCCGCCCATGAGGAGATAGCCGGGCTTAGGTTTGGTGACGATGTCTTGTGGGTTGCCGGCGCGGATGTATTCGGGGGATTGGGCGAGGGTGAGGAGGAGAAGCGGTAAGAGCACTGCCCCTTATTTTAGGGCTACCCAGCTAGCGATTGCGGACGGCGATATTAAAAGAAGAAGAAGCGCGGCCGTTAATGATGACTGAAAGAGATTGTGTACCGTCCGGAGTGCCTCTTGGGAGTGTGATCGCGGCCTGGAAGACTCCAGTGGCAATTCGTTCGACGCGGAGTGTGTAGATTGGCGTTTCGCCGATGGCGAGTGAAACTTCGTTTGCCCGCAGGGTGGAATCGGTGGACTGCGATGGATCGGTAAAGGTGACCAGGATCTGGTCTCCGGGGATGGCCGGGCGGATGGTGTCGATGTTGAACTGGTCTGAGCCTTCGAGGCGCTGGATGGTGGGGGCGGCACCTGTGATGAGGACGAGAACGTTGTTTACGGTTTCGCCTTCGACATTCAGCTTGAGTTGTGCCCAACCAGTGTTGACTGTGGCCGGGATTTGCAGCAGGACTCTGCCAGAGGCGGCGGAGAGGACAGTGATCGGCAAGTCATTGAGTGTGGCCGTAACGCGCGGGTTGCTTGCGTTGAGGCCAGCTACAAGTACGAGGGCGTTGGAACCCGGCATAACGAAGGGGCTGCCGGATTCGGTAGTCCAGCGAGAGTCCGGCTGGAGGGCAGGGCGGCCGAAGGCTACTGAGATTGACTGCACGCCAAGGCCATTGCGCAATTGCATGTGGTTGAGGCCGGATTGTACAGTGACGGTGTAGTTGGATGAGGGCGCTTGGGGAGTGGCCACGACGCTGACCAAAAGCCTTGTGGGTGAAAGAACGGTGAGGGCGCGTACCTGAATGTCGCTTGAGCCGAAGCCTACGGTAACGCGGCCGGACTGGAAGCGAGCGCCGGGGGAGTTGATTTCGAAAACAGTTTCAGAGCCCGGGTTGATGGTGTTGGGCGAGATGGAGAAGCTATTTGCTTCTGGTTCTGTGAAGGGGAGTTGGGCCGGGGCGTCGGGGCGGAGAAATAAGGAGCTCTGGCCGTCAGCGTTGAGCAGGACAATGCGGGCGACATGACCGGAAGCGGCGGTGGGGACAGCTATTTGAAGAGTGCCAGCGGCTTCGTCAAAGCTACGGACGGGTGCGAGTTCTCCGTCGACCAGTACACGGGTTCTGTTATTGATGCCAGTGGCAGTGACTTGTGCCAGGCGGGTACCGTCTGGGGCGGGGGCGATCCAATTCACGTTGATGACCTCTGGAGCGCGGCGGGTGGCTACCTGGATGGCTGAAGGGAGAACGTACGTTTCGGTGCCGTTTTCCAGAACCATGTGGCGATCGCCTTCGCTCAGGAAGCCGGAAAGGAAGAGATCGAAAACAATGAACTGATTTTGGAAACCGCGGACACTGTTGATTGCAGGGGAGCCACCGAGAATCATAGACCGGAGGTCGGCGACTGGCTTTGAGTCTGGCGTGATAAAGCCGTAACCGCTGGCGATGAAGCCGGGGTTTACCACCTGCGGGGTGATGAAGGCTGGGCGTACGTAGTTGCCTGAATTGGTGGCCGGGTTGGTGAAGTAGCTGTAGGTGGTGGGGGCGAAGAGTGTGGGGGCTGAGTTGCGCGTGTTTACGGTGAAGTTGATGTCAGCGACGGGCTGTGCCGGGTTGACGTTGATCGTGCGGGCGGTCTGTGGGTCGCGAGTGCCGGGGAAGAACTGGAGGTCGAAGCGGTTGTTGACGGCTATGGGATTGTTCTCTGGATCGCGAGGGAGGATGATGTCGCCAGGGGTGGCCTGGCCCTGAATGGGTGGTGGAATGGGGTGGACGTAGATCTGATAGGGGCCGGGAGGGACACCCTGGATCTTGTAGGTGCCGTCGGGGTTTGTGAGGGTGCTAACGGCGTTGCCGTTGAGTGAGAGCGCGACAACACTGGCTAGATTGACGCCGTTGCCGTTTTGCGTAACACGCCCGGTGACAGAGCCGAAGAGACTGGCGAAGTTACGCGAAGGGTAGAGGATCGAGATTGCCGAGATGTCGTCAGAGGCAAGGGGCTTGGACCGGGTAGTGGCTCGGGTGAGCTGGGTGGACATCGCCGAAGAGGTGAAGGTGTGCTGAAGGCCGAGGGCGTGGCCGAGTTCGTGAACTGCGTTGAGGAAAAATACTTCGGAATAGCTGGGGTAGGCGACGCTGTTGATGTTGGAAAGGTCCTTGCGGAAGACCACGAGCGAGCGAAGGATGGGGGTGAAGGGCTCGTTTGCGTTGAGATCGGTCTCGGCTTTAACGGTAGGGCCGGCATAAGAAATGACTCCGGGAGGGACGTCTTCGGAGAACATTACATCGATGCCGGGGGCCCCTTGCGGGCCGGAGGCGACTGGTGCGTAACCGCCGAAGGCGATGCGGAGGTCTGAGGTTGAGACTTCGCTCCAGGTGCGGGCGGCGAGGAGGATCTGACTCATCAGAGCGTTGGAATTGTCACCGGGGGCCAGTTTTTCCTGTCCGTCAGAGACGAGGAAGAAAGGGACAGTACGATTGACTAGCGCGTTCAAGTCGAATTTTTCGTAGATGGGCTGCTGGTAGCCGAAGCGGTTGGAATAACGTACGAAGTGATAGCTGGCGGTAGCTGAAGCTGCAAGAATCACCAGGAGTGGGAGTGTGCGGAGGACTCTCACTGGCGTGCTCCGCGGGGCTGTTGTCTCGACGAGATGCGGCTGCGCATATCGCTCAGGCGGAGGTTCACGCCGGGGTCCTGGACGGGTTGGCCTTCCGGGGTGACCATGCGGTCTTCGGCTTTGGCACGGGCGACCATCAGGTTGCCGTTTGCGTCTTTGACAATGTTGAGGAGACCCTGGCTGAGGCCCATGATTTGTTTGAGGCCGCTCTTGCCTTGCCAGAGGAAAAATAGATATTCGGAGTTGCGGGTGAGGGTGGGAGAGCCTTCAAAGCTCTGGCGGAAGCCGGAGGCGGTGCCGCCGGGGATGGCAACCAGGATTTTGGTGGCGGGCTGGCCTTTGAATCGCTCTGTTACGGCGACTTCGCAGACCGTCCAGATGACCGGCTGGCGGTAGGTCTGGGTGCAATAGGTTACGGTGCCGCGGACGATTTCAGTGGATTCGTCGATCAGGCGGGCTTCGGAAAGTTGCTCGAGGGTGGCTGCAGACAGCGCTAGCGTCAGGCTCGCAAGGAGCGTGGTGACGAGAGGGAGGCTGGCACAGCGGCGCGACATGATCTTTCCATCCTTATCGGTAGCACGCAAGCTACCGAATTACTTTATTGATTCTAAAGCATTTAATTCTTGTTTTCAAGGGCTGGGTGTGGCAGTGGGACACAGATTGACCCACACCCGTGTCACAAAATGGGGTTATGGTGGGAGGAGCTATGCGGATCTGGATTGCAATTATCGTGCTGAGTGGGCTGGCGAGCGGGCAGACGGCGCTGGACCGGCTGGGCCGGACGACGCCAAAATCGAGCTTTATGGGCTTTTTGCGGAGTGCTCATGAGGGAAATTTCGCGAAGGCGACGCGGTACGTGCAGTTTGCGCCGGAGGTGAGGGAGAAGGAGCGGGTGGAGATTGCCCGCGAGTTGCTCTTTGTGTTGGATCGCGGCTTTGTAGGAAATCTGGATTCGATTAGCTCGAAGCCGGAGGGCAATGCTGAAGACGGGATGGCGGCAGACCGGGATACGGTTGGGGCGGTGGTGGGCGCGGAGCAGTCGAGCGCGGTGGTGATGGTTCGGGTGGCTGAGGCCGGGCAGCAGGTTTGGCTTCTGAGCCGGGAGACGGTGGAACTGGCACCGCAGCAGTTTTCGGAGTTTGGTTTTCCGGCTGTGGAACGGATGCTGCCCAGGGTTTTGATCGACAATCACTTCTGGTCGATGCCGGTTTGGGTGTTGCTCGCGATTTTGATTGCGCTGCCGTTGGCCATGGGATTGGCGTGGGGTTTGATTTGGTGGTTTGCGCGTTGGGTGCCGGCGCGGTGGGAGGTGTCGCGAACGCCTAATCTGCCGGCGGTTTTGTTTGTGGGTTTGGTGTTGCACAACTTTGCTTCTCGCTTGCTGGGTTTGCCGCTGGTGTACCGGGTCTGGTATTCGCGCGTGCTGATTGTGCTTTGGCTGATGTTATGGGTTTGGGTGATCTTTAGCGTAATTGGGTATGCTGACCGGAGAATTCGCGAGTATCTGGCTGCTAATAACTTGAGCTCCACGCAATCGATGTTGCAGTTGGGGCGGCGGCTGGTGCAGTTGCTTGTTTTGCTGGGCGCAGTGTTGTTTGGGCTGAAGAGTTTCGGCTATGACATCACGGCTGCTCTGGCTGGACTTGGGATCGGTGGTATTGCGATTGCGTTTGCGGCACAGAAGACGCTGGAGAATGTGTTTGGCGGGTTGTCGTTGTTGAGCGACCAGAGTATTCGGGTGGGAGATAGTTGTCAGTTCGCTACTACGGTTGGAACGGTTGAGGATATTGGGTTGCGGGCGACACGGTTCCGGACGGTGCAACGGAGTGTTTTATACATACCGAACGGGCAGTTGGCGACCATGAATATCGAGAATCTGGGGCAGCGGGACCGGATTTTGTTTAAGCACGTGATTGGGGTGAAGTATGGGATGGAGAGCGGGGGGATGCGGGGGCTGCTGGATGAGCTGCGGGACTTGCTTGAGAAGGATGAGCGGGTGAGCGAGGAGGGGCGGCGGGTGCAGTTTTTGAAGTTTGGGACTTACTCGCTGGATATCGAATTGTTTGCTTATGTACTTACACCGGATTATGCTTACTTTTTGACGGTGCAGGAGGAGTTGTTGTTGCGGGTGATGGAAATTGTGAAGAAGCATGATTCGGATTTTGCTTTTCCGTCGCAGACGCTTTATGTGGAGAAGGGGGCACTGGAACTCGGCGGAGCGCCTGGGGTGGCAACGGATCCGCCGGTGCCTCAGGGATGAGTGAAGCTTAGTTCTGCCTCTTTCTTGATCTGGCGGAAAAGGGCCCTTCGGATTAGGAGGATACCGGGGGAGAGGCAGGCCCAGTAGATTCGGAATCTTTCTCTTGCTTCGGGCGAGGTAGTTTGGACGCGCGTTTCGGTGATGGCTTTTGAGGTACTGGGGCCGGTGGATTCGACGCTTAGCGTCCAGGCGATCTTGACGTAGTTTGGCTCGTTGAAGGCTTCGAATTCGCGGGGTGGGATGGGGCGGAAGACGGGGTTTGCTTCCCAGGGCTGGGTTGCGGAGCCCATCACGATTTCCTGGCCGGGGATTTCTGCGAGCATGCCCCAGCCGATGGAGGTGAGTTGCTTGAGGAGGCCTTTGGGCGGCGATGGGGGTGGAGCGTTGCCTCCCAAAATAAATTCGCGGCTGCGGAAGAGAGCGCGAATGATTGCGGAGCCTTCCATGTTGGTTTTGAGGGCTGTAGAGAAGGCCAAGAGGGCTGGTGCTTTGATGTGGATGGTATGGCGCTCTGCGACCTCGAAGTCCGGCATGTAGGTGTCGAGGAGCGGGTCGCGATCCTTCGCTTTGCGTTTTGCATAGGAGAGCCAGGTGGTGCCGACATAGCCGACATAGACGGCTGCGCTTGCGATTAGACCGAAGAGGAAGAGTCTTTTGGGTGTATTCACCCGGAGTTGCGGCATATCAATCACCCACTTTCAGTTTGGTAGAGATGTCGTGCGCCAGATGGGTGGCTTGTTCGAGGGCTACGGCGCGGTTTGGCTCGCGCAAGCGGGTTTCGTCGTTTGGGCGGAGGAGCCAAAAGGATCGAGAGGCGATCAGGTTTGCACCGGAGCTTTGGATGGCGTCTTCGAGGAGGTGTTTGGCCCGGTCGGTGGAGCCAGCACCGGCTGTGATTGCCAAGACGTTGGTACCCTTCAGGTTGGCCCATTTGAGGTACCAGAGGGTGGGAAGGTCCGGGGTCCAATAGTATGTGTTGGTTACGATGACAATCAGAGCGTATTCGCGTGGGGAATTGTCTGTGCGCGAGTTGAGGGTGGAGCGTTCCACTGAGAGGCCTTTGGATTTTAGGCCGTTTGCTATGGCGATGGTGAGGTCGTCGGTGAAGTGGGCGTCGCGGCTGGGGTGGTAGAGGATGAGGGCTTTGGCTTTTTTGCCGCCGCCGAGGGATTCGAGGTTGGGCGAGGCTGGGATCTGGACAAGGATCGAGGCGGTTACTGCGATGGCGAGGGTGGCGAAGAGGACCAGGCGGATGAGCTTGCGCATGAATTTCACCTGCGGCTTCCATTTGAGTTTGAGCATTTTGGGTGCCAAACGAAGCTGTAGGTTGGGTGGGTTGGCTCGTCTGGCTTAGCGGTTGCGAAGGGAGTTGTCGTGTCCAGCGAAAACCTGCTTTTTCTTGCCTTTGCTTTTCAATGGCGGCAGTAAACCTCTGGGGCCGATTGTGTCTGTTATCCAGGGAAAGTTATAGATTTGGGCCTGTTTTAGCAGAATTCAATAGTTTCCTCATATGTTACTCATTTGTTTCCTGAGCGGATTCTGGTACTTTAATGCAAACACTATGCTCAGAACTTCCGTTTGCAGAAGTATTATGGCCACTTTGCTGGCTTTGGGAAACTCTGTTGCAGCAGAGAAATTCGAGCTTGTTGGGCCTGGTTTAGAACCGAGGATGGGGCACAGCGCGACGATGTTGGTGGATGGACGGATCCTGATTGAAGGTGGAGCGGTTGGCGACCCGTATCCGCAGCATTGCTTTCGGTGCAGGCTTGAAGCTGAGCTCTACGATCCGATCCTGCGAAGTGTTGTCAAGATTGGCGGGCCCAGGCTTTCGCGGAAATATCATACGGCGACGCTACTGGCAGACGGACAGGTGCTGATCGCGGGAGGCTGGATGGGGGACCAGGATAGCCAGACCGCTGAGCTTTTTAACCCGGGGACTGGGGAGTTTCTGGACCTTGGCGTCATGATTTCTGCCCGATCGCGACATTCTGCCGAGCTGCTCGGTGACGGGCGGGTTTTGCTATTTGGCGGAACCGCGAAAACAGCAGAGATATTTGATCCAGAATCGCGGACCTTTACCGAATTCCGTCTGCCAGTGGAAGCTTCCGTATATTCGCTGGCAGTCCGGGTGAGTTCTGAACAGTTTTTGACCGTTGGGGGTTTTCCATTTACGGCGAAGCTGTTGGGTCCTAATGGGCAACTCGAGGCATTTGCAGAAGAGCCCATTATTGGCGGGATGATGGATCATTCGTTGACGCAGGTTGGGAACGGCGAGGTGCTTGCGCTAGGAGGATTGGCCAGCCCGGATGAATGGCGAAATTATCAGGCTTATCCATACATTTATCTATACCCGGTTGGAACAAGAAGAGCTGCTTTGTTGGATTGGCGAAGGAGAACATCCCAGCTACTCCCGCCCATGAACACGGAACGGGCGGGCCATCGGGCCACCTTGCTTATGGATGGGCGAGTGCTGGTAAGCGGCGGGGTCGATTGGAGTGAATTTCCAACTGGCAGCACGGAGGTGTTTGAATTAGATACGCGCATGTTTTCCGAAAGACCAACGATGTCTTATGGACGGAGCGAACATACCGCTACTTTGCTGCGCGATGGGCGCGCGCTGGTTTTTGGTGGGGTGCAGAAGGGTGTGGCTCAGGCCGAGTTTTTTGTGCCGGGGGAAAAGTCTCCTGAGTTGGATTTTTACGATGACGGTTGGGGTGGAAAAGTTTATCCCCTATCACGCTGGTATCCATCCATATCCGCTTCGCATCCCGCGTTACGGGGAGAGCTACTGATTGTGAATGTTCGAGGGCTCTTTGGACGAAAGATCGAGCCGAGGATTTCGATTGGAGGGAAGCTGGCTGAATTGGTGCACTTTAGACAAGTTTCGGAAGAGGGTCTGTTTGAGCTTTTGGTCCGAGTTCCAATTGATGCAGAAACTGGACCGGAGGTGGGTCTCTGGCTGATGGATTTAGGCCGCACCAGCCCTGCGTTAAGGATCGCCATCAAATAGCGATTTCGACTGGTTTGAAATTTGAGAATTGGAGTTTGCAATTTATGAGTTTCAAATTGATTTCCGGTTGGCTATTGATGGCCTTGGGGCTTGCGTTGGCTGCAGACCGGTTTGAGGACGCAGGGGCCATATTACAGCCGCGGATGGGGCATACGGCTACGTTGCTGCCTGACGGGCGTGTGTTTCTGGATGGTGGGGCCATTGGGAATCCCTATTGGCGGCACTGTATGGAGTGCAGCATAGAGGCGGAGTTATACGATCCTGCAACCGGGTTGGTGGAAAAAGTAGGTGGCCTCCGGCCATCGCGGAAGTACCATACGGCAACCTTGATGGCAGATGGGCGGGTACTGATTGCCGGAGGGTGGATGGGCAGGGGGAGTTTCAAGACTGCTGAGATTTTTGATCCCGCAACCAAGAACTTCACGCCGGTTGGGGATATGTCGATTGAGCGATCCCGTCACTCGGCGCATTTGCTGAAAGACGGTCGAGTGCTTATCTTTGGGACTGAAAGCTCGATTGATGTGTTTGACCCGGATGCTCGGACTTTTAATCCCATTCCTGTAACAGGATTTCCAGGCGACTATAAGCGGGCATTGATGATGGAGGATGATCAACTGTTGTTTACGGGTGGATTTACTTTCTCAGCGGGTATTTTCCGAACTAACGGCACAATTAGGCCAGTGGCTTTTGGGCGGCCAATGGTGGGCATGGAGGACCATACTATGACGTTGCTCCCTAATCAATCTGTTTTGATTGCGGGAGGCAATGAAGAAATGTGCGGATGGGACTATCAGTTCAGCTCCAATACAACTCGCACGGATCTATTTGATCTTTCAAAACTTGGGGCTCATGCAGGGCCAAACTTGCTGTGGCCGCGAAGTCACCATTCGGCGACGTTACTAATGGATGGAAGGGTACTTATTGCCGGTGGAGTCGGAAAAGACACGGCAGCGCATTCTTCCACCGAGGTGTTTGATATTAGCTCGGAAAGAATCCTTGCCGGGCCGACCATGTCTGTCCCCAGAAGTGAACATAGCGCCACGTTGTTGCAGGATGGACGAGTGTTGGTTGCGGGTGGATTCCCAGGTGGGGCTTTTGCCTCTGCCGAGATGTTTCTTTCCGATGCGGTGCCAACTCCGCTTGAAATACTGACCCTGGATGGGAAGGGGGCTGTTTTTAATGCAGGGTCAGGGGAATTGGTTTCGAATGCGCGACCTGTGTGGGTTGGTCATGTGGTTGAAATCTATGCCCGGGGCCTGGTTGGAGGGAAGATAAAACCGAAGGTTTCGATCGGTGGGACGCTGGCTGAGATTTTGCACATTGGGCCGGCACCTGGGCTGGCTGGAGTTCAGCAGATCAATGTGAGGATTCCGGAGTTGCCTTCAACTGGCTGGGACGTACCCATTTGGCTGATGGATCTGGATCGGCCAAGTCAGGTAGTCAAGATCGGAGTTATAGAATGAGGCCTCTTTGTTCCGAAGCCAAATTGCCTGCAGTTTTCTTGTTCCTGAGTTTAGGTTTTGCATTTGCTTCAGACAAGTTTGAGGATGCGGGCATTGCGTTGCAGCCGCGGATGGGGCATACGGCAACATTGCTGACGGATGGACGTGTGTTGTTGGACGGTGGAGACATTGGGAATCCCTACTGGCGGCACTGTATGGAGTGCCGCATAGAAGCGGAGTTGTATGATCCTGCAACCGGGTTGGTGGAAAAAGTAGGTGGCCTCCGGCCATCGCGGAAGTATCATACTGCAACTTTGATGGCAGATGGACGGGTGCTGATTGCCGGAGGGTGGATGGGAAGGGGGAGCTTCAAGACTGCTGAGATTTTTGATCCCACAACCAAGAAGTTCACGCGAGTTGGGGACATGTCGATTGAGCGATCGCGTCACTCGGCGCATTTGCTCAAAGACGGTCGAGTGCTCATATTTGAGAATTCGAATTCAATCGAAGTGTTTGATCCAGACACGCAGACGTTTCGTCCGGTTCGTATGGTGGCAGCACCTGGCTCTTATCCGCGCGCAATCCTGTTGGACGATGATCGCGTGCTTTTTGCTGGGGGATTTTTCTCTCCTGCCGGGGTGCTCCAATTGGAAGGTGCATTGGAGCCAGTGACCTTCCAGTGGCCCGGCTACGGCATGGAGGATCACTCGATGACTTTCTTGCCAGACGGATCTGTATTGGTCGCAGGAGGCAACGAAGAACCATATGGATGGGAGTACTACTTCAGTTCAAATACAAAACGTACGGATTTGATTGATCCCCTGAAGCGCAGCTCAACGGAAGGCTCGGAGCTGTTGGCTGCGCGGAGCAGTCATTCCGCGACCTTGCTTCTGGATGGGAGAGTGCTGCTTGCCGGTGGGTTTGGCGGTGACGAGAACCTACAGTCATCGGCTGAATTCTTCGATACCAACTTGAGAGGTTTTTATCCAGCGCCGGAAATGTCTGCTCGCAGAGGTGAACATAGCGCCACCTTGTTGCGTGATGGACGTGTGTTGATTGCCGGAGGACGTGGTGCAACTGCCGAGATGTTTATCTCTGGTGTCGCACCCAAGGTGCTTGAAGTGCTGACCCTTGGTGGGCAGGGGGCGGTGCTGCATGGCGGGACGGCGCGATTGGTGAGTGCTGCGGATCCAACAGAGGTTGGTGATGTGGTTGAGATCTATGCCCGGGGCTTGTTTGGGGGGAAGATGAAGCCGAAGGTTTCTATTGGAGGCAGGCTGGCGGAGGTGTTGTATTTTGGGGCGGCACCGGGGCTGGACGGGATACAGCAGATCAATGTGAGGATTCCGGAGAGGTCGGTGACTGGTGGGGAAGTGCCGTTGTGGCTGCTGGATCTGGAGCGACCGAGTCGACCCGTAATGATTGGAGTTCGAGAATGACGCTACTTTGGTTCAAGTCCAAATTTCTATCCGTTTTGATTTTGGTGAATTTGGGGTTTGCTGCTGCAGCAGACCGGTTTGAGGGTGCCGCAGCCGTATTACAGCCACGGACAGGGCATACGGCTACGTTGCTGCCGGACGGACGTGTTTTGTTTGAAGGCGGATTTGCGAAATGCAGTGGTTGCCTGAGGGAGTCGGAAGTGTACGATCCCTCTACCGGGTTGATTGAAAAGGTGGGTGGGCCTCGACCATCACGCAGGCACCATTCTGCGACTTTGATGGCGGACGGGCGGGTCTTAATCGCTGGAGGTGATATCGGCGAGGAAAATTCCAAGACGGCTGAGATCTTCGATCCGGCCTCAGGAAAGTTCTTGCTGGTGGGGGAAATGTCCCGCGGGCGTTCGCGGCATACGGCGCTATTACTGAAAGACGGTCGAGTGCTTGTCGTGGATAGCCGAAGCTCAATTGAAGTGTTCGACCCGGTTACACAGAGCTTCAGAGTAATAGAAGTATTTGGAGGCTCTGCACCTTATTCGCGAGGATTGATGATCAGCGACGACCGAATCTTTTATGCAGATGAAGGGTCAGCGGGCACGTTCACACTGGATGGAAGAATTGCACAGCTGCTCTCCTATCGGCTGAGTTGGATACTGGATTCCCATTCGATGATCCTGCTGCCAGACCAATCTGTATTGATCGCAGGAGGGCTCGAATTCATTGAGGGCCCGTTCTATTTTTCACCAATGATTTTGACCAATACGAAGAGCACAGCGCTAGTGGATCTGTCGAGCCGTACCAGTGGGAATGGACCGAAGATGTTGAGTGGCCGGAGCGCTCACTCCGCTACAGTGCTCATGGATGGAAGAGTGCTCATTGCGGGTGGGGACGGGCGAAACGATCGAACTCCGTCGTCATCTGAATTTTTTGATAGCGGTATCCGTCGATTTATTTCCGGACCCAGTTTGGCTTTCCAGCGAAACGGGCATAGCGCAACCTTTTTGCGCGATGGGCGTGTGTTGATTGCTGGAGGGGTTGAGGGAGAAGTGGTTTCTGATGCCGAATTCTTTGTTCCGGATGTTCTGCCCGCTACGCTGCAAGTGTTGAGCCAGGATGGACAGGCTGCTGTGCTTCATGCCGGAACCGGTAGATTTGTTGGAGCTGGGGATCGAGCTGCTACTGGAGATGTGGTGGAGGTTTATGCTCGCGGAATTTCTTCCGGGCTGATTGCCCCGAGAGTTTCCATTGGGGGGAAGATGGCTGAGGTGCTTTATTTCGGAACGGCCCCGGGGCTGGACGGGGTGCAGCAGATCAATGTCAGAATTCCCGAGAAGTGTGCCCCTGGAGCGGATGTGCCGCTTTGGATTCTTGACCAGGAGCGGCCAAGTCAGGTAGTGAAGATTGGAGTTCGAGAATGACGGCGCTTTGGTTCAAATCCAAATTGCCAACAGTCTTGCTCTTGATGAATTTAGGGGTTGCCGCTGGGGCAGACCGGTTTGAACGTGACGGGGCCGTATTGCAGCCAAGGATGGGGCATACGGCTACATTGCTGCCTGACGGACGTGTTTTGTTTGAAGGTGGATGGGCAAATTGCAAAGGTTGTTCGATCGAGTCGGAGTTGTACGATCCCTCGACTGGGTTGGTCGAAAAGGTGGGAGGTCCTCGGCCGTCTCGAGAGAATCATACTGCCACATTGATGGCAGACGGACGTGTTTTGATCGTTGGAGGCTCAATCGACGGGGAGCATGCCAAGTCAGCTGAGATATTCGATCCGGCCTCCCGGAAGTTTCTGCCGGTGCGGGAATCGTCTAAAGGGCGATCGCGGCATACTGCGCATCTTCTGCAAAACGGTCAGGTGCTCATTTTCGGGGAAGGAAACTCAATTGAATTGTTTGATCCGGAGACTCAGACTTTTCGTCTTTTGCCGCTAACAGGACGATTTGGCGACTATCAGTCGGCATTGATGGCCGATGATGACCATTTCTTGTATGCCGGAGGGAGTCCTGTTTCAGCGGGCACGTTCCGGCCCGGAGGCAAGATTGAGCACGTGGCATTCTATCGGCCAGCGTGGCTCTTGGAGTCCCATTCGATGACGTTACTGCCAGACAAAACTGTTTTGATTGCAGGAGGAACCGAAGAGATTGAAGTAGCTGCCTACACTTCTTACACTGTGAGCACGAATCGGACAGATCTTGTCGATCCCCTGGGCCGCACGAGCCGGGCAGGCCCACCGATGTTACGCGCCCATAGCGGTCATACAGCGACCTTGCTCTTGGATGGAAGAGTGCTCATTGCTGGCGGTACCGGGCAAAGCTATCAAGCTCAGTCGTCGTCTGAAATTTTTGATACCAATGCCCGTAGATTTATTGTCGGACCCAGCATGTCTTCCCGGCGAATTGGGCATAGCGCCACTATGTTGCGCGATGGACGTGTGTTGATTGCCGGAGGGGATGAAAGAGATGTCGTTTCTGCTGCTGAAGTCTTCGTTCCGGATGCTCTGCCCGTTCCGTTGCAGGTACTGAGCCTGGATGGGCAAGCTGCTGTGCTGCATGCCGGAACCAGTCGATTGGTTGGAGCCGCAGATCGAGCCGCGGCTGGAGATGTGGTCGAGATTTATGCTCGTGGAATTTCTTCAGGGCTTCTTGCTCCGCGAGTTTCCGTTGGGGGGAAGTTGGCTCAGGTGCTTTACTTCGGCGCGGCACCTGGGCTGGATGGGGTACAGCAGATCAATGTGAGGATTCCTGAGAAGTGTGAATCTGGGGCGGCTGTGGCTCTTTGGGTTCTCGATCAGGAGCGGCCGAGCAATGTTGCAAAAATCGGGATTCAGTAGCTGGCCTATTTGAGGTTCTTCTCGAAGAGCTTTAAGATGCGGCGGTATTCGTCGGTCCAGCTTGTGGGTTCTACGAAGCCGTGGTCTTCTACCGGGTAGCTGGCTAGTTCCCAGTTTTCTTTTCCTAACTCGATCAGGCGCTGGGTTAGTCTTACGCTGTCCTGGTAGTGGACGTTTACATCCACCATTCCGTGGGCAATCAGTAGCGCGCTTTTCAGGCCCCTGGCGTGGTAGATCGGGCTGCTTTTGCGGTAGGCTTCGGCGTCTTTCTGGGGCTCGTTCAGGATGTTTGAGGTGTATTGGTGGTTGTAGTGGGCCCAGTCGGTTACTGGCCTTAAGGCGGCTCCTGCGGCGAAGGTGTCGGGGCTGGTGAAGAGGGCCATTAGCGTGATGAAGCCTCCGTAGCTGCCTCCGTAGATTCCGATCTTTTTCGGGTTGACGCCTTGGGCTGTGGCTAGCCATTTGGCGGCGTCCAAGTGATCTTCCAGATCTTTGCCTCCCATGAAGCGGTAGATGCCGGTGCGCCAGTCTCTGCCGTAGCCGGAACTGGCCCGGTAGTCGATGTCCAGTACTGTGTAGCCGGCGGCGGAGAGGATGTGGTGGAACATGTATTCGCGGAAGTAGTTGGACCACCAGCGGTGGACGTTTTGCAGGTAGCCTGCTCCGTGGACGAAGATCACTGCGGGGCCGCCTTTTTTCGATACAGCTGGCTTGATGAGGTGGCCGGGGATCTTCTTGCCGTCCCGGGCCGGAATCTCGACAATCGTGGGTTCTGTCCATTTGCGGGCCAGGAATTCGGGGGACGGGGAGGTTGTGATTTGCTGCAGCTTCGCTCCGCTCTTCTTCTCGCCGATGTAGACTTCGTCGGGTTTGGTGGTGAAGCTGTAGATGTCGGCGATCCAGTTTTCATCGCGCGATAGAACTACGTTGTGCTCGCCGGGGGCTGTTGTGATTTTGGTTCTTACGCCGTTTGAGGGGTCGAGCGAATAGAAGTGACGCTCATAGGGGCTGCCTTCACTGGTGGTGATGTAGAAGAGAAGTTTGTCTTTGGACTGCTCGACGTTTGTGACTTCGTAGTTGCCTGAGGTGAGGGGCTTGGGGTCGCCTCCGGCGAAGGGTTGGAGATAGAGATGGCTGAAGCCGGTGACTTCGCTTTGGTAGAAGACCAGGTTGCCGAGGAAGCCGATGCGGAAGATGCCGGGGCCGCCGATCCAGGCGTCGTCGTGATCGTGGGTGAGGATGCGGGCCTTGGCTGTGGCGGGATCGAGGGCCATGCGCCAGAGGTCTTTGTTGTCGTCTGAGCGGAGCATGAAGACGGCTTTGGTGGCGTCTTCGGATTGGACGAGGTTGAAGATGCGGGTGGACTTGGGCTTTTCGCCGAGAGCGAGGTCTACTGGTTTTACTTCGCCGGTTTTGACGTCGATTACGACGAGGCGGGACTTTCCCTGGGTGTCGCCGACTTTAGTGCGGGCGGGGAGGTCTTCGGTATAGGCAGACTCGGTGATGTAGTTGGGGACGATGGCGGTTTTGGCGCCTTCGGGTTGTTCGTTCAGGATCGCGATGATGTGGGCCTTGTCGGCAGTGAGGCGGAGGCTTGAGGCGATGTTGCGGGCCGGGAGATAGTAGGGCTTGCGCGGGTTTTCACGGAGGCGGCGGGCGCGGGCTTCGTCTTTGAGTTCTTTGCGTTGCTTGACGATGGCGAGCAGGTCTTTTTCTTCCTGCTTCAGGAATTCCTGGGCGGTGAGTTCTTTCTTGGGGTCTCGTTTGGGCTCTTCTTCGTCGGGGGAGGGCTTACCGGTGCGGATGTCGGTGAGCTGTTCGATTGCGCCGTCGGTGAGGGAGTGGATGAAGAGGTTGTTTGCGCGCTGGTAGGCGATTTCTTTGGCGCCGGGGAGGAAGCGGGGTTGTGATTCTATGTCGCTGGTGGCGGTGAGGCGCTTGGTTTTGTCGGTGGTGAAGTCGTAGAGCCAGAGGTCGCCCGATATGGTGTAGAGGCATTTGTTGCGGGCTTCGTCGTAGGTGCAGTTCTCTGGAGGGGCGAGGCGGGCTTCCGTGTCTGTGAGCTTGACCAGGTTGCTACCGTCGCGGTTGACGACGTAGGTGTCCATGGGTGCTGCGATTGGATCGGTGTGGCGCTTCCAGTTGAAGTAGAGTTTCTGACTGTCGCCGGACCAGCGGAGGTTGGACGGGGTGTATCCGCTGTAGCGGGGGCCCTGCATGATCGTTTCAATCGTCAGTTTGGACTGCTGCGTTTGGCTGGGCAGGCTGAGGACGCAGATTAGAGAAATAGCAACTAGATTACGAATTTGCATCGAATTATTGTCATCGTAGCAACCTGAGGCGAGACGTTTTCTACAATGGGAATAATGTCTTTATCGAATGAAGAGTTTTACCGCATCGCCAAGCTGCCTCCGTATGTGTTCGCCGTCGTCAATGAGATGAAGGCTAGAATGCGGGCAGACCAGCAGGATGTGGTGGACTTTGGGATGGGAAATCCCGACGGGCCGACGCCGCGCATCATTGTCAACAAGCTGATTGAAGCGGCCCGGAACCCGAAGAATCATCGCTATAGCGTGTCGAAGGGGATCCCGCAGCTGAGGCTCGCGATAACCGAACGCTACAAGCGTAAGTGGGGAGTGGATCTCGATCCGAATACGGAAGCGATTGCGACGATTGGGGCCAAAGAGGGCCTGGCACATTTGATGTTTGCCGTGATTGGGCCGGGTGATGTTGTGGCGTTGCCGAACCCCTGCTACCCGATCCATCAGTATGGTGTGACGATGGCCGAGGGCACGCCGTGCATTCTGCCGCTGAATAGCCCGGATGAGTTCTTGAATCGTCTGGAGCATGTTTACAAGACGGAAGTGAAGAAGCCGAAGGCGATTCTGGTGAGCTTTCCGCACAACCCGACGACGCATACGGTGGAGATCGATTTCTTCCGCAATGTGCTGAATCTGGCGGCCAAGCACGGCACGATGGTGATTCACGATTTTGCTTATGCCGATTTTGGCTTTGACGGTTATGAGCCGCCGAGCATCCTGCAAATTCCTGGTGCTACCGAACATGCCGTCGAAATCTTTTCGATGACCAAAAGCTACAACATGGCCGGCTGGCGTGTGGGCTTTGTGCTGGGGAACAAGAAGATGGTTTCGGCACTGGGCCGCATCAAGAGCTATCTGGACTACGGGAATTTTCAGCCGGTGCAGATTGCTTCGATCATTGCCTTGCGTGAGTGTGAAGAAGACACGGTGAAGATCCGGAATATCTATCAGAAGCGCAGAGACTTGCTGGTGGGTGGGTTGAACAAGGCGGGCTGGCCGGTGGAGAAGCCGAAGGGCAGTATGTTTTTGTGGGCCCCGATTCCAGAGCGGTTCAAGGCGATTGGGTCGCTTGAATTTACCAAGCAGATGCTGGAGAAGGCGAAGGTTGCCGTGTCGCCCGGGATCGGCTTTGGAGAACTGGGCGAGGGGCATGTGCGCTTTGCGTTTATCGAGAACAATCACCGGACGCGGCAGGCCATTGCAGGTATCAAGCAGTTTTTGAGTGCGTGATTTTTCCAGAGCCAGTTGCGCTTGAAGAAATTGATCTGGACCAGATCGAGGAGTTGCTGGTAGAAGAAACGCAGCGCTACCTCGACTGGTACCGGTGGGATTTTTCTGGTACGGCGCGGCTGGTAAGGCAGTTAGTTGCGACGCATAGTTTGGGTGGGGTGGCCTTGCTTGAGGGCAGGCGGGTGGTTGGGTATTCGTATTTTGTGGTGGAAGAGAACAAGGCGCTGATCGGGGATGCCTATGTTTGTGATGAGCGGGCGACGGCTGAGAATGAGCGGCTATTGATGGCTTCGACGGTGGAGGCGATCCGGCGATTTCCGCAGGCCAGGCGGCTTGAGACGCAGCCGATGATGTTGCGCTTTCCCTATTCGCATCCGCGGGCGGAGCGATATGAGCGCCGGTTTATGGAACTGGAGTTGAGCGCGGCAAAGTGGCCGGACGCGGTTGAGGCTCCGGCTGGTTTGCGGATTGAGCCCTGGAACTGGCGGATGGAAGAGGATGTGGCGCAGTTGATGTACCGGGCTTACCGGGGGCATATGGATGCTGATATCAACGATCAGTACCGGGTGCCGGCGCGGGCCCGGGTTTATTTGTCGAACATGATTCGTTATCCGGCTTGTGGCGGATTTAGCGCGGAGGCATCTTATCTGGTTTGCGACAGGAAGGATGGGCGATTGGTGGGGGCTTTGCTGGCTAGCGTGTCTGATGCCGAGGATGAGAAGGTGGGACATGTGTCGCAGCTTTGTGTGGACCCGGGCGTTAGGAAGCAGGGTGTGGGGAGGCTGATGATGCTGGGGGCGCTGGCTAAGTTTTGTGAGCTGGGGTGTGAGTATTCGACGTTGACGGTGACGGCGGAGAATCGTGGGGCAGTGCGGTTGTATGAGGCCTTGGGGTATGTGGAGCGGACGCGGTTGTCGGCTTATGTTTGGCCTAGTTGGCCGGGGTAAGCCTGCTAGCATTTCTTCAATGCTTTTGAAACGACTTGTGTTTTTTCTTGCCTTTGTAGCTTCGGCGCAGTTTGATGTGACTGAGGCTTCGATCTCTCAAATTCATGCGGCGATGAAGGCTGGCACTTTGAGTTGCCGTGCTCTGGTGGGGATGTACAAGAGGCGGATCGATGCCTATGACAAGAATGGCCCGGCGCTGAACGCCATTGTTGTTGTGAACGAGAAGGTTGAGGCTGAGGCGGCGGAGCTTGACCGGAAGTTTGCGGCTGGGGGGCTTAGTGGGCCTTTGCACTGCATTCCGATGATTGTGAAAGACAACTTTCTGACTGCGGGGTTGCAGAGTGCGAATGGGTCGCTTGCTTTTGCGGGCTTTGTTTCCGACAAGGATGCGTTTCAGGTGCGACGGGTGAAGGCAGCGGGGGCGCTGGTGATGGCCAAGTCGAATATGGCTGAGTATGCCTTTAGCCCGGTTGAGACGATCAGCTCGATCCTGCCTGGATATACCCGCAATCCTTATGCTTTGGACCGGGTGACGGCGGGGTCTAGCGGTGGTACGGCTGCTTCGGTTGCGGCTAGCTTTGGGGCAGTTGGACTTGGTAGCGATACGGGGAATTCGATTCGTGGGCCGTCGTCGCATCAGGCGCTTGTGGGGATTCGGTCGACGATGGGGTTGACCAGCAGGGCTGGTGTTTTTCCTTTGAATTTGTTGGCTGATATTGCCGGGCCCATGGCTCGGACAATGGAAGATGCTGTGACGGTGTTTCAGGTAGTTGCGGGTGAGGATCCGGATGATGCGGTGACGGCTGGGGCTCGGGTTGAGAATTATTCGCTGGCTTTGAAGCGGGATGGGTTGAAGGGAGCTCGAATTGGTGTGTTGCGGCAGGCTTATGAGCGGGATTCGACCGATGCGGAAGTGGTGCGGGTGTTTGAGGTAGCGCTGGAGGATTTGCGCAAGGCTGGCGCGGTGATTGTGGATCCAGCTAAGGTATCCGGCATTGAGAGGTTGAAGCGGGCTGGTGGGTGTATGGGATTCAAATATGACCTGAACCGATTTCTGGCTGGACTGGGGGACAAGGTTGCGGTGAAGAGTTTGGCGGAGGTACTGAAATCGCGGAAGTATCATCCGTCGGTGCAGGTGAGGCTTGAGTCGGCCGAGAAGGTGGTGGTGAATGGGCCGGAGAGTGCGGAGTGTACGGCAGAGATGGCCTACCGGAAGGCTTTTGGAGCAGCTGTGACTTCTACTATGGATGCTCTGAAGCTCGATGCGTATGTGTATCCAACCTGGAGCAATCCGCCGCGGTTGATTGGGGACTTGAATACTGCGGGTGGAGACAACAGCCAGGTCTTTTCTCCGACTACCGGGTTTCCATCCGTGCAGGTTCCGATGGGTTACACGCGGGGTGTGCTGCCGGCCGGGCTGACTTTCTTTGGGCGGGAATGGTCGGAGTCGACGCTGATTCGCCTGGGGTACGCCTATGAACAGGCGACCCGGTGGCGACATGCACCAGCGTCGACTCCGCCCTTGCGTTAGCGCAGAAGGTATTTGGGAGGATCGATCTTGTAGTTACGGGCGGCGACGGAGAGCTTGAGGCCGGCCATGCCGTAGTTGGCGAAGGTCATGGTGTTGGCGAGCCTGGGGTTGGTCTTGACGAGGAAGTGCTGGCCGAGGAGGATGCCGCCGACCATGCCGGCTTTGACGCCGAGGCCTTTGGCGCCGAAGGTGCCGTTAGAAGAGCGCAGGATGCCGTTGGCTTCTACCTTGCCCCAGGAGGAGTGTACGTCTGCGAAGCTTGCGGCGGTGAGGGCGAGGGCGCTCCACATCCAGCGCTTCTGGGCCTTCTGTTGAATCGTGGATTCTTCTTTGAGGTTGCGGGGATGTTCGATGACTTCAGCAAAGCTCAGGTTGGCAGTGAGGGTGGCGAATACGGTAAGCACCAGTAAGTTGCGCATGGGTGTGTTAACACTCCTTCTGTTGTATTTTGAGCCGCCGGGCCGTCTTGGCTTCGGTCAAAGGCTCGATTCCAATAGTCGTTTGTTTCGATGTTTTTTGACATGTAACTTTGCTGGCTTTGGTACCGCATTGGAAGTCCTCTCCCAATGGAGGTATTGCTGAGGTGCCTTAACCCTGACCACTGTTGGGTAGACTAGCCTCTTATGACACGTTCGTATGTCTTTGTTTGTATGGCAGTGATGCCCTTTGTTTTGATGGGCCAGACGGCCTTAGCACCAACCGAGTCTGGAGTGCGGCAAGGTAGGCTTTTGGTCACAAATGCGCTGGTTGTCGATGGGTCTGGTACGCCGGCAAATGGGCCGCGGACGATCGTGATTGAGGGCAACCGGATTGTTTCTGTGAGTCCCGGGCCGGGCAGGCCGGTGGCTGGCGACAAGGTGATTGATGCCAAGGGCAAATATGTGTTGCCAGGGTTGATCAATGTGCATGCGCATATTCAGGATGAACGGGCTGGTTGGCCAATGCGACAGGAGTATCAGTTTGGGGTTTGGCTGGCGTCAGGGATTACCAGCGTGCGTGATGTGGGATCGAACTTTGAGAAGTCGAAGGCGCTGCGGGAGCAGTCGCAGAAGAACAGCATTGTTGCACCGCGATTGTTTTTGTATACGGTGTTGGGGATGAATCCGGCACCTTCAGTGGAGAATGAGACGGCGATCCGGGCGAGGGTAAGACAGATCAAGGCCAGTGGGGCGGATGGCTTGAAGTTCTTTGAGATCTCGGATTGGGCGATGAGCATTATGCAGGAAGAGGCTCACACGCAAAGGCTGCGGACCGCGCATCATGCGGCGGTGGCTGAGACCAATGCCTGGCACGACATCAAGTATGGGACGACCTCAATTGAGCACTGGTATGGCATACCCGATGCGGCGTTGAAGGATGGAGTACAGAACTTTCCCGGATCGTTTAACCATCAGTACGAAGTGGATCGTTTCCGTTACGCGGGGCACCTGTTTCGGCAGACCGATCCGGTTAAGTTAGGGCAAGTACTGGATGGCATGGTAAAGGCGGAGGTGGCGTGGAGCCCGACGCTGAATATCTACGAGGCGGCGCGGGATTTGTTGCGCTACCAAACGCAGCCCTTTTTCAAGGAATACCTGCATCCGGCTCTGGAGAAGTTCTTTGCTCCTGACCCGAATAACCATGGGAGCTTCTTCTTGAACTGGACTAGCGCGGATGAGGCCGAGTGGCGGATGAATTACCGATTGTGGATGGATACGGTGAGGGATTTTGGACGCCGGGGTGGAGTGATCGGTATTGGCGAAGACGCCGGATTCATCTATAACCTCTTCGGGTTTGGCTTTATCCGATCGATGGAGTTGCACCAGGAGGCGGGCTTTCACCCGTTGCAGGTGATTACGCAGGCGACGGCGAATAACGCGAAGATCATGGGTAAAGAACATGAGCTGGGTCGCGTAAGGGCCGGTTTTCTGGCGGACCTGATCGTAGTGGACGGGAACCCGCTGGCGGACTTCCGGATTCTGTATCCGAAGACGGAGGGTGTGCCGCAGTCCGGGAAGATCGAATGGACGATCAAGGATGGGATTCCCTATCATGCGCCAACGCTGGCGCAACAGGTGAGGAAGATCGTGGAAGAGGACCGGAAGAACCCGAAACCGCGTGGGGTTGTGAGCGGTGGGGATGAAGACGCGCACTGACGCCTACCCCCTCTAAATCAACAGGCCTACTTAAGTTTCATAAGGCGAGTCCGATGGAAGGTGCAGGTAGACTATGTCCAAACCCGCCCCACAGAATACGCTTGCTGTAACGCTTGAGAGAATTCAGGCCCTGATGTCGGAACTGCGCCAGACGGAATCGCTGGCAGCCCAGATACACGAGATGGTAGTGATGAAACGGCACCGTCTGGATTCGCTGATGAGCGAGTATGTTGAGATGGCTGGGGGAAAAGAAATAGCTGTTGCGCCTCCTGTTGTCGAGGAAGTGAAGAAGCCCGTTGTTGCTGCGCCTGTTGTGGAGGATCTTCCGATGAGTTCGCATGGCAACTACGGGGCCCCGAAGGATTTGCTGCAGGGCCGGCCAGCACCTTCTGCGCAGCACGTGCTGGATAGTTTGAACCGGCTGATGGTGGGGATCAAGGACATTTCCGCCAAACAAGCTACTGCAGCCTGAGTTCGAGCCGGCTCCCGGGTGATAGCATCGCTTTGGGGGCTATCCAGTGATTCAACACATTTTATTTCCTGTCGATTTTTCAGCGCAGTGTGTGGCGTCGAGCCATATCGTTCGACTATGGGCCGATCGTTTTGGGGCTCGAGTGACGATCCTGCATGTGTTTGAGGGAGTGGGAGTGCTGGCAATTGAGAATCTGCCGGTGGAAGCAGAAATCAATGTAGTGAAAGAGCTGGCAAAGAAGCAGTTGAGTGAGTTCCTGCTGGAAGAAATGGCCGGGTTGCCGGTGGAGCGCGTGCAGGTGAGTGGGGACGCAGGGGAGGCGATTGCCCGTTATGCCGGGGAGCACAGTGTGGACTTGATTATGATGCCTACGCTTGGGTATACGCGCTTCCGGCAAATGCTGTTGGGGTCTGTGACGGCGAGTGTTCTACACGATAGCGAGGTGCCGGTATGGACGAGTGCGCATACGCCTGAGAAGATGGAACCCGGTTTGCCCAAGAACATTGTTTGTGCTGTGGATTGTGGGCCGGAGACGGCGAAGGTAGTGGCGAAGGCGCAGGGCTTGGCCGAGAAGTTTGGGGCGAAGTTGCGGGTGGTGCATTCCAAGCCGCGCGTTGGAAGCGATTTTGAGAGCGGAATTGCGCAAGGGGCGCACCATTTTGCGTTGAGGGTGGCGCAGGAAGACTACGTAGCGGCGATGGCTGCATGGCCGGACGTGCCTGCGCTTGAAATCATCGAAGACGCCAGTTTGGTGGCGGGCGTGCAGCGCGTGGTTCAGGAGACCAGGGCTGAATTGTTGGTGATCGGTCGTGGAAGTATTCAAGGGTTTATGGGGCGGCTGCGCAGCAACGCGCACGATCTGATCCGGCTATCCGGATGTGATGTCGTTAGTATCTAGAACCAGATGCCCCAGCCGAGCCCGGCTGCCGCGCCGAGAATGAGTGCGAGGAAGCCTGCAGCGACTCTGGTGCGGAATGCACCGCGGCCGAGGGTGAGTGCGATGCCGAGTTTGAAGAATGAATTTGCGAGGCAACCGACGGCGATTGCTGTGGCGGCGGTGGCAAGATTTTCAGGGCTTTGAGCAGATTTGGTCATCGAGATGGTGAGGGCGTCGACATCGGTGAGGCCGAGGATGGCACCAGAAAAAATCAGCCCGGATTGCCCCCAGTAACCCTGTATGGCTGTTATTGCAAAGAGCACAAGCTGGAACAAGGCTGCCATTTGGAGAGCGGATCCGACTGCGAGCGGGTTGCTGGGGAGTGGGCTGGTTTCAGAAGATTTGTCTTGGCTTCGCAGGCCGAGGATCGAGATAGTGATTCCAACCAGGGCGGGGATGAGCCAGTAGGGAATGAGTGCGAGGCCCAGTGTGGGGTTGAGCATGGCGGTTACGGCGGCCACGCGGAGGTACATGATGGTGCAGGCGGTGAGCACTCCGATCGCCAGTGGGGTGGCGCTAGTGGGTTCTGTTGCGCTGATTCGTGCGAGGGTGTAGGTGACGTTGGTAGATGAAATGAGCCCGCCCAGAATTCCCGTGACGACATAGCCGTGGCTGGGGCCGACGATCAGCCTTGCGGCATAGCCGGTGAAGCTGAGCCCGGAGATGAGCAGGACAATGATCCAGAGTTCTCGCGGGCGGATTCCGCCCAAGGGGCCGTAGGGGCCTTCCGGGAGCAGGGGAAGGATGACGAGGGCCATCAATGCGAACCTGAAACCAGCGCGGAGGCCGAGATCGGGGAGATTTTCAACAAAGCTGTGGAGGCGGGATTTCTCGATCAGGAGGACTGAGGTAGCGGCGATGAGGGCGCTTGATAGAGTCCAGGATCCCAGTCCTGCGAGGAAGCCTGCGGCCAGGACAATGAGGGCGGCGACTTCGGTGGTGGCGTCGACATCACGACGGCTGGCGGCGAGATAGGCGGCGAGGATCAGCGCGACGGCGCCAGCCAGAAGAATCGATGCTGGGACTTCGAGGCCTGAGGTCCAGAGGTAGGCAGAGGTACCGGCTAGTGCGCCGAGGAGGGTAAAGGTGCGTAAGCCCGCGAAGTGGGAGTGAGGGCCCTGGGTGTGGCCTGAATACTGGCGCTCGACTCCGATTGCGGCTCCGCCTAGTGTTGCGATACAAATTCCGAGAACGCTCTGAGGCTGCAGATCCACTGATTGGATTCTATGGCATTAGGGATTCGACATAGAATAGTGCCATCGTGCTGCGTCTTATTTTGCTACTTGGAACCGCAATCGGGTTGGCTCCCGCTGCGGAAATCGATGCGTTGCTGCAGGCCAAATGTGGCGCTTGCCATAGTGCGAAGGTGAAGACGAGCGGGTTCTCGGTAGAGAGTCTGGCGACGGCCGTGGCTGGTGGTACCAAATATGGGAAGGCGGTGGTGGGTGGGCATCCGGAGTTGAGCCCTTTGATTCGCATGGTGCGCGGTGAGATGGCACCGAAGATGCCGGTGGGTGGGACGCTGGATGCTCGGGAGATCGCGCTGCTTGAGGAATGGGTTCGTTCGATGCCGGTGGAGCAGCAGACGGTGCAGGCCGTCTGGCGCTGGCCTTATGAGAAGCCAGTGAAGGCGGCATTGCCAAAGGTTGCGAATTCGGCCTGGGTGCGCAATGAGGTGGATCGTTTTGTGTTGGCAAAGCTTGAGGCGAAGGGCATTCGTCCTGCAGTAGAGGCCTCGCCTGCTACGCTTGCGCGACGGCTTTATCTGGACCTGGTGGGTGTGCCGCCGAGTGCAGAAGAATTGGCCCGCTTTGGCAGGGAGCCTTATGAACAGACAGTAGACCGCTTGCTGGCGGACCCACGTTATGGCGAGCGTTGGGGGCGGCATTGGCTGGATGTGGCGCGGTATGGGGAAACGTCTGGGCTTGAAGGCGATGGGGCGATCGGAAACGCGTGGCGGTATCGGGATTGGGTGATCGAGGCGTTTAATTCAAACATGCCCTATGACCGGTTTGTGAAGCTGCAGTTGGCTGGCGGGGATGAGCATTCGAAGACGCGCAATAACTATCAGCCGGATGTGCAGGGCTTTGTGCCGACGGGTTTCTTGCGGGTGGCTCCGTGGGACCGGTCGAATCTGGTGGCGGCTGATGTGCGGCAGAATTACCTTGCCGAAGTTACCGGGGTTGTGGGGAGCGTGTTTCTCGGTTTGTCGGTTGGGTGTGCGCGGTGTCATGACCACAAGTACGATCCGATTCCGACTCGCGATTATTACCGGATGCAGGCTTTCTTTCAGGCGACTGAGGCGGGCCGGGATGTGGCTGTGCCTTATGCCGACAAGGTGATGGCAAAGAAGGCGGAGGAGCAGATTGCTGCCTACGAAAAAAGGCTGAAGGATGGGCCGGAGAAGCGTGAGCTTGAGGCTTTTGAGAAGGAACTGCTTGTGAAGCTGGTGGCCGCGCGGAAGGCTCGTGCTGGAGAAGCGAAAGAGTTTGGGAAGACGGATTTGCGGCTTGAGGTGAAGTTGAATGCGGTAGAGCGTGGTGTGTTTACTGCGCAGGAAGTTGCTCGATATTTGCAGTTGCTTGAAGATGCCGACCGCACGGGTGATGCTGAAGAGCAGAAGGCTCTCGATGATGTGGAAGGGCCGATGCTGGCGCGTTTGCGGGCGGCCTATGCAAAAGGGGTGGATGCGTCGAAGCGGTTTGAATCACTCGGGGTTGCCGATGTGAAACGTGAAGCTGAGGCGAAGTATTCGGGGAAGTCGATCTTTAGTGCCGAGGAGAAAGCGCGGCATGGGGAGTTGAGCGCGAAGTTGTCGGTTTATCAGAGACGGCTGACGCGCTGGAAGACGAACGTCATTGCGGTTACGAATGTGGCGGGGCCGCCGAGTGGGCCGGATATCGCGCCGACGCGGATTTTGTTGCGTGGCGATTACCGGCAGCCGGGCGACGCGGTAGAACCCGGCTTTCTTTCGGCGATCACCGGGCACTCTGAAGCTGCTGAGCTGGATACAGATCGCTACCGGCAGTTTGTGACGCGTGGGCGCAGGATGACGCTGGCGAAATGGATTGCGTCGAAGGAAAATCCGCAGACAGCCAGAGTTTGGGTGAACCGCATGTGGCAGCAGCACTTTGGCGCGGGCATTGTTCGGACCACGTCGGACTTTGGCGTTAATGGAGACAGGCCCTCGCATCCTGAGTTACTCGACTGGCTGGCGGTTCAGTTTATGGACAGCGGCTGGGATACCAAGGCGATGCATAAGTTGATGGTGATTTCGGCAACTTACCGGCAGGCGGCGGATAATAGTGCGGCGGATCCAGATAACCGGTTGCTCGCGAAGTTCAACCGGAGGAGGCTGGAAGCCGAGGCGATTCGTGACAGCATTCTGCAAGTGTCGGGGCGGTTGAATCTGGAGATGGGTGGGCCGAGCGTGTTTCCTCCTTTGCCTGCGGATTTGGCCGACTTTGCGCGGTATGGACGCACTGGAGATCTGATGTGGGAGCCGAATGAGAAGGAGAATGATGCGCAGCGGCGGTCTGTCTACATCTTTCAGCGGCGATCGTTGCCTTTGCCGATGATGTCGGCCTTTGATGCGAATGTGTTTAGCGAGTCTTGTGAGAGGCGGAGTTCGACGACTACGCCGCTGCAGGCGCTGTCGATGATGAACGGCTATTTGGTGGAAGAAGAGAGTGCGCATCTGGCCAGGCGTATTGAAAAGGAAGTTGGCGAGAAGAAGCCCGACCAGATCCGGCGGCTTTTCGAGTTGGTGTTAGGGCGGGGTCCGAAGGCGCAGGAAATCGACCGGTTTGCGAGCTTTCCGGGGAAGCTCGACGCGTTGGCGCGTGTGTTGTTTAATTCCAATGAGTTCTTGTACACGGAGTAAATGAGTATGACTTCACGGCGACGCTTGTTATTCAATTCATACCTGGGTTTGGGTGGGCTGGCACTGAGTGATCTGCTGGCTGCCGATCAGCCATTGGCTCCTCGCACGGCTCATCGTGAGGCCAAGGCCAAGAGCTGCATCTTCCTGTTTATGGAGGGTGGCGTCAGCCAGATGGATACCTTTGACTACAAGCCTGCTCTCATTAAACATGCCGGGAAGCAGATGCCGAAGGCGGGGAATACTGTAGGCGAGATTGCTACGTTTTCTGCTGCGCCGAACCGGGTGATTCCGCCGGTAGCGCCTTTCAAACAGTATGGGCAGAGCGGGCGCTGGGTATCGGATTTGTTGCCGCATCTTGCTTCGACGATTGATGATGTGGCGATGATTCACGGCGTAAAGGTGGATAACAACAATCATGGCCCGGCCGTGTATCACACGCTGACGGGAAACATGTTTCCGGGGAGCGCTTCGATCGGTGCGTGGCTGACTTATGGCTTGGGAACTCTGAATCAGGATCTGCCCGGTTTTATCGTGATGGGGGATCGCCGTGGGGCGACGATTGGCGGGGCGAGTGTTTGGGGGAATGGATATTTGCCAGCGGCTTATCAGGGGACCTTATTTCGCAATGGCGATACTCCGATTGTGGATTTGAATCCGCGGTTGTCGCTGGCGGAGCAGCGGCGGGAGCTGGATTTGCTGAAGTGGATGAATGAGCAACATGCGGCGGCTCGCACGGAGACGGGTGAGCTTGAGGCGCGGATCGCTTCTTATGAGTTGGCGTTCCGGATGCAATCGAAGGCACCTGAACTGGTGGATCTGAAGCAGGAATCGGAAGCTACCAAGAAGCTGTATGGCCTGGATGACGCGGTGACGGAGCCTTTTGGGAAGCAGTGTTTGCTGGCGCGGCGGATGGTGGAGCGCGGGGTGCGTTTTGTGAAGCTGTTGCATGGGGCGGGCGGGGATCGTTGGGATGATCACGGGAATATTGGCGAGCGGATTCCTGTGCATTGCAAGGAAGTGGATCAGCCGGTGGCCGGGTTGCTGAAGGATTTGAAGGCGCGGGGGCTGCTCGATTCAACGCTGGTGGTTTGGGCTTCGGAGATGGGGCGTACTCCGTTTGATAACAACCTGACGACCGATAAGCCGGGCCGGGATCATAACCAATATGGGCTGGTGGTTTGGATGGCTGGGGGCGGGATCAAGCCGGGGGCGACGTTTGGTGAGACGGATGATTTTTCGGTGCGAGCTGCGGCTGAGGAGGTTCCGGTGAGGGATGTTCATGCGACGATTCTGCATGCGATGGGACTCGATCAGAATCGACTTACTTATTTGCATGCGGGGCGGTATAAGAAGCTTACGGATATTGGCGGGCGGGTGGTCAAGGAGATCCTGGCTTAGCTGTGGCGAAGACTCCAGGAAAAGCACAGGACCATTGTTTCGGCCCCTATCGCTTTGATGCCTCTAAGCGATTGTTGTATCGGGACGGTGAGTTGGTTGGCTTAAGCCCTAAGTCGCTGGACGTGTTGGCTGTGCTGCTGGAGGACCGGGGAGAGGTGGTTGAAAAGACCGACCTACTGCGGCGTGCCTGGCCGAATACGACGGTGGAAGAGGTAGGGCTGGCGCGCAATATCTCGCTGCTCAGAAAAGAAGTGGGCGACTGGATTGAGACCATTCCCAAAAAGGGATATCGATTCACGTCGCAACCGGTGGAGATCGTTCGGCAGCGCCCTTGGTGGCCCTGGATTGCTGTGCTGATAGCTCTGGTTTGGGGTTACTGGCAGTTCTTTCTCCCAAGTGAATACCTGCCGAAGGGAAAGGTAGCGCTTGCCGTCGCTCGAATTGAGGTGCTCGATGGCCCGGCTTCCGAGTCTGAAAAGGTTCGAGAGGCGTTGGTGACCGAACTGGCCAAACTCGATGGGGTTCATGTGGTTTCGCCTACAACAACTAAACGGTATGAGGCGTTGCACGTGCCGGGGTCGTGGATGGCAAGGCTGCTTGGGCTGGAAGTTTTGGTGGAGGGGACGGTGATGGGGGGAGGAAAGACGACTTTACGGCTGATTGATGTACATACAGGACGTGTGATTGTGGCGAATGAGCGGCTGGAGGACTTTGTAACCGGGGTTCGTAAGTCGCTGAAAACGAAATGAGAACAATTTCCGAAAGAATTCGGAAGGAGCAATTTCGCCTCTTTGCCGGATGTTGTCCATAGGAGGCGAATGAGCCATGAAGCTTTTGTTGATGATGCTGCTGATGACCGAAGTTCCTAAGGGGATGACGGGAACGTGGCAGGGTGAAGCAAGACCGGTGAATGACTTTCTTGCGAGAAAGCCGATTCCGGTAGAGTTGACTATTGGGGCCGATGGGAGGGTAGACGGCAAGATTGGGGCGGCAAAAATGGTTGAGGCGAAGATTCGCCCACGCGCCTGGTACGAATGGAAGGCGATGAATCATTTTGAATACCGCGTGGACTTTCAGCTTGAGGGGGAGCTGGTTCCAGGGCTGAAGCGCAGTGGAGCCAGGATTCTGTTGAACTGGCGCGAGGATCACTGGGAAGGCTGGATCATGACTGCGGGTGGCCCGTTTGGGGGCAAGGATAGCATTCAGATTCAGGCACGGGATTTGGTGATGCGACGCCGGGATTAGGAGCGGAGCTGACAGATGCGCAAGGTGATCTACCCAGAAGGCAGGCACCTTCCAATTGCGGTGTAGCATGTAGTTAGGCCAGCCATGAACGAGATTATTTTTCTAGTTGAGGACTCACCAAGCGGCGGCTATTCCGCAAGAGCTTTAGGGCATTCCATTTTTACCTCGGCGGACTCTGAACAGGAACTTCAAACCATGGTGAAGGATGCTGTAGCCTGTCATTTTGACGACGGTGAGGCTCCCAAAATCATTCGGCTTCATTATGTTCGCGAAGAAGTGATCCAGGCATGAAACTGCCGCGAGATTTGAGCGGCAATCAACTAATTTCTGTACTGAAGCGCCTTGGCTACAAGCAAACTCGCCAGACAGGCAGCCACGTTCGAATGACAATTTTGTCTCCTCGACAAGCACATCTAACAGTGCCCCTTCTCCGCCCGATTCCCCCTGGAACACTTGCTGCGATTCTCAAAGACGCAGCGGTACACATGGAAACGACAGTCGGAGAGATTCTTATGAGGGTCAGCTAGACGGGGAGTGCTCCGCCAGTGACCGACTTAACTGCTTCTGAGTGCTTCTAGCGGATCGATGCGCATAGCGCGGCGTGCTGGACCGAGGATGGCGAATGTTGCTACCAGACCAATACCCAACAGGATAGCGGCGAAGCTGGCTGCTCCAACGGAGCTCATGCCTGGAACCAGAAAGAAGGCCAGTGGCCTGGCAACTGCAATTGAGAGGCCTGTGCCGGCAATGCCTCCTGCGAGCAAGGTGAGGCAGTTTTCTTTGGCGATTAATCCGAGAATTTGTGCGGGGCTGGCACCCAGCGCCATGCGGAGACCTATTTCTGAACTGCGCTGACGGATCGAAAAGGTTACTGTGCCGTGGAGGCCTACAGCTGAGAGGGCCAGACCTAGCAGGCCGAGAGCACTGAAGACAATCGCACCGGCCTGGCTGGGGAGCCACGCGAGCCCGAGGGAATCTCCGAGGCGCTTGGTTTCCAAGGCACTGGATGTGTTGAGATCGAGCAGGATTGCACGCATGGCTCTGGCGCTTGTAGCACTGGCTGCGCGCGGGCGAGCTATGAGGTCGAGTTGTGTGCGCCAACTGCCGTTCGGTTGCATGGGGCGATAGAGGGCAATGCTGCCTTCTTCGCCCAGACCCATATGCTTAATGTCCGCTGCCACTCCAATGATTTCGTAGGGCTTGGCACCGCCTGATTGATGCAAGAAAATTCTGCGCCCGACCGCGCTCTTACCGCCAAAGAGACGACTGGCGAAAGTCCTGCTGAGGATGACAGAGTCGGCTTCAGCATTTGTGTCGCTAAACTCACGGCCTTCGAGAAGCGGAATGCCCATGGTGGCAAAGTAGGCGCTGGAGACTGTGTTGTTGTTGAAGCGGTAGTTGGATTGTGTGGAGTCCATGTCTGTATGGACATTGGTGCGCATGTTGGCCTGATCGTTGAAAGGAATCACTGCGGCGAAGGCGGCAGATTCGATTCGCGGATCAGCGCGGAGCCGGCGCAAGGCTTCGCTGGTGAGCGCGGCGATCTTATCTTTTTCTTTGAACTGCGAGGGGACCAATGTCATCCGCGTCCACAGGGTATCGAGCCTGAAACCGGGATCCAGTTTTGTGGTCTGCGCGAGATTGCGCACGAAGAGCAGACCGGTAGAGAGCAGGAGAATCGAGGCGGCAATTTGAGCTCCCAGAAGCCAGCGGCGGAGGGTGATGGATGGAGCGGCTACCTGGTGCTCGGATGCTTTCAGCGTTACAGCGATTCCCCTGCGGCTGGCTCGCCATGCCGGTAGAAGCCCGGCCAGCAGGGCGGCGAGGATGGCCAGCAGGAGTGCGTAAGCTAGTGACGCCCAATTCGTTTCAGCGCGGAGCACAAGCGGGATCGGAATGGGCAGCGGCAGCGTGCCGATGAAGCGCGTGAAGAAGAAGTAGAGGCCAATGCCAGCCAAGGAGCCGCCGAAGGAAAGCAGCAGCGTTTCTGCGAGCAGGAGCCGCAGCAGGCGTGCAGGGGTTGCGCCGAGGCTGGAGCGGATTGCCAGATCCTGAGAGCGAGCGGCAGTGCGGGCCAGCAAGAGGCTGGCGACGTTTGCGCAGGCAATCAAAAGGATCAGCAGGAACATCGTGCCGACAAGCCCGATGGCAGCGATGCCTGCCGGGCGGAGGATTGCTTGCAGACGGTCTACTCCAGCAAACGAAGCAGCACTGATGAACTCTTGATACTTGGAGTGAATGTTCGGATGGGTAGAGTCGAGGACACGGGCAGCCGAGGTGGTCTGGCTGATGAGTTGCTGCCGCGGGGTGGCGGCTGGAAATCTGGCGACGACCTGGAGCGGCTTGTCTGGCAGGGCGGGGAAGAAGAGGTCTGGGGTGAAGCCGAAGCCTATGAGGGAGCGGTAGTCGGCGGGAAGGATTCCAATGATCGTGTGTGCGGCGCCGTTGAGCCAGAGTGGCTTACCCAAGGCCAGCGGGTCTGAGCCTAGATGTTTGCGCCAGAAGGAATCGCTGATCACTGCTGTGTAGGGTTCATTGGCCGAGAAGCCGCGCCCCTGAGCAAGCGGCGTGCCGGTGAGGCTGAAGTAGTTTGGTGCGGCAGCAATGCCGAAGAGGCGGGTGCTGTCTTCGCCAGATCGCCAGTTGAGATCGTCTGCAGCGGTATAGCCAGTAACTCCAGGCAGAAGGTTGCTCTCACTGAGAGTGTGGAAAACGTTGGCATCGAGATGACTGCTGCCAGCGAAGCGGATGGAGTAAAGGCTGGCTGGATCGTGGACACTTGGATCGCTGAGAATCAGTTGCGAGGCGATGCCGAAGAGGGCCAGATTGACTCCAATGCCGAGGCCGAAGGATAAGACTGCGGCTAGTACAAAACCAGGTTGTTTGGCGAAGCCCCGGGCGGCGTGGATGGTGTCGCTATACCAGTCTTCGATCCAGCCGAGGGACCACTGGTCTTTCGATTCTTCTCGAATTGCGACGGGTGTGCCGAGTTCGAGGCGGGCCTGTCGCAAGGCTTGGGCTCGCGTGAGTCCTTTCGATTCCAGCTCGTCGGCTCGTTCTTCGAGGTGGAAGCGGAGTTCTTCGGCGAGGTCTTCATCGAGTGTTTTTCGGTTGTTGCGCAGCTTGCGCCAGAGCTCTCTCATGCTGTCTCCAATACTTCTGTGATTGCGCCGATCATCCGCTCGAAGCCCTTACGCTCGGCGGCGAGTTGTTTTCGGCCTTCTGCGGTGAGCTGGTAAAAGCGAGCGCGGCGGCCACTATCGGAGACGCCCCAATCGGCTTTGAGCCAGCCTTTGATCATCATTCGTTGTAACGCTGGATAGAGAGAGCCTTCTTCTACTTCGAGCACGCCAGAGGAACATTCCTTGATGCGCTTGGCGATCGCGTAGCCGTGTAGAGGGCCGCGGGCGATAGTGCGCAGGATCAACAGGAATAGCGTGCCGGGTAGAAGATCTGGGCTGGACTGCATGTCCACACAATACCCAGTCTGGAAAGGGATTGTCAAGAAAGGGGAGCGAAGTTTGTAGGATGAATGGGTGATTGCGACGATCTCTTTGTGCGCACTGCTGGTGGTGATCCTGCTGAGTTGTGTGACGCGGCTGAATGTGGGCTTTGTGGCCATTGCGTTTGCGTGGCTGGTGGGGCTGTATGCCGGGGTGGATGCCAATCAGGTGATGGCCGGGTTTCCGTCGTCTTTGTTTTTGACGCTGGTGGGGGTAACGCTACTCTTTACACAGGCCGAAGTGAATGGGACGCTGGAGCGGGTGGCTGCCGGGGTGACACGATGTGCTGGTGGAAATTCCGGGTGGGTGGTGGTGTTGTTCTTTCTAATGGCTACGCTGCTGTCAGCGATGGGGGCTGGCGCGATTGCTACAGCTGCTCTTGCTGCACCGCTAGCGATGGGAGCGGCAACTCGGGCGGGGATCTCACCGTTTCTGATGGCAATCATTGTTGGCAATGGGGCCAACGCCGGGAATCTGTCGCCTCTTTCGCCGATCGGGGTGATCGTCGACAAGACGCTGGAGCGGGCGGGACTGGGCGAGGCGCAATGGCGGGTGTTCTGGAATCACCTCATCGCGCATTTTGTGATTACCGCTGTTGTGATTGCTGTGCTGGGCGGGTGGGCGATCTGGCGTCAGAGACCGGAGAAGGCGGAGGTTGTGCGGCTCGATTGGGAGAGCCGGCACTGGCTTACGTTGCTTGTGATCGGGCTGCTGATGGTGGCCGTTCTTGTGTTGAAGCTGCCGGTGGGGCTTGGAGCATTTGCGGCTGCGACGGTGTTGACTGTTTTGCGTGCAGCACCGGAGGCGACGGTGGTTGCGAAGATGCCGTGGGGCATCATGATCATGGTTACGGGTATGAGCGTGTTGATTGCGATGCTGGAACGTACCGGTGGGCTTGAGTTGTTCTCGGCGGCAATTGCACGTTTTTCTACTGCGGAGAGCATTACGGCAGTGGTTGCGTTTGTGAGTGGATTGGTGAGCGCCTACAGCAGTACCTCTGGTGTGGTGTTGCCGGCCTTTCTGCCGATGGCACCGAAGCTGGTGGCGCAGTTGGGCGGCGGGGATGTGATCTCGATTATTTCGTCGATCAATCTGGGCAGCCATCTGGTGGATGTGTCGCCGCTTTCGACGATTGGGGCGATGTGTATTGCGGCGGCAGGGGCTGAGGTGGACAAGCAGGATTTGTTTCGCAAGCTGATGATCTGGGGCTTGTCAATGTCGGTGGTTGGTGCAGTTGCCAGTTATTTGTTCTTTGGAGGATGGTTGCTTTGAATCTGATTCAATTGTTTGATTTGAGTTTGCGTGGGCGGGCTGAAGTTGAGGCTCTGGAGTGGCAGGGGCGCGTCTATACGTTTGGAGACCTGGACCGGCGTAGCGACCGGATGGCGCAGGCTCTGGCTGCGCGTGGGCTGGTGGCTGGAGAGCGTATTGCAGTTTACCTTGCCAACTGCGTTGAGTACATCGATCTTTATCTTGCGGCGCTCAAGCTGGGTGCGATTTTTGTGCCTGTGAACATTCTGTACCGCGAGCGGGAACTCGCGCATATTGTCAACGATTCGCGACCGCTCTTGTTTATTAGCGCTGAGGAGTTGCCAGGACTGGTGGCAGAGGCTGAGGCGTGCGAAGCTGTGCGGCCTGTGGTCACTGTCGATGGCGATGATGGGGCGGCGATTATCTATACGTCTGGGACGACTGGTGTGGCCAAGGGGGCAGTGCTTACACACAACAACTTTGCGGCCAATGCAGTAAACCTGATCACGGCCTGGCAGATGGTTGCCGCAGATCGCTTGTTGCTCGCTCTGCCTTTGTTTCATGTACATGGCTTAGGGAATGGGTTGCATTGCTGGTTGATGGCTGGCTTTCGGGTGAAGCTGCTGGAGAGGTTTGAAGCTGGCCGGGCTGAAGAGGAATTCTTTAGCTTCAAGCCCACTGTGTTCTTTGGTGTGCCAACGATGTATGTGCGGCTGATGCAGTGTGCGGCTTCGATTGGGGAGAGTGTGCGGTTGTTTGTGTGCGGGTCTGCGCCGTTACCTGCGCAATTGCTTGAGGAGTTTCGCGAGAAGTTTGGCTCAACGATTCTTGAGCGCTACGGGATGACCGAGACGCTGATGAATATCAGTAACCCGTATGTGGGCGAGCGCCGGGCGGGGAGTGTGGGCTTGCCGCTGCCTGGGGTCTCGGTGAAGGTGGTGGATGGAGAAGTCTTTGTGAAGGGGCCCAACGTGTTTGCGCGTTATTGGGGCAGGGAAGAAGCGACGCGACTGGCCTTCGTTGATGGCTGGTTTCGGACTGGTGATATTGGTTCGATTGCCGCAGATGGTTATGTGACACTGGCGGGACGCAAGAGCGATCTGATTATCGCGAGTGGCTTCAACATCTATCCACGAGAGATCGAGGAGTTTTTGCTGGAACATCCGGAGGTGGCTGAAGTGGCTGTAGCCGGGCAACCGGATGCGGTGAAGGGGGAAGTGCCGGTGGCGTATGTTGTGGCACGAGGGATTTGTGATGTAGCGGAGTTGGAACGTAAGTGTCGTGCGGCGCTGGCGTCGTTTAAGGTGCCTAAAGAATTCGTACTTGTGGAGGCCTTGCCCAGGAATGCCCTGGGCAAGGTCCAAAAGCATTTGCTACCTAAAAGGTCAGCTTGAGCGCACCCTGCCAGGAGCGGGGCGGGTCCTGGCCGGTGATGGTTCCGAAAGCTCCAGAGGTGGGCGTGGTGTTGGGGTTTGCGAGGTTGGCGTAGTTGGCCGCGTTAAAGGTCTCGGCGCGGAACTGAAGCTTCCAACGTTCGGTGATTACGAAGTTCTTGATCAGTCCCGCATCAAGGCGGGACTGGATTGGTCCCCGGATTCCACCGAAGCGGATCGGGAAGCGGCGCAGGTTGGAAGCAAGCTGCAGCGCGTTGTTGCGCTCAAAGCCAGAGTTGAGGTTGAACCACTGGTCGACGCTGCGCTGATCTTTAGGGAGTAGAACATTCTTAAGGTCGCCGTTAAAGATTGCGTTGCCGAAGCCGAGCGGGCCGCCGGACTGATACTGGAAAGCGCCAGTCAACTGCCAGCCGCCGGCAATGCCGTCTGTCCATTTGTTCCAGGTGCTGCCGAAGTGACGGCCTTTACCGAAGGGGAGTTCGAAGATACCGGATGAAGTGAGGCGATGCGTACGGTCGAGGTCTGAGATCACCTCATACGGACGTGTATCCTGATCGTTCATCATCTCGGTGGCCTGCATGTTCTTGGACCAGGTGTAGGAGGTCTGTGTGGTGAAGCCTTTGCTGAAGCGCTTCTCTAAACGCATCTGCAGGGAGTGATACCAGGCATAGCCGATGGGTTCGTAGATATTGACGTTTCCGAATTGCGGGAAGGGGCGGAGGAGACTGCCCCGATTGGTGTTGGCCCCGAAAATGGGGTTGGTGCCGCGCAAGGGGTTGGGGAAATTCGCACCCAGATAGTTGATGGTGGCCTGGTCGCGAGTGGGGCTGGTGGAGAGGTACTGCGCCGGGAGGAAGTTCAAGTTGCGGAGAACGTTCAGCCGGGTGGAGCGGTTGCCAACATAGGAAGCCTCTAGCAGGAAGCCACCGAAGGTGCGCTGCAGGCCCATGCTCCAACGCTGGGCATAAGGATTCTTGCGGGTGTTGGGGAATGCGTTGACACCCTGACCGATGTTGGTGAGCAGGCCGCCAGCGGCACCGGCGGGCTGGGTCAGACCAGCGGGGAAAGGGTTGGCAGTAGTGGCAATGTAGGTAAGGCCATTGTCGAGCGAAGCCTGGATGGGCGTGTTAAGGCTGAAGCCTGCGGGCTCGGTGTTGGTATAGAGCGTTCCGAGCGGAGCGGTGTAAAGACCGTAACCGGCGCGCATGATGGTCTTGGTGTCGATCTGATAAGCGATACCGAAGCGGGGCATGAAGTTGCCCTTGGCGGTGTTCCAGTAGCCGCGCGGATTGCCGTTGGCAGCGGTGAAGGTGAGGCCACCGAGGACGCGGAACTGGCTTAGAGGAAGCTCTGGGATTGGAGCCGCTGCGTATTGGGCGCGTGCCTGTGCTTCGATGGGGTTTGCCGTTGTCTGGTCGAAGTTGCGGATGGCGCGGTTGTAGCGTTCGGTGGTTTCCGATTCGACTTCATAACGCAGGCCGATGTTGAGGGTGAGCTTGCGTGAGAGTTTGTAATCGTCCTGGACGTAGAAGCCGTAGATGGAATTACGTTCTGCGTAGGATGCGTTGACGCCCATGTTTCCCGCTGGGACACCCAGAAGGAAGGCCGCGATTTCGCCGCCTACCTGGGGAGGAGCTGCTGTATCGAGCGGGCCACGGGTAAAGGTGGAGTTGAAGGAGTAATCAGGTGAGGTGCTGTTGGCGAAGCGATTGCGGTTTTCGCGCAGGTTTCGCCAGTCAAAGCCGAAGCGGAGGTTGTGCTTGCCTTTGTTCCAGGTAACGGTGGAATTCAGGTTGTGGATTAGGGAAGCAGTGGTGCCGTCGCCAGATTCCCAGTTGGAGGCAGCGGACCACGGAGCAACGTTGAGGCGCGGGAAAGTTGCAGTGCTCTTATCGATAGAGTTCACCAAGTTGGAGTTGATGCCCAGGCTGGCGAGGTCGAAGCCCTGCGAAACGCGCCTTTCGGGGAATTCCTGTTGGGTGAGGCCGTAGCGCACGTTCAGGAGCAGCGACGGGTTGATGACATAGACGTCATCAAATGCTGCGCCGCGATTGATGCGATTCAGAATCACGCCGCTGGGCTTGTCGTTGCCGAAGAAGCGGCTCTTGTCTTCCTGCCAGTAGTCGCGATGCATGCGTACGAAGATGCGGTGATTCTCGGAGAAGGCGTGATCGACTCGACCGATGTTGGTCCAGTAGGTTTCAAGCGCCTTGGTGGCGAGGAAGAAATTTTGACGGAAGTCTGATGTGCCAGCCTGGTTTGGCAAGGGAAATGCCTCAAGGAGCTTTTGACCCACTGGATCGAGCCGTGAAGCGGGGATGATGTTTCCCGGGATCGGCGTACGCTGGAAGCGGCCACCGGCGACGGCTGTGGTGGAGAAGGGGTCATAGACCTGATTGTTGGCGTTCAGCCGCAGCAGCGGAGAAAGGTCTCCGCGGCGCATTTCGGCTGTGGGTACGGTAACAACGGCAGCGCCATTGGGGTCGCCGAAGAGGTTTGCTTCAATCGCATAGAACCAGAAGGTGCGATTCTTGCCGGAGTAGACTTTGGGGATTGAGAGTGGGCCGCCGGCCGAAGCACCAAAGCGGTTGTCCTGATAGAGAGGGAGCTTCTGGCCGGTGCGGTTTTGGAAGATGGTGGGAGCGTCGAGCTTGGAGTGGCGGAACCATTCATGGATCTCACCGTGGAGCATGTTGGAGCCAGACTTGGTGGTGACGTTTACGTTTGAACCGAGTGAGAAGCCAGCAGAGGCGTCGAAGGCGGCAGTTTGTACTTTGAACTCGGCAATGGATGTCTGGGGTGGCGAGAAAGCGACGCGTGGGGCAGTACCGTCGGAGTAGACGTTGACGACGCCGTCGATGGTGAAGTCGTTATTGTTGTTGCCGGTGCCGTTGGTGCCGAAGGAACTGGGTGCGGCGTTGAAGGGGGCCTTGCGGAGGCGCAGATTGGTGCCGTTTACGGTGCCGGGGGCTAGGTGGACGAGGTCCATGGCGTTACCGGCGAAGAGGGGAAGTTCTTCGATACGGCGCTGGTCGATCACCTGGCCCAGTGATACGTCGGCAGCGTTGAGGAGCGGGGTTTCGGCTCTGACTTCAACGGATTCGCTAACCTGCCCGATCTTCATCTCGATGTCGAGGGTGACGGTTTCGGTAGTGCGTACCTGGACTTCGGAGCGAAGCATTTTAGAGAAACCAGCAGCTTCCACTTCGACATTGTAGGTACCTGGGTTAAGGTAAGGGGCGCGGTAGTCACCCGTTTCGCTGGAAGTAGTGTTAAGAGTGAGGCCGGTGGCAGTATTGGTGATCTTGATTGTTGCGTTGGCTAGCGGACTAGCCGAGGCATCGGTGATGCGACCGAGAATGATTCCACGGGGATCCTGAGCAGGTGCAACGAGCGCAACAAGGAGCAGCGCAAGTATGGAAAAGCGATTGAAAAACCTCATATTAGTTGTTTGTAATATATCAGAATGGTGAAGTTATAGACTGCCAGGACTTCAGGACTTGCTGTAGCCCATGCTTGGAAATGAGTGCCGAAGCCTGGTCGGCCTCTTTGCTTTTCTCGTTGAGCAAGGCTTGGACCAGCCCCTCGCGCAGCCATTGTGGGTGGGTGGCAGTGGTATTTGATTCGAGCAGGGCATGCAGGAGTTCGTGCCGCAAGGTGAGGGCTTTGGGATTGGGTGGGAGTTTGATACTGCGGCCTCTGGTTGCGCCATGGACTGGATCGAGGATGCCGGTTGCGTCGCGGAAGGCGTCACGGCTTGGGTAGATGCGAACGACGGGATTGGCCTTGAAGCCGGTGAGAGCTTCGAGCGATTTGAGCTCTAGTTCTGCAAGCCCGAGCAGCTGCTTGTCTCGCGCCGCGTTGGTGGTGAAGATTGTGATTTTTTGGGTCTTGAGTGAGGTCCACTTGAGACCCGTAGCATTGATGCCGATGCGAGTGCCGGGATAATATTCGGCGAGGATTTCGGTGTGAGTTTTTCCGCTTGCAGCCATACGCTCGGCGCTGGTTTGCGGGAGGCCAATGCCATGTCCTCGCCCGGTACCGGTGAAGGTGATGGCCTTTTGTTTGAGGCTGACTTCAAAGAGCCGTGAGGGGAGTTTCTCCCAGCCAATCGTGCGGCCTACCAGCAAACGGAAGGCGGCAGCTTCAGCGGGATGGCCAAAGACATCGAGGGACCGGGCGCGGCCGGAAGGCTCTCTAGTTGTTACGCGGAAGGTGGGCTTGATGACCGATAGATTGAGGGTCGAGGCGAGTTGCGCTATAGAAGTGGACCAGGTCCAGTGGGCTTCTGGTTGATCCTGCCACCAGGGGTCTTTGCGTTGCTTGAGGTAAGGTGCGTCGGCTGCGGATTCGAGCCAGCCGCCTGAGTCGGCGTGATAGTAGGTGGCGGCGGGCTTGCCGTTGAACCAGAGGAGTTCTGAGGTGGTGGCTTCAACGGCTTCGCGCAGGTCCCTACGCTCGTTGAGGGTGAAGCGTGCGTCCTGGCAATGTGTGGTGTCGCAAAAATCAAAGCCTTCTTCGGAATGCCGGTGGCGGAAGTGTGTGGCATAGGTGCGGGCGGCGATGGCCATGGCTTGTCTGGATGCGGTGTTCTTGAAGCCTCCTGCTTCTCCATGAAGGACCGCGTTTACGTAATCTTCGAGCGGGACCCTGGCGGTGAGCAGGTAGTGCTTGTCTTTGAGCTTGACAGTGAGAGGGCCTGGGGACTTGAGTTTTGTCAGGCCAGTATCGATCGGAGTGTCTGCGGGGTAGTTGCCGGGTTTGAGGTTGAGAGTTGTAGGCGGGTTTTGCCAGAAGAGCCGCAAGGTGACGGTGGATGGGTCGAAGGTTTCAGACTTGGCAGCAAATAGGCTGGAAAAGATTTTGGCAGCATAGGGAGCCGCATCGCCTCCGCCGGAGCCGGAGTCGAGATGGATCAGCACCAGATAGCGTGGTTGTGCGGCAGGGGCGTAGCCGAAGAAGACGGCTGATGTGCTGGTGGTGCCGGTCTTGCCTGCGACGACGGTTGCTGGTACTGCAGCGAGTCTGGCTGTGCCGTAGCTGACTGATTCTTCCATGCCGGCGAAGATGGGGCGGAGGCGCTCTTCGCGATGCCGGGCGACCAGGCGTTTGGTCGAGTTGAGCAGATCGTTGAGGGTGAGCGTGGGGGCGCGATAGTTGAGGCCGAAGCGGGCGTAACCGCGTTCGAGATCGGCAGGGTCCATGCGGGCGATGAGTTGATCGAAGAACTCGTTGCTCGAATATGCGAGGGCCTCTGGCGCCTTCATGGTTGGCTTGTAGAGGCCCGCTTCAATAAAAGCGGCGAGCGTGAACGGCTTTAGAACTGAACCGGGCCGCAGGGGCAAGGTATTGGCTCGCGACGGATTCCATGTGGCGACGACCTTTGCTTCTTTCAGGTCGTAGACAAGGGCAGATCCTGAGCGGCCGCTGAACTGCTGCTTCAGGTCTTGCGATGCGGCAAGACACGCAATCAGGATACAGACGCTGAGACGAAGCACTCCTCCATTGTGAGGCTAGAAGAGGATCTTCATTACCAGCACTACCTGGCGAGTCTGGTTGTTCTGCGCGGGGTTGAGCTGGCCGAAGCGTGGGTCAGTAACGTTGTTGCTGGCCTGCTGGGCGAAGTGGGCGTAATTCAAGGCGTTCTGGAAGTCGGCCCGGATCTGCCAGCGAACCTTTTCAAAGAAGCGGAACTCCTTGTAGGCAGAGATTTCCCAGCTTTCGAGATGCCGGTTGCGGACATCGGAAAAGCGAGTTGGGAAGTCACGAAGCGTGAAGGGTGCCTGGGCTTGGCGAGGGAAGAGCGTCACGTCGTAGTACTTGTCAAAGAAAGGATTGAACTCCGGACGGCCTGCCGCTCTGGCCAGGGCGTTGCGCTGGTCTTCACTCAGCTTGGCACTGCGGTTGGTAAGCGGGGCGGCGTTGGGGAAATCGAAGGGGCTTCCCGAACGGATCATGTACTGGACATTCAGATTCCAGCCACCAACGAGGGCATTGCCCGCTTTATTGATTCCTGAAAGCAGCTTCTTGCCCTTGCCGAAGGGAAGCTCGTAGGTGACGATACCGGAGAAGGTGTGCGGAATATCGAATTGCTGCAAACGCTGTTCGGGACGGGTGTTGAGGAGATTGGCAACATCGGTATCCTGAGCATTGAGGATGGTAACGCTTTCGAGGGTCTTGGACCAGGTGTAAGAAATCTGGGCCGTGAAGCCGTTGGCGTAGCGACGGGTGGCGCGTGACTGTAGCGAATGATAACTTTGCGAGCCAATCGGAACATTGCTGATGCCGACCTGGCTGAAGTGTGGATAGGGGTTGAGGAGTGTGGAGCGTGGCACTGTGGCACCGTTGATGGCGCTGCCTGGGAGCCTTCCGCTCAAGGGGTTTGCGACTTGGGTATTGAAGAAGGCCGCGCGTTCGGCGACTGGCAGGCGTGTAAGATCGGCACTGGGGATGAAATTGAGGTTTACCGATACGGGCAGTTTGCTGGTTAAGTTACCGGAGTAACTCACGTCCATTAGCCATGTGTTGAAGAAGGTGTGCTGGAAGCCGGCGGAGAATTGTTGCGAATATGGCAGGGGTCGGTCCAGATACTGGGCGCCTACTCCGAGGCCGAGGTTGGTGGAAAGCCCCTGGCTCGCTCCGATGGGTTGCAGCAAGCCAGTGGGGAAGAGTCTGGTGGGGTAGGGGTCGTTGATGAAGCTGGCAGGCGTCAGATTGGCATCGAGGCTTGGGATGACGGGAGTGGGCCGGCTAAAGCCGGTGTCCGCTCCGCTGGCGTTCTGGCCGAGATAACTCAAGCCGTAGCCGGCGCGGAAGACCCATTTGGGCAGGAACTGCCAAGCCATGCCAACGCGCGGTTGCCAGTTGTTGAAGTCACGTTTGAAGGCTTCCCGATTGGCACCGTCTGCACCGGCAAAGAGCAGGCCACCTCTGAGTTGAAGGCCTTGCACTTGAGATTGCAAGGGGCTGGCCTGATCAAAGGCGAAGCCGCGAACCTGGCGATTGTAGCGCTCTACGATGGGAGCCTCATAGTCCCAACGGAAGCCCAGATTGAGGGTGAGTGTGCGGGTGATCTTCCAATCGTTCTGAAAGAAGAAGGCCATGTAATCGTTGCGGTAGGCAGGCCAAACATTCTTTTCGACAGTACCCGAGGTGATTGCCCCGGTGAGGAATGTTGCCATCTCGTTACCGCTAGTTGCGTCTGCGCGTTGGGGGTCGCGCTGGGTCCAGTTGCGGCCGAAGGTGTAGTTGCCGCTGGCAGAGCCGGGGTTGTGATTGTTGGCGTTGTAGCGGCGGAATTCCGCGCCGAGCTTCCAGGATTGGCGGCCGCGGATCCAGGTTAGATTCGGCTGGAAAGAATAAGTATCCTGGGTCTCGTAGTTGGCTGTACGGGTGGAGCCGAGGGGTGAATAATTGTTGCCTGAGAAGTTGAAGCGCGGGTATTGCAGTACGTCGAACTGGCTGACCAGCGATTGTGGGAAGCCGAGTTCCGCCGGGTTGAAGCCACGGCCGAAGGTGTTGCCAGAAAAGCCCTCGTAACGTGCGAGGCCACCACGAAGATTGAAGACCATCGAGGGGCTGATGGTGTAGGTCCAGTCTGCACCCCAGTTGCGGGAGATACGAGTGGAGGGGGCTTCTGTGGATGGTTCGGCGGCGTTGGTGCCCCATTGGACGCGGGCCAGGTTAAACCACGGGGTTTGCCCGTAACGCCAGTTCACGCGGCTCTTGGCGCTGAGTATGTAGTCCATCTTGCCGAGCCATTGATCGTATTCGTTTCTCGAACTGTTGACGAAGAGGTAGTTGTTCTGGCCGTCCGGGCTTTCACTGACGCGATTGGGCAATGGGAAGAAACCGATCGCACGAGCGGCGAGGGGATTGATACGCTGGCGTGGGATGACGTTGCCGGCGAAAGGCTGGCGTGCGGTGGTGGCGCTGTTGGAAAGGGGATCAAAAATCGCAATCTGCTGGTTGGCGTTTGTGACCAGTCTGGAGAAGTCGCCGTTGCGCTGATCGGCGGTAGGGACGGTCCAGAGTTGGGTCTGCGGATTGCGTTCGCGGAGACCTTCAAGCGAGATCATCCAGAAGAGTTTGTTGCGGCCATCGAATACCTTGGGGATAAAGACCGGGCCATCGACGCGGAAGCCAAAAGTGTTGTTGCGATACGGGGGCCTTGCGATACCGACGGCGTTGCGCGAGTAGCCATTAGCGTTGAGTTTATCGTTCTTGAAGAATTCAAATAGCTCGCCATGCAATTTATTGGTGCCCGAGCGCAGGTTGATCGATGTGGTGCCGCCACCGACGCGGCCATATTGTGCGTCGTAGGTGTTGGTGATGATGTTGACTTCTTCGATCGCCTGCAGGCCGGGGGCGAAAGATGCGCTACGGCTGCCTCTGGTAGAGGTGATGCCGTCGAGCAGGATTTCGTTTTCGCCGCTGCGGCCGCCGTTGATCGAAACGCCGTTGATGTTGCCGAAGGCATAAAGTTCGAAGTTGCCCCAATAGTTGCTGGTCTTCGTGACACCCGGGAGTGTGTATTGGAATTGGAAGAGGTTGCGTCCGGCGGTGGGGATGTCTGAGATGAGCTTCTGCTCGATCGTGCCGGAGCGAAGAGCGGTCTCTGTCTGAAGTAGCGGGACTTCGCCCGTTACCGTGATGCTCTCGCTGAGCGAGCCGACTTCGAGCTTGACGTTGATGCTGAGACGGTCCACGGCACTTAACTGAATTGCGTCGCGGGTCAGAGGTTTGAAGCCTGCTTTTTCAAAGCGCAGGGAATACTTGCCTGGAGGAAGAAATGGGGTGACATAGCGTCCGCCCTCATTTGTCTGGCTTGTGTATTCCACGTTTTGGTCGAGGTTGCGGGCGATTACCCTGACAGCGGGTGCACTAGCTCCTGTGGAATCGGTAACATCTCCCGATATGACGGCACGAAAATCTTGTGCAAGAACGCCAGCGGCAAACAGGATGAATAACCCAACGTTTTTCATGGACTCAAATTTAGCAAACCATTATGAACATTGCGTCAAATGGCGAAACTGATTTATGCCGGAAAGTGATTAGATTTTGAAAAGAACGTAATATTTATCGGGGCAACGCACCGGTTTCAAATCGTGGTTAATAAAAAGGTGGCGAGTCGCGCCGGTCGCCAGAAGTACCTGGTCTGAAGCCCGATGAATTTCGTATTCGATACGCATCTTGCGGCTTTGCACTTCAACCACTTTGGCCGTTACATTCACAAGGTCGTCGTATCGAGCGGCTGCTCTGTAATCGACCTCCACACCAAGTACGGCGACGCGGATGCCCTCCTTCTCCATTTCGGCATAATTAAGCCCTGCGGACCGCATCGCCTCTACGCGTCCGACTTCCATCCAGACCACATAATTGGCGTGATAGACCACGCCCATCTGATCGGTTTCGGCGTAGCGGACGCGAATTTGAGTTGTATGTTGCAGCATGATAGACCGTCAACCAGTGATCTTAACTCGCATGGGATACTGAGATTACCCCTTTATGAAGAGAATTATCTTTGCGCTCGCGGCAATCCTGCCAGCGGCGATGTTGGGCCAGAACTTGGCCGATATTGAGAAGCGCGTTACAGAATTTAAGTTGGCGAATGGAATTACCTTCGTCGTTTATGAACGTCACCAGGCACCGGTGGTCAGTTTTTTCAGCCGTGTGAATGCTGGCTCTGCGGATGACCCCAAGGGTCAGGCAGGCCTCGCCCACATGTTTGAGCACATGGCCTTCAAGGGTACCCGAACCGTGGGTACGCTTAATCTGGCCGAAGAGCTGAAGGCGATGGAAGCGGTTGAAGTCGCTTATGACGCACTGACCGCCGAACGCAACAAAGGCCCTGAGACCAGTGCTGACAAGGTCAAGACGCTGGAAGAAGGCCTGAAGAAGGCAATTGAAAAGGCAAACGGATTTGTCGACAAAGAACGCTTCACCAAGGTACTCGAAGAGAGCGGTGCTGTCGGCTTAAATGCCTTTACCAGTCTGGATGAGACGGCCTACATGATGAGCCTTCCGGCCAACAAGCTGGAGTTGTGGTTTGCGATGGAAAGCGACCGGTTTATCAATCCGGTATTTCGTGAGTTTTACAACGAACGTGGAGTGATTCGTGAAGAGTACCGGCAGCGGATTGAATCGGACCCGACGGGCCGTCTGGTCTACGAAATGCTGACGGTTGCGTTTGCAACAAATCCTTATCGCACCTCACCGGCCGGCATCCCGAGCGATATCGAAAGCTATCGATATGCCGATGCGATCGCTTTCCGCAAGCAGTACTATGTGCCTTCCAATCTGGTAATCGCGATTGCGGGCGATGTTGACCCTGCAGAGGTGAAGCGTCTGGCCGAGAAGTACTTCGCGAAGATGACTGGTGGCCCCAAGCCACCGGGCATGATGACCAAAGAAAACGAACAGTTTGGCGAAAAGCGTCTGGTAGTGGAAAGCCCTTCACAGCCTCTGGTGTTGATTGGTTACAAGCGTCCGAATGCGCTCGATAAAGACGATGTGCTTTTTGACGTGATGGGAACCCTGCTGGGCACTGGCCGCACTAGCCTCTTCTATAAAGAGATGGTTCAGGACAAGAAAATTGCCCTCGCTGCTCAGGCGATCCCGACTTTTCCTGGTGGGCGTCGTGAGAATCTCTTTGCCGTATTCCTTGTGCCCAATGCCGGCAAGACGACAGAAGATTGCGAGAAGGCAGCCTACGAAATCATTGAGCGCTTGAAGACCGAGAAGGTAAGCGACGAACAGATGAAGCGCGTCAAGACGCTGCTTCGCGCGCAGTTGATTCGCAGCCTCGATTCCAATAGTGGTATGGCGCAGAACCTGGCTACCACCAAAGCACTCTTTGGAAATTGGCGTGCCTTGTTCACACAGTTAGACGACCTCGACAAAGTGACGGCTGACGATGTGATGGCTGCGGCCAAGAAGTATTTGGTTGCGAAGAACCGAACGGTGGGCGCCACTGTTCAACCCGCCCAGCAGGCAAAGAAGTAGGAGCATCCGGATCATGAAAAAGTTATTTGTTAGCAGCCTGATTGTGGCCAGCAGCTTTGCCCAGCAGAAGCCCGCCACACCGGCCAAGGCCCCAGTAGCGGTATATCAGACATTAAAGTACCCGCCCCTCAAGCAGGTGCAGCTCCCCAAGATAGAACAGTTCACGCTTCCCAATGGGTTGAAGGTGATGATTCTTGAAAACCATGAACTGCCTCTGGCAAGTGGTTCTCTGCGCGTGCGCACGGGCTCGTTGCTTGAGCCTGCCGAGAAGGCAGGGCTCTCAGGGATCGTTGGGCAAGTGATGCGCAGTGGCGGTACTAAAAAGCGAAACGGGGATGCGCTCAACGCCAAGCTTGAGTTGATTGCAGCCAATATCGAGGCTGGCATTGGCGATGACAGCGGCAGTGTCGGATTCAACTGCCTCAAAGAAAATTTCGACGAAGTGCTGGACCTCTTCAAGGAAGTGATCGTTGAGCCTGCCTTCCCGCAGGACCGTCTCGATCTGGTTTTGACCCAAACCCGAAGTGGCATCTCAAGACGCAACGATGATCCCGGCGGGATTCTCAATCGCGAGTTCCAGAACCTGATCTATGGCAAAAACACCGCTTACGGCGATCAGGAAGAATATGCGACGATTGCCAACGTCAAGCGGGAAGACCTGGTGGCCTTTCATGACCGGTACTTCTTCCCGGCAAATTCGATGTTGTCGATCTACGGCGACGTGGATAGTGCCGCGGTAAAAGCGAAGCTCGAAAAGCTTTTTGCCGACTGGACTACGCAACGTCCAGGAGTGCCCGTTTTCCCCGCAGTTACAAAGCAGAAGGCTGCCGGCGTTTATGTTGCAGACAAACCGGACACAGAACAGACCTTCTTTACCATCGGTCATATCGGTGGCAAGCTGAACGATAAAGATTACGCCGCGCTGACGGTAATGTCCAATATTCTCGGCGGTGCCGGTACGTTTTCCAACCGTCTAATGCAGAGCATTCGCAGCGACAAGAGTCTCGCTTACGGGATTTCGAGCAGCTGGTCTGCCGATTATCTGCATGAAGGAACCTTCCGGATTACCGGCAGCACCGCTGCCGCAACAACCGACAAGGCAATTCAGGAATCGCTGAAAGAAGTAAAGCGCATGCGTGAAGAAATGGTTGGCCCGACCGAACTGGAAGCCGCCAAGCAACGCGTGGAGAACACTTTTGTGTTCAGCTTCGCTTCGCCGGTGCAGACGCTCAACCGTCTGATGAACTATCAGTATTACGGCTACCCTTCAGACTTCATCAATCGCTATAAAGACGCCGTCTCTAAAGTGACCGCTCAGGATATCCTGCGTGTCGCCAAAGAATACATCAAGCCTGAGGAATTCACGATTGTCGCTGTTGGGCAGACCCAGAAATTTGCTGACAGTCTGAAAACGCTAGGTGAGGTGAAGAAGCTCGACATCACGATTCCGCAGCCCAAGACGGAGACCGCCAAAGCCGATGCCGGCTCTCTCGCCGCAGGCAAAGCAGCGATTGACAAGATCGCCGCCACGGTTGGTGGCAAGGACAAAATTGCCGGTGTTAATGACTATGTTCAGAGCATTAGTAGTGAGCTGAATATGGGTGGTAACAAGGTAAATGTGAAGCAAACCAACTACTGGATGAAGCCGATGGTTTTCCGTCAGGTGAACGAACTGCCATTCGGCAAGATCATCGCTTTCTTTGACGGTGAGAAGGGCTTTCTCAAGGCTCCGCAAGGTGAGCAGCCACTGGCTGGGCCTTTCGCCGCGCAGGTGAAGGGACAGTTGCAGCGTGACTACTTTGCCATTCTGCAAAGCAACGAAGTTGCCGGCCGCAGCGTCAATCTGGTTAAGGAAGGCGAACTCGAACTTAAGGATGCCAGCGGTTCGGTGTTGAAGCTTTTCTATGATCCGAAGACGATGTTGCCGTCGAAGCTGGCCTTCACCGAAGGCGGCATCAGCGCCGAGATCGGATACGGAGAATTCAAAGAAGTAAACGGCATCAAGTTGCCGATGCAGTTGAAGATCAGCCAGAATGGCCAGACTTCAACGCAGACGGTCACCGACTGGAAGCTGAACACCGGATTGACCGTTGCCGTGATGAGTAGCAAGGAATGACACGTAGAAACTTAATCCGCGCCAGTGTATTTGGAATTGCGCCCGCCTTTGTGCGGGCGCAAACCATGCAGGAGAAGGGCCGCAAGCTTATCGCCGAGGCACAGCTTGCCCTTGGCGGCGAGAAGTTTATGGGCATGCGGGACCGGATCGAAGAAGGCCGGGCCTATAGCTATTACCGGGAGCGGTTGAGTGGTTTGGATGTGGCTCGCTTTGAGACCATGTACGCCGACGCGGCCACCGGGATCAAGCAACGCGACAAGCAGGTTTTTGGCAAGAAACAGGATTACTTCGTGATTTTCGGTGGCGATGGCAAGGCCTGGGACGTTTCTTATCGTGGTGCGAAGCCCATGGAAGAAGAAGTGATCAAGACCTGGGAAGAGGGCGTCCTTCGCAATGCGATGTACATCTTGCGTTGCCGGGCAAATGAGAAGGACATGATTTTCGAACGCCGCGGCCAGGAAGTGTTCGAGAATCAACCGGTAGAGATTGTAGATGTCACGGATAGCGAAAATCGCGAAGTGGCGATTTATCTTCATGCCTCAACAAAGTTACCGGTTCGCGGGTACTACAAACGGCAAAATACAAAAGACAAAGGCTGGGATGAGCAGGATACCCGTTACGCCAAGTACCGTCTGACGCAAGGCGTGATGTGGCCCTGGGCGATCACCCGCAGCCGCAATGGCGAGCGCAATCTGGAACTTTACTCAAACGAAGTAACGATTAACTCCGGACTGCCTGCGAGCAACTTTGAAGTTGGTGCCGGGGCAAAAATGGTACCGACAAAAAAAGCCTCTGACAAGGTGAAGTAGCGGCTAGACCATCACGAAGCGTTCGGTGTGGATCTGGCTGCCTGGAATCCCCAGCTTCGGCAGGATTCTTTCAATGGAATCCATCATCGGCCCCGGGCCACAGATGAAATACTGGAAGCGTTTGCTTTGTGCTGGCAAGTGTCTTTGAAGTAGATCCTGAGTGATGTAGCCCGCTTCTCCGTTCCACTTTTCCGGTGGCTTCTCCAATGCGTAGATTACGTGCAGATTCATCCGGGTTTTAAGCGCCTCGAGCCGGTCTCGAAATCGAAGACTTTCCACTGAAGCGCTTCCGTAAAAGAGGTAGACCGGCCGCAGGTCTCCGCGTGCGGCAAAGGTTTCGCACATGGATACCAATGGGGTGATTCCTACTCCGCCCCCGATCAACACATAACCGGGGCCTTGCTCCCGGTCTGGTGTAAAAACGCCATACGGGCCATCGACCCAGATTCTGCTTCCCGGTTGGAGGGTGGGCACCACTTTGCCGGACCAGTCGCCAAGGTCTTTCACAGTGAACTCAATGGGTAGCCCCGATTCATCTGACGCAGCCGAGGACATCGATATGGGGTGGCGGTCTTTGTGGAAGGGCGAAGTGCCTGTGCTGAGCCAGGCAAACTGACCTGGTTCGAAGCGAAAGCCAGAATGATTCTCAGGCCGCAGCGTCAGCGCGTGCGTGTCGGCAGACACCTTGAGATTTTCCACCACAATCCAGGGCCGGGACCACAGCCAGAGCGGCCTGAGTACCTGGAAGTAGACTGAGATTCCGAAAATCAATAAAGCACAGCCACCTAAAACAATCTGCATGGGGCGCTGCGAAGAAAATGCTCCCACCATCAGCAGATGCGCGAGTGCCGAAAGGACGACGATCTTCGCAAGTATGTCGTGAGTCCACTGCCACCATTCATAAGGGATCCGCAACTGTTGACGGGCTAGGGAAGTCAGGATCAGCACCAGCAGGGCAATGGTTGAGACGATCCCCCACCGCATGGCCCATGTTGTGTCGGGGCCGAAAGGATTCAGCCACTGGATCGGGTAGCCGTTGTAGACCAGCACGACCGTATGCGCGATTACGAGAATCGTGGCAACCAGTCCCATTTGGCGGTGAAAGAGGATCAGGGCATCCATTCCGAAAGCGCTGGCTACGGATTGGATCTTCGATATCAGTGAGAACTCAAGGCCCAGAATCGTGAAGGCCAGAAAGCCGAAGGCTACGCCTACTTTCATCAACGTGGGGATGTCCGCAAATTCGCCCGGCCAGATTGTTGCCACTCCCAGTGGCAAGGTAATCAGGGTCAGATAGAGCGAAAGCCAGAGCAAGCCTCGTACCGACATAGTCTCTACTTACAGTATGACGCCTGCAAATCTTTCTGGCGCAAGATTTGAAGTGCTATAAACCGGCATGGGGCGGGGAAGCAACGCCAGCCGGGCCAAGTCTTCTGAAGACTCCGGGTCCACCGAGCAAGTTGCTGCGAGACCCTGAGCCTCTTCAAAGGTGAGAGAGCTTCTGTCTCCGGTGTAGCGAAGCTCGGCGGCAGTGTGGAGGCACAAAGGTAGAGAGACGATCTCGTGGATCTGACGCAGTAATCCATATTGCACACTGCGTCGCCAAAGCAGCATTGTGTCGACGGTGGGATGCTTTGCCCTGGCGGTCTCGATGGCTTCTCGCGCAACGTGTTCGAGGATCGATCCTGCAGCGCCATAGCCGTACTGACAGGCTGCGCAGAAGCAGATGCTCCGGTAGAAAGACGCATCGGCATGGTCTGTGGGCAGTCCCTCGAAGGATCTGAAACCCAAGCCCATCAATTGAAGCCCGGCCCAGGGATACTGCGCTGCGACGCGCTGGCAAAGCTCAAGGCAACGATCCTGAGCCAACGGTTGCGATGGACATTCGGCACCTTCGACAAGTTGCCCCAGCGTATTGGTTGGAGAGGTATCGCCGAGGCCAGGCCGCTCCAGCAATCGAATCCTTGCATATACAGGCAGGCTGCTCTTTGAGGCAATTTCAAGCAGGGCGGAGAGGTTTGGGTCTGAAACTTCGACATGCATGGCATTGAAGCCCTCAGCTTGCAGTGAATCGATGAGGTTTGGATCGGTGACAGAGAGGGAACGCAGCATATTACGAGGCTCCAAAAGCAAACGGGGACAGTCGAAACTGTCCCCGTGCGCGCAAAACCGAAGTTAACATTAACGGCCTTCAGATGAAGGAGGAACCATGCCGTTCATGCGGAGAAGGGTGACGAGGTTGCCGTAATGCTCCCAGGTGTGGCTCAGGTTGAGAATCATCGGTTGGGCGGCAGGTACTTCGCGGGTGCCCATCTTGATCGTCGCGCCGAGGCTCTTGTCGGTGGTCATGCCCCAGGCCTTGGTGCATTCAGCAACAGCTGCGGCCCATGCCTTGGCGAGTACTTCTTTAGAAGTTTCCTTACGGATGCTGGCGGGCTTGGTGGCACCGGTTACGGCGGAGCAAAAGTTCTGGTTGGCGTCGGTCAAGTGGCCGATAAACTCCGAGAAAGGCATGGTGCCATCGGTGGACTTGAAGCTGAACTTGTCAGCGGGCATCTTGTCGATCGACTTGGTGACGTTAGTCGAGACAGCCTTGTACAAATTGGCGCTGACTGCGGCGATTGGATTTTCTTTCATGTCCTGGGCGAACATAGACAGGCTTAGGGCGCAAACGGAGAGAACGAGTTTCTTCATGGATTAATAACCTCGTGTCGATTATAGCCGCAAACCGTAGAACTTCGCAGCCGTTGAGCCCAGGATTTTAGCCCGCTCATCGGCGGGTTGCGGCCCCAGCGCCTGTGTAAATGCGGCAAGTACTTGCTTCCAGGTGCCGGCGAGTTTGCAGACGGGCCAGTCAGAGCCAAACATAAGGCGGTCGAATCCAAAGAGTTTTAGTACGTGTTGGACGTAGGGAGTGAGTTGCTCGGACTTCCAGTCCTTGTGATCCGCTTCGGTGATCATTCCAGAAACTTTGCAATAGAGGTGCGGGTGTTTGGCAATGCGCTCCATGTCCTGTGCCCAGCCATCGAATGTACCTTCTTTGATGTAGGGCTTCGCGATGTGGTCTACTACCATCGGGAGATTGGGAAGCTTTTCGATCAAAGCCGGAATGTAAGGCAGGTGGGACGGGCGCAGGAGCAGATCGTAGGGTATCTTGCGGTTCTCCAGTTCCTTTAATCCCCGGATCACCTCTGGCTGCATGATCCATCGGACATCGGGTTCGTCGTGAACGATATGCCGCACGCCGACAAACTTCGGGTGCTTCTGGAGTTGGTCCAGGACAGAGCCGATCTTGGGGTCTTTCAAGTCTGCCCAGGCGACGACTCCCAGGATGGACTTGTGCTGCGAGGCGAGGTTCAGTAGCCAGGTGGCTTCTTCAGGCACCTGTGCTGCCTGGACAACAACGGTACCATCGAAGGTGTTCTGGGTGAGCGTGGGTTCGAGGTCTGCGGGCAGAAAGTTTCTTCGCAACGGGCTGGGTCCGGGCGGCATCCAGGAATATGTGAGGAGATCTGGATTCCAATAATGTTGATGAGAGTCGATGCGCATCTTACGGAGGCGATTCTATCAAGACGGCGGGCACTATTTGCACCGCTCTTGCTGTTTGGCTGCAAACAAGAGGTGATGCACCAGCGTGTTGACGCCGCTTTGGCCCCGCTGATTCCCCCCGATACAACCACGCTGATTGGAGCAAGGATAGACAATTTGCGCAAGACGCCGGCGTGGGACAAACTTTTTCCCGCCCAAGGTGCGATTGCGCTGGAGCGGCTCAAGCAACAAACCGGCCTTGACCTCCGTACTGCAATGCACGAAGTTGTGTATTGCCTTGGTGGCAAGCACCGGATCGCGCTGATTCGAGGCAAGTTTGTGGATGGCGGAATCACAAATGCCGGGCTCGAACCAGACCTCAAGATTGAAGGAGCGCAAAAATTCCCTTACAAGGGATTTATGTTTATCGGCAAAGAGGAAGAAGCGGTTACGTTCTTTAATTCGAGTGTTGCTGTGCTGGGTCGAGCTTCCGCTCTGCGCTCTATCATTGACAATCGTCAACTCAAGAACTCGATTCCTACAGGTTTGCTCGCCATGGTGGAAACGTTGCCTCCGGAATCTCATTTCTATATGGTCTCGAATGCTCCAACCATGCCGGAGGGTGGAATCGGGGGGCTTCAGAGTTTGCCTTTGGCTTTGAAGTCTGCGAAGGGTTACGTCGATGCTCGCATCGGGGCCTCGTTCCGGGCCGAAGCTGAAGGCGTCAGTGTCGAAGACGCGAAGAAGCTACTGGAAGGCCTGCGCGGTATCTCCAGCTTGCTGCGTCTGACGCTGAAGGGTGAGCAGCGGGAAATGGTTGGTATGCTCGATGCTGTCCAGTTCTATCAGGAGGGTGCAACGGTCAAGATGCAAGCCGAGTTGCCTCTCGAAAGCCTGATGAATGCCTTCAAGTCGCTGGACTTGTTGGGCGCTGGCCGCGCATAATTTCGACATGCACCTGTTGCTGTCGTTTTTTCTTCTTGCCGCCGACACTCTCGGTCCAGACACGATTTGGGATTGGCGCACTACCTCCAATCCGAGGATTAGTCCAGACGGATCCCGGGTGGTTTATCAACTGGAATGGGCCGACAAAATGGCCGATGCTTTCCATTCCAATCTTTGGACAGTCGGTACGGACGGCAAGAACAACCGACCGCTCACCGAAGGTAAGCATCGCGATTCAAGCGCAGTCTGGTCTCCAGATGGCAAGCGCCTCGCCTACATCTCGACCCGCTCTGGACGCCCTCAGATCGTGGTTCGCTGGATGGATTCAGGGGAAGAATCGCAGATCACGAATCTCGAAAATGCGATGTCCGATCTGGCCTGGTCACCGGATTCCCGCTGGGTCGCCTTTTTCTCGCGAGTCAAGGTGAACCCCAAATGGTCGATCCAATCAACACCGCCCCCAACTGGCGCCAAGTGGACTGAAGGCCCGAGCGTTGTCAGCAAACTCACATGGCGTGCCGACGGTATTGGTGGCCAGGGACTCCTGCCTGAAAGTCTGCCGCACCTCTTTGTCATTCCTGCGGAAGGCGGTGCCCCGCGTCAGGTGACAAGTGGCGACTATTCGCATTTGGGGCCGCCTTGCTGGACCCCGGACGGCAAGGCCATTGTCCTCTCTGCCGCGCGACGTGAAGATGCAGACGCGATCCTCTACCCGAATGATCTCTATGCGGTTGACGTCCAGACTGGCCAGGCTCGTCTGATCGTGGAGCGCAAGGGTGCAGAGTCAGACCCAACGATTTCGCCCGACGGCAAGTGGCTCGCATTTCTCGGCTTTGAGGATTTGGGTAAATCCAATCATTCTGCACGCCTCTGGGTTGTGGGCATGGATGGAAAGGGTCTGAAGCTCCTCGCTTCCTCGATGGATCGTAACTATCATTCGCCGGTCTGGAAGGCCGACAGCTCCGGTCTTTACACGGTCCTTGAGAATAGCGGTCAATCACACCTTCACTTTGCCGCACTAAACGGGAGCATCGAGCCTCTTACCAGCGGCAATCTCCGCTTCAGCACCGCCTATGCGGCAACCGAGAAGTTTTCCATGTCGACCAACGGAACCCTCGCCATCAGCTCATCGGGTACAGACAAACCGAAAGACATTTTTGCAATTCGTCCTGGCGCGAGCCCCTTGCGCCTGACGCAGGTGAACGAAGGTCTGCTCGCCGCGCGCAAAATTGGGCGCACTGAAGAACTCACATGGAAGAGCTTCGATGGCAAGCCGATGCAGGGCTGGGTGATCCTCCCACCAGACTTTGACGCTGCAAAGAAGTATCCGATGATTCTCGACATCCATGGCGGCCCGCACACCATGTACGGAGTGGAATTTCAACATCAGATGCAAATGTTCGCTTCGCGTGGCTTCGTTGTGCTCTATACGAATCCGCGTGGCTCCACCGGATATGGTGGAGACTTCGGCGATATCATTCACGGCAAATATCCGGGTGACGACTATCAGGACCTGATGACCGGCGTGGATGCTCTGCTGGCCAAAGGCTATCTGGACCCCAAGCGCCTCTACGTTACTGGTGGCTCCGGCGGAGGCCTGCTGACTGCCTGGATCGTCACGAAAACAGACCGATTCAGAGCGGCCGTCAGCCAGTACCCGGTGACCAACTGGTTCACCCAAACCGGCAGCGCTGATATCGGCTTGTTGATGACCCGGTGGATGAAGGCGATGCCGTGGGAGAAGCCGCAGCAGTACATGGATCGCAGCCCGGTTTTCTTTGCCGATAAGGTGAAAACGCCAACGATGGTTTTGACCGGCGAAGAAGACTGGCGCACGCCCATTGCCCAGAGCGAAGAGTTTTACTTTGCGCTCAAATCACGTGGGGTTGACACGGTGATGGTGCGTTTCCCCAAAGAGCCTCATGGCATTCGAGGGGCCTATCCTTCACACCGGATCCTGAAGGTGGAGCACATCCTCCAGTGGTTTGAGCGGCACTAGCTCAAAGCCTTCCAGACGGTAGCTGGGTGCCCAGTGCGGCCCACGATCAATGCGACGCAGGCCCGTCTCGACGCTTGCCAATTCTGTCAGCCACCACTCGCTATTCCCACCACTGGCGTAGAGCTGATGACAAAGCTCGAGATGCCGTCTGAATCCACCGTGCAAGCGCTGTTCATACAGAGACTGCAGGGGACCCCAATCCTGCCCACTCACGTGAGCCTTCAAGATCGCAGTTGCCAGAATCGCTTCGCGCAACGCGTGGCCGGTGCCCTCGCCGCATAAGGGATCAAATGACATGGCCGCTCCCCCGCAGGCCAGCCAATTGGGCCCGATCAATGGATCAGCAATGCGTGGATAGGCGGCAAAGCTCAGCCGTTCCGTGGCCAGCGAATGGACGATGGCAGACACAGCCACGCTCTGCTCCAGCAAGGCTTCACTCTGGTTTCCTACTGCCAGCATCCAGGCCTGCGTTTCACTGACAGAAACCGCAAAGAGCCAACCACCTGGCACCGATTCCACCCAGCAGGCGTGTGGTTCTGCATTTGCGCGTAAGCTGATTGCAACAGCTTCTGCCCGCCGAGTGCCAAAGACGGCCTCGCCGTTGTGGACCGGCAAAGGCTTCATCGCATGGATATGATAAGGGGCTGACCCGCCAGCTCGCACAGGGATGCCAATGCGATCGAGCAGCGTCTGTTCCGAAACTGCCAGGGCTTCGTGCGGAATCGTCAAAGTCGCAGCATTTTTGCCCCATCGCACGATCCTCTTGTGAATCGGGTGCAAGCCTTCGAGCATTGCCGGGAGCTGAAAGACATCTCGCATCAGGTTCTGCGACGCGGCATTGAGCAGCACCACTGGTAACTTCGGCCGCACTACCAGATCGTGAAAGACTTCCCAACCGGCGCGCTCCAGCAGACTGCTGCATGCAGCTGTTGCTAATCCATCACCTCTTACCAGCACCTCAGGCATGAAGAGAAGATAACACTGATGCCTAATGGTAAATTTACGGCCAACAGGTTAGGATCTTATCTATGCTTTTTCCGCTAATTCTTGTCTTTTCGCTGTGCTGTCCCCTTTTTGCGCAAACCAAAGCCAATTACGATCTGGCTGCCCGCTGGACTCCGCAAAAGGTTTCGAAGATGGTCTTTGACGTCAATGTAAGCCCCAGATGGTTTGAGACTGGAGACCGATTCTGGTACAGCCACGAGACGAGTCAGGGCCGCAAATTCACTCTTGCCGACCCGCTCAAGAAGACGAAAACTCCGCTCTTCGACCACGCGAAGATGGCTTCGATGATGACCACTCTTACGCGCATCCCCTATGACGCCCAGCATCTCCCCATTCAGAATGGGCGCCTCGTCAAGAAAGATACAGCGCTTCTGTTTGAGATCAGTGTGCCAGCCGATGCTGAGATCCCTGGTCTGCCGAAGGAAAGCACGAAAGACTCAGTGGCCACCACAACGGAAGCTCCCGAAGAAGACGACGAGCCACAGCAAAGACCAGCCGCTGCAACGCCTGCAGCCCGCACCCGCCTCGTGTACTTTGAATATGATTTTGCGACCGCCCGTGTTGCTCTTCTGCCTGATTACAAAGCTCCCCGCAAGCCTCGCTGGGCATCGCTCTCTCCAGACGAAAAGACCGTCGTCTACGCCCGCGGCCAAAACTTATATGCAATGGATGAAGCCAACTACAACAAGGCCATCGCAAAAGAAGATGACGCAACGATTGTAGAAACACAGCTCACCACCGACGGGGAAGAGAACTACGGCTATGCTCGTCGCCTCAGTGCGGAAGAAAAGCGGCTCATGACCAGCAAGATGAAGAATCCCCGTGTGCCGGCCATTCAGGTCTTCTGGTCGCAGGATTCACAAAAAATTTCAGTCATTCGAAACGACCAGCGCAAGGTTGGGGAACTCTGGGTGATCAATTCTCTTACCAACCCAAGGCCCAGCCTTGAGACCTACCGCTATGCCATGCCCGGTGAGGTCAACATGCCGCAATCGGATCTTGAAGTCTTCGACATTGCCGCCAAGAGCCGTCTCAAGGTCAAGGCCGATCAATTCAAAGATCAAACCCTCGCAATCTACACTGCTCCTGTTACCTATCGCGAGCGCGAAGCTGCCCGCCGCTTTGCCGTGGAGCGCACCGGCGAACAGGATCAACAACAGCAAGGGCAGACACCACAGGCAGCAGGCCCAAGCCCCAAGTGGTTGAGTGCGTCTTCTTCGAAGCTTTATTTCAACCGCACGAGCCGCGACTTAAAAAAGATCGACGTTTGCGTCGCCGATACCGCAACCGGCGAAGTGAAGACGCTCATCGAAGAACGCCTCAATACTTATCTCGAAGTAAAACCTCTTCGCTTGCTCGCCGACGGCAAGGAACTCGTTCATTGGTCGGAGCGCGATGGCTGGGGGCACTACTATCTCTTTGATGGCGATGGCAAGCTGAAGAACCAGATCACCTCCGGCGAATATCACACCGAGGGCATTGAGGCGATTGATGAAAAGACACGCACGCTTTACTTCGCAGCCAACGGTAAAGAGGCCGACGAGGATCCGTACTACATCCATCTCTACAAAGTAGGGCTGGACGGCACTGGCGTGAAGCTTCTCGATCGAGGCAATGGATCTCACTCGTCTTCGCTTTCCGATTCCGGCAAGTATCTGGTAGACACTTACTCACGCATCAATCGGGAACCTTCCTCGGCCCTGCTCGATATCGCCGGTAACGTGGTGATGGAACTGGAATCTACCGACACCTCGGCGATGAAAGAAGCGGGCTTTGTCGCCCCTGAACCGTTTGCGGTTAAAGCCGACGATGGGGTCACCGATCTTTACGGCGTCCTCTACAAGCCCTTCGATTTCGACCCGAAGCAGAAGTACCCGATCATTGCCTTTGTCTATCCCGGCCCGCAGACCGAGAGCGTTACCAAGACTTTCAATCCCCGCAGCCCCAACGTTGCCCTCGCGCAACTCGGCTTTATCGTGATGGAAGTAGGCAACCGCGGCGGCCACCCTTCGCGCAGCAAGTGGTATCACAATTATGGCTACGGCAATCTGCGCGACTATGGCCTCGCCGACAAGAAGGCAGCTATTGAACAGCTGGCCCGCCGGCACTCCTTCATCGACATGGACCGTGTCGGCATATATGGCCACTCCGGCGGCGGATTCATGTCGACGGCTGCGTTGCTGGTCTATCCAGACTTCTTCAAGGTCGCTGTATCTTCTTCAGGCAATCACGAGAACAACATCTACAATCGGTGGTGGAGTGAGAAGCATCACGGCGTCAAAGAAGTAAAAGACAAAGACGGTAATACCAAATTTGAATACACCGTTGAACGCAACTCCGATCTGGTGAAGAACCTTAAAGGCCGCCTGATGCTCGCCACCGGCGATATCGACGACAACGTCCACCCGGCTGCCACCCTTCGTGTTGCCGATGCTCTGATCAAAGCCAACAAGCGCTTCGACCTATTTGTGATTCCGGGCAAGCGCCACGGCTATGCCGACGCCAACAATTACTTCTTCTGGTTGCGCGCCGATTACTTCGTCAAGCACCTTTTAGGCGACAACTCGCAACCTGTGGATATGCTCGAGTTAAATCGCGAACGAGAGCAATCAACAGATAAAAATCGAGGTCGTGGCGGCAATTAGCCCAAGTTCGGCTATGCTGGAAAGGAAGCGTACGTTGGCTGTATGGCGGGTCCTCAATATTTGATCCAACAGTCAAAGTCATCGGGACTTTAACTCGTTTTCAACGCCGGTGAGCAAGATCGGCCATCTTCGGGTGGCGTCGGATAAGCCTAATGGCGTGCGGTGGGTCCCACCCTAGCTTAAGCAAGGGTCAATGACGGGGATTCGTACGTCGATGTGCGCTTCACTACTCTTTCCAGCTACAGAATGAACCTCCTTTTTATTGGCGACATTTACGCCTCCACTGGCCGTAACATGGTCGCCTCTCATCTGGCCGAACTCCAGGCCACCTACGGAGTCCAGATGACAATAGCCAACGCCGAAAATTCAGCTGGCGGCTTCGGTGTAACCCCCCAGATCGCAGACGATTTAATCTCCATGGGGGTTGATGCCATCACTACTGGCAACCACGTCTGGGACAAGCGTGACTTTTACGAATATCTCGACCGCAGCCCTCGTGTCACCCGGCCTGCTAATTACCCACACGATCTCCCCGGCAAGGGTCTGATCTATGTGGAAGCCCGCAACGGCGTCAAGGTTGCCATCCTCAACATCCAGGGCCGCGCCATGATGACCCCTCTGGACTGCCCCTTTCGCGAAGCTGATAATCTGATTTCGCAGATTCCGGCAAACATCAAGGTTCGCTTTCTCGACTTTCATGCTGAACTCACCAGCGAAAAAGTCGCTATGGGGTGGCATCTGGACGGACGCGTATCCGCTGTCATCGGTACTCACACACATATCCCTACAGCCGACACGCGCATCCTCCCCGGCGGCACCGCCTATCAGACGGATTGCGGCATGACCGGACCGTACGAAGGCGTCATCGGGGCCGACAAAGACCTTGTCCTTAAGAAATTCCTTACTTCGCTTCCTGTTCGCCTGGAAGCTGCCAAGCGGGGTGGCGAATTGCATGGCGTGCTTGTAAAGATTGATGAAAACTCAGGCCGAGCCCTCCATATCGAACGCGTAGTACGACCTGCCCAACAATAGAGTAAGGGTTTTAGCTTAAACACCCTCAAGTTCTTACCCGTCTCCGACGATACCCATGTGAACTAATTTTTTGCGTCTCACATGAAGCGATTCCTTACATCTGCGCTATGGACCTGGGTGATTATCCTTTTGGCCCTATTGAGTCTGCTGGCTGGAAATCAGCAGATACACACCGTACAAGACCATCAAGAACGTCTCGAGCAGTGCACGACACTAGCCCGGGCATTTAACCGTCTGGAGGAGGGCCTCTGGAATCTGGAGTCCGTAATTGGGGTTCGCAAACAAGACCCCTCGGTAGAAGTGCAACAGCGGATGATCCAGGATCTGATAAGGCTTAAGAAGGCAGTAGAAGAGGCCAAGCGCCTGCCTGCGATGCACACCGAAACACAGGGTTCCCTGATTCGACTGGAAACCGTTTTGATTCTGCTGGAGCGAAACCTCAGTCTTGAAGCCACCAATCTCGATGAAGCCGATGGCAACATCCGTCGCGCCCTGCAAGAAGTGCGGAGTGCTTCCTCTCGGCTTTGGCAGCAATATCGTGAGATCGCGGTAGAGATTACCAACCGCTGGCAGGAAGTCAATCTTCTAGTACTTGCCTCCTGCCTGCTGGCAGCATTTCTTGCCTTCCTGCTTCGCGCTTATCATCGTGATCTGATGGAGCGTAAAGAAGCTGAGCGTGCACTGCGTGAAAGTGAGGAGCGTTATCGCCGCCTCGTGGAAGTCAGCCCCGATGCCATTCTTGTGCATCGCGAAGGCAAGATTCTCTTCGTAAATTCAACTGGTGTTTCGCTCTTTGGCGCTGAATCTGCCAAGAACATCCTTGGTACAGACTTAAAATCTCTCAGCACTGAAGATGATGCCGAGATGAATTGGGCTCAGATCCGGAATGAGGCAGGCGAAGTTCGCCCTACGCATCATCGTTTCTCACGTCTGGACGGTAAACAGATCGACGTCGAAATCGTCGCTACCGAATTTGCCTACCAGGATCATCCAGCTGTGCAGATGGTCGTGCGTGACATCACTGAATTGAAGCAGCAGAGCGTGGCTTTGGCGGCCAGCGAGAAACGCTTTCTTTCACTGTTTGAAAACGTCTCTGAAGGCGTCTACCGGTCCAGCTCCGATGGCAAAATTCTCGAAGCCAATCCGGCTCTGGTTGCGATGCTGGGCTATGACTCGATTGAAGACCTTCGCCAGACATCAATTGAAACAGATCTCTATGTGGATCCTGTCGACCGCAGCCTCGCAATACATCAGCTACAGATTGATGGAGCATTGAACAACTTCGAACTGCGCCTCAGACGCAACGACGGGACAATCCTGACCGTGCTCGAAAATGCCCGCGTGGTCAAGTCGGCTGATGGCGAAATTGAGTTCTACGAAGGCACTCTCACCGACATTTCGCACATGAAGCAGGTAGAAGCTGCGCTCGTGGAGGCCCGGGACGAAGCCCTTCATGCCTCGCGACTCAAGAGTGAATTTCTTGCCAATGTGAGCCACGAAATTCGCACTCCGATGAATGGCATTATCGGCATGACCGATCTGCTGTCGGATACCGCGCTTGATACTGAACAACGCGAATACGCCGATGCAGTCCGTCGGAGCGCCCAATATCTGATGAACATCATCAATGATGTTCTCGACTTTTCAAAGATTGAAGCGGGGCGCGTGGAAATTGAAAAGATCGAATTCCAGCTCCGCGAGAGCGTTGAAGATGTCGTGGAACTGCTCGCCGAACAGGCACAGGAGAAAAACCTCGACTTCGCTGCCACATTTGATACGGATCTACCCGCGACCTTTATAGGGGATCCCTACCGCATTCAGCAGGTGATCACAAACCTCACAGGCAATGCCATCAAGTTTACTGCTGCGGGTCAGGTGGTGATCCGTGTACACATCAGTCGCAAGGAGGGGAACAATTGCGACATTGAAGTTGAGGTTCTTGACACCGGTATTGGTATCGAGCCGGGGTTGAAGTTGCACCTCTTCCAGCCCTTTACACAAGGGGATGGCTCAACCACGCGGCGCTTTGGCGGCACTGGTTTGGGGCTGGCGATCAGCCGGCAATTGGTGGAGATGATGGGGGGACAAATTGGAACGGAGTTGAGGTCCGGAGGGGGCTCACGCTTCTGGTTCCGTGTCCCCCTTCAGATTGCTTCAGAGCGTGCGGCAATCACGCTGACGCGCATGGATTGGACCAAAGCAAGGCGTGCGCTGGTAGCGATCCCTCGTCACGAACAGTGGGAAAGTGCCCGCCACGTCATTCAAGGCCTCGGATTTGACGTAACGGCAGCCACCAGCGGCCAGGAACTCATTCTCCGTGCTGGCGACGCTCAGGCCCAGAACGAGCCATTCGCTCTGATCCTGGTGCATGACGAACTGGCGGATATGAGTTCGGTTACTTTAGCAAATCTCCTGGTGGGTGCTGGAATCGATCCATCCAGGTCTTTGCTGCGATTGGTTCGTATTCGGGATCGCGCAATTCAGCGGGAGCATGACTCCCTTTTTGCCGCGACATTGTCAGATCCCTTCCGCCAGAGCAATCTGATTGAAGTCATTGAGGGTCTCAGCGCCACTCCCGAGCCTTCTTCCGAACTGCTCGAACTGAGCCATCGTCTGGTTGAGGAAGCATTGTCGCGAACCGATTCAAGCTCCAGAATTCTGATTGCCGAAGACAACCTCATCAATCAACGTGTTGCGATCCGTATGCTTGAAAAACTCGGTCTATTTGCCGACATTGTCGACAATGGTGCCAAGGCGGTGGAAGCCCTCAAAGCGACTGCCTATCCACTGGTGTTGATGGATTGTCAGATGCCCGAGATGGATGGCTTTGAGGCAACTAGAACGATTCGTGAATGGGAAACCGCAGAACACCTGCCGCGCACTCCGATTCTCGCTATGACCGCTCATGCCATGCCGGGGGATCGCGAACGCTGCCTTGAATCCGGGATGGATGACTACATCTCCAAACCGATTTCTCTTGCTGTTCTCGAAAAGACTCTTTCTCGATGGATCGACCTCAACCGAACCTCTCCTGCATCCACGCGCGAACTCACTGAAGCAGCAGGAACCTGAAATACAAGAGCCCGCCAGCCTTTCAGCTAGCGGGCCTCAATCCACCTCAGGGGTTCTCTCATTCCGCCTGAGAAGGTTTCGAGTTCATGAAGCTCCGGCTTTTATTCGGTCTTCGTATTGCCGGTCGTCAGTTGCACGATCATTCGTTCCCCTGCGGCCTTGGCCTTCTTCCCGGTTGAGAACAGGTAGCCTCGATCGAGATTGAAGATGCGAGTGATCTTGCACTCTTGTGCCTGGCACTCAAATTCAACTTTTTTCCCGGTTTGGCTATCTGGAATCAGATCCTGGAGAGGCATCGCAAGGAAAGCCGACTGGCCGTTGGCCATGCTCTCGATCTTTAGCGTCCTGCCACCGTTGGGCGCTATCGAGATCCGGTATTCGCCCGCAGGCATCTTGGTCGATCCCACTGCGAAAGGAAAGCCAACTTTCAGTTTCGCCATCGGCTCTGCCCCAAATCCCGCTACTGCCAGCGAGGTCATCATTACTGCTTTGAGAATCGTTTTCATTTTTCTGTCTCCTCTTGAAATTTCCTGGTTGTTTCTTTGTCCGCGAGTGCTAGTCCGCTTTGTTGACATTGGGCGTCAAGCTGATTGCGATCAGTTTTGATGCCTTGTCCTTGCTCGTCCATGCTGAGTTGGCATGCCCCTCCAGCAGATTTGCCACCTTCGTGATCGAACAGCCACGGTCGCCGCAACGAAACACGATCTCAGCCTTGCGGTCTGCTGCCCCAAGCGCGGTCTTGGAAGGCAGGTTCACAAAGGCGCTCTTGCCATCGCCTGCATTCGTGATTTGAATCACTGTCGCAGTCCTGGTAGCAATTGCCACCGAGTACTGTCCAGCAGGCATTGCCACCTTGCCCACTGTGAAAGGAAACTCCGCATGAAAGTTGAGCTTCTTGTCTGCGGCAAATCCGGCCACCGCCATCGTCGCCAGCATCAGGGTATTGAGAATCGGTTTCATTGTCTTGCTCCTTGTTGAAGTTCGTTCGGCTTCGTTGCCGGACGCTGTATTAGTGTGCAATTTGAATTCCGCGAACTCGCCAACGCAGAATCAACAACTTAGGCGTCGAATCCGATCCAAGTACAAACCCTGGCGTGAATCCATGAACTCAAGGGTTCACAGCGTCCCCCTGAAGGTGTCATTCTCATAGTTACTCCCATGAGTGTTGCTCTTCTGCTGGTGGTCCGCGGCCCTGAAACCGGTCTCCGCTTTGAACTCGATTCCGGTCGTGTCCGCATCGGCACAGACCCATCGGTTGATATCGTCCTCACGGGAGAAGGGCTTGCTCCGCGTCACTGCGAGATCCAGAGTTCAGAAAGTAAATTTCTACTCTTCTCACTCACCGGCGAGGCATCGTGCAGAATCAACGGGGTGCCGGTCACCGAAGCCATGCTCGACGATGGAGACCGAATCCGTATCGGCGAAATCGATTTACTCTTTCGGCAAACTCAGGGGGATCGCCCTTCGGGCCAGAGTCTAATCGCCGCATGCAGTCTCTTCTACCTCTTTCGCGCCATGCATGGACTCGATCTCGATGATCAGAATGCGCTCGAAGCCCAGATCCGTGAAATCGCATCCGGAGAACTCGGTCCTGGCCAACTGGACATCTTCATCGGCGGCACACCTGCTGAGTGGGCAAAGCGTCTCGATGCCCGTCATCGTGATACAGAAACACCCTGGCTGACTTGCCTTGCCAACGAAAAAAACGACCACCCCAAGGCTCTGATTCAGACCTTTGCTTTTGGGCCTAACCTTGCCGCTTGTCTCATCTGGCATTGTGAATCTCCAAAAGATACCGGGGCTACCTTCGCCGCACTCGCTGCTATCGCCGCTGGCGCACTCGACACTGCCTCCGAGATTACGAATCTCGAAATCCGAACTTCTCTGGCCGAAGAGCAAATCTCTTCGCGCACAGGAATCCTCGGCACCTCAGCCGTCACTCAAACGCTCTTGAGACAAATCGACAAGGTTGCTCCACGCGAAACCACTGTGCTAATTCAGGGCGAGAGCGGCACTGGCAAAGAACTCGTCGCCCGCGCCCTCCATCGGCTCAGCCCTCGCAACAGCCGTCCCTTCGTCGCGCTCAACTGCGCTGCCATCACCGAGACCCTGCTCGAGAGCGAGCTCTTCGGCCATGAAAAAGGCTCCTTCACTGGAGCCACAGAACAGCGTCAGGGCAAGCTGGAACTCGCCGCTGGCGGCACGGTCTTTCTCGACGAAATTGGCGAGATGGCGCTGCCGCTCCAAGCCAAGATGCTTCGGGTTCTGCAGCAGCGCGAATGTGAGCGTGTCGGTGGCCGAAAGACAATCACCCTCGACATTCGTGTGGTTGCTGCCACCAATCGGGACCTTGCTGCTGAAGTGAAAAAGGGTAGCTTCCGCGAAGACCTCTTCCACCGTCTCAATGTCGTCAGCCTCCGCACTCCGCCCCTGCGCGAACGTGGCGAAGACATTGAACTTCTAGCCGCCGCTTTTCTTTCTCGCGCCGGTGCCGCCGCAGGCCGCAGCGTTTGTGGGTTCACCCCGGCAGCCCTGTCTGCACTCAGAACTTACGATTGGCCAGGCAACATTCGCGAACTCGAGAATGCCATTGAGCGGGCTGTTGTGCTCGGAGATCTGCCCGAAGTGCAACTCGAAGATCTTCCCGACTCGATCCTGGAAACCTCTGTTTCTTCGCCAGACGCGGCCCCTGCCTTTCATCGCAGTATCCACGATGCCAAACGCAGCGCTATCGTCGAGGCATGGCAGCAGGCCAGAGGCGATTACAAAGTTGCCGCAGGTCTTCTTGGGGTACACCCCAATTCGCTGCTTCGAATGATCCGTACTCTGGGGTTACGCGCGGAGCTCGGCTAGTGCCGCTTCCAGATCTCGAGCCCCAAGCAGAATTCCGTCCACCCTTGCTGTCTGCATCACACACTTGATGCTTTCCTTTACCCCAATGAGCAGTATCTTCTTCTTGCTTCGCATTGCAAGGCTGTACCACATCAATAGTTCCCCCAAGCCTGCGCTATCCAGCTTCCCGCATTGGCTTAAGTCCACCACAAAGGCTGTCGCATCGCCTGCATCCCGAATCACTGTTGAACAGCGCCTCAGTTTCTGGCTTAGAACAAACTCGCCCACAATCTCGATCAGCAGGACGTTTTCCAACCTTCGTGTCACTAACTCAAACGGCATAGTTTATCGACTGGACTTCAAGATCTTGCGCAACACCTTCTCAAAGGCATCGGCCTGACGCACGTAGCCAAGATCTGTCGGGTGCGAGCTATCGATGGTTCCTTCCCCGTCCACGCCCAGCAGGCCATCACCCTCAAGATAGTAAAGACCCTTCACCTTTTCCTTACGCAATCTCTCATAAGCGGCCTTGAACGCAATCCGGCTATCCACATTCCGCTTGCGTTTGGCCTCCACCAAAAACGCGTCCTGATAAGTGCGGTCTTCCACCAGCAGGATCGGCGTCTCGGGATGTGCCCGCTTCAATTCCTTCACCAGCGGCTCGGTTCGCTCGGTCACCTGTGCCGCAACAATGTTGGGCAGACAGTCGATCACATAAACAGCCGCAGGCAACTCGGTCAACAGCCTCGCCACTTCGATCTCCATCCGCCCGTTTCCCGAAAAACCCAGATTGATTACCGGTCGGTCAAAGCGCCTGCCCAGAATCGACACATGCGACATGCCAGCGCGTGAGGCACCGGCCGCATGAGTAATCGAAGTTCCATAGAATACAATCGGCAACTCAGTACGTTTGGCTGCCGCCGCAATTTCACTCCCTTGCGCTACCCCAATCTCAAGCGACTGCACAGAATTGAACAAAGGCAGATACAAAACATAATCCCGCCACCCAGCCGGAATATCTTTGATTAGCACGGCCTCGCTCAACTCGGCTTTTTGAGGAGCTCCAAACCCGAGCCACCGCAATTTACCGGCATTGTCCCGCACGTAAAGATCCAGGCCACTATGCGCCATTCCTGCGGTATTCGGCATCGCCACCGTCTTGCCACCCAGTGTCCAGCGCGCATGAATTGCCGTTGCATTCGTTCGAAACCGAACCTGAATCCCAGACCCATGCCGGCTCAGATCCCAGACCTCTTTGCGCACCAACGCCTCGGCCTTGGCCGGCAGGCGATCCCACGGAGCCTTCGTGTCGGTCCAGCCTTGGCCTTCAATCGTCAACTCACGTGCATTCTTCCAAACCACTGCAGGCTGTTGCGCAAAAAGGGGCGCTGCCAGCGCCCCAAAGATCTCTCTACGACGAATCATCTAGTCTCCGAATCCTCTCATCCGCTGCCGCGGAATTGGCTTTGCCGCCACTAGTTCCGCCAGTACAGCATCGGTCATCACGAAGTCTTTGCCACGCACTGCTTGCAGCACCGCGGCCATGGCCGCCCGGTTCAATTTCGCATCTGGACTGGCAGCTAGCGCCTGTGCCGCAGGATGCTTTTCGTTCCAGCCAAAGTCTGCCGCCTTGGCCGCATAACTGAGCCCTGCCGGGGCCGCCACCGTCACAACAGGCGTCGGCCAGTCTTCGATTGGCTTCGCTGCCTCTCCCACCAGATAGAGCGTCTTCACCTTCGCCGCAACCACTGGCCGTGCCGTCTGCAGCTTCAGCAAATCCCGCAAGTTGTCCGTTGGCCCTGTGCAGATGATCACCGCGTTGCCGTCGTGATTGGCCGTCAACACATTCCGGATCAACCCATGTGGCTCCGCGGTATCCAGCACAGACTTTACCGTCGTCGCCTGACCCTCAGCCGCAGCCTTCAGCAAAGCGCCCGACTCTGAGCGAACCTTGCCCGTCTGCATGCCGATTGCCGTCGGCCTGCCGCCATACATCTTCTGGTAAACCTCATACAAACCAGCCGACTGCAGATTGTCCTTCGACGTAGTCATCCCGATCACCCGGCATTCATTCCGGTTATCGAGGGAGTACAAAAGACTCAAAGCCAACAGGTCATCGAGGTTATCGCCAAAGGCTGCATCAAAGTGCACGCCTATTGGCGGCCGCATCCCTCCAGGTGCTTGCATGGCTTCTATGCCAGATCAAGCCCGGCCAGGCGTCCCGTGGCATCACCAAAGTGATCCACCTGCACACCCATCCGGTCCATCATCGTCAGGAAGAGATTCGACATCGGCGTCTCACGTCTTGCCACCACACGGCGTCCAGACTTGATATAGCCGCCACCGTTGCCAGCAATCAGCGTTGGCAGATCCTCATGCGTATGGCGGTTGCCATCGGACAAGCCCGCACCATAAACGATCATCGAATTCTCGAGTACGTTCGAGTCTCCTTCTTTGGCGCTCTTCAACTTCTCGATCCAGCCAGCAAACTGCTGCACGTGGTAAGTGTTGATCTGCGTTACCTTCTCGATCAAGTCCGGCTTGTTCATGTGGTGCGTTAGCGGATGGTGTCCATCGGCAATCCCGATTTCGCGATAGGGGCGCGACGTGCCTTCACGAGTCACCAGGAAAGTCACCACGCGGGACAGATCGGCCTGGAAGGCAACCGTGATCATATCCGTCATTAGTTTGAAGTGTTCCGCAAAGTCAGCCGGCACACCGTAGGGTTTATCCATCCCTGGATTGATCTGCGAATTGTCTTTTTCAGCCCGCTCCAGTTGCTGTTCAATGGATCGAATCGAAGACAGGTATTCATCGAGCTTGCGACGGTCTGTGGGCCCGAGATTCGCTTCCAGCTTCCTCGTGTCGCCCATCACAAAATCGAGAATTGACCGGCGATACTTCGCCTGCCTTGCCTTGGCTTCCGGGCTCAGTTCCGCACCGGTCCCGAAGAGACGCTCAAACAACGCGCGCGGATCGAGGATCGGAGGCAGGGCCTGCGTCTCACTCCGCCAGGCGAGATTATTGGTGTAGGCGCAAGAGTAACCGGAGTCGCAATCTCCAGCCTGACGTGCATCTTCGAGTCCAACTTCAAGACTCGGAAACCGCGTCTGGTTGCCAATTGCATTGGCTACAATCTGGTCCATCGAAACGCCAGCCTTGATATCAACAAAGCTCTTGCGCGGCTGCACGCCACTCAGATAGCCACCGCAGCAACGGCCATGATCGCCCGCTCCATCAAGCAAAGCTCTGCCGCCGTTATGAGTCAGATTCGACAGAATCGTGATGTCTTTCTTGTGGCCTTCGAGGGGCTTCAGAATTCGAGGCAACTCTGCTGGCAGTGCGCCTTCGTTAGCAGGCGTCCAGTTGCGCATATCGATGCCATTCGGCACATACACAAAGGCCATTCGGACAGGCTTGGGCCCAGGCAACTGGCTCGACGCAAAGGCCGGTGCCATCGCATCCATCGCAGGCAGGGCAATCGCCGCGCCCACTCCACGCAACATCGTACGCCGTGATAATGCTTTCCGAGTCATCATTTCTTTGCCAGCTCCTGCTTGGAATATTCTGCCCGTTTGGTCTGGAAGGGCAAACTGCGAACTACTTCAAATATCAACGTCTGGAAGCGATACTGATCTGCTGCCAGTTTATCCTGCACACCCTGCACTGTGCGACGGTCAAATCGCTCGAGGCCTCGGCCCAGTGCATAGGTCATCATCTTTTCTACCAGGTTGTGAGCAAACTCGCCCATGTCCCCGGCCAGCACCTGCCGCAACTCCGACGGGTTCTGGAAAGCCTTCCCGTTCGGCAGCGTCCCGGCGGGCTCGATTGCAAACTTGCCATCAAGATCCCGCCACTTGCCCGTACCATCGTAATTCTCCAGGGCAAACCCGAGCGTGTCCATCCGGTTATGACAGCTGGCGCACATTGCGCTCGAGCGGTGCTTCTCAAGCTGTTGCCGCAGTGATCCATTGCTGCCCACCTTTTCTTCGTCGAGCAGCGGTACATCGGGTGGAGGGGGCGGAGGCGGTGCTCCAAAGACGTTCTGTAAAATGTACTTGCCTCGGATCACGGGCGAAGTCCGCGTCGGATAACTCGACACAGTCAATACACTGGCCTGCGTCAAAATCCCGCCCCGCTGGTTGCCTGTCAATTCCACCCGTCGAAACTCCGGCCCGGTCACACTAGCAATGCCGTAGTGCTTGGCCAGCGTCTCGTTCAGGAATGTAAACTTCGCGTCCAGGAAAGTCCCGATCGACAGGTTATCGCGCAGCACCGTCTCAAAAAAGAGTCGCGTCTCTTCCGCCATCGCATCGCGCAATTCCGGGTTCCACTCAGGGAACTTCTTCGGGTCTGGCTTGACGCTATTCAGGTTGCGCGTTTCCAGCCACTGCCCGGCGAAATTCGCAGCCAGAGCAGCAGACTTGGCATCATTCAACATGCGCTTCACTTGCGCTTCCATCACAGCCAGTTCGCGTAGCTTGCCCGTCTCGGCGAGCTTCAGCAATTCCTCATCCGGCATTGAAGACCACAGGTAATAACTCAGCCTCGTTGCGAGCTCAAGCGGCGTAATCGGATGCGTCTTAAGCGGGTCTTTCGGATAAAGATCCCGTTCGATCCGGAATAGAAAGTGCGGTGAAACCAGCATCGCCGTCATTGCCACCTGCAAACCCTGCTCCGCCGTCTGGCCTTCAGTCTTGGCCAATGCCACAAAGCGCGATAGCGACTTCACTTCAGCCGCCGTCACTGGCCGGCGCCACGCACGCCGCGCGAGGTTGCCGAGAATCTTCTCTACACAGACGGTTCCACTGGCAGGGTCACAAATCAGAATCGCCTTGCGGCTGGCAGGCTCAGCTTTCGAAGCATAGGGCCCCACCAGCTTGATCATGTTCAGGAACTTGTTCTTTTTGTCCTTGTAAAGGTCTTCCGGTGCCAGCGTCTTTACAAACTCATCGTCGATAAACCCGGCACGGAAACGATGCTCGCCTGCAGGCAAAAACAAGCGGAATTGCTCAGCCGAGTAAGGATTGAAGTAAACCAGCCCCGAAGGCTTTGTCTCGATCAGTTGCGTGTGCAGCAGTTTGCCGTCCATCCAGAAGCCAAGCAAAACCGGCTTGCCGTTCACACGTTCGCCGGGCAATCCGATCTCGATCTGATATTCGGCGTCCCAATCTACGCGGTGCGTAGCTTCGATGAGCGACGGTGCCACCCGGCGAATTTTCTTGTCCTTGCTGTGAAGCTCAAATTCAATTGGCTTTTTCGGCAATGGGTCCAAGCCAAGCGCACGAGCCGAAATCCGCTCTGCTGCATTTAGGTACTTCTCCATCAATAGTGGGGAGATGGTTAGCACATCGCCGATGTTGTCGAAGCCGTGCCCGGAGTCATCGGTTGGGAAATCCTGATCGGCGCGGAAATCCACCTGCAGCAGGTCGCGAATCGTATTCGTATATTCGTTGCGATTCAAGCGGCGCGCCGTAACCCGGCCCGGGTCTGACGGAATCTTTGCATCGGCCTTTTCAAACTCACTTTGGACGTAGCCGAGAACTTGATCAATCTGCGCCTGCGCAGGCCTTGGAAATCCCTTCGGCGGCATTTCGCCCGAGCGCACCTTCTTGATGATCCGCTCCCAGTCATCTCGGTATTCACCCAGCGAACTTGCCTCTGTGAACGGCTTGATGTTCACGCTGCCAGAAGCATTCTGTTCGTTATGGCAGGGTGCACAGGATTTGGTCAGCATGGGCTTGACGGTGCTTGAAAAATCCTGCGTTTGTCCCCAGGCCATGACGGGAGCCAGGACAATCGCGAGCCGGAAAGTCGAATTCATAATATATTGCGTTTGCTTCATTCTATGCCGTTTTGGGCTACTCCCCCAAAATAGATTCGGGGAATGCAGTGCTTCACCTAGTTGCCGATCAAGAGAGGGAGTAGTCTCGATGAACAAACTAGCCTTCGCCTCTCTGATGCTGATATCGAACGTCTGGGCGCAAACCCTGACAACCAATAGCTCTGCCCTAAGATTTACGGCGACGGTGGGGGCCTTGACGTTACCCACTGCGCAGAGCGTAAGCGTACAAAGCGCACCGCCGGGAGGTGGTTTCACCGTTGCGGTCACCGGTGCCGCCCCTCACTTCGCTGGCTGGCTTCTGGTCTCTGCCTCCAGCGGGAGGGCGCCACAGACGGTAAGCGTGCAAGTCAATCCCACAGGCCTCGCCGCAGGCAGCTATGTGGGCACAATTACGTTTACGGGCACTACCGGGTCTCCTCTGCCCACAGCCGTTGTCACCGTGACGCTTGTCATCGGCACTCCACCGCCCACAATCACGGTTTCGCCAACAGCGATCACTTTCAGCTACACCACCAGCCAGCCCGTCACTGGCAATCCCAATCTGAGTTCTACTTTCATCTTGTCCAATACTGGCGCTGCTACCGCCGCCTCTCTGAGCGTCCAAAGCGCTCCCTGGCTCAAGGTGACCCCCACAGGCAACATCACACTCGCCGGGCTCTTCAATTCGATCAATGTCACGGTCGACCCTACGGGGCTTTCGCCCAAGGCTTACACCGCCAACATCACAATCAAATCCACTGGCACTGCCAATCCCTCTCTTACTCTTCCCGTCACCCTCAACGTCGTCGCCGCCGCCCCCAATATTTTCAGCACCTGGCCGATCGGCGTCATTCAGCAATCGGCTCAAAGTTTTGTCACGATCTATGGCGAAAGCTATTTTGCCAACTCAACCGTGTCGGCAACCGGATTCACCAATGAAGCCACGATCACCGCCACAGACGGCACCACCACGGCCTCAGAAAATTTCTATATTCCTGTTTATCCGAGCACGGCCAGCTTTTTGCGAATCCCGATGGGTTCTCCCATGCCAGCTGGTACCGTCAGCACAGCTTACACGGCACTCAATCTTACTGCTGCCGGCGGGACGTCTCCCTACACCTGGAGCCTTGTCGGCGGCCAGCTCCCGCCCGGCATCAACCTCAGCGGCAATCAGCTTCAGGGCACGCCCACCGCTGCCGGAACCTACTACTTCACGCTTCAGGTAGAAGATTCGACTTCGCCGATCACAGCTACCTCTTACATGCCTTTCAAGATGCACATCATGCCATCTACTTCGAGCTCTCTGCGCGTCACCGGCCCTACAACGGCACTGGTCGCAGGCACCCTTAGCAGCACCTATCCCGGTGCAAATGCGGCGCGGTCTGTTGGCGCAGCCAGTGCCCCAACCTGGTCCGCCGCAGGGCTCCCCTCTGGTATGGCGATCAACAGCACGACAGGCGTCCTTTCTGGAGTTCCTGGTTCGGTCGGTCTTCAAGGCAACCTCACCTCCCGGCAGGTGGGCGAGAACGCGATGCTGGTTACTGTACCTGCTTCTTATCTCTTAAGCCCTGGTTACTTGCGAATGGCGGTCACCACACCCAATCCTGGTGGCGGCACTTCCAGCGAAGCGCAATTCCAAATCTACGGCCCACGACCTCAAGTCAACGCAGTAGTCGATTCAGCAAGCTATGCTCAGGGCACCATTTCGCCCGGCCAGTTGCTGACACTATTTGGTCTCGGCCTCGGTCCGGCCACGCTCACGCTCTTCAATCCGGCCGTTCCAGCACCCCAAATCCCCAATGCATTGCCGGTTACCGGACCGGCTACATCGGTCACCATTGGTGGAGTTGCCTCCCCCATCCTCTACACCAGCGCGAACCAGGCCAGCGTGATCGTCCCCTATAACATCAGCGGCGCCGCCGCCGATCTCATCCTCAGCTACAACGGCCTTGCCTCCGCGCCTGTCTCGCTTACCGTCGCACCCACCAGCCCGGGGATTTATACGACCGACGCTTCCGGTCGCGGCCAGGGGGCTATCCTCAATTACAACCTCAGCACCAACGATTACACCCTCAATTCCAATGCGGCTCCAGCTCTCAAAGGCGGCATTGCTGTTCTTTATGTCAGTGGCATCGGTGCCACCAATGCCTCCGTGGCCGCGCCCACTACAGCCGCCGCTACGCTAATCGCCCCGAGCGCTGTTGTCATCCCGTCTGCGACGGTGAGCGTCACCGTTGGCGGCATCGCTGCGAGTGTCATTGGAGCCATATCCCCCATCGGCAGCGTCCCCGGGCTTCTCCAAATCAACATTTCGATTCCTTCGAACGCCCCGGTTGGGGCGGCTGTCCCAGTCGTGGTTAACATCGGCGGAGTCGATACCCAAACCGGCGTTACCATGGCCATTAAATAGAAAAGGCGCCCCCTTGCGGGAGCGCCCTTTCGCCAATCAAAACGAAGCAGCTTAGAAGCTGATTCGCAAACCCATCGTGATGGCACGTGCGCCAACCTGCGGGCCCGTCGGACGCCCAAAGGCTGCGTTACCTACCACACCGTTGACTCCACCAAATCGGGTACGGTTGAATGCGTTGAAGGCGTCGGCGCGGAAATTCAGCACCACCGGATTCTTCTCATTCTGAAACAGTACCGTCCTCTTGGACAGTCCGATGTTTTCGAATGCAATGGCTGGCTGACGGAAGTCGTCATAGTACAGAGCTGCATTTCCGAGCGTAAACGGTGCCGCCGGGCTGAATGCCCCGGCATTGAACCAGCGTACGTTCGGGTTGTTCGGATCGAGATCGCCGTAGCTTGCGCCAGTGCGGATGTCGACGTTGTTACGCATGGCCTTGGTTGCCGTCGAGAACAATGTCTGGCCCAGCGGATTGCCCGGGGTTACAACCTGGATCAGGTTGCCCGAATAATAGCGCTGTGCTCCGCTGACTACCCAGCCACCCACCAAACCGTTGACGATGTGGTTGGCGTTGCCCATAAACTTCTTGCCCTTGCCAAAAGGCATGTCGTAGGTCCAGACAATGTTGAATACATGCGGCTGGTCAAACGGCAGGAAGCTCTTCATGTCGCTGAGGTTGTAAGCATCCTGTGCGCCAACGTTGAACTGCTGGCTGAAGATTTGGCGGAAGTGCGCGTTTGCGAGCGACTTCGACCAGGTGTAGGAGGTCAGCAACTGGAAGTTGCCAAAACGGCGTTCCACTTTCAACTGAGCAGAGTCATACCAGGTCTGTCCCTGGCCGGTGTTGCGGCCATTGATGTCGAGGAATTGCGGGAAGGGCCGCAGAGACTGACCTACGGTTCCATTTGCCGGGAAGCCAGCATAAGGAATACGGATGCCAGCTGCCTGTGCGGCGGCTGAATTCGCCGGCTGCGTCAGCAGGCTGCCGCGTGACAGATTGCTTGTAGGCAACTGGTTCTGATTGATCGTTGAGTTCAAACCATTACCGCGGTTACCGACATAAGCTGCGTCGATCAGGAAGCCCTTGAGTTCATGCTGAATGTTGATGCTCCAGTTGTAGACTCTCGGTGCCTTACCGTAGGTGGGCGAGAAGAAGTCGATGTTCTGGAAGTTCGAAAGGGTTGAGTCAAGCAATGGTGGGGGACGGAAGCCCGCAGCGGTCGGGATACCGCCATCCCAGTTCAGGATCGGATCCGGGTTGTTGCTTACCAGGGTGTTGGTGTTGGCAAAGCCCTGACGGCAGCCGCAACCACCGTTGCCGAGGGTCTGGTAGAAAATACCCCAGCCGCCACGGATTACAGTCTTCGGTCCTACCTGATAGGCAAAGCCCAGGCGGGGTCCGATGTTGGACCAGTCGGTTGGATAGGGGCGTGTTTCACCGGTGCGGCCGGGGCCCTTACCGAAGAACACCAGTGCGCCGGGCAGTCCGCCTGCGCCAGGGTTTGGCACACGCATATCAAGTCCGGAGTAATTTCCGTTCGGAATGTGCCAGCCGATCGGCACTTCATAACGGATGCCAAGGTTCAACGTCAGCTTCTTGGTCATGCGGAAGTTGTCTTGAATGAAGCCCGAGTTGTATCCGTAATGGATTTGATCGAGCAATACCGGCAATACCGTCTTGTTGGCTTCCTGCACGGCACCCAGCAGCAAGCTGGCGAATTCGTGGCCGCTTCCGGTCGTCGAATTCGGAACTGCCGTCTGATTGCGGTTGAAGATGTAAAGACCGTTCGAACCAGCAAGGTCGAAACCAAAGGTGGTCAGCTTGCGCCAGTCCCAGCCAAACTTGATTTCGTGCTTGCCCTTCAGCCAGGTCCAACCCTGAGTAATCATTACCGTGTCGTTATCCTGTCCACCGTTGGCAACTTTGCCGTCCTGAACGCCATAGGGCGACAAGCCAGCAGTTCCGCGGAACTGAATACGCGGCATCGCGTCTGCTTCTGCCGTCAGGCCAGGAATGCCAAGCCGTGAACCAGCACCAGCCTGTGCGGGGTTATCCCACAACTGACGCGTAGCTGAGTAGCCAAAAGTGGTGTGCATAAACAGCCCCGGGCTGAATGAGTAGTCGTGATTCACACGAATGTTCCAGGGCAACTGTCCGCTAAAGCCGAGACCGTTTCCAATCGGGCCCGCGAAATTCGTAGTGTCGTTCGTACCACCATTTTCCTTGCTCAGGAAGAAGGACAAACGGTTCGTTGTGGTGAATGCATGATCTGCCTTGATGCTCCAGATCTTCTGTTCAATCGTCTGCTGATTCACGAAGTCGTAGTTCTGAAGCAGCGCAGGCCGAGTTGGATCCGGAAGCAGCGGGATCAGGTTGCGTGCTACCGTGCTGAAACGGTTCGTCGGGATGCGGTTGCCAGGGAAGGGCGTGCGCACACCACCAGCCGTCGTCGCCGGGTCATAGATCAACTGCGTGCCCAGCTGTGAAAAGTCTCCGCCCTTCATCTGTGCTGTCGGCACTGTGCTGAGAGGGAAGCTAATGTTTGCAGGGAGCAAACGCTGCGTGTAGGTGTAGTAGAAGAAGCTCTTGTTGCGGCCGTCATACACCTTCGGGATGTAAACCGGACCGCCGCCCGCGCCGCCAATTTCGTTCTGGCGTTCTTTCGGTCGAAAGTTCTGTGCGGGGTTGGGGTTGGCGTTACGTGCCCAGGCGTTGGCATTCCAGATGTCGCGGCGCATATTCAAAAATGCCGTACCGTGATACCAGCTGCTGCCACTCTTGGTCAGGTACTGTTCCACGCCGCCACCAAAACGACCGTACTCCGATGAGTAGGCACCGGTGATCAGCTTGAATTCCTGGAACATTTCGGCTGACGGCATGTTGAATACCGTGCCACCCGATTCAGGAATGATGGCCGAAGCGCCATCAATCTGTACTTCCTGTGCACGACCGCCCGATCCCGAAATGCTGACTTCAGCGCCGGCATTAACGCCAGGCAAATAGCTGAGGAAGCTGCGGGGGTTGCGGATTGCACCTGTAAAGAGGGGCACTTCGTTCATGAACTTCGGGGAAAAATTCGTACTCTTTTCGCTAGTAGACGTCTCAAGCAACGGGGATTGTGCCGTCACTTCGATGGTCTGCTGCACATCGCCAATTTCCAGCTTCAGATCAAGGTCCAGTCGCTGTGCGATGCGGATTTCAATATTGGTACGGGTCAACTTTTTGAAACCCGACTTTTCTACCGCCAGGGAATAGCTGCCTGCGGCAACAGACGGGAAAACGTATAATCCCGCGTCCGTGCTCACTGTTTCCAGCTTCGTTCCATTGTCAGTATTGGTTGCCGTTAGCTTTACGCCGGGGACAAAAGCCCCATTTGCGTCTGTAATTGTTCCGCTCAAGGAACCGGTTGCGGTCTGCCCAAGGGCCAGGCCACAACTCAGCACGAGCGCTAGAAACAACGTGGTTAATTTTGTTATTGTCATCTCACCTCTGTATTTTGGAAGCCAAGCCTATGATTTCTCATATAGTTAGC